>NZ_STGF01000031.1 GCF_005222705.1 Paenibacillus sp. SY21-1 | reverse complement strand
CTCCGCTCGACTTGCATGTATTAGGCACGCCGCCAGCGTTCGTCCTGAGCCAGGATCAAACTCTCCATAAAGGATTTTTCGCTTCGACCGAGGTCGGAGAGAAAAGATCCAGGTTTGTTGGTAGCTCATTACTTGTTTTATCGCTTTTCCACTTCATAAGAAGTGGGGCAGTTTCACTCGTTGTTCAGTTTTCAAAGAGCAAGCTTTTCTTTCGTGTCGTTCGCGTTATGCTCGCGGCGACAAGAAATAATATATCACAGGGGCCCAATTAAATGCAACCCCTTTTTTCATTTTTTTTTAAAATCCAAGAATTTAATTGTTTTTCGCTACTGAAGCTGCTTCGTCTTCCACATACAACTCCAGCTATTATCGCCGTTTTATGCAGCTACTCATTAAGCATGGCCCGCTTCAAGATGTTAATGTTGGCGGTACGATCGAGCATTTAAGGCGTAACGGGACAGCTCCTTCGGAGAGGCTATGCGGGCGTACATTCTGAAGATAATCTTGTACCTGCGCGTGATCGCTTGTTTTATATCTCCGTCCAGTCGGGTATCGCCGAGATCCAACAGCATTTCATCCAATTCTTTGCGAAGGACATAGTCAAGTTCTTTGCACTCTTTATCGTTGAACAATATTCCGAGCATTGCAGTGAGTGACCTCCTTTAGATGTACAGCCGCTTATATGCAAGCGCAAATGGCCAACGCAACCCATGAAAGCGTCAACGATCCGCTTCTAAATATAAGTGCTTATAGGCATGTCGCCTATAAAGTCTCATATTTGAACAAAAAAGCAACGTCTCACGCTTGCGCGTTGCGACACTGCTTTATTGTTATGCTCAAATATTGGAAATTTTATTACACATGCTTTTAACAACTATAAAAGTCGTTTGCAACCGTTCGGCGGACAACCTGCAACTTGTACGAATATCTGCATGGTACGAGCATAGATTGTAGTAAACAAGCTTCTACTCAGAGAGGAGAGCCATTCCTATGAACGTGTTTTATGTATTGAACGGACGCAAGATGAAAAAGTACTTCTTAATGGCAATCGCTGTCGTGTTCTCCATCGGCATTATCTACGCCGAACGCGACAATATTACGGTGTTCGCGCCGCAGCAGCCTGCCGCTATCTACAGCGTACCGACCGAGAAAAAGATGATGGCGCTAACGTTCGACATCAGCTGGGGGGACAAACGTACAGAGCCGATACTGCAAGTGCTGAAGGAAAAAAACATTTCGCAGGCCACCTTCTTCCTTTCCGCGCCTTGGAGCCAGGCTCACCCTGAGATCGTCCGCAAAATTCAAGAGGCCGGCTTTGAGATCGGCAGTCATGGACACAAGCACGACAACTACAGCAAGCTGACCGACGAGGAAATAAGAACGCAAATTACGACAGCCCACACCATTTTGTCCGATGTAACCGGGAAACAGCCAAATCTTATTCGCCTGCCGAACGGCGATTTCGACAAACGGGTGCTGCGCATCGCCGATGAGCTCCAATACAAAGTTATTCAGTGGGATACCGATTCCATGGATTGGATGAACATCGGCACAGAAAAAATCATTGACCGCGTTGTAAGCAGAGCTCATCCCGGTGACATTGTACTATTCCATGCCAGCGATTCCGTCAAACAGACGCATGAGGCGCTGCCTGTCGTTATCGATCAGCTTCGGGCAAAGGGCTACGATTTTGTATCCGTATCGGGGTTGATCGCGCAAACGGAAAGCGACGGCAAAACCGTGCAGGACAAGGCAGCTTCCGCCTTCCCGCAGCTGGATGCCGCCGCGTTCAT
The DNA here is from genome assembly GCF_005222705.1 of Paenibacillus sp. SY21-1. Classification (GTDB taxonomy): domain Bacteria; phylum Bacillota; class Bacilli; order Paenibacillales; family Paenibacillaceae; genus Pristimantibacillus. The sequence continues at coordinate 81,747 of NZ_STGF01000031.1, read as the reverse complement.
AAATTAATTGATTATGCAACCGGTTTGGCGGCTACTGCCGACGAGTCGGTTGCTTCTTTTTTGGTAAGACGATGCATCAGCATAATTTGGTACGCATTGCATACGAACAGCGGGACGATCATAAAGATAATCGCCAGCACGTTCGTATCCCCCTTGATTGCCGGCCATGACTCGATAAACGTTATAACGACCATCAAGAACATCGTAGGAACGAGCGCAGATTTGTTCGTTTGCTTCACCTTCAGCTGGGTAACAAGCGCGGACAGCAGAACGAGCAGCAACGGCAGCACCCAGAAAAACCAATTATTCAGATGCTTCTCATAAAGCAAATAGCCCAACCCGATCGCAGCGAATACGGTCGTATAGCCCTGCAGCGCATTCCACAAATACTGCTTGCCGAATACGCTAAGCGCGATGTAATTCAACGTCAGATAAGCAAAAAAGCCCATTTGGCTAAAAGCCCCGATCATCAAGCCAACCATAGCCATCATTAAAACGTTAAAGCCTGCCGCTTTAAAGCCAAGAAATCCAAATTCCGGGTCGGCAAGCTGCATAATCGCTCCAGTGACTACGCATACAAAGGCCCCGACAGCCATGCTGCTCCAGAATAAAAAGAACCATCTTTTCAAATTCATTAACAAAATCCTCCCGATTAAGGCTAAGCCCTCCTATATTGCCCAGCCGGCAAAAGCCAGCTTCCGCATTATCCTTTATTTTACCACGTTCACAGCAAAAAGCTAAACCCTCTACATGATAATCCAGTGAACAATGCGCATAATAAAAACAGCTACAAGCGCTCTAACGATACGATTCCATGGAAATGCCAAGCCATCATATAGAAGGGAGCATGCTAAACATGCGTACAAGGAGGGTCTTATCGCTGTTGATTGCCGCGCTCATGCTGCTGTTGGCGGGCTGCGGCGCTCAACCGTCAAGCGGCGGCGAGCAGGTGAGTTATAAGGATATGAAGTCAATGGTCATCGATATTCTCAAAACGGAGGATGCCCAGCTTGCTCTCCAGCAATCGGCCATTAATCAGTCCGGCTACAAAGGCCAGGGCACGCGGATGTTATCTGTACAAGACCAAGAGGAGGTCCGCCTTGCGGTTAAAGATGTTCTCGTATCCCCCGAATACGACAAAGTGATCAAAAAGCTGATGACGGACACCAGGTTCGCCGGCGAATTTGCCAAGGCGGTTGTGAAGGAAAATAAAACGATCCACAAAGAGCTCATTAAAGATCCGTCCTACCAAGCCGATCTCGTCAAAGTGCTTAAAACGCCGGAGATGGACAAAATGATTCTGGAGGTGCTGCAAAGCACGCAATACCGCAAGGAAGTTATGTCGCTGATGCAGGAATCGATGCAAAATCCGCTTTTCAGGCTTGAAGTGCTGGAGCTTATGAAGAAAGCCGTACAGGAGCAACTGGAGCCTAAGCCCAATGAAAAGGTGGAAAAAAAGAAGGATGAAGAAAATCAGGATTCTTCGGGGGAAGAGGATCAGCAAAGCGAAGAATCCAGCTCGGACAGCGAGCAAGGAAGCTCGGAAAGCTAAACCGGCGCGTTCGCGATCGATTGCGGCGCATGTTGTTTAAGAAGACTGACCAGCAGCTGTGTCCAAAATCTTTCGCGACAAGCATAAAAAACGACCGTCCCCTATCGCACATTTGCGAAAAAGGGCGGTCTATTTTTTATCGCGAAAAAGAAGAGGCCGGCTGGTCAATCAGCCTTCGCATTTGCTAAGCACGCGATCCGCCAATTCGAGATAGAGCTGTCCGGTCTCGCTGTTTTCCTTGTATACGGAAGGCGAAAAATCAGGCTCCGATGGATGGTTGTCCGGCGCCCCTAACGGGATTTGGGCCAGCAAATCGGCATGCAGCGTTTCCGCAAGCCTTGCTCCGCCGCCTCTGCCGAATACGTACTCCTTCTCCCCCGTAGACGTCGATACATAATACGACATATTCTCGACGATGCCGAGTATTTCATGCTCGGTTTTGATCGCCATTGCCCCTGCGCGCGCCGCTACGAACGCTGCTGTCGCATGCGGCGTCGTAACGATAATTTCCTTGCTCTGAGGGATGATCTGATGCACGTCAAGCGCAATATCGCCTGTTCCCGGCGGCAAGTCTAGCAGCACATAATCAAGCTCGCCCCACGCGATTTCCTGAAAAAAGTTGCGCAGCATGCGCCCAAGCATCGGACCGCGCCAGACGATTGGGCTGTTATCCTCTACAAAAAAGCCCATTGAAATGACTTTGACTCCAAAACGCTCAATCGGCACGACACGTTCGTTGACGATTTCCGGCCGCTCCTCGATGCCCATCATATCGGGCACGCTAAAGCCGTAGATGTCGGCGTCAATAATGCCGACACGTTTGCCCCTGCGGGCAAGGGCGACCGCCAGATTGACGGTCACCGTGGACTTGCCTACGCCGCCCTTGCCGCTCGCTACGGCGATAAACTGCACCCCGCTGTCCTCAGCCAGCAGCGGGCTCGCAATGTCCGTCCCGTGCCCCTGCACCGGGACAGAGCCCCCTGCGGCGGGCGGCGGCGTAGCCCCGCCTGCGCCCGCTGCAGGCGCGCCCTCGGCCGCGCGAAACCGGCAGTGCACGGTTTCGGCGCCCAGGCGCGCCAGCGCCTCGCGGAGCGAGGCCTCAAGCGCGGGCTGCGCAGCCGCGCTGGCGCCCAGGACCGTCAGTGAAACCTGACGGTCCCGGACCATCACATCGCGGAACGTGACTTGTTCCGCGGTATAGGAAGCCGTCACCGATTCGACGGCTTCAATTGCTTGTTCGCGTGTTAGCATTTTCATTCTCCCACCCTTACATAATAAGCCTTGCCAATAAGGCTTATTATACCACAATCAGCCAAGCAACCCACCATGGGCTTGCTATCCCCTCCAGCGCAGGCTACATATTGCCGAGCTTCTCGCCCGAGCTGTAACGCAGTATCCCCTCATACACGGAAGCTGCAACTTGGCGCTGATACTCGGCGTTCGCCAGTCGCTCGGCTTCGCCCGGATTCGATAAAAATCCAACCTCGACCAGCGCAGTCGGAATATCCTGCAACGATTTAAGCACATATACATCTTTGACGGTTCCAGCCACTCGGGTCGTATTCGTTAAATTCCGTTTCATTTCGTCTTGAATGAATATAGCCAGCGCACGATTGTCCGGGTGGTTGTCAGGATGGTAGAAGGTTTGCGCCCCTGACCATTTCGCGGACGGAATGCTGTTCATGTGGATGCTGATAACGGCTGCAGGCTTACTTTCGCGCAGCAAGGCCACCCTCTTTTTCAAATCCTCCGTTTTGCGCTTGCTGTAGGCTCTCGCATCTCCCGTAGCCAGGTCGTAATCGCCCTCTCTGGTCATAACGACTACCGCCCCGGCTTGCTGCAAATAATCGCGCAAATACAGCGCGATTGCCAAATTCAAGTCCTTCTCCACGAGTCCCTGCTTGCTGCTTGCACCTCCGTCCACTCCGCCGTGTCCGGCATCAATGCCGATCGTCACTCCGGACAGCGGAAGCGACCAGTAGGACCACGTTTTCTCCGTCTGCCCCGGCAGCGTCCTGCTCAGCAGAACGCCGGCAAGCAGAACAGCTACCAAGCCGATACCAAGTCTGAACAACCCTTTATGCGTCATCCAAACCACCACATGCCTACTTATCCGGCGCATAAAAAAACCACCCCGTCTCCATCAAATGAATAAGCCCTCTAAAGGCCGCTCTATGCGGCACGCTCATTCATTATATGGGACGAGATGGTGGATTATGAGACAAACCTAAGGCCGCTCAAAAGCCATGTATAGCGTTACCGATTGCCGAGCTGTTTCAAGCAGCACTGAACGCTGTACGTCAAGCTTACGCGGATTCATCGGTTAGCCTGTGGCGTACGGCTGTTATGAAATACCTCCAATGAAAACATTTATAACCGAACCGACGCAAGCACGCATTATTTATGCAAGCCGCATTCCGTTTTTTCCTGACCGGACCATCGTCCGGCACGCGGATCTTCGCCCGGCATTACTTTACGCGTGCAATGCTCGCAGCCAATGCTAGGGTAATGCTGGTCATGCAGCGGGTTGTAAATAACCTTATTCTCGCGGATGTAGTTCCAGACATCTTCAGTCGTCCAATGGGCAATCGGGTTGAATTTCACCAAACCAAACTTCGTATCGTATTCAATCTTCTTCGAATTGGCCCGTGTAGGCGCTTGGTCGCGGCGAATCCCCGTGATCCATGCCTCGTATTTGGACAAAATATTCATAAGCGGCTTAACCTTGCGAATGTCGCAGCAAGCGTTGGCGTCCGTCTTCCAAAGCTCCTCCCCGTATTGGGCGGCCTGCTCTTCAGGCGTAATTTCCGGCTTCACCTCTACGAACGGGATGCCTGGATAACGCTCTGCCATCCGATCGCGCGTTTCATAGGTCTCCTTGAAATGAAAATCTGTATCTAGGTAGAAAATATCCGTTTTAGGGCTGATCTTTTGCAGCATATCGACCAGAACAACGTCCTCTGCGCCAAAGCTGCAAGCAAAGGTGATCTTCGGGAACGTTTCAACCGCAAATGCAATGACTTCCTCAGGCGTAGCGTCCTCCAGCTCGACCGCTTTTTTTGCAATTAGCGCCTCTTTCTCAAAAAGGTTCATGTGTATGCCCTCCGTCGTTAATTCCTAGTGACTTAGTCTGTATTATAATTATACGTCCAACAACCGCAATGTTCAACCAAAAGTTTTGCCCAAAATGAAATTAAGTCTTATTCTCAATTAGCCCTGACAAGCGACATGCAGGAGGGAAATCCGTCGACTAACCCTCTCTAGGCTACACAATTGCAGGGCTCTGATCCGGGCTGCCGACAATTCTCCAGACAAAATAAAAAGCCTCTGGCCGCATAGGCCAGAGGCAGTATCCTTGTAACACAAGGGATATTAACGTTTCGAGAATTGTGGAGCGCGACGAGCCGCTTTAAGACCGTATTTCTTACGTTCTTTCATACGCGGATCACGAGTCAGGAAGCCTGCGCGCTTCAAAGCCGGACGGAACTCAGGATCTGCTTTAAGCAGAGCGCGGGAGATGCCGTGACGGATAGCGCCAGCTTGGCCGGACATGCCGCCGCCGTTAGCGATAACCAGAACATCGTATTTCGACAATGTTTCAGTCAGGTTAAGCGGCTGCTTAACGATCAGTTTAAGTGTTTCCAGACCAAAATATTCGTTCAGATCACGTTTGTTAACAATGATTCGTCCTTCACCCGGCACAAGACGTACACGTGCAACAGAGTGTTTACGACGACCGGTTCCATAGTATTGCACTTGAGCCATGAAACTTGTCCTCCTCTTTATTAACCGCGAAGTTCGTAAACTTCTGGGTTTTGTGCTTGATGTGGATGTTCCGCACCTGCGTATACTTTAAGTTTAAGCTTCATTTTGTTGCCAAGACGGTTCTTAGGCAACATGCCGTGTACAGCCAGCTCGATAACGCGCTCTGGCTTGTTCTTGATCATCTCTTGCGCCGGAGTAGCTTTAAGGCCGCCGGAGTACATCGAGTGACGGTAGTAGATTTTATCGGACAGCTTCTTGCCTGTCAGATGAATTTTTTCAGCGTTGATAACAACAACGAAGTCGCCTGTATCAACATGTGGTGTAAATGTCGGTTTGTGTTTGCCGCGGATCAGGGCAGCAACTTCACTCGCCAGACGGCCAAGCGTTTTGCCTGTAGCGTCTACGACGAACCATTTACGTTCAACTTCACTAGCCTTGGCCATATAGGTGGTACGCATGGATGATCCTCCTTAATTTCCTGCAATAATCATGGTTTTATAGCAACATGTTTAATGTCAAGTTTGGTGTCAATCACTTTTAAAATGTTCAATGGGTTGCACAATCTTAGTCGGGGCTGTGGGATAGCCACTAAGAAAGCACAAGTTATATTCTACTATACGAAGCGCCTAAGTGCAAGCGATTTGCGGAGAATTCCCTTACGAATCCGAAGAATATTGCACGCTCATCAAAGTAAGGCCATGCGGCATTGCAGTTGGTCCTGCAAGCGCACGACTGCGCCCGGCGAGAATGGTGCCCATAGCTTCAGGAGCTAGCTTGCCCTGGCCCACCCATAACAGCGTCCCCATTATAATTCGTACCATATTATATAAAAATCCATTGCCGGTAATGTACATATGGACGAATACGCCTTCTCGCACCAGTTCCGCTTCATAAATCGTCCGGACATGATGCGGCTTGGTGGAATGTATGGAGGTGAAGGAAGTGAAGTCATGCTCCCCTACCAGGTAGCCAAGCCCCTCGCGCATGGCACCAACATCCAGCTTGGCAGGGTGATGAAAGCGGTACTGACGTCCAAATACGTCCGGGAACTTGCCGGTGTCAATCGTATAGCGATAGGTTTTGCGCTTCGCGGACTTGCGAGAATGAAACGACAACGGTACATCAAAGGCTTCCAAAATGACAATGTCTTTGGGCAGCCGCGTATTTAACGCAATCGCCCATCGCTCCGTCGGAATCGTCGATGCGGTATGAAAGTTGAAAACCTGCCCCACTGCATGAACGCCTGCATCCGTACGGCCGGAAGCATCGATCTCGATGCTCTCCCCCGACAGCTTCAGGATCGCCTTCTCAATTTCATCCTGCACGGTGCGACCGTATGGCTGTGTCTGGAAACCGTTGAAGTTCGTACCGTCATAGCTCACAGTAATGCCGATATTCCGCAATTGCTCATCTCCTTGCAAGGTCAGAGACGCAAGCCTATAGATAAAAAAAAGGTGGCCGCAAGGGTCCACCCTTTCTTCTTATAAGCTCATACTGGATAGAGAGCTGCGAGAAGCTTATAAGCGGTGTATGCCGGTAAGCCTACGCGCGGTCAACCAGTTCAAGGTAAACCATAGGCGCAGCATCGCCGCGACGAGGACCCAGTTTAAGGATGCGCGTGTATCCGCCAGCACGCTCCGAATAACGGCCTGCCAGTTCGGAGAACAGCTTTTGAATTGCGTCTTGTTGTCCGTCTACAGATTCGCGACGAACATAAGCAGCAACTTGACGACGAGCGTGAAGATCACCTTTCTTAGCTTTAGTGATCAGCTTTTCAGCGATAGAACGAACCTCTTTCGCTTTTGCTTCAGTCGTTTGGATACGCTCATATAGGAACAAGTCCGTAACGAGGTCGCGGAACAAAGCTTTCCGCGCACTTGCGTCACGTCCCAATTTTTGATATGCCATCTTGTTTTCCCCTCCCTTGCTCAGTTGTACACACTTGTTGAATTTCTACTCTTCCATGCGAAGACCAAGTCCGAGCTCTTCAAGCTTCTCTTGAACTTCCTCAAGCGACTTCCGGCCCAGGTTGCGGACCTTCATCATATCCTCTTCGGATTTCGTGATCAGCTCTTGAACCGTATTGATGCCTGCACGCTTCAAGCAGTTGTAAGAACGGACGGAAAGATCAAGTTCCTCGATTGTCATCTCCAGAACTTTTTCTTTCTTATCTTCTTCCTTCTCAACCATAATTTCCGCGTCTTTGGCTTCATCGGTTAATCCAACGAACAAGTCCAAATGCTCGGTCAAGATTTTAGCGCCGAGGCTTACAGCCTCTTCCGGTCTAATACTGCCGTCTGTCCAAACCTCAAGCGTAAGCTTGTCGTAGTTTGTTACTTGACCGACGCGAGTATTCTCAACGCTATAGTTGACGCGAGTAATCGGCGTGTAAATCGAATCAACGGGAATCACACCAATCGGTTGTTCGTCTTTCTTGTTGCGGTCCGCTTGCACGTAACCGCGTCCCCGATTGGCAAATACCCGCATATGGAGCCGCGCGCCGGAGGCCAAGGTTGCGATGTGAAGATCAGGGCTTAAAATCTCGACATCGCTGTCAGCTCGAATGTCGCCCGCTGTAATATTCCCTTCGCCTTCCGCGTCGATTTCCAACACCTTTTCTTCATCGGAGTGGATTTTAAGCGACAGGCCCTTCAGGTTCAGAATGATTTCGGTAACATCCTCAATCACTCCGGGAACCGTAGAAAACTCATGAAGCACTCCGTCGATCTGAACCGAGGTAACTGCCGCACCGGGCAATGACGACAACAAAATTCGGCGAAGCGAATTTCCCAGCGTCGTGCCGTAGCCGCGCTCCAATGGCTCGACGACGAAACGTCCGTAAGTTCCTTCGTCATTCAGTTCTACGGTTTCGATTTTCGGCTTTTCGATCTCAATCACTAATAGTACCCTCCTTCAAACGTCGCTCCGTTACCCTACCTATTTTAAGTCAAATCTCGTAGTATGCCAAACCTTCACAACCATTATTCACAAGTTGTTGATATTTGATACCACCAGAATCAGACTAAACGCGACGACGTTTTGGAGGACGGCATCCGTTGTGAGGAACCGGCGTAACGTCTTTAATGAGGTTAACTTCAAGGCCAGCTGCTTGAAGCGAACGAATCGCTGCTTCACGGCCTGCGCCTGGACCTTTAACCATCACTTCAACAGTTCTCATGCCATGCTCCATCGCAGCTTTAGCAGCGGTTTCGGCAGCCATTTGAGCTGCGAAAGGCGTGCTTTTACGCGAACCCTTGAAACCCATGTTGCCGGAGCTTGCCCAAGAGATTGCATTGCCATGCGGATCAGTGATCGTAACGATCGTATTGTTAAACGTCGAGCGGATATGCGCAACGCCAGAGTCAATATTTTTCCGATCGCGACGTTTCGTGCGAACGACTTTTTTTGGTTTAGCCATTGTCGATTATCCTCCCTTCTTATTTCTTCTTGTTAGCTACAGTCCGACGAGGACCTTTACGCGTACGCGCATTTGTTTTCGTACGTTGACCGCGAACTGGAAGGCCGCGACGGTGACGAAGACCACGGTAGCATCCGATTTCAGTCAGACGCTTGATGTTAAGCGAAATTTCACGACGCAGGTCGCCTTCCACTTTAACGGATTTGTCAATTGCTTCACGCAAACGGCCAAGCTCATCCTCTGTCAGATCGCGAACGCGAGTGTCAAAGTTAACTTCAGCAGTTTTCAGAAGCTTTTGCGACGTTGTTTTACCGATACCGAAAATGTACGTCAGGGCGATTTCGACGCGCTTGTCGCGCGGCAAGTCTACACCAGCTATACGTGCCATAGGCTATATTTCCCTCCTTTTATCCTTGTTTTTGTTTGTGTTTCGGATTTTCACAAATCACCATAACGTTGCCTTTGCGACGAATGACTTTGCATTTTTCGCAGATCGGCTTAACCGAAGGTCTAACCTTCATTGTGATTACCTCCCGAATCTTTCGCAAGCAGCGCTTTAAAGCCTACTTACGATAGGTGATGCGCCCTCTGGATAAATCATAAGGCGATAACTGTATAACCACTTTGTCTCCTGTCAGGATGCGGATAAAATGCATTCTGAGCTTGCCGGAAACATGTGCGAGAATTTGATGACCGTTCTCCAGCTCCACCTTGAACATGGCATTTGGCAACGGCTCGATAACCGTGCCTTCGACCTCAATGACGTCTTCCTTAGCCACCGTTATTCTCCTTTCGCATAAGCAAACTTCTTAATGACATGACGCAACTTGGCATTGGTCACTCTTCCTGTTTCTTGCAAACTGCTCGCCACTTCCGGACTAATAGCCGGCTGAAACTCGAGATGAAGCACATTTTTCTTCTTTGGCCCGTCAAAGCGCCGCTTGTCGCCATCTGCGATCATCACGAACTTGTCGTCGATAATGTCGATCACAACCGCATAGCTTGCTTCATCCTTGCCACGAAGAACTTTGACGAACTGACCAATCTGGGGACGAGCATCCATTGGTTAAGCCTCCGGCTGCTGCGGCAAAATGGTCAATATTTCAAAGCCGTCTTCTGTCACGGCTACTGTATGCTCGAAATGAGCGCACCATGTGCCGTCCTCGGTTACAACTGTCCAATTATCCTCAAGCGTACGAACATAACGTTCGCCAATGTTAACCATTGGTTCAATGGCAAGCACCATTCCAGGCTTCAGGCGAGGTCCGCGATCCGGCAAGCCGTAGTTCGGTATTTGCGGCTCTTCATGAAGATCCGCGCCGATTCCGTGCCCCACGTATTCCCGCACAACGGAAAATCCTGCATCCTCGATAACCTTTTGAATAGCGTGCGATATTGTAAACAATCGAACATCCGGCTTAACTAACGCCAAGCCCGCATAGAGCGAAGCCTCCGTTACGTCGAGCAATTTCTGAACCTCAGGCGTTACTGCTCCAACCGCGTAAGTCCAAGCCGAGTCGCCGTGATAGCCTTGATATTGCGCACCGATGTCAATGCTGATAATATCGCCTTCGTTCAACTTGCGTGATCCAGGGAAGCCGTGTACCAGCTCATCATTTACAGAAGCGCATATGCTGGACGGAAAACCATTGTAACCTTTGAAGGATGGGGACGCGCCCTGGCTTCTAATAAAGGCTTCCGCGATTGCGTCAAGCTCACGAGTCGTGATGCCTGGCTTAACCGCCTGCTTCATCAGCCGATGCGTTTCCGCAACGATGCGTCCTGCTTCCCTCATTAATCGCAGCTCCGATTCGGATTTGCATATTATCATTACAATGAACCCCGCAATACGGATACGATATCGTTTGTGACCACATCGATATCCTTCTCGCCGTCGACTTCACGCAGGAGACCTTTAGCATTGTAGTAATCAAGAAGAGGAGCCGTCTTGGAAGTATATTCATCCAAACGTGTGCCGACCTTTTCTTCTGTATCATCAGAACGCTGATACAGCTCGCCGCCGTCCTTGTCGCAGATACCTTCGACCTTAGGCGGGTTGAACATAACATGATAGGTTGTTCCGCAAGATTTGCAGATGCGTCTGCCCGTCAAACGAGCAAGCAGCAAACCGCGGTCTACCTTCAAGTTGACAACATGGTCAATGCTGCGGTCAAGCTCCTTAAGCATCACATCAAGCGCTTCGGCTTGCTGGAGCGTGCGGGGAAAGCCGTCTAGCAGAAAACCTTTGCTGCAATCGTCAAGCGCCAGACGTTCCTTCACAATGCCATTCGTAATCTCATCGGGAACGAGCAAGCCTTTATCGACGTACTCCTTCGCTTTAAGACCAAGCGGCGTTTCCTGTTTCATAGCGAGACGAAACGCATCGCCTGTGGAAATGTGGGGAACGCTGAACTGTTCAACGATTCGTTCAGCTTGTGTGCCTTTTCCGGCTCCCGGAGGGCCCATGAATAAAATGTTCATTGCCGAGTTCCTCGCTTTAAGCACAATAGGCTCGGGCGGGCTTACACGCGCACCTCGGTTAGACGAACGCGTAAAGCCCGGTCAGAACCTATTGTTATTTATTGATAAACCCTTTGTAATGGCGTTTGATCAACTGGCTCTCGATCTGCTTCATCGTATCAAGGGCAACCCCTACTACGATCAAGAGCGAGGTTCCGCCAAGCTGCACCGAACGTGGCAAGCCGGCCAGCGTTCCGAAGAACACAGGAAGAACGGAGATGACGGCCAGGAAGATCGCGCCCGTCAACGTGATACGCGACATAACGCGTGTCAAGTAAGACGAGGTTGGCTTGCCTGGACGAATGCCTGGGATGTACCCGCCATTCTTTTTCATCTGATCGGCCATTTGTACCGGATTGATCTGCACGAACGTATAGAAGAACGTAAAACCGATGATCAACAGAACGTATAGAACCATGCCAAGCGGTTTGTCATAGTTCATGTTATTAATGATCCAATCGGCCCAAGCCGTAGTCGACCAGAATTGTGCAATCGTGATCGGGAACATAATCAGCGATACCGCGAAAATAACCGGAATAACGCCTGCTCCGTTTACTTTCATCGGAATGTGAGTCGATTGTCCGCCGTACATTTTCCGGCCAACTACACGTTTAGCGTATTGAACCGGGATTTTACGGATACCTTGCTGGATAAAGATAACTCCGACGATAATTGCAATGATTGCAATTAGAATCAGAAGCATCTTGGCAATGTTCAGGAACAATTGATCCGCGTCAATGAACTGATCTTGGTAGATCGTACGGATATGGCCGGGAATACCTGCAGCAATGGCCGCAAAGATCAGGATCGATATACCGTTACCGATACCTCTCTCCGTAATTTGCTCGCCGAGCCACATCAGGAAGGCAGTACCTGCCGTCAAGATGATCGCAATGACCAGGTAATCTACGAACGTGGCGCCAACAATCATTTCATAGCCGTATTGACGGTTAAAGCCGATTGCTGTTGCAAAGCCTTGAATCAAGCCCAGTACAATTGTACCATAACGCGTGATTTGAGCCAGCTTGCGCTTGCCGTTCTCGCCTTCCTTCGCCCATTCCGCAAATTTAGGAATAACGTCCATCGATAACAACTGCACGATAATCGAAGCAGTGATATAAGGGGTAATCCCGATTGCAAAAATAGAGAATTGGAAAAGCGCGCCGCCAGAGAACGTGTTAAGCAAGCCGAACAACTCAGCTCCCGCTGCATCGGTTTGCTTAAACACCTCTTTGTTTACATCGGGCACCGGAATAAAGGCGCCGATACGGTAGATCAGTAGGATAAAAAGGGTGAAGAGGATCCTAGTCCGAAGATCCGCCACCTTCCAAATGTTGGACACGGTCTTGAACAATTAGATCACCTCGGTTTTACCGCCGGCAGCCTGGATTTTCTCTACCGCAGATTGAGAGAACTTGCTTGCTTTTACAGTAAGTGAAACGCTAATTTCACCGTTACCCAAAATTTTGATGCCTGCAAGTGGATTTTTAACAATCCCTTGCTCGATCAGAACTTCTGGAGTGACTTCAGTTCCTGCTGCAAAGCTGTTAAGCTCTTCAATGTTGACAATCGCATATTCAGTACGGAAACGGTTGTTGAATCCACGCTTCGGCACTCGACGATACAACGGGTTTTGTCCACCCTCGAAGCCTGGGCGAACGCCGCCGCCGGAACGAGCGTTTTGACCTTTATGACCTTTACCGGCTGTTTTACCGTTACCGGAACCGATACCGCGACCTTTGCGCTTTGGCGCTTGCGTCGAGCCTGGTGCTGGTGCTAGCTCATGCAATTTCATCGTTCGTGCACCTCCTTATTTATTTCTTGGAAGATCCGTTCTATTCTTGTACTTCTTCAACTTTAACCAAATGGTTAACAGCGTTAACCATGCCGCGGATAGCAGGACCATCGTTCAGAACAACCGACTGGCGGATTTTCTTCAGTCCGAGCGCCGCTACAGTCGCGCGTTGTTTCTCATTGCGGCCGATCAAGCTGCGTACGAGGGTGATTTGCAATTTAGCCATCTTGTTTCCCTCCTTAGCGTAGAAGCTCTTCGACTGTTTTTCCACGCAGCTTAGCAACATCTTCCGCACGTTTCAAACGGGAAAGACCTTCAAGCGTCGCGTTTACCATGTTCATGGAGTTCGAAGAACCTAGGGATTTCGTCAAAATGTCGCCAACGCCAGCAAGCTCAAGCACGGCGCGAACCGGGCCGCCTGCGATAACGCCAGTACCTTCGGATGCCGGTTTCAGAAGAACTTCGCCAGCGCCAAAGTGGCCGAGAACAAGGTGAGGAATCGTTGTGCCAACGAGTGGTACATGGATCAGGTTTTTCTTAGCATCTTCGATACCTTTGCGAATCGCATCAGGTACTTCGCCTGCTTTACCGATCCCTGCGCCAACGTAGCCTTTACCGTCACCGACAACTACAAGCGCGCTAAAGCTGAAGCGGCGACCGCCTTTAACAACTTTCGCTACGCGGTTGATATTAACAACTTTTTCAGTCAGTTCTAAAGTATTAGGATCTACACGCAAGTCATTTAACCTCCTTATAAGTAAAGTCGATTAGAATTCAAGACCAGCTTCGCGAGCTGCTGTGGCAAGAGCCTGAATTCTGCCGTGATACAAGTAACCGCCGCGGTCGAATACAACCTGGGTTACGCCTTTTTCCTTCGCGCGAGTCGCGATCAGTTGGCCAACTTTAGTAGCTGCATCGACGTTGCCGCCGTTGCCGATAACTTCAACCAGTTCTTTATCCTGAGTGGATGCGGAAACGATGGTTACACCTGCTACATCGTCGATCAATTGAGCGTACATGTGCTTGGAAGAACGGAATACGGACAGACGCGGACGCGCTGCTGTTCCGTTGATTTTTTTGCGAACACGCAGATGTCTTTTCAGACGTGCCTTGTTTTTATCGCCTTTAGTAATCATTCAAGGGTCACTCCTTTCTTGACGCATTAAGAAGCTATATTAAGCAAACGCGCGGTTTGCTTATTTTTTCTTACCAGCTTTACCTTCTTTGCGGATGATGCGCTCGCCTTCGTATTTGATACCTTTACCTTTGTAAGGCTCAGGCTCGCGTACGGAACGGATTTGAGCGGCAACAGCGCCTACGCGCTCTTTGTCGATACCGCGAACGGTGATTTTCGTGTTAGCCGGCACTTCAAACTCGATGTTGCTCTCGGGAGCAATCTCAACCGGGTGAGAGTAACCAACGTTCAGCACGATTTTATCGCCGGATTTGCTTGCACGGTAACCTACGCCTACTAGCTCCAGATTTCTCGAGAAGCCATCAGTAACGCCTGTCACCATGTTTGCGATGATACTGCGAGTCGTTCCGTGCAGGGAACGGTGCAATTTATTATCGGAAGGACGTTCGATTACGATTTCGTTTTCCGCAATGTTCACTTTCATATCTTTGTGAACTTCACGGGAAAGCGTACCTTTCGGTCCTTTAATAGTAATAACTGTATTGTCCAAGTTGATTGTTACGCCAGCAGGCACTTGGATTGGTTTACGACCAATACGGGACATTGTTACACCTCCTGTCTTTCTGACTTATTTCTTACCAAACGTAGCAGACAACTTCGCCGCCGGATTTAACCTGACGAGCTTCTTTATCTGTCATTACGCCTTTGGACGTGGAAATAATCGCAATTCCAAGGCCGCCCAAAACGCGTGGGATTTCAGTGGATTGTGTATAAACGCGAAGACCTGGTTTCGAAATACGTTTCAGACCAGTGATAACGCGCTCTTGGTTAGGGCCGTATTTCAAGAAAATACGAATGATCCCTTGTTTGTTGTCCTCGATAAACTCAGCATCGCGGATGAAGCCCTCGCGCTTCAGAATCTCAGCAATTTGCTTCTTGATTTTCGAAGCGGGCATTTCCACGGTTTCGTGACGAACGACATTCGCGTTGCGAATACGTGTCAGCATATCTGCAATCGGATCAGACATAACCATTTGTGTTAACCTCCTTCCCGAACTAGGCTCATTACCAGCTTGCTTTTTTAACGCCAGGAATCTGGCCCTTGTATGCTAATTCACGGAAACAAATCCGGCAAATTTTAAACTTTTGCAAAACAGAATGCGGACGGCCGCAACGCTCACAGCGCGTATAAGCGCGTACTTTGAATTTCGGTGTGCGTTGTTGCTTCACTTTCATCGAAGTTTTTGCCACTGGGTATTACACCTCCTAAAAGTGGATTACTTCGCGAACGGCATGCCCATTTGGGTCAGCAGCTCACGAGATTCTTCGTCCGTTTTTGCCGTCGTGACGATGACGATGTCCATACCGCGCACTTTGTCGACTTTATCGTACTCGATCTCCGGGAAAATCAATTGCTCTTTCAAACCAAGCGTGTAGTTTCCGCGGCCGTCGAATGCTTTTGTCGAAACGCCACGGAAGTCACGAACGCGTGGAAGAGAAATGTTGAACAGCTTGTCAAGGAAGTGGTACATGCGCTCGCCGCGCAATGTTACTTTAACCCCGATTGGCATATTCTCACGAAGCTTGAAGCCCGCGATGGATTTCTTCGCGCGAGTAACGACTGGCTTTTGACCGGAAATGATGCGAAGTTCTTCAACAGCTACATCAAGGATTTTGGAATTGGAAACCGCTTCGCCTACCCCCATGTTGATAACAACCTTCTCAATTTTCGGCACTTGCATAACAGACGTATAGTTAAACTTCTGCATCAGAGCAGGAGTAATTTCGTTTAGAAAACGACCTTTCAATCTTGCTGCCATTGATCATGGACCTCCTTTCCTACCGTAACGATTAGTCGATTACTTCTCCGGAACGTTTAGCGATCCGAACTTTCTTGCCGTTGTCGAGCACTTTGTATCCGATGCGCGTTACTTTACCGCTCTTAGGATCAATGTGCATAACGTTCGACACGTGGATCGGAGCTTCTTGCTCGATGATGCCGCCTTGCGGGTTAGCTTGGGAAGGACGCGAGTGCTTCTTCACCATGTTAACACCTTCAACAAGAACGCGGTTTTCACGAGGATAAGCAGCGATAACGCGGCCTTTTTTACCTTTGTCTTTACCGGTAATTACGATGACCGTATCGTCTTTCTTCACGTGCAGCTTGTTGTTGTGCGATTCAAGAATTTTTTTCAGCCTTGGCATGAGTTACACCTCCTGCGCTTGTGCTTCAAGCATTTATAGGTTATTTCGATGCAATTAGATTACTTCTGGTGCAAGCGATACGATTTTCATGAAATCTTTATCGCGAAGCTCACGGGCAACTGGTCCGAAAATACGTGTTCCGCGCGGGCTTTTGTCTTCCTTAACGATTACAGCAGCATTCTCGTCGAATGCGATGTAGGAACCGTCTTTACGACGAACCGAGCGCTTCGTACGCACGATTACCGCTTTTACTACGTCGCCTTTTTTGACAACGCCGCCTGGTGTTGCTTGTTTCACAGAGCAAACGATCAGGTCGCCGATATGGCCTACGCGACGTCCAGTTCCGCCAAGGACACGGATACACATCAATTGTTTAGCGCCGGAGTTGTCGGCAACCGCCAAGCGCGTAAATGGTTGAATCATTCTAACGTCCTCCTTCCGGGAAAATGCTCAGGCACTACATTCGCTCTATTAAAGAACGACAGCTACTTCTACGACTTCAACGAGTCTAAAGCGCTTGTCTTTGGAAAGCGGACGAGTTTCCATGATTTTCACGATGTCGCCAATTTTAGCTTGGTTGTTTTCATCGTGTGCTTTAAATTTTGTAGTAACTTTAATGCGTTTATGGTACAAGCTGTGGTTTTTGTAAGTCTCGATTGCTACCACAATTGTTTTATCCATTTTGTCGCTTACCACTTTGCCGATTAGAACTTTACGGGCATTGCGTTCGCTCATGTTCTGCCTCCTCCCTTCAGCCGTATATAACGTTGCTGCAAGGTTATTTATTAGCTGCTGATACCGAGTTCTCTTTCACGCAAAACGGTTTTAGCACGAGCTATTTGCTTGCGCACGTCACGGATCCGAGTCGGGTTATCCAGTTGGCCGGTAGCCAATTGGAAACGAAGGTTGAAAAGCTCTTCTTTAAACCCGGAAATTTGTTGTTCGATTTCAGCAGAGGTTAGGTTGCGAATATCATTAGCTTTCATTTGCTTCACCACCCACTTCTTCGCGTTTCACAAACTTAGTTTTAACCGGCAGTTTGTGGGCTGCAAGACGCATAGCTTCACGTGCGATTTCTTCCGAAACACCCGCCAGCTCAAACATGATCTTACCTGGTTTAACAACCGCTACCCACTTCTCCACGTTACCTTTACCGCTACCCATACGAACCTCAAGAGGCTTTTGAGTGATTGGCTTGGCAGGGAAAATTTTGATCCATACTTTACCGCCACGTTTGATGTAACGTGTCATCGCGATACGAGCCGCTTCGATTTGACGGTTCGTAATCCATGATGGCTCAAGAGCTTGCAGACCGTATTCGCCGAAAGCGACAGTAGTGCCGCCTTTCGCGCGACCTTTCATGTGACCGCGTTGTTGTTTGCGGTGTTTGACGCGTTTTGGTACCAACATGATTAGTTGCCTCCTTCCACTGGAGCTTTCTTCTTAGCCGGAAGGACTTCGCCGCGATAGATCCATACTTTTACGCCGATACGGCCATAAGTGGTATGGGCTTCAGCAGTTCCGTAATCAATGTCTGCACGCAGCGTATGAAGAGGTACTGTGCCTTCGCTGTAGCCTTCCGAACGTGCGATTTCCGCACCGCCGAGACGACCGCTAACAGCAGTTTTGATCCCTTTGGCACCAGCGCGCATCGAGCGTTGAATCGCTTGTTTCAATGCACGGCGGAATGATACACGACGCTCAAGTTGTTGTGCGATGCTTTCTGCTACCAAGATAGCGTCCAGATCGGCTTGTTTGATTTCAGAGATGTTGATGTGAACCTTTTTGCCTTTAGTGATTTTACCAAGCTCTGTACGAAGGTTTTCCACCTCGGAGCCGCCTTTACCGATAACCATGCCCGGTTTAGCAGTTTGAATCGTAACGTTCACGCGGTTAGCTGCACGCTCGATTTCGATATGGGAAACGGCTGCTTCTTTCAGCTTGTTTTTCAGGTATTCACGAATTTTAACGTCTTCCAGAAGAAGATCGCCAAAGTCTTTGCCAGCGTACCATTTCGACTCCCAGTCACGGATGACGCCGATACGAAGACCGACTGGATTTACCTTTTGACCCACACGTTATCCCTCCTTATTTTTCAGATACCACCAAAGTAATGTGGCTGGTTCTTTTATTAATCCGGCTTGCACGACCCATTGCGCGTGGACGGAAACGTTTCATTGTTGGCCCTTGGTTAACAAAGGCTTGCGAAATGAACAGTTTGTTCACATCCAGCTGGAAGTTGTGCTCAGCGTTAGCAATTGCAGAGTTAAGCAGCTTCTCCAAGATTGGGGATGCAGACTTAGGCGTGTGACGCAAGATCGCGATTGCTTCGCCAACTTGTTTGCCGCGAATCAAATCCGCAACAAGCTGAGCTTTACGGGGAGCAATACGGATAAACTTAGCGTGCGCTTTAGCTTCTGGCATGTAGGAACCTCCTCTCGATCATGTAAAGATAGTAAAGGGCAAATTAACGTCTGCCCGTTTTTTTATCATCGCCTGCGTGGCCTTTGTACGTACGTGTTGGTGCGAATTCACCAAATTTGTGTCCAACCATGTCTTCCGTTACATAAACCGGCACGTGTTTGCGACCGTCATAGACAGCGATTGTGTGACCGATAAATTGCGGGAAAATGGTTGAGCGGCGGGACCAGGTTTTGATCACGACTTTTTTGTTCGTTTCGTTCAAATCCTCGACTTTTTTGAGCAGGTGGCCGTCAATAAACGGACCTTTCTTCAAACTGCGACCCATTTGAGTTCCTCCCTTCGCGGAGTGTGATCTTCGTATCAACCAATCAAGCGATTATTATTTCGTGCGACGACGAATAATATATTGGCTCGATGCTTTTTTCTTCTTGCGAGTTTTGGCGCCAAGAGTCGGTTTGCCCCATGGGGACAATGGCGACTTGCGTCCGATTGGAGCACGGCCTTCACCACCACCGTGTGGGTGATCGTTCGGGTTCATGACTACGCCGCGGACTTCAGGACGTTTGCCCATCCAACGGGAACGGCCGGCTTTACCGATTTTCACAAGTTCGTGATCCTCGTTGCCAACAGAACCGATTGTTGCACGGCAAGTGTTCAGAATGCGACGAACTTCGCCAGAGCTCAGACGAATCGACACGTAGCTTTCTTCTTTACCAAGAAGCTGAGCTTCCGTACCTGCAGCGCGTACCAGTTGGCCGCCTTTGCCAGGTTTCAATTCGATGTTGTGGATAACTGTACCGACAGGGATATTCACAAGCGGCAATGCGTTGCCGATTTTGATGTCCGCGTCTGGTCCGGAAGTGATTTTGTCTCCAACCTTCAGACCTTTAGGTGCGATGATGTAAGTTTTCTCACCATCAACGTAGTTAATCAAAGCGATGTTGGATGTACGGTTCGGATCGTATTCGATCGAAGCTACGTTGCCAACGATACCGTCTTTGGTACGTTTGAAGTCGATGATCCGGTATTTACGTTTGTGTCCGCCGCCGTGGTGACGAACCGTAATTTTACCTTGGTTGTTGCGGCCAGCTTTTTTCGAAAGCGGTGCAAGCAAAGATTTCTCCGGTGTGCTTGTCGTGATTTCCTCGAAAGTCGATACGGACATGCCACGACGGGCTGGAGAAGTCGGTTTGTACTTTTTGATTGGCACTTCGATTCCCTCCTTTTCTATACAGACGTTTCAAAGAACTCAAGTTCTTTGCTGTCAGCGCTAAGCTGAACGATTGCTTTTTTCCAATCCGGTCTGTAGCCGCTATGTTTACCATAACGTTTTGGTTTACCCGCTACACGCATCGTGTTCACGCCGGTTACTTTTACTTTGAAGATTTGTTCGATGGCATCTTTGATTTCGGTTTTGTTCGCACGAAGATCAACTTCAAATACGTAACGTTTGTTAACCATGAAATCGCTAGTACGTTCCGTGATAACCGGGCGCTTGATAATATCGCGTGGATTTTTCATTACGCAAGCACCTCCTGTACTTTCTCTACTGCCTCTTTAGTGATAATCAGCTTGTCGTGCTTCAGCACGTCCAGAACATTAATGCCGTCTGCAGCGACGAATTTCACGCCTGGAATGTTGCGCGCGGACAATGCTACGTTATCTTCGTAGTTAGCTGTAACCACAAGCGCCTTACGGTCAACTTTAAGGTTGTTCAGCACGCCAGCGAATTCTTTCGTTTTAGGAGCTGCAAAAGTCAGCTGATCCAGAACGATAATTTCGTTAGCAATCACTTTGGAAGACAAAGCGGATTTAATCGCAAGACGACGAACTTTCTTAGGAAGCTTGAACCCGTACGAGCGTGGAGTCGGTCCGAAAACGGTACCGCCGCCAACCCATTGCGGGGAGCGAATGCTACCTTGACGAGCGCGTCCAGTTCCTTTTTGTTTCCAAGGCTTACGGCCGCCGCCACGAACTTCGGAGCGTCCTTTAGTCTTGTGTGTACCTTGACGTTCAGCAGCTTGTTGAAGAAGTACAGCGCTGTGCAGAACGTGTGCATTAGGCTGGATGCCGAATACCGATTCCGCCAACTCAACTTCGCCAACCTGAGCGCCGCTCACGTTGTATACTGTTACTTTTGGCATTTGGTGTTCCTCCTTTCTTCAGCGATTAGTTCTTAGCGGTTTGTTTTACTTTAACGAATCCGTTTTTAGGGCCTGGAATCGAACCTTTAACAAGGATTACGTTACGCTCTGCATCCACACGGATAACTTCGAGCTTTTGAATGGTAACTGTTTCTGTACCCATATGTCCTGGCAGGCGTTTGCCTTTCGGTACGCGGTTCGCTTGGATCGAACCCATCGAACCCGGACCACGGTGGTAACGGGAGCCGTGAGACATTGGTCCAGTGCTTTGTCCCCAACGTTTGATAACGCCGGCAAAGCCTTTACCTTTCGAAATACCTGTTACGTCAACGAATTCGCCAGCTGCGAAAAGATCAGCTTTCACTTCTTGGCCAACTTCGTAATCAGCCAGGTTAATGCCGCGAATCTCACGAACGTAGCGCTTAGGAGTCGATCCAGCTTTCTTAGCGTGGCCGATCTCTGGCTTGTTCGATCTGTTTTGTTTCTTATCGGAGAAACCGAATTGAACGGCTTCATAGCCATCGTTCTCTTGGTCTTTCTTCTGAAGCACGACGCAAGGACCAGCCTCGATAACCGTTACTGGAACGACGTTACCCTCAGCAGTAAACACTTGAGTCATACCAAGTTTTTTCCCTAAGATACCTTTCATGTTGACACCTCATTCCCTTTCTATAATCACGTATGCTTTATTACAGTTTGATTTCGATATCTACACCGGATGGTAGATCCAGGCGCATCAAAGCATCAACCGTTTGCGGCGTTGGGTTTACAATGTCGATCAAGCGCTTGTGTGTGCGCATTTCGAATTGCTCCCGGGAATCCTTGTACTTGTGTACCGCACGGAGAATGGTGATGATTTGCTTTTCCGTTGGCAACGGAATCGGCCCGGATACACCTGCACCGGAACGTTTTGCAGTTTCAACGATTTTCTCTGCGGATTGATCAAGAATCCTGTGATCGTATGCTTTCAAGCGGATACGAATCTTTTGCTTTGCCATATAAGTCCCTCCTTCTATCGCCCAATTTATTATCGGACATACTCCGCGAGAATAACCCTGGCACAAGACCCCATGGCAAAGGGGCCGGGTGTGTCGGCAACCTCTCACATCATCGCAACGTCAGACCAACAGTCAATATTATACCGAATTGATTAGGCAATTGCAACATGATTTACATGATTATTTTCATCTATCGCAAAAACCATTTCGTTTATTCATTAAATTAGAAGAGGCGACTGCCGTCGCCTCCGTAAGAGCACTCTATTGCCGCTTCATCATCCGCATGAGAAGGGCGGCCACTCGCACTGAATGAGCGAAAGTTTCTAGCCCAGAACGACCCGGTCATCAGATAGCTTTTTGCCGCTAATGCGTTCAAATTCCCCTAATAGCTGGTCGACCGTCAGGCTTGCTTTGCGTTCTTCCGGCACATCGAGAATAATCCGTCCCTTATCCATCATAATAAGCCGGTTTCCGAGACGAATCGCCTGTTCCATGTTATGCGTAACCATCAGCGTAGTAAGCTTCATCTCACGCACAATGCTCTCCGTCAGCGATGTAATCAATTCCGCTCTCGCCGGATCAAGCGCTGCCGTGTGCTCGTCCAGAAGCAGAATCTGCGGCCTTGTGAAGGTAGCCATCAACAGGCTAAGCGCCTGGCGTTCGCCGCCCGAGAGCAAGCCCACCTTGGCCTGTGGCCTGTTCTCTAGTCCGATACCAAGCCGCGAAAGCTCTTTAATGAATATTTCTTTTTTGGGACGAGTAACGCCTAGCCCTAAACCTCGCGTTTTGCCGCGCGCAAACGCCATCGCCATATTCTCTTCAATAGACATGCGTGGAGCTGTTCCTGCCATCGGGTCCTGAAATACGCGACCGATCCAACGGCTGCGCTGGCTATCCGACAGATCGGAAATATTGCGCCCTTCAATACTGACGCTTCCCGCGTCCGGCTTCAACACGCCGGAGATGATGTTCATCAAGGTCGATTTGCCTGCTCCATTGCTGCCGATCACCGTTACGAAATCTCCTGGCTTCATAATCAGGCTGGCGCCGACCAGCGCAGGCTTTTCGTCCACTGTCCCGGGATTAAACAGCTTGGATACATGTTTAAGCTCCATCATTTACGTTCACCCCCGCCATGTCCGCTATTCAGCTTGAGCAGCATTTCTTCGGTTCGCTTTTTGGCCACGCTTTTTTGCTTCATTGCCCTTCTGACTGTTGGCACAATTAAAGCAAACACGATAATGACGGCCGTAATGAGCTTCATATCCGAGGTGTCCAGCCATTCGATCCGCAGCGCAAGCGCATAAATCAGCCGATACACGATCGAGCCTAGGATAACCGCCAGCGTAGCGCGAAAAATAGTACGGGCCCCAAAAATAGCCTCGCCGATAATAACGGATGCCAGTCCGATAACGATCATGCCGATCCCCATGTTCAAGTCGGCAAATTTCTGCTGCTGCGCAACGAGTGCGCCCGATGTGGCCACCAAAGCGTTGGAAAGGGCAATCCCGAAAATAATCGTTACATCCGTATTTGCTCCAAAGCTGCGAATCATCCGTGCATTATCGCCGGTAGCGCGCAGACTCAATCCCAAATCGGTTTTAAAGAACATATCCAGAAGCAGCTTGACGGCTATGACGATAATAGCCATCACTACAATAATGTTGACCCCGTCAAAAAAATTGTCCATATTCCGAAGCGAGACGTTAGGCTTGCCCAAAATACGCAGATTAATGGAGTAAAGGGCGATCATCATAATAATGCCGGACAATAGCCCGTTTATTTTGCCTTTCGTATGCAGCAGACCAGTACAAATGCCCGCAGCCGCGCCGCCGGCAAACGCGCAGATAACCGCAATCCATGGAGGTGTTCCGTTGATCGTCATAACAGCGCCAATCGCAGCTCCTGTCGTGAAGCTGCCGTCCACCGTCAGATCCGGAAAGTCCAGAATACGGAATGTTATATATACGCCTAGCGCCAGCAAGGCAAACAGCAAGCCGCTGGATAAAGAACTTTGCAAAATAGCTCCCACGCCGCCACTCTCCCTTATCACAGTAGCAGGGTGAAACGCAGAAGCGCCTCACCCCGCCATGTTGTCATTATTGCCTCTTGATGTGCTTGCCTTATTATTGCAGCAAATTATTGTCCTGATCCTGCACATAAGCCTTCATTTCATCCGTGACCGTAATACCCAGATTTTCCGCAGCTTTCAGGTTAAGAATGAAGTCCAGCTTTTGAGGAACCGTTACATTCATTTCGCCAGGCTTTTTGCCGTTTTTCAAAATTTCCACAGCCATTTGCCCAACCTCATAACCATGGTCATAATATTTGAAGCCTACCGTAGCAAAAGCGCCTTTCTCTACCGTATCGCGATCCGCCGAAAAAAACGGTATTTTATTTTTTTCTGCAATTTCCAGAATGGAGTCCACTCCTGAAATAACCATGTTGTCCAGTACGACATACATAGCGTCTACCCGTGTAGCAAGCGACTCAGCTGCCTGCTGAACCTCTGTCGTGTTCGCAATCGGTGCACGTACAAGCTCGATATTGTGTGCGGCCAGAGCCTCTTCGGCAATCTCAGCCATCGTAACAGCGTTGGATTCCCCTTCATTGATAACGATGCCCAGCTTCTTCACATTCGGAAATTCCTTTGCAATAAACTCCATCAACTGTTTGACCGAATCCGGATTCGTGTCAGAAGCACCCGTTACGTTGCCGCCAGGCGCCTCCAGTTGAGAAACCACGCCATCCTTAACGGGATCGGTTACAGCAGCGAACAATACAGGCATATCTTTTACCGTTTCAGCAAGGCTGACAGCGGATGGCGTTGCGATAGCAAGCGCAAGATCTGATTTGCTAGAAGCAATTTTGTCGGAGATGCTTTGAATGTTGCTGATGTCGCCTTGTGCGATATTATAATCGAATTTAACGTTTTTGCCTTCCTCAAGTCCGGCATCCTTCAGCGCTGCCTTAAACCCTTCGTAGGTCGAGTCAAGCGATGCATGCTCGATAATTTGCGACACTGCAATCGTGTACGTTTTTTCGGCTCCGCCACTGGCATTCGTCGGCTCCCCGCCGTTTGAAGATTCATTTTTTGTACCATTTGCACCGCAAGCCGCTGTTACCAGCATAACAGAAGCGAGCGCAAGACCAGCCCAAAATTTCTTTTTCATTGTAATACCCCTTTCTCTCCCCCAAAAGTAGCTTGTCCATCCTTCACCTGTTCATAACCTAATTCTACGAATATCAAACAGGCAGAACAGCTTTAAAACCTATTTATTTATTCTAAGCTTGTATATCGTATACAGTCAATCCCGTATCACTTGAAAATATAACTAATTGCCAATTGCGATTCTTCTCAAAAATAAAAAAAGCTCCTACCGAAGTAGGAGCTTTTGTGAATCCAAAGCGGCTGATGCCGCGATGAATTATTTTTGGATAGTTGCTACAGCGCCAGCGCCTACTGTACGGCCGCCTTCACGGATGGAGAAGCGAGTTCCTTCTTCAACCGCGATTGGAGCGATAAGCTCAACCGTTACAGTGATGTTGTCGCCAGGCATAACCATTTCAGTACCTTCAGGCAGGTTGATGATACCTGTTACGTCAGTTGTACGGAAATAGAATTGTGGACGGTAGCCAGTGAAGAAAGGCTTGTGACGGCCACCCTCTTCTTTAGTCAGAACGTAGATTTGAGCAGTGAAGTTAGTGTGTGGCTTAACGGAACCCGGTTTAGCCAAAACTTGTCCACGCTCGATATCTTTACGGTCTACACCACGAAGCAATGCGCCAACGTTGTCGCCTGCTTGAGCGGAGTCAAGCAATTTACGGAACATTTCAACGCCTGTTACAACGGATTTGCGAGTTTCTTCTTGAAGACCGATGATTTCGATCTCGTCGCCAACTTTGATAACGCCACGCTCTACACGACCTGTAGCAACTGTACCACGGCCTGTGATTGTGAATACGTCCTCGACTGGCATAAGGAAAGGCTTAGCCGTGTCGCGCTCTGGAGTTGGGATGTAAGTGTCAACTTGCTCGAACAGTTCAACGATTTTGTCAGCCCAAGGACCGTCTGGGTTAGCAAGTGCTTCACGAGCTGCGCCGCGGATGATTGGAGTGTCGTCGCCTGGGAACTCATACTCGGACAGAAGGTCGCGAACTTCCATTTCAACAAGCTCAAGAAGCTCTTCGTCTTCAACCATGTCGCATTTGTTCAGGAATACAACGATGTAAGGAACGCCTACTTGACGGGAGAGCAGGATGTGCTCGCGTGTTTGTGGCATTGGGCCGTCGGAAGCGGATACTACCAGGATAGCTCCGTCCATTTGTGCAGCGCCAGTGATCATGTTTTTAACATAGTCGGCGTGGCCTGGGCAGTCAACGTGAGCGTAGTGACGGTTAGGAGTCTCGTACTCAACGTGAGCTGTGGAGATAGTGATACCGCGCTCGCGCTCTTCTGGAGCTTTATCGATTTGGTCGAATGCTACAGCAGCACCGCCGTATTTTTTGGAAAGTACAGTAGTGATGGCAGCAGTCAAAGTAGTTTTACCATGGTCGACGTGACCGATAGTACCGATGTTAACGTGCGGTTTATTACGTTCAAATTTAGCCTTAGCCATTGAACTTAATCCTCCTCTATAATCCATTTTTTATGTGTGGGCCGCTACCGAGAATGCAAGCATACCTGATAACGGCCGAAAACAATTGTTCAAAGCTTCAGTTATTATTCGCCTTTGTGCTTAGCGATAATTTCTTCAGCGATCGATTTAGGAACCTCTTCGTAGTGAGAAAGCTCCATCGAGAATACGCCGCGCCCTTGAGTACCGGAACGAAGTGTTGTCGAGTAACCGAACATCTCGGAGAGAGGCACCTTAGCACGGATAATTTGCGCGCCTGCGCGAGTATCCATACCCTCGATGCGACCACGACGGGAGTTCAGCATGCCCATAACATCGCCCATGTATTCTTCAGGAACTGTAACTTCAACTTTCATGATTGGCTCAAGAAGAACCGGCTTACATTTTTCTTTGGCAGCTTTAAGCGCCAAGGAACCTGCAATTTTAAACGCCATCTCCGAGGAGTCGACGTCATGGTAAGAGCCGTCAACGACTGTTGCTTTGATATCAACAAGCGGGAAGCCGGCAATTACGCCGTTCTTCATCGACTCTTCAATACCAGCTTGGATCGGAGCGATGTATTCACGAGGAATCGAGCCGCCCACGATTTTGCTTTCAAATACAAAGCCTTGACCTGCTTCTTGTGGTTCAAATTCAACCCAGCAATGGCCAAATTGACCTTTACCGCCGGACTGACGTACGAACTTGCCTTCAACCTTCGCGCCTTGACGGAACGTTTCGCGGTAAGCAACTTGTGGTTTACCAACGTTAGTCTCAACTTTGAACTCACGAAGCATACGGTCAACGAGGATTTCCAGGTGAAGCTCACCCATACCGGAAATGATCGTTTGATTCGTTTCTTCATCAGTGTGAGCACGGAAAGTCGGATCTTCTTCCGCAAGTTTCGAGATGGCGATGCCCAGCTTGTCTTGGTCAGCTTTTGTTTTTGGTTCAATCGCTACCGAGATAACCGGTTCAGGGAAGTTCATCGACTCAAGAACGATAACGTTCTTCTCATCGCAAAGCGTATCGCCTGTGATGGTGTCTTTCAGACCAACAGCAGCGGCGATGTCGCCGGAGTAAACTTCCGAGATTTCCTGACGGCTGTTCGCGTGCATTTGCAGGATACGTCCGATACGCTCACGCTTGTTCTTAGTTGCATTAAGAACGTACGAGCCCGATTTCAGAACGCCCGAGTATACACGGAAGAACGTCAGTTTACCAACATAAGGGTCAGTCATGATTTTGAACGCAAGTGCTGCAAACGGCGCTTCATCGGAAGATGGGCGAGTGCCCTCTTCTCCGTCTTCGTTCGTACCTTTGATGGCAGGAACGTCAAGCGGTGAAGGCAGGTAGTCTACAACAGCGTCAACCATCAGTTGAACACCTTTGTTGCGGTACGAGGAGCCTGCGATAACTGGGAAGATTTTAACTTCGCAAACACCTTTGCGAAGCGCTGCTTTGATTTCAGGAATAGTGAGTTCTTCACCTTCAAGATATTTCATCGTCAGCTCTTCATCAAGTTCAGCAACTTTCTCGATAAGCTCCAGGCGAAGCTCTTCCACCTGGTCTGCATATTCTGCAGGCACTTCGACTTTCTCAGGATCTTTCCCAAGATCGTCTTTGTATACGTAAGCTACACGCTCAATGATGTCGATTACGCCGACAAAGTCGGATTCAGCGCCGATTGGCAATTGAATCGCAACAGCGTTGGCTTGAAGACGCTCGCGCATATCCTTAACAACGTTAAGGTAGTCGGCGCCGATAATGTCCATCTTGTTGATGTAAGCGATACGCGGTACTCCGTAACGGTCAGCTTGACGCCATACAGTCTCGGACTGTGGCTCAACGCCTTCCTTCGCACTGAAAACACCTACAGCTCCGTCCAATACGCGCAGGGAACGTTCAACTTCAACCGTGAAGTCAACGTGGCCCGGGGTGTCGATAATATTGATGCGGTTGCCTTTCCACTGAGCAGTAGTCGCAGCAGACGTGATTGTAATGCCGCGCTCTTGCTCTTGCTCCATCCAGTCCATCGTCGCAGCGCCATCATGCACTTCGCCGATTTTGTGGGTACGGCCTGTATAGAACAGGATCCGTTCGGTAGTGGTCGTTTTACCAGCATCAATATGCGCCATAATCCCGATATTGCGCGTATTTTGCAAGGAGAACTCTCTTGACATGGATATGTCTCCCTTCGATTGTGAAACTACTACCAGCGGTAATGAGCAAACGCTTTGTTTGCTTCAGCCATTTTGTGCGTATCTTCGCGTTTCTTAACCGATGCGCCAGTGTTATTGGAAGCATCAAGGATTTCAGCCGCTAGACGCTCTTCCATTGTTTTCTCACCGCGGTTGCGGGAGTAGTTTACGAGCCAACGAAGACCAAGAGCCGTACGGCGTTCCGGTTTAACTTCGATAGGCACTTGATAGTTAGCGCCGCCCACACGACGAGCTTTAACCTCAAGAACTGGCATAATATTTTTCAAAGCTGCT
This sequence comes from Paenibacillus sp. SY21-1, assembly GCF_005222705.1. Lineage (GTDB taxonomy): Bacteria > Bacillota > Bacilli > Paenibacillales > Paenibacillaceae > Pristimantibacillus. The sequence goes on along the minus strand of NZ_STGF01000031.1, from coordinate 52,680 downwards.
TCAAAAACCTCCATCGGATCTTTACCCGAGCGCTCTTGAATCAATTTGAAAGCATCGTATAACAGCGTTTGTGCAACTCCTCTTTTACCGTCGATCATAATACGGTTGATGAGGCGCGTAACCAGTTTACTATTATAAACCGGATCCGGAAGCACATCGCGTTTCGTTACAGGACCTTTGCGTGGCATGAGAAAGTCCCCCTTTCTTCATAATGTTGTATCATGCTGAACCGCTCACGTAGAGCCGGCCGGCTTATTTTTTAACTTTAGGACGTTTAGTACCGTATTTCGAACGAGATTGGTTACGGTTGTTCACGCCTGCTGTATCAAGCGCGCCACGAACGATATGGTAACGTACACCTGGAAGGTCTTTTACCCGTCCGCCACGGATCAATACAACGCTGTGCTCTTGCAGGTTATGACCGATACCTGGAATGTACGCAGTAACCTCTACACGGTTAGTCAGACGCACACGCGCATATTTACGAAGCGCGGAGTTCGGTTTTTTAGGAGTCATAGTACCTACACGAGTGCACACACCGCGTTTTTGAGGAGCGCTGATGTTTGTAGCTTCACGTTTCAGAGCGTTGAATCCTTTTTGCAAGGCTGGCGATTTCGATTTAACTACTTTCGCTTGACGTCCTTTGCGGACCAGCTGGTTGATAGTTGGCATGTTGCCACCCCCTTCCTTATATGAATGTCTTTGAATGGTAGACATTTAACCCAATGTTAAGCCCACAGATCCAGGCGGTTCATAAAAGAACAAACAAAATGTCTTCGCCAGTCAATCATGAGACATAATCAACTAACAAAAACGGTCATTGCCTTATTCTTCTTCGTCAACGAGTGCTGCCGTTGCGGCACCGACATCAATACCGCAGGTTTCCCCGAGGCTTATCATCGAATCGATCCATTTATATGGAACTCCCGTCCGCTTGCATAGATGAACGATATTGTCCTTCATCTGCGGATCTGCATCTCTTGCAATGTAGACCTCAAGCGCTCTATTCTGCTCAAGCATCTTGATTGTCTGCTTGGCGCCAGCTTTGAATCGCATGAACTCACCTTCATTTCTGAAATAAGCGATCATACAACCTCAGGCACACTTCGTTATATTATCATTGCGGAGGATATAATGTCAAGCGCCTATTTAATGACCCGATTCGGGTTTCGCGGAAGGCCTTTAATGACGTTAACCTATCATACCATACTGAACGATTAAATTAGAGAGCAGCCATGTGATTTACAAAATCTTCGTTATTCAGCCAAGCTATAGGAAACCGATTGACTTGGTTTTCTGGCCAGCAGAGCACATTTACTCCTCCGATTGAATCGCTATTCGCAACAAATAAAGCAATGCACAGCCACCGCTCCAAGCCGGAAGCCATGCATTGCTCTTTCATTTGTTCACGGATGCCAAAACTACTCGATAACGACAGCCTCATTCTCCAGCAGACCGTCTGGCTCTACAACCTCGTCTTCAATGCCTGCGAAACGAATGTTGCGATAGCGCTGCATGCCCGTACCAGCCGGGATCAGCTTACCGATGATGACATTCTCTTTAAGGCCAAGCAATTGGTCGACCTTGCCTTTGATCGCCGCATCGGTAAGGACGCGAGTCGTTTCCTGGAACGATGCCGCAGAAAGGAAGGAATCGGTCTCAAGCGACGCTTTCGTAATACCAAGCAGAACCGGCTTTGCAACTGCTGGCTCTTCGCCAGCAAAAATCGCTACGCGGTTTTGCGCTTCATATTCATGAATGTCTACGAATGCGCCAGGGAGCAGCGTCGTGCCTCCAGCATCAACGATCCGGATTTTACGAAGCATCTGCTTGATCATAACCTCAACGTGCTTGTCATTGATCTCAACGCCCTGGTTCCGGTATACGCGCTGTACTTCTTGCAGGATGTAGTTCTGAACGCCGCGGATGCCTTTAATACGCAGCATATCCTTAGGATCGATCGAACCGTCCGTCAGCTCGTCGCCAGCTTCGATTTGTTGTCCTTCGGTAACGCGAATACGCGAGCCGTACGTAACAGCGTACACCTTCGATTCCGCTTCGCCTTGAACCTCGATTTCACGACGGTCCTTGGCCTCGCGGATTTCTTTGATGACGCCGTCAAGCTCGGAGATAATCGCTTGACCTTTCGGATTACGCGCCTCGAACAGCTCCTGAATACGCGGCAAACCTTGCGTGATGTCATCGCCGGCTACGCCGCCGGTATGGAACGTACGCATTGTGAGCTGCGTGCCCGGCTCACCGATCGATTGAGCGGCGATAATGCCTACCGCTTCGCCGATTTCTACGTGCTTGCCTGTGGCCAGGTTGCGGCCGTAGCAAATTTTGCAGACGCCGTGACGAGCGCGGCAGCTGAGTACCGAACGAATTTGCAGACGCTCAACGCCTGCGGATACGATCGCATCCGCTTTGCCCGCATCGATTAGCTCGTTGCGATTGACGATAACTTCGCCAGTTTGCGGATGACGAACCGTTTCAAACGAATAGCGGCCTTCAATACGGTCATAAAGATCCTCGATAACCTCTTTGCCGTCTTGAATCTTGCTGACCGAGAAGCCTTTATCCGTGCCGCAATCGTCTTCGCGAACGATAACGTCCTGCGCTACGTCTACGAGACGACGAGTCAGGTAACCGGAGTCCGCTGTACGAAGCGCCGTATCGGCTAGACCTTTACGCGCACCGTGCGTGGAGATAAAGTACTCGAGTACCGTAAGGCCCTCACGGAAGTTCGATTTGATCGGCAACTCGATGATCCGGCCGGACGGGTTCGCCATGAGACCCCGCATACCGCCAAGCTGCGTGATTTGCGATTTGTTACCACGCGCTTTGGAGTCGACCATCAACATGATGTTGTTGTAGCGATCCATCGATTTCATGAGAATATCGGTAATTTCGTCTTTACATTTGCTCCAGATGCTGATGATCCGGTCATAACGCTCCTCGTTCGTAATCAGACCCCGACGGTACTGATTCATAACGGTTGCGACCTTCTCGTCGGATTTCTTCATGATTTCCGTTTTTTCCTGCGGAATGATAACGTCGGCTACGCCGATTGTGATACCAGCCTTTGTGGAATACGTGAAACCAAGCTGTTTGATCCGGTCAAGAATAACCGCAGTCAGCGTCGTGTGGTACTGACGGAAGCACTCTGCAATCAATGTACCGAGGTAGTCTTTGCCGACAGCGCCCGGAGTCGCGATTGCATCCATAAATTTATGGAGATCGGTGCCTTTTTCGTACACAAAATATTTGTCAGGCGTGCCTTGCAGCAGGTTGACTTTCGTCGCCTCATTAATATAAGGGAAATCCTCTGGAAAAATTTCATTGAAGATTACTTTGCCCACTGTCGTAACGAGCAGCGAGTTTTGTTGCTCTTCGGTGAAGTTTTTCTTTTTGAGAACGCGTGCAGGGATCATAATCCGCGCGTGCAGCGATACGATGCCGCGTTGATAAGCCGAAATAGCCTCATTGACCGTACCGAACACAGAACCGCTGCCTTTGGCTTCCTTGTTGTCCATCGTCAGATAGAAGGAGCCAAGCACCATATCCTGTGAAGGCGTAACGACCGGCTTGCCGTCTTTCGGGTTAAGAATGTTGCCCGATGCCAGCATCAGCAGACGCGCTTCGGCTTGCGCTTCAGCGGACAACGGAACGTGAACGGCCATTTGGTCACCGTCGAAGTCAGCGTTATAGGCTGTACATACGAGCGGATGAAGCTTGATGGCGCGGCCTTCAACCAGAATCGGCTCAAACGCTTGAATGCCCAGTCTGTGAAGCGTCGGGGCACGGTTTAGAAGAACCGGATGCTCTTTGATTACTTCCTCCAGAACATCCCATACTTCAGGGCTGACGCGCTCGACTTTACGTTTTGCGCTCTTGATGTTGTGGGCTTGACCTTTGTTCACAAGCTCCTTCATAACGAAAGGCTTGAACAGCTCAAGCGCCATCTCTTTAGGCAGGCCGCATTGGAACATTTTCAGGTTAGGTCCGACAACGATAACGGAACGACCGGAATAGTCAACGCGTTTACCAAGCAAGTTCTGACGGAAACGTCCTTGCTTGCCCTTAAGCATGTGGCTAAGCGATTTAAGCGGACGATTGCCTGGGCCCGTAACCGGACGGCCGCGACGGCCGTTATCGATCAAGGCGTCAACCGCCTCTTGAAGCATACGCTTCTCATTTTGCACGATAATGTCCGGTGCGCCGAGATCCAGCAGACGCTTTAGACGATTGTTGCGATTGATAACACGGCGATACAAATCGTTCAAGTCGGAGGTTGCAAACCGGCCGCCATCGAGCTGAACCATAGGGCGGAGCTCAGGCGGGATAACCGGCAGCACGTCGAGAATCATCCATTCCGGCTCGTTACCGGAGTTGCGGAATGCCTCTACAACCTCAAGACGCTTGATTGCACGGTTGCGACGTTGGCCTTGCGCAGTACGCAATTCCTCGCGCAGCTGTTCCAGCTCTTTGTCGACGTCGATATCTTGAAGCAGCTTTTTCACTGCCTCTGCGCCCATGCCGGCTTGGAAGCCATAGCCGTATTTTTCACGGTAGCTGCGGTATTCCTTCTCGGACAACAGCTGCTTTTTCTCAAGCGGCGTATCGCCAGGGTCCGTTACTACATAGGATGCAAAGTAGATGATCTCCTCAAGTGAACGAGGGGACATATCAAGGGCAAGACCCATACGGCTTGGAATCCCTTTAAAGTACCAGATGTGCGATACTGGAGCCGCAAGCTCGATATGGCCCATACGTTCGCGGCGAACCTTAGCCCGTGTCACTTCAACGCCGCAGCGATCGCAGACAACGCCTTTGTAACGAACACGCTTATATTTGCCGCAGTGGCATTCCCAGTCCTTTGTAGGTCCGAAAATTTTCTCGCAGAAGAGACCTTCCTTCTCCGGCTTTAAGGTCCTGTAGTTGATCGTCTCCGGTTTTTTCACTTCTCCGCGGGACCACGAGCGAATTTTGTCCGGCGAGGCCAGACCGATTTTCATATACTCGAAGTTGTTCACGTCCAACAAGGAGCAACCCTCCTCCGTCATGTATGACTGTGTCTTATTAACAGCTTAATTCCGTCAAGAATCATGAAGATCCTTGACGGAACGGTGCAAGTGCTTTATTCGAGAACGCCTGCTTCGGCGCCTTCAAGGTTAAGGTTCAGCTTGTCGCCGGTAGCCTCATCCTCATCGTCAATTTCCTTCATCTCGATCTCTTCTTCATTCTCGGTAAGGATTTTGACATCCATGCCCAAGCTTTGAAGCTCTTTGATCAGTACTTTAAACGATTCCGGTACGCCCGGCTCCGGCACGTTCTCGCCTTTGACGATGGATTCGTAAGTTTTCACGCGACCAACAACGTCATCGGATTTAACGGTCAAAATTTCCTGAAGCGTGTATGCTGCGCCATATGCCTCAAGCGCCCATACCTCCATCTCCCCGAAACGCTGTCCGCCGAACTGCGCTTTACCGCCCAGCGGCTGCTGGGTAACGAGCGAGTAAGGACCAGTGGAACGGGCATGGATTTTATCGTCAACCATGTGCGCAAGTTTGATCATATACATGACGCCAACCGTAACTTCGCGTTCGAAGCTCTCGCCTGTGCGGCCGTCATACAAGATCGTTTTCCCGTTCCGCTGCATGCCTGCTTCTTCCATTGTATCGAAAACGTCATTCTCGCGCGCGCCGTCGAATACCGGCGTTGCGGCGTGAATGCCCAGACGTTTGCACGCCATGCCAAGGTGAACCTCAAGCGCTTGACCGATGTTCATCCGGGATGGTACGCCGAGCGGGTTCAGAACGACTTCAACAGGCGTTCCGTCCGGCAGGAACGGCATATCCTCCTCCGGCATGATGCGTGCGATTACCCCTTTGTTACCGTGACGGCCGGCCATTTTGTCGCCCTCGGAAATTTTCCGTTTTTGAGCGATATAGGCGCGAACAAGTTGATTTACGCCAGGAGGCAGCTCATCGCCGTTCTCGCGGGTAAATACTTTAACGTCTACGACGATACCGTCGGTACCGTGCGGTACGCGTAACGATGTATCGCGAACTTCGCGTGCTTTTTCACCGAAAATGGCGTGCAGCAATCTTTCTTCGGCAGTCAACTCGGTTACGCCTTTAGGCGTTACTTTGCCAACCAGAATGTCGCCTGCGCCAATTTCCGCGCCTACACGGATAATGCCGCGCTCATCGAGGTTGCGGAGTGCTTCCTCGCCGACGTTTGGAATATCGCGTGTAATTTCTTCCGGTCCAAGCTTCGTGTCACGAGCCTCGGACTCGTATTCCTCAATGTGTATAGACGTATAAACGTCTTCTTTCACGAGCTTTTCGCTAAGAAGAATCGCATCCTCATAGTTGTAGCCTTCCCACGTCATAAACGCGACGACAACGTTGCGTCCAAGCGCCAATTCGCCTTTTTCCGTGGATGGTCCGTCTGCGAGGATATCGCCTTTTTTAATCACATCGCCCTTTAGAACGAGCGGACGCTGATTGATGCAAGTACCTTGGTTGGAGCGCATAAACTTGTGGAGCTTGTGCTTCACAAGATCGCCGGTCACTTGTTTGCCATCCAGCATTTCAACGCGGCGCAGCCAAATTTCGTTGGCCGAAGCGCGTTCAATCACGCCGTCATATTTGGAGACGATACAGACGCCGGAATCCTTGGCCGCCTTGTGCTCCATGCCCGTTCCGACAAAAGGAGCCTTCGGAATCAGCAATGGAACAGCTTGCCGCTGCATGTTCGAACCCATCAGGGCACGGTTGGAGTCATCGTTCTCCAGGAACGGGATAAGCGCCGTCGCAACCGATACTACCTGCTTAGGCGATACGTCCATGTAGTCAACGCGCTCGCTAGGCATAGTCAGGATGTTGTCTGCTTGTTTATTGTAACGAACGATAGTGTTCGCTTCTGTGAACGTGTTGTCCGGGTTCAGCTTCGCATTCGCCTGAGCGATTACGTAGTTGTCCTCTTCATCGGCAGTCAGGTAAGCGATCTGATCGGTTACCGTTCCCGTCTTCGGATCTACCCAACGGTATGGCGCTTCAATAAAGCCATATTCGTTAATGCGGGCAAACGTCGACAAGGAGTTGATCAAGCCGATGTTCGGTCCCTCTGGCGTCTCGATCGGACACATCCGCCCGTAGTGGGAGTGATGGACGTCACGAACTTCGAAGCCCGCGCGTTCCCGCGTCAAACCGCCCGGTCCGAGTGCAGATAGACGACGCTTATGCGTCAGCTCGGCAAGCGGATTCGTTTGGTCCATAAACTGGGACAATTGCGAAGAACCAAAAAACTCTTTAATGGACGCGATAACCGGACGAATATTGATTAGCGCCTGAGGCGTAATCGCATTCGCATCCTGAATCGACATCCGTTCACGAACAACGCGCTCCATCCGGGACAAGCCGATCCGGAATTGGTTCTGCAGCAGCTCGCCTACCGAGCGAAGACGGCGATTGCCCAAGTGGTCGATATCGTCCGTGCTGCCTACGCCGTGAAGCAGGTTGATGAAGTAGTTAATGGAAGAAATAATATCCGCAGGCGTAATATGCTTAACGGATTTATCGATATTGCCATTGGCAATGACCTTAATAACTTTACTGTCATCGTAAGGAGAGAATACGCTAATGGTCTGTAGTGGAATACTATCCGCATCCAATACGCCGTTAGCTACGTGGTAAGTCTTGAAGCCCACATCCGTCTCCAGCTTTTCAAGAATCTCATCGAGCAAGCGGCGGTCGATCATTTGACCAGCTTCGGCGATAATTTCTCCTGTCGTTGGATCTACCAGCGTCTCAGCCAGACGTTGATTGAACAGACGGTTTTTGATGTGGAGCTTTTTGTTTATTTTGTAACGGCCGACATTGGCCAGGTCATATCGTTTCGGATCAAAGAAACGCGCGACCAGCAAGCTTTTCGCATTATCAAGAGTCGGCGGCTCGCCCGGACGAAGGCGCTCATAAATTTCAATCAGCGCTTTTTCGGTCGAATCCGTATTGTCCTTATCCAGCGTATTGCGAATATACTCGTCATGGCCGAGCAATTCCAATATTTCTGCGTCGCTGCCGAAACCAAGCGAGCGCAAAAGTACCGTCACCGGAATTTTCCGGGTACGGTCAATACGAACGTAGATAATGTCCTTGGCGTCCGTTTCAAGCTCCAGCCAAGCGCCGCGGTTAGGAATAACCGTTGCAGTGTAGTTCTTCTTCCCGTTCTTATCGACCTTCGTGCTGAAGTACACACTCGGGGATCGAACCAATTGGCTGACGATGACGCGTTCGGCGCCGTTAATAATAAACGTGCCTGTTTCTGTCATCAGCGGGAAATCGCCCATGAAAACTTCTTGTTCCTTTACTTCACCGGTTTCCTTGTTGAAAAGGCGTACCTTTACGCGCAAAGGAGCTGCATACGTCACGTCGCGCTCTTTCGATTCATCGACCGAATATTTCGGCTCTCCCAAGCTATAGTCGATAAACTCCAGCGATAGATTGCCTGTAAAGTCCGAAATCGGAGAAATGTCCTGGAACAGTTCGATCAGATCGCTGTCCAAAAATTTCTCATACGATTTTTGTTGGATTTCAATCAGGTTCGGGACTTCCAGCACCTCGTTGATCCTGGCGTAGCTCCTGCGCGCGCGCCGACCATACTGAACAAGTTGTCCTGCCAACTTAACCTCACCCCTCATGTCTGTATCACAGCATCGATACTTACTGCGCACTCTATAGTCGGACCAGCCGTCTATATACTCAAATAAAGAAAAGCCCTTATCGAATAGTTCGAAAAAAGAGCAAGTTCCGGCAGTTAGACTATCGCCATAGCAATGCGATTGTCTCATATCAAATAATTTTGCCCAAAACGTAAACATTATACGTCAATCGCTTAAATTTTATGCATAAACCGCAATAAAATTAAGCTTGACATTTTAGTAAACTAAAGAGAATGAGCCCAATTTAATGCTGACATTTAATAATAATATCACAAGCAAAAAGTCAAGTCAATTATTTTCCTAAAACCTCTAATTCTTCACAGCTCGAAAAATACGATACCCCTTATCCTTCGTTACTTCTTCGACCTCGCCGAAAAGCGACTCCAGCTTGGCTTCCGCCGAAGGAGCCCCTTGCTTCTTTTGAATGACGACCCACATGCTGCCGCCGCTTTCCAACAGCTCATAGCCCTCTTCAAAAATGCGATGCACAACCGCTTTCCCCGCTCGAATCGGAGGGTTTGTTATGATCGCGGTAAAGCTGCGACCGGCAACAGCCGCATAAATATCGCTTTGCAAGATTTCCACATTGCCGATTTCATTAATCTTTGCATTCTCTTGCGCAAGCGCCACTGCCCGCTCATTAATATCGATCATCGTAACTCGGCCTTCAGGAACAAGTCTCGCAGCCGTCAATCCGATTGGTCCGTAGCCGCAGCCCACATCCAGCACCCGGTCATTCTTGTTAAGCTCAAGCGCATCGATCAGAACCTGACTGCCGTAATCGACACCCGCCTTCGAGAATACGCCGGAATCCGTCATAAATTTAAACGACATGCCTCGCAATTCCGCTGTATGCTGCTTGCGGTCATGCTTGGTGTCAGGACTTTTGGAATAATAATGATTCGACATCATTTGTACCCCCTTTTCTGCAATTTCCGCTATAACACGCAACGAACCCCTTGAAACGGAACGTCTCAAGGGGCTCGTCAGCCGCTTCACCATTGGCAAAGCTAGCTGTATGCGTTTGTAGGGCTATTACTTAACTTCAACAGAAGCGCCAGCTTCAGTAAGTTTAGCTGCAACTGCTTCAGCTTCTTCTTTAGCCACTTTTTCTTTGATTGCTTTAGGAGCGCTGTCAACCAGGTCCTTAGCTTCTTTCAGGCCAAGACCTGTGATTTCGCGAACAACTTTGATAACGTTGATTTTGGAAGCGCCAGCGTTGTTCAGGATAACGTCGAATTCGGATTGCTCAGCTTCAACAGCTACAGCTGCGCCGCCAGCAGCTACTGGAGCTGCAGCAGTTACGCCGAATTCTTCTTCGATTGCTTTAACAAGGTCGTTCAGTTCAAGAACGGTCATAACTTTGATGGCTTCCAAGATTTGCTCTTTAGACATGGTTATACCTCCGGTATTTTGGTTTAGTTTTGGGTTGAATCAGATGGCCGGCTGCAATAGCCTGACCGGATAAGCGTATGATCGCTTATGATTAAGCTTCTTGCTCTTGCTTTTCACCAACAGCTTTAACTGCAAGCGCGAAGTTGCGCATAGGAGCTTGCAATACGCTGAGGAGCATGGAAAGCAAACCTTCGCGGGATGGAAGTTCTGCAAGTGCTTTAACTTCCTCCGAGCTAACCACGCGGCCTTCAACGATACCGCCTTTAAGCTTCAAAGCATCGTTTTTCTTAGAGAAATCGTTCAAGATTTTTGCAGCAACAACCGCATCGTCTTTGCTGAATGCAACTGCTGTAGGACCAGTAAGAACGTCGTTCAAGCCGACAAATTCCGTTCCTTCAGTAGCACGACGAACGATCGAGTTTTTCAAAACTTGGAAATCAACACCCGCTTCGCGAAGTTGTTTCCGAAGTTCAGTTGCTTGCGCTACGTTCAATCCACGGTAGTCAGCAACAACAGTGCTGGAGCTGCCTGCGATTTTAGCTGCGATTTCTTGAACCGCCTCTTGTTTCGATTGGATGATTTTTGCGTTAGCCAAACTGTACACCTCCCGTAATAGTATACATTCCGTTATATGACGGGCTTTCCACGCCTCGATGCATGAGAAAGGCCTTCGCATAGATCGCGAAGGCCATGATTTCGTTATCAGGCATCGATCCAAGGATCGATGCGGCTAGCAAACGTTTTATCATAACACCTCGGTAGGAAATTAAGCCTTGTCGGCACCTACTGTCTACGGTATGCGTATTCGAATGTAAGTTCCGTTCCTCTTAGCGGTACGACGAAGTCGAAACGCGAGCGCCAGGGCCCATTGTCGAAGAAACGGCGATGTTTTTCAGGTAAACCCCTTTAGCGGCAGCCGGTTTAGCGCGGTTCAGCGCGTCAACCAAAGCTTTAAGGTTTTCGTTCAGCTTCTCAGCGTCGAACGATACCTTGCCGATTGGTGCGTGGATTTGACCTGCTTTGTCAAGACGGTACTCGATTTTACCAGCTTTGATTTCTTGAACGGCTTTAGCAACATCAAATGTTACTGTACCAGCTTTCGGGTTAGGCATCAAGCCTTTACCGCCGAGAATACGTCCAAGTTTACCAACCTCAGCCATCATGTCCGGCGTTGCTACGCAAACGTCGAAATCGAACCAGCCTTGTTGAATTTTGTTGATCATGTCTGCGTCGCCAACGAAGTCAGCGCCTGCAGCTTCCGCTTCTTTCACTTTTTCGCCTTTTGCGAAAACGAGAACGCGTTTTGTTTTACCAGTGCCGTGAGGCAGTACAACTACGCCACGAACAGCTTGGTCTTGTTTACGCGGGTCTACGCCCAAACGTACAGCTGCTTCAACGGACTCGTCGAATTTAGCTGTTGCAGCCTTCTTCACAAGCTCGATTGCTTCCAAAGGCTCGTAAGTTGCTTCGCTGTCGATCAGCTTGGCAGCTTCCAGGTATTTCTTGCCGTGCTTAGCCATTGTATATCCTCCCTATGTGGTTATAACGGTTATCCCTTCAGGATAATCCTCCCACCTGCAGGAACAAGTTCCCGCAAGCAAAGCGTTCGCCCCCAGAGGACGAAGCGCCATTAGTCAACGATCGTTACGCCCATGCTGCGAGCTGTACCTTCAACCATACGCATTGCCGCTTCCACGGATGCTGCGTTAAGATCCGGCATTTTTTGCTCAGCAATTTCACGGACTTTGTCACGTTTAACTGTAGCGACCTTCTTCTTGTTCGGTTCGCCTGAACCTTTTTCAATACCAGCAGCCACGCGGAGCAATACTGCAGCCGGAGGAGTTTTGGTTTCGAATGTGAAGGAACGGTCTTCAAATACAGTGATGACAACCGGAATAATCAAACCTGCTTGATCCGCAGTACGAGCGTTAAACTCTTTACAGAACGCCATGATGTTAACGCCTGCTTGACCTAGTGCTGGACCGATTGGCGGCGCTGGGTTCGCTTTGCCTGCAGGAACTTGCAGTTTGACCATTTTAATAACCTTTTTAGCCATGCCTGACACCTCCTTACTAAGGTAATCCGCACGCCTTCAGCTCTGCATTCCGATTAGGAGCCGTGCTGCGGCGCATTCATTTCTCTCAACGGCGAGCCGATGAGCTCGGGAACGATCGTTAGATCTTCTCCACCTGAGTGTAATCCAGCTCAAGCGGCGTTTCCCTACCAAACATGTTCACATGAACCTTGAGTTTGGCTTTGTCCAGTAAAATTTCTTCTACCGAACCAACAAAATCAGCAAATGGACCTACTTTGACGCGAACGGTTTCTTTCAGCTCGAATTCGATCTTCGGCTTAGGCTCTTCCATGCCCATATGCTTGAGAATCTGTTCGACCTCATCAGGCAATAGAGGAGTCGGCTTGGAACCGGAACCCGTTGAACCTACGAAACCCGTTACGCCAGGCGTATTCCGAACAACATACCACGAATCGTCGGTTTGAACCATTTCCACAAGAACATAGCCGGGGTAGACTTTGCGTTGAACGGTCTTCTTCTTACCGTCCTTCTCTACCACTTCATCCTCCATAGGAACGAGCACGCGGAAGATTTTGTCTTCCATGCCCATCGATTCAACACGGCGCTCGAGGTTGGCCTTCACCTTGTTCTCATAGCCGGAGTAAGTATGCACGACGTACCATCTTTTTTCCATCACAAATCCACCTTTGGTCCCTTCTTAAACAATGAGTTCAACCAGAGACGAGATTCCGATGTCAAGAAGCCAAAAGTAAATCGTCACAAACGTGATCGTGAGCAAAACGACGATCGAATAGCTTGTCATCTCTTTACGGTTTGGCCAGCGAACCTTCTTGAGTTCTGCCCAGCTGTCGGCAAAAAAACTAAACGTCGTACTAAAGCTTTGCTTCAGTTTTCCCAAAAATGCCACGGTCACACCTCCAGTTGACTATCTCGTCTCGCGATGAGGAGTCTGCTCGTTACAGAACTTGCAAAACTTCTTCAACTCGATGCGGTCGGGGTGATTGCGCTTGTTCTTGGTGCTCGCATAGTTCCTCTGTTTGCAGTTTGTGCATGCCAACGTGATAATTACCCGCATTGAATTACACCTCCCGAACTGCTAAAAAATACGAATCAGGAAACTCTATATGAAAGTTCATTGATTCCAAATATGCTAGGTGCAAACGGCCGATATCATCCTGCAGAGATATCCGATCGTCTCACGTAGAAATTGAAGCTGATTACAGGCGTAAAGCCTATAAATGCTTAAATTCAAAAAAACCTGTTTTCAGGCCTACCTAAACACTTTATCATAGTGCAATTTTCATGTCAATGCAAAAGATATCGGGAAGTCTTGCGAATATATGGCAGTTCAATGGACATCGGTCCCGCTAGCACACAGTATCGACTGCTAATCGGTTTTTAAAACACAAAGGGACTGTATTTCCCATCCTGCATACAAACGATGGAACACAGTCCTTATGGTCAACCATGCCGCTTGCCGGACTAGCCGCTTAAATCCCTGATTTCCAGATATCGCTCAAGCTTGCGCTTTACGCGCTGCAAGGCGTTGTCAATCGATTTCACATGTCTGTCGAGGTCTACCGCAATTTCCTGATAGGAGCGTCCATCGAGATACAGCATCAGCACCTTGCGTTCAAGATCGCTTAGAATCTCGGACATCTTGTCTTCCAATCCGACAAATTCCTCCTGATTGATAATCAGCTCTTCAGGGTCCGATACCCGCGTGCCGCATATGACGTCCAGCAGCGTACGATCGGAATCTTCATCGTAGATCGGCTTATCAAGCGAAACATAGGAATTAAGCGGGATATGCTTTTGACGCGTGGCGGTCTTAATCGCGGTAATAATCTGCCTGGTTATGCACAATTCGGCAAAGGCCTTGAAGCTCGCAAGCTTGTCTCCCTTGAAATCACGAATCGCCTTGTAAAGACCAATCATGCCCTCCTGAACGATATCTTCACGATCGGCACCGATAAGAAAATACGACCTGGCCTTGGCTCTCACGAAATTCTTATACTTATTGATCAGATATTCCAGCGCTATGCTGTCGCCGTTGCGGACCGCTTCAACGATGTCCTCGTCCGTACTGCTGTCATACTCAAGCGTACTCCATTCTTTGAGGTCGATACTCACGAACAATCCCTCCGGCCTGCAAGGCGTACACCGCTAGATTCATGCGCAACAGACTGGGATCAGCTGACCGATACCGTTGCCGGATGCGCGGAGTTGTGGATGCTTCAACGAATTGGTAACACGATAGATTGCCAAATTTCTGAAAAACATAGAGTCAGTATACATGATGCAACATGACACAGTCAACCAATTCACGCGATGGAAATATTGGGCTGAACTCGATAAAATTCGCGTAACGGCGGGCTTTGACAGCTTTCGACATTTACTTCTCACTTTTCTCCGCGTCTCAGCTTTTCAAGCTGGCTGCGAACGTCGAGACTGATCCGATTGTCTACCGAATTGCGGGATATCGGCTTGTCCTTGCGCAGAGCCTGATCGATGTCCTTGCGGTTTTGCGTAATGTCAATCAGCAGCTCCCGCGCCGACAAGCGCAGCGCTCCCTTGCCGAAGGCAACATGCTGCTCGACAAGATCCGAGGTGGCCACATAGATGCTGCGCCTTCTGGCAAACAGCTCCGAACATAGCCGTTCAATGCATTCGTCGGCCGTCTCCTTTTCTTTCGTATAGACGACCGTCAGCTTGTGCTGCTTGAACGTCGCACCGAGACCGGGAACTTGATGAGCATCGAAAATAACAAAAACCTGCATGCCTGTAAAGCCCTGATAATCGGCAAGCATGTCCAGCAGCCTGTCGCGGGCGTCCTCCAGATCATGCTCCTTCAGCTTCTCCAGCATCGGCCATGCGCCAATCATGTTATAGCCGTCCACCAGCACAATATCGTCGCGCCGGTTCATTTCCTACACATCCAAGCGTTGACGTACAACCTCGTACATCAGCACGCCGGCCGCCACGGAGGCGTTAAGCGAATTTAGCTGTCCGCGCATCGGAAGCTTGACGAGAAAATCGCATTTCTCCTTTATCAGCCTGCCCATGCCCTTGCTTTCATTCCCGATAACGATTGCCAGCGGCATATCAAACTTCGTTTGGTACACGCTCTGGGCAGCAGCCAGGTCCGTGCCGGCAACCCAGACGCCCGCTTCTTTAAGCTTGTCGATCGTCTGCGCCAGATTGGTCACGCGGGCTACCGGCACATGCTCGGCGGCCCCGGCCGATGTTTTCAGCACCGTAGCGGTTAAGCCTGCCGCGCGGCGTTTCGGTATAATGACGCCGTGAACTCCGGTGCATTCGGCGGTACGAAGAATCGAGCCCAGATTGTGCGGATCTTCGATCTCGTCAAGCAAAAGCAGAAACGGCATTTCTCCGCGCGACTGCGCCCGCTCCAGCAGCTCCTCAACCTCAACGTAAGCATACGCAGCAGCCTGAGCGACGACGCCTTGGTGCGCCACGCCGGGAACCAGCGAATCCAGCTTGCGTTTGTCGACAAACTGGACGACGATCCCCATTTTTTTCGCTTCCGCCGTAATCGGCTGCGTCAAGCTTTTCTGAGCACCGTCCGCAATCCATATTTTATTTAATTGACGCCCTGATTTCAGCGCCTCCAGCACAGGATGCTTGCCGGCTATCATCTCTTCCTGATTCATTTCCTCTGTCATCGGTTGCCCTCCTTAGGCTATCTGGCGCCTGCGCCTTTTATCCTTCATTGGTCCTGCGTGGCTTTCACGGTTACTCATTTTCGTCCAGTGCGAGAGCAAGCAGCTCATTGAGCCGCTCTGTGCGCCCTTCATAATACAGATAGCCGACCAAGCTCTCAAGGGCGGTGGCCAGCCTGTAGTCCGCATGATCGGCGTTTTTTGGGGGAGCGCCCGACTTCGCGTTGCGCCCGCGGCGCACAATCTCCTCCTCCTCCTCCGTCAGGTGGGGCTGCCAGCGCTCTAGTATGGAACGCTGGCCCTTTGCCGAAACCAGTCTCGTCGCCTCCCGATGCAGATGATGGGATTTCTGATTAGGCAGCGAGATCAAATACTGCCGGATCAGAAGCTCGAACACCGCGTCCCCCATGTAGGCCAGTACGACGGGATTCATCAAGTTCGGCGGCTTTAGCGGAGGGTGGAACAACAGGTTTCCCGCTTCTCTGTCCTTACTCATTTGCGCCGCCAGCGAATGCCCTGGGGAGTATCCTCAAGCACGATGTTTTTTTCTGTCAAAATATCGCGAATCTCGTCGGCTCTCGCCCAATTTTTCGACTTGCGGGCTTCCGTGCGCTGAACGATCAGATCCTCGATTTCAGCGTCAAGAAGTCCTTCTTCCTCTGCCTGAACCGGCAGCAGACCGAGCACGGCGTCCATGCGCTCAAGCAGCGTCAGAAAAGCGGCAAGCGCCTCCTTGGACGCATCCGCCCGGTTCATGTATTGATTCGCCTCCGTCACCAGCTCGAATACGGCTGTGATCGCATCTGGCGTATTAAAATCGTCATTCATCTTGGCATTGAACTGCCCGCTAATTTCCCCGAGTCTCTCGTCAAGCGCGGCATCGCCCGATGGCGCCACTCCGCGCACGCCCGCTGCTGCCGCTTCCGCACCCAATGCAGACAGACGATGCTTCAAATTCGCCGCGCAGTTCGCGATCCGCTCCACGCTGTTCTCCGCCTGCGCCGCCGTATCGTCGCTGAAGTTCAGCGGGCTGCGGTAGTGCGTGGCAAGCATGAAATACCGGATAGCGTTCGGCTTTACCCGCTTCACCAGCTCATGCACGCTAATGCCGTTGCCCAGCGACTTGGACATTTTCTCGTTGTTGATATGAATATACCCGTTATGCATCCAGTAATTCGCAAGCGGCTTGCCCGTAAGCGCCTCCGACTGCGCCACCTCGCACTCATGGTGCGGGAATTGCAAGTCATGCCCGCCGCCGTGGATATCCAGCGTATCTCCCAAATACTCGCGCGCCATCGCGGAGCATTCAATATGCCAGCCTGGGCGCCCGTCGCCAAACGGACTTTCCCATTTGATTTCTCCCGGCTTCGCGCCCTTCCACAGCACAAAATCCTGCTGATTCTCTTTGCGCTCGCCCACCTCGATCCGAATCCCGAATTGCAATTCGTCAAGATTTTGATGGGACAGCTTGCCGTAATCGGCAAACTTTGAAGTGCGGAAGTAGACATCCCCTTCGCTTTCATAAGCATAACCCGTATCAATCAAGCCTTGTATAAAAGCAATAATCTGCGGAATATGCTCCGTTACACGCGGATTAATCGTAGCCTTGCGCACGCCAAGCGAATCCAGATCGTCATAAAACGCCTTGATGTACGTTTCCGCAACCTCCTGCACAGTCAGCTCAAGTTGCTCGGCTTTGCGAATAAGCTTGTCGTCGACATCGGTAAAGTTGACGACGTACTTCACCTCATGTCCGGCATCCTCCAAATAACGCCGCACAACATCAAAAAAGATGACGGGACGCGCATTCCCGATATGAATATAATCGTACACCGTCGGACCGCACACGTACATGTTAACCTTTCCCGGCTCTAGCGGCTTGAACGCTTCCTTCTCTCGGGATAGCGTATTGTATATCATGACTGTCATTTTCGTCGTTCCCCTCCAACCATAGGCTCGCGAGCTTCACGCAGCTCGGCTTTTAATTCATCGATTTCCTTCTGCATCGTACGGAACATTTCGATTACCGGATCGGGCAGCTGCGTATGATCAAGCCGATCCCCGACACGCTGGCCGTCGCGTTTAACGACACGGCCCGGATTTCCGACGACCGTACAATTCATAGGCACCTCGCGCAGGACGACCGCATTGGAACCGATGTTTGAGAAGTCGCCAATGCTGAACGACCCCAGCACCTTCGCCCCCGAGCCGATAACGACATTATTGCCGATCGTCGGATGGCGTTTCCCTTTTTCCTTGCCCGTGCCGCCCAATGTTACACCTTGATAAATGACTACATCGTCGCCGATTTCACAGGTTTCCCCAATCACCACGCCCATCCCGTGATCGATGAACAGCCGGTCCCCGATACGGGCGCCTGGATGAATTTCAATGCCAGTCATGAAGCGGCTTACTTGCGAGACAATGCGAGCCGAAGTGTACCAGCTCTTGCGATACAGATAATGAGCAATTCGGTGCGCCCATATCGCATGCAGGCCGGAATAGGTGAACACTACCTCGAAACGGCTGCGGGCAGCCGGATCATTCTCGAATACAGCCTGAATGTCCGAGCGAAAATGGCGAAACATAGACAGGACTCCTTTTCCACACACTCTGTATAAAAATATTCCACAAAAACGAAGCGCTTATTGATGCCATGCATATAAAAAAGCCTCTGCAGCATCCTGTGCTGCAGAGGCGTATGGTCGCGCGGTCCCACTCTGCTTGAACAAGCCCGTTTGAGGCGAGACCTCGCCTGGCTGTTCATCTCATCGTCCTTAACGCGGACGCTCGTTGCTGCCTACCCCGGCTTGCCTTCTGTTCCGACTGGATAGGATAGGGCATGCCCCATTCATCCTTATCGTCCCTGCTGCCAAGCGCGGCTCGGAGCAAAGCTCCCGGGTGCATTTTCCATTCGATCGAACCGGACAACTTGCAGCCCCACTCCTATCACGCGGCATGCTTGCGCAAGCCAGCGCTGATCTGAATGACGGTTGTCCTCTCTGCAGATCCGCACACAAATGTACTTTTCCCGTTCATGGCCGTTCACTTTTCTTATCTTATCGTTAATAGACATAGTATACCTAATCATCAAAAAGGTGACAAGAGTCTTCTATGCAGCCGCCAGGCTCGACCTAGCCCTGAAGCCTGCCGTTCAGGCGCTCCGCAACCTTGTCTTTGCCAAGCAGGGCGATGGATTGATTCAAGTCCGGTCCGTGCGTTTGACCAGTCAGCGCTGCGCGAATCGGCATGAACAGCTGCTTGCCCTTGAAGCCGGTCGACTTCTGCACCGATTTGATCATTTCCTTGATTCCGTCCGTTGTAAACGGAATGTCGCCGGCCTGAAGCAAATCGAGAAAAGCGCGCAGCACAGTCGGCACCTGCTCCTCAGCCAGCACGGTAGCCGCCTCTTCTTCGTCGGCAACCGTATCGCGGAAGAACAGCTCTGTCATCGGCACGATTTCCGCAGCGTAACGCAGCTTGTCCTGATGAAGCGCCACAAGATCAGTCACCCACGCACGCCCCTCAGCATCAAGCTCGGGGGATATGCGGCCCTCCTTTTGCAAGTAAGGGATACACAGATCCACCAGGCGCGGAAGCTCCGCTTTTTTCAAATATTCGTTATTCATCCAGCTAAGCTTCTGCGTATCGAATACGGCAGGGCTTTTGCTCAGGCGCGCAGCGTTGAAGGCCTGCACCAGCTCTTCGCGGTTGAACACCTCCTGCTCACCCTCAGGCGACCAGCCTAGCAGCGCGATAAAATTAAACATCGCTTCAGGCAAGTAGCCCAAATCGTCATACTGCGAAATAAACTGAATGATCGACTCGTCGCGCTTGCTCAGCTTTTTGCGCTGCTCGTTCACGATCAGCGTCATATGGCCGAACTGCGGCGGCTCCCAGTCAAAGGCTTCGTAGATCATAAGCTGGCGGGGCGTATTGGAAATATGGTCCTCTCCCCGCAGGACGTGGCTGATCTTCATTAAATGATCGTCAAGCGCCACCGCAAAGTTATAGGTCGGAATCCCGTCCTTCTTTACAATGACGAAATCGCCCATTTCCGTCGTGTCGAAGCTGATGGAGCCTTTGACAATATCGTCAAACGTATAAGTGCGGCCCTCAGGCACGCGGAACCGGATGCTCGGGATGCGCCCTTCGGCCTCATAAGCCTGACGCTGCTCCTCGGTCAGATTGCGATGCAAGCCGGAATATCGCGGCGTTTCGCCGCGCGCCGTCTGCTCCTCGCGCTCGCGCTCCAGCTCCTCCTCCGTACAGTAGCAGCGGTAAGCGAGCCCGCGATCAAGCAGCTCCTGCCAGTAGGTGCTGTACAGCTCCAGACGCTCCGTCTGTCGATAGGGGCCATAGCCGCCTCCGATATCAATGCTCTCATCCCAATCCATGCCGAGCCACTTCAAATATTTCAGCTGGCTCTCTTCGCCGCCGGCCACGTTGCGCTTCACGTCCGTGTCTTCAATGCGAATAATGAACTTGCCGCCTAGATTTCTTGCAAACAAATAATTGAATAATGCCGTTCTGGCATTGCCGATATGTAAATGCCCCGTCGGCGACGGAGCGTAACGAACGCGTACTTCCGTAGTCATAACTCGCTGCCTCCCCATCTTAATTGAAAACGATCATAGCACATCCTTGATTAGACAAACAACCGCTTGCGCGGCAATTCCTTCGCCTCTCCCCGTGAAGCCAAGCTGCTCCGTCGTGGTCGCCTTGACATTGACCTGCGAGACGTCCGCCTCCAGCGACCGTGCAATTACCTCAGCCATTTGCGGAATATACGGCAGCATCTTGGGCCGCTGCGCAATAATCGTCGCATCGACGTTGCCGAGCCGATAACCGCGCTCGCGGATCAGCTTCCATACATCCTCAAGCAGCTTCACGCTGTCGGCGTCCTTGTAAGCGGCATCCGTGTCCGGAAAATGCTTGCCAATATCCCCAAGCGCCAGCGCGCCAAGCACCGCATCCGTAATCGCATGCAGCAGCACGTCCGCATCGGAATGGCCAAGCAAGCCCTTTTCATAAGGAATGGTTACCCCGCCGATAATACACGGACGTCCTTCCACCAGCTGATGCACGTCAAAGCCTTGTCCTACGCGAATCATTTACGTTCACCTCTCCCCTTCTCTTAAAGCTGCCCGACGCTGCGCAAGCAAAAACTCCGCATACGGCAAATCCTCGGGCGTCGTAATTTTAATGTTCGTGTATCCGCCTTCGGCCACGACGACCGGGGCGCCCAGCCGCTCGACGACCATCGCATCGTCTGTGCCGACGAAGCCCTCTGCTGCAGCTTGCTCATGCGCCTCCAGCAGCAGGACGCGCCGAAAAGCCTGCGGCGTTTGTATCGCCCACAAGCTTCGGCGGTCAGGCGTGGCGGTGATGACGCCTGCCTCGCTGACTTGCTTGATGGTATCCTTCACCGGCACGGCCAGCACAGCGGCGCCGCTGCGGACAGCGGCCGCGCAGCAGACGCGCACCTCAGCGGCTGTAACCAGCGGACGAACGCCGTCATGCACCATCACCCAATCCGTCGACAGCCGCTTGAGCCCGCACAGTACCGAATCCTGCCGTTCCCGTCCGCCTTCCGCAACGGCAATCAGCTTCGTTATGCTGTACTGCTCGCCCCATGCGCGACAACGTTCCACGTCGGCTTCGCCGACAACGAGCACCATTTGCTCTACCTCGTCCAACGACTGAAACAGCTCCAGCGTATGAACAAGAATCGGCTTGTCCGCAAGTTGCAAATACTGCTTGCTTTCCTTCGTTCCCATACGCGTTCCGCGTCCTGCCGCCACTATGACGACTCCCCATTTCGCTCCCATGCTTCAACCTGCCTCACGCTGTTAGATACAATATGTCTATCATACCTTGTTACAGCGCTTTTTCCAACAGCTTGGGCTTGGCGAATATCATTCGGCCTGCAGAGGTCTGCAGCACGCTGGTTACCAATACCTCCATCGTCGTGCCGATATACTCTCTGCCGCCCTCTACGACGATCATCGTGCCGTCATCCAAATAAGCGACGCCTTGCCCATGCTCCTTGCCGTCCTTGATCACCTGCACGACAATTTCCTCTCCGGGCAGCACAACCGGCTTGACCGCATTGGCCAAATCGTTGATGTTCAGCACCGATACGCCTTGAAGCTCGCACACCTTGTTCAGGTTGAAATCGTTCGTCACGACTTTCCCGTGCAGCGCCTTTGCCAGCTTCACCAGCTTGCTGTCGACCTCGCCGATTTCTTCAAAGTCGCCCTCGTATATCAGTACCTTCACATCCAGCTCTTTCTGAATCTTGTTCAGAATGTCAAGCCCCCGCCGGCCCCTGTTCCGTTTCAGAAGATCGGAGGAATCCGCGATATGCTGCAGCTCCTCCAGCACGAATTCCGGAATGACAAGCGTCCCCTCGATAAAGCCTGTTTTACAAATATCGGCGATCCGCCCGTCTATAATGACGCTCGTATCCAGTATCTTGTGCTCCTCATAGCCCCGCGAGTCTTGATCCTCAGGCACCGCTCGCCTCGCTTCCAGAACAGCCGCAAGTCCGCTTGCCAGCTCCTCCTGCTTATGCAGACCGATTTGCATGCCCGCGTAACCGAATAGCAGCATCATTACAGCCGGCAAAAGGGCTCCTATGCCCGGCAGCTCGGCAACGGACGGATACAGCAGCACCGCAAGCAGCAAACCGGCCAGCAGACCGCCGGCTCCAGCGAACAGCTGACGCAGCGGCAGCGCTGCCGTTTTAGCTACACCTTCCTGCATAAACTGAATGATCTTGCCCGCAAGCATCGTTGCAACGATCAAGCCAAAAGCCGCGCCAATTGCCACATTCATGTAATAAGTGCCGGATTTCTGCAGCAAGCCAAGCGAAGAGCCTGACCACGACACCGCTCCATTCATCCATCCGTATACTTGTCCGCCGCCTATCGCGCCGCCTATCAATCCCATGATTTGAATAATCCTTCTTACCATTACGGCTCACCTCCATTACAATTATGAACCAATAATGTCCAGGCTAACCCTCCACGAGACTGGAAATCCAAACATTTGCAATTTCTCATAATTCACATTTTGAAAACACCCGGCACGAGGCTTATAATGGGAGGTGAGACTACTTCATACGAGATGGATGAAAGAGGTGTAACCGATGAGCGCTCCTACGTTGAATCAATTTCAGCAGCAGGTATCCGAATTGCTGCTTAGGCACCGCAGTCTGCTGGACGTCATGTCCAAGTTTGGCCAATCCGGCGCCGCCGTTAATCGCGCTGTAACGAAAGCCGTTACGGACTGCGGCTGTATCGAACTAAATGCCCGCAAGCAGCAATATATCAAGGAATCTAACTTGGAGGATGCGAAGGAAACCCTGCAGAGTCATCTCACCGGCGATGTTTGCGAGCCATGCCGCGATGCGATGAAGGCTGAGCTGGGACGCAATCTGTTTTACATGACTGCACTATGCAATCATCTGGACATTAAGCTGGATGAGGTCATCGCAGAGGAATCCAACAAATGCTCGACGCTAGGACTGTTTAATTTAACCTGAGTTCGGCTTTACCCGTTTGGCCACATGCAAGCCTCACCGCCTATGTCACGGCAAAAGCTCGTTTCACGCAAGTGTGTGTAAGACGGACCTCTGTTGGGAATTCGAGTCTTATATATCAAACGCAAACGGCTATCGCCGTTCTTCGGCTGCAAAGCTACCGTTTCGCATCGAAATATAAGCCGTGTATAAGTGGACAGCTTATGAATTCTTATATTTTCAACAAAAACGGTATTATCCAGCGCGCTGGACAATACCGTTTTTTTATTGATTGCGCATATTCGCCGTCCCAACGACTCCCTTGGCGTGCTGAAGGTCGACGAGAGGATTTGATCGGCTATTGGCTCTGATACGGATGAATGCCTCTGTAGCGATCCATCTCTTCGCTCGAAATAGCCAGCAGCTTGTCTACAATCTCGCCGTCAAACTGCATATTCCGATTCTTATACATCTCTTCGCTTACTTGCTCGAAGGATTTGGACGAGCTGTAAGGGCGGTCGTTCAGCATGGCGTCGAAGGCGTCGAGGACATTGCAAGCGCGAGCCATATAAGGAATTCTCGTACCGGCCAACCCGTCAGGATATCCCTTGCCGTCGAAGCGTTCATGGTGATAGCGAACAATTTGCAGGATACCGACATGCGTCAAGCCGTAATTCAACAAAATCTCTTCGCCGTGAGCAGGATGTCTTTTGAGCAGCTCCCATTCTCTTTTTGTCAGCTTCTCAGTCTTATGTAAAATCGCATTCGCAATCCTCACCTTGCCTAGATCATGCAAGTAACAGCCCCGTACAAAATCCCCCGCCTCTTCTTGAGATATATCCAAATAAGGAGCGACGATTTCCGCCAGCAACGCAACGCGAACGCAGTGTTGATAAGTAAGCGGACTCTTGTACATTAAATATTTCATCCAACTGCCAATATCGGTTTTCTGCAAAAAATACACAGGTGCTTGCTTGAATCTTAAGCTCATCTTCTTCTCCTTGAGATTGAATTACCTGCTTGGGTTGATTTGGTTGCCGCAATTCGCAACAACGAACACGATAAATAGAGCACTTAGCGAAGGATGTCGCATAATATCAGTTATACGACCACAACAAGAGGGGGTTAATGCAGCATGAGAATGATTCCTTACAAAGAAAACAACGAGCTTCCCGCAATAAAAGCAGCTAACAAAAGCAAGATGAGCGATGACCAGATTGTACAGATGTTTCTTGTTAACCGAAGCCGTTCACCGCATACATATAAAGGCTATCAACGTGCGATTAACCGTTTTCGACACTTTATCGGGGACAGGAGCTTGCACTCAGTTACATGGAAGGAAATTGAAGCCTATCGGTTGTATTTGTCGACGCCAGGCACGACCCGCCCTGAGCTGACGCTTGCTCCGGCGACCGTCTGCGCGAATGTCGCTCCGCTAAAATCCTTGTACAAATGGGGGAGCGACCCTAATATCGCTATCTTTAAACATAATCCGACGACTAGCGTTCGATTGCCTTCAATCCCTTTGACCAGCAAAAAACACTTTTTGACGAAAAATGAGGCAGGGAGGCTGCTAAGCTATTTCCAAACGCAAAATAAGCGTGATTATTTGATATGCTTGACTTTGCTGCTGCTGGGTTTGCGGGTCTCTGAGCTTTGCTCAGTCCAATGGAAGGATTTTTATGCCGACGCTTCAGAATCCACCGTCTGGCTTACCATTACGAAGGGGAAAGGCGGGAAAATTCGCGAAATCAAAATTCCCAAAGTGTTATGGACCATGCTGGGGGAATACGCACAATCAACAGGAATACCAAGCAATCAGGACTCCCGGTTATTTGCACTGACGCCTCGGCAGGTGGAACGCATTATTAAAAGCGCTTGCTTGCAGAGCGGGCTTGAGAAACAAGCGACTCCGCACTGGCTGCGCCATACGAATGCCACCTTTGCGCTGCTTAACGGGGCATCTTTGCAGCAAGTTCAAGAAACATTAGGCCACTCACATATCAACACGACTCAAAGGTATTTGCATACAGTCGAGCAGTTGGCCAAATCAGCGCCGGATTATGTACAGGACTTGCTGGCACGCTACATCTGATCCCCTAGTTTATAGTTCAAAAGAATTATTTTGTATTGGTTTGATTTGTAAATTCGGGACATTTAGCTTATACTGATTAGACAGAATTCATCGTACTTTTGTCTCATTATGTCGTATAACTGATATTATGCGACATCCTAAAATACCGGCATTTGCCCGCCCTTTAATCCGTGTTTTGCGGAGCTTTCCCGTACATTTAACGTTTTCTTAATGCCGGGTATTCCTCTACTTTACTATTAGTTTGGCGCGAAAGCACTGGTTTAACCTGCATGCAAAAGGGTAATTTTAGAAAATTTGCGCTAATTCGATTGTTCTTGCAACTTATTTTTTCAGTAAATACTTTTAACGTGAGCAAAAATAGCGCTCGCCCTTCTGCATCCGGCGTCCGACAGCTTCCTTCATGCATTTAAACAAAAAAAGAAGCCCGAAACCACGATTTAGTGATTTCGGACTTCTTTTTTTTGTAGCGAGTACAATCAAGCGGGCTTTTCGGATTGTACCGGCTCCTCCGGCTGATCCGAGCGTTTGCCGCGCTTGCGAGAACGTTTTTTGAGTCTGCGATCAACGTTTTTTTTTAAGCCGTACAGCGCGTATAGCAGCAACGGAATAAATAAAATTTTGGACAGCTGACTTTCAAACAACAAGCCCAGCACAATCGCTACGATAATCACGATCGGAACAACCCAGATTGCGCTTTTCGGAATACCGACTTTTTTGAAATTCGGATATTTGATTGTACTGACCATGAGAATGGACAGCACTAATGTTGACGTAAGCAGGACGGCTACCGAAATATCCTCTTTAAACAAAGCAAGCGTGGCCAGCACGCCGCCCGCAGCCGGAATAGGCAAGCCGATGAAATAACCGGGCGCACTTGAAATGACATTGAACCGGGCAAGGCGCAACGCCCCGCATATCGGAAAAAGCGCTGTCACGATCCAGGCGAAAGCCGGATTAAGCTCTTGAAAAGCAACGACGTACATAATAAAGGCCGGAGCGACCCCAAACGAAATGACATCGGATAGCGAATCCAGTTCCTTGCCGAATTCACTTTGAGCGTTAAGCGCCCGAGCGACGCGGCCGTCCACACCATCAAGCAGCATGGCGATAAGCACCATCATGGCGGCTGTATCCGGCTTTTCATTAAAAACAAGAATGATGGCGATTACTCCAAGGAATAGGTTCCCCACCGTGAGAAGGCTCGGTATCGACTTAGTTATCATCTGTTCCACCTCTTCTCTACTATGCCCCAAAAGCCCCAGCGCCTATCATCCGACGCTATAGGACTACATTCCATCCATTGTATGGGATTTAGATTTGCCTGTCAATGAACATCTGCTCTTGAATCCGCTTCAAACCTTCCTTGATCGCTCTTGCCCTAACTTCGCCAATACCTTCAACATCGTCCAATTCCTCGATTGTGGCCATCAAAATATGCGGCAAGCGTCCGAAACGCTCAACCAGATTATTCATGATCATAATCGGCAAACGCGGGATTTTGTTCAAAAGACGGTAACCCCGTGGCGACACAGCTTCCTCATTTACGTTGTTCAGATGGGAATAACCGATCAACCGCAAGATAGGCGGCGAATCAAGCAGCTCCTCCGAGCTGAGTTTTTTTAGGGCTGCGCGAATTTCTCGTATCTTCTCATCGGAATTGTCTTTGGCGTAATCCTTGAGCAAATACCACGCATCCTCCTCAACGCCGACGACCAGCTCCTCCATTTGCATGCTGATTAGTCTGCCCTCTGTGCCAAGCTCATTCACATAGCGTTTGATTTCCATCTTGATGCGCAGCACCATTTCCATTCGCTGAATGACATGCGCGACTTCTTGCAGCGTCACCAGCTCCTCGAACTCAAGCGCAGACAAATTCGTGAGCGATTGCTTGAGCACCGCCTTGTATTTCTCCAAGGTCTGAATCGCTTGGTTGGCTTTGGTCAGAATAACGCCAATATCCTTGAGCGAATACCGCAAATGTCCTTGATACAGCGTAATGATGTTGCGGCGCTGCGAGATGGATACGACCAGCTTGCCCGTCTGCTTCGCTACCCGTTCGGCAGTACGGTGCCTGATGCCTGTTTCAATGGATGGAATCGAGCTGTTAGGAATCAGCTGGGTATTGGCATATAATATGCGCCGCATATCCTCGCTTAGAATAATCGCTCCGTCCATTTTGGCAAGCTCATACAAATAGTTCGGCGAAAAATCACAATTAATGGAGAAGCCGCCGTCCACAACCTCCATGACCTCCGGGCTGTAGCCTACAACGAGCAAGGCTCCTGTTTTGGCCCGTAGCACATTCTCAAGCCCATCCCGAAAAGGGGTTCCTGGCGCGACTAATTGCAACAACTGGTTCATGACTTCTTGCTGACTAGGTTCCTTCATCATTTACCCCCTTATCCAAGCGCTGCCTTAAGTGCTTCCGACACCGTACCGACGCCTATAATCTCGATTCCTTCTGGCGGCTTCCACCCCTTTAGGCTTTTCTCCGGCATAATTACCCTTTTGAAGCCCAGCTTCTCCGCTTCCTTCACACGCTGCTCCGCACGCGATACTGCGCGCACTTCTCCCGTGAGACCCACCTCGCCAAAAATAACATCATACGGCTTCGTAGCCGCATCACGGAAGCTTGAAGCGAGCGATACGGCCGCAGCAAGATCTACCGCCGGTTCATCCAGCTTGACTCCGCCCGCTACGTTTAAATAAGCGTCCTGCGTTTGCAGGAACATGCCGTTTCTTTTCTCGAGCACCGCAATGATCAGCGCCATCCGGTGATGATCAAAGCCCGTCGACATGCGGCGAGGCGATGGAAAGTTGGTCGTTGCGACCAGCGCCTGCAGCTCTACGAGCACCGGCCTGGTGCCTTCCATGCTGGCGACAACCGTCGAGCCGGCGACACCTAGCGGACGCTCCGACAGGAACAGCTCGGACGGATTGGTTACTTCGCGAAGCCCTTTTTCGCCCATCTCAAATATACCGATTTCGTTCGTCGAGCCGAACCGATTTTTTACAGCGCGTAAAATCCGGTATGTATGATGGCGCTCTCCTTCGAAATACAGCACGCAATCGACCATATGCTCAAGCAGTCTGGGGCCAGCAATGGCCCCTTCCTTCGTAACGTGACCGACAAGCACGGTTGCTATTCCTTTAATCTTGGCAACACGCATGAAATGGGCGGTACATTCGCGTACCTGCGATACGCTGCCTGGAGCAGATTGCACGTTAGGATCGTATACCGTCTGAATCGAATCGATAACCAAGAAGTCCGGCTCCACCGATTCGATCGCTTCATTAATTTGCTCCATATTCGTCTCGCATAGTACAAAAAGCGTCTCCGTCAACGCGCCAAGCCGATCAGCGCGCAGCCGCGTCTGTCTCACGGATTCCTCGCCGGAAATATACAGCACGCGCAAGCCCTTTACGGCCAGAGCATGCGAGGTTTGCAGCAGAAGCGTTGATTTGCCGATGCCGGGATCTCCTCCGACCAAAATGAGCGAGCCTGGAACGACTCCTCCGCCGAGCACGCGATTCAGCTCAAGCATTCTCGTTTCAATGCGAGGCTCCTGCCCGCTTTCTATATGTATGATGGACTGGGGCTTTTCTTTCGCATGAAAAGACGATAACCCTACGCCCTTTGTTTTGACGACCGTTTCCTTTTCCTCTACCATGGAATTCCACGCATGACAGCCGGGACATTTCCCCAGCCATTTCGCCGACTCCGTACCGCATTCGGCACATACAAATTTAGTTTTTGGTTTAGCCATGCTCCGCTCCTTAATTCCGACAGTACCTCAATTTTACCATTTTATCGTCAGGCTATAAACCCATAATGTTCAGTTCTTGTTCAGAAGGCCAAACATCCTGCAAAGATATAAACAATCGCCTCATTCATTTAGCTTTATCCACAAAATTATCAACAATGCATCAACATTATCCACAAAGACTCTGAGGATATAAACAAAAATGGCGATCTTTTATCCACAGTGGATAATGATCACCATTTATATAAGCATACCTATGCTTCATCATCTGCTTTTCTGGATACCAGCACCCGATGTGTGGATAGCTGAGAGCCCAGCATGACGCATTCCTGCGTTTGCGTTTCCTCGTCGGATCGACGCTGCTTGTTGCGCTGGGCATGCGTTTTTCGGAATGAATCGCTGTTCACCCATCCCTCGAACGATGCCTTATTGGTCCATGTGGTGCTTACCTTGAGCTCATCATGCTCAGGCCGCCCTTCCGTAAGCAGCACCTCCATGCGGACAAAGCCAGGCGATTGTTCAATGCCGTTCGCGCTTTGGAAACGCTCGGCGACTGATTCGCCATGACCTTTCTTCACCTTGATCGTATTTGTAATCACAATCATGTTCATTCCTCCTAGGTCGTCAAAGGGCGATGCCTTCTTTCGCGGCAAAAGCTCGTTTCATGCATGAACGGCCACCTTTATTCTTAATCGACATAAGCTGCCGTCCCGCACTGAAACTGAAATCGATTACCTACGCGAATAAGTCCTTATATTTCAAGCATGCACGGCAGACGCCGTGCTTAGGCGGCCAATGCCAACGTTTCGCGCAGAACGACAAGCCAGCTATAAGGGGGAGCTTATAGCCGCTCAACGTCCAAAAAATCGCAGCTATAAAAAGCTGTAAATTTATTATACGATAATGATTCTCATTGTCAATATTTTTGCATAAGAAAGGCCGAACAAGACGGATCTTGTTCGGCCTCTTCATGATTATGATTTCGTAGCCGGCTCCTCGGAGGCAGGCATTGCGTAATCTTTGGTTACGGTCAATGCGCCATCCTTTTCATCGATTGTGAAGGAATCGCCCTTCTGGATCGTGCCCATAAGCAGCTCCTCCGAAATCCGGTCCTCGATGTGCTTCTGGATTGCTCTCCGCAGCGGACGCGCCCCGTATGCAGGGTCGAAGCCTTCTTTGGCAAGGAACGCTTTCGCCGCATCGGTCAGCAAGAAGTCCACCTCCTGCTCACGCAGCCGTTTGCGAAGCTCCTCGGACATCAGAGTAACGATCTCGGCAATATGCTTCTCCTCCAGCGAGTGGAACACAATCGTCTCGTCGATCCGGTTCAAGAACTCCGGACGGAAGCTTTTCTTCAGCTCGGCCATTACTTTGTCCTTCATATGAATGAAATCGCGGCCCGCATCCTGTACCGCCGTGAAGCCCAGCGACGAATTGCGTTTGATTTGATCAGCGCCCACGTTGGACGTCATAATGATAAGCGTGTTGCGGAAGTCCACTACACGGCCTTTCGAATCGGTCAGACGGCCGTCCTCAAGCACCTGCAGCAAAATGTTGAATACTTCCGGATGCGCCTTTTCAATTTCGTCAAGCAATACGACCGAATATGGCTTACGGCGAACCTTCTCTGTCAACTGGCCGCCTTCCTCATAGCCTACATACCCTGGAGGGGCCCCGACGAGGCGGGAAGTCGAATGCTTTTCCATATACTCGGACATATCGATACGGATAACGGCATTTTCGTCGCCGAACATCGCTTCGGCCAACGCTCTTGCCAGCTCCGTTTTACCGACGCCTGTAGGACCGAGGAAAATAAACGAGCCAATCGGACGTTTAGGGTCCTTCAGACCGGCACGGGCGCGGCGAATCGCGCGAGATACCGCTTTGACCGCATCCTCCTGGCCGATTACGCGGTCGTGGAGAATCGATTCCATTTTGAGCAGACGCTCCGTTTCCTCCTCGGCCAGCTTGCTTACCGGAATACCGGTCCAGCTCGCTACAACCTGGGCGATATCCTCAGGCGTAACCTCGGAGTCGGTACGGCCCTGCTTTTCTTTCCATTGGTTTTTGGTCGTATCCAGCTCTTCGCGAATTTTCTGTTCCGTATCGCGCAAGGCAGCCGCTTTCTCGAACTCCTGGCTTTGTACCGCCGCGTCCTTCTCCTTGCGAATGTCTTCCAGACGATTCTCAAGCTGTTTCAAATTTGGCGGAATGGTGTAGGAGTTAAGGCGTACCTTAGAGCCCGCTTCGTCGATCAAATCGATGGCTTTGTCCGGCAGGAAGCGGTCCGTAATATAGCGGTCAGACAGCTTCACCGCTTGTACGATCGCCTCGTCCGTAATTTTGACCCGGTGATGGGCCTCATAACGATCGCGCAAGCCATACAAAATCTGAATGGCTTCCTCCGGCGACGGCTGATCTACCGTAATTGGCTGAAAGCGACGCTCAAGCGCTGCATCCTTCTCGATGTACTTGCGGTATTCATCGAGCGTGGTAGCTCCGATACACTGAAGCTCGCCGCGCGCAAGCGCAGGCTTCAGAATGTTGGAGGCATCGATAGCGCCCTCTGCTCCGCCCGCTCCGATCAGCGTATGCAGCTCATCAATGAACAGGATGATATTCCCTGCCTGACGGATTTCGTCCATAATCTTTTTAAGTCGATCCTCAAATTCGCCGCGGTATTTGGTACCGGCTACGACAGAGCCCATATCAAGCGTCATGACGCGTTTGTCGCGCAGCGTTTCGGGAATTTCATTCTCGATTATTTTTTGCGCCAATCCTTCCGCTATCGCCGTTTTACCGACCCCCGGCTCGCCGATCAGCACCGGATTGTTTTTC
Source organism: Paenibacillus sp. SY21-1 (assembly GCF_005222705.1). Lineage (GTDB taxonomy): Bacteria > Bacillota > Bacilli > Paenibacillales > Paenibacillaceae > Pristimantibacillus. Next base: position 20,617 of record NZ_STGF01000031.1, on the reverse strand, counting down.
GTACGGCGGCTAAGCACCTGAATCACGCGCTCAATTTCCTTGCTCCGTCCGATTACCGGGTCGAGATTGCCTTCCTTCGCATAAGCGGTCAAATCTCTGGCCAGACCATCCAGCGTTGGCGTGCTCACATTGGCTTGCGAGCCATGGTTGCTCGATACGGCCTCACTGCTGCCAAGCAGCTGCAGCACTTGCTGACGCGCCTTGTTCAGGCTAATGCCGAGATTGTTCAGCACGCGTGCCGCTACGCCTTCTCCTTCGCGAATCAGGCCAAGCAGAATATGCTCTGTTCCGACATACGTATGTCCGAGCTTTCTCGCCTCATCCATCGAAAGCTCGATTACTTTCTTGGCGCGCGGCGTGTAAGCGATATTGTTAGGCTGCTCCTGGCCGCGGCCGATCAAAGCCTCAACCTCATCCTGAATCTTTTCCAGACCCAAGCCAAGGCCGATTAGCGCTTTTGCCGCAATGCCTTCTCCCTCGCGGATAAGTCCAAGCAAAATATGCTCTGTTCCGATATTGTTATGTCCAAGGCGAACCGCTTCCTCTTGCGCCAGCTGGAGCACCTTCTGTGCCCGTTCCGTAAAACGTCCAAACATCATAACTCTGCACCCCCATGATCGGTTTCACCGTTTAATTGCCTGCGAATTAACTCCGCTCGTCTGACGTCCCGTTGCTCCGCATTCATTTTCTCGTTGAAGGTTTGCTGGAGAAATCCGGGCTGGGTCATAACCAGCAGCTCATTCAGCATTTGCGGCGTTACATCCTTCAATATCCCCAAATCCGCACCCAGCCTGATATCCGATAGCCGCTGCGCAGACTCCTTTGAATCCATAATCATCGCATGAGACAAGATGCCGTAGGAGCGTCTGACCCGATCCTCCACCCGCACCCGCGATTCCTGAAGAAGCCTGGTGCGGGCAGCCTTCTCATGCTCGATAATTTGTCTGGCTACGCCATACAAGTTCTCGATAATTTCGTCTTCGGACTGGCCCAGCGTAACCTGGTTCGACACCTGAAACAAATTTCCGAGCGCCTCGCTGCCTTCGCCGTACAAGCCTCTGACCGCTAACCCTACTTGAGTGACGGCGGATAAAATACGATTGATCTGGTTCGTAAGCACCAATGCCGGCAGATGCATCATTACTGAAGCACGGATGCCAGTGCCCACATTGGTCGGACAGGTCGTCAAATACCCGCGCCGCTCGTCAAACGCGTAATCGGCCGCCTCCTCAAAAATATCGTCAATTCCGCTAGCCAACGTCCACGCCTCTTGAATCTGAAAGCCTGGGTATAGACATTGAATGCGCAAATGATCTTCTTCGTTAATCATAATGCTGACAGATTCGTTGCTGCTAAGAATAACAGCTCCGCAGCGGGAATCGTTCGCCAGATTCGGGCTGATCAAATGTTTCTCCACCAGCACCCGTTTCTCCAGCTCAGTCAGATCGGACAATACTATCGTTTCGAATTGGCCGATTGGCGCAAGCTTGCCGGATTGGCTGACGCTTGTGAGCTGCTCCATCACATCGTTGGCCTGCTGGCTCGTCGCGAGCAATGGGAACGGTTGGTGATCAAGATTTCTTGCGATGCGAACTCTGCTGCTAATGACAATTTCGGACTCCGGACCTTCATCCTTCATCCATTGACTAAGCGCATGCTGAGAAAAACGATGCGTAGACAAGAAAAGCTTCACTCCTTCCATACCGGACTACATCTCGGACAGAGCCCTTTCCAGCTCCCTGATCTGATCGCGCAACTGCGCTGCGCTTTCGAATTCCTCACGTTCGATTTTGCTCTGCAACTCGCGTCTGAGCTGCTCGATTTCCCGTTTGCATTTAATCTGATTGCCGGAACGCTTAGGAATTTTGCCGCTGTGGGTCGTACCGCTATGCACGCGTTTCAACAGCGGGTCAAGCTTTTCGGCGAATGCCTGATAGCAGTGGCTGCAGCCAAATCGGCCAATTTTACTAAACTGGGGGTACGTCATTCCGCATTCTTCGCAGCGCAGCTGCGCCTGCTTCAAGCCGTTCCCTCCGCCAATCTGCTCAAAATCCAGCAGTCCCGACAACAGGCTATGAATCGAGAACCCTCCCGGCGAACCAGGAATCCCCTCGCCCTTCTCGCGAGCACAGCTTTCACAAATATGAAACTCCGTTTTCTCGCCATTCACAATCTTTGTAAAATGCAGCGTTGCCGGCTTCTTTCCGCACTCCTGGCAAAACAAGCCTGATCCCTCCTTCCGGAATAATCGCAACTGCCTTTATTTGACGAGCAGCGTAATGAGCATGGCCCTTAATAGTCTGGCTCTCATCTCATCGCGAAACGGCAGCTTGAGCGCTATCGTCTCGCGGCTAATCGCCGCGCGCAGCAGATTTGCCTCGCGCTTCGTAACTAGTCTGGCTTCCTCAAGCTGATAGATCAGCCCTTCGGCCGCCGCTTGATCCACATTGTCGCCGATGGTTTGCTCAAGATGATTCTGAATCGTCTTGAGTGCCGGAAGATCAATGCGCTGAATCCGAATATACCCTCCGCCACCTCGCTTGCTTTCCACCATATAACCTTTTTCCAGCGTAAAGCGTGTGCTAATGACATAATTAATTTGTGATGGCACGCAAGAAAACTTATCGGCCAGCTCGTTACGCTGAATTTCAACCGCGCCTTCCGGGCTGTCCTGCAGCATGTGCTTTAAATGATGTTCAATGAGATCGGAAATGTTTCGCAAACCACCAACCTCCCTGAGAAATAACCCGCATTACCCGATTTGAAACACTACGCTCAAAGCAGTCGCCATTTCTGATGCCTTCCGATCCTTGCGATTTTCATCGGCCATGGACCAGAACGCGGAATATTCAGACAATTGACTTTGACTTTCTTTGACCTTGATTTTATTATATGCAATTTTCCCAAAAAAGCAAGTGTCCCCGCCAATCATTTTACTATTAGCTTGGTACCTCTTGCAGCCGTTTATACATCCGCTCCTACGGTGCCGACTTCCAGATTTCTTGCATGTTGAAAAAGGCGCATGCCTTAATCGGGGATCGAGACGCGAAATGACGTCCCTTTCCCGATTTGGCTATGCGCCTCAATTGTCCCTCCGTGCACATGCACAATTCTCTGAACGATCGACAACCCAAGCCCGGTGCTGCCCTCCGTTCTCCCCCTTGCCGAATCTCCTCGAAAGAAACGGTCATAAATATACGGAAGCTGCTCCTCAGGTATGCCGTCCCCATTATCCGATATGACCACAACACCGCTGCGCAGCTCATGAAAAGCTCTAATTTCTATCGTGCGCCCCGCAGGAATATGTTTAACCGCGTTCGACAGCAAATTCGACCAAATCTGCATCAGCAGCACTTCATCGCCATTTATCGTCAAACTTGAAGGAACGACCATGCGGATCGACAGCTCCTTCTCCGATAGCTGCCATTCAAGAAGCTGAAGCGCTTGTCGCATTTGCTGCTGGATCGGAACGGCTTTTTTCACAAACGAATAATCAACATGATCAAGCGATGACAGCAGCAGCAATTGCCTGCCCAGCGCTGCCAGACGGCGCGCCTCTTGGCCGATAATGCCCGTATAGCGTATCCGTTCCTCTTCATCGACCTTGGAATGCAGCAGCGTATCCGCAAAGCCCTGAATGGAAGCAAGCGGCGATTGGATCTCATGCGATACATTAGCTACAAACTCCTGCTTCGCCTTGTCCGAGCGTTCCAGCTGCTTGCTCATTTTTTGAAAATGCGCCGCAAGCTGCCCGATCTCATCCTTCCGTCTGGTCGGCAATTGCAAGTTATAGCTGCCTTGGGCGATCCGCTTGGTCGCTTCCGTCAAACGAGTGATCGGCTGAACCAGAAATCTTGTGCTAAGCAGAAAATAAGGGATGCTGAACAGCACCGTAAACAACAGAATGAGCGCAAAATATATACGAAGCTCTCCGAATTGCAGCTGGATATCCGGACGCAGAAACAGAGCAAAACGCTCGTCACCGGCGACTACCGGAATACCGACCGAGTTGCTCAGCTGATTGGAGAAAAAGCCCGTTATAAACGCTTTATCGGGAAAATGGGCGACTCCGTGATATTCGTTGCCGGCCAGCACCTCCATCCCGATAGGGTCAGGCAAATCCAGCACACGGAACGCATTGCCGTAAAAAATATCGTTGCCCGCTTCGTCGCGGACGTACAATTGATAGCCCAGCGCTGCGGCGCTCTGCAAATAATCGCCCATGGCATCAGGGTATTGCTCCACAAAGCTTCTTATATTATGGGCAATGCCGATCAGCTTGTCATTGTTGTACGGCTTAAGCGACCAGTGATAATACAAATTCGCCACATAAAAGCCCAGCAGGCTGCTGATCAGCATCGTATAAATCGTAGTGATAAACACCCGCACATACAAGGATCTCATGTGGCCTGGACCTCAAGCTTGTAGCCGATGCCTCTCACCGTATGAATGACGAAGCCAAATTCGCTTTCGGCAAACCGCTGGCGCAATCGTTTAATATGTACGTCTACCGTTCTTTCGTCTCCCATATAGCCCGAGCCCCATACCAGACGAATAAGTTCATCCCTCGAGAACAGTCTGCCGGGATATTGGGCAAGCTGCGCCAGCAGCTCAAACTCCTTCATCGGCGGCATAAACACCTCTTCGCCGTCCGCGATTTCGCAATTTTTGCGGTCGATAACGAGCCGGCCCAGTCTGATCTTGTCGTTAGAAGCAAGCGAATAGCGACGAAACAGCGCCTTGATGCGGAACAGAAGCTCCGGCAGCTCGAACGGCTTCGTAACATAATCGTCCGTTCCGCTCAAGTAGCCTTTCTCCTTGTCTCTCAGTTGATCTCTCGCCGTCAAAAGAATAATCGGGATATCATAATTTTTGCGTGTATAATCGCATAGCATATATCCGTCCACCTCGGGCATCATGACATCAAGGATAGCCAAATCTACCGAATGATTGCTAAGCACGCTCATAGCTTCACGGCCGTTATGCGCCTCGAACACACGATAGCCCTCTTGGGTTAAATAATGGCCCAGCAGAGCTCGACTATTCGTGTCGTCGTCGGTAATCAGCAGCTGCTTCATCGCTTATTACTCCTCCTTCAACCTTTATGGAGCCGCTCGCTTCGTTTAATCATCAGAATAAGAAACGGGCCGCCAATAACCGACATTATAATAGAAGCGGGAATTTCGGTCGGCGCCAGCAGCGTCCGGCCAAGCGTGTCCGCCGTCAAAATCAACAAGGCTCCGCCAAGCGCCGAAAAAGGGATCAGCAGCTTGTAATTAGAGCCGACCAGCAGGCGTCCAATATGCGGGACCAGCAACCCCGCGAACAATATGAGCCCGCCGATTGCCGTTGCAACGGATGCGAGCAGTACGGCTACCGCGGAAATGATCAGGCGAACCCTCATGACACGCAGACCCAGATTCCGGGCCGTCTCATCGCGGAAGGAAAGCATATTGCACCAGGAACCGAGCAGCAGAGCCAGGACAAGCCCAATGCCCCCGAACAGGCCGAGTATGTACACATCATCCCAAATTTTCATCGTAAAGATCGAAGAAATCGCCTGGTTCACGCTTGTCACCGCATAGCTGCCCCGATAGTTGAAGGACTGTCCAATGCCCGTGAAGGTCGCGTTCACCGCAATACCGACAAGGATAAGCCGCAGAGGGCTAAGCCCGGAACGCCAAGACAGCTGATAGACCAGATAGCAGGCAATGGCGCCGCCAAGCACCGAGAATAACGGAGCCCAGAAATACAGCATGGGAAAAACAGTGACGACCGTCAACGAGACCAACCCGGCTCCGGAGGAAATTCCGATAATGCCCGGCTCGGCCAGCGGGTTTTTCATAACCGCCTGGAGCAGCGCGCCCGATACGGCAAGCGCCGCGCCGGTCAGCATCGAGACGATAATCCGCGGGAAGCGCAAATCCTTAATTATCTGCACCTGCTCATTGGCCGGGTCAAACAAGCCTTTAATCAGCTCGATAAACCCTACCTTTATGCTCCCTGTCATGGCGGACAAAACCGCAACGGCGACTAGCAGCACCGTTACGGTTATAAACACAGCAACATTTTTCAGCATTTTTCACAGTCCTTCGCTGTCCATTTAAGGCTATGGATACAACATGGGCAGCAGCGCCTCGAGCGCCTCTCCTACCAGCATATTGCCTGTTGTACCAAATAACTTTTCCTCCAGATCGTACACACGGCCGTTTTGCACCGCCTTGAAATGCTTCCATATATCGTTTTTCTTAAACTCCTCGTCAAACATTTTGACGACCTCTTCCGGCATGCCGTGCGCCGCACGCAAAATGACATCGGGATTCGACTTTTGCAAATGCTCGGTATTGGATGCCAGAAACTCAACCTTCTCGCCTTGGGCAATGTTCTCTCCGCCAAGCAGACGAACCAGATCGCCGATGTACGAATGCTCCGTCGCCACCAGATAACTGCCCGGCACGCCCAGCAAAATAAGGACGGTTGGCTGTTCTTTGCCTGCCGTAGCTTCGCCGATCTTTTTCAGCTTATTGTCGTAATCCTTGACAATAGCCGCCGCTTGCTCGACACGGTCGTATTTCTCCCCGAGCTTCGTAATCTCCGCCTGCATGCTCTCCAAGCTCGTCAAATTGAGAAACTGTCCATCGATACCCGCATTTTTAAAAACAGGCTCAAGCTCGTATTGCAGAGTAGTCACCGACAGCACATCGGTAGGCTTCAGCGATTTCACCAGCTCCATATCGGGGCTCATCGGATTGCCTACCTTCGTTACATCCTGGTAGCGTTCCGGCAGCGTTTTAACGCTTTTCGGGATGCCGACCAGATCAAGCTCCAGCAAATCCATAATCTGCGTAATCGCTACTGTCGTGGAAACAATCCGATGCTCGCTTGTCCCAGCAGGAGCATTTGCAGATGCAGCCGAGACCTCATGTGTCGGCGCAGCAGTCGCCTGGGCTGCCGGCTTGTTGCCTGCCGTTCCGCAGCCTGTCAGCATAAGGACTGCCGCAAGCACCGCTGCCACTCTATAGTTCCATTTTCCGCTTTTCATATGACCTCCCGTTAGTCCTTCCCAAGCATTGAACGCGCATCCTATTCATTGTCGCGTTTTGCCGTTCTACGCTTAGCGTTATAGATCAAGGCTGCCGCAAGAGCCGCAACCGCGCCTACCGCTGCAATCCACCATCCGGCATTGCTTCCCGCCGCCGTTTGCTCATCGGCTTTAGCGGCAACTGCAGGGTCTGAAGCCTGCTCGGCTTCTCCGCTCTCCGCGCCTGATGCAGCGGTCTTCACTTCTGCTCCGCCCGTCGTTGTGTCATTTCCGCCGCCCGTTTGCTCACCTGAAGCGGCTTCTTCCGTTTGTTCGGCTGTGGCCGTTTCTTCAGGCTGCTCTGAAGCTGCCGCGTCGGGAGAAGCTGATGCCGTTTCCTCATTCAGAGGGGCGGCAGCCTCAGACGCTGCGGTCGATGGAGAGGCAGTCTCCGTCGGTTTAGCCGTCGCTTCGGCCGGCTTGGCTGTTGCACTTGCCGCCGATTCAGACTTGCCTGCCTCCGCAGGCTTTGCCGTTGCCGCTGGAGCCTTCGTGGCTGCCGGCTTTTCCGTAGCAGCAGGTTTAGCCGTTGCAGTCGCCTGGGCAGGCTGCTCCGCCGCTTTCACGAGCTTGAAGCTGTCCATATCGAACGATATCCGAATCGTGTAATCATGATCGTAGTCAATCTCGGCTACCGTAACATGGATTTTGGACAGGATTGGCTCCGTCACGCTGGCAGCCGTGAATTCCACCCTGCGCTTATCGTCTTTTTTATTCGTTTCAATTACTTTCGTATCGATATAACCGCCGCCGCCGGGCACTTTAAATTCAGTCACCCACATACTGTGATTGACGGTCAGCTGAATCGTTATTTTTCCACTATTGATCATAACGGTCGCCGGCTTCTCCCAATAGTCGTTAGCCATTGACACAGAGTCGTCCTCTGCTTTTAACACCAAATAATCCGCTGTATATGTACCGTCTGCCAGCTTGGTATCCGCATAAGCCTGAAAGCCAGGAAGCAGCAGCGCAACGGCCAGCAATGCAGCCACCATATAGCGTGCCGCAGATAAAAATTTCAATGAATTCGCCCCTTTTCTCTCGATTTAAATCGTGATGCGAAATGAATGATAAAGATTCTTATTATCACTAGTACTACGGATATATTGATAATGATTATTATTTTCATATTCTAGGTTACCAATCGTCCCCTATTGCTGTCAACTTTTTTTTGCCCTCTCATTCATGCCTATGGACGTCGTGCATGCGCGCCAAACGTTATCGATACGCATACAAGCCAGATTATCGTGTAGAACGCATACACGCTTCCAATTAAATAGAAACGGGCTTCAAAAGCCCGCTTTTGCGGCTCTCAAAGCTCCCGTCTCCTTGTCCTATTGCTACGCTTCCAGCGATTGCAGGGGCTGACGCACGACTTGCACATCGTAGAACACGATTTTGTTGTCCAAAATGTAATCCGGAATTTGACGGTGAGAATGCGACTCTTTAAAGGCGTCGCTGCGTGTCCACGCTTGGAAGTCCTCTTTGCTTTCCCAACGGGTGCTGACCGTTACTTCATCGTAATCCTTCGTATTCTGGGTCATCATGACCTCCAGGCCAAGGAATCCCTTCATTGCTTCTACCTTGCCTACTTTATTAAAACGTTCAATCAGCTTGTCGCCACTGCCTTTTGTAATTTTGGATACATTCGTTACGATCACCATCGATAATTCCTCCTTGGTTTGTTGGGGTATAGGTATAATAACGGGGTAAGCCCCGTCAAAATCCACTTTGGCGATAATGCCAAAAACATTCAGCATAAAAATCGGATTGATCACCGAACGCGGTGTCCCGCTTGCAGCAACCTTGCCGTTCTCCATCGCAATCAGGTAATCGCTGTATGCCGCCGCTTGCTGAAGATCATGCAGCACCATGACAATGGTCAAGCCGAGCTTGCGATTCAAGTGCTGAAGCATTTCCATAACCTCTAGCTGATGCGACATATCCAGATAAGTCGTCGGTTCGTCCAGCAGCAGGATGCCGGCTTCCTGTGCAATAGCCATCGCTATTCGCGCCTTCTGCTGCTCCCCGCCGGACAACGTATGAAACATACGGTCTTCATTATGACGAATGCCGACTGTAGAGAGCGCCCAATCTACCGCTTTCTCGTCCTCTACAGACATGCGATAGCGAAAAATCGATTGGCGTGGCGCGCGGCCAAGCGCTACTAGCTCGCGAACCGTGATATCGGGAATCATGCCCTTCTCCTGCCCGAGCAGCGACACGCGATTAGCAAACTCTTTTCTCGAGAAGGAAGCTCCGCGTTCGCCATTGTACAGAACATCGCCGCCTGAAGGCTTCTCAAGGCGAGCAAGCAAGCGCAGCAAGGTGGACTTGCCTGATCCGTTGCGGCCGACGATTGCAGTTATTTTCCCTGTCGGAATCGTCTCACGGACAGAATGAAGCTCGAATCGCTCGAGCTTATACGACAAATCTTGAATCTCAACGGCCATTTAACGAATCAGCCTCCTCTTCTTCAGCAATATTAAGAAAAATGGCGCCCCGATGCCTGCCAGCAGAATACCGGCCGGCAGCTCAAGCGGATCAAACCAGCTTCGTGCAGCCGTATCGGCCACGACCATCAGTATCGCTCCCCCCACGATGGAAAACGGGAGCAGAAACCGGTAATCCTCGCCAATCAACAGTCGAATCGCGTGCGGCACAAGCAGTCCGACAAAGCCGACCAGGCCAGCTACGCTGACGGCAGCGCCGGCCAGCAAGGATGCAAGCGCAACGATCAGAAAACGTTGCCGCTCCACATGCTGCCCAAGCGACTGGGCCGCCTTGTCTCCGATAAGCAGAAGATTGGAAGCTTTAGCCGCAAAGGGCGTCAGCAGCAATCCGATTGCCGCATAAGGAAGCATAAATTTCAGATGGGGCCAGCTTCTGCCGCTTAGACCGCCGGAGAGCCACGGAATGACGCTTTGAATCCGATCGCTGTTCAGCACCATGATGCCGTTCATAATCGCTCCAAGCAGCGCATTAATTGCAATGCCCGCCAGCAAAATTTTAACCGGAGAAGAACCTCCGTCCCAAGCCAGCATATAAATGACAAATGCCGAAATCAAAGCGCCTGCGAAGGCAAAGCCGGGCAGCAGAATCGCGAATTGCGGGAACAGCACCAACGCGATAACCGCTGCCAAACCGCCTCCTGCCGATACGCCGATAATGCCGGGGTCCGCCAGCGGATTCCGCATGACCCCTTGCAGCAATGCGCCTGAAGCGGCGAGGCAAGCCCCGACAAGCAGGCCGATCAGCACCCTCGGCAATCTTAAATCCCGAATGATAGTCTCATGCACCGGATCTCCATGTCCGGTCACTACGTTCCACATATCCGCTATGGAAATGAATACGGAGCCGCTTGCCACCCCGAATACTACAGCTGCCAGCAGCAGCGGCAACGCGACGATAGCCAGCCATTTTCTGCGTTTGTTTCTTACGGTTACATTCATGACGACAGCAGCTCCACCAGCATATTCACGGCATCGGCCACCTTAGACCCCGGATTCGTCCCGAACAATCCTGCCGGCAGCACATGTATCCGATCGTTCCGCACCGCTTCAATCGAGCTCCAGGCAGGATTGCTTTCCATTTCCCTAACAAAGCCTTGCTGAACCTCGTCCGAGTTGCCATGCGTCATGATAAAAATGAAATCGGGATTCGCCTCCACCACCCGCTCCGTATTAAGCTGAGCGTACTGCGGGTAGCTTTGCAGCCTAGGAAATTCAGCCGCAATATTCAAGTTCCCCGACTTGGTCAGCATATCGCCCGCCAGCGATGTAGGAAGCGCGGCCATGTACGTGCCCGGCGCTCCGTACACCATCAGCACTCGTTTGGGCTCCGTATTCGACGTCTGAATCGCATCTATGCCGCTGCGAAGCTGCGCAACCAAAGCGTCCGCTTCCTGTTCCTTCTCCAGCATCGATCCTATAACCTCAATCTGTCCCAGAATGTCATCAACGGAGTTGGCTTCAGTCAGCACAACCTTTAGACCGATTCCCTCAAGCATGGGTACATCCTTTACGTTAATCGGGTTATTGGCCAATACGACATCTGGTCGAAGCGCTGCAATCTTCTCCAAATCCACCGTGTGGACCGAACCGATCGTCGCAACCTCTTTGGCAGCCTCGACTGCCAAGGCATCGTCGGAAGCCGGTCGACCAACGACCGCTCCGCCAAGCGCGTAGATGATATCTACCTCGCCATTGCCTAAAGCTACAATTCGCTGCGGCACCGAGGAGAATGCGACCTTCCTGCCAGCCGCATCGGTAATGACCGTCCCCCCCTCATCCTCAGCGGTTCTTGCAGCGCCGGCGCTGCAAGCTGCGAGCAAGGTAGTAATCAGGCCCGTCAAGGCCAATATGGCAGCGCATCTTTTTATGACCGCATTCAATGTAGACTTCCTCCAAGATGCATAGTGATAAACTCCTATTCATGAAAATAATTATCATTATCGTCTTTAAACATATTACAAACTGAATGTGAACGCAGTGTGAATTCCATATTACAGTTTCCAAGACGCTTACAGGCAAGGTTCTGGTCATAAAAAGAGGCGGGCATGTCTGGTAGACATGCCCGCCCCTTCCCTTCGCAGCACGTATTATGCCGCGGCAGAATCGGCATCGCTGGATTTCGTAACGCCAAGCGTCTCAAGCAAGCGAACGACTAGCACCGATGCCTCGGCCCGCGTTGCCGGCTTGGCCGGATTAAAGCGATTGCTTGCATCTCCTTCAATCAGGCCGGCCGCTACAGCAGCCGATACTTGCCCTTTGGCCCATGATGGGATCGACGCGGCATCCGCAAACGTCAGCTCCGTGCCTGCATCTGCTTTTAGGCCAGCCGCTCTTGCCATAATGGCCGTCAGCTCGACGCGGGTAATTGGATTGGCGGCGCGGAAGCTTTGATCTTCATAGCCAAGAATAAGTCCTTTTTGCGATACTGCGGCAATGTATGGCTTCGCCCAGGCAGGCGTGCTCGCGAAATCCTTAAACGTGACGCTTGCTGCGTCGCCTTGCAGCTTCAACGCTCTGCTGATCAAAGCCGAAATTTCGCCGCGGGTAATTGTAGCGTTCGGTTTAAAGGTATTGTCCTCAAAACCTGCCACGATACCCAATTCTACCGCACGGTTGATGTAGGCTTTTGCCCAGCTGTTGCCGATATCCGTAAAGCTTGCTGCAGGATTTGGTGCAGCCGGCTGCTCCCCGCCACCCTCAAGCGCCTTGATCGACTTCACGTCAAAGCTGATGCGGATGTCATATTCATTGTTGTAGTTAACCGCCGGCCAAACAATTTTGACCCAGCCGTTAGCTATTTTGTCGAGCTCGGCTACCGGGAACGATACGACGCGAGTATTCGCCGTTTTGTCTTCGCTCTCTACCTTGACAGGCTCGCCGTTAAATTTCAGCTCGGTAATCTCCTTGCTTTGCTTAAGCGTAATGAAAGCAGTCACCTTGCCATTTACAACTTCAATTTTGCCAGGGGCGATGACGTAATCCTGCATAACGGACGTTTTATCGGCATCCGCCTTCAGAATGGTATAAGCAATGGAATATTCGCCATCGGCAAGCGCCCCGTCCCCAGCCGCTGTTGGCTGAGTTTCTTTAATGACGGCCTGCAGCTTCGCAAGCGCATCATTGGACTGCTGCTGGGTATTCTCGCCGTTCACCGCTACCTTGCCCGCTTCGGCAACAGCCGCGCCAAGCTTGCCTTTGGCCTCATCCGAGTAGCTGGCCGCCGCCGCTGAGCGCAAAATTCCGTTCACGACGTTAATCGCTTCTTGCAGCGCAATATTATCTACTCCGTTGAAGTTGAAACGCACATTATGCGTCATATCGTAAGGCGTACCTTGGTAGGAAGTTACAACGCGCACCTTGGCCTTCACCAGTTTGTCCAGCTTCTTGACATCGAAGCGAACCACGCGCTGATCGGCCTCCTTATTCTCGCTTACAACGGCAACGTCTGCGAATTCGCCATCAAAGCTTGCCGAATCCTGATCTGCCGATACCTTGAACTCCTGTATAAGCGAGCTTTCTTTAACCGTAACCGTTACCTCATAAGTGCCATCTTGCTTCGCTGAAACGTTAGCCGGTTTCACCAAATAGCTGTCCATCGATGAAAAAGCCTCATTCGTCGCATGCAAGGTAGAAAACTGACGTCCGTTCGAAGCAGCCGCTTGTTCTGCCGCAGATGCAGCGCCGAGCTGTACCGATGAAACGATCAACGCCGCCGTCAAGCAAAGGCCGGCTTTCGCTTTAAACCATTTTTTCAACATAAACACTCCTCGCTTAAAAATTGCCGATCTAAAAGTGATTCTCATTATCATTGAATGAATAAAGTAACCCCTCTACATGTCAGCATATAGACTTTAAAATACAGGATGAATATGAACGGAGTATGAACATCACATTACAAATGCCCAACTCTACTTTCTGGACGTTTAGATGTAGTGCTAGGCTTGGAGTGAAATGTAATTTTTTGTTCACACTGCGTTCATAATCATGCGGTAGGATATTGTCCGAGAATCCATTTTGGAAAATAATTGAACAGGCGCACTCACTCTACCCAAGAAAAATGTGTATGATGTTCAAAAATAATCCAAGGGTATTGACAATGATTCTCAATTGAATTACGATTTAGTTGCCGCTAAGTGGATTCACCACCATGAAATGATTCTGACAAGTAGACGTCGTTTCTAGGGCGACATCTTTTACCACAGATTTTTTTTTAGTGCATAAGTTGATAATGATTATCATTATCCGGTCATACATTCTGTGGAGGTCTTATCAGGCGGTCAGAAGGGAGGAAAGCTTCAGACGTAAAGGGACATACAGCATTCTAGTCAGTAAGTTCGACGTTTTGGCTTTTCGAAATCGAAAGTTTATGCAACAAACAAAATAAACCCAATTTGAAGGAGAGTGTTTTAAAAATGGTTAAATCGATGAAAAAAGTAATCCCTATGATGTTGATGGCTTTGGTACTGGCTATGGTTATGGCAATTCCTGCGTTTGCGGCTACGCAAAGCTATACGTTCAATCAACCAAACGGCTCGCCTTCCCACGCATCGGCTTACATTGTAGGCGGCGCGGATGTTAACGGCAGCACGATTTCGATCACACTGGCTGGCAACTACTACCCATCCCTTTACGTTGACGGCTACGGCTACGCTACAAAATCCGTTTCCGGCGGCAACACTACTTTCACTTTCAGCGGCAGCTCCACTTCGGACATCGATCTGACTCTTCACATCCAAATCGTAACACCAACATACACACATGATGAAGAGCGTGACGTCGTTCTTCACTGGACCTAATATCAAATCATTCAGCAGTAGCGGCATGACTTTTGTCTGCCGCTCTGCTTCTTTTTCATTAAAAATAAGGAGTGTCCACCTTGACTACAAAGTTTAAAAGAACGACGGCCATATGGCTTTCATTTTTATTGCTTTTAGCCCTGATCCCTTATAAGGCAGCTGCAGAAACCACGACGGGTATTAGTATTCCTGCTGGTACATATTCTCTTGCTTATCGCTACCTTGAAGACGGAAAAAGCAACACTTCCGTTGCAAACGGTTTTATGAATGTCGCCAATTCAGGAAAATTAATTGTTAATGAATCGGGCAGCATGACCTTTCAGCATGAAATTACAAGCGCGAACCACAATCATTTTGAATACTTAGGATATCGACAAAATGACAAGCCGAAAGCCATTATTACGAAAATAACGGGGCAAAAAGATTCCGTGACTGGACAGGACGGATATACTGAATTTACGGTTAATCAATCCGAAAACGGGAATGTAATCGTAAGTATGCCTATTGATCAATTAGATACGAACCCTGATATTCTTATGCATATCGATTACAAAGGAAACCTGGACTACGATCACTGGTATCATGCACAGCTTGAAATTAATAAAAGCGGTTTGCCTGGTTACGGCGATACAGGCGAAGGAACCAATCCGGAAGGCCCCTCGGTATTGGATAAGCTAAACGATTTGCTAACAAGCGCTGACACCTTGTTCGCTACAACAAACGAGGGAGTCCTAAAGGACCAAGCAACTCAATATGAAGCCAGTGAATATGGAAAGTACCCTAAGGCCAAAAGAGACAGCTTGCTAGCTGCGATTGAATCGGCACGGGAAGGCATTTTGCAGAATAGCAGCAATGAGCAGCTGTTGCTTGGCGTTTACCAGGCGCTTGAGACCGAGCTTGTCGCTTATAAAGAATCTGTTATCGCGTTGGCCGATCGCAGCACTCTTTACAGTTCTCTGAAAATCGTCAAACCCTTTGTCGCTTCGGTGGTGACAGTCGGAACAACTGAAGGCAAGCCTGATCTCGCTTATCCCCCAGTTACAGCAGGCGAGCATATAAAGGACGCTAGAACGACACTAACGACCCGAATCAACACCGCAGAAACGGCTATCGCTAATTATAGCGCTACGCAAGCGACAGTAGACAATGCTAACAGAAGACTAATGGATGACTATAACCGCCTGAAAGGAGAATATTACCTGGAAACAGAAGCGGTTAAAGTGAATTTCCTTGATGCAACGCCTGGTCAGGACGGACTAGAACCGGCTAACAAACTGTCTCCTTTTGCCGGCGATCTCTTGCCTACGGTTACTTATCTCAAGGCCACGTCTCAGGTTTCAAGAAACATATATGCCAATCTGACGTTCACTGTTTCTCCTGAGCCACAGGAAGTGGTTCGTTCCATCCCTGAAGGAGATGGAGGACTGCAGGACATCAAATTATTAGATCATAAGGACGAGTTTTATCGCGCTGGCCATATGACCAAAAGCTCTACCGCCAACAATCAGGTATATCAGGTAATCACCCATACAGCTGTAACTGATCTTAACGCTTGGGAAGGCTTATCTTTTGTTCGCTACAAAGTTGGAGAAGAAACTCGTAATGTCTTCATTAGCTACAACGCCGATATTTTGGAGCAATTAAAGCTTGATGCTGTTGTTGCCGAGAAGCTTGCCGAAGGCTCCGTAGCTGTCCCAAACAAAGAGGAGGACTATGAACTTGCTCTTGATAAGCTGAAGCTTGCTCTAAAAGAATCATCCGATCTAACAGCGAATTTGGCTGCCAAACGCCCAGCTATCCTGAGCAGTACAACAAAGCTTACAGAAGCCATTGCAGCATTTAAGGCCGCTTCTATTTACTTGGGTGAATTAAATTCCCTAATCGCCAAGGCTCAAGCCGCATATACCGCAGCAGTTGAAGGAACAACAGCAGGCAGCTTCAAAGCGGGCTCCAAAGCTGAACTGGCTGCTGCAACTGAAACAGCCAAGAATGTATTGGCTACAGCCGAAGCACAGTCAGACATTAATGCAGCAATCGAAGCACTTACACAGGCTCTGGTTAGCTTTGAAGCCTCCAAAGTATTTACCAGCGGAAACTATACGGTAGCCTTTAGACCAGTCGATGACAGCGATCTCGCTGAATTGGTCGATTTAGGAGGGGAGTTGATCGTCAGCAACGGCACACACACCGTCAGCTTCACGCCTAAAGAAGGAGCGACCATTACGAAGCTTATCAATACAGCGACGAATACAGAAATTCTGCCGGTAAACGCTGCTGTTCAATCTTTGAACACGATTGCCGTTGTTCAAGCTTCTTCCGTTACAGCCGTGAAATTTGAACTGTCGGATTTGAGCGCAGCTTACAAACTTGTTCTTCTGAAGAATGGAGCTCAAACCGAAAGCGAATATCTGTTCCAGTTTGCCTCCATTACTCAAAAGGTAGAGCCTGATCCCGGGAACCCTAACCCAGGGACGCCTGGAACCGGGGGGCTCGCAGACGGCAACTATACGATTAACTATCGAGTGTTAAAGGACGGCACCGATTCGGTGTCCATTATGGACGGGTATGTGGTGAAACCCGCTTTGCTCAAGGTGCAAGGCGGCAGCAAAACGCTCTTATTCACCGTTACGCAAAGCAAAGAAATTCATACGATTACGTTAAACGGCAGCAGTCAAACGAACGTCAGTCAAAACTCGGAAAATAATACTCGAATTGTTTCATTCCCGCTATCGAGCCTGTCTGGCAAACAAACGGGCACCGTTGATATTGATTGGCCCGAATACGGTTATAACGGCAAGCATTATACGATTCAGTTTGTTTTTGATGAAAGCACCTTACAGTCCACTACGAGCGGAACGCCTCAGGACGGAACGGCTCCGTCGCCGCCAACGTTTGAAGAGGAGACAACCGAGCCTAAGCCAACCGACAAACCGGATGATCAAGCGAGCTCGGGCGGAGAAAGTGCGACTAAACCGCAAACAGGCGCCTTTAAGGATGTAGGAACTCACTGGGCAGCCGGCACAATTGAAAGAGCAATCAAGCTGGATATTGCAAAAGGCTATCAAGACGGCACATTCCGTCCAAACGGCAATGTTACGAGAGCTGAATTCGCAACCTTTATTAGCAGAGCGTTGAAGCTGCCGACAGCAAGCTCTCAGCCAGAATTCAGCGATACAGATCTTACAAAAGCTTGGGCAAAACCGTATATCGCACAGGTTGTTGAGGCCGGTCTGATTAATGGCTATACAGATCAAACCTTCAAACCGGACAGAGCGATTACGCGGGCCGAACTCGCCGTCATCATCGCACGCGCCGCTGGTCTGCAATCCAATGGAACAGGCACACAATTGACCTTCAAAGATTCCGCAGACGTTCCAGCTTGGGCGTTGAAGGCCATTGAAGCCGCTGTCGAAGCCGGTTTGATTCAGGGTAAAAGCGGAAACCTGTTTGATCCGAATGGCCAAGCGACCCGCGCTGAAGCTTTGACAATGATTATGAGGCTATTGGATTATCAAGCCAAAACTTTCTCGACGGTCGCGGCTCCTCAGTAAGCTGCCTAAGCTTCTTAAACCAAGAAAGCCGTGTCCCTCGTTTTTCAACGGGGGCACGGCTTTCTTCTTGCTAGGCGGCGGCCGTTTTCACTCCTTCAGCAGACAAGCGCTCCGCGAATGAAAGCGACTTCTGAAGCTCCTCATGAATTGTTCGATTAAAGCTAACGTACAGGGATATTTTTACATCCTGATACATATAGACAATTTTTCCAAGTCCGTTCCATTCTACCTCATCTGTGTGCGCCCAGCGAAGATACCCCTGATAAACCTTCTGCTGATCGGTAGATAGCTTATGATTCGGAGCGCCTTTAAAGGTTAACATCGGCTCATATACTTCTGGTTCCAGATAACCGCCATCAGGCTGCACAAGGAACCACTTCAGCAAATTATTCTTAGGAATTACATTCAAGGAAATATTGCCGCGCAGCATATCCAGCGTTTCCTAATTGTTTTTTTGAATAACCGTTGTTACGGAAGGAGAAACCTCTTCGGCGTACACAGACAGTTCAGAGGTTGGCTGATTCGTATCAAGCACATATAAGGATAGCGGCTGATGAGCAACGTATCGCTTTTGCTCTGCCCCTTGATAGTCTCTAAATAAGGTTACCTTGTACTGATCTATAGCAGCAGGTGTAATGGCGGGATTTTCAATTGTGTAGCTAGCAACGACGTAGCTGTCATCCCCAGCTTTCAGCACTACCGAAATAATCTGATAGCCCTCGTGCCCGGATACCTCTTCCAGTCGGGTAACTGCATTATGCAAGATTATGGCTCTTGGCAGATTAACGGGCCTGATACCCAAATACTCAAAATGGGCATATTCTGCTTTTAGCATTTCATGCTGTGACGTGATTTGTCCGTTATCGACGATCAGCTTCCCTTTTTGTCCGCTTATTTTCATATACTGGTTAGCGGTCGATACAGAATTTTTACCATCTTCAAGATAATTAAAATCGACTTCATACTCTCCATTGGGAATATCGCCATTCGTTACCTCCGCCTCAACGGTCAATACTCCAACTTGCAGGGTCGACAATAGTAAAGCAGCAATCAATAACCAAACGAGCGAACGCTTTATTTTCCATTGCATAAAAAACGCAAACCTAACCTTCCTCCACTAATCTCTTCACTAGCATTTATAATGCATTTAATACCGCAATCGTAGAAGATCCCCCTTTGTTCCTAAACGCTATTCTAATTAACTTGTAAAAACATTCTGTCGACACTTAAATTTATAATCATTATCATAATGAGGTCAAAAAAAGAGCAATCTGCTCCCTCTATTTTTTCTTAATAAATGCTACCCATTATATATGAACGCAGTATGAACTTCTCGTTAGAGATGCGCCCATAATCATCCATTTCAATGGATTTATTTCTCTCCTGCCTACATCCAATTAGCTTGTGTTTTCTTCGGAAGAGAGGCAAATACCAGCTTGTAGGAGTGAAGAATCATGCTATTTACTTCTTCCCTCTGCATGCTGCCGTCAAGCCTAACCGTATTCCAATGCTTTTTGTTCAAATGATAACCGGGAATGACAGCCTCGTACTGCTCACGCAAGTTTTCAGCTATGACAGGATCACATTTTAGTGAAATCGAATTTGGCTTATCCGAGATTAATGCAAACATTTTCCCCGCAACCTTAATAACCATCGGGTCCGGTCCAAACGGATACTCCTTGCTGGCTCCCTTCATTCCAAGACAATAATCAACAACATCCTCCAGCATTATATTCCTCCGTTCCATTCACATAGCGATCTTAATATATATTCTTCTTAAAGAGGGTATGGTCCATTATAACAAAAAACCTGCCGCACCGGCTGACTATGCTTCATGGCTTCGCTTCGAGGTCGGCGTTTGAACCTTCCTCTATGGCCGGGCCTGCTTCTCCGCTTTGCTTCGATCGCTGGGTTCATACACTCTCCCCCAGGAGAGTTACGTCCCAGCACAACAAAAAACCTGCCGCAATAAATACGGCAGGTTATCTGTGCTTGGCGACGTCCGTTCCGCACCGGCTGACTATGCTTCATGGCTTCGCTTCGAGGTCGGCGTTTGAACCTTCCTCTAGGGCCGGGCCTGCTTCTCCGCTTTGCTTCGATCGCTAGGTTCATACACTCTCCCCGGGAGAGTTACGTCCCAGCACAACAAAAAACCTGCCGCAATAATACGGCAGGTTATCTGTGCTTGGCGACGTCCGTTCCGCACCGGCTGACTATGCTTCATGGCTTCGCTTCGAGGTCGGCGTTTGAACCTTCCTCCAGGGCCGGGCCTGCTTCTCCGCTTTGCTTCGATCGCTGGGTTCATACACTCTCCCCCAGGAGAGTTACGTCCCAGCACAACAAAAAACCTGCCGCAATAATACGGCAGGTTATCTGTGCTTGGCGACGTCCTACTCTCCCAGGACCCTGCGGTCCAAGTACCATCGGCGCTGGAGGGCTTAACGGTCGTGTTCGAGATGGGAACGCGTGGTTCCCCTCCGCCATCGCCACCAAACGTAGCGTTTGCACGCTGAAAACTGGATACGAAAGTGAGGCTGCTGAAAGCCCTTATTGCTGTTTAGGATAAGCCCTCGACCGATTAGTATTCGTCAGCTCCACACATTGCTGTGCTTCCACCCCGAACCTATCAACCTCGTCGTCTTCAAGGGGTCTTACATACTGGGAAATCTCATCTTG
>NZ_STGF01000030.1 GCF_005222705.1 Paenibacillus sp. SY21-1 | reverse complement strand
CAAGATGAGATTTCCCAGTATGTAAGACCCCTTGAAGACGACGAGGTTGATAGGTTCGGGGTGGAAGCACAGCAATGTGTGGAGCTGACGAATACTAATCGGTCGAGGGCTTATCCTAAGAACCCCCACAAAGTGAAGCGAAGGCTTCGAGGCGTATGCCGGATACTTTGCGGGGAGCCTATAATAAAGCAACAAGGGCTTTCAGCAGCCTCACTTTCGTATCCGGTTTTCAAGGCGCAAATCGTCTAGACATAACTTCTCATGGGGTAAGCTCCATTTAGATGTTGTTGGCTAGGGCCCTTAGCTCAGCTGGTTAGAGCGCACCCCTGATAAGGGTGAGGTCGGTGGTTCGAGTCCACTAGGGCCCACCATATTTTCCCTGATAGCTCAGTTGGTAGAGCACTCGACTGTTAATCGAGTTGTCACAGGTTCGAGTCCTGTTCGGGGAGCCAAGTTTGGAGAAGTACCCAAGTGGCTCAAGGGGACCCTCTGCTAAGGGGTTAGACTGCGTAAGTGGTGCGAGGGTTCGAATCCCTCCTTCTCCGTTCTATCGATTTACTAATCAAGGCCCGTTGGTCAAGGGGTTAAGACACCTCCCTTTCACGGAGGTAACAGGGGTTCGAATCCCCTACGGGTCACCATACTTTTTTTACTGACGCGGGGTGGAGCAGCCCGGTAGCTCGTCGGGCTCATAACCCGAAGGCCGCAGGTTCAAATCCTGCCCCCGCAACCAACATGCCGTTGTAGCTCAATTGGTAGAGCAACTGACTTGTAATCAGTAGGTTGGGGGTTCAAGTCCTCTCGACGGCACCATTTATGCTTTTTTCGAAAAGCAAGCCGTTATCTAGTTTTGAATCATTTGCATCTTCGGATGCGCGCATGTGCCGTTGTAGCTCAATTGGTAGAGCAACTGACTTGTAATCAGTAGGTTGGGGGTTCAAGTCCTCTCGACGGCACCATGTTTTCTCGGGATGTAGCTCAGCTTGGTAGAGCACCTGGTTTGGGACCAGGGGGTCGCATGTTCAAATCGTGTCATCCCGACCATTTCTTAATCATATTCAAACCGCTTTGTGCAACTGGCATCAGTTGGCATAAAGCGGTTTTTTTAGTTGCATGAGTAAGGGCTGAAGAGTTGGGGAAAATAGAGGGGCGATGTTAAATATAAGGAGGGCTTCTCTTTGAATGCGAGGAAATGGATTGTCGCCTTGGTATTGCTGCTAAGCCTTGTCCCTTATCAGCTCCCTGTGCTGGCTAAACAGCCTGGCGTCTATCACTTTGGCTTTAAAAAGAGCGTGAACGGCGCTTTGCCATCTATAGATGAAGAAGGCTTTAAGGACATAATTACGAAGCATGGCGCCCTGTTTACAGGCGATACGAGCAAAAAAGAACTGTATTTGACGTTCGATAACGGTTATGAGAATGGCTTTACACCGAAAATTCTCGACGTTTTGAAGGATAAGCAGGCGCCTGCGGCTTTTTTTGTCACGGGTCACTACGTCAAGGATCAACCGGATCTCATTAAGCGTATGACGGTCGAAGGGCATATCGTGGGGAATCATTCCTGGAGCCATCCCGACATGTCGCAATTGTCCGAGGGTCAAATCAAAACCGAGCTGGATAAAGTGAAGGAACAGGTTGTTCAATTGACGGGGCGCCCTGAAATGGATTTTCTGCGGCCGCCAAGGGGTATTTTTAACGAGCGTGTCCTTGCTGCGGCTAAACAGTTCGGGTATACAAACGTATTCTGGTCGGTCGCGTACAAGGATTGGGATGTCAATGCCCAGAAGGGTCCGCAGTTTGCATATGATCAAGTGATGAAGCAGTTGCATCCTGGAGCCATTATTTTGCTGCATTCGGTATCACGCGACAATGCGGGGGCGCTTGGCCGGATTATTGATGACGCCCGCAAGCAGGGCTACGAATTTAAAGGGTTGGATGCGTTGGCAGGAGCAGGAAGAGGAGTAAACGAGGAACAACGAGCCCAATGAAGCGAGCCGCATACCAGACAGGTATGCGGCTGTTTTATGGGCGCCGGCTTCTAAGTGGCATTAACCTTTTTATGAAAAAATGTTTTTAGCGCTTTATATACCTCGCCTTTTTCTTTAATGACCGAGTACATGAATTTTTTATGGCTAATATGCTTATAGGCCGACATAAGCGTGCTGCTGCGATTGTATTGGTTCACCTCGCCGTAGCCAAACATATTGCAGCGCTCCATCAGTTGACCGATCAGCTTCACGCAGCGCTCGTTGTCGGATGTAAGATTGTCACCGTCGGAAAAGTGAAAGGGATAAATATTCCAGTTGGCTACAGGATAGCGGGAATCAATGATATCAATCGCTTTTTGATAAGCGGAGGAGCAGATGGTACCGCCGCTTTCGCCTCGATTAAAAAACTCCTCCTCCGTTACTTCCTTGGCTTCTGTATGGTGGGCGATGAAAACAATTTCGACGTGCTCGTACTTGCGGCGAAGAAATCGCGTCATCCAGAAGAAAAAGCTGCGCGCACAATATTTTTCAAAGGAGCCCATACTTCCCGATGTATCCATAAGCGCCAATATGACAGCATTGGATTGCGGCTTTACGATTTCATTCCAGGTTTTATAGCGCAAATCGTCCGGAGATATTCCGCCGATGCCCGACTTTCCGGCGTTTGCGTTGCGGCGAAGATTTTCGATTAAGGTCCGTTTTTTGTCGATATTGGACATGATGCCTTTTTTGCGAATTTCGTGAAAAACGATTTCCGTCGATTGCATCTGATCCTTCTGTTTCTGCTCCAGGTTGGGCAGCTCGAGCTCCTCGAACAGCATATCCTCCAGCTGATCGATATCGATTTCCGTATCCACAACGTCCTCTCCAGGCTGATCGCCGGCATCCTGGCCTTTGCCTGGACCTTTCTGGGCCTGCGGATCGACGCCAAGCACATCGCCTACCTGAGAATCGCCGTCACCTTGTCCGACATGCTGCTTTTTGTTGTAGTTATAAATAAAATGAGATTCATCTAAGCTTTTAATCGGAACCTTGATCGTGCGTCGGCCGTCGGACAATACGATGCTCTCGTCGGAAACCAGATCGGGAAGGTTTTGTTTAATTGCTTCCTGCACCTTCTCCTGATGCCTGGCTTGATCCTCGTAGCCCTTGCGGTGCAGCGACCAATCCTCGCGCGCTACGATAAACAGCTTATCTGCCGCCATTCCCCTCACCTCGCTTATTTCCTTGTTATGATTCAATATATTCAACTGTCTGAAGGTTATGTGAAGGAAATGTGGCAGGCTCACGGCATGCATAGCGTTATAGCGGCCGATAAGCGCGAGCGCGCTGGGCTTTTAAAGGAATGGCGTGTAAAATAGAGGGTAGCAAAATGGAAGGCAAAGGAGGAATGGCATCTTATGAAGCTGTTTCATACAGCGGACTGGCATTTGGGCAAGCTTGTGCAGGGCGTGTACATGACAGAGGATCAGCGCTTCGTGCTTGAGCAGTTCATACAGGACATCGAGCGCGAACGGCCAGATGCCGTTATAATTGCCGGTGACTTGTATGACAGAGCTGTTCCGCCTACGGAGGCGGTGGAGCTGCTGGATGAGACGCTGCGCCGAATTGTAATCGAGCTCAATACGCCGGTGCTTGCCATTTCCGGCAACCACGACAGTCCTGACCGAATCAGCTTTGGAACAAGGATGATGGAGAGCAGGGGGCTATTTTTGACAGGGCAATTGCGTCAGGGGCTCGAACCGGTTGTCTTGCGAGATACTCACGGTGAGGTGCATTTCCATCTGGTTCCTTATGCCGATCCTGCACAGGTGCGTCATGAGCTTGCCGATGAGAGCGTGCGTACCCATGATGATGCGATGCGCGCCATAGTCGGAAGAATTGGGGAGCATCTTAGCCCGCATGCCAGACATGTGTTTATTGGCCATGCCTTTGTGACGCCTTCCGGCGAGCCGGAGGCAAATACCAGCGAATCGGAGCGGCCGCTGTCGGTCGGCGGGGCGGAGCATGTCAGCTCGGCTTGCTTCGACGCGTTTCATTATACGGCGCTCGGGCATCTTCATCAGGCTCATTTTGTCAGGCGGGAATGTATTCGTTATGCGGGCTCGCCTTTAAAATATTCGATTTCCGAAGAGCGCCATGCGAAGGGGTATCTTATCGTCGAGCTGGACGGTGAGGGCGACGCACAGATTGAGAAGCGTCCGCTGAAGCCGCTGCGCGATATGCGAAGAGTAGAGGCGAGAATGGAGGAGCTGGAGCAGCATCCTGTCAATGAGGATTATGTGTTCGTGACGTTGCTGAATGATAATCCGGTGCTTTTTCCGATGGAGAAGGTGCGGGCTGTCTATCCGAATGCGCTTCAGGTGCAGCGAATACCGCCTTCCATGAGCTCGCAGGAAGGCGAGCAGTCAAGCGGAGAGAGCGGAGGAAGGCGCGAGGCCGATCCGATCGAGCTGTTTGCCGCTTTTTATCAGGAGGTAAAGGGGCAGGAGCTTTCAGCCGGCAAAAGGCGAATGTTCGCCGAAACGTACGAGGAATTGCTGCGTGAGGAAGGGGGATTGCCATGAGACCGCTAAAGCTGACGATGACGGCGTTTGGACCCTACCGGCAGCCGGAAACGATCGATTTCCGGAAGCTGGGGGATCAGCGGCTGTTCGTCATTTCAGGCAATACGGGCGCAGGCAAAACGTCGATTTTTGACGCTATTTGTTTTGCTCTGTATGGCTCGGCGAGCGGCGAGGATCGCTCTGATCCACGAATGCTGCGAAGCCAATTCGCTGACGAGGACACGCACACATCCGTCAGCTTCGAGTTTGCCGTAGGTCGCAAGCAGTACCGGGCCTTTCGCCAGATGGCTCACCGGAAGGGCGGAAACAAAAGCGAAACCGGCGGGAAGGCCGAGCTATATGAGCTGCTGGACGCCGAGGCGATGCCTGCGGTTGACCGCTTTATCGTATCGGACGTCAATGCGCGAATCGAGTCGATTATCGGCTTAACGAAAGAGCAGTTCAGCCAGATCGTGATGCTCCCGCAAGGGGAATTTCGCAGGCTGCTTACGTCGGATACGGACAATAAGGAGGAAATATTGCGCCGTATTTTTCGGACGGAGCTGTACGAGCGGCTGACCGGCCGTTTTCAGCAGCGCAATCGCGAGTTGAACGAGCAGCTCAAGGAGCTGAGAGCTACGGTAGGCGCCTATATCTCGCAGGCGAAGGAATCATTGCCTAGACGCGAGGGCAGCCGGCTGGAAGCGGTTTTTGGCCAAGCGTACAGCAATGCCGCACAGGTGATAGAAGGCTTGGCGCTGGAGAGCGAGTATTATGGAGGGCTTGCCGCAGAAGCGGAGAGCCGAAAAGAACGGCTCGCGATGGAGCTGGATACAACCGAGCAGCAGCTGCGGGAGGCTACAGCCGTTCAAGCAAGGTTCGCGGAGCTGGACCGCAAGCGGGAAGCCTTCGTTCGGTTGCAGGCGCGCGATATGGAGCATCGAGAGCTGGAGCGGAGGCTGAAGCTCGCAGAGCGGGCAGCGGGGCTGGCCCCTTACATCGAGGAGGCGGATCGATGGAGCAGGGCTGCAGGAGCGAAGCGTGAGCAGCTCGCGGCGAGAGAGGCGCAGCTCTCAGCGGCCATTCAGGAGCAGGAGCGGGCTGAGGCGGCGTATCGCCAGGAAGAGAGCAAGGAGGAGCAGCGCCGCGAGGCCGAGCAGGAATGCGTCAGACTGCAGGAAATGGTGCCAGTCGTCCGGACGCTGGGCGAGCGGCGGCAGGCGCTGGACAAGCTGGTGCGCGAGGAGAAGGCTCTGGCTGCAAAGCTTGCAGCGCTTGAGACGGTAATGCAGGAGCTGCGCGCGCTCCGCCAAGCGGGAGCGGCGGACATTCGCCAGGCCGAGCAGCAAGCGGAAGCGCTGGCTGCGCGTTTGGAGCTGCAGCGCGGCATTGAGCAGCAGGGGAAGCAGCTGAAGCGCTTTACGGAGGCGAGGCAGGAGCTTGAGCGCGTATCTGCGCTGGAGCAGGAGCGTGCGCATCGCGCCAAGGCTTGCAAGGAGGAGCATGACCGGCTGGAGCATGCCTGGATAGAAGGGCAGGCGGCTATGCTGGCGGGGCATTTGCAGGACGGCAAGCCGTGCCCGGTGTGCGGCAGCGAAAGCCACCCGGACAAGACGGGGGCGGCGGAAGGGCTGGTCTCGCGCGAGCGTTTGCAGCAAGCGAAGGAGCAGCTTGTTGCGGCCGAGCGCGAGCTGCAAGGGGCGCGGTCCCAGGCGGCCGCTGCGGAGGCGCTGCAGGCCGAAGGAGCGAAGGAGCTGGCTGAGCTGGGGCTGCAGCCGGCCGCCCCCGAGGAGCAGCGTGCAAGGCTGCTGCTTCAGTGGAAGGCGCTCAAGGACGAGACGGAGCGCCTTCAAGCGATAGCGGGACGTTTGCCCGAGCTCAAGCGAGCGGCTGACGAGCAGGAAGCTGCGCTGGAGCGCCAGCAGACGGCGAAGGAGCAGCTGCAGCAGCTGCTGCAGGAGCGGGCTCTGGAGCGTGCGACAACGCATACGGCGCTTGCCAAGGAGCTTGAACGGGTGCCTGAGCAG
Source organism: Paenibacillus sp. SY21-1 (assembly GCF_005222705.1). Taxonomy (GTDB): domain Bacteria; phylum Bacillota; class Bacilli; order Paenibacillales; family Paenibacillaceae; genus Pristimantibacillus. The sequence continues at coordinate 84,031 of NZ_STGF01000030.1, read as the reverse complement.
ATGCGGGATGTGGACAAGCTGGAGCGTCAGCTGCGGCAGAGCCAGACGGAAGCGCAGCGGCTGTCCGCGGCCTGGAAGGAGGCGCAGGCTTTGCTTCAACGCAGCTCGGCAGCGCTGGGCGAGCAAAGAGTGTATGCCGAGCAAGCGAGGCAGCAGCTGGAGGAGGCCTCAGAAGGGCTTAAGCTGGCCGAGCGACGCAGGCAGGAGGCGCTGGAGCGGGCGGGCTTCCACGGTTTGGTTGCCTACTCGGAGGCGGCCCTTCCGGAGGGGGAGCGCCTTTACATGAGCAGTCAATTAGAGGAATATCGCTCTGCTGTAAGTCTTCTGCTGACTCAAATCACGGAGCTGGAAATCGAGCTTGCCGCGAAGGAGAGAATCGAGCTAAGCGGCTTGCAGAGCAAGCTTGACGAGCTTAAGGCTGCAATCGACCAGACGTCCCGAGAGGAGCATGACTTGCGAGGCAAGGCGCGCGAAGCGGAACGGCTGGCAGCTGCGCTGGACAGAACGTCCGAGCAAGGGAAGGAGCTTGAAGGCAGGCTGGAGCAGGTGCTGGACATCTATCAGATGCTTAAAGGCGACAACGCTTTGAAAATCTCCTTTGAACGCTACATTCTCATTGAATTTCTGGAGCATATTTTGTTCGCGGCGAACGCGCGGCTCCGGGTTTTGTCGGGAGGGCAATTCACCCTTCGCAGAAGCGACAGGCTCGAAACGCGGGGGAAGCAAAGCGGGCTCGGGCTTGACGTATATGATGCCTATACAGGGCAGGAGCGGGATGTTAAAACCTTGTCAGGCGGCGAGAAATTCAACGCCTCCCTCTGCCTGGCACTCGGCATGACCGATGTCATTCAGGCGTATCAGGGCGGCATTTCCATCGAAATGATGTTTATCGATGAGGGCTTCGGCTCGCTTGATGAAGAGTCGCTGCAGAAGGCAATTGCAACGCTGGTCGATTTGCAGAAGGCGGGAAGAATGATTGGCGTTATCTCGCATGTGGAAGAGCTGAAGGCTGCCTTCCCGGCATGCCTGGAGGTAACGAAGCTGAAGGAGGGCTACAGCCGCACAAGATTGCTGGTCAAATAGCGCGGCCTTTCATTGGCATCATCATTGGATGCAAGCAGTGCATCAGGTGGCAAACCAAAAGACCTGCATGCCCCCTAAAGGGCTGCAGGCCTTATGCCAGTACGATGGACGGGCTACGCCATTCCCTAATTCTAAAGCGGACGCTAGCTGGCGCTTGCCGAAGGCTGGATGCGCCGCATTGGCCATCCTTGTCCGTTAGCGTTTCGAGCTAGACGGTGCCTGAGAAGCCTTGTGCGATTCCGATAATAAACAGAAGAATCGGGGCGAAAAGCATAAGAGCGTTAAGCGACAAGCCGATTATGCTGAATACCTTTCTCCGATTCTTGGAGAAAGCGCCGATAATGCCGAGAATCAGTCCGATAAAAGCGATGCCGAACGCCCCGATACCGGCAAGCCCGGCTACAAGCAGGGAGGCAAAGCCGCTTTCCTGCATCATTTCCATAACGGCGGCTTCATCTTCGGGATCGACTTGGGCCCATCGCTGCTGGGCGGCTTCATCATTCGCCACTTCGCTGACAAAGGTTGCGCCAAGCGCGATGGTAACGATGATGAGCACAACGGAAATCAAGGCCAGAACAAAAGAGGCGATGCCAAGCCCCGAGTGCTTGAGAGGCCCGACGACAACGGAATCGGAATCCGAGAAGGCCGGCCGGCTGTAAGGGTCGCGCCCATAAGGCTGATTGTTTTCAAATGAATCGGATGAATGAGATGAGTCTGTTTTGCCTAGGCTAATCGGCTCTTTACGTTCATTGTCCATATTAATCGACTCCTTCTTATGACTACGGTAAATTATACACAAAGAGGAAAGGATTGAAAACCCATATGTTTCCCAAATATTTTGTAATTGGCGCAATTAATGCCGCGCTGGCGATCGGACTCGGCGCATTTGGCGCGCATGCATTAAAGGAGGCGCTGACGGAGCACTATTTGGATATTTTTGAGACAGGTGTGCGCTACCATATGTATAGCTCCCTCGGGCTCATGCTGATTTCCCTGCTTGCCAAGCAGATAGGAGCGGGAAAGCTTGTCGTTGCAGGAGGACGCCTTATCTTTTCCGGAACCGTTATTTTTAGCGGCAGCTTGTATATTTTGGCGGTTACCGAATTCAGCAAGCTGGGCATGATTACGCCAATAGGGGGCGTCTGCATGCTCTCGGGCTGGGCTTGCATCATCATTGCCGCTCTAAAATCAAGCAAATAGGACCGATGACCTATCGCTCAAATGGCGGATATTGCCTTAGCAAATATTTCTATGCCTAAACGTTAAACATCGTTTATAATAGAACGAGCATTGGCTTATCTCGAACTGGAGGAAGGACGTTGGTGCGTGACGAAACCTGTGATTAGTTTGCCGGAAGCGACAAAACGGCCGCTTGACGGGCCTTCAAGACTCAGCTTGCTTCTGATTGCGCTGGCGTTGATTTGGATTTTTGCATCCTGGTGGTTTATTGACAATACGATGTTCAAATGGATGGCGGTGTCCGTTGCATCGGCTTTGCTTGCCTCGGCAAGCATGCTATACATATGGCGTTATCGAAATTACAGCTTTCGCAGCTACCACTCGGCGATTGTTGAAGCGCTGCTGCGCTCCGAGGCCGTGCCTTTGGCCGTGCTGGACAAAAGCGGCTTTGTAATCGAAATGAACGAAGCTTCCAGTCGTACGCTGGGCTATCAACGATCGGAGTTGCTGGGCAACTCGCTCTCGCGGCTGCTGGAGCCCGGAAGTCGGCAGCTGCTTCAGGAAATGCTGGAGCAGGCGATGAACGGTGAAACCAAACAGACGAATCTTAACATTACGCATCGATCAGGCTATCCGTTGGAGCTGCAGGTGGTGTGCGCCCCGATGCTGCAAGATAAAAGCGTCATCGGCGCGGTGCTTGTCAGCCAAGATTTGAGCGATCGCAAGCGTAATGTGGAGCGAATTCGCTATATGGCCTACTATGACGATATGACCGGCTTGCCGAATCGCACCTTGTTTCAAATCAAGCTGACCGAAACGCTGATTCGCGCGAAGGAAGAAGACAAGATTGTCGGCATCTGCTACCTAGATCTTGACCGGTTCAAGCTGGTCAACGCCTCTTTCGGCCGGGAATTCGGCGATATGCTGCTGATGCAGGTGGCCGAGCGCATCAATCGCGATTTGACGGAGGATGAATTTGCCGCCCGTATGGAGGGCGATGAATTTGCTTTGCTGTTCAGCAATATCCAATCCGAGGAGGAACTGCTTGAACGCTCGCGCATGCTGCTTAAATCGTTGGAGGAGCCCTACGAGCTGCGGGGATTCCCGCTGCATATTACGGCAAGCATAGGCTCGGTTACGAACCGCTGCGAGGAAGACGACAGCTATACGCTGATCAAGAAGGCGGATATGGCGCTTGTTAGAGTCAAGGAAAGCGGGAAAAACGACAGCATGCTGTATTCCGAGAGCTGGAGCAACTCCTCGCTTGAGCGGCTCACCCTGCAGCACGAGATGTACCGGGCTATTCAGCGCAATGAATTTGTGCTGCATTATCAGCCGCAGTATGATTTGCGAACCGGTCAAATGGTTGGCGTCGAGGCTCTGGTCAGATGGGAGCATCCGCTCAGGGGGATGATTCCTCCGAGCAGCTTCATTCCTTTGGCGGAGGAAAGCGGGATGATCGTACAGATCGGAGACTGGGTGCTGGAGGAGGCATGCCGGCAAAATCGGGAGTGGCAGCAGGCCGGACTTCCGCCTATGCCTGTATCCGTCAACTTGTCGATCCGACAGTTTGTTCAGAACGATCTGGCGAACAAGGTGGCCGTTGTGCTCGAGAAGACGGGCCTGGAGGCCAGGTTTCTCGATCTGGAAATTACGGAGTCCATGACGATGGACATCGGCCACGTATCCCGCTGCTTGCTTGCGCTGACGAATATGGGCGTTAACATCAGCGTTGATGATTTTGGCACAGGCTACAGCTCGTTTCATTATTTGAAAAACTTCCCGATTGACCGCTTGAAAATTGACCGTTCCTTTGTACGGGATATCGAGCAAGACCCGAGCGATGCCGAGATTGTAGCTGCCATTATTGCAATGGCCCATAATTTGAACATTCAGGTTATCGCCGAAGGCGTTGAGAATGAGGAACAGATGGAGTTTCTTCGCAAGCATCGTTGCGATGAAATGCAAGGCTACTACTGGAGTCCTCCGGTCACAAGCAAGAATATTGAGCGAATGCTCGCATCGGCCGTATAAAAGAAAGAAACCATGCATCCTGCCCAGCAGGCGCTTGAAAGCGCAGTTGGTGAGGAGCATGGTTTTTTATTTGCAGCATTCCAGCGTCAGGTTCGGAGCTGGCGGCAAACGAAGGGGCTAAAGCAGGAAATCCTCGATTTCATTCAGACGGAACGTATAGACCTGTTTCTCGTCCACATGATAAACGGTAATCAGATGCTCCTGCTCATTCAAATTAATGATGCGGCAAGGGATGCTTAATTTAATGCCAAGGCCTTTATTGACAATAAGCCGTATGAGCACGTTGGCTTTCATGATGGCGTGAATTTTTTCGAATCCGCTTAGATGCTCATAAGCAACCTCCGTCTGCTTGGGAGAAGACGGCTGTGATTTTTTGGACGAAGCGGAAGCTGTCTTGCTTCCCTTGTCGGGCTTGCCGATTGTAACGGGCACTTCCTGAAACTCGACCGCCTTTGTTTTGTGTTCATCGATCTGGCTGCCTAGACGAATGCCGGACAATATCCGATAATCGGACAGTCCCGACTGGTTGAGCGCATGCAGCAGTTGCTCCAATGCTTGTCCATTGCTGCTGCTTTCGACAAGCACTTCCACATTAAAAACGTAGGGCGTTGAACCGGCAGGCTTTGATTGCATATCACTAGGACCTCCGAACGATATAGTATAGTACTAATATATCATTAATTGCTTGATTATTACAGTATTATAAATAAGCATTCGTCCAACACTGGGCGCTTGGCAAGCGCATATACTGATGATGCAGTGAAAGATGTCCAGATCCCGGCTTAAAGGAGGTTGTTCCTAAATGATGCGGATCGTCCCGCTAACGCTGGCGAATGGTGAAACGGTTATCGGTATGGAAGCCAAGCTCCCGAAAACAACGCTGCTGGCTATTATGACCGACAAAGGCTATATTATGTGCGGCGCTCTCGATGTGGCCTTGCTGAACACAAAGCTTCAGGCAAGAGAAATCATTGCAGGTCGCGCCGTAGGCGTACGGACGTTGGAGGAATTGATGGAGGCTCCTCTGGAGTCCGTCACCACTTCTGCCGAAAAGCTTGGCATATACGCCGGCATGCAAGGCTCAGCTGCGTTAGAGCTTATGCTCTAAAGGAATAAAGCCCAATTCAGGCAACGGCGAGGCCGGCTTGAAGAGGGCTATTTGTATTCTTCATGTTTGTTTTATTCAAAAAGCCTGCGCAGATTTTCGGCGTAAGGAGCTTGCACGATGCCCTTTTCCGTAATAATGGCGGTGACGTATTCATGCGGGGTAACGTCGAAGGCCGGGTTGTAGACTTTAACGCCTTCCGGCGCGGTCCGTTTGCCAAAGCCCTCCGTAATTTCCTCCGCGCTGCGCTCCTCGATCGGGATTTCAGCGCCGGTTGGCGTATCCAGATCGATGGTGGACAGCGGACAAGCTACATAAAACGGGATGCCGTGAGCCTTGGCCAGAACGGCAACGCTATAGGTACCGATTTTATTCGCTACATCGCCGTTGGCGGCAACGCGATCCGTCCCGACAATAACGGCGTCGACCCAGCCCTTCGCCATCACCATGCCCGCCATGTTATCGCAAATCAATGTGACGTCTACGCCTGCCTGCTGCAATTCGAACGCGGTCAGACGGGCTCCTTGCAGCACGGGGCGGGTTTCGTCTGCAAATACGCGAAGCGTAATGCCTTGCTCTAACGCAAGATAGAAGGGAGCAAGCGCCGTACCGTACTTGGCTGTTGCCAGACCGCCGGCATTGCAGTGCGTCAGCACGCCCATGCCGTCCTTGAACAAGGAGAGCGCATGCTCGCCGATTTGACGGTTTGTCTCTTCATCCTCGCTTTGAATCGCGATGGCCTCAGCCAGCAGGGCTGCTTTGCACTCATCCAGGCTAAGCCCCTGCTCGGCCATAGCGGAGGCCGCCGCCTTCATCCGGTCAAGCGCCCAGAACAAGTTGACGGCGGTAGGTCTCGACGTGGCCAAGTATTGCGCTTCGCGCTTTACGCTTTCCAGCCAATCTTCTGCTGTCGAAGCGTTCCGGCTGCCGAGCACAACGCCGTAAGCAGCGGAAATGCCGATTGCGGGAGCTCCCCGTACTTTCAGGTGCCTGATCGCTTCCCAGACGTCCTCCGCTGTCGTTAGCGGCAAATAAACAATCTCCTCAGGCAACAGGCGCTGGTCGAGCAAATCCAGCTGATCGTTCTGCCAGATTACGGATTGCAATGCTTTAGCTGTATTTGTCATGCTGTTTATGTCTCCTAACTTTAAGCTGATTCGCTCGCCGCCGATAGCGCGGCGTCGATAACTTCTTCAATGGACTGTATGTTTCGGTTGTTGCGGATAAGCGCTGTTCCGATGGCAAGCGCCAGGCGCTGAGCCTTTTCCTTCGCTGCGGCGTCCGGAATGCGGTCGATATCGACCACATGGGAGAGGCCTACGATGCGGCGAACGATCTTGCATCCGGCGAAGCCTGCTGTATCCTGAAGCAGGCGGGCCATATAGAGCTCCTTATAAGACGACGATGCGTTAGCGAGCCGGTCGATGCCATGCTCGTCCCAGAGCGCGCGGAATTTGGAAGCGAATAGCTGCCAAACGTTGCGTACCGTATCGGTTAAATAGCGACGGAAGTCGCTGCGCGCCGCGGCATCGGCCGACCAATGCTCCTGACCTGCGAAATTAAGCAGCAGGTTGGCGATAGCCGCGCCGATATCGAAGCCGATCGGGCCATAGAAGGCGAACTCGGGATCGATCACCTTCGTGGATGCTTCGGTGACGAATACGCTGCCGGTGTGCAGGTCGCCGTGAAGCAGCGCCTGCGCTTGCGTCAGGAATTTTTCGCGCAGAAGGGCAACCTCGAGCTGAAGCTCCTCGTCCGCCCACAACGCTTGCGCGGCATCGCGAATCGCCTCGTCGAAGCTGTTGTTTGGCGAGTCGGTATAAGGATCGTCGAAAATAAGATCCTCCGTTATTTTGCAAAGCTCGGGATTGATAAATTTGCCCACCTGTTCTTTCTTTTGCTGCTGGTTCATTCCCAGATCGGACGAATAAAACAGGGTTTGCGCCATATAGGTCGAAATATCGTCTGCGTAGCGCGGATAGCGGTTGCCGGCAATCAGCCCTTGCCGCATGATGACATGGTCGCTTAAATCCTCCATCACTGTCAAAGCCAGCACGGCATCGTAAAAATATACGTTAGGCACCAGACCCGGCGCCAGCTTGCCGTCAAGCACGAGCTTTTCGCTTTCAATCCGGCCTCTGTCCAGGGTTAGCGGCCAAGACTCGCCGACAACCTTGGCGTAGGGGAGCGCTTGCTTCATAATGAGGCTTTTGCCGCTGGCAGGATCGCTAATGTGAAAGACCAGATTCAAATTGCCGTCGCCGATCTCGCGACATTGCAGCGATGCCCCTTCCGGGAAAAAATGTTCGATATCGGCTGCTATCGATATCGCATCCTGCTCGGTTAAAGGATGGTATGCGGACAAGGCTGTCCACCTCCGGTTTCTATAGGGATCAAGGCACAGATGCCCGTAATTCGTCTCCACAGTATAAATCATATTATTTCGCCATGGAATACTTTCATTTGATATAATATGATCAATTTTAGACGAGAAGGATGGGGGAGGCAAATGTCCGTGCAGCAAGGATGGCCCGTAGCGCTAAAGGAGTGGGCGGTAAGCGTCAATGCGCTTGCGGAGGGAAAGCAAATTATCGTGATGCGCAAAGGAGGCATCGTGGAGGAAACGCGCGATTTCCAGCTGGTGGCGCCAAGCTTTTATTTAATGCCGGCGTATGAGCATCAGAAGAAGCATTTGCTGAAGCAGTCCGCTTGGCAGGATTTGGACAATACGCTGGAGGAGTGGGCGCCGGAGCAGGAGGAGCTGCGAATCGCGGCTTACGCCGAAGCGGTGGAGGATATTGAAGTTACGGATCAGCAGACGCTTGACAAGCTTAGAGATTTCCATATATGGACGGACCAGTTCGCAGAGGAACGGCTCCGTTGGAAAAAAACAAAACCGCTTCACGTGCTCGTGCTGCGCGTGCACCGTCTGGCCAAGCCGTTGAAACTTTCGATGCTGCCTGCTTATAATGGCTGCAAATCTTGGGTACAACTGGATAGTGTTGAAGTCGAGCCGGAGATGACTCCCGTAATCGGCGATGAAGAATTCGAAAGGCAGCGGAAGGAAATCAAGCAGGCTCTTGCCTAGTCCGGTAATATCCTTGTCCAATCGAGGGAATATGACAGGTTCGACATATCTACGTTGATTTATAACTAAAACTATATTAAAATGATTATTGAGAATCAATGAGAATCACTATATAATGTAAAGTCTTGCCTAATGCTGGGCGAACTGGAGACGCATACCAACCTTGGAGGGATCTGTATATTATGGCAACTCAATTTGTCATCGATGGACTGAAAGCGTCCATCGACGGAAAAGAAATTTTGAAGGGCATTAATCTTGAAATTAAAGGCGGAGAAATTCATGCGATCATGGGACCTAACGGTACCGGCAAATCGACGCTTGCTTCCGCTTTGATGGGACATCCTAAATACGAAGTAACCGATGGCACCGCAACGCTTGACGGCGAGGATCTGCTGGAGATGGAAGTAGACGAGCGCGCCCGCGCAGGCCTGTTCCTGGCTATGCAGTATCCAAGCGAAATCCCGGGCGTTACGAATTCCGACTTCCTGCGCAGCGCTCTGAATGCGCGTCGCGGCGAAGGCAATGAAATTTCGCTCATTAAATTCATTCGCCAAATGGAAGGCAAGATGAAAGAGCTTGAAATGAACCCTGAATTTGCCCACCGTTATTTGAACGAAGGCTTCTCGGGCGGGGAAAAGAAGCGTAACGAAATTTTGCAAATGATGCTGCTTGATCCGAAAATCGTCGTGCTTGACGAAATCGACTCCGGCCTTGACATCGATGCGCTTCGCATCGTATCGAACGGTGTGAACGCAATGCGTTCCGAGGATCGCGGCTTCCTGATCATTACTCACTACCAGCGGTTGCTGAACTATATTACACCTGATTTCGTCCACGTTATGATGCAAGGACGCATCGTGAAATCCGGCGGCCCCGAGCTTGCCGAGCGTCTGGAGAACGAAGGTTATGACTGGGTTAAAGAAGAACTTGGCATCGTAGACGAGACGGTTGGCCAGGCTTAAGCGGAGAAGGGGGCAATAACGGATGAGTACACAACTAACAACTCCGACCGACCGTCAATCTGCCGAAGCGCTGGCCCGCAGCAAGAATGAGCCTGCATGGCTTGTAGATTCGCGCGGAGAAGCGGCCGAGCTTGCTGGGACGATTGAATGGCCTAAGCCGGAGAAAGTGCGCATTGAGCGCTGGAATTTGACTGCGGTAGGCAGCTACGAGCAGCCTGCAGCGATAGAAGCGATCAGCGAGCTGCCTGAAATTGTGCGCAGCCTCGTATCCGAAGGAACGGAGAACCTGCTCGTTCAGCGCAATTCGGGAATCGTGTGGAATCAATTTGCCGAGGAGCTTGCGGCTAAAGGCGTTATTTTCACCGATCTTGAGACGGCGTCCAAGGAGCACGGAGAGCTGGTCAAACAGTACCTGCACCAAGCAGTGCCCAAGAACGAGGATAAGCTGTCCGCGTTAAGCGCAGCGATCTGGAATGGCGGCGTGTTCGTCTACGTGCCTAAAAACGTGGAAGTCGAAATTCCGCTGCAAGCTATTTTTTACAATGACAAGTCGGACGCTTCCTTTGCGCCCCACATTCTGATCGTGGCGGAGAGCAACAGCCGCGTTACTTATGTTGACTGTGCGGTTACGGCAGAAGGAGCGACCGAGCCTTTTGTACATCCGTCGATTGTTGAAGTATTCGTCAAGCCGGGCGCGTTCGTGCGTTTCAGCTCCATTCATTCGCTTGGAGCGCCGGGCGTCGATATGACGATCCGCCGTGCGATCATCGAGAACGATGCGCGTATGGAGTGGATTGTCGGCGATCTGAATGACGGCAATACGCTGTCCGATACGAAGTCCGTTCTTCTGGGACAAGGCTCGACTTCGGATACGAAGGTCATCAGTGTCGGCAAAAACGCTCAGCAAAACAGCTTGACGACAAGAGCTGTCCATTTCGGCAAAAGCTCGGACAGCAACATGGTAACCCGTGCCGTTATGAAGGATTCGGCTTCTGCGATCATTAACGGTATTACCAAGATCGAGCATGGCGCCACCAAGGCAAACGGCGTGCAGACCGAGAAGGTTCTTATGCTGAGCCCTAAGGCGCGCGGCGACGCCAACCCGATTCTTCTGATCGACGAGGACGACGTTACGGCAGGACACGCGGCCAGCGTCGGTCAAGTCAATCCAGAGCAAGTCTATTACTTGATGTCCCGCGGTATATCCAAGCAAGACGCGGAGCGTTTGATTATTTACGGATTCCTTGCGCCGGTCGTATCGGAAATTCCGGTTGAGGCGGTTCGCGGGCAGCTCCAGCGTTTGCTCGAAAGGAAACTTGAGGGATGAATATACAAGCGATTCGGGAGCAGTTTCCGATATTGCATCAGGAGATAAACGGGCACCCGCTCGTTTATCTTGACAGCGCGGCGTCTTCCCAGAAGCCGCGCTCCGTCATTGATGCGATGAAACGTTACTATGAGCTGGATCATGCCAACGTCCACCGCGGCGTGCATACGCTAGGCTCCAGAGCGACCGACGCGTATGAGGGAGCGCGCGAGAAGGTAGCCGGTCTGCTGAACGCAGGCGCTCCCGAGCAAATTATTTTTACCCGGGGCACGACGACTGCCCTTAATCTGGTCGCTTCAAGCTACGCGCGTTCCGTGTGCAAGGAAGGCGATGAAATCGTCATTACCCAGATGGAGCATCACAGCAATCTGATTCCGTGGCAGCAGGCAGCCAAAGCGACGGGCGCGACGCTTAAGTATATTCCGCTGCAGCAGGACGGATCGATTACGCTGGAGGATGTAGAGCAGACCGTTACGGCGAACACGAAAGTGGTTGCCATTACCTATGTTTCCAACGTGCTTGGAGTAGTCAATCCGATTAAGGAAATTGCCGAGATCGCCCACCGCAACGGAGCGGTTATCGTCGTAGACGGAGCGCAAAGCACGCCGCATATGAAGGTGGATGTGCGCGAGCTAGACGTCGATTTTTATGCATTGTCTGGCCATAAAATGTGCGGACCAACCGGAATCGGCGCGCTTTACGGCAAAAAATCGCTATTGAATGCCATGGAGCCCATTGAATTTGGCGGAGAGATGATCGATTTTGTAGATTTATACGAATCGACGTGGAAGGAAATTCCTTACCGCTTTGAAGGCGGCACACCGATTATTGCGGGCGCTGTCGGTCTTGGAGCGGCTATCGATTTTCTCAATGAAGTCGGGCTTGATGAAATCGACAAGCATGAGCGTACGATGGCAGCCTATGCCTATGAACGGCTATCGGCACTGGAAGGCGTTACGCTGTACGGTCCCAAGGAAAATCGCGTCGGACTCGTAACGTTTAATCTGGACGACGTTCATCCGCATGATGTGGCAACTGTGCTTGATTCCAAAGGCATCGCCATTCGGGCCGGCCATCATTGCGCTCAGCCGCTCATGCGCTGGCTGAAAGTTTCGGCTACTGCAAGAGCAAGCTTTTATTTATATAATACAGAAGCGGACATCGACCGTTTAGCCGACGCGTTACTTCAGACAAAGGAGTTTTTCGGCCATGCAATTGGATGATTTGTACCGCCGCGTCATTATGGATCATTACAAAAACCCGCGCAACAACGGTACGCTTGCTGAGGATTCGGTAACCATTAACCTCAACAATCCAACTTGCGGAGACCGGATCTCGCTTCAATTACAAGTTGTTGACGGTAAAGTTGCCGACGCGAAATTTGATGGCGAAGGCTGCTCCATCAGCATGAGCTCCGCTTCAATGATGACGGAGGCCGTAAAAGGCAGAAGCTTCGAGGAAGCTCTATCGATGGCCGACCGCTTCTCGTCCCTTATGAAGGGCGAAGATGTGGAGTTCGAGGAGCTGGAGGATATTGAGGCGCTGTCTGGCGTCAATAAATTCCCCGCACGCATCAAATGCGCAACGCTGGCCTGGAATGCGCTGCGCAAAGGAATCGAGCATCAGCAGAACTGATCGTGCGCGTATGCAGCGTAGAGCGGTAACGAAAAAATAAAGGAGAGTGACGAACATGGCAAAATCGATGCCGGAAATGGAAGAGTATAAGTATGGCTTCCGCGATGAGCACAAGGCGATTTTCCAGTCGGGCAAGGGGCTTACTCCGGAAATCGTACGTACGATTTCGGAAATGAAGAACGAGCCGGAATGGATGCTGGAATTCCGTCTGAAATCGCTGGAGCAATTCAACAAAATGCCGATGCCGAAATGGGGCGGCGATCTGGACGATCTGGATTTCAACGACATTCAGTATTATGTCAAGCCATCCGAAAAGCAAGGGAAAACATGGGAAGAGGTGCCTTCCGAAATTAAGGAAACGTTCGACAAGCTCGGCATTCCTGAAGCGGAGCAGAAGTTCCTTGCAGGCGTATCGGCTCAATATGAGTCCGAGGTCGTTTATCACAGCATGCAGGAGGATCTGGAGAAGCAAGGCGTTATTTTTACCGATACGGATACGGCGCTGCGCGAGCATCCTGAGCTGATGAAGGAATACTTCGGTACAATTATTCCTCCTAACGACAACAAATTCGCTGCTCTGAACAGTGCGGTATGGTCGGGCGGAAGCTTCATCTACGTGCCGAAAGGCGTTAAATGCGAAATTCCGCTGCAGGCGTATTTCCGCATCAACTCCGAGAACATGGGCCAATTCGAGCGGACGCTTATTATCGCCGACGAAGGCAGCTCGGTACACTATGTAGAGGGCTGTACGGCTCCTGTCTACAGCACAAACTCGCTGCATAGCGCAGTAGTAGAAATTTTGTGCAAAAAGGATTCCAGCGTCCGTTATACAACGATTCAGAACTGGGCTCCGAACATCTACAACCTCGTTACGAAACGTGCTGTTGCAGACGAGAACGCGACGATGGACTGGGTAGACGGGAACATCGGCTCCAAGCTGACCATGAAGTACCCTGCTGTCGTGCTGCGCGGCCGCGGAGCGAAGGGGATGGTATTGTCCATCGCTGTAGCTGGCAAAGGCCAGCACCAGGACGCAGGCGCTAAAATGACGCATCTGGCACCGGACACAAGCTCGACCATTATTTCCAAATCGATCAGCAAGCACGGCGGCAAAGTAACCTATCGCGGTCTTGCTTCGTTCGGACGGAACTCCGACGGCTCGAAGGCGAACATCAAATGCGATACGCTTATTCTCGATAACGAGTCGACTTCGGATACGATTCCGTACAACGAAATTTTCAACGACAACATCACGTTGGAGCATGAGGCGACGGTATCCAAGGTTTCCGAGGATCAGCTTTTCTATCTCATGAGCCGCGGTCTTAGCGAAGATGAAGCTACGCAGATGATCGTTATGGGCTTTATCGAGCCGTTCACGAAAGAGCTGCCAATGGAATACGCGGTAGAAATGAATAGGCTGATCAAGTTCGAGATGGAAGGTTCCATCGGCTAAGCTTTGTGCTTACGGAGCTTGTAAATAAAAGAGGAGCGCTTTTGCCACACTTGTGCCCGTTACGCTGCGTAGCGGGCATAAGGGCGAAGGCGCTCTTTTTATGCGGAATCACGTCCATTCGCTGAATTAGGTCGGTGTAAAACAAACCAAGCCTCCAAGCCGATTTAATATCGGCTTGGAGGCTTGGTGGCATACGGACGCGTTGCTGCGATCCTCGTTCTTATAAATGCACATGCTTTATTGCATAATTCCGCTCGATGGTCAGATCGATGAACTCGTCGTTGATTTTAATAAGCGGCTGGAAAAATTCCGTAGGATGAGTCATCACAATCATGCCTGTTTCTCCGCTTTCCAGCTCCACTTGCTTGCCGATGAAGTTGGGAATCATATGCTTAATAAAGGTATGGGTGGTGTGCGGATCAAGCTCGTTGAAGCTGAGACGGTACAGCTCCTTCAGGACGCTGAGCAAATCGCGCTTCTGCTGGTAGACCCGTTCGGAAATCATGGCGCTGTAAATGTCGACAACGGCGATGATTTTGGCAATCGGATGAATCGCATCCCCTTCAAGACCATGCGGGTATCCCGAGCCGTCATTGCGTTCATGGTGGGAGAGCGCGGCAGCGGCAACGAGCGGGCTGTCGAACGAGGCTCTGATAATTTCATGCCCGTAAACGGTATGCTTTTTTACTTCATTGAACTCTTCAGCAGTCAGTTTGTCAGGCTTGTTCAAAATAGCGTCGTCAATCCGGCATTTGCCGATATCGTGAAGGAAGCCTGCTTTGCCGGCTTCAATAGCTTCTTCATCGGAATAACCGACCCAGCCAGCCAGGTAATAAGCGAGCATTCCTACTTGAACGGAGTGCTGATATGTATAGTCATCGCTGGTATTTAAGAGCAGCAGCATGGAAATGACGTCACGCTCTAATTGAAGGTTGCCAAGCAGCGGGTTGATAATGGAGCTGACCTGCTCGTCGTTGACCGTTCCGCTGACTTTGGCCTGCGCATACAATTCTTCAAAGCGCTTCACAGCATCCACGTAGAGAGGCTGAACAACAGGCAGCCATTTAGGGTTGACCGTCGTTTCAAGCGTCCTCATGGGGAACGCTTCCGTGTGCCGCTCTTCAATATCTACATACTCTATATGATGCTGCAAGAGCCTGGATATTTCCATCGTATTCAAATACGTACCCTTGGAGAGCACATGCAGGCCGTAATGATTAAACGTGTCTTGGCTTAGTATATCCCCTTCTACTAAATCCGTTACATGAACTCTCATTGATACACCTCACCGGTCTCTAGTAGCTGATCTACCTACCATAGTAGCAATCCAAAATCGGAATAGCAATAAGCAGGGCGGCAAAAAAACGTCTAAATGCCTGCTATTTCGCCAGCATTATCCTCGAGTGGAATGCTCCGCCAATTTTCCGGGCGCAATCCGCTTGCAGTCCAAGCAGGGCTTACAAGGCTTGCAGCCAACCATTAAGCCGAAAGCCAGCGTCCTTGAGCCAGCCGAGGCTAAGCCCGGCCTTGATTCGTGATTGCGCGCCCATCGACGCGATTATTGCTCCTGAAGCGGATTCCAAGGTCCAAGCTGATGGCCCTTCCATTCGGAGCCGTCTTCCCAAATCTCTTTTTTCCAGATCGGAACAATTTGTTTCAACCGTTCTATGGCGTAACGGCTCGCTTCATAGCAAACATCCCGATGAGGGGCAGAGACGGCTATGACGACGCTGATTTCTGCCAGGCCGACCGCGCCGACGCGATGGCTGATCGCGCACAGCGCGCCTTCCCAGCGGCTGTTGATTTCATCGCCGATTTGCTTCATGGAGGCGACGGCCATCGGCTCATACGCTTCATACTCAAGCTTGACGGTCCGTTGCCCATGTGTCCATTCCCGTGTTGTGCCAACAAAAGCAATGGATGCACCGTGCCCGGGGACGATGACTTTGGCGAGCACGGCATCCGAGGAGATCGGAGCGGTTGTAACGACAAAGCGTTCGGCATCGCTGGGGCTTTCAGCGGGCTCGGCATGCTCCTCGCCGCCAGAGACGGGAGGAAGCAAGGCAAGCTCGTCGGAAGCTCTGAGCAGCGCGTCGTCGGAGGCGTATGTGTGATTGCAAGCGATAAAGGAAACCGTGACAAACGGCGCCTGTTCAGGATATTGTTCGTTTATCGCTTGCTTCAAGGCGGAAGCGTTCATTTCATCGTTGCTTAATGCAAGTATAAGAGCAGGCGTGCCGAATCGTTCGGACAAGCCGGCAAAAAGCTTAATCGTCCATGTTGTTGTCATGTCACAGAACCTTTCATAGTTGTTCAAAAGCTGTTTATAGAATATCATAATTTGCGAAAAAATGTTATGCTGATACGTATAACTGTAAGGTCTGGCGCTGCCGGTCAGCTACAAAAAAACGGACTCGTCGGATGATTGGAGTGGAAGTCATGATGCAGGAAATTGAAATCGAGCACTTTTTGACGGCGCCCGCAAGGATGACGCCGGAAGCGATGGCATCGCTAGCCGGAGCCAGCTTTCGAATAGCCGAACGTGTGCCGGAGGCGGATGGAGAAGCGTTTGACTGGCATAGCTGGTACGAGGCCTGGATCGCTCTGAACAAGCTGGAGGCAGGCGAAGCGCTGCCCACTCATTTGCTTGTAGAAGCGGCGGATACGTTTCAGGCGAGCATCCCGTGGGAGCAGCTTCAGCGTGCGGCACTGGTGCATGCGTTGAACGGAGCTCCGCTGAAGAAGGGCGGACCGGTAAGGCTGTACGTGCCGGACGGCTCCAGCAAATGCCTGAACGTCAAAAGCATAGTGAAGCTATCGCTTGTCCGGCTCCATGAGCCTGATCAGCTGGATGCAAGCTATGGTTTTAAGCATACATTCACGCCCGCCGACTTGCGGATCAACAAACCGGCGAAAGGCTGAACGATTTTTTGCAGGCCGCGCGATTATGAAATCGGCGCCTAAGCCAACAGATTGAGGCGAATTGTTGCGCACTGCGGCGGATAAGGAGGCGGCTCATTATTTTACCGGATCAATTCCAAGCAAAAGTAGTTCTGCTACACAGTAATGACATTCATAGTCGCCTGGAGAATGCTGCGCGTATTGCGGGATACATAGCCGAGGAAAGAAGAACGTACGGCAGCGACAAAGT
Organism: Paenibacillus sp. SY21-1; assembly: GCF_005222705.1. Lineage (GTDB taxonomy): Bacteria > Bacillota > Bacilli > Paenibacillales > Paenibacillaceae > Pristimantibacillus. Next base: position 67,014 of record NZ_STGF01000030.1, on the reverse strand, counting down.
GCTCGCAGTCGATTGCGGCGACCATATGGACCGGATGAGAGTGGAGACTGAAGGCAGCGACGGCGCGGTTAATGTCGAGCTGTTGAACGATGCGGGCTACGAGGCGGCAACATTGGGCAATAACGAAGGTTTGACATTTTCGTTTCAGACGATTGCTGACGCGTATGCTGCGCGCGCATCGTTTTCCGTAGTCTGCGCCAACATGAAGGATTCGGCTACCGGTCAAGCGCCGGAGTGGCTGAAGCCCAGCACGGTCATCGTGAAAAATGGAATAAGAATCGGGTTGATCGGAGCGACCGCTCCGTTTGCCGCGTTCTATGAGCTGCTTGGCTGGGAAGCGACTGAGCCGTTTGCGGCTATAGCGGCAGAGGCGGACCGGCTTAAAGGCGAGACGGATGTGATCGTCGTATTGTCTCATTTGGGAATTATCTCCGATCGGCTGATGGCGGAGCAGATTGACGGCATAGATCTTATTCTTGGCGCGCATACGCATCATTTGCTGGAAGAGCCTCTTCTTATTGGCGGTACGACCATATGCGCGGCAGGCAAGTTCGGCGAATATGTAGGTCGCGTAGAGATTGGCATAAATGAAGAGACGGGCAGACCTCTCTTTAACGCTTCCTGCGTTCCGACTGCCGCCATGCCGGAGCATCCCGCCGCCGCCGCGATTATTAGCGTCTATCGGGAGTCAGGCAGCCGCAGGCTGTCCAAGGTGATTGCCCGTCTGTCCGAGCCGCTGCCCGCGGATACCGAGCGCGAGGCTCCGCTGGGCAACTTATTGGCCGCCGGCTTGCGGCGCTGGACCGATGCCGAGCTTGGGATCGTCAACGCCGGCCAATTGCTGGGCGGATTGATGTCGGGCGAGGTCACTGCCGGTCAACTGCATGCGCTTTGCCCATCGCCGATTAACCCGTGCCGGATGCGGCTTGCCGGCGCGCATATCCGCGAGGCGCTGGAGCAATCGCTATTGCCCGAATATATCGCCAAACCGATCAAGGGTTACGGTTTTCGGGGAGAGGTGCTCGGCCGTTTGGCCGTTGACGGCATGAGCATTGGATACGACTTGTCCAGGCCGCCGATGAACCGGATTACGAGCATATTGGTGAATGGCGAAGTTTTCGACGATGAGCGGATCTATCTGGTTGGCACGATCGATATGTTCAGCTTTAAAGTGGGCTATGAATCGTTGGCGAGTGCGGTCCAGAACGAGTTTTATTTGCCGGAGTTTATTCGGGATGTCATCGCGTCCGAGCTTGTGGACGAATCGGCGCTTGCAGCTTCCAGACGGCATCGCTGGGAGTCCGTCACCGGCATTTAAGCGATTGCAAAAAAGATGTGCCGATTATTGTCGAATAATGACACAAAAATGGTTGCTAATTGCTTCTTTTTCCCTTACATTAACAATACGGGTACTTTTGCCGATGTACTAGATAACGGTATTTATAAGGGAAGGATCGAGAGCATGCGACTGTTACCTATTGCATATTGCAGGCCGGGTATGAAGCTGGCTAAGAAGATATTTTCCGAAGACGGTCTCGTCCTCCTTGGAGAACAAATAGAGCTTACCGCTCGTTTAATAACCCGTTTGGAGGAGTGCGGCATTCAGTATGTTTATATTGCCGACCCGAGAACGGACGATATAAATCTACCAAGCTTGCTCAGTGAAAATACGATGAAGCACGCCATCAAGGAAATACGTTCGACCTTCCGCGAAATGGCGAATCGGCCTAAGCTGAAGAAAGGGGTAACCTACCCTTACATTGCCCAGCCGATCAAAAATTTAATGAACACGATCATCGACGAGCTGTCCGGCCATAAGGATGCCATGATCATGCTTATGAATATGAGCTCCGTCGATCATTATTTGTTTCAGCATTCGCTTAACGTGTGCGTATATACGACGCTGCTCGGCATTTCACACGGATACAGCCGTGATGAGCTGGCTACGCTCGGCATGGGCGCACTCCTTCACGATATTGGCAAGACGCAGATTAAGGTTGATGTGCTGAAGAAGCCCGGCTCGCTTACGCAGCAAGAATTTGAAGCGATCAAGCAGCATGCGAAAATCGGCTACGAGCTGTTGAAGGACGAGCCCAATTTGCCGCTGCTCGTCGCCCATTGCGCATTTCAGCATCATGAACGCATCGATGGGAGCGGGTACCCGAGAGGGATAAAAGGGAACGAGATTCACGAATACGCCAAATGGATCGGGCTTGTCGACTCCTACGACGCGATGACGACGAACCGTGTGTACAGCTCGCCAATTTTGCCGCATCACGCCATCGAACGATTGTATGCGGGGACAGGAACGCTCTATGAGCAGAGCATGCTTCAGCTTTTTCGCGATAAGGTAGCGATTTACCCGATCGGCATTTCCGTCAAGCTGCAAACGGGAGAGCAGGGCGTAGTGGCGGATATTAACTATCCGTATCCGCATCGCCCGATCATTCGCGTATTGTATGACGAAGCGGGAGAGGAACTGAATGCGCCTTACGAAATCGATTTGTCGCAGCAACTGACCAAAATGATCGTCAGCGTCAACGGAGACTCGTCCGATATCAAGCAACCGACGGGGATATAAAGCATATTGCGAGCGGAGGCCGGGGCGGCTTCCGTTCTTTTCTGTTGAAAAGGGCAGATGAATGTGAAAGAATAGAATTCAGAAAGTGACTCCCGTTTATTTTACACAAAGAAATCAGGTGCTGAATGAAATGAATGTAACTAATTTGCAAATAAATAAGCAATCGCTGCCACCCCTTTCTCCGGCCAACGATCCGTGGGACCCGATTCGCTCCATACGTCAGTTTGGCAGGCATAGGCTTACGAGCGTGGAGATGACCGTGTCGAATCTATGCAATATGCGCTGCGAGCATTGCGCGGTAGGGGACACGCTGGTCATGGCGGAGCCTGCCAAGCTGCCGCTTGAGCAGATGCTAAGGCGGCTTGACGAGGTTGAGCATTTGGAGACGATCAGCATTACGGGCGGCGAGCCGTCCTTTTCCGATCGCACGGTGCGCGACTATATGGTTCCGCTCCTGCAATATGCGCGCAGCCGCGGACTGAGGTCGCAGATCAACTCCAACGTGACGCTGCCTTACAGCCGTTATGAACAGCTTGCTCCTTATCTGGACGTCATGCATATATCGTTCAATTACACGTCCGCCGAGGACTTTCATGCGATCGGCTTTGCCAAAGCCGGTCATGCGGTGCCTCTGGCGACGGCGGCCAAGCTGTACGAACGGATGATGGACAACGCGCGCCGCTTGAGCGATGCAGGGGTGCTTGTATCCGCAGAATCGATGATTAATTACCGCACCTATGACAAAATGGAGGAGATCCACCGTCTCATCGTGGAAATGGGCTGTCAGCGCCATGAGGTTCATCCGATGTATCCAAGCTCGTTTGCAAAGGATTTGCCGGTGCTGTCCCGCGAGCATATGCTGCAGGCTATCGAGAAGCTGCTGGATACGCGCGATCCGTCGATATGGATGCTGTTCGGGACGCTGCCGTTCTACCATTGCGGCGACAATGAAACCGAGCGCAAGCTGCTCAATCGCTTGTCCCGCGAGCCTAATGTGACCGTTCGCAATGATCCGGATGGCCGAAACCGATTGAATGTCAATCTGTTTACAGGCGAAGTATTCGTGACCGACTTCTCTGACGTTCCTTCTTTTGGCAATATTGCCGACGCCCGTCTGGACGCGCTGTTCGATCGCTGGCTTGCCCACCCGCTTGCCGCGGGAGTCAACTGTCATTGTCCAGCCGCCTCCTGCTGCGGTCCGAATTTGCTCGTTAAGGATATGTATTATAAAAACACCGATTTTCTGCAAAGAAGCGCCAAGCTGGACGGGATCGAGGTTTAAGCGAGGCGCCTTCCGCATATAGCATTAGTAGAAGGGAGTGGAGCCTGCTTGTCGATAAAAACCATTGTGTTTGTGGCACTTGGCCTGCTGCTGCTGTATTTGCTCTTTACGGTCGGCGCGCCGTTTTTGCTTGCGTTTATTGTAGCGATTTCGCTTGAGCCGCTCAACAGGCTGTTAATGAAGCGGCTCCGGATGAACAGGCTGATGGCTGCCACGCTGTCCAGCAGCCTGTTCACCGTTATTCTGATCGGCTTGATCGCTCTGCTTGGCGTCAAGCTTATCGCTGAGCTTGTTGCTTTTTTCAGAAAGGTACCGGGCTATTTTGAGAATGCAAGCGAGCTTGTGGACGACATCATGAAGCAGGCTCAATCGATGTACCAGAATCTCCCTCCCGACACCATTGCAACGCTGGAAAATTGGCTTAACGAGCTGACCAGCGCGCTAACGAGAATGGTCGGTTCCCTCTCCAGCTCCGTTATAGCGTTTGCTTCAAGCATTCCCGGCATGTTTATTTTTTTCATCGTGTTTCTTGTGGCCGTTTATATGATCAGCTATAGCTTACATACGATGAAGGCGACGGTTATGTCGATGTTCGACGAGCATTCGCATCCCAAGGTAAACGATGTGCTGAACAACTTGCGCAAATCGATTTTTGGTTTTCTTCGCTCCCAATTTATTCTCAGTGCGCTCACCTATATCCTATCGCTTGTCGGTCTGCTCATTCTGGATATCAAGTACCCGCTGGCCATCGCTCTGCTTATTATAATCGTGGATATTATGCCGATTCTCGGCACAGGCTCCGTGCTTGTTCCGTGGGCCGTCTATCTGTTGGTAATCGGAGATGTGTACACGGGGGTAGGCTTGTTTATCATGTTCGTGTTCATTACCGTGTTCAGAAGAATCGTCGAGCCCAAAATTATTGGAGATTCCGTTGGAATCGGCGCCCTTTCCGCGCTTGTAAGCTTGTATGTCGGCTTTAAGCTGGTTGGCGTAATCGGCGTATTTCTTGGTCCGCTCGTCGTCATTATCTACATGGCGGTGCGAAAAGCGGGGTTGTTCCAGATGAAATTCAAGCTGTAACGAGCATTGCCCGAATGCCGTGCCGCCTTGTCTAGCCTGTGCGTATGATACTGCAATGACCAGCAGATATTCGGGAGGCATACGCATACATGGCACCTATTAAAATGGCGATTGTAACTCCAGGCTCGTTCCCCATTCCCTCTTCGGGAAGCAGTTCCGTCGAACGGGTGGTTGAGAAATTTGCGCCTTTGCTGAAGCCGCATGTCGAGCCGCGTATTTACGGCCGGCTTGGCAAGCGGCTGCCGCGGCGCGGCTCGTTTAAAGGAGTCGTCTGCGAGCGGTTCTCCGCCGCAAGCAAGCGGAAGTATATTCAAGAGGTTGCGCGCGCCGTGCGCAGCTATTCGCCGAATGTCATCGATGTCGAAAACAGACCGCAATATGTGCTGACGATGAAGCGATTGAACCCGGGCAAGCGGGTATGGCTATATTTGCATTCATCGACGTTTATCGGTGCGCCTTATATTTCCCCGGCCATGCTGCACACCTGCCTGCAAGCGGCCGATAAAATCATCGTCAACAGCGAGTTTCTCAGGCGTGTTGTGATGGCGAAGGCGCCGGAGGTATCCTCCAAGCTTCACGTCATCTATCCGGGCGTCGATACGTCGCGCTTCGTGTCCCGGTATTCGGCGGATGGCGCCGCCGCAAGGGAAAGGCTTCGCGCCAAACGCGGATTAAGCGGCAAAAAGGTTGTGTTGTTTATTGGGCGGCTGATCCCGTTAAAGGGCGTGCATCATTTGCTGCGCGTCGCTCCCCAGCTGGCAAAGCTGCATCCGGACCTGGTCATTGTTGTAGTCGGAAGCCCGTTTTATGGCTCCCACCGAAAAACGGCTTACGCGCGAAAGCTGGAGCAGATGGCCAAGGCTTGTCCTGGGCATGTGCGCTTTGTCCCCTATGTGCCTTACCATGAGGTTCCGGGCTGGATGCTCGTCTCCGATGTCGCAGTAGTCCCATCCGGCGCGCGGGAGGCGTTTGGCCTTGTCAATGTGGAGGCGATGTCATGCGGAATCCCGGTTGTCGCTACCCGGGCCGGCGGTATGAAAGAAATCATACGCCACGGTTCAACCGGTTATTTGGTGAACCAGAACCGGATCGGCACGGAGCTAAAGGAAAGGCTGCATCATTTGCTGAGCAACAGGTCGCTGCGTGAACATATGGGCCGCCGCAGCCGCGAGCGGGTCGAGCAAACGTTCACCTGGCGTCATACGGCGGATTGCTGGATCAAGCTGTTGAACGAAAGCGTGCTGTAGCCGCAAGCGCAGGTACAGGTTGACAGCCGTTTGCCTGACGCGTTATAGTCTAACAAGGAAATCCACTAGGGGCGCCTTAACGGCTGAGATAAAGCGAAAGCTTTGGTCCCTTTGAACCTGATCTGGGTTATGCCAGCGTAGGAAAGTGGGAATGTACGTTTTATTTCATGCCGGGCTCAAGCCAGCGGCCTGCCGCTTCCATGCACCTGAATGGATTGTGGGCGGTTACGTTGCGCAGGTTCACCCCATACGCATGCGACGCTACCATTCAACCGCTTCTTCGACCGGGCGGTTTTTTGGCGCGTCGCTCTATCGCGGCGCCCGATGGGCCGGCCGGGCAAGAAGCTTGCGTCCATATTTCGCCCATTGCGGCGTTGCTTTGTCATGGCGCAACAACCTTTCCATATGCTTGCATAGGCCTCCAGGCGGAATTCTTATTATTCCATTGGGAGGTTTTTGTTATGGCCATTTATAGTGAAACGCTGCCGGGCAGCAAAAAAACGTATGTACAAGGCTCGCGGGAAGATCTGCGCGTCCCCATGAGGGAAATCGCGCTGACGGCAAGCGCCGTCCGGCATGGGGAGGAGTTCGGCAACGCTCCCGTCCGCGTATACGATTCCAGTGGACCGTACACCGATGTAGATTACCAAGCGGATGCAAGACGCGGTCTGCCGGCCTTGCGAAGCGCATGGATTGAGGAACGGGGCGATGCGGAGCGCTATGAGGGCAGGGAGACGCGACCCGAGGACAACGGCTATTCATCGGATGAAAAAGCTGCGCAGCGCGGAGCGGAGCTTTTTCCGAATTTGGTCCGCCAGCCGCTCCGGGCCAAACGGGGCTGCAATGTGACGCAGCTGCACTATGCCCGTCAAGGCATTGTGACGCCGGAAATGGAGTATGTCGCCATCCGCGAAGGAATGGAGCCGGCGTTCGTTCGTCAGGAAATTGCCAGCGGCCGCGCTATTATACCGGCCAATATTAATCACCCGGAGAGCGAGCCGATGATTATTGGCCGCCATTTTCATGTCAAAATAAACGCGAACATCGGCAACTCCGCGGTTGCTTCTTCCATCGAGGAGGAGGTCGAAAAAATGACGTGGGCGACCCGCTGGGGAGCGGATACGATAATGGATTTGTCTACGGGAAAAAATATTCATACGACAAGGGAATGGATTGTGCGCAATTCGCCGGTTCCCGTAGGCACCGTGCCCATTTACCAGGCGCTGGAGAAGGTGAACGGCAAGGCGGAGGAGCTAAGCTGGGAAGTTTTTCGCGACACTCTGATTGAGCAGGCGGAGCAGGGTGTCGATTATTTTACCATCCATGCGGGCGTACTGCTCAGGTACATACCGCTTACGGCCAAACGGGTGACGGGCATCGTTTCGCGCGGCGGTTCGATCATGGCGGCATGGTGTCTGGCCCATCACAGCGAAAATTTTCTTTATACGCATTTCGAGGACATATGCGAAATTATGAAAGCCTATGATGTTGCATTCTCGTTGGGTGACGGGCTCAGGCCCGGATCGATAGCCGACGCCAACGATGCCGCCCAGTTTGCGGAGCTGGACACGCTTGGCGAGCTGACAAAGATTGCATGGAAGCATGATGTTCAAGTGATGATCGAAGGTCCGGGCCATGTTCCGATGCATTTGATCAAGGAGAATATGGACCGCCAGCTTGAAGTATGCGACGAGGCTCCGTTCTACACGCTTGGACCGCTTACGACAGACATAGCTCCCGGCTATGACCATATTACCTCGGCAATCGGAGCGGCGATGATCGGCTGGTACGGTACGGCGATGCTGTGTTACGTTACGCCGAAGGAGCATCTGGGTCTGCCGAACAAGGACGACGTGAAGGAAGGCGTTATCACCTACAAAATAGCGGCGCATGCGGCGGACCTGGCCAAAGGTCATCCGCAGGCTCAGCAGCGGGACGACGCCTTGTCGAAGGCGCGGTTCGAGTTCCGTTGGCGCGACCAGTTCCATTTGTCGCTAGATCCCGAGCGGGCGATGGCGTACCATGACGAGACGCTTCCGGCAGAAGGGGCGAAGACGGCCCATTTTTGCTCGATGTGCGGTCCTAAGTTTTGCAGCATGCGCATTACGCAGGATATTCGCGAGTACGCCGAGCAGAATGGCATCGGGACGGTAGAGGCTATCGAAGCCGGCATGAAGGAAAAAGCGGAAGCGTTCAAGACGGGAGGCGGCACTTTGTACGCATAAGTCCGAGCACCAACGACAGTTGCTGCTGTCGTTGGTGCAAGCGGCCGCCCTCGTTGAAGTTTAAAATCCGGCATTGAAAAAAAATTAAAAATCTGTTATATTGAAAACGAGAATCGTTATCACTGTAACGGATTTTTTTTGTGCGGTTTGCTGAATAAAGTTTACATACAGAAAGGTAGTTACACGCATGTCAACGCCTCTTCAATCCAAAGCCGCTCCCAAGCTTAGAACCAGGCCGTTCGCGGCAACTCTGATTCTATTCGCAGGGTTAGCGGCGCTCTTGCTGTCGTTGGGACTTTCCATCTCCGTCGGTGCGGCGAATATCAGCTTTACGACAGTGTGGGAAGCTGTTTTTCATTTTAATCCGGATTTGACGCCTCACCAGATTATTAAAGAATTGCGTATGCCGCGTGCCCTGGCGGGCGCGTTAATTGGCGCGGCCTTCTCCGTAGCGGGGGCCATTATGCAGGGAATGACGAGAAATCCGCTTGCGGACTCCAGCTTGCTCGGGGTTAATGCCGGGGCAGGTTTTGTGCTGGCGTTATGCTTTGCCTTTTTCCCTGGCGTATCGTATTTGCATCTTATGTTCCTCTCGTTTGCCGGAGCGGCGGTAGGTCTGGGGCTTGTGTACGGTATCGGTTCAATGGCCAAGGGCGGATTGACGCCCGTTCGACTGACGCTTGCCGGGGCCGCAGTAGGCGCGCTGCTTGTTGCGCTTGCTGAAGGGATAGCGATTTATTTCCGCATCGGACAGGACCTTGCATTCTGGTATGCCGGGGGCATAGCCGGGGTGAAATGGCTGCAGGTTAAAATTATCGCACCATGGGTGCTTGGCGCCATTGCTGCTGCAATAGCTTTATCGCGCTCCATCACGCTGCTTAGCCTTGGCGACGATGTGGCCTCGGGGCTTGGCCAACGTACAGGCGTTGTCAAAGCTATCGGCGTTGTCATCGTTCTGATGCTTGCCGGCGCTTCCGTATCGATGGTCGGCGCGGTCGGCTTCGTCGGACTGATTATTCCCCATGTCGCCCGATTTTTTGTCGGAGTCGATTATCGTTGGATCATTCCTTGCTCGGCAGTGCTTGGCAGTCTATTAATGGTGCTTGCGGATGTCGGCGCGAGAATGATTAATCCGCCTGCGGAAACGCCTATCGGGCTAATTATTGCTGTAATCGGCGTACCTTTCTTCCTGTATCTGATTACAAGAATGAGAGGGGACTAACAGTGGATACGCTCTATATCACATCAACCGAACAACGCAGAAAAAAACGCTCCGTATTTGTCATTGTTACACTGGCGGCGCTTATAATAATCGCCTTTATTATCAGTATGAATACCGGCTACATTCGGCTCAGTCCACTGGATGTCGTGAAGACGCTGTTTGGGGCGGGCACGGATAAGCAGGAGCTTATTTTATTCGACTTCCGGTTGCCGCGCATCGTCATTTCCATTCTTATCGGAATGGGCTTTGCCGTATCGGGCGCCATTATTCAAGGGCTTTCGCGAAATCCGCTGGCCGATCCCGGCTTGCTGGGCATTAACGCCGGCGCCAGTCTTGCGGTCGTATTGTTTATTAGCTTTTATCCGACCACGCAGCGCGGTTCCATTTTTCTTATGCCCGTGCTCGCACTGGTGGGCGCTTCGCTTACGGCACTGCTCATTTTCCTATTCTCGTTCCGTCGCAATCACGGCTTCATGCCTACAAGAATGATTTTGGTCGGTATCGCATTTGCGGCGGGCATTTCGGCTGTTATTCAAATTTTGCAATTAAAGCTGGACCCTAACAAATTTCAGTTTATCGCCGTCTGGATGGCCGGGAATATTTGGGGAACCAATTGGAAGTTTGTACTTGCTTTGCTTCCTTGGATCGTCATTATTTTGCCGTTCGTCTTTTATAAGGCCAAGGTGCTTAATGCGCTTAATCTGGGCGATCAGCTCGCAGTCGGTCTGGGCGCGCGCATTAATCGGGAACGCGCTTGGCTGGTTGCAGCGGCAGTCGGCCTGGCGGGCTCCTGCGTGGCTGTCGGCGGCGGCATCGGCTTTGTCGGCTTAATTGCTCCGCATGTGGCTCGTCGACTTGTCGGCCCGCAGCATCAAGCGCTGCTGCCGGCCTCCGCATTGGCGGGAGGCTTGCTCGTTCTCGTTGCGGATACGCTCGGTCGTTGGATTATTCAGCCGGATGGAATTCCTACAGGTATCGTCGTAGCGGTTATCGGCGCTCCGTATTTCCTGTATCTAATGTCGAGGCCCAAATAATTGCGTTTGGCGGTTCGGTCGTTCTGGCGACCATCATAAATTTCATTTCTTCTCTTTGGCTCCGTCCTTCAAGGACGGGGCTTTTTGCATTGAATGTAGCGAGCCCATAGGTTTCTGCATATATTGCCTATGACATTTCAGGTGGAAGAAGGAGAGGACAATGGCAAAAGGCAGAAGAGGGAAAAGTCCCAAAGGACGGAAGCCGCTTTTTTATGTCGATAATCCGAATACTTCCGAGCTCAGATGGCTGGACGAAGGTCGCAAAAGAAAAATACAGCTGCCGCAAGAAGAGGAGAGCACACTAACCGTTTCCACAAAAACGGAGAGCGGCGCAAGAGCGAGCATCAACTCGATCATGTCGCTGTTGGAGCCCTCTGATCAGCGTAACGAGGAAGCGGGCGATACGGAGCAAGAGCAGCCGAGCCCGGAGCTTTCTCTGGGTGAAGATACGGGCATACGAGAGCAGGAAACGTTAAGCGTGCAGAAGGATGAGCTGAAGCCGATGCCTGTACAGAAGCCTGTGCAGGAGCATTTGCAAAAGTATGAACAGGAGCAGAAGCGTGTACTGGACCAGGTGCAAAAGTATGTGCTGGAGCAAGTGCAGCAGAAAGTGAAGAAGCAAGAGCAAGAACAGATGCAGGAGACGCCGGTCATGCCAAGCAACGACGAGAAGCTCGCGCGCGTGGAGGAGAAGCGCACGCCTGCCTTGCCGACATCCTTTATTTACACGGATGATTTAAAGGATCTGTCGGTAACCGCCGATAAGGTGGCGCCAGGAGCAATCAATGCGTCAAAGCTTGCGCCGGATAGCGTTCGGGCCGAAAGCATCGCGGATTTTGCCGTGCAAAGCATTCATATTGCCGATGGAGCGGTTCGGTCCGCCAAAATCGCCCCCGAATCGATTGGCGAGGAGCATCTGATCAACAACGCAGTAAGCGGACGCAAGCTCGTCGATTATTCCGTAACCGGAGCGAAGCTGCAGGATGGAGCCATTACGTCGGAAAAATTGGCCGATCGCACGATCGACGCCAGCAAAATCGCCGAAGGCTCGATAGCAGCCAAGCATTTAAGTCCTTTTATTATCACCTCGGGGCTACTGGCGGATCAGTCTATTGACGGCACCAAGGTCAAAAGCGGAGCCATTCAGTCCAGTCACCTGGCCAATGATGCCATAGATAATTCCAAGCTGGCTTCAGAATCCGTCACACGATCGAAGCTGCGCGATGGCGCAGTTACCGGAGAAAAAATCGCTCCCGGCGCAATTGAGTCCACTCATCTGCAGCCCGGCGTGCTGCTGGCGGAGCATGTAGCGGTAGGCAGCATTCTGGGAAAGCATTTGGCCCCGGGAGAAATCACAAGCGAGTATCTGGCGGAAGGGGCCGTCGGAACAACGGAGCTGCAAGCAAAAGCGGTCGAGTCCGAACAATTGGCGGACGGAGCGGTATCTTCGTCACATCTGCAGTCGGCGGCCGTAAGAAGCGTCCATATCGCCGCAGCTCAGGTAGGAAGCGGCCACCTGGCCGAACAATCCGTAACGACGGCAAAACTGGCCGAGCAATCCGTATCGACGATTAAGCTTGTAGACCATTCGGTTACGCAGTCGAAGCTGTCCGATTCAAGCGTGAGCTCACAGAAGCTGGCAAGCGATGCGGTATTAAATCGTCATCTTGGGCGCGCTAGCGTCACGGCAGACAAAATTGCCGACAGCCAGATCTTGACGGAGCACTTGTCTCCGCTTGCAGTTACAGAGAAGCACCTGGCTCCCCATTCCATTAACAGGGAACAACTGCAGAACGGGATTGTCAATGAAGAGAAGCTGTCGCCTTTGGCTGTGCGCGAAGAGCACATCGGCTATGAAGCAGTCGGCATGGCGCAATTAGCGGATGAATCGGTAACCCGCAGCAAGCTTGCAGAAGGCGCGGTAGACGGAGACATTCTGAAGGAGGATAGCGTCGAAACCAGGCATTTGCAAAACGAAACGATTACGTTTCATAAAATTGCGCCTTCGGCGATTAAGCCCTATCATTTGTCCCAAGAAGCAGTAACAAGCAATGCGATCGAGGAACACGCGGTGCAGCGACGGCATGTGGCCATGCATGCGATTGACAGCGACTGCCTGGCGGATGAATCCGTGGATAGGAGACAGCTGCGCTCCCATTCTGTAACGGGCGAGAAGCTGGCTGCCGATGCGGTAACGGAGAGGCATATCGAATCAGGCGCAATCTCCTCGCGACATCTGGCCGATTACGTAATCAGCTCGCTAAAGCTGTCGCCTGAGTCGGTCACAACCGAGAAGCTGGCAGATTTCAGCGTTTCGGAAGAAAAGCTCGCTGATGGCGTTGTCACAAGCTCGAAGCTTGCGCAAGGACTTGTTCAATCGGGCCATATTGCTGCAGGAGCTGTATCTGCCCGCCATCTTCAACCGGATTCGCTGGGCGGAGAGCATATCCGGCAGGACGCAATCGAATCGAGGCACTTGTCTCCACAGCTTGTCGGAACGCAGCAGCTTCAAGACGATGTAGTAGACAGCGCCAAATTGGCGGCCGGAGCCGTGCAGCCCAAGCATTTGACCAATGAATCGGTGCAAAGCCGACATTTGGCGGAAAGCTCGGTATTAAGCGTTCATCTTGCAGAAGACAGCATTCTTGGCTTGCATTTGGCAGACGGTGCGATTACGGAGGAGAAGCTTGCAGCGGGAATTATTAATGAGGAAAAGCTGCAGCAGGATTCCGTAGGCTCATCTTCCTTGCAGGAGGAAGCCGTCCAAACAAGACATTTAGCTGACGGCTCTGTTACAAAGGAGAAGCTGGCGGAGCGTTCGGTGGACTCCTTGCGTTTGTCGACCCAAGCCGTTAAAGCCGAGCATCTGGCAGTTGGCAGTGTCGGCGAGGATTCCTTAAAGAGCGAGGCGGTCAGCTCCTCCAAGCTGGCTCAGGCTTCAGTCGGCGGTCAACATATTCAGCTCGAAGCGCTAAGCGGCAAACATTTGAAGCCGGAATCAATCGCAAGCTACCACCTCCGGAAAGGCACCATTACTATTGCCCACTTGACAGCCGACGTACTGGCTCTAAACAAGCCGGCCGATGAGAGCATCGCAGGCGCCAAGCTTCAGCCGGGAAGCATCGGCAGCAGACAGCTGGCGGATAGAAGCGTAGGGTCGGAGCATCTGTCAGCAGGCAGCGTAACGGGTGAGCAGTTGGCAGACGGAAGCGTAGGGACGGAGCATTTGACAGCAGGCAGCGTAACGGGTGAGCAGCTGGCAGACGGAAGCGTAGGAACGGAGCACCTGACAGCAGGCAGCGTGACGAGTGAGCAGCTGGCGAACGGAAGCGTGGGAACGGAGCATCTAACAGCAGGCAGCGTGACGAGTGAGCAGCTAGCTTATGGAAGCGTAGGGACGGAGCATCTGACGTTAGGCAGCGTGACAAGTGAGCAGCTGGCGAACGGAAGTGTGGGAACGGAGCATTTGACAGCTGGCAGCGTGACGAGCGAGCAGCTGGCGAACGGAAGCGTAGGAACGGAGCATCTAACAGCAGGCAGCGTGACGAGTGAGCAGCTAGCTTATGGAAGCGTAGGAACGGAGCATCTGACAGCAGGCAGCGTAACGGGTGAGCAACTGGCAGACGGAAGCGTAGGGACGGAGCACCTGACAGCAGGCAGCGTGACGAGTGAGCAGCTGGCGAACGGAAGCGTAGGAACGGAGCACCTGACAGCAGGCAGCGTAACGGGTGAGCAGCTGGCAGACAGAAGCGTAGGAACGGAGCATCTGACGTTAGGCAGCGTAACGGGTGAGCAACTGGCAGACGGAAGCGTAGGGACGGAGCATTTAACAGCAGGCAGCGTGACGAGTGAGCAGTTGGCGTATGGAAGCGTAGGGACGGAGCATCTGACGTTAGGCAGCGTAACGAGTGAGCAATTGGCGTATGGAAGCGTAGGGACGGAGCATCTGACGTTAGGCAGCGTGACGAGTGAGCAGCTAGCTTATGGAAGCGTAGGGACGGAGCATTTGACAGCAGGCAGCGTAACGGGTGAGCAGCTGGCAGACGGAAGCGTGGGAACGGAGCAACTGACGTTAGGCAGCGTAACAGGTGAGCAATTGGCGTATGGAAGCGTAGGGACGGAGCATCTGACGTTAGGCAGCGTGACAAGTGGGCAGTTGGCGTTTGGAAGTGTGGGAACGGAGCATTTGACAGCAGGCAGCGTAACGAGGGAACATCTGTCGTACGAAAGCATAGGAACGGAGCATCTGACAGCAGGCAGCGTAACGAGTGAGCAGCTGGCGAACGGAAGCGTGGGAACGGAGCATTTAACAGCAGGCAGCGTAACGAGGGAACATCTGTCGTACGAAAGCGTAGGAACAGAGCATTTGACAGCAGGCAGCGTAACGAGTGAGCAGTTGGCGTATGGAAGCGTAGGGACGGAGCATCTGACGTTAGGCAGCGTGACTAGTGAGCATCTGGCGTTTGGAAGTGTGGGAACGGAGCATTTAACAGTAGGCAGCGTAACGAGGGAACATCTGTCATACGAAAGCGTAGGAACGGAGCATCTGACAGCTAACAGCGTAACAGGCGAGCAGTTGTCGTTCGGAAGCGTGGAATCGGAGCATCTGACAGCAGGCAGCGTAACGAGTGAGCAGCTGGCGAACGGAAGCGTGGGAACGGAGCATTTAACAGCAGGCAGCGTAACGAGGGAACATCTGTCGTACGAAAGCGTAGGAACAGAGCATTTGACAGCAGGCAGCGTGACGAGTGAGCAGTTGGCGTATGGAAGCGTGGGAACGGAGCATTTAACAGCAGGTAGCATAACAGGCGAGCAGTTGGCAATCAGAAGCGTAGGAACGGAACATCTGACAGCAGGCAGCGTGACGAGTGAGCAGTTGGCGTATGGAAGCGTAGGGACGGAGCATCTGACGTTAGGCAGCGTGACTAGTGAGCATCTGGCGAACGGAAGCGTAGGAGCGGAGCACTTGACGTCAGGCAGCGTGACAGGCGAGCATCTGGCGTTCGAAAGTGTAGGATCAGAGCACCTGACCTCGATCAGTGTGACAGGCAAGCATCTAGCGAACGGAAGCGTAGGGAAAGAGCACCTGACAGCTAACAGCGTAACTGGTGAGCAACTGGCATCAGGAAGCGTGGGAACGGAGCATCTGACGTCAGGTAGCGTGACGAGCGAGCAGCTGGCATTCGGAAGCGTAAGAACGGAGCATTTGACGCCTGACAGCGTAACGAATGAGCAGTTGGCTAGCGGAAGCGTAGGAACGGAGCACCTGACAGCTAACAGCGTAACTGGTGAGCAACTGGCATACGGAAGCGTGGAAACGGAGCATTTGACGCCTGGCAGCGTAACGAATGAGCAGTTGGCTAGCGGAAGCGTAGGAACGGAGCACCTGACAGCTAACAGCGTAACTGGTGAGCACCTGGCATTCGGAAGCGTAGGAACAGAACATCTGATAGCTGGCAGCGTAACCGGCGAGCAGCTGGCAACAGGATGCGTAAGCAACGGACATCTTGCAGCAGGCTCCATTACAGCAGATAAGCTGGCTGCAGGTATATTTTCGGACCAGCGGCTTACACCGGAGTCAGTTCGTCCTGAACACATTGCGCCACAAGCGATCGGCAGCGAGCATATTCAGAATGAGGCGATAGATCTTGCCGCTTTAAATTTTGCTCCTGTCATATCTCCTCCGAATAAGGGCGTCGTGCTGCAGCAATTTGGCCTTGCTTCCTATAAGCTCAACGCGCAGCTGGAGCATGTCGAAATTGTAATCATTTTTGACGAAGCATTCAATGACAATGGCTACAGTCTTACTGTCACAGTCGACAATCCCGCTTGCTATGCGGCGATAAAATGGAAAGCGGTCGATAAGGCTGCAGTCGCCATCATACGCACCCGCT
This sequence comes from Paenibacillus sp. SY21-1, assembly GCF_005222705.1. GTDB lineage: Bacteria > Bacillota > Bacilli > Paenibacillales > Paenibacillaceae > Pristimantibacillus. The sequence continues at coordinate 50,449 of NZ_STGF01000030.1, read as the reverse complement.
TTAGTCAGGATCAGATAGGCAGCTTAAACTGGATAGCGCTTGGGAAAATGTGAATGGAGTTAAAGAGCCTGATGCGTGAGGAAGGAGCGTCAGGCTCTTTTTTTTCGCATGTTCGACTATAGAAACGGAGGAGCGGCAATCGCCTATTATTCCGACTATCGGTACACTAGCCGTTGCGGTCTTTTGCCCTCTACATACAATATACGGGTGTAGCCATTTGCTTAAAAAAGGGGAGTGGACTGCCTATGAGACGCAGCAAAAAGCAGGGTAGACGCCCTGGAAGACGAGCCGGCTTGCGCAATCTTGCCGCCAAGCGAGCAGGCCGCTACAAGGAAGGCGTGCAGCAGGGCTACGAGTACGGGCTGAAGGCCGGTTTGGCAAGCTATGATGAGTTGTTTGACGGTACGAGCATTATTTTGCCCATTTGCAATGAACGGACTGCTGTATTGGAATGTATGGAAGCTATTGCGGAAATGACGGATTTGCCCTATGAAATGATCGTTGTCGATAACGGTTCGCAGGATGGCATTGCGCATGATTTAAAACGGCTTGAAGGGCAAGTGCGATATCGGCTCTTGAATGAAAATGCCGGCTTCGGAGGTGCCGTCAACCGCGGCCTGATGATGGCCAAAGGCACAACGATTCTGATTATGAGCTGCAGGATGCGGCCGACCGAGCAGTGGCTGGAGCATTTATTGGCTTGTCTCAAGCAGGACGAAAGCATTGGGCTAGTCGGGCCGGTTTCTGGCGGGCTGGCAGGAGAGCAGCAGGTGCTGCTGGATTATGCCGATCCCGAGCAGATGCACGAGGCTGCCCGAATGCACAATGAAGCGGAGAGCGGCCGGATGGACATCGTATCGGCGTTATCCGAGCATTGCTTGCTTATGCGCAAAGAGACGCTCAGCCGGGTGGGGTATTTCGATGAAGGTCTGCCGGATGCCGGTATGCAAATGGCGGACTACTGCCTGAGGGTGAAGCTTCAAGGGTATTCGCTTGCCTGTGCGAAGGATGCCTATATGGAAGGAAAAACAATGGATGCGGCTAATGGAGCGGATGCCGTCGGCAGTGAGGGGAGCGCTGTTGCCGCCATTCAGCTGGACCCGGCGGTTTTATCGAATTTAAGTGTAGAAACGGCGGCGCAACCAGTTATTGGGAAAGGTAAGTGGGATGACCCGAACGAGGCTTTCCTTGCGTCTACCGCAGCGTTGTCTTCCCACCCCCCAAGCCGAGCAAAAGGGACTTACGGAGAGTGCCGATTCTATCCGGAAAAAGTAGCGGTACAGGGGCTTGGAGGCACGATCTATTGGATCGAGGAAGGGATTAGAAGACCGATCGAAGGGGAGTGGCGCAAGCCAGTTGTCCGTTTGTCGCAGCTTGATTTGTGGAGATGGCCGATCGGGCGGCCGATTCAAAGCGATGCGGCTATTCGCGGCGGAAGCGTGCAGCATGCCTCTGATGGCAGTCTCTACTATATTGAAAACGGCAGCAGACGGCCGATTATTAATGCGTACGCGCTGGCTGCGTGGTGTCTTCAAGAGGGAGAGCCTGATCTGACGGAGCAGGAGCTTGCGCAGATGCGGATCGGCGATCCCATCATCGCTCCTGTACAGCTTAGGCAATCGCTGTAACGCCAAACGTGTATCATGCCGCTTGGCCCCGCATATGCTGTAGAAGCTATCGATTTGATCAGACGTTGCGGCCTAGCTTCCGCTTGAGGAGGCCGGGTTAAGCCAAATCAAGCTTATAACAGGCAGCGCTGAAAGTGGAATGTCTATACCAAGGAAGGAAGAGGGCAATGGAGCATAAGATTTCGGAAATGCTGGAGCATATGTCGCATTCCACCCATCATCTTGCCCGTGTATTGGAAGCCGAACGTCATGTAACGGTGCGTCTGTCGGAGATTGTGCAGGCGCTCCCCGATGTGGAGCCTAATATAGGCGATGCATCCGATATGATTGAGCATACGCAAGGCATAGCGCAAAATCTGATCGGTTATTTAAACAGCTTTGCCGATTTTCAGGAGACGCTGGCTGCCCAGCTGGCGATTGTCATACGCGGTTTAAAGGAAGCGGAGGATGAAGAGTAGCTTTTGAGAGGGGGCTGTGGCCGCGATGAGCCGCGAACAGTCGTATTTGCGGATGCTGAACTCGGCTGCCAATATGCAGTGGAATATTGCTGTCATGCTGGAGGCGAAGGCGGCGGAAGCTGAAAAAATGAGAAACTGGTTTGTAAACCATGTAGATGGACAAAGCATGGGGGAGGAGCAGTCACAACTTGGGCAGTCCCTGCAAATTCATGATCAGGTAATCGAAATGATCGATGGCATGACGAAGCTGAATCAGGGCATGGTGTCCATTATTAAAGCGGTCGTGCCGCAAGACGATGAGGATAGCGGAGGTTTCGGCGAACAAGGAGGCTTTGGCAAAGGAATATCGTTCGGGGGAAAAATGTGATGAGCGGCTTTCCGTCAGAGCAAGAACCGGGACGTATAGGCGAGTCCATCAACTGCAAGCGTGCGAATAGCAAAGCTGCCGAGCTGGAGGCGAGAGCCGCATTGCTGGGCTCGCTGGCAAAAAGCCAGCAGGCGTTAGCCCGAATACTCGACAGTGTTGCGGATATAACGGAGCAGTCCCCTCATGCGGCAAGATCACTAAGAGAGCAGGCTCTTTCCTTGACCGCTTATCAGGAGTCGATCGCCGAGACGGTTACCCGGTTAGGCTGGCGAAGACGAGTGCGCAAGCGCGGGCAGGCCGGCGCCCCCTGGCTCAAGCCGGGACTGCGCTTCAATCGTGATGCCAAGGAGGCGGGAGGGGGCGAAGGATGAAAAGAGCCAAGGCTAGGACAGGAGCGGGGGCTGGCAAATCGGCCGCTGCCGTCAAACGGCGGAGTGGTGGCAGGCGTAAATTAACGACTCGGCGTCAAACGGCAGGCAGGGTGCGCGGCAAGGCAAGCGAAGTCGAGCACTCGGGCATTAATACGTTGTTTAACGACGGATTTAACACAGGTTTTGCGAGCGGCTTCGAGGATGGCCATCAATCGGCCTATGAACAGCGCCCCTAGCCGTTTCGATTATTCCGGCTGCTTGGAGGCGTTTTTTGCTGTTCTTTCCAGCTGCAGCACGGCAGTAGAAACAGCCTGGCGAGGGCAACCCTTCCGCCGGGCTGTTTCGGTTGCGACTGGCGCGAGGGTAGAACAGGCGTCCATTACATTCAAACATCCCTGGGCGCGTGAATGGCCATCATCGTGTATTCTGCAACGACCAGCGTATAAGCACGCCTGCCTGTGTTAATCCTCCGCCGAAGCCGTACAGAAGCAGGGTATGGCCCTGCTGGATTCGCCCTGCCTTCACCGCTTCGTCGAGCGCAAGCGGTATGGATGCGGCCGAGGTGTTGCCATAACGCTCAATGCTCGACAACGTCTGTTCAGAAGCAAAGCCGGTTCGCTCGCTCAGACCTTCTATAATCCGCATATTGGCGCTATGGGGAATGAACCAGTCAATTTGTCCCGGTGCAAGGCCGGCGCGCGCAAGCATGACTTCAATGCCTTTGGACACCTGCGAAAGCGCCCAGCGGTAGACTTCCCGGCCATTCTGGACGATAAAGCCGCTGTCGTTCAGCTCATGCTCGCCAATAAAAGGGGCCAGTTGATTGCGGTAGATGTGATGCCCAAGCGCCCCGTCTGTATCGGCATAAGCGGCGAGAATATCGCCCTTTCGGGAACCCGCTGCCGCTTCAAGCAAAAAGGCGGACGCTCCGTCGCCGAACAGGATGCAGGTGGTTCGGTCGGTATAATCCGTTATTTTGGACAAGGTTTCCGCTCCGATGACAAGGATTTTGCGATAGGCGCCCGACAGCAGCAAACCGTTGGCAAGCTGCAAAGCGGCGGCAAAGCCTGCGCAAGCGGCCTGGATGTCGACTGCGCCGCAGCTTGCAATGCCGAGCCTATCCGATACAAGCGCGGCAGTGCTCGGGAAGGTGGCATCCGGCGTGGACGTTGCCACAATTACATAATCGACATCATGAACAGAGACGGGATACCGCTCCATCATATTGTATACCGCAGCTGCGCACAGATGGCTGGCGAATTGCTGCTCGCTTGCGATTCTGCGCTCGCGGATACCCGTGCGCTGCACAATCCATTCGTCCGAGGTGTCAACCAGCTTCTCCAGATCGGCATTGCTCAGGATGTGTTCAGGAACGTAAGAGCCAATTCCCGTAATGACTGCGTTTGACTGCAGGGCTGGCGTAGGAATGTCGTCCATAATGAAACCTCCTCACTTTTAGTACCAGATACTATTACCTAGTGCTAATTTAGCGCAGACAGCCGCTTTTGTCAACCGCGAATAACCCGCTTCATTACGGAGCACGCTAAGATCGGGCCTGAAGCCTGACTATAAGGAAACGGAGGATGGCTGGATGCTTAAATCATGCAAAATACTGACGGCCGGATTGGCGCTCGGCATGCTGTTGACGGGCTGTGCGGAAAATCATGGCGAGCTGGGCAACAAAAATATTAAAACCAAAAGCGTGAAATATGATTCAAGCGGAAATATGATTATCGATAAACGGTTTGCAAACGATCAGATGAATGAGAAAAACAGGATGAACGGCCGCAGGCTTAATAACAATAACTTAATCGGCTCGCACAAAAATTATCAGATGGAGATGAGCGAGGAAATTTCCGAAGCGATTGCCGGCTTGCCATCGATTTCTGCCTCTTACGTTATGCTTACGGATGAAAATGCTTATGTAGCTGTCTCCCTGGATGAAAATATGCCGGAAGGCAAACTGTCTGCCCGCAGCGGATACACAGGCCAGGAAGGCGTGGAAATGAGCAAAAGATTGCACGCCATGTCGACGGGAAGCGACCTGCTGACCGAAAAAATCAAAGCGGATGCAGCGGCCGAGGTTCGACGCTTCAGACCGCAAGTCCAGCATGTCTACGTCTCGGCTAACCCCGATTTTGTAGGCCGGATGCACGCCTATATGGGCGATGTGGCGGCAGGGCATCCGATTCAAGGTTTTATCGCCGAATTTAATGCGCTGGTAGAACGAGTATTCCCCGTTCAAGCTGCGGATTATTCGGCGAAGAGCATAGGCAAGGAGCATCAATCGTATATTTATGATTAATCCCGCCCATTTCCTTCCCTAATCCTGCCGATATGGAAGCGGGACATGCGTAAAGGAGCCGTTCGCTGTTGTTGAATAGCGGGCGGCTCCTTCTGCTTGCTTTATCGCTTTTTTAACCTCGACAAATGTTTGGAGTATCCGAAATTGGCTTCTACATAACGTCTTGCCCGCTCCACCTGCTGTTCATAAAGCACGTCGTTTTCCATAAGCCGGTCTATTGCAGCCTGTACTTCGGAGGGAGCGGCATAAAGAGCGGCAGAGCCGAAAAGCGGCTTGTAGGCAACCGGGAGAATAACCGGAACTCCTACGGCCATCGCCTCAAAAATAACCCTGCCAAACGCCTCGACGCAGTCCGGATGCGTATAATAAACAAAAACGTCCAAGCCGGCCAAAAACGATTTTGGCGATTTGCTTCCGAATGGATACACTGTCCAATTGGACGGCAGCTTGCCCAAGATGCGTCTAGGCGTTGCGGCGCCTCCCAATACGCGAATTTGGTAGCGCTCATGATCAGGATAAATCCGCAGCATATCTCCTTTGCCGCTAGGCCACTTCACATAGGCGTCGCGGGAGTGTCTGCCGATTCTTATGGTGGAGCCTTTCTGCGGTCTTTTGTTCCGACGCCATTCGTTGACGTTAATAATGTTCACCCAATCTGAGGGGGAGAGCTTGATCGAACGCAGAGCGGCTTGATGCTTGCGCTTAAGGGTGTCGCGAACAAGCGGCCCAATCGGGTGCCAGACAGGCGTTTTGCGGAAATACGATTTCGCCCTGCGGTTGCATAAGCGGATATTATAAACGAGTCTTCCGTGCTTGCTCCCATAATCCTTGCGCGGCGTTTGATTGACAATCATATGCACATACCTGGCTTTAATGCGCGGGATCGGTCTTGTTCTGCGCTGCATGACGCGAGGGTGTCTGATGACCAGCGTATTGCAGCTGACCCGACTTCCCCTCGGAAGCAGACGGATGGCCCGCCCGTCCAGCATGGCCCGTATTTTCCGATTTAGGCGGCGCCCGTTTTTGCCTGCGCTTCCGGGCAGATGCATTAAGCCTGTTTTTAAGCCAGCGCGTTTCTGGGCTTTCATTTCTTCTATATTAGACGATGTTGTGCCGCCCGGCAGCCGGAAATCGGACATCATAATGACGTCGAAGTGGCTGCGGCGTCTACGACCGGCTCTTCTCATCCCTTCACCGCTTTCCCGAATTTGCGCAACGGATGCGCTCCCTTATGGTATGCCAAACCATTCGTACGGGTCTCGTTTTTGGCTGCGATAACGAAGAAATAGTCGATTGCCACGTTTTAGAGAATGCCCGCAATGCGTCCAATCTATTAATCTAGCTTCTCATATAATATTGGAGCTAATTTAATTTGCCAGAGAGAGGGCGGGAAGTGGATGATGAGCGATCGGAAGATGGTAGAACAGGCAAAGGTTTATAAAAAGATAGCAGTCATCGGGCTGGGCTACGTCGGTCTTCCGTTGGCATTGCTGCTTATTGGGAAAGGCTTCCGCGTGCTCGGCATCGATCTGGATCAACGAAAAATCAATGCTTTGCTGGCGGGAAGCAGTTATTTGACGGACGTAGACAAGGAAACGGTACAGGCCGCAATGGCGACGGGCAGACTGGAGCCTGAGAACGGTTATTCTAGGCTTGGTGAGGTTGACGCCATTATCATTTGCGTTCCGACGCCGCTTACGGAACGGGGGACACCCGAGCTCAGCTATTTGACGCAGGCCGCGGCGGAGCTCAAGCCGCATTTGCAGAAAGGTCAGCTGGTTGTGCTGGAAAGCTCGACGTATCCCGGTACGACACGGGAGGTGCTGCTGCCGATGCTGGAGCAATCGGGCATGCGGGCCGGGACCGATTTTCACCTGGCATATTCGCCCGAACGGGTTGATCCCGGCAACAAGGTATATTCGGTTCAATCGATTCCGAAGGTGATCAGCGGCTTGACCGCGGCTTGCAGGCTGCAGGCAGAACAGCTGTATGGGATGGTGTTTGATACGGTTGTGCCTGTAAGCTCTCTCGAAACGGCCGAAATGGCCAAAATATTGGAGAATGCCTACAGGCTGGTCAATATTTCCTTCATTAACGAGCTGGCCATGCTAAGCGATTTGTTGGGGCTCGATTTATGGGAAGTAATCGAGGCTGCGGGAACGAAGCCCTTTGGGTTCAACCCCTTTTATCCCGGACCGGGAATCGGGGGACATTGCATTCCCGTTGATCCGTCTTATCTGGTGTGGAAGCTTAAGCAATACGGGGCCGATTCGGCTTTTATCGCATTGTCGGGCGAGCTTAACGAGCGGATGCCAAGGTATGTAGTCGAGCAGCTCGCGCGTTTGCTTGCGCCCAGGTCTCTGAAGGAAACGCGTATTATCGTGTATGGGGCGGCTTACAAGCAGGACATTGGCGATTACCGGGAATCGGCTTCGATTGAGCTGCTGAAGTGGCTGCGGCTTGCCGGTGTCGAGGCGCACTATCATGACCCGTTTGTTCCTTCGCTTGAGCTTGAGGGAGAACGACTGTACAGCGTAGCGCTTAATGAGCAAGCGATCCGCTCGGCAGATGCGGTCGTCATTGCGACAGCGCATAGCGAGATACCGCTTGCTTTGCTGCTTGAGCATGCTTCTATCGTTTACGATACCCGAAATGTGACCAGAGGGCATAGCGGCAAGGCGACGATTGTGCGGTTGGGCGGCGGTAACGGATGACAGTGCCGGTGTCGGAGGCGGACGGAGCTTGGGGAGTTACGATCATTACGGTAACGAACCGTCCTGATTTTATCCGTAATATATTTGCTAATTACAAACGCCAGAAGTGGGCGCCTAAACAATTGATTATCGTGCTGAACAGCAAAAAAATGAAGCAGAAGACGTACCGGAACTATGATCAGGCGCTGCCCGGCGTATCTGTCTATCAGACGCCTGCCAGTTGGCCGCTTGGCCGCTGTCTGAATTACGGCGTAAGCAAAGCCAAGCATGCGTATATTGCGAAGTTCGACGACGATGATTACTACTCTCCCTACTACGTTCAAGAAGCCATGCGAGAATTCGAGCATAGCGATGCCGATGTGGTTGGCAAGCGACAATTTTATTTATATTTTTTGGCGAATCAGGCGTTGGTCAAAGGAAAAATGGCAAGCTCCCGTCAAGTGGCGGGCGCGACGCTGATGTTTCAGAAGCGGGTATTTGCCAAGGTGAAATTCTCTCGTGTTCCGAGAGGCTCGGATATGCGGTTTTTGCGAGATTGCGCCAGGTCCGGGTATCGAATTGCATCGACAAGCATGCATAACTTTACAGCGCTGCGCCGCGCTGACCAGAGGACGCATACATGGAAGGTGACGAAGCGTACCTTTCGCTGGCTGCAGGCCAAGACGGTCGCGCGTACGCGAAACTATCGTAAACTCGTAACTAGAAAGATAAATTAGTCATTTACAAGGGTCCGCCGGAGCGTGCAAATTCATAGTATAGAATCAGAGGAACGGAGCGAGCCTCAGGTTACTGCGGCCTGCGCCCACCTAGACAGAGAAGGAGCTGATTCCATGAAAGGAGTGCTGCTTGCGGGCGGAACGGGCACGCGGCTTCGCCCCTTGACGAACGTGGTCAACAAGCATTTGCTGCCCGTTGGCGGATATCCGATGATCTATTACGGCATTCGACGCCTGAAAGAAGCGGGGATCGAAGACATTCTGATCGTAATCGGCAAGCAATCCGCAGGCTTGTATATCGATTATTTGGGAGGCGGCAGCGAGCTTGGCGTACGCTTGACTTACAAGGTGCAGGAAAAGGCCGGAGGCATTGCCGAGGCGCTTGCGCTCGCTTCGGGGTTCATAGAGACGGGAGAAAAATTTATCGTGCTGCTGGGCGATAACTTGTTCAGCGACAGCTTGCTGCCCTATGTCGAGGCTTTTAGCCGTCAGCCCGAAGGAGCAAGAGTCGTATTAACTTCCGTGGAGGATGCGCGCAGATACGGCGTGCCCGTTATAAGCGACGGCAGAATCGTCTCCATAATAGAGAAGCCGTCAGAACCTCACTCCAATTATTGTGTTACCGGCATTTATATGTACGATACCAAGGTATTCGAGCATATTGCGAAGCTGTCCCCGTCGGCCAGAGGCGAGCTGGAGATTACAGATATTAATAACCGATATGCGGCAGACGGCCTGCTCGCCTACAGTGTGATGAAAGACTGGTGGACGGATGCGGGGACGTTTGAATCGCTGATGGAGGCGGGGCGCGTCCTGCGGGAAGGAGAATAGATACAAGATGAGGCTGCTGGTTACTGGTGGCATGGGCTTCATAGGAAGCAATTTCATCAGGCATATGCTGCTCAAGCACCCGGACTATACGCTGTACAATTTGGATGCGCTGACCTACGCCGCCCACCCGGACAATTTGCAGGATGCCGCATCGGCTCCGGCTTATCATTTCGTGCATGGCGATATAGGCGATAGCACTCTGCTGAACGAGCTGATGGCGGAGGGCGTGGATGCGGTCGTTCATTTTGCCGCTGAATCGCATGTGGACCGCAGCATAGCCAATCCAGGCGTATTTCTGCGAACGAATGTGCTTGGCACGCAGACGTTGCTTGATGCGGCGCGTACGCATGGCGTGAAACGGTTTGTTTATATTTCGACCGATGAAGTGTACGGATCGCTGGGGGCCGCGGGACGATTTACGGAACGGACGCCGCTTGCGCCGAACAGCCCGTACGCGGCAAGCAAGGCGGGCGCGGATATGCTGGTCAGAGCGTATGGCCGGACGTACGGCCTTCCGGTCGTGACCACCCGCTGCTCCAACAACTACGGACCGCGCCAGTTTCCCGAGAAGCTTATTCCGCTTGTTCTGATGCAGGCGCTGGAGAATAAGCCGATACCGCTGTACGGTGACGGACTGAATGTAAGAGACTGGCTGTATGTTGACGATCACTGCGCGGCAGTCGATTTGGTGCTGCATCAGGGCGTTCCCGGCGAGGTGTACAATGTTGGCGGCGACAACGAGCTGTCGAATGTCGAGCTGATTAAACGGATTTTGGCCGAGCTGGGAAAGCCGGAGTCGTTGATTCGGTACGTTCAGGATCGCCCCGGTCACGACCGGCGTTACGCGATTGATTCACGCAAGCTGCAGCGGGAGCTGGGCTGGAAGCCGGACGTAACGTTTGACGAGGGAATAAGGCGGACGCTGGAATGGTATCAGGCCAATACGGCCTGGCGGGAGAAAGCGCTTGAGGGAATACGAATAAAATAATCGACTGGCTGCTCACCGGCGCAAGCACAAGGCGGATGAACAGCCATTTGTTTGTTTGCGCGCATACATAGCTGTAAAACGAATGGCCTAAGCTTGGATTGATAGTTTCATAGAAGCCCTGCTTCCCTCTATGGCGTCTGGACGAATATACCAAGACATCACACCTGTAGTAACAGATGCCGTGGCGGGACAGATGAGCGAACATACTATGGGATAGAGCGTTACGATTTGATTCCAGGAAGGCTAAAGCCGATTAAACCGCTGCAGGGCGGCGGCGCTTGCAAATCTATTATCGTAATTTCGTTCATAGCGTCATGCCGGCTGCGGAATAGAAGAGTAGGCGAAGAGGTACGGCGCATAGGCGAACAGAAAGGAACGGGATGATGAAACCTGACAAGCCAAAGGTCCGGCGGATCATGTCCGCGGCAAGGAGGCGCAAGCTCAAAAGAACGGCAGGTCTGCGGCGGAGAGGCTCCGCAGGCTCTCCAGGGCCGGGACGCGAGGCCGGCTATCAGGCCGGCTGGCGCGATGGCTATCGGAGCGGACGCTGGGTGGCGATCTCGCAGCATATCGCCAAGCCGAGGGTCGCCTACGTCATACCCGGCTGCTCCATATCGGGAGGCGTTGCCGTCGTGCTGCAGCATGCCAACCGGCTTCAGCAGCGGGGCTACGATGTGCAGCTGGTATCGCAAGACGGCCATACAGTTGTGGATTGGCATCCAAACGAGGTGCCGATTGTCACAGAAGCGAATGCAGCGCAGGATCGCGATGTCGTTATCGCCACCTTCTGGTCAACCACGCACACTGCCAGACGCATTCCCGCGCATCATCGCTTTTATTTCATTCAATCCGACGAATCGCGCTTCTATAAACCGGGCTCGAGACTTTCCCGCATGGCGTGGGCAACGTATAAGTCACAAGACTTTGCGTTTCTCACAATGGCGGGCTGGCTGCAGCGTTGGCTGCAGCAGACATTCCACAGGAAGTCCGTCTACATTCCAAACGGATTGGATTTGACGCTGATGCACGAGGCTGAGCCGCTCGCCCCGCGAGGCGGCAGAGTACGAGTGCTGCTGGAGGGGCCGATTGCTGTCCCGAACAAGGGGATGAGCGAGGCGTTCGCTGCGGTTCAGCAGCTTGACTGCGAAATTTGGTGCGTCAGCTCGGCAGGAAGTCCCCATCCTTCTTGGCGCTGCGACCGTTTTTTTGAGCGGGTGCCGTATGAACAGATGAAGCATATTTATTCAAGCTGCGATATTTTGCTGAAAATGAGCAAGGTCGAAAGCTTCCTCTATCCTCCGCTGGAGATGATGGCTTGCGGCGGAGTGCCGGTCGTCGCGGATGTGACAGGAACGGATGAATATTTGGTGCATGGCTACAATTCGCTCATTGTACCGAATGACGCCCGCTCGGCTGCCGCTGCCGTCGCGAGCCTGATCGCCGACCCCGCACAGCGCGAGCTGTTGAAGGCGGGCGGGCAGGCCACGTATTTGAACTGGAGCTGGGATAGAAGCATCGATCTGCTGGAGACGGCATTGAGAGGAGGCGGAGGCATATGAAGAAGCCGGCGAAGTGGAGAGGCAAGCGCGCTTATCGTATCAGGGCGACAGCTCCGCGTCAGGGCGGTGCGTCGGCAGCGGGCTCCGTGCGCGCAGCTTCGGGCGGCTGGGAGAGCGGGCACACGGCGGGGCTGGAGCAGGGCTATCGGGTAGGGAGCTTGCATGCGTGGGGGAAGCAGGCTGAGCAGCCTCTAACGTCGCCGCGTTCCTTGCGAGTTTTATATGTGAAAGCCGGATTAAAGGGGCCGTTTCCCGATTTGGACGCCGCTGTGCTCGGCGCGCTGCGCGCCCAGACGATGGAGGTCACGGAGGCTGGACCGCTGCAGCAGCTTGCCGAGCTGGCGGCTGCCTTCCGTCCCGATCTTATGCTCGTTATGCATGGGACGCTCGTTGCCGAGGCTCAGGTAAGGGCCGTGCGCGCGCTCGGCATCAAAACGGCGATATGGCTCGTCGACGAGCCCTATGTGACCGATGTGACGCTTCGGCTGGCTCCGGCCTACGAATATATTTTTACGCATGAGCTGTCGGCTATCCCGATCTATCAAAGCCTGGGCTGCAACGTATTTTATTTGCCGCTTGGCGTAAGCCCTGCCGTCTACATGCCTAAATATGTGCCGCCCATGTACCAGTCCGACATCTGCTTTATTGGCAACGGGTTTCCGAACCGGGTGCGGCTAATTGACCAGCTTGCCCCGTTCCTGGCGGCGCGGGATACGCGGATCGTCGGACTGCTGTGGAGAAGGCTGAAGCGTTACAGCCGATTGAAGGGCGGAATCAGGCTCGCCTGGATCAGCGCTGCCGAGGCGGCTTCCTACTACAACGGAGCGAAAATCGTCATCAACATCCACAGGTCTCACGAGGATCGTCTGCACAATCGCAACAGCCGCAATCTGCCAGGCTTGTCCATCAATCCGCGTACCTACGAAATCGCGGCGTGCGGAGCGCTTCAGCTTACCGATATCCGCCATGATTTAATCGATCACTACACGCCGGGCGTCCATCTGGACACGTATACGAGTCCGGCCGAGCTTCTGCAGAAGGCAGCGTATTATTTAGCGGATGAAAAGAAACGAAGAGAGCTGGCAACTGCGGGCTTCAGGCATACGCTGGAGCGGCATACGTATGACAACCGCATCCGTACGCTGCTATCCATCCTGTTCCCGTAAGGCCTGCCGGCAGAGGAGGACAGCGACCGATGAAACGCCGATTAAGGCCTATGGTCCGCAGGCGGCGCACAGCTGCTGGCGGCAGAGCTTACCGGAAGGGCTATGCCGAGGGTTTTCCCGCCGGCTACGAGCAGGGGCGGAACGACCCGGAAACGGATTATGCCTCGCTTTTTGACGGCACGAGCATCATCATCCCGACCTACAACAATTTGTCCTATTTAAAGGGCTGCATATCGAGCCTGATTGCTTATACCGATCGGCCTTACGAAGTAATCGTCATCGACAACGGCTCCACGGACGGCACGGAAGCTTATTTGAAACGGCTGGGGGGCCGGCTAAGGCTTCGTTATAAGCGGTTCGAGAACAATTTGGGCTTTGCAGGCGGAGTCAATCAAGGGCTGCTGATGGCAAAGGGGACGTCTATCGTCATTCTGAACAACGATACGCTGCTGACCCGCCATTGGCTAGGCAATCTGCTTGCCTGTCTTTACAGCAGCCCCACTATCGGCCTTGTTGGTCCTGTTACCAACTATTTGTCCAACAATCAGCGGATTAACGTAGGCTACCGCGACATGAAGGAGATGCAAGCCTTCGCGGCAAGGCATAATCAGTCCGATCCCGCGAGCTGGCGCAAAGCTCAGGATATTATGGGCTTTTGCCTTGCGCTTAGGCGAGACGTGCTGCTGCGCGTGGGCTATATGGATGAGGGCTACAGCTTTGGCACGTGCGAGGACGTGGATTTTTATCTTCGCGTGCGGCTGCTTGGCCTGGAGCTGGTCATTGCCGAGGATACGTTTATCCATCATTACGGCAGCGTTACAATGCGCTCCTTCAAGGACGCATCCGTACTCAATCAAATCTTTTTTCGGCAAAAATGGGGGGATTGGCAGCAGCTTGGGAGAATGGAGGAGCTGCTTCAGCCGGGCCGCTCGGCCTCGGAATTGCGAATGGTCGACTACTATCCTTCGCATGTGGTCGTGGAAGCGCTGAATGGGAGCCTGTACTGGATCGAGAACGGCTGCAGGCATCGTATTCTGTCAGCCGGGGGCCATTCCTTGCGCACCGTTCGTTTGACGCAGCCGGATATATGGGCGTGGCCGTTGGGACCGGAGCTGCCGCTCGATACGGTGCTTGGCAAGCTGCAGCGGGCTTCAAACGGATGGGGCCGCACGGATGGCGCCATTGTTCGAAGCGGAAGCGGAGATTGCTTTCAACTCGCGGTCGGGCGCCTGCGCCGCCTTCTGTCCGAGCAGGCGCTGCGGGACTGGGGCCTGGATGACCGGAGCATTGCGCCAATAAGCGATGAAGAAGCGGCGATATCCGGCCAGGGGCTCGTGATTATGGCCCCGATTACGTTAAAGGCGAGCAACATTTAACTATTGAATAAAGGAGATAGCCCCATATGCTGCGTAAAAAAAAGCCGGTCTCGGCTCGAAGCGGACGCACCGCTTCCAAAGCGACACGAAAAACGTCGAAGAAAAAAGCCTCGGGAGCCAAAAGGCTTATTCCCCGGCGTAAGCGGCGGCTGGGCAGGAGCGCCTTGCGCAGGCGCGGCCAGGCGTCAACCAGGCTGAGAGGGAGCTACCGCGCCGGATATGAGCAAGGCTATGCCGAGGGGCATGCCCGAGGCTACGAGGACGCGCTGCAGGAGGCCTATGCCCGTCATAACGGCGGAGCGGCGGAGCCGGTTATGCTGAACGCCTACACCGGCATGCCCGTATCCACTGCTCCCCCGCATACGGCCGAGGATCTCGCTTTAGTGGCGGGAGCGCGTATCGGAGTCGTCTATATTTGCACAGGCAAATACAATGTGTTTTGGGATGAGTTTTATCAGAGCGCGGAAATGAACTTTTTGCCGGGGCATCCGAAAACCTACTACGTGTTCACCGATTCGCCGGTCATTCTTGGCGAGGAGCAGCCTAACGTTAACCGGATCTATCAGGGCAATCTTGGCTGGCCGGGCAATTCCCTGATGCGCTTCTCCATGTTTCTAAGCATTCAGGAAACGCTGCGGCAGGAAACCGATTTTGTGTATTTCTTCAACTCCAATATGCGGTTTGATGCGCCTGTGGGCGAGGAAATGCTGCCGATTCATGAGGGAATCGTGGCGCTGAACCATTACGGCTTCTATAACGCTCCGCCGGAAACGTACCCGTACGACCGCAATCCGGACAGTGCAGCGAATATTCCGTTAGGAGCGGGGAGCTACTATTTTGCCGGGGCGCTGATCGGCGGCAGAACCGAGATGTTCCTGCAAATGAGCAACGAGCTTGCCTCCATTATTAATCAGGATGTGGCCAGAGGGATTTCAGCCCTGTGGTTCGACGAATCGTATTTCAACCGCTATATGCTCGACAAGCCGGCAAGGATACTTGATCCTTCGTATGGCTACCCGGATGGCTGGACGCTGCCTTTTCCAATCAGAATGATGCTGCGCGACAAAAATAAATGGGGCGGCTACGACGTGCTGCGCACTTGAGCGAAGCCCCGGACATCGCGGCATGAGGGGCGTGGCAATAGCCGCTCTGCCGCACCATCTGCGCAAAAGGGGCTGGAGAATATGCCAAAAGTGACGGTGCTTATGCCGGTATACAATAACGAGCTGTATGTGTACGAAGCGGTGTCCAGCATTTTAAATCAAACGTTTGGCGATTTCGAATTGCTGATCGTCGATGACGGATCTACGGACGCCAGCGCTTCTGTCATTGAGGCGTTTCAGGACCCGCGTATCCGACTGGTGCGCAGCGAAATGAACGAGGGACTGGTGGCCGCGTTGAACAAGGGACTCGCGTTGGCCGAAGGAGAGTATATCGCGAGGATGGACAGCGACGACATAGCGCTGCCCGAGCGGCTGGAGAAGCAGGTTGCGCTGCTAGACCAAAGAGCGGATATCGGGCTTTGCGGCACTCAGCTCAAGCTGATGAACGCAGACATCTGGTTCAGCCATCCGACCGAGCCCGAGCAGATCAGATGCAAGCTGCTGTTCAACTGCTGCATCAATCATCCGACCGTCATGTTCCGAAGAGAGCTTATGCTGGCAAACGGCCTTTGGTATGACGCTTTTGCAAAACATGCCGAGGATTACGAGCTTTGGACGAGAATGGCGCAGCTCATGCGTTTGGCCAATCTTGATGAACCTTTGCTGCTGTACCGCATGCATGAGGAGCAGGTGACGAGCAGATATGCAGCGGAAAATCAGGAAACGGCGGACCGGGTACTGTACCGGCAGATGGTTGCGTTCGGGATCGAGCCGACGCCGGAGCAGTTTCTCGTACATCTGCTGCTGAGCAGGCATCGTCTGGCCGCGTCGCCTGAGCTGGCAAGCAGCGCGCTGTCGTGGCTCGACTTGCTGCAGGCCCATAATCGTTCCTGTCTCTACTACGAAGTGCTTCCGTTCGAGGAAATGCTTCAGCCCTACAGGGAAGAAGCGATGCAGCTTTGCCGCATCAATCGAGCACAGGCTCTTCGTCTTCGCCGCCGGGCAAGAAGAACGCGCACGGCAAGGAGCGGCAAGCGGAGAAAAGACGTCAAGCGCCGCCGAACGGGCAAACGCTCGCTGTCGGGTACAAGGAATGGGCGCGTCGGCTTCGGGAGCGCGAAGCGCCGCCGGACCATTCGCGCAAAGGGGAGGCTGCGGGAATAATTCCGCAAAGGAGGATGCTCGGATGAAAATTTTATTAACCTGTTCGTTTCCCTTCCCCATGTCGGGAAATGGTGACGGGGGCGGGGTGTCCAATTATATTATTCTGCTAAAG
Organism: Paenibacillus sp. SY21-1; assembly: GCF_005222705.1. Classification (GTDB taxonomy): domain Bacteria; phylum Bacillota; class Bacilli; order Paenibacillales; family Paenibacillaceae; genus Pristimantibacillus. The sequence continues at coordinate 33,591 of NZ_STGF01000030.1, read as the reverse complement.
CGGAAGCTTGAGCAGCTGGGACATACGGTTGATTTCTTCGGCTATGATGCGGATACCTGGCAGTTCTGGATTCCGCGTTTAAACAGCTTTCTGGACCCGGCCGCCCTGCATCCGCAGATTGAGGGAAGGCTGCTGCCCTATTTCAGCAGGGCATTTCCTGACATGCCGGAATATATGCGCGTTCGCGAGCCGATGAGATATGCATTCGAGCTGGCGGCCGTGTATTGCGATCTGGCCAGCTATGATGTCATCAATGCGCAGGATGTCGCCAGCGGCCGGGCGATGTGGCGCGTGAAACCGCAGCATGTTCCGCTCATAACCACCGTTCACGGCATCATCCCTTATGAGTTGTCGCTTAGAGGCTGGGCTTCGCCGGAAACCGAGCCTGCGCTGTGGGAATATTTTTGCGCTCAGGAGCGGATAGGTCTTGTTTCCAACGATTGGCTGGTCGTCACCTCGCATTGGACGAAAAATATTCTGACGGCGGAGTTTGGCGCAAGGCCGGAAAGCTTGTCCATTATTCAGAACGGAATGGATATGGAGCGTTTTCTGCAAAGGACGAGCGAGCCTCCATTAACGGTAAAGCCGCCCAATCGGAAACTGATCGGCTGTATCGCAAGGCTGGCAAGGGAGAAGGGCATTCATCTGCTCATTGAGGCGCTTATTCGCCTGAAGCAGGATCGCAGCGACTGGGAATGCTGGATTATCGGCGAAGGAACGGAACGGGAAGTGCTGGAGGAAGGCGTTCGTCTCGCCATGCTTGAGGACCACATTCTATTTTTGGGACATCGGGAAGATGCTCCTTCGCTCATCGCCCAATGCGATATAGTCGCTGTTCCAAGCCTGCAGGAAAACTGCCCTTACGTCATTCTGGAAGCCCAGGCAGCGGGCGTTGCAGTCGTGGCTGCGAGGGCGGGCGGCATGCCGGAAATGATGGTGCATGAGGAAACGGGAATTCTGTTTGAGAGAGACAACAGCTTCGAGCTTTTTTTGAGCTTGAAGCGCATGCTTGAGGACGAGGCGCTGCGAAGCCGGGTGGCGTTGCAAGGCATGAACTGGGGACGCTCCTATTGGTCGATTGACGAACGGGTCAAGGCCCTTGTGGCCTTGTATCTATCGGCAACCGGACGGGAGAGCGCTACAATAAGTGCGGTGAAAACGAAGCGCAAGCCAGGGCGCAAAGGCTCGGGAGCCCGCAAGCGGTCACGCCGCACGGCAGGGGGAAAGCCGCGCAAGCGCGCAGGCAAAACGAAGGCTTCCCGTCGGATTCGGGGCAAATCATCGACAAATGCAAGACGGAAGGGCAGGCTGCGGCTTCGCAGGCGACGCAGGCGGACAGAAAGCAGGTTGCCCGGCGCCGCTCACGACGCTATCTATCGAGAGCTTTTCAGACCGAAAGGCTCGCAGCCGCTTATGGATGCCGAGCTATGGGGCTACATTCGGGACCGTTTGCCGCCGGGCTATACGATTCCTGATCCGGCCATCGAAGCCTCCTTTTCATAAAAACGAAGGAGCCTCAACGTTGCGAGCGCCGCGGCAGCGTTGAGGCTTCTTTGAGGAAAGCGGCACTTCAAAGGCTTGCAGTCTTCTGCCCGTAAAGTCGACCGAAGCTTGCTGCTGTCTGCGGGAAAGGTCCATCAGACATTAAGGCATCAGCTTGACGTTGCGAAGCAGGAAGTTCCATAAATAATCGCTGTCTCCGTAATCCAGATGGGCGGCAGGAGCTATTCCCGCGCATGCTTTCTCGAGTGGCCAAGCCATGTCGAGCAGATAAGGCACATTGCCGGGGTTGACGACAAGAATTTTGAAGTCATGCTTGATCATTTTCCTCAAGATGCGCTCAAGCTCGGCCGTCTCCTCGTAGGAAGCGAGCGTGCGTACAAACAGAATGTGCTTGCTGTGCTCAAGCTTGTAGAAGAAACGCTCGATCCGGCGAAGATAGGTCGCCTTAACATCCTCATAGGAGGCAAGATGCGCGGTCGTGTTGATATGAACGGGAAAATCGTGGGCGGAGACGATGTTGTATTTTTTGTCCTTCACATACAGATTGGCGGGAAACGGGACGTCATACGTAACGAACTCCAGATCGCCAAAGTCCATAAAGCCGGCAAAGCGTTTTTTCAATAGGCGGTTGACATCCGAAAGCGAGTCGGAAACCATCCAATCGAGCACACCCGAGAAGGTGCGCAAGCCGTTTTTCTGCAGTTGCAGTGCTGGCAGGCAGTTTCGGCCCAAGCTGTATATGGCGTCATACGAGCCTGCAATATCCTCCAGTTTCATCGTTTCATTCCCCTTTCATCCTTTCTCCTCCTATCCTATGCAAGGAATGCTAGATTGCTATGGGTGGCTGCTCCCTAGTAAACGTCCGATCTGAAACGTCCAATTATGCTGGCGCTTCTGGGAAACTAGTTGGCTGACTATGCCATCTCTTCTATTGCTACATATACTATTCCATCTTAAGAGGAAGAGTTATAGAGGGAGTGAAGCTGGAATATGATAGTTGCCCTAAGATTGCTTGGCCTGGCTGCGGCCGATATCGCGCTGCTTGCAGTCGGAGCAATCGGCGCGAGGTTGTTGCTTAACGGGGAGATGGCATTTTGGAAGATTACGCTGACGGAAGGGATGTTTGCCGGCATATTTGTCCTGCTCGCAAGCTCTCTCTTGCTGGGAAGCAAAACGTATAAGAGCTTGTGGAAGTACAGCGGGCCGGGAGAGGTGCTTGGGGCGGCAAAAGTTATCGGCTTGACGACGCTTGCGCTGTGCATGGCCGCATTGTTCGTCCCGGGAGAGCCGTTGCAGCTGCAGCCTTTGCTCGCGCAATCCTTGCTGTCGCTGCTGCTGCTCGGCGGCTTCAGGCTTTTGAGCATGCAGTCTAGTCAGCTCCGGCGTTCTCCGCAAGCGCGCAAGCGCAAGGCGTTAATCGTGGGGGCCGGTGTAGCGGGAACGGCGACGGCGAAGCAATTGCTGATGAGCGACGTTGGCGGCTTGGTGCCGATCGGCTTCATTGATGACAATCCGAAGAAGCAAAACTATGAAATTGTCGGAATCCCGGTGCTTGGCACAAGAGCGGATATTCATCGAATCGTCAGCGAGCGCGGCGTTACGGATATTATCGTGGCGATCCCTTCCGCTCCGCATCATACGATTAAGGAGATTTCGGTTATTGGCAAGCAAACGTCGGCCAGCGTAAACGTACTGCCAGGCATGAAGGATGTGCTGCTTGGCCGGGTGGCGAACAATCAAATTCGCGAGGTCGACGTCAAGGACTTGCTGGGGCGTGAAATGATTCAGGATTCGATGATGAGCGCCGAAAGCTATATTCGCAATAAAACGGTGCTGATTACCGGAGCAGGGGGCTCCATTGGTAGCGAGCTTGTCAACCAGGTGGCCGGGTGCGCGCCGCAGCGTCTTGTGCTGCTCGGGCACGGAGAAAACAGCATCCATGCCATCGAAGCGACGGTGAGAGAGCGTTATCCGGCGGTTGAAGCGCATAGCGTCATTGCAGACATACAAAACGCAGATGAGCTCGCGGCTGTATTCCGCAAATTCGAGCCGTCCATTGTGTTTCATGCCGCGGCTCACAAGCATGTACCTCTAATGGAGAATAATCCGGCCGCAGCGGTCATGAATAATGTGTTCGGGACGAGAAATGTGGTGGATTGCTCCATTGCGTCCGGGGTCAGCCGGTTTGTGCAAATATCCACGGATAAAGCGGTAGAGCCGATTAACGTAATGGGATTAACGAAGCGGCTCGCTGAAATGATTATTTTATCAAGGGCGCAGCGCAGCGATACGACCTTTTCTATTGTGCGGTTCGGCAACGTGCTTGAGAGCAGAGGCAGCGTCATTCCGATTTTCAAAAAGCAAATTGCGGCGGGAGGGCCCGTTACGGTAACGCATCCCGATATGGTCCGATATTTTATGACGATTCCGGAAGCCGTTCATCTTGTGCTGCAAGCGGGGGCCTTGTCGAGCGGCGGAGAAATATTCGTGCTCGACATGGGCAAGCCGGTACGCATCGTAGAGCTTGCCAAGGCGCTCATCCGCTATGCCGGGTACGTGCCCGATCACGATGTCGCCATCACATTTACGGGCATGCGGCCGGGTGAAAAGCTGTCGGAATCGTTGTTTTACGATAAAGAGCGCATTTTGCCGAGCAGACATCCGCGAATATTTATCGCATCTCCGAGACGGCTCTCCGAAGCGGAGCTGGAGCGCGATCTGCAAACGCTGCGGCAGACAGTATGCGAGCAGCCGGAACGCTTGAAGCAGCTGATGGAGGCAATCGTCGAGAAGCAGTCCGGAGCGGCTGCCACTGTTGCTGATGCGGGCGAATCTTCATGATTGCAGCCATCGACAGCTGCATGGAGGAGGCGCGGGCTACGGGCAGGAGCGGCGTCGTATTCATCGGCGCCACGGCGAAGGCGGACAATCCGCCGTTTATTGTGGGTCCTGCCAGACATTCGAAGCAATTTGTCGGCTGTTACTTTATCGTAGCGGAGCTCAAGCTTGCGGAAAGCATCTGCGCGTATGCGGACGGCAAAGCGGACTATATTTTTATCGATACGGAAGGCAAGGGGAAGGAGGCGGCGCAGTTCGCCGCCGCGGCGCGGGCGCTGATTCGCAAGAGCAAGCTCAAAACGTTTAAGGGCAACGATATGACGGCGCTGGCCTGCGACATTTTGCTCGCGGAGCTTCAGCCGGATATGAGCGGACATAAGGCGGCTGTCATCGGCGCAGGCAATCTGGGCTGCAAAACGGGCCTGCAGCTTGCAGAACGTGGAGCCGACGTCCATTTGGTGAGAAGAGACGATCGTGGCCCTGCCATCGCAGCCGCCCTCAATGCCATTCTTCCCAAACATGCGACAGGAAGGCTGCACGGAGGGGATGATGCCGTTTCCGCTGTATGCGGAGCAAAGGTGGTGATCGGTTTCACGCAGGGCTTTCCGGTTATTGACGGGGCCATGACGGCGTCGCTTGCCCCGCAGGCGCTAATGATTGACGGCGGCATCGGCACGATTGGCGAAGCGGCGATTGCCGAAGCCAACCGGCTGGGCCATACCGTTATGCGTCTGGATGCGAGAATCGCCTTTTCCCATGTCGTTGACGCCATACTTGACGCAGAGCGTTTTTTGACCGAAACGGCAGGCATGCGGGAGGTGAACGGACAGCGGTACGTTGCGGGGGGGATTATCGGAGCGCAGGGTGATATCGTCGTCTTCGATATTCGCGATTTGAGCCGGCAGCTCGGGAAAGCGGACGGAAAAGGGGGCATCGTGCGATAAGCCAGGCATGAGCGCAAAAAGCCGTCTTTTTTCATGGAGCAAGGCCATTCTCATCTATGCTTGTCATATTTTCATTGACCCGATGATCATAATAAAATAGAGTTGAATGTAATGAGAAAAATTTCAAACTTTTTTATGGTCGCGAGGTGGAAGCAAGGACGATGTTGAACAAATGGATGAGAGTGGCAGCTGCCGTTTTGCTGCTGAGTATGTTGATTCCTGCGCTTGGCGCAAACGCTGCAAGCAACTTGCTTCGCAACGCCGGTTTTGAGCAGGTGACAGAAGGAGCTCCCGATGATTGGGGACAAGAGGCCTATCTGCAGGAGGAGGGCTATACCATATATTCGCTTTCCAGCGAGCAGGCCCATACCGGCTCCTATTCGGTGAAAATCGAAAATAAAGAAGCGAATCATGCACGCTGGACGCAGACGGTTCAAGTGAGCAAGAAGTCTATTTATAAAATTTCCGGCTATATTCGAACGGAAAGCGTTGGCGCGGACGCGACCGGAGCTCATCTGTTCGTTGAAGGCGTGGCCGCGGAATATCCGCAAGTCCGGGATACGCAGGGCAAATGGGATTTTATCGAATTTTATGCGAAAACGGGCGATGAGCAGGACAGCTTCACCCTGGGGGCAAGCGTCGGTGGCTACGGAGCGATTAATACCGGCATAGCTTACTTTGACGATTTGAGCGTCGAGAAGGTGTCCAAGGCCCCTTCGGGAGCCGCCGTTATCGCGCTTGCCTCGGAGGAGGCGAGCACGCCGGAGCATCGGGCGCTAAATGGCGGCAGCGTGTTCGCAACGCTGCTCTCCGCGGCCATGTTCTGCGTGATCGTCGCGCTTGTGCAAAGCCGCTTGCTGCGCTCGGCATCTCCGCTTGAGCCCGACCTTCAACGGCGCCAGCAATGGCTGGCCGCGCTGTTTGGCGCAGGGCTGCTGCTTCGCCTTATCATAGGTGTGACACACCCTGGCTATTTGAGCGATATGGGCTTATTCAAGGCCTGGTCCGAACGGGTCTTTTCCGTGGGCATAACCGAGTTTTATTTCTCCGGCATGTTCGTCGATTATCCGCCGGGCTACATGTATGTGCTTTATTTGCTCGGAGCCGTTAAAAAGCTCCTTGGCCTCAGCGCGGATGGCGGCGCGACGCTGCTTCTGTTCAAGCTGCCTGCCATAGCGGCGGATATGCTCGCGGCTTACGTCATTTACGCCGCTGCCCGCAAGCGGACAAGCTTTAAAGCGGCTGCAGGCTTATCGCTGCTGTATCTGTTCAATCCCGCCGTCATCATCGATTCCGCGGCATGGGGGCAGGTCGATTCCGTATTTTCGCTGGTGCTTGTGCTGGCTATCGCCAATCTTGCAGACAACCGGATCAGAAGGGCGTCCGTCTGGTTTGCCATCGCGGCGCTTATCAAGCCCCAGGCGTTTATTTTTATGCCGGTGCTGCTGCTATGGTTCGTTTATCGGCGCGCATGGAAGGAAATACTGATCAGCGCCTTATATGGCTTCGGAACGTTTCTATTGCTGGCGATTCCCTTTTTCTCCACACAGGGAGGATTGCCTGCGTTGTTTGAGCTTTACAAGGGCACGCTTGCATCCTACCCTCATGCGACGGTCAACGCCTTTAATATTTATACGCTGGCCGGAGCGAACTGGCAGAGCATCGAGGATACGTGGCTGTTGTTCACCTTCAAGACGTGGGGCAATCTGTTCATCGGCATTGCGGTGATAGCGGCTGCGCTGCTTGCGCTAAAAAAACGCGACGAGCATACGTCAAGCCGCTCCTACTTCATCGCGATGATTCTGATTGCGGTCGTTTTCGTTGGCGTTACCAAGATGCATGAGCGTTATATGTTCCCGGTGCTGCTGCTTGGGCTGATGGCCTATATTCAGGCGCTGGACAAGCGCTTGCTTTTGATCTACGCAGGCTTCAGCGTAACTAATTTTATCAATTACGCCTATGTGCTTGAATATAGCAAGATTACGACCAACGTCCCGGTAGACGGCATTGTGCTGCTTGTCGCTTTGGCCAATTGCGGACTGATGCTTTATACCCTGTATGTGGGCTACGATATCTACTGGCGGGGGAGAGCGGCGAAGCTTGCTGTTCCTGAGGAAGGAGAACGGGTGGACAAGGATTACGCCATATTGGACGAGTTCAGAAATAAAGAAGGCAACGAAGATAAGCGATCCCGCATGCCGCTGGAGCGCAAGGACTGGATATGGATGGGCGTTGTTACGCTTGTGTATGCAATTGTTGCTCTTTACCAGCTGGGCAGCATGAGCGGACCGCAAACGGCTTGGCAGCCGGGCGCTTCCGGTCAAAGCTTCTACGTCGATTTGGGCGAAGTGAAGCAGCTTGACCGAGTCAGCAGTTTTGGCGGTGTAGGGACGGGTAAATATAAGTATGAATTTAGTCAAAATGGCGCGGATTGGGACAACCTGATCGAGGTTGACAGCAATCATGTGGCCGTATTCGCCTGGAAAAGCCAACCTGCCGCTATCCCGGCGCGTTATGTCAAATTAACGGTAGTCGATGCTGGCTTCTCGATGCACGAGCTGGCTATTTATGAGCAAGGCAACAAAACGCCGCTTTCCATCGTCGATATTCATGACGAGCAGGCTCTGGATGCGAAGCGCGGAAGCGTCTTGCAGCTGTTCGACGAGCAGTCCCTTGCGCGTTATGAAGGGGATTACATGAACGGCTCGTATTTCGATGAAATTTATCACGCGCGTACGGCCTACGAGCATCTGGAAGGAATTGTGGCCTACGAGAATACGCATCCGCCGCTCGGGAAAATTATAATTGCGCTGGGCATCAAGCTGTTCGGGGTCAATCCGTTTGGCTGGAGAATTGTCGGCACGCTGTTCGGCGTGGCGATGCTGCCGCTGATGTATGTATTCGCGAGGAGACTGTTCCGCAGCAGCCTTTATGCGGGTATTGCGATGCTGCTGTTTGCGGTCGATTTTATGCACTTTACGCAAACGAGGATTTCGACAATCGATGTGTACGGCGTGTTTTTTATCCTGCTTATGTTCTACTTCATGCATAAATACTATACGTTAAGCTTTTATACGACAAGCTTGCGCAAAACGCTGTGGCCTTTGTTTTTGGCTGGCCTGTTTTTTGGAATCGGCGTCGCATCCAAGTGGATCGTGTTGTATGGAGGGGCGGGTCTCGCCGTTATGCTGGCTCTGTCGCTTGCCTGGCGTTACAGGGAATATGCGGCGGCGCGCCGTATATTGCGCGGAGAAGGAGATAAGAAGCTGTTTGCCGCCCATAAGCTGGAGCACATCGTCAAGCAGTTTCCGCGCAGCACGGTGATCACGTTATTGGTCTGCCTTGTGTTTTATGTCGTCATTCCGCTGGCGATTTATGCCCTGTCCTATATTCCGGTATTGACGGTCATGAAGGACGGCTACACGCTAAAAAGCTTTATCGATTACCAGAAAAATATGTTTAACTACCACAGCAATCTCGTATCGACGCATCCGTTCGCCTCATCCTGGTGGGAGTGGCCGTTTATGAAGCGGCCGGTGTGGTACTACTCCGGCGATAACCTGGCCGCAGGCATGAAATCGACGATTGTCGCCATGGGGAATCCGGCAATTTGGTGGACTGGAATTTTTGCCATGCTGGCAACGATCTGGATGAGCGTCAAGCGCGGGGATAAAGCTATGTATACGCTCTGGATTGCATTTTTGGCGCAATACGTGCCTTGGATGCTCGTTACCCGGCTGACGTTTCTGTATCATTACTTTGCGATGGTGCCGTTCATTATTCTTAGCATGGTTTATATGTTCAAGGTGCTGGAGGAGCGGGATAGCCGCTTCAAGCTGGCGAGACATGTTATTGTGACAGCCGCCATCCTGCTGTTTATCATGTTCTACCCCGCTTTGTCGGGAATGGAGGTTCCGGCCTCATATGTAGACCATGTTCTGCGCTGGTTCCCGAGCTGGTTATTCTAATAAAGGAGTTGCCTGAAGAATGAAACAAGCTGAAGTCATATACAGCGTTATCGTTCCGATGTTCAATGAAGAAGAGGTGATTGAGCATACTTACGACCGTCTCAAGCAGGTGATGGATCAGACGAACGAGCCCTATGAGCTGGTATTCGTTAATGACGGGAGCAGGGATCGTACGGTTGAGCTTATATCCATGATCGCGGACTTTGATCCTAATGTGCGGTTAATCAACTTTTCACGCAATTTCGGCCATCAAATCGCGATAACGGCAGGAATGGACTATGCGACGGGGGATGCGGTCATCGTCATTGACGCCGATCTGCAGGACCCTCCGGAGGTCATTCTTCAAATGATCGACAAATGGAAGGAAGGCTACGAGGTCGTATACGGCAAGCGTTTGAAGCGCAAGGGCGAGACGGTGTTCAAAAAAGTGACCGCCAAGCTGTTCTACCGTACGCTGCGAAGCCTGACGAACGTGGAAATTCCCGTCGATACCGGCGATTTCCGGCTTATCGACCGCAAAGTATGCGACGTGCTGCGAGGGTTGAAGGAGAAAAACCGCTTTGTGCGCGGTCTGGTAAGCTGGATCGGCTTCCGCCAGACGATGGTGGAATACGAGCGCGAGGAGCGGTTTGCCGGTGTAACGAAATATCCGCTCAAAAAAATGATCGCTTTTGCGGTCGACGGCATTACGTCCTTTTCATACAAGCCGCTAAAAATCGCCACTTACATCGGTTTTACGCTATCGGTAACGAGCTTTCTTTACTTGCTTGTCGTGCTGGTTCAAAAGCTTGCTCTGGGCGGCACGGTCGCCGGTTGGGCCTCCATCGTGGCGGTTAACCTGCTGTTTAACGGAATCATTCTAATGCTGCTTGGCCTGATCGGCGAATATATAGGCCGGATTTATGAAGAATCGAAAAACCGGCCGCTCTACATTGTCCGCGAAGTGCAAGGCTTTGAGGATAACGCAAAGACCGGAGAATCGGAGCGCGGCGGCAAGCAGGAGCGGATGAAGGAATATGTCTAAACGACATGCGGATGAAAGCGGCCGACGGGGCGAGCTAACCCGTTCCGCTTCCGTTTCCGGCGGCTCGCTTTTGCAGTTTATCAAATTCAATATGATCGGCTTGCTTAATACCGCCATTGATATGGCGCTGTTCGCCGTATTGGTCAAGCTTGGCGTATATTACTTGGCAGCACAGGTTATCGCGTATGGCGCAGGAATGTTAAACAGCCTGTGGATGAACAGCCGATTCACGTTTGCGGCCAGCGCCGCGAACCAGGAAGAAAGCCTTTTCCCTACGAGGGCAAACCGGCTGCTGGCAAGAGCGGGCCTGCCTGATGCCGCTACAGCAATCAGATTTGCAATGTGGAACGGCATGGTGCTTGTATTTTCGTTGTTGCTGCTGGCTGTATTCAAGGAGAGGCTTGCGTTAAGCGAAGTGCAGGCCAAAATCGTCGTGACGTCACTATCGGTAGTCATAAATTTTGTAGGCACAAAAAAATGGGTGTTTGCAACCCGGTACAGACAAGGAGAGCGGAGCTAAGGGGGGATGTTTGAGATGAGAAAAGTGTTATCCTATGTACTGATAATAGCGGGGCTGCTTATCCTGCTTTATCCGAAGGCGAGCGAATGGTACGATAGTCGGCAGCAGGCGAAGCTGTTGGAGGAATGGGAAACGGCCAGCTTTGACGAAACGGCAGTGCAGCAGGCGCAACAGCAATATGAGGAGCTTACCGATCTGTTTAACGAGGAGGCGGAAAATTCCGGCCTTGTGGAGACGGAGTCTTTGCCGACAACTACGCCGCAGGTGACGGAGGCGGAGACGCGCGCAGCGCCGATTGCCACGATCAGCATCGATAAAATCAAGCTCAAGCTTCCCGTCGTGGAAGGCGCGACACAAAAAAATATGAAGTCGGCAACCGCTCATCTTACGGAGACGACAAAAATTGGCCAGGTTGGCAACGCCGCCATTGCCGGCCATCGGATGCGCGCCAAAGGCAAGCTGTTCAACCGTCTGGGCGAAATGGAGATCGGCGATAAAATTGTCGTAGAAACCAGGGATGGCGCTTATACATACATCGTTTACAAAGTTTCCATCGTTGAGCCGACCGATGTGTCCGTATTGAATTACAACAATAAAGACAAGCTGCTTACGCTGATTACATGCGATCCGATCGTGAATCCGACCCATCGATTGATCATCCACGCAAAAATGCAGGCTTAACCCGCCCAATTCTGGCGTTTACAGCACCATTGGTATCGCCCCTTCATACTATAATTTGACTGTATCCCTTAACCTTGTTAAACCAAAAAAAACCCGCGCAAGGAGGGGTGACACACTTGAAGGGAAGCGACCACAAGAGCAAGTTTTTACTGACTCATCGTGAACGCGAGGTATTCGAGCTGCTGGTGCAGGACAAAACAACTAGAGATATTGCGCAGCAATTATTCATCAGCGAGAAGACCGTTCGTAACCATATCTCTAAGGAGATGTGGTTTGAAACACACCCATGAGGAAGTAGCGGAAAGCGTTGATTTTATTGGGGTTTTGGGGTAATGATAAGGAGTAGATAAATGAGGGGAACGTGACTCAGCAAACATGTAGAGCTTATTTTTGTCAGCGAATATGGAGTAGTTGTGGTAATATGAGAACATACATTCTTTATGGAGGGCTTCCATAATGTTTTAGCCAAAAGCTGGGCATACCATTGATTAGAAAGTGATAATTGATTGAATTATCTGGATTTCTGTGAATGACAATTGATCTAGTGTTGCAGGGGATATTGCTGGATTGTCGAATAATTATTAGGTTATCAGTTTATGCGAGGGCAGAATGGAGGGATACAATGACCGCAAATGAAATTATAAAACGATTATTTATAGCTTTTTCTAAACAGGATAGTGAGGAATTTTATCGGATAGCAGACGAATTCATTAATCTAGAAAAGAGAAAAAAACACAATATAGCTGCAAAAGAATTAAAAGAAGCTCTGTATTCTTCAAAACCAAGCAGAAGTAATAATGATTCTAATCGTTACCGAGCCAATATCCCAATACCAAGAGATAACGATAGTGGTTTCCCGTTGCTTGAAATTAAAGAGTATGAACATGATTGGGACGAATTAATAGTTTCAGAAGAAATTAAATATGTCTTGTATCATATTTGTAACGAATTCCGGTCGATTGACATTTTATCTACATATAATCTTACTCCGATTAAAAAAGTATTGTTTTCAGGACAGCCTGGTACTGGTAAAACATTTACAGCTCAAGTTTTAAGCTCAGTTCTTCAGATCCCACTTATCTATATAAGATTTGATGCGATTATTTCATCCTATTTAGGTGAAACTGCTACAAACTTAAGGAAAGTGTTCGATTTTATAGCTAATGGAGTTTGGATTGTATTATTTGACGAAGTTGATATTATTGGTAAAAATAGAGATGACCACTACGAAAATGGTGAAATAAAACGAGTGGTAAACAATTTTTTACAGATGCTTGATACCTTTGAAGGAGAAAGTTTGCTTATATGTGCAACCAATCATCCGCATATCCTTGACCCAGCTATTTGGAGAAGATTTGATGAAATTATCAATTTTGATTTGCCTAGCGAGCTTGAACGATTAAGCTTACTTAAGTTGTATCTTAAACCTATGAAAAAAACAGGTTTAATAAATCTAGAAAAACTTTCTCATGAAACTAGCGGATTCACACCTTCTGATTTGAAATTAATGTGTAAAGAAGCAATGAAACATGCAATAGTTAGCGAAAAAGACCAACTTTCCACTCCAGACATCGAATTCGCTCTAAACAGAATGCACAAAAGGTTTTCGATTCGTGATGAGAAGTAAGGAGGCTTAATTCGTTTGGACAAATACACACATTTACCGTTACCAGAGCATATTGGTGATTTAAACAAGAAAAAAAAGAAGCCTGGAGGAGGAGGGTTCCAGTTTCCTAAAGGAAGAAGTAAGACTGATTTTTATTCTGAAAGTATCAATAAAGCAAATCAGATAGCTAGATCATTTCAACAAATAAAACAGAAGTTCCAAGGGAAAATACATCCGAAGTTAATATATAGAATCAAAATAAACCAAAGTGTCGATATCCCAACATTTGAAAAAACATTGCATGCTATGGGTGGACTTTCGGTTTTATCTGTAGCTGAAAATAGAAAAGGATACTGGGTTGTATTCGCAAATGATGAAGAATTGAAGATTTTTAAGCAAAAAGTAGCGCAGTATTCTGGTATTGTAAGTGGGGCAAAATATGACTTTTTCAATGCAATTGACATCATTGAGGATATACCAATCGACGAAAAAATTGGTCTCTCCATTAAGCAAGAGCCTCTAATTGAAAATCAAACATATTTTCTAGATGTTGAACTGTGGAGAATGGAAGATCAAGCTCTAAATGGATTTATAAACGAATTGAAACAGATGTATTCAAATCAAAATGATTTTAGAATCACTGATCAATTAATTATGCGATCATTTGCTTTGCTTCGCATAAAAATGAGTAAGAAGGTATTTGAGGAAATACTAGATTTAAGAGAGATCGCAAAAATTGAAAGACCGATTGCTCCTTTATTTAAGCCTTTTGAATACAGGGAAGTCGAAGTTGATGATATCGAGACATTTTCCCCTGATGATGATGCAGCAGGAATATTAGTAGTTGATTCTGGAATTGTATCTAATCACCCTCTTCTCGAAAAAGCTGTCGGCGCAGAAGAAAACTTTCAAGAGGGAGAAAAGGGTGTGCATGATATTGCGGGTCATGGTACAGCGGTTTCAGGAAATGCCCTTTATGGTGACATTGATGAGAGCTTAAAAAGTAAAGTTTTTAGACCTAGCAATTGGCTGTTCTCAGCTAAAGTTATGTATGCTGAAAAGGATTTTAATAATGCTACTGAAGCAGTATATGATCCGGATAGATTAGTAGAGAGTCAACTCAATGAAGCTGTGCGACATTTTTTGGATAACCCTCACTATAAGATTAAAGTGGTGAATATTTCTATTGGGAACAGATTCGAGATATTTGGCATTAGCAGCAATAGACAGTTTCCACTTGCAAATTTAATTGATGAGCTTGCACTTGAATATCGAGAAGTTATATTTGTAGTTTCAGCAGGCAATCAGAATCCATTGAATTTTTACACTCTTAAAGAAATCGTAGAGGAATACCCTGATTATCTGGTGCTAAACCAGCAATTTAGAATTATTAATCCGGCGTCATCAGCCTTGTCATTAACGATAGGCTCTGTTGCTACATCTCCAAAAGTGTTTGATGCTCGATATGGCGAAGACATTTGGCACACAGTCGCTCAAACTGGTGAACCAGCTCCATTCTCAAGGAGTGGATTTGGAATCAATGGAATGGTAAAGCCGGAATTGGTCGAATATGGTGGTAATTTAGTGATTAGAGATAATTTTGGTAGAGTAGTTGAAAATATTGGAGGTAAGATACCTTTACTATATAATAATCCAACTGAGAAGATGTTCACTTTTGATTATGGAACGAGTTTCTCAGCTCCAAAAGTTTCAAATATTATTGGTAAAATTTCTAATTTGTATCCTAATAAGTCTGCAAACTTTATTAAAAATCTATTGCTACAATCGGCGGAGTCAGTGGTTATGCCGAAATTTAAGGGTTCAGGAATAAAAAAAGATAAGGCTTTACTTCAAATGGCAGGGTATGGACTTCCTAATTATGATAAAGCTTTATATTCATATGATAATAGAATTGTCCTTTTTGATGAAGGGGAAATAGGACTAAATAAAGTAAAAGTTTTTTCCGTAAATGTACCTAAGTTGTTTTTTGAGACACAGGGATATAAGAGAATATCAGTTGTTTTGACATTTGACCCTATTGTTCGAGCTACTCGTGGCGACAGTTACTTAGGAAATAGAATGGAGTTTAAGTTGTTCCATTCAATCGATACTGATGAAGTGGCTAGTCTATTTGGAGAGACTAACATGGTAGAAACAGATGTAGATGGAGAAGATACAACTCCAGATGCATTAAAACCATTTGAAGTGACTTTAAATCCAGGGGCAAATATTAGGAAATCAGGGTGTCATCAGAAAGGTTGGAAAGAATATAAACGCGAACCGAAGATTCTGCCACAAGCTCCTTTATCTTTAGTACTTATGAATGCGAACAAATGGATTAATGACGATAAGCACATGCAAAAATACTGTTTATCGTTAATTATCGAGCATTCTGAGAACATACAAATTTATAATACGATAAGAAATGAAGTTCAACAAAGGGTACGGATTAGATAATTTGAGAAAGAACGAATTAGAAGGTTTTCTTTGAAATTGCTAAAAAGCATGATTATAAGTTTTTCAATAAGGATCCGAAACAATGGAGCGAATCTTCTTTTCAACTGATGAGAGGTTGACTTCGTAAAACGATCTGACGTTCGTTTGAATTCGCACTATTTGTTCAAATAAATTGACTAGAGTAACGGAGGAGACTAATCAAAATGGCATTTGAAAAGCCGATAACGATCAAAGAAGCTGTGGAAAACATGGCTGCACGGCAATTTCTGCTTCCTTCTATCCAGAGGGAATTCGTATGGAAGCCAGAGCAAATGGAAAAATTATTTGACTCGTTAATGAAGGAATATCCCGTAGGCTCCTTTCTCTTCTGGTCTGTTCAAGGTGAAAATGTTCAGAACTATCAGTTCTACGAATTTATCCGTGATTTTCATGAGAAAGATAATAAGAGAAATCCCAAGGCTAATACTTCGGGTATGCATTCATTAACTGCGATTTTGGACGGGCAGCAGCGACTTACTTCCCTATATTTAGGACTTAAAGGTTCTTATACAGAGAGACTTCGCTATAAAAGAGTGAATGATCCTTACGCGTACGATAAGAAGCAGCTTTATTTGAATCTCCTAGCCCCTTCGGATAGAATCGATTTCCGATACGACTTCAAGTTTTTGTCCGACAAAGAAGTTGCAGCGTATCCATCAGGTCAGTACTTTTGGTATCGTGTAGGGGATATATTGAATTGTAATGGCATGCCAGATATTTTCAAATTTATTACTGCTAATAACATCACTGAGAACTTTGCATCAGAATGCCTAATGATGTTGTTCCAACAAGTCATTATGTCTCCTGTGATTCATTTCTTTATGGAGAAAGGTAATGAACTGGATAAAGTTCTCAATATCTTTATTCGAGTTAACAGTGGCGGTACTCAATTGACCTATTCGGACTTACTCCTTTCTATTGCAACCGCTGAATGGGAAAATGAGGATGCTCGTGACAGAATCGCTGAGCTTGTTGATGAAATTAACGAGTATGGCGATGGATTCAATTTCGATAAGGATATTGTGTTGAAGTCTTGTCTTGTTCTATGTGATTTTTCTGATATCTCTTTCAAAGTGGATAACTTCAACAATGCAAATATGAAGAAAATCGAAGAGGAATGGGATACGATTGCGCAGTCTATTCGGATAACGGTAAAACTATTTGCTTCGTTTGGGTTCAATAGTAAATCGTTAACCGCCAACTCTGTTATCATTCCTGTTGCGTATTACGTCTATAAGAATGGAAATCCAAACAACTTTGATATTTCCACGAAGTATCAGGATGATCGAACACAGATCAAAAAATTTGTAATCGTTTCTCTTCTCAAAAGAATATTTGGCGGTCAACCAGATAATGTTCTTCGTCCACTGCGAGAAATTATTAAAGCAATGGTTGGTTCATTTAGCTTTGATGCTGTAAAGACAAGTTTGAAAATAACCAATAAGTCTTTAAGAATGGACGAGGATGATATTAACGATTTGTTGTACACGAAATATGGAAGCAACTATGCTTTCTCTTTATTATCGTTGCTGTATCCAACATTGGACTATCGGAATGTATTCCATCAAGATCATATTATCCCTCGGAGTATATTGAAGTCACAAGCCAAACTTCGAAAACAGGGATTAACTGATGATCAAATTACCTATTGTACTGAAAATGTTGATTTTATCGGAAACCTGCAGCTCCTTGAAGGCATTCCGAATATCGAAAAATCCGATATGCCAACTCAGAAATGGCTTGACCAGACATTTCCAACCGCTCAAGAACAAGCTGACTATAAGCATAAGCATTATATCCCCCAGATTGATTTAACAGCAGATAAATTCCAGCAATTCATGGAACAGAGGGAGACACTTATCATTCAGAAGCTGAAACAAATCTTAATGTAAAGTACTTATACGATAACCCTATAACATTGAACAAAATGTTGTAGGGTATTTTTCTGCTTTTACCTCTAAGTGCAGAACTTTTCGTGAATAGCAAAAGAGATCATAAAGCTCTCTAGAATATCTACATGGAGAAATTGACATAAACAAAAATTTTTCAGATTCGTAGATAAATTGAGTGTAAATGACTTGGAGCAACGGAATTGGATAAGTGCTGAAATATTCAAGCGAATAGGTACAATGGAAAAAGGACACACAATTTGGAATGTGTATCCTTTTAGGCTAAAATAGGGTACAGAATGTTCATAATAAGAGCCATCTGTCTTATAAAAATAGGTTACAGAATGTTAAAGGAGATGAGCCGATTGGACTTTACCCTATACCTTAAAAAACAAGAGATGCGACAGAAAACAATTGCTGGCTATAATGCTGTAGTTAATGAATTTATACTATGGCGGGATGCCCTTCCTGATCAATCAGAAATCGTTACAAAACTGCTCGTATTGGAATACAAATCATATTTAAAGACAATTAGAAAAAATCATCCTAAAACAATCAATCGCAAACTTGGTGCTTTACGAAAATGGTTTGAGTATTTACAAGCGATAGGGCAATTAAAAGAAGTCATTACCGTAAAGGATGAAGTATTATCAGATATGGAACGCTGGAAGGAACCCAAGTATCTTGATAAAAATCAGATTCGAGATATCCGTAAATCGATAGAAAAAGAGCCGAGTGATTTTTTTAGGAATCGTGACAGATGTATGATTTATCTAATGCTGTATATGGGCTTGCGACAAGAAGAAATGCTGAATTTAGAGCTTACGGATATTATTCGGACACCAGGCAAGCAAAAGGTAATAATTAGAGAAGGAAAAGGTGGATTTTATGGAGAGCTTTCGCTTGAAAGTGCTGAACTACGTGGAGCCATTGACCAATGGATAGCTGAGCGTGCTAAAAGCAGATTTGCTGAAAGTTCATATTTGTTTGTTAGTCAGAAATCAGCACATGCTGGAAAACGTTCTGCTGTTAAAATGATTAAACGAGTGAGCAAAACCTCAGGAGTAGAGTTCACCTGCCATCAGTTACGTCACACCTTTGCGAAACGCATCATTGATGAAACAGGAAACATAAAAAAAGCGCAGGAGCTTCTGCGCCACAAGCATACATCTTCGACAGAAATCTACACAAGGCACCGTCAGGAAGAATTGAATGAGGTACTCCGAAAACTTGATGATGTGATGTAAAACAAGCGCAAATAGCCAAGCCGATTGTATGCTGATAAAATCAGCGCAGAGGCTTGGCTTTTTTATGCGGTTTTATCGAATAGAACCATTGAACATATTGCATCTATTAGAAACATCATTTACAACGGTTCGATGAAACGGAATGGTCGTATGGAATATAGCCGATATTCAGGATGCATCCAATCTGTATATTATATGGACAGTATCTGTTCTTTTCAATATATCTATTGTATCTGATAGATACGATATAACTTTCCATAATTGGCAAGTGCCGCTGTTTATTATACTTGGTAAACAGTTTCAAGCTTGATCATGCTATCACAATTGAAACCATGTAGAATTACCGTTCAAATGGCATGCTAATACCAGGCTACTAAATATTTTGTGTACCATTTTAAGAAAAAACAGGCTCATATCGATAAAAAATAATGTGTGCGTGAACAAGCTCGTTAATAGCAGCGACGCTAAGTGGTTGATTGGCTTTTGCTTCTAATACATCTAAAAATTGCTGGAGAGCATCGGCTTCCTTATCTGATAATTGCTTGCGATACACATAAACAAACAAGCCAAAAGCTAAGACACGATTAATAATAATTTCGTTTTGAAGAATGAATGCACTAGATTTACGTTCAGCATGCAGCAGATCCATATATAGCAATACTGCTAGGATGACAGCTGGTATGAACCAATACATTAAGCTGAACTTAATCCATACAAGTAAGCTGGCGACTGCTAGAAGAATAACACTCGCCAGCAATAGAGACAACTTTTGACTCGTAAAAAATAACTTACCCTCATATTTCAAATAGCTTCACCAGTTTCTTGTTCATTCAGGATAAGCAATGAAACGTCATGTTTCGACAACTGCTCTGAAATTTCTTGAAATTGGTCATGATCGATGTGCAAAATGTGATACGACTGAATGACTAATACATCAATTTTTGTTGAACCGCTTAATACAGGTTCAAGACTTGGACGTGGTGCATCCGATTTGACTACATCTTTCAGTATGATAACATCCTCATGAGCAACCTGATAGTCATAGCAGAATTGCTGTAAAGTTAAATACTGCTTATTAATCGTTCGAGGTGTTTCGCCACGTATATAAAAAGCTACGGTGAGGTTGGTCATATTCATAAAAATTAACATTCTCCTTTCTTGGCAGATGCTTGATAGGGTTTTATTTTTTCAAGTTCCATTTTAATTGTCTCATCGTCAAAAAAATGAGCATGCCGAATATCAGATTGCTCACGATATAGTTGTTGATAACGATAGCGAAATCCTTTACCAATATGTTGGTAAGCCTCAGGTGTTTCATGCATGCCTTTGAGCAACTTGCGTTCTAACAATTTATATAGTGTGGATAGAGTAATCAGGAATAAAGCAAACAAAATCGTATTTTGTGGTGTTATATTGTCCATCAGTCTGTCCTCCCTAATGTTAATCCATTTTTATCCAGATTATCTGTAGCAACCAGTATAGCTGGTTTCCTCTCTCTTGCCAAGGCTAGTTATTCTAACTGCTCATGTTTGTTCTTTCTCTTCTTGTTCTAATGGTGGTTTGGTTCTAAAAAGAAAAAAATATAGTCTTGTGTCCCAGAGGGATATGTCCCAAAGAAGGATAAAATCTAAAATTTGACTTTGTTTTTTGCGCATATATAATGTCTCTACAAATTGCATCTGTTCAATTTCCAATATGGAGTTGATTCCATACAGATGCTATAAAATTCAAAATTTGAAGGGAATTATTTATATGTCAGAACAAATCGAACAACACATACAAGACCATAAAGAGGCATTATTACAACAGTTGAATACGCTCATTATTGGCAACCGCAATCGTTTTATTGAGCAATATGGAGAAGGAGAACAAGCACGGTATGCTACTTCAACGAAACCGCTTGTTGATACCGTTGTTAAGGCGCATCTTAGTGGAGAACGAACAGTAGGCTGTTATTATGCTGGAAAGGCAAGCAAATTTCTATGCTTTGATATTGATGAAAAAGACCCTTCTATTCCTTTGAAACTACTTCTTTTTTTAAAAGACGCGGGATTTAAATCGGAAGAACTTCATGTTGAATATAGCGGTTTAAAAGGCTGGCATATCTGGCTATTTTTCAAGGAGCTTGTCCCCATATCCCAATTGGTCACATTTGGCGACTACCTTATCAAGCGACTAGGCTCAATGGGGAAGAAAATTGAATTGCGCCCTGAAAAGAGTGAAAACAGTCGGCGGCATCAAGTTGCCATTTGCTAAGCACCGCAAAACAAATGTGCGCACAACCTTTTTACAGCATGATTTGCAATCACATGATAATGCTGTGCAGTATTTTTTGAACATTATTCCGATGCAAAAGCAACGCTTTGATACTCTTGCAAGAAATGCATTAGCTGAACAAATGCAAAAAGAAGCTTTCACCATAGGTCGTTCTAAGCTTTCAAAGGAAGCAGAGAATAAACCTAAAACGGATAAAGCAAAAGACGCTGCGGCAACTAAACGCAATGCATTAAAAAGTACACCACTTGCCATTGTAGCTCAAAAGCTATTACAAGACGGTATTCCTCAACAGGACGCCGAGGTTCAGCAAGGAAGGCATTATTATCAATTTTTAGTTGCATTGTATTATAAAGAGCAAGGCTACTCCGAACAAGAAACGACGAAGAAAGTAATGGAGTGGGCGTTAAGAGAGAAGCAAATGAACCGTGCCAAGAGCAGTGAAAGTGAAATTAAGCAGGATGTTACGACTGATGTTTATCATATCTATGCTAAAGATAAGAAATTTTTTGCAACAAGAGCAAGAGAAATGACATTTTACGAAGACGATATTCGAGTAGTCCAAGAGCTATATGAACCTACACTGCAACAGATTGCTTGGGCAATATTGATTTTGGGACGCATGTATCACGAAAATGGACAGCTTTACTTTTCAATTAGGCAATTAGAAGCGATGACGGGTATTAGTCGCAATACGGTTCATCGTAGGTTAATTGTATTAAAGGAATCAGGTTTTTTGGAAGTTATTGAACATGGTTATTACAAACAAGATAAGTCAATGGCAAGCTTGTATCATGTTCCTGCCCTACTCAATCAGGAGAACAAGCCATCGTTTATGCTAACTATTCAGGCAACGGAATGGAATGAAATTTACGAGGAAGCGCTTGTTCAAATTTACAAGCAGAGCATGATAGTAGAGATGCGCCAAGGGGAAGCAGAATGAGAATATTATTTTGTGACCAATCTTTGTTGCGCTTTGGATTCTCTATTGTGGAAAATGCATCTTCTCATGTTCAGATAATCGCTTATGGACTACTTCAACTTGATGCAAAGCTTCACTATATTGAGCGACTAGGACAAATTGAAAAATGGCTAATTCGAATGATTAGAGAGTACGGAATAGAACAAATAGTCTGTGAAGAAATTCAGTTTCAGCGTAATGTTCAGACTTTTCGCAAGCTTGCCGTTCTCCAATCTGCCATTGAAGCGGTATGTTATCATAATGGCATTAGTTATGCAAAGCCATTACAAGTGCATGTCTGGCGAACAAAAGGTGTAAGGCGAATTTTGCAACTGCCTGATGGTAGCAAACAAACGTTATTTCAACATCTTAACGATTATCTAAACGCTCCCCCAGCATTTGATACGAATCAAGCAGATGCACTAGGCATGGCAATTTATTGGTGCGATAAGTACTATGGAAATTTCCCAATACATATGCAAAACGCTTCACAACTACAAATAAAGGGCAAAGGAATAGGTTAATTCCTTGCCCGTTTATTCAGAAATACTTGGAATTGCTTGGTGAAAGCAGCTTTTTTATCATCGGTAATGACAGCCGTCTGATTTGAATGCTTGAAGTGGACAGTATTCTCCCTAATTTCTTGTACCTGATTGAGATTAATCAAGCAGGAACGATGTGTTAATACAAAATCATGAAACAATAAGTACTTTTCGTATAGCTTAATCGAAATTTTGGACTCCAATTGCCCTTGGCTCGTATGCACATAAACAGTGCGATTGATGGACTCAATGAATAAGATGTCATTGGGTGTGTAGAGCTGAATGTCCTCTGAGACAACAGGAACAAAAAGACCACCACTAGCCATAAACTGAGCTTGCTTGATGCTCCAACGCTGTTTATCAATCCCTTGTTTGACTCGTTCAAACGAAAACGGGGCTTCCAAAATATCTATCATGCCTAAATCTGCTACATAAGTCGCTGGCAATGCCTGATTGGTAATTAGAATGGTCGGAACCATTCTGCCACGTAATCGAAGCAAATGGTAGGCTTCAATCGCATTCCACTCCGTATCTATGGTGTGACCCAAAAAGACTGCATTAATCTCCGATTGACGAAGTAATATATCCATATAATCTTTTGCTGAATTTGCCGTTCCAACAATTTCAACATACGGGATGTTTTCAAGTAAGAGTTGGAGCATGTCAGCTTGTTCAATATTGCCAACCAGCAATAATTTTAATTTGGTTTCATGCATATCGATCACCAACCAACAACAGTTTCTAATAAATAAGTTCTTTCAGTTTGTCTTCTAATTGGTTCATCATGTACTTGGATAGTTTTCCAAGAGGCTCTAACAGCCTAGCTTGCTTGTCTATGGTCATAATTTTACTTACATCTATGCTCAGCTTAAATTGACTTCCTGCAGAATATCCCGTTAATTCCTTTATGAATAAGGGATGGCTATCAGGGGTGCTAGAAGCTATGATCTGGAGCGTCGGGGAGTGTAAATTTCCAACATTATTCTGAATTACAACTACTGGACCAATCCAATCTTCGTCATGTACTAAATGGCTCAACTTTGCAAGAAACACATCTGCTCGCTTGGCAGGAATGCATCCGCAGGAACATCTCTTTTTAACATTGGTAACGGTTTTCTTACAGTTGGAACAAGTCATGCTGCATCCTCTCCTTCATGCTAGAACTGATCAGTTTTAGCATGGGAAAGGAAAAAATCCAAACGGGCGTGTTATGATTACATATATTATTTTATCCCAGTGGTGAGTAAAATTGATTAGTCATCGGTAGAGACATTTACCATTATGTACAGTCAAAGTGATGTTGGTAGAAACGGATTGATTTCCGTAATGACGTGTCATCATGGAAGTGGAAATGGTAATCCATTTATAATAAATTTGAAGTATTGGGAAGGAGGAAGCCTGTGAAATTCATATTTTTTTTCATAGCGGTGTATGTGCTGCTTACAATTGGTCTTGTGGTTGGAGGTATCATTTTAATCAAGAAGTTAACTGCGAGAGGTAAGCAACCATCCTTGCAGCGTAATGCCGTAGTTACAAGAATGCAACAAGAACATAACGAACAGCATATGCAGCAAATGATGCAAAATCCTTATGCTACCCCTGGGCTAGACACCGTAGTAGATCGTCACCATCACGGTATTAATAATGGAATGGATTAGATGTATACATCGGGGAAAATGATTGTTTGCAGGGTACTTACAATAAAAGCATGACAGAGATGGAGCATCCATCTTGTCATGCTTTTTCATTTATTCTTCAAACGGACCACGATTTAATAGTGGAATGAGTTCGAATTTAACCTCATCAAGTGTGCTGTTGGATTCAAACACCTTAAATCCGACATCTGATGCGTCTATGGCAAGTAGTTCTATTAACGCACTGTCATTGCTGACATCCTCACGCCAATTCAAAACTGCCAATCCAAACCGAAGGTCACTCTGTCCAAAGAAAAATACAGTCTGAATCGTCTCATCGCTTAATTGAACAAGATTAATTTCAGGATAATACTTGTCGGTTAGTGGTTTTAATATTTCTCTTAATTGATCTGTTAAGGGTTTTCTTTCCGTCCATTCTAATGCTTGGAGTGACTGATATATTGCCCTCCCCTCTTTTGTTGGTTCAATAAATTGTTCGGCATTTTCGGGAAAATAGATATGCTCGGGATCCTCATTTATTCGTTCAATAATCTCAGCGTAATTATTCGTCATCTCCGTACCCTTGCCAAAGGAGGGCGAAACTGTATTATAAAAATGTTGCTTAACTGCTTGATTGGCTTGGAAAAACGAAAAAGCATTATAGCCAACAAGCCCGACGAGCAGAATAAAGCCAATAACCCCAGTAATCATAATCCCAGTCCCTGATTTTTTACCTTGCTTAGCAGATGGTTCTATTTCCACAATGGGCATCCCAGCATTTCTTGCTGTTATTTTTGCGCCACGATCATTGGTAAGGAAATAAATCGCTTTGCCTTGTTTGTGTAATTGCAAATAAGCTGCAAGAATACGATCATCCATCGTATCCGTTAGTTTAAGCTGAGTAATGGTCTTATAATCAACAGACGGCAGTATTGTCAGGCTTTGTCCTTGTCTTTGGGCATCTTCAATGGCTTTGAAAGCACGTCTGGCGTTGGCTGAGGTTTCTTTGTCGGTACTATTTTTCAAGCCATCGAGTTCCTTTTGAACCTCTCTGCTCAGTACAATGGCTTCATTCTTCAATATCTCAAAGGTTTCAGCTGGGTAATGCATTAAAATGTTTGTGTCCAAGCCAAAAGCATTGCCTTGTCCTGTTTTTTCAGCAAGGGCTTTTTTATATTGTTGGAGAAAGGCGCTTTGTTTCAGATTGCGAACATTCGTTGTTGATAGTGACCTAGAATTAAACAAAATGCGTGCAAGAGCATCTTTTGCTCCGAAAATCTCTTTGTAGTGTAGGAACAGTAAGGCTGTTCTGCAGGTGCCGATATACAGCACCAAAGCTACCAGTGAAATAAAAAGTCTTATAAACAGGGCAGATTTGTCGTGTTGTGCTTCAATAATTTGAATGACATTTTCGCTGGCGAATGCAGTAACATTCCAGGTAAATAAGCCTGTAAGCAGGAGCAGACTGGTGATCCATCTTTTTTTCATATTCGTTAGTTCTCCTTATTGTGGTATTCATAACAATAGATATATTTTAAGGGACTGTGGAAAATCTTGCCGAATATTTGGTTATTACGAATGGGGGTTGGTTTTTACAATTTGACAAATCAAAACGAAAACATATAATACAAATACCTTATTCAAGGGAATACACAAATTAGAAATGGATGGATACATAGATGATTAAGAAAAAGAAAGATGCTGAGGATTTTATAACGGATTTTAAATATTACGCAAAGCTATATCACGATTACAAGCGATGGAGCGGCAACTATTGTGATGAAGATAATTTTTTTGAATACTATGATGGTTATCTATACACCCCTAATCGAGGCTATACGAAAATTTGGTTTGAAGATGGTGTATTCTATAATTATTCTCATGGCAGGGGTTGGTTTGACCGTGAACCATCATCAGTAGATGATCCAGTACAGTACGTCTGGAAAAATAGAAGATGGATTAATCAGCAGCTTCGAGAAATTCATAACTCCAACTAGTGGTTGACAACTAAAATAGCCCCATGCTAGAATTCTTAGTAAGCTCAATTGAGCAAACTAACTAAAATTAAATATTTAATAAGATACACCCATAGTTTCCGGTACCGAAAGGTGCGCGGAGCTGGTATCACCAATAAGTGGTTTCAAACACTTGGTGATCTATCGTTTTTGCTTTACTTGTGTATCTATTGGATGCTATTAGACGGGAGAAGTCTGCCCTCTAGTAGCAAACAATAGAATACAAGAAAAACGGTAAACCAGCTCTACAACGGAATACTATGGGTGTTTTTTGTTTACCCGAAGGGAGGTGATGAAATAGTCAATCACAACAGAATACAGAAATCTCTATATTTAATAGAGAAGGCGTAGCTACTAGCCTATATGAGTCTTATAAGGGGACGTTAGTAGTACTCGATCAGATATTGATGCGGGAAATGTCAGATAGGATGCTGACGCTAGAAGTCTAAAAATAGAAAATTGGAGGACAATAGATGGAATTAACCTTTACTTTGAAGTTTGAAAGTCTAAAAGACCAATGGCTGATGTTAGACAATGAAAGCCAAGCATACGCAATGCATTGCGGAGATGTGTTCCATATCCAAATAGGAAAGCTTCAACTACCCTGCCGCCTTGAAATGGATAGTGACTGGTATGCAATTTGTGAAAATGTACGTTTCAGGCTGCATCCCAAGGAACAATACAAAATTACTCTATATTAATCAAAGGAGATCATAACACGATGAATAAAAATGATAAAAAAACGAATCTTACCGATCCAACTGTACAATTAATGATTAGAAATTTAGTTAAGGGCTTTTTCGAAAGGGAGCTTGGGCTTGAATTTTCACTTAGCCCTCAGAAGGCGTATGAAATTGAATCTAAACTAAGAGAATGGCTCCCCACTTCTCCAAGAGAGCATTTGCCATTTATAAGTTATTTCCTCGGATTGTACTTGGGAATGGCGCTGATAGAGAGAATTCCAGGCGCTCAATGGAATATTGAGATGGATAAAAGTAATTTCCATGACACCGTTGAAGTGCCAACTGAGGTTTCGTATTTAATCGATGAACCTCATATCATTTATCCATTTGTAATCGCAAGAGAGTTTTGCCAAACCAGAGAAGAACTACTGCTTGTAGGTTTTTTGCTTAATTATGACCTTGAATTGAGACTTGGAAAAAGAACGCATAAGAAACTTCAAACGTCTTATCAGGAGGAACTATCATAATGCCAAATCTACTAAACGGACTTCAACTTAATCGAATCTATCAACGTGACTGCATAGAAGGCATGAAGCTGATGCCTGATAACAGCATTGACCTTGTTATTGCTGACCCACCCTACAATCTTGGAAATAACGGAACAAAGCTTAACATGAAAGAAATCTACGGTTTCAATCAATTTAAGGAAGATTGGGACAAGATAGATGACTTTCACTCATTCAATAAAGCATGGATTGACGAATGCCATCGCGTTTTAAAACCTGATGGTTCAATCCTTGCATATGGAACGCATCATAACTTGTTCACTGTGGGCTATCTTATTGAGCAAGCAGGCTTTTTAACCCGAATCAAATACGAGTGGAAAAAGAAAAATCCACCGCCTAACTTTACAGGTAATGCACCGCATTTCGCATCCGAATCCATTATTTGGGCGAGCAAAGGAAAACGACGAACCTATAATTTGGACTACGCTAAAAGGATTAACAATAATAAGAACATTCAAAGTGTGTTCGAAACGACATTAACTCCCAGAAACGAAAAGAAGCATGGTAAATTTCCTTGTCAGAAGCCACTGGAGATTTCGATCAAGTTGATTAGCCTCCACTCTTATCCAGAGCAAACGGTTCTCGTGCCGTTTTGTGGAAGCGGAAGCGAGTGTGTTGCTGCTCAAATGACTGGAAGAAACTTTATTACCTTTGAAAAAGAACCGAAGTACATAGAGTTAGCCAATATTCGACTGGAAAATACCAATGAGTTAAAAGACAAGCTAATCCACCTAATATAGTTATCGCCGTTTAATCCTGAATACAGCCTGTGAAGACACAGTTAATATAGATGCAGCATATTTAGAAGATTTGAATAACTCAGCTATACTATAGCAACACATTCAATCAGAGCAGAGCAAAGCAGTTCCGATTTAATCGGTTATTGTACAAGATTGATGCCACATAAAATAAATGAGATACATGACGAGAGGAGAATGCCCGATGTCAAGGGATTTAAATAAAGCATATCGTATTCATATTCAAGCTGGACAAGGGAATCTCAATGAAATGATTGATGAACTTGCCAGACAGGTTGTTCATAAAAATATAGATGATTTTCAAGCAAACAATTACCGTATAAAAAAAATCTCAGCTTTGGGACGTGCCGTTTAGAAATTAGCTATTTATAAATTTGAACATTCAGCAGTCCCTTTGGCTTGAGTTTGATTCGCCAGAGGGATTGCTTTTATATAAGGGGAATGATTCAGGATGACAAAAGCAGCGATATACGTTCGTGTCAGTACGACGAAGGATAGTCAGAAGGATAGCCCAGAACATCAAATTTCCGCCTGCAAGCACTACGCAGAGGATATGGGCTGGGAGACAGGCGAGGATATTATTTACGAAGACAGAGAGTCAGGAGCAAACATTACCGACAGACACGCGATTCAGCAGGTCGTTAGAGATGCACAGAGTGGTGCGTTTCAGGTTATCATATTCGCCGCACTTTCTCGTTTCGCTCGTGACATTGGAGATTCCATCAGCTTAAAACGAAAGATGGTCAATGCCTTAAATATCAGACTTATTTCTATAGATGATCATTATGATTCAGACCGAGACGATGAAATGTTATTTTCAATTATATCCAGCGTCAACCAATCGGTGAGTGAACAAATTAGTCGCAGCTCACGCCGCGGCAAACGGGAATCGGCGTTAAAAGGTAACTTTACAGGCAGCCGCGCTCCTTACGGATATCATAGGGAAATTAGAAACGGATTAAAGGTGCTTGTGCCTGATGATCAGCAAACCGCAATTGTGCGTACCATATTTCAGCTCTATACCGCGAATAAGATGGGCGAAAAAGCGATTGTCGAGTATTTGAACGATAAGGGGATACCCTCGCCCAAGGATGGCATATGGGGCATTACGACTATACAACGTATCCTTCAGAATGAGGCGTACATTGGGAAAAACCGTTCTTCAAAATATGAAACCAAGAAGGTCTACACAAACGTGAATGATACATCAGAAAGGAAAAAAGTATTAGTACAACGACCAAAAAGTGAATGGCGGTATGCTAACAAGGTTGTCACACACCAAGCGATTATTGACGAGGATACGTTTCAATTAGCACAAGCGTTGCGAATTGAACGAGGTGGCGGTGAGCGAGGAGGTATAAGGCAAAAAATCAATATCTTTGCAGGAATTATTAAATGTGCGCATTGTGGATCATCTGTAGTCAGCATGAAATCCAAAAGTAAAAAAACAGACCGTGATGGCAGAGAATACCGATATCTAATCTGTTCCAGACGACGACGACAAGGTGATGCGGGATGCAACAATGATTTTTGGCTTCCCTACTATCCTTTTCGAGATGATTTAATTGACACCTTATCTAATACGCTTAGAAACATAACCTCAGCGGAGGAATTGCTGGAGAAACACAAAGGACTTATTCAAATTAATCAGTCGGACTTGGAAAGCGACATGAAAAAACTGCAGAAACGAATTGCCGACAACCGCAAATGCTTGTTTGAACTGCGCCGTGAGAAAATGGAAGGTCAGTTCCACGATGAGGAACAATACAATATGGAGAAAGCGATTTATGAAAAGGAGATTGTACAGTGCGAAAAAAGACTTGCAGAATTGACAGAGGAACAACGTAAGAAATCCGATTTAACCGAACTTTATGAGCAGGTAATGGATATGTTGGATGAGCTGCTGGATCTGGATTTTGATTCATTCGATGAGATGCAGTTGATTCTGAAAAAGCTGTTGTCTGAAATTAAAGTGAGTCGTGATGGTGCAATTCAGGTTGTTACCACCTTTGGGCTTTCATTGCAGGAGCTGGAAACTGACAAGAAGGAACATTGCAATTAATAAAATATTGCATGCCATATTTGAGAAAGCAAGGCTTGATTTATTGTTGCTTTCAGGAGATGAACAGTCTCCTGCCAAGACAACAAAGATCAGGCTTTTTGCTTGTCGGAATAAAATAAAAAAAGAAAAAGGATGATTAACTCATGAAAACCTACTATCTCAACGGACCAAGTCAAGAATGCGTGTCCCTCGAAGCATCTGAAACCGAGAACCTGTTTCACTTAATGTTTGCATACCGAAATGTACAAGCCCAAGAAAAAGCAGACATTCGTAATGGGAAGATTTCATTCAAAATGATTAGAGAAAACAACTATGTCATGCTGTTTGTGAAAATTGGCAGAATGAAGCAAGAAATTATATTTGACCCCACACTGTATGGCGATCATCGAGCGCTTAAAATTAAAGATTGCAGACTGGAAATTGCGTTGATTGATATTACGACGCAACCGCTCCGCTCTATTGAAGTACAAAGAACAATAGAAATCCCTCAGAAATTGAAGGAAATTTTGTTTGATGCATGGCAAAATGCACTGAGCGAGAATGTTTTCACAACTAATTACACACTTTGGTATCATAAGCTCCAGAGGTTCACAACGGATCAATTGTTTGAACGAGCGACGTATGTTGGCAAGAGTGAATAAGCATACGCAAAAAGGCACTATGACCTACCTTATAATCAAAAAAAGATCAAGCGAATGCTGTCCATTGATGGATGGCATCGCTTATTTTAATTTTTAAGCTCAATAGTCATCGTTTCGAAATTCACTTTGCATTTGGCTCTTATTATAAAATCAAATGTGGATGCCTATTGCATTAAATGCGTCGGTATCAAACACTGTTTCCGCACAGCTCGAGTCAAATAGCACATTGTGCAGAACGATGGATTGGTAACTTTGAGTTAAAGTCAAGGAAACGATAGGTAAGCCGTTCTGAAGTTTTATCTTCATATCTGCTGCCGTACTCCTGAGAAAAACTCTTCTACAACCTCGACATCATTTCTACTTGTATGGAATACATACAGCTCACGAGTCGGATGTAACTTGAGCAGTTTTTTATAACCGCTCCATGCTTCCTGCGGATTATCGTAATCCTGAATGACTGCCATTTCCTCTAATTGACGTATACGATTGCTGGAGCTTGCCTTGATTGCCTCAACCAGCACAAAACGACTGGGATACAGTTCGGTAATTTCTCCCCATTTCATCGACTTCACCTCCCATGAATCTCATAATTTCAGGATAGCATATTTTCTTGAGGGTGGATGAAGTAAGTGAAGCGATTGTCATTATGTGGTACAATACAGTCTTCAAGTAAAGACATCTGAATATCGGCGTGTTATTGTGTTTAGCTCAAAATTTGAACATAAAATATTGTATAGGTAACTTGTGTTTCGAAGTGAAAGTAGTTAGGGGGTAGGGTAATTTATGGAAAAAGCATCTTTTCCCAAAGAGTTATTAACAAAAGTGATTGAATCCAATAATAAAATTTGGATTGAACAGTACAAAACCATGACTAATTTTAGTAAGGGATATTATCAGAAACTTGAAAATTTTTTTAGATTTCATAAATTTACCAATAAACCTTTTAATTTGTTTGTTCTAAAAGATGTTGAGGAATATATTGAAGTTCTATTCGATAATGATTATGCACCAAATTTAATAGATTCCGTTATATCGAATCTGTCCTCATTTAAAAATTTCCTAATTGTACAGTATCCAGATAATTTTAGTCAAAGCTTTCTAAGTAATATCTTGAGTTTGAAGATAGGGACAAAGGAGAAAAAATATGCTGAATCCCGTCCCTTAACATACAAACAATTAACGCATATTAAACAATATATTAAATCAAACATAAGAACTGAATATATATTCAACGTATTTTACCAACTGGGTATTGATAAAAAAAATTTCCATGTATGTTCACCGAATAATGCAGTGAGGGAAAAAAACTCGTTTGTAAAGGAAAACATAGAAATTGAATTTAATTTTGTTATCGCTGAACTCCTTACTCGCGTGATGTTAGAACCCAATTTTAAGGCAACACCTAATATGATTTCCGCTCACTTAAAAAAAATTCAGATGTATTTAAGTGATAACAATCTACTGGAAGAGGATCAAACAATAACATACAATGATATAATAAAGACACATGAGCGTTTTTTCTTTATCTGCCCGAACTGCGATAGAAAAAAAGAGAATATTTCATCAAATTGGATATTGGTAAAAACCAGTATTAATAATGAATTGCAACTAATATGTTCAGAATGTAAGGGGCAATTATAATAGATGGAAAATGTCGATTTTTTATCAGTTGAATCGTATTTAGATATATATGATCAGAATGGGGTATTGTTGAAAATCAGAAATGAAGAAGTGGCGAGTACTCTGGAGTATTCCTCATTAAGCACTTTTGAAGGAGAGAAAAAGCTAAAGTTACATTATGAAAAAGAAAGAGACGCTTCATTTATGAGAAAATGCAAGGAACAATATGCGAAAAAAGATCCATTATTAGCATGTGAAGCTTGTGGATTTAGTTTTCAAAAAGTCTATGGTGACATTGGTAAAAATTTTATCGAGGGTCATCATACAAAGCCGATTGGTGAGTTAACAGCGGAAACTCAAATAAATGATGAGGACATTAAAATGGTCTGTTCAAATTGTCACAGTATGATTCACAGCAGATATCCGTGTTTCACGATTGAAGAGATAAAGGGTAGGCTTCATAATATGGAAGCATCAACCTAAGCGATAATTTCGGGTGTGTTTCAAACCCCATCTCTAATGTCATGCAAAAATTGAACGTAAAAGGTCGTTCGCAGGCAGTTGTTGAGCTGATTAAGCTTGGAGAATTGCAAATCTGACATAAGTGAGGCCGCATAGCGATATGCGGTCTTGTTTGTTTTTTTACATTTTGATAGTCACTAATCATATGCGATTACCTGAATGGGAGGCTCGGTGGTCACAAGTAAATTTTTTACATTAGGGGGCATTTGGGCAAGCAAATAAGCGTTTATCGTTATTTCGTATAAAAGAGTTTAAAAAAATGACGGATATAGCTCGAAGACAACCCCGTATAATCGCTTACGCTTTCTAGGCTGGGGAGTGTAAAATAAAAGCTGGAACCTTTGAAAACGATCAAGATGGGACATACTAAACCTATCGACAATCGAATGCGGAGGGAACCATAATGACAACCAAATTTTGGACCAAACAGGATATTCGTGCACTGGTGGAGGAACACAAATTTCAATCGGTGGAGCACATTCAAGCGACCTTGAAAGACATGTTCAAGGATGTACTGGAGGCCACCTTGAAAGCGGAGCTCGATACCCAATTGGACTATGCACCGTATGACCAGAATAAGCAAACCAAGAACAGTCG
>NZ_STGF01000029.1 GCF_005222705.1 Paenibacillus sp. SY21-1 | reverse complement strand
TTTCCAACTGCTTGTCAAGTTCTTTTATACTTTTCCATGCAAAAAAAGAGCAGGCTATCTTTTCGATAACCTGCTCTTTTACATGGATATTTGATCATGCACTTAACTTAATGACATTGCCATCGCTGGAGACCCTTCTTTATAGGTTAGTCAGTCCTTGTATGATAGCTGCAATTCCCCGTCCCCACCCTCGCCTGGTTCAGCAAATCTGCGCATGGTTGTAACAATAAACAATCACATCTACTTGTGTGCTACCCCGCACGCTTGTAACAATACTGGGCTGATTGGTGATCGATTAGACCGGGCCCTGCTTGCTGTCGGAGGTTCCAACTACCCGTTGGAGGGTTGCGCACGCCTCTGCTGAATAGACTACCGACGCAGCTACTCTACGATTAAATCTGTCTTCCAGTTCATCTCCTGAATACGGAAATCGAATTCTCGATATGCCTTCGAAAGTTGATCTACCTGTGCTTGTATATGCGACACATCAATCGTCAGCGTGAACTTGACCTCTGAACGGCTGTACCTATCCTGCCTGACGGATGCACGCTCCAATATATCGTGCAGAATTTTGCGGCGCTGCATCATCTGATCACGCTCGGCAAGCGCATCGGCAAGGCTAAGCTCATCATTAAAGGCCGTCAAGGCGTTGGTCTTGTTAATATTGCGCATCCATTTAGTCAATTCATTTAGCGTCCGATCCAGTTCGGCAAGCAGATGCATAGGGTCCTCGGAAGGCTTATCTCCCTCCTGGATCTTCACAACCCACTCCATCCTCTGCTTTAGCTGTGCGATCTTTCTTTGGCAATCTGCCCGCAATACGAGCGCTTCCGCAAGCTTCATCTGTCTGTTCACCTCTCACAATCATTGTAACGACTATACGGCTTGCCGTTAGGATATTGACTCATGGCCGCTTGTCGACCATTCTACATGCATCCAATTCTACTATATAGTGGATAATAAGTCTATGACTATACCATATCCCAGCCGAAGCTATATGAGCCGTAAACGCCCTCGCAAGCAGTCCGTTATCCTTTAATCGGGATGTACTCGAACCAGTCAAAAAAAGCGGGAGTGGAGCTGCTCTGACCGTTGCCAGTCGCGTACAGCACCATATAATTACCCGTAAACTTGCCGCCTGCCTCCGTGGAGAGATAATGAACTTCCCCTGTCCCCAGTTCCGTGAACCTCTCACCCTCTTGAGCGTAACCTAAGCTGTAGGTATGCTCTGTCGCTTGTAACTCCAAGATTACGATAGACTCGTTGTACTCCACGCTTTGCTCAAGCTTCCATAACGAACCGATTCTCCGGCGGACGATGAGGCGGTTAACGCCTTCAAAGCGCATGAGCGCAATCTCATAATGATGGTCGCAATTGAGAAAAATGCTTAATCCCGCTTCTTCCCCATCCTGCTCCGGCCGAAACTCGAGCTTGGTCCTGATTGCGCACTGCATATGCTGCTGCCTTCTGCCTACCCAGGCCGAGGTTTCCTTGTCGTTCAGGCTTGCAGCGCCGCCGAGCAGCGTCAACCAGCCCTTTCTACGCTCAAGCGACCAGTGCTCGGAATTCGGATTGTAGATGAAATTCCAGACATAGCCCAGCTCGTTCCCGTCAAAATCATCCCGCACCGGCGGCAGAGGAAAGCCAGCTTCAGGCAGACAGTCGGCCTCCATCTCCAGATCGATTGTACCGTTATGGCCAATAATGGGCCAGCCCTCCTCATCCCAGCGTACAGGCGCCAGCATCGTTTCACGGCCCAAATGATGGCGATCCGGATAAGGAACCGGTCTGATGCCGAGGCATACCGCCCACCAGCTGCCGTCATGAGCCTCGATCAGATCGGCATGTCCCGCCGCTTTGATCGGCAGCGACAGACTCCGGTTGCTTAATACCGGATTTCTGGGACAAGGCTCGTAAGGCCCCTGAATATGCTTGCTTCTGGCGGCCGTCACCATATGCCCCAGGGATGTTCCACCTTCAGAAATGAGCAGGTAATAGTATCCGTGCCGTTTGTAAATGTGCGGACCTTCAGGGTCGGCGCCGCCCGTTCCTCCCCAGATGGTCTCCGGCGTGCTCAGCACAGCCCCGTATGCACATCAAGCTCGCACAGATAGATGCTGTGAGAGGCCGTTCCGGTATAGTAAGCCTTGCCGTCGTCGTCAAAAAACAGCGATGGATCAATACCTGGAAGATCAATCCAGACCGGGTCGGACCACTCGCCGCGCGGATCGTCCGTCCAAACCAGAAAGTTGCCGCCGCGATCCGGCTTAACGCTGATATTCGTCGAAATAACGTAGAAGCTCCCCTGATGATAACGGATAGTGGGAGCATAAATGCCGATGCTGTTCGGGAACCCCGCAGAAAGGCGAATTTGATCATTTCTCGTCAGGCAATGCCCGATTTGCTCCCAATGAATTAAATCCTTGCTGTGAAAAACGGGAATCCCCGGAAAGTATTCAAACGAGCTGTTGACCAGATAATAGTCGTCGCCAACGCGGCATACGCTCGGATCGGGATAAAAACCGGGGATAATCGGATTATTATATTTCAAGTTGCACCACTCCTTAAAGCTTCTATAATTTCTTTATAAAATAAAGGGAGGGCGGGTTCGAAGCCGCCCTCCCTCTCATTCAAAAAGCTTCCGCCAT
The DNA here is from genome assembly GCF_005222705.1 of Paenibacillus sp. SY21-1. Taxonomy (GTDB): domain Bacteria; phylum Bacillota; class Bacilli; order Paenibacillales; family Paenibacillaceae; genus Pristimantibacillus. The sequence goes on along the minus strand of NZ_STGF01000029.1, from coordinate 94,977 downwards.
ATCGGCAAATTATTCATTCCAGAGCTTTACGCGTTTTTTCACAAGCTCTTCCCGCAAGTCCTCTGCCTTCTCAACGCCTGCCTTATCCAGGTCGGCCATATACTCGTCCCAGATTTTATCGAAATCCGCCGGTTTGGCAAGAATCGCCTGAGGAATGCGTTTCCACGTAATATCCTTCAGCTTATTGTCCAGCACAAGAATTTCGCTCTCGCCGGGAATTGTAATATTCCATGCTGCGCCCCAAGGCCTTACTTTAAACTCTTCCTCTTTGGGGAACAGATCCTTCCAGGTTTGCGCGTTGTAAGCGGCCAGCGTTTCCTTCTCGACTGCATTATAGGAGGAGATAACTTCTTCCGGGAAACGGGTCGTATAGTAATTGCCCGACGGGTCCTGTACGCCGTCGCCATAACGGGCGCTAAGCAGCGTATACGTTCCGCCGACATTGTTCAGGCCGGTTTCCTTTTGAAAGTTGGTCGAATCGTTATACTTGCGATTTTTGACATCCTCGGGAATAACCCGTTTGCCGTCGACTACGTTGTAATGCTCGCCCTCGATACCCCAGTTGACCAGCACCTGACCTTCGTCGGAGGCCAAAAAATCCAGGAACTTGATTGCTCTTACCGGGTCCTTGGTGCTTTTGCTGATACCGATGCCGTAGCCGGCCATAAAGCCGGTTGGCCAGAACGAGGTTTCTTTGTATTCCCCGGATAAAGTAACGGGATAATGACCGTAGCCTTGATCGAACTTCCCTTCAGACTTGAGAGCTTTCTCCCCGTCGCCGTAGCCCCAGTCCTGGTCGATCAGGCCGATGACGCGACCGGTTGCAATTTTTGCCTTGTATTGATCGTATTTTTGCACGAAGCTTTCCGGATCAAGCAGGCCAATATCGTTCATATGGTTTAGCCAACGGAAATACTCCTTGTCCTCGGGACGGCGATAGTGGTATGTAACCTCTTGCGTATCAATATCAATGCCGTATTCGCCATCCTCAGGATGACCAGTGGTTATCGATGAAGGGTTGGTTACCGTGATGTACATGTACCAGTCGTCGGCATTCAGCGTCAGACCGATATTCTTGTTGCCGTTCTCGTCTGTCGGATGTTTTTCCAAATAGGACTTGATGACGTTCTCAAAATCCTTGACCGTCTTGATTTCCGGATAGCCTGCCTCCTTGACCGCACGATGCTGCAGCTCAAAGCCGCCTCCCGCATCAAAATACTGGTTGCCCACGCCGTTATACGTAGGAATGACATAGATCGCTTGATCCTCCTCGCTGTAACGCGAACGCTTCAAGCCCTCCTCGCCCAGCACCTTCTTGATGTTAGGAGCATGCTCCTCGATCAAATCGGTCAAATCCAGCATGGCGCCTGCATCGACCAGCTTGCTGATATCATTTTTGGCGCTAATCAGGTTCGGGTACTCGCCGCTCGCCGCGATCATGCCTACCTTCTGCACCGGATCTCCTACCGCAAACTCGGCATCCAGCTTGACTCCCGTTTTCTCCATAATCGCCTTGCCTACCGTGTCTTGCATACCTGTCCAGTTGGGACTCGGGTCGGAGCTAAAAAATGAGAATGTAATCGGACTATTGTCGGCAGCGTCTGCATCCGGAGAATTCGTTCCTGTACCTGCTGACTGATTATCCTTGGCATTGCTGCAGCCTGCAATCAGACCGACCAGCAAGGAAGCCGTCAGTACCAGAGTCGCAACCTTTTTCTTTTTACCTGCCATGTGCTAAAAACCCTCCTCTTAATAATGGTTCTATTCGTATAACAGGATGCTCCTGCAAATACCTCGCTCATGCTTGCGCTTTCATTTCGGCTTGAAGGCCGAAGGGCCGACTTAGCTTTTGACAGCGCCAAGCGTCATGCCCTTCACAAAATATCTTTGGACAAACGGATAAACGATAAGAATCGGAACGGTTACTACGATGGTAATGGCCATTTTGATCGATTCCGGGGATACCTGGTTATTGGCCTGGCTTACAATCATGGAGCGATAATCGCCGCCGCTGCCGGCCGTGGTGCTCTGAAGCACCTTCATCAGCTCAAACTGCAGGGTCGTAAGCGCCTCTTTGGACCCGTTATAAAGATACGTATCCAGCCAGGCATTCCACTGCCCCACCGCCAGAAACAGCGCAATGGTGGCAAGCGCCGGCTTGGCCAGAGGCAGAATGACGCGCCAGTAGATCGTGAAGTCGTTGGCCCCGTCCAGCTTGGCCGATTCCTGCAGCGCATACGGAATGCCGTCAATGAAGGAACGGATGATAAATACGTTAAACGCGCTTACCGCACCTGGCAATACGTATACGGCGAAGGAGTTGAGCAGGCTTAAATCGCGCATCAGAATAAAAGTCGGAATCAAGCCGCCGGAAACATACATCGTCAAGGCGAGAAAGGTCGCCACAAACTTGCGGGCCTGAAATTCCTGACGGGCGATGGCATACGCCAGCATCGACGCGGTAAGCAGACCGATCAGCGTCCCGACAATCGTACGAAGCACAGAAATTTTAAAGCCCGTAACCAGGCCGCTGTAAGAGAAAATCCGAGCATAATTATCCAGCGTAAACTCACGGGGAAAAATCGTTATGCCGCCGCGAACGCTGTCAAGCGAATCGTTAAAGGAAATAGCCAGTACGTTCAGGAATGGATAGGTTGTCACAATGACAACAAATAATATTACCGTATACACGATGATATCGAATATGCGGTCAGACCAGGACCTGCGGCCTGCGAATGCGCTTCCCATGTCAGAAGCCTACCTCCGTTCTACAACAGACTTTCTTTTGCCGTACGCTTAAAGATGCCGTTAATGGTAAACAGCAGCGCCACACTGATGACCGAGTTGAAAATATTGATCGCCGTACCAAAGGAATACCTGCCCATGCCAAGCCCATAGTTCAGCGAGTACAGATCAAGCACCTGAGAGTAGTCGATGACGAGGTTATTCCCCAGCAGAAACTGCTTTTCAAAGCCAATGTTGATCAGATTGCCGATCGACATAATAAACAGCACGATAATCGTCGAACGGATGCCTGGCAGCGTAATATGCCAGATTTGCCGCAGCCTGCTTGCGCCATCTACCTTGGCCGCCTCATACAGCTCCGGCCCGATGCCAGCAATCGCCGCCAAATAGATAATCGCGTTCCAGCCGGTTTCCTTCCAGACATCGGATATCGTGACAATGCCCCAGAACAATTTGCCCTGCGCCATAAATTGAATCGGAGCGTCAATCAAGCCGACCGCCATTAGCAAATCGTTGACCAGCCCGTTTTCGCCGGACAGCATCTTGGTCACGATCCCCGCCACTACTACCCAGGATACAAAATGGGGCAAATAGGAAATCGTCTGGGCAAACCGTTTGAATACGCCCAAGCGCACCTCATTAAGCAGCACGGCAAAGGTTATGGGAAAAATAAACCCGGCAACCAAGCCCATCGTACTCATGGCCAGCGTATTGCGAAGCGCCAGAAAAAACTGCTCATCCGTAAACAGCGTCTGAAAATGCGTTAAGCCTACCCATTTTTGCTCAAAAAAGCCGAAGCCCGGTTTATATTGCTGAAACGCCATCGTCCAGCCCCATAGAGGGATATAGCTGAACACGAACGCCCAAATCACAAAAGGAATGGACATCATATACAGAAACTTCTGGTTTTTAAACGTTTTCCAAAACCTTTTCCTTGAAGCAGGCTTATGGGTGCCCCATTGCTTCTTCGGCCCCGTTTTCTCGAGTCCTGTTGCCGCTTTCATAAAGCCCCTCCTCTCTATAGCCATATTTTAAGGAAATGAAAGTGATTTCACTACCCTATAAACTTTATCTAAAATCAGAGTTAATTAATGATTCGTTCGCGTCCTGAACGGAAGAGCGCATGAAAAAGGCCAGCCGGAAATGCCGACTGACCTCTGCTTACTCGCATTATGCCTGCTCCCATCAAAGCTTGACCGCCCGTCCACACGCCTCGCCTTATCTCTCCTGGCCGGTTCGCGCGACCGTTTTGCGGTAGGAGGTCGGGGAAACCCCCTCGTATTTGCGAAATTTGGCATTAAAATAGTCCGGATTCATATAGCCGATTTTCTCCGCCACTTCATACACCTTCATGCCTTGGGCGAGAAATGCCTTGGACTTTTCAATACGCACCTTGTCCACATACGTATTAAAATATTCACCGGTCGCGTTCTTGAACATCTGGCCCAAATAGGCCGTATTGTAGTTGAACAGCTCGGACAACGTTTCCAGCTTCAAATTTTCGTTGTAATGGAGATGAATGAGTTCAGTCATTTTTACAACCTCGCTGCCGCGGGCGCCGCTTGTGACTTGACTTGACACCGACTCAAGGAACAAAATGACCTGCTCCTGCAAATCGGCTAAATAATGACTTTGATACAGCGCGCTGATTGGGGCAAGCTCGCGATCCGCATAACCGCGAATGTCCGGGTGCGCCGGCTCAAGCCTCACCAGCACGGCATTCAGCGCTCTTACAAAGGTCTCCTTGAAACGCGCTTCATCGCTGCCGGAGGCGAGCAGCGAAGCGCTAAGCTCGTGAACATGCTGCGCAATGGAGTGAATGCTGCCCGTTTCCACCGCAAGCTGCAGCCTGTGCTCGCTTTCCTGCCGATCCGGCGCATCAGGTTTTGCGCCCTCGTAGGCATCCGGCATGCCGCTTCGGATCAACGTATGCTTGGGATAAAAGAAGCTGTGGCGCAGCAGCTCGCTCGCCCGCATGAACGATAGCGCTGCGTCCTCCGGACAAGCGACGGCCCCGCCGGCGGCCGCGATAAAGCCGCTCCCCTCCTTGCTCATGAATTCGCTCCAATTGTCATGAAGCTGGTCATAATCACGCTGTCCGGCAAGCGGCGGGCTCAATAGCAAGCCGATGTAAGGCGGCAGGCTAAAAAACATGCCTTGTTCAAAGCTGGCGAAGTGCCGCTCGGCGGCCGCTGCGACTCTCCAGCCATTATCCTGGCCGGCCTGCTCCTGATCAAGCAGCTCTACCAGCATCACCTCGCAGCCTCCATCCGCCAGCCCTAATGCAGCGGCGTATCCCGAGATAGTATCGCCGCCTCCGTTATCAGGCTGCAGGAGCCCCCTCAGCAGCCCTTCCTGATTTTTCGCCGGCGCCTCCTGGACTATCCTTTTCAAATGCTGCCGCTTGGCGATGTCCACCTGAAGCTGCTTGAGATGGCTGATCAGCTCCTCCTCATGGACCGGCTTCAGCAAATACCCGTCTATGCGATGGGAAATGGCTTTTTGGGCATACTCAAAATCGGCGTACCCGCTTAGAATCAGCACTCGGCATTCCTCGCCTTGCCCGCGCAGCCTCTCGATAAGCTCCAAGCCGTCCATCTCAGGCATGCGAATATCGACAATCAGCAGCTCAGGGCGATGAAGCCGGTATTTATCCAACGCATCGTAGCCATTGGCCGCCGTCGCGATAACATGATACCCCAGCTCCCCCCAGGGAATCAGATGACGCAAGCCCTCTCGCAGCTTGGGCTCGTCATCGACTATCAATACTTGAATCATGCAGTACCCCTCCTAGCGGTATTGAGAAGCTTATCGTTGTGCCTTCCTTAGGCCGGCTTGCAATCGTTAATCCATAGGACTGGCCATAAGAAAGCCTTAATCGATCATGAACATTGCGAAGCCCGATCCGTCCGCCCTCCACATCCTCCTGCTGCTGGAGCAGCCAGAGAATCTGCTCCAGCCGTTCCGGCGCTATGCCCGTCCCGTTATCGGTAATCCGAATGTCGGCGTGATCCTCTCTGCGGCTAATGTTTACGATTACAAAAGCGCCCTCAAGGTTATTGTCCAGACCGTGGACAATTGCATTTTCGACGAGCGGCTGGATAATAAGCGGCGGAACAGGAAGCTGCTTCAGCTCGGGATCAAGCTGAAACTCATATTGCAAACGTTCCTCATAGCGGAACTTCTGAATTTCCAAATAACAGAGGACGATGTCCATTTCCTGCTTTAGCGGCACCTTGCGGCTTCCGGCCTCCAGGTTGCTTCGCATCATTTGGCCCAGCAAGCGCACGATTCGGGCAATTTCCGTCTGCCCCTGCATAATTGCCTCCATTCGTATCGATTCCAGAGCATTAAACAAAAAATGCGGGTTAATCTGGCTGGCCAGCATTTTAAAGCGGATATCGCTTTGCTTCTCGACAAGCCGCGTATTCTGCTCGTTGGATTTCTGCACCTCAGCCATCAAATCGTTAATGCTTCGTACCATTGAATTAAATTGCCTTGCAAGCAAGCCGATTTCATCTTTCCCGTCAATGACAATCGCCGTGTTGAACTCGCCAATGCCTACCCGGCTAAAGTGTTTGCTTAACTGCAGAATCCGTCGCGAGAACAAGGAAGAAAACGTAAGGATCAGGACAAAGGCCAACAGCACGCTTATCGCAATGACGGTAAGAGCAAGGGTAATGACCCGATTGGGTTCGCTTACAATACTCTCTATGGAAAAAACGGAAATAATGCGCAGGCCGCTGCGGCTTGAATCAGGCTTCAGCTGCTCGATCACAATGGTCGAAGCTTCTCCGTTCACTACCGTCTCAAAGCTGCCCTTTCCTTGCTCTTGCTCCAGCAGCTTCGTATCGAAGGAAATTTCTTCAAGCGTTTTGCCGCTGTTGCCCGGCCGGTTGGCCGCAACGATATGATTATGATCGTCGACGATCATCGTTTCGAACGATTCCTGATTTAGAATGGCGTTCAGCTTGCTGCTGTTCACATTAATGACCAGCACCCCCACTTTGTGAGAGCTCTCCAATTCGACCCGGCGCACCAGACTCAGATGCTTGTTCTGATCCCGTTCATCCTTAATATATTCCCAGCTGCTTAAATTGCCGTATTCCATGGCATCCTGATACCACTGGCTTTCCTTAATCGCCTGCGAAGGATTGATGAGCTCCCAGTTATTCAGCAGCGTCGTGTTGACCGTATAGAGCCGTATGCTTGAGATTTCATTATACAGCCGCAAATATTCCCTGATATCCGTATAGCCCCGATACGCCTCGACTACATCGTAAGTGCTCTCGTAATTCCGAACGGCAAGCTGCTTTAAGCGGGCGTCATTGGTCAAACGATACGAAATGTCCTGTGAAACGCCAATAACCTCTTCCGTCCGCTTCTATACCCGCTCCACATTGACCGACGCTTGCTCCAGCGCATTATGGAACGCCATCGATCTCATTTGAATGGTGAGGTAGCCGCCTACAAGCAGCACCGGAAGGAGTGTAACCATCAAAAAGGCCAGCAGCAGCTTGTTGCGGATTTTTATATCGTTCAGCAGATTGATTAACCCATGCATGCTTGGTTCCCACCCCCGGCACTGGCGCAGCCTATGCTTCGTTGCTCGGCATCCCATTAATACCCCTTAGATTACATAGAATAACTAAAAAATTCAACCGTTCATCAGTTGACAAACGTTTCAGCAACGTATATATTTACTAATGTAATTTTTTTGAACATGATAATCATTATCATTTTTTTGCAATATTAAAGCTTTTCATTAAAGGAGACTGTCACGTGAAAAACAAATTTTTTATGTTCACTGCCCTGCTGATGCTTGTGCTGGTTATCAGCGCATGCGGCAACAATTCGAATGGTCAAGAATCATCGTCGGCGTCCAATTCGCCATCCAATGCTCCTGCTCCAACCACTGAAGCTTCTGGTACCATCACCTATGAGTCGGAGCTAGGCCCCGTTGAAATCCCTGCCAATCCGCAAAGAATCGTCGCTCTAACTTACGCCCCGAACATTGTGTCGCTAGACGGACCAGTTGTTGGCGTAGATCAATGGTCAAGCGCAAACCCGTTGTTCTCCGAAAAGATGAGCGGTATTGAAGTCGTTTCCGAGGCTGATCTTGAGAAAATTTCAGCGCTTGAGCCGGACTTGATTATTGCAGGCACAGAAATGAAAACATTGGATGAACTCAAAAAAATCGCGCCTACCGTGGCTTATACCTGGGGCAAGCTGAGCTATCTGGATCAACAAGTTGAAATCGGCAAAATCCTGAACAAAGAGCAGGAAGCGAAAGCCTGGGTCGACGACTTCAGCAAACGTGCCGCCGATTTTGGAAAAGAAGTGAAAGCGAAGTACGGCGACAATGTAACCGTATCGGTATTTGAAGCCGGCCCTAAAGAATTCTATATCTTCGGCGAAGCATGGGCGCGCGGCACGGAAATTCTGTACCAGGCTATGGAGCTGTCCATGACAGAGAAAGGCAAGCAGGACGCTCTTGGACCCGGCTACTACTCGCTCTCGCTGGAAGTTCTTCCTGAGTATGCAGGAGATTTCATCGTTCTGAGCAGACCGTCGAACAACGACAACTCCTTTATGGATTCCGAAATCTGGAAGAACATTCCGGCCGTTAAAAACAATCAAGTCATTACGATTGATACAGAGGCATCCTCTTACAGCGACCCGATTTCACTCGAATCGATGATGGCTATTTTCAAAAAAGGAATGCTGGGCGAATAAGCAAGAAGACAACCGTCTGTCTCTCTGCCGGGCAATAGCTTGTCAGCCTACGCATAACGCAAGCAGGCGTCCTTCCGTAATCGGAGGGGCGCCTGCTTGTTTGTAGGGAGAATGCGCTTATCGAGTGCACCTCTATGAGCTGCTTGCCAGTTGAACGATGACAGCTAGCTTAGCTTCTGACCGCAATTCGGGCAAAAGTTGGCCCCTTCATTTTTTGTGCCGCAATTGGGACAGAAGTTCGGCTTTTGCCCGCCTCCGGCAGAAGATGGGGACGATGAGGAAGGCGCGGAGTCCTTGCTGTCGGGCTTCTGCCCTTGATTCATATTTTTCAGCATCTCGCTTGCCATATTCATGCCCATCATCATGCCCGCCATATCGGAGGCCGCTCCGCCGCCCTGCACCTTGCCGGATGAGATTCCGTCCGTCATGGATACCTGCTGGTACTTCTGCAAGTTTCCAATCATCTCGTGGGATGCGGTCTTGGTGATCATATCCTGAATTTCCTTGGGATAATTAAAGCTCATCACCTGAAAGCCTGTAATCGTCATGCCGTTGTCCAGCATTTGCATATCCAGATCCTCGCGAATGCCATTGGCAATATCCGCCGCATTGGCCTGAAGATTGAACATATCCTTGCCTTCCCTGCTGATCCACTTCATTAACAGCTGGTCCAGCACGGACGTAATCCGGATTTTCACCTCTTCCACCAGATACCTTTCCTTCATGCCCGCAATCTTGTCGATAAGCTGCACGTAATCGTTCACTTTAAACTGAAAGGTGCCGTTGGCGCGAATCGGCATGCCGCCCGGCAGCATCGGCGTCGGTACGAGAATCGGGCTTTGGGTCCCCCACCTCACCGTGAACTCCTTCGTATTGACGAACAGCACCTCTACTCTCATGCCGCTGTTGAAGCCAAATTTAAACCCCTTCAGCGTCGACAAAAACGGGATAATATCGGAATCGATGCTGTACTCGCCGTCATCCTCAAAAATCCCCTCTATTTTTCCATTGTTTACGAAAATCGCGTCCTGGCCCGGACGAATAATGAGCTTGCTGCCTTTTTTTATTTCCCGATTGCTCCACTTCCAGAAAATCATATCATCCCGAAACTCTTCCCACTCCACCACATTGGCAAACTGATTTCTAAAAAACATTGTCATTCCCGCCCTTTCAGCTAAAATGATCCCCGACTGCCGCTATGCGAATGACCGCCTCCGGTTCTTCCGCCTCCGCCTCCGCCTCCCAGACCGCCTGAGCCTCCGCCATTGTTTCTCTGAATCTTTTGCTTCGTCACCGTCGTTCTTATATACTGGTCTCGCTTAGCGAGCACGCCGGATGCGCCTTTATCCTCGTACGTATGCCGATGCACCGTTACGCGGCCGCCCGAGCGATAGGCCATTATGCCGACAACCGCTCCGCCGATGCCCAGGGAGACGGCCAATTGGAACCAGCCGTTAAATAGAAGGCTGTCCGGATTTATGCCCGGCTTGAAGTCCAGATAACGATAGGCTGTTTCGATATAGATGCGAAAGGCAGCCTCATAATCGCCGGCAGTCAGCTCCGGTGTAATCTTGTTGCGTATTTGATCCAGACGCTTATCGTCCAAATAAGTCTCCGCTTTATAGAAGCCTGCCAAATAAATGCCCCGGTTTCGCATATCAACCGTTAGAATGACCGCATTTCCATGCGCTTTATCATAACCGGGAGCCTGTTCGTCATAGAAACGCTCCGTCAGCTCCTTTACATCCGAGTTGGCCGGATTATCGGTCGTATAGATGATTATGTCGGTTTCCCTTTCGGCTCCATTTGCATTTGCGAGAGCATTCAGCGTTTGGTACGCCTCCTGCCCGAGCAATCCCGCCTCGTCGTAAATGAGCTGCTTAGACTCCGGCAAAGAACCCGTTGCAGACGCTGCGGACGACTTGGCAGGAGCAGACATCGCGAGCACCATTAGAATGAACACCGTAAATGCGACCGCCAGCTTTTTTACCCGCTTCACCAAAAGCCCCCTCCCATCGACCAAGCGGCCAGCTTTAACGTCAACATCGATACGCCGGCAACGCCGCAAAACCAAGCCGCAACCTTCGCTTTGCTAATCGGGGGCTTGCCGACCACCTTGCCCGTTTGTCCGTTCATCGCGAAGGTCCGTTCCAGACGGTTGTAATCATAATGAACCATCCAGACCGGGAGCAGCGCATATTCGGCATTTTGCAGCTTTGTATCAATATCTTTGTTTGTGTAGCTTACGGTCGTATAGCCGGTAGTTGCAGATCGGATATAGGCATCGATATAAGCGCTAATCTTCTCTTTGGCCCGCGGAAAAAGCTGTTCCTCGTCATAGCTGTATTTTTCCGCGACGTAGCCCGCCAAATATGGCGTCTTAAATTCCTTTAGCTGCTCATAGGGGAAAGGTTCCAGCTTATCCATCAGCTCATCATTCATTTTCTCGGCCGCGTCCACCGGCAACTTGATATAATTCAGGCGAATCTTCCTGTAAACCTCGTAATGCTGCGTTTCGGTATAACGGTAATCGCCCTGCGAGTACACGCGCACCTTGGTCGCATGGCCTTGCACCTCAATATGATTATGGAGCTCATAGAGCCAGAACGGGACGTAAATGCCCGTCATGCCTTTAATCCGATCCGCCTTCATAAATCCTGCCGGCGTGAGCAGCCCGTTTCGGCACCATTTGCGAAAGGCCTTTATCGCTTCTTCCTTGCCAATGGCAAAAGGAATAACCAGCGCAGGAGCCAGAGCCCCTGACAGCCGGTCACCCAGCACGACGGCCGAACCGCAGAAGCTGCATACGGTGGCGCTGGTCTCCGCCTCGGTTACAATTACGGCCCCACAGCTCGTGCAATGATATTCCTTGGCTTCGTTGTCTGCAAAGGCGCTCCGCTTGAGCGGATCGGTCATTTGCTCGATATTGTCCTGTCTCCCGCAGCTTTGACAGGCCAGCATTCCCGTTTCGCTATCAAACGTCATACCGCTGCCGCAGTTTGGACATTTGTATTCAATTACCGGCATTGCGCTCACCTCTGCCATCTCTTGGCCTCTATTGTTGTCGATCACGCTTCGCTTTAATCGCTTCCCATCGCTCTTGAGCGCTCATTGTCCGCCCACCGTCCTGCTCCTGCGAGGGAGCGGCTGCATGCGGCCCGGCGCCTGATCCGCCGGCTTGCTGGACGGGAGCAGCGCCCGCCAGCGCTTTCTCGTAAGCCGCCTTCAGCCTGGGCTCCCGTTGCTCCAGCTCCAGCTTCTGCTCCAAAAACTTGCGGGCTCCGCCATCGTCTCCGGCCAGCACCGACTTTTCGGCGTAACGCTGCAGCTTGTCGATCTCTGCCCTGCATTCGTCCCATACACGCTTTGCTCTGCGCTCCTCCGCCAGCAAGGCGGCAGTTTCGGCTTTTCTTTTGCCTACGCTTCTAATGGATTCCCTTCCGTAATCGCTCATTCCATCTCTCCTTTCGAAAAACGGCTATAGGGTTATTTTACCCTTTATACTCCCCGATTGGAAAACAGGTTTGTGAGCAGACTGCAAAGCCGGGTTGCTTAACCGCCGCCTAGATAAAAAAAACCTAAATCCCCATGTCGTTGGAATTCAGGCTTAGGTCTACTCATTATGGTCAACTATGGATTGAATAATTTGGGCTATCAGCTTTATCTGGGCAGGCGTACAGCCTTTGAGCATTTCCAGGATATCGTTGCGATGCGGATCATCCGCCGCCGTGCTGGTGCCTTTCAGAATAAATTCGATGGATATATTGAGCGCAGTGCAGATTTTATCCAAATTATCGAGGTTTACCGCCGTCTTTCCCCGCTCGATTTTACTGATATACGCATTGGACACATCTATCCGTTCTGCAAGCAGCTCTTGCGTGATGCCCTTATCTTCGCGCGCCTTGCGAATTCTGCCGCCAATGACCTGATAATCTACATCCAATATTCATCACCCAACCCGAGTATACCAGCTTGCATGCCTAATCACATGTACCGTAAGCCACCTTTAATCGGCAGGTCTTTATTATTTGGACTTTGCGCATACGCCGGAGCAGGTTGATAACAAATTACAGTGGAGTCGGAATGCTTTTGCGCTCAAAATAGACCTGCAGCCGGTACATGCATATTTCCTTTGTCCATTCATAGATAATCGGTGAATCGGATATGGCTTCCTGATTAAGACTCATGGCGCCTTTCTCGTAACTGACGCAACCGTTCGATTTGCCGCTCCATTTGGCCATCGGCATTCGCGCAATCAGTGCGGCCACTTGCTTTTCGTTATATTGCTCCGCCAATTGCCCCGTTTCTTTGCCTGAAAAATCCTTTTTCCACCGGTATTCCTTCTGCATTATATATCGATAAAAGGGCGCCGCCGCCTCCTGCGACGTTATCGGCTCTCGCCAGCGTTCCAAGCCGCGTTCAAGCATGGCATTCAGCAGCACCATTTTATAGCTTTTGTTCATATCCGTCGCCTCGACCTCCTTCAGCCACCCTTCGGCCTGCTCATAGGCCGCCGTTTCCTCCTTCGACAGCTCGCCGGCCCAGAGCAAGAAAGCAAAATAGGACTTAAACTCGGTTTTATAATTCTGGCTTCGTTCGCTGCCTAGTGCGTGAAGCTCCAAATAGGAAGGGCGTCTGCCAAGCTCCTTTTTGAGCTCAAGGTAGGAGGTGCGCAGCTTCTCCTTGCGCGGACTCCTTTTTTGCAGCAAGGAATCCAGCCAATTGATCACGCCGATGTCCAAATCGATTACGCAGTCGAGGGGCAGCGCAGCGCAATCGCTTTCAGCGGTCCATTTCCCGCGCTCGGGCTGCTTGTCCGAATTTCGGCCAAGTAGCGACAGCTTGAGATCAGCGTTGCGGTAATTGCCGATCAGGTCGACGATGACGCAATGCGTCTTGCCTTCGGCTAGCCGCAGCCCTCGCCCCATCTGCTGCGTAAACACGGTAAGCGATTCCGTAGGTCGAACGAATAGCAGCGTATCAACCCCTGGAATATCCACTCCCTCATTAAACAGATCGACGGTAAAAATAATATCCAGTTCGCCATCCGTCAACGCTCTAATCGCATTTGGACGCGTCATTCCACTCGTACGCGAATGGAGGCTGAGAGCCCTGACGCCTTGCTCCATAAAAAACTCGGTCAGAAAATCAGCCTGTCGGATGGAGGAGCAGAAGCCAAGCGACCGACTCTGCTTATGGTCCGACCATGCCTTCCACACCAGCTCTGCCCGGTCCCTGCGAAGCTGGGTATCCAACAGCTCCTGCTCTTCATAGCGCGAGCCAAGCCAAGTGATTTGGCTGTAATCCGTATCGTCATAGATGCCGTAATAGCGGAAGGGGCTTAGCCAGCCGCGTGTAATCGCTTCAATAAAATGCATCTGATAAGCGACATTGCCGTCGCATAGCGCATAAACATCCCTGCCATCCATTCGCTCCGGCGTCGCGGTAATGCCAAGCTGAAAGGAGGGAGTATAGTAGTCAAGCACCGACGCATACGATTTGGCCGCGGCATGATGCGCCTCATCCACTACAATAAGATCAAATTCATTCGCTTGAAAACGCTCGCGATGCTTTTTTATGCCCAGTGTGTATATGGAGGCGAACAGCAGCTGCGTGTCAACGGACTTCTCCGCTCCATTGTATAAGCCGCTGCTTCTCTCCGGCATAACAAGACGAAACGAACGCTGGGCCTGCTGCAATATTTCCTCACGATGCGCAATAAACAGCACCCGCTTAAAGGATTTGGCAAGAAAAGCGGCCAGATACGTTTTTCCAAGCCCTGTGGCCATGACGACCATAGCCTTGCGGTAGCCCTCCTCCATCGTTGCATAAACGGCGTCCAATGCCATCTGCTGCGCAGGGCGGGGCTGAAGAAGCGGCATGCCCATGTCGGCTGCCTCTATCAGACCGCTTTCCGAAGGCCGCTGATCCGACTTGACCGGCATCATCAACTCGGATTCTTCCCGTTCGGTATGCGTCCGTCCAAGCTCTGGAAATTTGCTGTGATGCGCGCTGTATGCCTGCTCATATTCGTTAACCGCTTCCTCATGCAACGCGCAGGTTTGCTCGTGATACAGGCTTTTCATAAATTGCTCCAGAGCTTGCTGGAACGTATAGGGCTCCGCCTCCGCGCTCATTGCCAAGTTCCATTCGTACCCGACCTTGAAGGCGGAATGCGAGAGATTGGAGGAGCCCACAATCATTAATCCCTGCCCATCCCCGTAATCAAACAAATAAGCCTTGGGATGGAAGGAGGTGCCGTAGCTTCTCCACAGCCGTAATTCCAGCCTGTAATCAATAGCAAGCAGACGGCGCAACGCCTTCGGCTGCGTAACGAACAAATAATCGCCTGCAAGCAGCTTGATGTCTGCGCCGCGCTCCGCCGCCTGCTTCAAATACGGCTGGAGAAGTTTTACCCCCGATTCCATGACAAAAGACGTCAGGATATAAATTCCTGTCGCCCGCTGTATTCCCGGTATAAGCTCATCGGCCAAGTTCTCTGTAATCAACTTAATGTTCAGCAACGCGCAGCCCCGTTTCAATGACTCCTTAGTCAAGCCGCCCCTTGTAATCGACAATCGGTCTGATGACTTGCGCAATCAGCTTGATTTTGTCCGGCGAGCAGCCCTCAAGCATTTCTATAATCTCATTGTGCATATAATCGTCAGCCGCTTTGCTCGTTCCCGTCAGAATGAATTCGGCGGACGTTTCGAGCGACTCGCATATTTTACTCAGATTATCGAGATTAATAGGCGTTTTGCCTCTTTCAATTTTGCTTATGTAAGCGTTGGATACATCCATCGCCTTGGCCAGCATATCCTGCGTCAGCCCTTTGACTTCCCTAACCTTGCGAATTCGGTTGCCAATAACCTGAAAGTCGTATCCCACTGCGATCACCCATTTTGACTATACCAATCCCCTTAGTTTCTTTACATACACAAAATATAAACTTGAACCTATAGGTTCAAGTTTATTCGTTAATTATCGTAGAATATTCGTATGACACGACTGGATTCGAGGTAAGACTGTAGAAGACTTTGCCATTATGGCAAAACGCAAAAGGTGCGCTATACAGCGGCTCCCTGGTCGCTTTGTCGACAAAGGAGGCGACTTGATAGGGATTGTAGTAAGCTTCGGATAGCGAAGCGGGGAGTGCCGAGATTTGCGGAAGCGATGGGCTGACAGATTCAATCGGCAGCCGTGCTGAACGAAATTCACCCTCTACAAAAGCGTGAATATTTTTCATACGCTCACGCAGCACGCGCAATCTCCCCGATTGGGCGACCAGAAAACGCGCATTGGTTACTGAAACGGAATCGGCATAGCCAATCACCTTGCGAGTCGCAAAGCACCGTATGGAAAAACATTTTTTATACAAATGGTAGGCTATCAGCACCCGCTGTCCCTCGGTCAAGGGAGGGCCGGTATGCAGCATCGATTTGTTCCGCATAGGCTTCACCTGCTCTATTAGTATACCTATTAGTATGCGGCGATTATCATATTTTAGACCTCGCCGTATATAATTTGCGAGATTAGCCTCGATGGATGCAAAACGCGAAAAAACCGCTCATTGAGCGGTTTCACGAATTGGGATTTGTTTTTGTCATAACTGGAAGCCGTCTAAATGACTTCACCGGCAATTCGGAAGGTCAAAATCTCGTAAGGCCGAATTTCAAAAGCGGCTTTGCCATCGGCTACCGCAAGCTCCGCTTCTATTTGCTCCATCAAGTCGCAGGAATAGACCTTGTAGGAGCCAGACTGCGGCAGCAGCAGCGAAGCCTTCGTTCGCCGTCCATGCGCTTCATACACTCTCACTATCGCGTCACTGTCCGATTCCGCTTTTTTGACTACCTCGATCACGACGTTGTCCCGGTCTACGCCCGCAAAAGAAAACGCCGGCGGCAGGTCTCCTGCCTGTTTCCCAATTTCTCTGGCATATAATGGACGATTCAGGTCATATGCAGCCTGGACAACCCGGCCCTCCCTGAAATCGCCGCTATGCGGATAGAGGGAATAAGTAAACTGATGCAGCTCCTTGTCGGCCGCAGGATTCGGATATACGGCGCTTTTAATAAGCGAAAGACGCAGCACCGAATCATGCACGTCATAACCGTACTTGCAATCGTTCAGCAGCGCCGCTCCATAGCCGTTCTCCGCCAAGTCAACCCATTTGTGTCCGCATACCTCGAACCGCGCCTCATCCCAGCTTGTATTTCGGTGAGTGGCCCGCTCCACATTTCCGTATTGAATCTCGAATACAGCCTTGTCGCTGCGAATATCGAGCGGGAAGGCGGCCTTGAGCAGCAAGCGCTCCTCCTTCCAATCTACCGAAGTACGGAAATCGATTCTTGCCGTATGGGAGTAGAAGCTGATCGTCTGCTCAACGACAGAGTCAAGAAACTGCCTGCGAATCAGCAGCGAAGCTCTAACCGGCCCGTTCTCTATCCATTCAAGCTGCTGCACATCGTTTATTTCCCACACTTTTTCAACAAACGTATTGTCGATATTCCACGCCTCGTATTCAGCCGGACGGTCCTCGAACGCCTGCAGCACATTGCCACGCTCACCAGGCTTAATCAGTTCTCTCCGCTCGGTCTTGTCCCAGACCGATACAAATTCGCCTGACTCATTAAGCTCGATTTCATAAAATGGCGTACTGATGCGATTATCCTCGAAATTCGCTAATCCTTGCTTGACCGCGGCGCCGCTATCCGCACTCGCGATGGCGAAGCCTTTGTAGCCATTCGCAGGCACTCCCGCCGCCACAAACAATAAACCGCCATTAGGCACAGGCTGGGTCGCAATCTCCCGTTCTCCGTCGAATAGGACAACAGGTCCGTCAATGTTGTTCAGCTCCGCCATATCGGTGCGGTCAAAGCCGGTTGAGTTGAATACGACCGCCGTTCTTCTATCCGAAGCGATGCGTTCGGCAATACCCGTCAGCGAGCCGTCAATCAGCTCATCCGTCAGTTGAAGCACTTCCTTGTACTGCTCCTGCGAATCGATATAGACCTGCTCAATGGAGCTGCCTGGCAAAATATCATGGAACTGATTAAGCATCGTCAGCTTCCAGCCACGCTCCAGCGCGTCCGTGGGATACTCCGCATCCCGATCCGACTGCTGCCGAATGGTGGCGAACAGCTCGGCATCGGCAAGTTGAAACTCGCTCTGACGGTTATAGCGTTTATTGCGGGCCATTGACGTATACGTGCCGCGATGGTATTCCAGATAGAGCTCGCCTGACCACCTAGGGACCTCTTTTTTGCCGTCAAGATTTTCCTCCAGCTTCTCGAAAAACGCTCTGACGAATGTCCGCTTAACCGCAGGCACGCCAGGCAACCCTTTTTCCAAGCGTCTGCCCTGCTCCAGCATTTCGGAAGTAGGACCGCCGCCCCCATCGCCGTAGCCGAAGCATTGCAGCACATCGGTATTCAAGCCTTTATTCTGGTAACGCTGCCAGGTTCCCTTGACCTGGCTCGCATTTAGCAGCCCGTTGTAGGTAGTGCTGTGATTGTGCCGCAGCTTTAATTCGGGATGCTTGTCATAGCCGGTTGTCGTTATAAAATGGGTCAGAATCTCGGTTCCGTCGATGCCTCTCCAATACATCGTGTCATTAGGAATACGGTTCGTATCGTTCCAGCCGATTTTGGTCGTCATAAAATAATCGATTCCGCTTTTTTTGAGGATTTGCGGCATGGCCGCGCTGTATCCAAAAACGTCCGGAAGCCACAGCACCCGATTGTCTACGCCAAACTCCTCTTTAAAAAACCGCTTCCCGTACAAAATCTGACGGACCATCGACTCGCCTGAAATAAGGTTGCAATCCGGCTCAAGCCACATCGCCCCTTCCGCTTCCCAGCGACCCTCCGCAATCTTCTCTTTAATCTTCGCGTACAGCGGCGGATAGTCCGCTTTCAAATAATCGTAAAGCTGCGGCTGACTGGACATAAACGTGTACTCCGGATATTTCTCCATCAAGTACAGAACGCTGGCAAAGCTGCGAATGACCTTCTCGCGTGTCTGGTCCAGCGACCATAACCAAGCCACATCGATATGGGTATGACCGATCGCGTGCACAGTAGGCACAAGCTCGTTTTTTGAGAACCTGCCGTTGTATACGTGAGTCTGAAGATATGTCCTTGCTTCAGCGACCGAAGCATGAAAGGCATCGCTGTGCGCCTTCCGCATATCCAGCAAATGAACGGCATGGTTCAATTCCTGTATAAGCGTAAGCCGCTCCAGATCGTCGTCCCGCAGCAAATCCGCCGCTTCCATCGCAGCCTTTAAATCGTAATACAAGTCGCTGACATCCTGATGCTGCTCGGCTACGAACACTTCCAGAAATACATGCTCAGTCGAGGTGCTGCAATACCCGTACAACGCCAGCTCGAATTCCTCGCCCTCGGAAGCATCGGCGGACAATTCAATTTCCGTATGATTAACGTCTAACCCGCATATCAGCTCTCCGTTAACGAATGCTAGAAACTGCGGATTATCGTAATTCCAAATATCGTCGGCTCCGGTAACTACGCCGCATGTAACCTTTTTGCCCGCAAGGCTTGGGGGAATATGCAGCGTGGTTTTAAAGACGCTATGCACATCCTTGCCGCCCCATCCGTCTCCGCGCTTAAAAATCGGCCAATCCTGCGGGTCTTCATGGACAAGCTCCCATTGGTGATACTCGCACTGCTTCATATGGAGTCGCTCAGCGTAGACTTTGCCGCTCAGCCTGGAGCCGCCGAGATGCTTAACAATCGTATTGATGCGGGTCAATAAGTCATTGGATTTCATAAGAACAGCCTCCTCAAAGTGAGTGTTAACGTACAGGTCCTTTTGGCATCATCACTATATCAGACTCTTTTCGCAGGAAACTACGTACATTTTGCTCCAAATGACTATTTTTATTGCATTTCATGCTATAATTTCATTATTCATTGATTTCGGTTAGGAAGTGAACCATTGCCCGAATTCGCCTTGCAGTATGAAGAAAACTACGCTATTCATATCAACCAAGCCGGCGATCCGCTATTTTATTACTTTGATTACGGGAAGCGCTCTCACAGCATCAATATGAGGTTTCAGCACTTTCACGATTTTTATGAAATTCATATTCTGATGGAACAGAATGCCGCCCATATTATTGAAGGCGACCTTTATGATATTCAACAATACGATATCGTACTGCTAAGGCCAGCTTTGCTCCACAAAACCCAGTATCCCGAAGGTCCTCCGCTCAAGAGGCTCGTGATCAATTTTGCGGTCCCAAACCATCTCCCCGGTCTTGAATCCGCTTATGAAGAGATCCTCTCCATCTTTCGCGAGCCGTTGCCGATTTTTCGGTTTACAGGGGAGGCGCGCCAATCCATTTTGTCGCCGATTAATGATATTTTCTGCTTGTCCAAAAGCGTCCCCTTACTTAACCCGGTCGCTGTCCATTGCAAATTCACGGAATTTCTGTACGCCCTATATCGGCATAAACAGGAAAACGGCTATCGGCGGAAGGAGTCCGGCAGCTCCATGACCCAGACCATATATTCGATAGCTTCCTTCATTCATAGTCACTATAAGCAGGAGCTGTCTCTGGACTTTATATCCAAAAAATTTTATATCAGCTCACACTATTTATCGCATCAATTCAACAAAACGACAGGCTTCACTTTGACCGAATACATTCAGATGACGCGTATACGCAACGCCCAACAAAGGCTGGCCAACACCACTCTGAAAATAACGGAAATCGCCGAGCAATGCGGCTTCACCAGCTTCTCGCAATTCAACCGCACCTTCAATAAATTTAACGGTATGTCGCCGAGCGCCTTTCGCCGTTCCAAGAGAGCGGCCAGACCTCTTGGCTAAAGACTGCGCGACATATGTGGTTATCCCTCTCGCTACCTGCAAGCGTAAACGACTGACGCCGACCTCCGGCGGCTAAGCTAAGGTTTCGCTTTGAAATAGAAGCCGAGTATACGTGTAAAACTTATAAATCCTTATATTTTAAAAAAGCCAGCCCGTCAACCGGGCTGGCTTTCCGCTTATGTTCATTACCTTGAATAAGTGCTTTTAATCTGCTCTTATATCGGCTAAATGGTGCATACGCACGGAACCGTATCGTCCTGCTCGCCCAAATAACGCTGCAAGCCGCCGCATTCCAGCTCTTGGCGATATTCGCGCAGAGTAAACGGCCCGCCGTTCCGTTTAAGTATGGAAACATTTTTGTCAAAATGCTGGCGGAATTGCTCCTCCATCTCCTCCTGCTCCCGGTAAGTATCCGGCCACGTTTTATACAGCTGGGCATAATGCTGGAAGCCGCCGCGCACGCAGCGACCGCCGCAGTTGGCATGCGTAAATCCAAGCTCGTACATAATGGGAAGCTTGATGCCCCAATCCTCTTCAATAATCCGCTTGGCGTCCACTTCCTCCCGGAAGGTGGAGATAAGCGGAAACCGCGTTTCTACGGGTTCCAGCGGCACATGCTCGTAGAACTCCTTCAAGTTCTCGGCCCTATGCTGTTCATGGCGTCCGATGCCGAAATAGAGAACAGGCTCGAGCCCCTGCTGATCCCTAAGCTCCTCCAAAAAAACAACCGTCTGCCTGACCTTGAGCTCCTCCGAGCATTTTGCCAGACGGGAATTGCCCATAAACCGATAATCGTAAAAAACCTGTTCCGGCGTACGTCCATCGGTGCGGTAAGTAATATCCATGCCCAAGTAGTCGGCTACCTCATGCATAAAGCGATAGTTGTCCTCGTGCTCCCAAAGCGTATTTGTGAAAAAAAGAATGCAGTTCTCCCGCCCGTGGGTTTGCACCATATGATAAGCCACGTATGCCGATGAAGCGCCTCCGCTATACATCGCGACATGAACCGGTTTCCTAGTCATTGCCGCCCCTCCTTTCAACACAACACTATTCGCAAGCGTAGACGGCTGCCGCTGTTTCCCTTAAGAAGCTGCCGATTACGTCTGCGTTTCCTGAAGCAGCTTCAGCAGCAGCTGTCTGATTTCCTGCGGCGGTATATCCTTGCCGGCGTATTTCAGCATATTCTTCACATTAACGTAGATGGTCTGCGATTTTTTGGACAACGGGATAGGCTCTGCGTGATCAATGGGTGCAGCTGCGGCCGTCTCTCTGCTTGCATGAAGCAACTGCCATTCGTATCTGAACTGTCCCACAAATAAATCCTGTGTCGCATCCGACCATTCCGTACGCGAAACGCCGACCAGCTGCTCGGCGAGCCGATCCAGTTTAAGCGCTCCGTGACTCCAATCCGTCAGAGCGGTCAGCTTGCTGCTGGTGCCGCCCTGCGTATGACGAAGCTCCTCAAGAATTTCGGACAATTTCTCAAGAGTCCGGCTTTCTGTAAGCTCAAGAATTTCGCTCTCCAGTCCTGCTTCGTTACAGGCCATAAACGTCTCCAGCTCCGCTCTGACCGCAGCCAGCGTCTCCCCGCCATACGCGACCAGCTCCTTCATATGGCGGTAGGGATCGATCTCCGCTGCCCGTATATGGTCCCGCACCGACCTGGCGGCAGGAGATACGCGTGAACTTATCTGCGCAAACTTGGGCATTGCACGCAGCCAATGCAGCAGAGCGGACGCAACATGAACAAAGCTGGCGCACGCTTCCGCAGAAAGCTCGAAATACCGTCCCAGCTCCTGCAGTTGTCTCTGCTCTTCCGCCGTCCAGCGGTAATAGCGGTATTCATAAACTTCGGACAGCTCCACCAGCTCCAGCACTGACGCTCCACTTAAATGGGTTGTTAGCATATCGTGCGAATAAAACAGCAATTGGTCCCAGCGATCTCTGAGCAAGGCTACAAATAACAACGGAATGACAGCGGAACGGATGCCGTAAGGCGGCTTCTCCATGATGGCCACCAGCTCCGACAGTTTGCCGATTGGTCGATCGTCCATCCGGTTCAGCAATTCTTCGCGCAGCGCTCCGAGTATAGAATTACAGCTTATACCGTCTATGCCGCTAAACCGATAGCCGTTATTTTTCAGCACGCTGGCATAAATCAGGTATCCGGGCCCAAAGCCTGTAATCCCAAGGCTCTCTGCCTCAGGCTCGCTGATTACGCGGTCTATGACGTCAATCAGCGCTCTGCGCTGAATGCCGGATATGCGATTGCGATTAAACGCTTCGTTGCGAATAATCGGAGTGCTCCGATAGGTATGCCGCAGCCGCTCCGTTACCAGCCCCTCCAAGCCTCGCAGATCTTTGATGATCCGGCGTTCCTGACCTGAGCGCCAATCCAGCTCCTCGAATGCAAAATAACGTCCTACAAAAGCTTTGATTCGCTGACTCGTTTCATGAAGCAAATAGATCAGCTCACTTTTGACACGCGTATCCTCTGCTAGAAAAACCGGATCGTTCAGCAGCTGCTCCATAATTTTGTACTGCAGCAGACTGGGCCGAACGCTCTCTGTCGTAAAGGTTGGAAAAGCCATGCAGTACGGTGCTGCAAGCTCCTCCATGACGGAGCCGGCGCTTTCGAATTCCTCCGCATTATGGTATAGCACCAGCCATACGCGGTCGTCAGCTGTAAAATCGGGATAGTAGCCTGACTTTAACTCCGTCAGATGGGTAAACCTGATGTCTGCATAACGCAGCATGTCCTTCTCGTCGTTATATTCGTAAGGCATTACATAAGTAATGGGCAAATGTTTATTCAAAAGCTCCACGCATTCATTCACGCTTAACGATTCTTTGGTCATTCGCGCAGCAACAACCGCATGCACATCGATGGAGCTTCCATCAAAGAGCTCCCACAAATCGCGAATCGAGTTGTAGCGCACAATTTTGGCTTGAGTCAGCTGCTGCAGCGCATCTTCAGTATCGGCTGGCGTTGCTCCCAGCGCAAAAGCGAGAAAGGCCGATGTTGCAGGCTGCTTCTGGGTTAACCGAGTCACGCTCCATAGGGTAAGCAGTTCAATTAGACGGCGCTGCAACGGCTGCCGGCCATCCAGATAAGGAGCGATTGTACGATAAAGCTGGATGCCTGGGTGATCTTTATCTTCCGTTGTGTCCACATGAAAGAAACGAAACAGCTGATCTGCGTAATAGTAGCCCTGGCATTGCTCAAGGTGATCCTGCAAGCTATATCGTTCGTTATCCGTCAGAAACGAGTATAACGTTCGTTCATTTTGACCAAAAATATTCGATAATTGAGGCAGTAATTGAACCGTAACGGGATGCAGCGGGTATAGCGTTCGAATGATGCCCTGCTCCAGCTGATAGGAGGTAAATTCTGCGAAAAGCGGATGTGCTTGCAGCGTTTCCACCTTTTCCAGCCCGTCCGACCGCTCCAGCATTCGGTTGTTGACGGGAGCGATCGCTTCTTGAGCCAAGCGCAGGAAGGTTGAGGTGTCGGTTTCCAGACTGTAGAAACGGAAGCGCTTCTCTACCTTTTCAAACTCGCCGCGAATGCTCTCGCGGCTGCTGGCTGCATATTGCCGGATATGCTTATGGCCCACCACGAGCAACTGAGCATTCTCGGAGCGATCAACAAATTCGGCAAAATCCTGCAAATCCTGCATGTTCTGCAGCGTATCCGTGCCGCCAAGGGATTGCAGAAACCGGCCAAATTCATCGTATACGATAAAAAGACCTTTGCTCATCGCCGCCAGCTCTGCGGTTATTCGCTCCAGATTGTCCACAAAGTCGCCGTCGTGCTCCACCGTCCAGGTCGTACCCGATGTAACAGTCGGATAAAAGGAAACAAAATCTCTGGTTGCGATATCGTGATAGCCCTTGATCATCCGCCGCCACTCCTCCTCCGACCATCCACGCAGCTCCAAATGGCTCTGGAACGCCGCAAACGTCTCAGGGTAAGCCTGCTTCCAGCGATCCACCGTATGTAAAATGGAGGTTGCCTCGTTAGGCGTCGTAATATCAATGCCGGCCTGCTGCAGTGATCGATAAATCGCCTGGTTGACGATTGCGCGCAGGCTGCCCGTTCTTCCATTAATAACGACGGGTATATAGGTTACGCCGGCTGCTTCCGCCTCCAGCATACGTGCCGCCAACTGCGAATCAAGCCGCTCGGCCTGCTCAAGCAGTTGCAGCTGCCATGCATCGTCAAAAGGCCGCGACAGCAGCTGGCACATAATCGTCGCAAGCAGCGATTTGCCGGTCCCGTAAGGTCCAATCAACAGGTGGGACTTGGCTCCTTTGCAGGAAATTCCTTCCAGAATGCCGCGCAACACCTCGCTGTGTGAAGGCGTCAGTACGTATCGATGCAGCAACTCTGCATTAAGCAAATCTAGCTGCAGGTTGATGCTTGCACGAAATCCTTGCATTTAATAGGCCGCCTTCCGTTCATATGCTTTTTTCAAGAAGGCATACGCATCCTCTAACTGAATGTTTAAACTGTAAATCTGGTTTGTGCGAACAAACGTTGCCGGATAAAGCGAATCGGCGTGCAAAAGCTCCAGCGCCTCCAAAATTTGGTTTGACGCCATGTGGAACAGCTTGCCCCACAGCATCGGCTTTACGAGTATCTCCTCCAGCGTCAGACTGTTGACATCGTTCATGCCGCAGTAATGCAGCAAATTGAAGTAAAGAGCGTCCAGATCTAGCCGTCCTTGCTCCGGGCTTTTTTTGACAAACTGATCCTTCGTATCGTACATAAGCTGCAGGCCGGATAACGGGCTAGCCACCACCTCTTCGGGATCATCCTCGCTGCCGGCCTCAGCCGTATACATCAGCTTGAGGCAATCCAAATCCCGCTTCAAGGTGGCAGCCGAAATCTCGCGGGAATGATGCTGCTTGGCCCATTCCATCAAAGCCAGATGCATGTCCTCGTTTGAACCGGATCGGTGGCTATTCTCATTAAAATACCAATACCAGGTCGTTGCCTGCTCCTTGCTGGTGGCCAGCAGCACATGAAGAGCCGCAGACGTTAACGGCAGTCGGATAAAACGGTCATAACGAAAAACCAATTCCCCGAACGACGTCAATTGATGAATCGTCTGTTTCTCCTCGTTTTTCGCCTCTTGCATGACCGCCGTTGCAACGGCCCAGTACCTGAGCGACTTGACCATATTTTTGCCGAGCCCAATTTTCTCAAAGCCAAACTCATCATAGAAAAAACGCGGGTCCTCGTTCCGCATTTTCATCGCCTTGGCAAGCCAGTTCACCCGAAGGTAGAAGCTTTGATGATGACCAAATTTCATGTTGCGTCTCCTCCTAACCATTCGAAGCTATTGCTGGCCGCCTCCGCCAAAATACCGCAGCAGCGCTCTTTTGACCCGCGGCGTCAGAAACGGACTTTTTCCCCGGACAACCTCTGGCACATCTATTTTCATCATAAAATCGCCCTTGCCGCCGAGTGTTTCCGCCCCTTCCTCGCTAATTATAATTTTCGAGGCGTGATGATCGGCCGTCTTTAGCGCCAACCGCGCCGGAAGATTATTTCGTATATTCGTCGGCACGATATCGGCCTTCGGATTCTGCGTACATATCAGCAAATGAATGCCAGCCGCGCGCGCTTTGGCTCCCAATCGCAGAATAGCGCTCTCCACTCGTCCGCTAAGCGACTTCTCCTGCTCCATAAAATCGGCAAACTCGTCAAAAACGACAATGAGCCGCGGCATGCATTGGCCAGTCAGCTCCACGTATTGATCAATGCTCTGCACGCCCTCCGGCGCAAAAAGTCTGTACCGCTGCTCCATCTCCTCCACCAGCTGCTCCAGCGCCACGACCGCTTCTTCAATCTCGGTAATGACCTGCTTGGTGTGGCTTCGCTTGTCATAAGACATAAATTCGACTTTTTTCGGATCGACGAAAATAAATTGCACCTCGTCTGGCGTGTACATGCACATCAGCGCAAGGATAATGGCATTCATCGTGACGCTTTTTCCGCTGCCCGTCGTCCCTCCGATCAACAAATGCGGGGTATTCGAGCTGGAGAAATCAATGGCAATGAGCTCGCGCAGCTGCCCCATGCCAACGGGAGCGATTAGCCGGCCTTTTAAGCTTTCCGGAGGATACTGCTCTCTCGCTTGGGCCATAAAACGCTCAAAATAGACCGTTTCCGGCGTATCGCGGTTTATATCAATATTGATACGCCCGTTACGAAGCTGAATAAGCGGAATGGACGTAAGCTGAAGCCATAAATAAATATCCTTGGCGCGGCCTTCAATGCTGCTGTACGATCGATCGCCCGGAATTTCCAGCACAATACGAATAACGCTGATGCCGACAAACGAATCGACAATTTTAACCTGGATGCCGTTCTGGTTAAAGCTGTAACGCAGTTTTTTCTGATAGCTCTCTACCAATGCCGCAACATTGTCCTCCGATTCTTCAGGAGGAGGAGACACCTCCAGCAGCGCCTCCTGCTCCGGGAATAGCGCGAATGCGGTTTTCTCCTGGGCCGCCGCCGCTTCAAGCCGACCAATAGAAGCTTCTTGCAGGACTGCTTCCCGCTGAGCTTGTTCTGCTTCCTGCCCGCTTGATTCGTCCAAGCCTGGTTCCGGCCCTATAGCCACCCAGAAAGGCTCGCCCGCCTCCGCTACAGCTCCCTGTCTGCTCGCGGGATGGGCGTACCCTTCATCCTTTTGCTCCAGCCGCGTGTCTCCGCTATCTGCATAAGCTGCCGAAGCAGCTTCGTTATGCGTCTCTTTCTCCAGTTGCGGCGCTTCTTCCGCCGTTTCCCGCTCCTTGTCCGCTATCAGCAGATTAACCTCGGCGTCGTCAGCGGATTCAGCCTCCGACTTGTGCGACTCAAGCTTTTCCGATAAAAATGCCATCGCTTGCGGCAAATCCTCGAACAGCGGTATGCTGGACTCCGGCATCGCTCCCAGCGCTCTAAGAATATAACTGCGGTTATAAATGCGGTTAACAAAGCCATGCTGCATAAGCTCAGTCTGATAGCCTTGTGTATGATCCTCCATAACCGTTCGATCAAGCATATCCGAGGTATAGACAAACGTATCGACTGAGCCTGAAAAGGAAACCTTTATCTGTCCGATTGGAATGTCCTGAAGCTCCTTGAGCAACAGCGCCTCATGCACTTCGTAGGTGTTATGGTCCAATAAATAATGAACCAGTTCCTTGCGCCACAACTCAGCGTTTGCGGGATGGCTCTCAAACAGAAAACGGCTCTGATACAGCTCCATTCCGGCCTGAACCTGTTTAATGGCATCATGGCGCTCTGTGTCAAAAATGGTATGCTTAATGAATTTAAGCTCAACAAGCTCAAAATGCAGGAGAATGGACTCGTTCTCTCGCCGAATCGACGTTCTTACCATGTCCGGCCTTCGCCCGGCTTTCTCCTGAAACCATGGAAGCTCGTCGCAAACCGACCAGATCGTCATTTCTTCAGCTTCTGCCGTTCTCGCCTCCGTTGCCAAGTATATGGCCATCAGCTCATGAATGAATTTCCCTGGCCCAATTGAACGAAGCACAATGCCGCCGGAAATATCCTTCACCCGCTCGATTGCTTTCACCATAAACTGACGATCCATCTGCTCGTTTTTAAGCAGCTGAACCATTTTTCGATATAATCGATCGTAATACTCATGCACAGACTGCTCATGCATCAGCTTTCGGATATACTTGGAGGAGGATACGAGCGTCTTGAATCCCTTATCCTTGCCGGCATTGGATTTATATTTTATGATTTGCGCCGCCGAAGACAGATGCCGCAACAGGGCCTTGTCCAAATAGCGGTCAAGCAATAGCGTCCAGTTGCAGTGCTCGTGCATATAGTTAATCAACTCGGCATCGTTCAGTCGGTTGACGGTAATCACATTGCGCAGCAGGTAATGCTCATCCGGGGACGGCGTTTCTCCTTGATGCACCATATACTGAACCCGATAAAAGGATTGCATCAGCTCGGGAAGTTTTTCGCTGACCAAACTGATTCGTTTGGCGGCCTCATCTCGCTTAGACGGCTCGCGGTAGACAGTATCAAACCAGTTGTCCGACGGCTGCACCGAAACCCGCTCCAGCTTATGTCTGACGCTTGAGGACTCGCCAAAATAATTAATAAGCACGCCAATATCCGCATCAATCAACGATTGAGAGACAAGCTTCATCATGGCGTTTATGGACTTTTCAGCCAATACTTGAATTTCAACTCTTGGAAAGCTGTTGTGCCGTTCGGCATAACGCTCATCCTGACAAATCCACCCGTTAAGGCTTTCGTACATGACGGCTGCCTTCGCTTCGCTATGAATAAGCATTCTTACTTTACGTACGCCGGTATGTCTAAAAATTTGATCGATAGCCCGCTTGGCATAATCCTCATGGGGGCAATATAGAAACGTCAAATCCAAACAATCCTGAGCGTAAGGATATACCTCCAAATAGGTTTTAACAGTGGCAAGAAACTCGTCGGCAAACGTTTCAATTAACCGATCTTGTCCGCTCTGCCTTCCGTTCAGAGAAAACAAGCCCTCCCCCCAACGCTCCTGGCATTCAATAAGAAAGCTGTCTGCGGAGCCGTCCATGGCAAAATAACGCGGGAACAGGTGCAGAGTCTGCTCATGTTGCTGTTGAAAATACGCGCTTAGCTCTCCTGCGTCGTTAAGCTCCGGCTGCTCTCCGGCTGTCCACTTGACAAGCTCCGCTCCAAGCATCGTCAGCCGTTTGGCATAGGCCAACAGCCGCAACGGATTCAGCAGCGTAAGCGTCCGCTCTTGAATAGAGCTTACACGATCGGCTTGCCTGCCATCGTAGCTGTCCAGTGCGCCTAAGCAGCTTATGTACTGGTAGACATGATGGGCTGACAGATGGGAATGCCTGGCTTGCTCCAAGAGCTTTTCAAGTCGCCGCTCCAACTGCCCCAGCTCTATGCTGCCAATGCCCTCCTCCAGCGCGCCGAGCAAATTCTCTTTATACCAGGCCACAAAATCAGCAAACGCATCGGCCGCTTCCCCAATACCCGAATTGCCGAGCGCCCTATATCCCCCAATTTTTTCTTGGATGTAGTCCATGGCATGTACCGTTCTTTTTGAATCCTTGTATTGCTGTATATATGGGATGAATTCACCATTTTCGAAATCATCTATCAGTTCGCTAAGCCTGCCGGCCGCCGGATGAAGCAGCTTGAATCTCGTTTGGTCGCGCTGCTCTCCGTTGCGATACAGCACCAGTTGAAGCTCCACATCTTTTTTTGCTTTTTCATGAGGCTTATGCAGCGAATCCGCGTCAAAAGAAATGCAAGGAATCAACCGCTCCACTTGCATCAAATGGAACCGAAGAATTTGTGCATTGGCCTCGCTAATGGCAGCGTCGGCCACCGACAGCTGAAAGGAGCTGTCCGCTGTCGTTTCCTCATCCGACTGCTCGCCAAGCAGCAGGACACATTCGCTTAGCAAGGCATCGCTCAGCTCCATATACTCCTTAATTCGCCTTTGATTGTGTATCTTCCGTTCCAAATCCTTGCGCAGCTTGGGGTCAATCTTAAGCTGCTCCGAAAAATCATCCAGAAACTGCTGGATTTTGTCCGGATTCGGGGAATGCTCGTCTATTGCCTCCAGCGTCTCGAGCAGCAAGGATTCTTGCTCGCCTGTCCACTGCCGGCCGGCCTCCAGTTGCTCCTTGAAATCGCCAAGCCGCTCGCCAAGCTTTTTTTTGCCCGTTTTGAACAGCAGGGCAGCCTCAACTACCTCATACTCGTATTGCAGCAGCTCAAGCTTGTGATGATGAATAAATGCCAGCGCCTGCTCGCGAAATTGCTCGGGCTGTATAGTTTGCCAAAGCTCATGCCCATCTGCCGTACGTTCAATAAAGGTATACAGATTGTCGGCAAGTCCTTCCTTGTTCACCGATTTCCCCTTATTCTCCATGCGCGCCAATTGATAATTCTTCTTCAAACGGTTAAAACCGTCACCGAATCTAATCTCAAGCTTGCCATCTCTAAACAGCATAAGCTGATCAAGATTGCCTTGGATTTTGTCGATAACCGATAATCGGGAATCCTCAATAATCGCCGCGAAAAACGATAATACGTTGCGCAGCTGCGGTGCGGATAGTTGCGTATACATAGCCATGAAGGTTTTAATGGCCTGCATCTCTTCACCGTAGTATCGATGCGAGTCCGCAAGCAGGCTGTACAGCACCTCGAGTCCTTCAGCGCTAAGCAGGCGAGCTTCGTCTATTGTAAAAATGTTCTCCAGGCTCTGCGCTTCCGCCGACCTGGCATTCATTAGAATGATGAGCGCGTGACCCGAAGCATTGTTATTGCGCAGCCAAGTGCTTGTTTCATGCTCCTGGCACTGATATTGCTCAAACCCTTCCACCGAAGCCAAGGTTCGCACGACCGGCTCATAGCAAGCCGCCATTCGCTGTTTACTCTCCTCAAACGCCTGTAATACCTCCGTCCAAGCCGACTTATCAATGCCTGAAATTTTGGTAAACAGCTTATCGCTGCCCGATTGTCTCTGCTCCTCGAAATAAGCGAGCGCAAGCGCAGCGACCCATTGCCCTAATAATGCACCCGATGAACTAGCCATGCTGATACACCTCCCTGACACAAGACGAGTAAGGATTTTTGACCATCGCCGTTGCATCCGAGAACTCGATCAGCAATCCATTTATTCGCAGCTTCTCGCGCAGCGCCCGCTCATTATCCTGAAAATAACGAATGTTAAGACCGGACTGCTCGTATTGACCGGATTCGACAGCTTGCATTTCTCCAATGACTATGCCATAGCTTTGATAGAGCAGCTGCAAAAAGTCGGAGTATTCCATCGGACGCTCCGGCGCTACTTGCGTAAACACCAGCATTTGCAGAAAAGAATCCGAAATCGTATAACGATAATTGTTCGCCGAACCGCGGCGATAGGTGGCAAACCCGCCATCGCGGGACAGCACCCTTGTAATATGCAACTGGTCGATTTGGGCGCCCACCGCCTCGCGCAGGCTGTCACGCAGTTTGCCAAGCACGTCGTCAGCGCTGTTGCACTTTTTCAGCACCTTGCCGATCGCTTCCTTGCGTCCATGCATGCTGTCGATGCCCATTCTTTTGAAAAACTGCTTGGGCTCTTGTTTCCATTCCGGCAGCGTTTGCTCAATAAATTCGCGCGTTCCAAACGCCAGCTCCGCTTTGCGGGAGAACTCCTCCTCAAACCGACGCTTCAGCATGCTTTCATGCTTGTTGAAGCCGTTAGCCGACTGCTGCACGATCTGTTTGTTGCTCCCATCCAGACAATCAAAAAAATAGATCAGCTTTTCGGACGGAGTAAGCGAACGCTCGTGCATATAACGTGCCAATTGAAAGCAAATGAGCGAGGTCAGCAGGCCGAACATTTCGTGGATGTCCAGCTCAGTGAGCAGCAGCCGCTCCATTTCCGCTCCAAAGCGTTCAAAAAGTCCGCTATTCTCCTGCTCCGCACCGGGGGGCAGTAGCGGAAGCTTGCCATTTTTGGCCGGAGCTCTAAGGCTTCCCATTGTGTTGTCGGCCGTATCCTTTTCCTCAAAGATGGATTTAATTTTTTCAACGACTCGATCAATGCTTTTATTCTTCTGCAGCAAATGCCGGAACCGCCGCTCGATAAACTTCCGCCGCTCCCCGAACTGCCCGGTACCATGAGCGAGCATAAGAAAATAAAGCTCCCCGCCTCTGGCATAGAAGTTTCTTTCAGAGGAAGGTGCGCTCTTTCGTTTGTTGTCTTTCGTCGTGTTGTCCTTTTTGCGCAACTCCACAAACAGCAGCGATTCATGAAGCGGATAAAGCGACTTTGCATACCAGGAGCGATCCGCCTCTTTGCCGTCCGTATTGTACATAATAATCTCCAAACTGCGGAGAAATTGTCGAAGCACGGCAATATCCTGAGCATGGAGCGCCTGCTGCATCCGTTCATGCCTCTCTGCGTCCAGCACCAGCACCTGATTGGTGGCGCTGCCCTCCTTCATACCCTCAAAAATAAACTCGCGCAAACCAACCGATTTTTTCCTTACATATTCCATACTGTCAAAAGAATAAGCGGAGCCGCATATTACATTTAGAAACTCCAGCGTATACTCCGGTCCCCGCTGCGACGTTTTGAAGCGATGGCCCCATATGTCCGCCGCCAATTGGGAGGTAAACTGTTTGGAATCAGCCTCGTTTATCGTCATCATGTGCCTCCCGCGTTGTTAGAAATCAATTTCGCAGCGCTTGTAAACGCCCTTGTCCGGATCTATTACAAACACCCTCAGCAAATATTCATCCGCCTCGCTTCGACTGATCATATCGTTGCGGAAGGTTCCCAGCAGAATGTCTACCTCTTGCTTATACGTCGAATTGAGCCCGCCGCCTGCGAGCCGCAGTACGTATTCAAATACTGCCAGCTTCACCTCAAGCGCAACTCCGTTAACCTTGATTGAAAGCTTGGAGGGGGTATAATCGATGTCATGACGCCCTTCTCCCGCCGCTAAAGCGACCTGACCGGAGGAATACGCCTCAAAAATAAATAGATTTTCGTTAACGGCAAAAAGCTGGGTTTCCGAACGGTCCATCAGCTTTTTTGAGAAGGCGTGATTTAGTCCCGTCATCATGTCCTTGCGAATGGCCGCCTGCTTCTGGCGACTATCAAGGGCTTCCAGAAACGTATAGAAATGTTGGTATGGGACCAGCCTCCGCCGGTTTAAGGCCTCGCTGTCATCCGCTTCAAAAAAATATTTGCGCCGGAAGCCCGGCATGCGATCCACAATTGCGGCTGAGCCGTGCTCCATGCCGTGGCTTCGGTACATTTCAATCTGCTTGCGATAGAAGCCAAACAACAAGTCGATTTCTTCGTCAAATAAAGAAGCGTGACTCAGCATGGTTCGTTCATCGCCATCCAGATCGCCGTTCAGCAAATAATCGTCAATAGATGATAGCGACAGCGTTCCGGGGTCCAGCTTGCGAAAATGCTGAACGGCCCCTTGTTCCAGCGCACCGCCCTCAGGATGCTCTGACCCGTAGAAATTGTTATAGTAGACTTTACGAGCATGGCTCTCAATGCTCTGGTAATCCGCCTGCTGCACTTTCTGGCAGGTCAGGCCGCCCGTCAACGTATAGCTGATATGAATCAGAATTTCCCTCATGGTGACGTGAATGCCCAGACAGTCCAGCAATCGATATTGCTCCACAAGCCTCTCCCTGATGCGGTTGTCAGACATGCGCCTATGATTTAAATAAATAACGCATTGCGCTGTTTTGCCGCATGAGCCGCAATCCGCCCAGTTATCCTCTTTATTCCACTCCTCCATAATTCGCGCCGCATAGATAGAGGAGGTTACATCCTGCAAATTGACCAGATACAATTGCTCGTCGTTGTTCCCGTGATCCATAAAGCGGGCTTGAACCAGCCCGGACAAGGTTTGAAGCGATGGGTTCTGCGACAAAAACTTCGTCAGCTTGCCTTCATTGGCTGCAATGAGAAAATACGTTCTTTCCCCATGATGTTCGGCAATGACATGCTGTAGCCTGGACAGAATATCGTAGATGACACCCTCCGTAAGCTCCGACAAATCCTTGACGATAATCAGTTTGCCGTGAACAAACGGAACCTCGACAAAGCCGGTTTCCGGCCAACCGTTCAGAGGCTGCCCCCTTAATTTCTCATAAACCGCTCTGCATAGCCGTGTTTTTCCATCGCCCGCATTTCCGGTCATAATAACGCTGCGCGGCGAGTCGCGAAATACAGACAGCAAAAATTCCTCTATCCTTGTTTGAATAGAGAATCGATATTTGTCACTACTATTTGTATATTCGTCGTATATTTTGGCGTGATTTGGCGATAGGACATTAAATTGGTCCAAATACTGAACGAATGTATTCATCATTTCCTCCCAATCAACTACTCAAGACCTAAATCTATGAATCTTTAGTCACCCTTTCCATATGCTCTATCATACATAATTTAACCAATAAGTTCAATTGAACCAATAGAATAAAATAACATTTTTAGAGCTTTATTTACCGCAAAAAAAAGAACAGCCCCGCAAGAGGCTGTTCCTTCCATTTCT
The DNA here is from genome assembly GCF_005222705.1 of Paenibacillus sp. SY21-1. Lineage (GTDB taxonomy): Bacteria > Bacillota > Bacilli > Paenibacillales > Paenibacillaceae > Pristimantibacillus. The sequence continues at coordinate 60,552 of NZ_STGF01000029.1, read as the reverse complement.
TCTATTACAACTGAAGCATGTTCTTCATTAATTGCGCACAAGGTCTCCGTTCAACGTCAACAGTTCCATTCTAACCTCGGTATGCTCCTGCACAATTCCGGCAAGCGTAGCCGAGAAGCTTCCCAGCTCTCTTGCTGCTGCTTCTCCTCCTGCTTCTATTCTGCCAATTTCGGCCCCTGTCTCATCCCGAAAAAGCAATGCAAAGGCCACAGTATTCGGAGCTTCCGATTCACCCCCATAGACTGCGAAGTTCCCCGCTATTTCCATTTGGTCGCCGTTAACAGAATAGGTGACATTGCCCACCTTTACATGGGGGGAATAACCCTGCCAGTCCGAATAGATCGGCTTAGTCTGGTCCAAATAAAGAACCTCGATCGTTTTTGTTTCCTTATTAAAGGTTTCGACCTTTACCTGGTCGCGTGCGCCGATGAACATAGTTAATGAAAAAAGCGCTCCGCACAACAATCCAATGGCAAATCGACGTTTCATTTTTCCCGCCTCTCCTGCTTATCGATCCCGATTCACAATAAAATCAAGTAAATGCTTAAGAAATGCCGGCTGGCGCTGCAAGGCCAGCAAAGCGTCGCACGCCAGGCAATAATGGTTCCACATCGCCTTTTGCGCTTCTTGCTTGCCAAGCACGGTCACGAAGGACGATGTATGGTTCGCCCTGTCCAGCCCAACCGGCTTTCCGATGACGGAAGCCTCTCCCTCCAGGTCAAGCAGATCGTCCTTGATCTGAAAAGCGATGCCTGCATGGTAGGCGAAGGTTTTTAAAGCGGCAATTTCACGCTCCGAGGCTTGGGCGAGTATGGCGGGCATTACCAGAGCAGCCTCAAAGGCAATTCCCGTCTTGTAATAACAGATGGTATCCAGCTGCGAGGGCGTCAGCGGCTTCCCCTTCGCCTCCAAATCCATGGCCTGCCCCATGCACAAGTCCTCCGCCTTTTCGGCTGAGTATTTGATCAAGGTCAAGACGGCCTTGGCGTCGAACGAATGCAGCGATGCCTGCTCCTGGACGGCCTTCTGAATGAGCAGCAAGCCGGCCAGCTCTGCGGTCGCGCTATCGCTTGTGACATGCAGCGTCGGTCGTCCCCGGCGCATGTCCGAATTGTCCTGGGAGGGCAAATCGTCAAAAATAAGCGACGCGGTATGCATATACTCCAGCGATTTGAGCAACGGCATAATGGCTGACGCCTCCAGCCCATATTCCTGCACGCCCATTACCCAGCTCAGAATCGGACGCAAGCGCTTGGCGTCTCCTTCCAGACTATAATTGGCGGCGTCTATCAGCGTCTCCTTAATTGGCAGCGCATCGTCGCGCTTCGCTACTTTTAAAGCGCGATTGATCTGCTCGCGCGCTTCTTGTACCGTGGCGCGAAACTCCGTTTTTTCCTTGCGCTCCGTCCGCAGAAACGTTACCAGGTGATCCCGCAACAGCTTATCCAGAAATTCAACATCGTCGGCCTTTTGCACCATTTGCTGAACAAGCCTGTTAAAGGAAGGACTGCCGCATGCAAAGGTCTCCATTAACTCCCCGTATTTCGCCTCGCCAAGCCGCTCCTTGCAGCGCTTAAGTCCGTTAATGGCGCGGGACAAAATCACCTCTCGGGCTTGTTCGCTTTGGCGGTATACGTCATGGATCAGGAAGGAAATAACCGTCCAGTATAACTCAAATGGATTGATCAGATCTGTCCGCCGGTCGCGATAGGTCAAATAATAGGTATACGGAGTGACCGCTCCAGCTTCCCGATCGTCGAACAAATCGGCAAAGTCGTCCGCCAGCTGGTTGTATATGCCGTAGTAGAACGTGCGATCCTCAAAGCTTTCGTCTTCAGGCGCATTAAGCACGGAACGGGCAATAAGCCGTGATGAAGCCGACTTCAAAATGATGGGGAGGTACAGCTCCTCGTTCGTATAAGAGGGATTCGTTAAACGCTTCGCGCGATCCAGTTCCTGCGATTGGAAAAAGACGTACGTCTGTTCAAAAAACAGCTGCTGCGTTTCGGGCGACTGGTATCGCTGCACATACTCGAAGCCCTCCTTCAGCTCTGCATGAATAAATCCGATCATGGACTGATTGGCCCCGCTCCACTCTTCGCCTAGTACCGGGACCCTGCCTGTCAGGAGGGCAGTCCTGATTAGCTGCGAATAGCTGGCTTTCTCCTGCTCGCTTAACACCGGCGCATCCAGCAAATCGTCTATAAACGGATAGGTCAGTCCGTAGGAATATCCAAGCCTTATCGCTTCATCGATCCTTTTGGCCCGCTCCGCAGGCGCTGTCCCGCTGTCCATTTCTTCAATGGCGTGCAGGACTACGCCGATAATAATTTTTATTAATTTGCGCTGAGCATGCTCGGCATTCATCTGCTCCGGAATATGGCTGGCCACCCCTTTGAGCTTGTCTATCGCCCATATGACGGCGGACTCTACCGACTCCTGCTGTGCCCAGCGATACAGCCCTGCAAGGCTGATAAAGTCCAGACCGTCTCCCTTGCCCGATTCGCCCGATTGAAGCAGACGCTGCTTGACGTCGGCGGCGACAGCCTGAATCCGGGCCTGGGTGGCGGGCTGCTCGAGAGCCTTGCCCAAATCGCGCATATAGATATACGACACGCTTCGATTAAGATAATCGTCCAGCTTCCCGCTATGGTTCAACCACTGAATGTGGCGCTGGTAATTGCCGCCTGCAGCGTTTCCTGTGACCCGAGACAAAGCGGACAGCCATGGCATGCGGCCTACGTGCTGCCGCTGCCACAGCCGCAGCTGCCCGGTCAGGATAGACGCATATTGCTGAGACTGAGCCTGCCCGGTCAGCGCCGCAAAATAACGGGCCGCTTTTCGTTCCGCGTTTGGATAGCAACTATCGGGATCAACAATTTTTTCATCGTTCATACGGTGGATGACCTCAGCTTCTATAGGTGTAGTAGTGGCATGCATGGTTGGGAAGCAATGTTATAGTGTACATACGGAGGAGGTTTTTTTAGGTTGCGAATTCAGCATTTTGTACAAGCTGTATGGGATAACCGCAACGGTTGACACCGTCCTCCGGCTGCAAAGCTGACGGGCCGCTACAGCCCCAGCTTTTGCCCCTTCTCCAGCCGTACAATTCGGCTCTCCCCTTCGTCGGCCAGCTCCCTGAATTGAAGGATGGCTTCGCGCATGCGCGGCAGAGCCTCCTGCTTGTAGGCGCTGATCGAGTCCAGAGCGGACAGCACATCGACAAACGCCTGCTTCATTGTATCCACGGAAATGCTTGATTCCATCGCTTGCTTTTGAATAGCGACGCCTTGGCTTTTTAGCATTTTGGAGGTGCCGCTAATGAGACTGTCCGTCGTTTGATTAAGCAGCTCGATTTTTTGCAGGACAATCCGTTGATTATAAAGCGCGCTTGCCACGGTAACAGCGATTCTTAACGCGGAGATCGTAACGTTCCTTGCCCGATCAACCCCGCGGATAAGCTCCTTATTGTTGCGCATGACCACTTCAATGGCCATAATGCCTTGCTGATTTACAACGAGCATCTGCTGCAAATCCATCACCCGCTGGCGCAGCGGAAACAGGACCTCCTCGGTAATAAAAATAATTTTATCCTCCGATTCCACGCGCAGCCGGGCTGCCTCAACCTGCCTCTCGATCTCGGCATCCATAAGCGCTCCCAGCTGAATCTCCTTTTGCAGCCGTTTGGTCAGCTCCCGCAGGGACTGTTGCTCCAGCTCAAGCGTGGTATTATCATTTTTTAACATTATTTTACCTTTGTCCAGCGATAATACAATGTCACCTATAACGGAATCCGCTTTTTGATATTTGACGAAATAACGCCGAAGCGGATTAAACAGCTTGCCCAGCAAGCCGCTTTTGGCAAAGTCAATCACACTGGGATCAAGATCCCTGAGCTGCAAATGGAGCTCGCTCAGCCCTTTGGCCACCTGCCCGCCTTCTTCGCCGGTCTGCGACAGCTTTCCTACCGCCACCTGCAGAAGGGCGTTTTTTTCGGAGGACGAGCGCATCGTATTCATTCCAAAAGCATCAATCGACTGCAGAACGCTGCGGCGCTTCTCCAGAGCTTCCAGATCAAGCTCCAATATCGCTGCCACATTCGTTTGGGCCAGCTCCTTCAGCTCCGTCAACTCTGCTGGCTCAGGCTTTATTTGCTCCTCAATTACCGATTTCAGCTTCGCCTCGCTTACAACCTCCATCGTAAAAGACATGCGCGCTCCCCCTCCAAATGAATGTTTACATCTGTACATTAAGCAAATTGCCGATTTTATAGACGACATCCTCCGTATCCGCATTGATGCTGGCAGCCTCATTCAAATCGGAAATGCTCTGCAGCGCGGCAATATTGGCATTGTAGCCAATCGTATAAATCGGCATTTTGTACGTTTCGATCAGCCCTTTAATATCCAACAGCGAATGGCCTTCATTCGTCTCCCCGTCGCTGAGCACAAAAATAACGGGCTTTACGTCCGGATGAATCGCCAGCTCCTCCTGCAGCATTTTCATCGCCACGATGATGCCGTCAAAGGTAGCCGTTCCTCCGCTCGCCTGCAAGCTGTTGATCGCTCCGACCAGCATGGACTGCTGGTTGGCATCGTATTTGCCAATCGGCAGGTTTACAACCACATCGCTGGAATAGGAAACAAAACCGATGCTGTTCTCTCGCCCTAAATACTGCTGTCCTTTCAGCAACGATTCCTTCAACCGGTTAAGCGGCTCGCCGGCCATGCTCCCTGACACGTCGGAGACAAACACCGCCGCAATCGGCTTGCTCCCGTCCTTCTTCTCCTTCCATAGCTTCTGCGCAGCAGCAAGCAAGGCTCCGTCCGCCAATCCGAGCTCGGGGCTGTAATCGGCAAGCCCGTTAAATCCGCTTTGCTCCGCCAGATTCTGATACGGCTCCTGGGCGACAAAAGCCGCGAAGCTCTCCAGGATGGCCAGCTTCTGCGCAGACAGATCGCCTAGCGCGTAAAGCGGGCTGTCGTGTCTTACGCCAAAAGGAGTAAAGCTGTAGCCGGTCGTAAAATCGGCGGCATTAACAAAGGTCTGATATTCCAGAACAAAGGCGTCCAGCATGCCCGTTTTGGCCGCCTCCCTCATTTGCAGCGTCGTTGATGCGGTAAACGGCACATTGGCCTGGAATTTCTCAAAGCCCTGAACCGCCTGATCGCTCAGCATATCCGAGCTATCGAACGTCTGCAGCGCAGTTGCAAGAAAATTCAGCCCTGTTGAGCTTGCAAAAGGGTCGGTGTATCCCATCGCAAGCTCGTTATTCGCGATTGCATCGGTCACCGTTTTTATGTTCAGCGAGCCGTATTTGCTTACCAGCTCCTCATACTTTTCTTTAGTCGCTACAATACCGGCCACATTGCCGACCAGCCTATCGGTAATGGTCTGGATAGGCACGCCGCTGGCCTTCACCATTTCTCCCCATAGCTCATTGGATGGCGTATAGGCATCAGGCACATATTTTCCTGATCTTATGTAATCGGCAGCCGTGCCTGAAGCAATATTGCGTATTTTGACCGAAATGCTGCTGCCATCCAGCTGTATATTGGCCTGGTTGAAGGCCGTCGCCACCTCGTTTAGCCAGCCGTCGACGCCGGTGCCTGATTTTTCGGTTGACGACAAAATTTCGACAAAGCTATCCGTCGTATTTTCTACGGAAACGGCGAACTTGGATATATCCGGCAGGGCGTCAGCCACATCGGCAGGGTTAAGGTCAATTTGCCCTTTAACCGGCTCCGCCGTGGAAACGGACACCTGTCTATAAAGCTTATCCAGCTGTTCTGCCGCATCCTCGGAGCTGATCTGTTCATTGGATTTGCCCAAGTCCGAGGTTAAGACAACTCCCGCATAAACCATCGCAAAGACAAGGGCCGCAATCGCCATCAGCACGACAAAAGCCTTCCCTTTACCGACCATAGCCGTCACCTCTCAATGCTTGTATAATGGGGTCTGCTTAATGAGCCTATCGATTTCCTTCATGCCTGGCATTTCCTCCACATCGCGAAAGTCCGCGCTGTTCAGCAAAGATATTTCCAGCAGCAGCCTATCCAGCTTGAGCATAATTTCCTCGTTTGCGCCCAAATAACCGGCAACGTAGGTCATGTACTCCCGATATAGCTCGCTCTTCTCCTTCTGTAGTTTGTCGGTTAGCCTCGCAGGGTTCTCCGGCCCGGCAAGGCGCCCATAGCCCGAAGCGTCAAACACGCTTAATTTATTCAAGACGCCTCGAATATTCAGATAAAAAAGCTTCTCCACCTCATAAATCGCTGCCGCAAACTTTTTATAGCTAATTTCGGCGGGCTCAAATCTTTGGGCAAGCGAGCGGAATAACGCATGCTTTTTCTTCTCCATCCTCTCCAGTTGCTCGCAAGCCAGCGCAATATCTTTTTTGAGCGCCTTGGCATTGCGGTAATGCTGCAGCGCTGCGATATAGTCCTCTTTCGTCGCCGCTCTCGCGGCGGGCGCTATCGTTGCGGCAGACGACGATAGGAACAACAAGCCATAGGCTCCATAGAGGAGCGCCAGAAAGCTGACAACAAGCAAAGTAAGCCCGGAGGCTGTCTGGAGCGCGCTTTCTCCTCCAATCCGGATGCCAAGCAATCCCGGCGACAGCACAGCAATATTGACGGCGGCTATTCCGCCAACCAGCGCCAGCAGCTTTATTCCTTTTTTTACGCTCAAGGCACACACTTCCCCGCTCGTACAATAATGAAGGCCTCCCGCCCATAAATGGACATCTCTTTTTCCTTATGCTGTTTTTGGTCCAACAATGCCCAGACAAGCTTATAAAGGTCTCTAATTTCGCAAAAAAAAGAGTGGCCAGTCATGGCCGCTCTCCGATTGTATGGGTTTATAGCTTCTGGGTAAACCGATTAAGCTGTTCGGACATCCGTTGAATCTCCTCCATATGCGCCAGCACTTGCTGTGACGAGGAGGCTTGCTGATCCAAGGTTGAAGTCATCTGTTCAATGGAAAGACGCATCGTGGCAAGCGATGTATCAAAGGCTTTCAGCGTATGCGCAATAGCTTTTGTAGAAGCCAGCGTCTCGCTTGACAGCTTCCTGATCTCGTCGGCTACAATGCCGAAGCCCCTGCCTTTATCGCCCGCATGGGCGGCTTCAATAGCGGCATTAATGCCTAACAGGTTCGTTTGATCGGCTACCCGTTTGACAAGCTCTACTACCTTTCCCGTTTCATTCACCTGCTCCACCGTCCGATGAGCTAATGACAGCAGCTGTTGCGCGGACCCGGTCACGCCGATAGAGCTATTTGTAACCTGTGAAAGCTGACTATTGGCTTGTGATAAGGAGAGTGAAATGCGGTCGGCAATGGTTATTAGCTCACTCTGCTTTCTAAGCTGAATCGCAATACCGCCTATAACCGCTCCTTCCTGGTTAAGCAGCGGCGTAGCCGTCCCAATAAACTCAAAACCGTAGAACTCCGCAGGCACCTCTGCCCTTAAAGCTTTATTATGGCGAACAGCCTGCATGAGCGGCTCCTCCGGTTGCAGAGGTTGACCGCTGGCGATGTTGAGGTCAATATCCTGTCCAGGCCAATAAGCAATAAACCTTTCCCTATCACAGACCGCGATTGACAATTCGGCTGGAACAGCCGCCTTTAGGATAGGGATCAGCTCCATAACAGCTTGAAGCGAATGAACAGTATGCATAAGGCCATCTCTCCCATTCCTTATCTATATATCTATAAAAATCCTCATTCTATCAGCTTGGGGGATGAATGTAAATACGATTTGCCGCTGCCATTCGCATTCAATCATCCATATGAGCCTTCGCATCAAGCATACGTGTCGGAAGAGGGCCTAAAGCGGCGGCCCGGCTAGGTTGACCGTTATAGATTAAACCTGTTCAACATCGTCTTTAACTCGTCAGCCGTGCGCGTAAGCTGCTCAACCGAATGTGTGATTTCCATAATCGAGGCAAGCTGCTCCTCGGATACTGCCGTAATGGTTTCAAAATTGTGAGACGATTCTTTCCCGATTTGCACGCTGGCTTTAATCTCGGCTTCCACTCGTTTTGTGTTGGCATTAAGCTGGTCGGCGGAAGCGGCGATGGTGCCCATTTGACTGGAAACGTTCGCCGTAGTTGCTACGATTCGTTCAAACACGCGCCCGACTTGCTTCACTTGCTCCATGCCTACAACAACTTCCGTCGTGCCTTTGCTCATATTTTCCACCGCTTGCGAGGTATCGACTTGCACTTCATGAATAAGCCGGTTAATCTGGCTGGCGGATCCTGAGGATTGCTCGGCAAGCTTGCGAATTTCATCAGCGACTACCGCAAATCCCTTGCCATGCTCACCCGCTCTCGCAGCTTCGATTGAGGCATTCAGAGCCAACAGATTCGTTTGAGACGCAATGGCCGTAATGAGCGAGGTAATGCTCCCGATTTCCTCCGAACGCTCGCCAAGCCGCTCGATTGCCTGGGCAGCGCTGCTGACCGTTTCTTGAATAAAGCTCATCTGGCGAGCCAAGCTTATGACCGCTTCATTCCCATGCTCGGCTTCCTCTGATGCCTTTTTGGACAAATCCGAGGTTTGGTTGGAGGTGTTTAGGATGCCGTACACGCTATCGCCAATGTGCCCAACCAGCTCCAAATTTTGCTCGTAGCCCGTCATCTGACTCTGCATCCCATAGTTTGTTTGTTGAATGCTGGCTGTCGTCTGTTGAACCGTGGAAGATATTTGATCAACGTTCCCCAGCAGGCTGGTAGTCGACTGAGCGACGACCTGTCCTTTGTTCAAGATAGAACGGATCAACCCTTGCATGCTTTCCAGCATGCGATTGAAGCTCTGAGAAAGCTCGCCAATTTCATCGTTTGTCTCGACGGCAAGCCTTGAGGCCAAATTCCCTTCGCTGGCGGATAGCTCCTTCAGCTTATCGTTTATGACGGAAAGAGGCTTCAACGTTCTCCGCATAACTGTATAGATAATTGCTGCCGATAGCAGCAAGGAAACGACTGTAACGATAATGGAGAACCAGAGCAGTGAATTGGCTTCGGCAAAAGCCTCGCTTGTCGGGACAAGTATGGCAATTCCCCAATCCATCGTGCTTGGCTTGCCATAAACGATCATATGGTCCACACCGTTAACGACTGTCTCTACAATGCCTGAGCCGCCGTTGGTGCTGTCCAGCACCATCTGGTTAAGCTTCTCGCTTCCAAAGTCCGCCATGTTCTTTTGCAAGGTATCTTCTTTATTCTGGCTCGCCACAACGGTACCGTCCTTCGTAAAAACGATGGCATGTCCCGTTTGGCCTAATTTCACATTGGAGATAAGGTCTATTAAATCCTGAATAGGCTGCCCGCCATTGCTTACCCCTACAATATTGCCTTGATCGTCTTTAACAGGGGTTGCGGTCAACACGATCGGCGTTCCTTCTACACCAGGGGATTTGGAGCCTACCGGATCTACCGTCACCGTCTCGCCTTGAATCGCCCTTTGAAAATGCGGATAGTCGGATACGTCAACGGTTGCGCCCGGCAAATAAAGCTGCCCATTCGGGTCAATAAAGGCAAACTCGTCGGGGTTGTTCGTTAACTCCGTCATCCGGGTGCTGTACGCCAAAATTTGAGGAATATTGTTGCTTCTTAAATCGTCGGATTGGCTTAGAGCCTTGTATTTATCTTGCCCACCCCGAATCCATATATCAATATAGCTTTTTACGGAATTTAACTGCTGTGACGCTTGATCCTGAAAATTATGCTCCAGTGAGCTTTTCGCCTTTGTATATCCCAAAAAGGATACGCTGCTTAACGCCAGTGCCATCAACAAGGTCGTTATTAGGCTGCTTTTTACCGATAGCTTCATGTCATCACTCTTTTTCCGTGTTAGTATGTGTGGCCGCAGTGCAGATTCCGTTCGTAGACGCTTGCAAGGCCTCCCCCGTATCAAATAAAAAAATCCAGCCCGATTAGACTGGATTTGCATAAACAGATCCGTTCCTCATTCGGCAACCCGGCCATCATAGCGCTGAACGCTTTAGATCCGAAGCTTTGCGTCGCCGCCTTTCGGCGGTTTTGCCTTTGTTCCATCATAATTGCGGCGAACGGCTTGTTATCCGGCGCAGCTGTTGACATTTTGATTATATAACGACATATTTCGGCAGTAAATGCTTTTACGCTAACTCGAAAAATCCATCCAGAAAAATTGAGAGACGGCAAGTATCAGCCCGACTCCGTTTACTACAATAAAAAACCACTGCTTCGCCTTGCGGCTTAAAGGCTCCATGGAGGTAAACAAGGTCCACACCAGAATGCCGTTTAGCACGACCATAATAATAAGCGCAAGCCACCAATTTGCTGCCATTGTGAATTCATCCCCTTTTATACCATAAACTGCGCTAATCTCTTTCGAAATCCAATCGCTCCCGCAGATGAAAAAAATGTCGATTCTGCAAATATATTCTCTCACAAACTGGCGGCTTATGGTATACGTCTGCTCAAAAATTTAAACATTTCTTTACTAGAGAAGCCGCGGTTTACAAGCAGCACAACAACGGTTTATTCCAGGCTTTCAAGCAGCAATCTAGGCTGACCCTTACACCATGCAAGCATAAACGGCTTATGCCTGCCGCTGTCGCCAAAGCTAACGTTTCACATTGAACTAGAAAGTGATTATAAGTGAAAAACGGATACATGCATGTATTTGAAAAAAGCCTACTTCTGCGTGGAGTAGACTTTTTCGGTTGCTGTCGCAATTCCTGCTCACAAAACAAAGCTTTATGCACAGGTTCAGTCATTCCTGCTGTGTCATGCCAAGTAGGTTAAGCTTTGATGGCACCCATTCTTATTCCCTGCTCCCGCTTGGTTACCTTTATCTGGTCAGAATACATATGTCTCCAGAAATTTATTCCGGAACTTGCCGTGCGGATCGCAGCGCTTAGCCAGCTCTCTGAATTCCGGAAGCCTGGCATACAACGCTTGCACTTTGGCAGGGCTTATGGCAAACAGCTTCCCCCAATGCGGTCTGGCTCCAAACGGCTCAAGCCGGGCTTCAATCAACGGCAGCACCTGGCGAACCGACTCCCAATCAGGCTTCCATGTAAAATGGATACCAACCGACGGTTGGCCGTAGCATGGACTGAGCCACAGCTGGTCGGCAGCGATCGTCCGGACCTCCGATACGAACAATAGAGGGGCTATTGCATCACGAATACCGTCAAGCGCCGCCAATGCCTTGTAAGCGTCATCGCGCGCCACAAAATATTCGCTCTGCAGCTCCTCTCCGGCGCTAGGCGTAAAGTCCAAGCGGAAATGCGGAAGACGCTCATGCCATGGTCCCGCTATCCCGCACTGTTCGCTGCAATTGTCCGCAGCGTAACCGGGAACAGGATGAAGCTTAATGTCGGAGAGCGCCGCTCCATAAAAATGGGATGTCTCTATAGCGACGGACCCGGTATTTGGATGCGCCGCCTGCTTAAGCCATACCTGATTAAAAGCCGGAGACGTCCAATCCGTAAATAGGCTGACACTGTACCCGGAGGAAACGATGGCGTCCAAACCTTCTTCTAGCTCAACAAGCGGTAAACCTTCATAGACGTGCTGCGTCATGTCGAATGCAGGCACTATATCCAAAGTCAGCTTCGTGACAACGCCTAACGCTCCTAATCCGACGACTGCGCCTGCAAACTCGCCGCTAAGATCGTCGCGCGAAAACACTTCAATCTCTCCGTTTGCTTTGACAACCTCAATGCTTTGTACCACAGTCGCCAGGTTTCCATTGTTATCCCCCGAGCCATGAGTAGCCGTCGCTACGGCTCCTGCCACCGTAATATGCGGCAGCGAGGCAAGGTTATGCAAAGCGAATCCGTTGTCATTCAAATAGCTGCACAGCTCCCCATACCTTATACCGCCTTCAACGGTGACGCGATGCTGATTGCGGTCCAGCGATACGACGCGGTCCATTCGCTCCAAGGATAAGTGGGAAACGGTCGTGTCCGCTATGCCGTTAAAGGAGTGGCGCGAGCCCAGTACTTTAATGGTCTGGCTTGCGGCTACCAGCTCTTGAACGTCATCCAGACGCTCCGGCCTATGACATTCCGCTGCGCTATAACTGTAATTGCCTGCCCAATTTCGTTCGTATTTCATCTTGCCCCGGCCCCCTTGCAGGTAATAGTCCGCTAGTTTTCTACTAGTATCCAGTTTAACTTAGAGAGATTCGTTTGTCTGCCTTCATAATTCCTTAGAAATCCCGTTTGTTTCGGCCGCTTTTACTAATTTCTTAGCCGACTTTTGAACGGAAGCTTTGGGGTGGGTGTGATAAGCATGTCCATACGCGACAACTTCGGCCGCCAGACTCGGGGATGAATAAACAATGAAGCCGGGGGTAAACGCCTATAAGACTGATTACTTTTAACAATGAGTCCATGTGAAAATATAGCGCGCTTAAATTTGTTTATTTAAAATGAAATAAAGACAGCCTCTATTGGTTGCCCCACAAAGGATGCACGGTCGTTTATTTACCCATTTTTTCATCAATATCTGCAATATCATCGAGGCTATCGGTGCCGAACCAATCCGAAAGTTTTGCCCTTGCTTTCTCTTTGACCTCTTCATCAATAAAAACGGCAACGACACCCAAAGCTGCTGCCAGTGCGCCTAAATCATCACTGAACCCTACAATTGGGGTTACGTCTGGAATTGCATCAATGGGGGAAATAAAATAAGCAAGCGCCCCAATAATTACCGTTTTGGCCCAAGCTGGCGTTTGGGGGTTTTGCAAAGCAAAATATAGCAATAAGGCAGCATAAACCACCTTGCAACCAGCTTTTTTTGCAAAATTCTTCATTTTCTCCCAGAACGATTCATCGGAATACTTTTCATTTAATTCTGTGTCCTTCTCTGACATTCCATTCATCTCCTTGTCATTCCTGGATTTAGCTGCAACTCCATCGGATCATTGCAGATCTTATATCCATTGCGCATATAAAACTCCCTGCTGTTCTCGCTCGGCCATACGATGATAAATTCAAATTTGCTCTCCGCCGCCCACTTCTGAACTGCCTCAAGCAGTTGGGTACCAATGCCCCGTGACCGGTAAGCTGTATCGGTGTAGACATTGGTCATATAGGCAAAAGGATACGTTATACGTCCCGGGCGCGGCACTTTGTCAATTAATTGGATATAAATATGAGATGCAATCACACCTTCAGTCTCCGCAATCCAGATATGCCAGCGGTCTCCGCTTAACGCCTGTTCAAGAAAAACACGGCACTCCGTTGCAAAAAGCTCAAAATGATCACTTACATTCGGTTGATATTCAAGCGTAAATTCCCATCGCATTAAAATCAACGATTCAATATCACCCATACTCGCTTTTCTAATGTTCATAAGCCACCTCCAGTATGATTATCTCTGAAATGAAAATGCTCATGATGATTTCCGTCCATGCCGACGAGTTTGTCACTTTTGTTGTGATAGTATGTTAACCATTAATTTGACACTTTAGTTATTCCCTCTCTTAATCTATAGACTTGCATTTATCCTGCCTTAAAGCCCCTTTGAATAGACGTCTAGAATAGTATGGGTTTCCTAATAAGGTCTATAAAAATTATTATATTTCCAAATTCAGGTATGCGCAATAAATACGCACCCTCTCGCAGATTGGGCGGATGCGCAGTATAACGATAAACACCACTATTCACCTTAGTTGGATATTGAAATCATATGGAGAATTTTATTTCATGTACAAGCTTCTTTGACCAATACGCATTCGCATAATAAAGCCATCTTATTTACATACATTCTGTATGTATGTTAATATGGTTTTAAATGATGGATAAAGGGGATGTTTGCCGATGATTACTAAAAGTTTTTACCCTGTTATATTGACGGATAAGGTTGCCTTGAGTTCAACCTTCTATTCGACACATTTTGGATTTGAACCGGTATATGAAGCAGATTGGTATGTGAGTCTCAAATCGACAGCTGGTAGAACTTCTTATGAGTTAGCTCTCTTGGATGCCTCGCACCCTACCATACCCCCTTTATACCAAAAGAAAGTCCAGGGTTTGATTCTAAATTTTGAAGTAGATGATGTGGATTCAGAGTATAAAAGACTTATTGTGGATGAGAAGCTCCCCCTGCAGCTCGATATTCGCAATGAAGAATTTGGGCAGAGGCATTTCATAACCAGCGATCCCAATGGCGTGTTGCTGGATATTATACAAATTATCCCTCCGTCAGAAACAGAGAGCAGTAACTATGCAGAAAAGGTATGGTAAAGTAATACTCATGGTAAATTAGAATGAGCGACACGATACAATGAAAAATGATAAACGAAATCAGGAGATGCCGAGACACTTGTATTTGGGAAGAGCCTTTAAAATTAGCCTGATGTGTGAGTAATAAGGGATTAAGACAGGAGATAATCCGTTTTATGCGAAAAAACAAAGTAGAAACGAATGAAACCATTAACAGGTTGATAGAAGTTGCCAGAGATTATTTTACCGAACACGGGTATGCGGACTCTGCTTTAGAGGATATTGCCAAGGCATCGGGGCTAACACGAGGAGCGCTTTATCATCATTTTAAAAATAAAAAAGGTCTCTTTCATGTTGTATTGGAGTCGGTTCAGAAGGATGTGGCAGAAAGAATTGAAGCGGAAGCAGCACAAAGTGAAGAGCTATGGGAACAACTGCTGCTTGGGTGTCTTGCATTCGTAGCTGCAGCAGTTGAGCCCAAAAACAAGCGGATTTTACTTGTTGATGGCCCCGCGGTACTCGGTTTCGAGACTTGGCGCATAATGGACGAGCATAACTCCATGCGCTTACTGAAGGGACAACTGCAAATCATGGAAGAGCAGGGATGCCTCAAACAGGGTTCGATCGAAGCGATGACCCATTGCATATCCGGCGCCTTGAATGAAGCGGCGCTCTGGATTGCACAAAAGCCGGACTATGAGCAAGCATTAGCGGACATTAAGATCATTATCTCTAATATGCTGAATGGTTTTAGAAATTAGGTTATAGACCTGAATATGACACCCATGTTTGGTGGAAAGTAAAAGACATATGACTTAGTGTATGGTTTATTTTACATTATGTATATCGAACCATACAAAAAAAGCTATGAGGAGGCGTTCTCTCCATCATTAACCGAATGGCGACGAACGAGGATGAACCGTCCTTCGCCGACGAGCTCGACAAGCTGATCCATTTGAAGGCTACCCGGGTCACCCACTTCGTGTTCAGCGCAGGTGCCGTGATGGCTATGGGCTCCCTCGCGCTCGGCATGACGCCAAATACGATATTTGTTATTTTTATCGGCTTCGCTTTCCTGTCGGCAATTGCCGGATATATTGCGCAGCTTTATTACGATCGCAGGGGAGTCTGACATGGGTAAAAGTCTAATTGGCAATCATGTGCGTAAGCTTCGATTCAACCAGAACGAAATGACGCAGCAGCAGCTCGCAGATTTGGTCGGCGTCACGCGCCAGACCATCGTCACCATCGAGAAGGGCAATTATTCGCCTTCGCTGGAACTAGCTTTTCGAATCGCGCGCGCTTTTGGCGTAGCGCTGGAGGACGTTTTTTATCTTGAGGAGGAATAAAAATGAAGGCGATAAGTTGTACCCGTTACGGTACGCCGGACGTCTTGCAGTTACAGGAAGTCGCTATGCCGGAGCCGGGTAATGATGAAGTGCGCATTCGCATAAAAGCCACTTCGCATCAGAGATCGGGTATTCGGTATTAGCGCGGCTACTTCCGGCGCTCACGCCGAATATATTTGCCTGCCGGAATCAAGCCGCTTGCGTTAGTGCCGGACAGCATGATGTTTGCGGAAGCCGCCGCGAACTGCGACGTTACTCCTACGGCACTAACCTTTCTGCGCGATAAGGCACGGCTAAAGCCAGACCAAAAGGTGCTGGTCATTGGAGCATCCGGGGCAGTCGGACTGGCGGCCGTACAGATCGCAAAAACGTTTGGCGCGGAAGTAACTGGCGTATGCAGCGGCGCAAACTCGGAGCTGGTGTCCGCAAACGGAGCCGACGCCGTCATCGATTACATCCGAGGGGATTTTACGCGGAACGGCCTGACGTACGACGTGATCTTCGACGCGGTCGGCAAACGGACATTTCGCGAATGCAAGGGATCACTCTCCGGCAGCGGCGTCTATCTATCCACCGTCCCATCCCTATCGATCTTATTCGCCGTTCTCCTATCTTCCTTTTCGAGAGGCCGCAAAGCCAAATTCGCAACGGCCGGACTCATGCAGAACAAGGCTAACCTTCATGATATAATCGGGCTCTACAATGCAGGGAAACTCCGCGCGAACATTGATCGCGAATACACGCTGGAGCAAATTCCGGACGACGCGCACGCCTACGTGGATACGGAACGCAAAAGAGGGGATGTGGTTATTGCCTTTTAACCCCTTCAAAAGTAGTTGGAAATATAATAGTCTCTCTTAACTATCAACCTTCTGAACGACAACGGCGTTTTGGTTCTTTCCAAAATTCGCACACCGTTTATCGACTTTTAATTTGCGGAATCTCCGGGGAAATACGCTTTTAGCTCAACTACGCATCATGTAAGTTGGAAGGGTTGCAAATAAATTTGAGGAGTTGTCCAGTATGCCCCTTTCAATACAACATATCCGGCACGCAACATCAATTCTAACCATAAACGGTAAACGTATACTGATTGATCCGATGTTGAGTGATGTCGCCAAGCTTTCACCTGTGCCTTTAACTCGAAATTATCGTAGGAATCCATTAACCCCTTTGCCTGTTCCGCTCCGCGTTTTTGAGGATGTGGATGCTATTTTGTTGACACATCGTCACTTTGATCATTGGGATAAAAAGGCTATTTCCATTCTCAACAAAAATATACCTGTATTTTGTCAGCCTCGAGACCAAGCTCCTGTGCAATCTGCTGGGTTCTTGAGAGCCATATCAGTCAATCAATCATTTGAGTGGGAAGGCATTCAGATGAATCGAATTCCCGGGCAACATGCACTTGGATTTTCTCGCAAGTTACTCGGGCCGGTTTCCGGTTTTATCTTAAATACAGTAAACGAAGGCTCTATTTATATCGTTGGGGATTGTATTTATACACCTGGTATTGAAGCTGCTTTTCGCAAGTACAGTCCAGATGTTGCTATCTTGAATACAGGGGAAGCGGAGATGATATGGGGAGCCGTTATCACCATGAGACATGAAGATGTCGCTCGCATAGCCCGGTTGTCCCCCAGGACCAAGCTCCTTGCCGTACATCTGAATACCATCAACCACTGTAGATTGAGCCGAAACCAGCTTAAGCAGTTTCTAAAGGAACAACACCTTGAAGATTCGGTTTGTGCTCCTGAAGACGGCGAAATCGTTTCTTATTGAAACTCCTTTCCCTTTTGAGCCTAAATGCCGCGAGGCCAGAAGCTTAGCGATATTTGTAAGATATGGATCATGTAGATGTAACTTTGAGAATGAAACGGGTAGAACTCGAGGAGGAGGAGGCTAGCCTCCGTCCCCTCACACTGAATCTGGACTGCTTTTCGACATCAAAAAATTCCCATCATGATAGCAGTAGAAGTTTTGTTGTTTCTACTGTCTACTATGATGGGAGCATATCAGATCACACGAGGAGGTTCGTTTGTTGCTTGAAGCAAATGAGTTAGTGGGCTTTTGCCGTGCCCGTTGGAGTCATTTTTCCGCCCCCCTCAAGCTTTTTAAACTTGAGTCCTTTACGCAATAGCGGAAGCAGGTAGTAGTCCAATCCATACCGTCCTGCGTTAGTGCCAGCAACGAGTACAACTCCTCCGAGAAGAACAAGCCATGGGTTGGTATTTAATGTTCCAGCGAACATAAACATGAAATTCATCAAAAGTCCGAAGAAAGCTGCCGCGGCCGTTAATCCCCCAAGGATCAATCCGGCACCTACCAAAAATTCACCGATTGGGATGAGGATGTTAAAGAGCTTTACGTTCGGAATCGCGAAGTGTTCGATAAAGTATACAAAGTTCGGATAAACCAATTCATTCGTCGTTTTATCGGCTACCGGGTTATTGATTGCGTTAGTTAAGAACCCTGTGGCATCGAACCCGCCCGTCAATTTGTGCCAGCCCCCTACCATCCATTGGTAACCGAGGTAGACACGAACGACGACCATAAGCATTGCAACATATTTATTATTTCTTAGCCATGCTAACATCATAATCATCTCCAATTTATTGTGATTTTTTTCACATAATATTTTAAAAAGATAGGCTTTCTTCCCGCTAATTCAATTCAATAGTATTTTCTGAAAGACTAGATCGCTTGAACAAGGAACGCTTTGGATTGTAATTTTTCATGATTCGTTCTTCCCTTCTGCTGTTGCTACGTATTACTCTCTCCTTGCATCTTTAATATATCATACTTAGATTCATATGAATGTGAAATATTTCACAACTTTGTGAACTCTTTAAAGAATCTGTACGAAGGCGTAGTCTTTGTTTGAAAATTCGATTCATTAACAGTACATCCTTCAAGGTATGCAGTATCCAGGCTGCTTGTATGCCGATATAATTATACTTGATACTCATCGATTTTGGCATGGAAGATTCCATTGGTATTCTTGTTTTTAATAATAATTCCTATATACTTCTTGTTAGCTCTAGAGAGAAATTTGGTAATATTTTCACATAATTTCTCGCGGCACATGGATCTGAGTGGCGATAATTGCAATCTATGATTACTGGTCATATCACTTTACTTATAAGATTTTCTAAACCTCCATGTATGCAGCGCAAGCAAAAAAGACACCTAACACGGTGTCTTTTCTGATAAGGTTGGTGGAGGCGAGGGGATTTGAACCCCTGTCCGAAGATCACGCCACGCTTGCTTCTACGGGTGTAGTCACAGATTTGATGTCACCTGAGCAGACGCCCTATGACCGGCTTCTATTCAGGTCAGCCTGATTGTCTTCTTCAGCACACCCCAGGCGGAGATGTGACAGCGTATCCCACTAAAGTTGAGCCCCTATCCCGGCACATGGGCGATGCAGGGTAGAAGCACGCTCACAGGTTATTAAGCTGCGAAAGCGTAGTTTTGTTGTTGTTTGCCATTTAATTGGCTTTAGCGTTGATGAAGCAGACGACTCCCTGCTACCCGCTGGCCCGCGCTCGTCCAATCCCCGTCGAATCCATAAACGCCCCCTAATCGGCATAAATCGTCAGAATCAAATTCAATCCAACGTTTAGCGCAAATAGAAGCTCTGGATTAAGGATCATAAAATGCCTGTTCAAGCATTTCTAATCTGATCCGATGGCCATGCACAAAAGCTCAGTACATATATAAAACAAAGTTGTACATTCCTAACTTGTCCTGCTTAAACAGTATAACACATTTGCTCAAGCTTCATAACCCATTGTTGTTGGAAACGTTGGTTATACCCGCATGCTCGAGGATCTTATCCCTTCTGCCGCTCCCGCAGCGCCCGTTGAATATCGCGCTGAGCATCGCGCTTGGCTGCTGTCTCCCGCTTGTCATACTGCTTCTTGCCCTTGCCTAGGCCAATCAGCAGCTTCGCATAGCCATTGCGCACATATATCTTCAGTGGCACGATCGCATAGCCGTCTTGCTTGGACAAACCAAGCAGCTTATGAATCTGCGCCTTATGCAGCAGCAGCTTGCGAGCCCGCGTAGGGTCGGAAGGGTTGTGCATATTGCCCTGCTCGAACGGACTGATATGCATATTGTGAATAAAAATTTCGCCGTTGCGAATGGTTGCAAAAGCGTCGCTAATGTTCGCCCTGCCGTTGCGCAGCGACTTGATTTCTGTGCCCATCAGTACCATGCCAGCCTCGAAGGTATCTTCGATGAAATAGTCATGGGAAGCTTTCTTGTTCTGGGCTAACTGCTTGCCGTCACTCTTCTTACTGCCCATGCCGGTCACCTCAACTTTCAATCTGCTTGGCAGGCCAATCCTGCGGCTCAGAAGCTTATTGTAACAAATTCTGCCTATGGAACGCAAGGCTTCGCCAAACTCCGCCTCAAGCCGATATGACGGCTGTCTTTGGGCATTCCACCAGTCCTCGATAGCCGCTCACGAATGCTGTCTTATGCAAAAAAACCGCCTTTAGCCCGAAGGCTAAAGACGGTCTTCTCAAAACGTGTTAAGCTATTACAGCTTTACAACGTTCTCAGCTTGTGGTCCACGGTTGCCTTGAACAACGTTGAACTCAACTTGTTGGCCTTCTTCAAGAGTTTTGAAGCCTTCGCCAACGATTGCGGAGAAGTGTACGAATACGTCGTTTCCGCCTTCAACTTCGATGAAGCCGAAACCTTTCTCTGCGTTAAACCATTTAACTGTACCTTGTTGCATGTGTAAAACCTCCAAAAAATAATATTAATATGCGCCTGTTTCGTTATTAAACAAAAAATTCACACATTGGAAAGGGTTTCATGACTCTAATGATACCCTTTTCAATATGTGAATTCAGGTTCATATCATCGTTTGCTCTGAGTGTACTATACCCAGAGCCAAAAAGCAAGTGACACGCTTAAATATATTTTTACAGCTCGTCCAAAATCATGGCGACTCCCGCAATCCGCACGAGCCGCCACAATCCGCCCCGCCGCCCTGCTTGGCGGCGCCTAAACCTCGCCTCCGCCGCTTTCGCGCTTAGGCTTCCGCTTGCCCCGCCCGCTTGCGCCACCGGCGCCGCCGGCCGGCCCATCGCCGCGCTCCCGCGCGCCAGCACCGCTCTGCGGCGCCGGCTTCCGCTTCGCGGCTGCTTGCCCGCTGCTGCGACGGCTGCCGCCTGCGCCCAGGCCGCGGCCTCCATGTCCTGCCGCACGAATCGGCAGGCCCCACATATCGGTGCGCGGCGCATGGCCGCCGCGCTTGCCATCCGGCGCCTCGCCTCCAGGCTCTACGCCGCGAATCGGCCCGTCAAGACGCCATGGGTTGCCTTGCTCCACAATGCCAAAATCCTCGATTTGCACGGGGCCGTAGCGGTTGCCGCGCGAGCCGCCTCTACCGCGCTTGCCGGCATTTTTGCCGCCTGCGCCCTTACCGGAAGCTCCTGCTGCGCCTTGCGCGCTTCCAGCCTCTGAAGCGCTCTTGGCTGAACGGCGGCCGTTTTGCCCCTGGCCCGCTTCTTCTCCCCCGGAGGAAGGCTCGATGCCTTCCGGCTGAGCGCCGCGGCGGCTGCGACGACCGCCTGCCTTCGCTTGATCCTGCGGACGACTTGCTCCCTGCACGGGAGCATGTCCTGCCCGATTTTTCTCCTCGGCATGGTGGCGCACAGGAGCCTCCAAGGCGCTTGCGCTTTCTCGCGCCGCTTCCAGCTGGCGAATACCCGGATGATCTTCCGTTCCGGTTTGACCCTCTAACGCGCCTGTACCTGCAGCGCCTCTATTCCCCTTGTTTTTACGGCGCTTGCTGCGCTTGCTTGGCGCTTGTCCCGCTTCCGCTCTATCCGCAGAGCCCGCCGCGTCCTTTGCAGCTTGCTCTTGTTCATTAACGATCCCGCTCTCCACACTTGTCCACTCCCTAGTTATGGGCTGGCCCTGCTTGTTGCGCCGGCCAGTCTCCTCGTTGCCCCCGAATATCCAAGGCTCGGCGGCCGCTTGCTGCTGGTTTTGGTCGTTGCCGCCAATGATCCAGGAGCCCGCTTCGCCGCGTCCCTTGCCTTTGCCCTTCTTCTTGCCGCGTCCGCCGCGTGCATCGTCTCGTCCACCGAAACGGTTCCCTTTGCCCGCTCCGCGCGCAGGCGCGCCAAAGCCGCCTGTCTTGCCTTTGCCGCCGCCGCGCGGCTTCATATCGACCATTTCGAAATCGATCGTATGATCATTCATATTTACCCTGGCCACGCGCACTTTAACCTCGTCGCCAATCCGGAACATTTTGGACGTGCGTTCGCCGATCAGCATCATATGCTGCTCATGGAAATGGTAATAATCGTCGACAAGATCTCCGAGGCGAATCAAACCTTCAACTGAGTTATCCAGCTCAATAAACATGCCGAAGCTTGTTACGCTGCTGATAATTCCCTCGAATTCCTCGCCAACCTTATCCAGCATGAACTCGCATTTTTTGAGCTGCTCCGTATCCCGCTCCGCATCGACCGCCACACGCTCGCGCTCCGAGGAATGCTGGGCGATATCCGGCATTTTGGCCGTCAGAAACTCATGGCGCGCCTCTGTCAGCTGATTACCTCCCGTGACAACCTCACGAATAATACGGTGAATGACCAAATCCGGATAACGACGAATCGGCGATGTGAAATGCGAATAAAATTCAGCAGCCAGGCCAAAATGCCCCAAGCTCTCGGAATCGTATTTCGCCTGCTTCATCGACCTAAGCATGACCGTCGAGATAACGGTCGCTTCCTTCGTGCCCTGGATTTCCTCCAGGAGCGTCTGAAGCGCGCGCGGATGCACCGTATTGCCTTTCCCTTTCACCGTATACCCGAAGTTGGCGGCAAAACGCATGAAATTCAGCAGCTTCTCCTGATCCGGATTGTCATGAATCCGGTACAAGAACGGTACGCGCAGCCAATGGTAATGCTCGGCCACCGTTTCATTGGCAACCAGCATAAACTCTTCGATAATTTGCTCGGCCACCGAGCGCTCGCGTTTAACAATGTCTACAGCCTTGCCGTTCTCATCGACAATGACCTTGGATTCCTGAAAATCAAAGTCGATGGCTCCCCGCTTCATTCGTTTCGATCTCAAACGCATGGCCAACTGCTCCATAAGCTCAAACATCCCGAGCAGATCGGCATACCGTTCTTTTAGCTCGGTCTGCGGCTCCTCCTCCGTAGCGGTAAGCAGCTTGCGCACGTTCGTATAGGTCATCCGCTCTTTCGTGCGAATGACGCTGGTGAAGATGTCGTGGCTTACGCGCTTTAGCGTCTCTCCGTCGAATTCCATCTCGCAAGAAAGCGTCAGACGATCAACTTGGGGATTGAGCGAGCAAATCCCGTTGGACAGCCGGTGCGGCAGCATCGGGATTACCCGGTCAACGAGATAAACGCTGCAGCCGCGCCGATACGCTTCTTGATCAAGCGCCGAATTTTCCTGCACGTAATAACCCACATCGGCAATATGTACGCCGAGCAAATAGTTGCCGTTATCCAGCCGTTTCACATGCACCGCATCGTCAAGATCCTTGGCATCCTCTCCATCGATGGTTACGATTGTTTCTCCGCGCAAATCGCGGCGGCCTTGCGAAGCAATCTCTTCATCCGTGATCACATCGGGAGCCGCTTCCGCCTCCGCCATTACCTCTGCAGGAAAGCTCTCCGGCAGCTGATGCTTGCGGATAATCGACAAAATATCAACGCCCGGATCGTTTTTATGACCGAGAATTTCAATAATTTCACCCTCGGCCGCAGAGCGTCCTTCCGGGTACGTCAGAATGCGCACGACGACCTTCTGGCCGGATACCGCGCCATGGTATTCTCCGCTTCGTATAAAAATATCCCGGTTTATCCGTTTGTCATCCGGAACGACAAACGCATACGCCACATGGTCCTCGAACGTTCCGACAACCTGCGTGATCGCGCGCTCCAGAATACTGAACACTTCACCCTCAATTCGCCCGCCATGCTCGCTGCGCGACGTAATGCGAACCAGCAGCGTATCGCCGTTCATGGCGCTTTTCAGATCATTCGCATGCAAATAAACATCGGGATGATCCCGCTCCTCGGGAATGAGAAAGCCAAAGCCCTTTGCATGCGTCTGCAAACGGCCCTTGACCAGGTTCATACGTTCAGGGAGACTGTATCGTTCGCTGGCTGTGCGTACGATTTGCCCTTCTTCCTCCAGCTTGTTCAGCATTTGCAAAAACGCTTTGAAGGCGGCGGCGTCCTCGATGTCAAAGTGTCGCTCCAGTTCACGGTACGTCATGGGCTTATATGCTTTTTCCCGCATAAAATCAAGCAGCATCTGCTCGTCGTTTATCATGATCGCCTTTTCTCCTCGCACATCCGCCGCCCAACTCTAGCACAGCTTGCAGCAGCATGATAGATTATCATATACCATGTAGTATACACGAAATGGAAGCCAACCATCCGTATTATTGTTCAAAATGCAAAAAAAGCGGGGAGCAGCCCCCGCTTTCCGCATGTTCACGCATTATTTGCTTACAAAATAGGATACGACAAGCGCTAAAATGAAGAAGCCTGCCGCAAGCGCAATCGTTAGACGCTGCAAGAACAGATCCAGACCACGCGCTTTTTGTTTGCCGAACAGGTGCTCAGCGCCGCCTGTAATAGCTCCGGACAAACCTGCGCTTTTCCCCTTTTGCAGCAAAACGACCGCAATCAGTCCGATTGAGAATATGACGAGCAAGATTTTCAGAAAGATATCCATTTCATTCCACCTCCAGCACAGGAGTTCCGTAAAAACACATATGATTATTGTAGCATAGGCATGAGCCGAATACAATACATTGGATTCGCGACGAACACAATAACGATAACGGAAGGCGCTGACGCTTCCAGGCATACCGCTCACATCCGCCCGTCGCGCTCTTATGGCTGAACGCTGCCGTACCCTCGCCGCTTAAAAAATTCAAAATTATTTTTGGCGCTCACCAACGAGCTTTCCGGAAACTGCTCCTGCTCTGCATACACATGAGTCACGCCAAGGTCCTCCAGCTTGTCGAGCAGCTGCTCGTAGCCGAGCTGTCCGAGGCCGACTTCTACATCCTTTCGTCCCTCTGCAAAATCCTTGAAATGCACAAGCGGCGAGCGGCCCTTATAGCGAATCAGGTAGTCAAGCGGACTGTAGCCCGCAAGATGAATCCAGCCAAGATCAAACTCGGCTACGAGCAAATCGGCAGGAATCTGCTCCAGAATATGAACAATGACAGGCTTATCGTCTACCAGCTTGAAATCAAACTCATGGTTATGGTAGCCGAACTGCATTCCTGCCTCCTTCACCATCTGCCCGCATTTCGCAAGCACCTCCGTCAGATTTTTCACATCGTCCATCGTTGGCTGCATAGGAAGCGGCGCCCATGGCGTTACGATATATTGAATGCCGATCTCCCTGGCGTAATTGATTTGGCCGGCCAAGTCGGATTCCAGACGCTTCGTGTTTTCAAAGTTCAGCGGCACATGCGCGGAGGAAGGAACAAGCTTCAGCTCATCAAGCTTGCTCTTCACCTGCTCGGCAGGCGTTTTAAAATATCCGGCGAATTCCACCGTCTGGTAGCCGATTTCCGCCGCCTTTTCCAAAGTGCCCAAAAAATCGATCTCGGTATGATCGCGAAGCGAATACAGTTGAAGCCCTATAAGCGGCTTGGCCAAGGCGATCCCTCCTCGTTGAATCATTTCACAAGCGCATTCTCTCACTTGTTAATGTCCGCCATGCCGCTATAGTCTATCCGTTATTTTCTTAATTCCGCTTCGAGCTCAAGCTCAAGCTTCTGCAGAATCGATTCGGCTTCCCCAGGCTTCTCCGCAAGCTGTTGCATGGCTTCCGCCCCATATTTATAGAACGGCTCTGGCAGCTCAACCGATTTGGTTGGCTCCAGCGCGTATAAAGCGTTTGCGAATGGCTCGGGCGAGCCGGCCTGCAGGGTTGGCACTCCGTAATCCAGCGGGCTGCCCCATTCGTTGAACGCAGGAGACAGAAACAGCTGCAGAAGCTCGAATGCCGCCTCCGTGGATCTGGTCGAGGCCGCTACCGCCAAATACCCGTCAGCCTCCATGTCGGCAACTCGCTGTACGCTGCTGCCCTGAGCGGCAGGCATGGAAGAAAATCCGTAATCGAACGGCAATTTCCCTTTTATCAGCGCATCATAATCACGCGAGGAGATGACAGCCATCGCACATTTTCCCGACAAGAAACGTTCCACTCCCAAAACTCCGTATGTAACCGACTTGCTTTGAAGCGTCTTGGCTGCAGTCAGCCAGAGGGACTGCCACTCCTTGCTGGCGATGTTCACTTCAACAGGATCTTGCTTGTAGAGAGCGAGACCGCTCCCCTCCCCCATCTTCAAAGCCAATCGATCAGCGGAAGCCCAGGGGACATCCAGCCCATGTCCGGGAAACGACGACGCCAGCTCCAGCACCTGCTCCCAGGTCGGCAATCCGTCGGGAAAAGCAAGCCCCTGTTCCTCCAGCATCTGCTTGTTGTACACAAGCACGTTGCCGGTCATGGAGGGAGGGATCGCATAGACGCTTCCTTGGCCCAGCGTACGCAAATATCGGATTACGCCCGGATAGTAGGATGTCAAATCAAACTTATGCATTTTGATCAACGCATCCAGATTAATAATCAAATCGCTGGCAATAAAATCGGAAATGTACGCCCCCGGCACATACATGATGTCTACCTGATTTTCTTCCGCCCATGTTCGAGGGTCTTGCTTTCCGCTCATCAGCTCTACTGTCGGAATGACCGAGTAGGTAAGATTAGGGTAGGCCTGCTCCAGCTTGTCGCCGTAGCGCTCGACATACAGCTCCTCCGAATAATAGCCGATTTTTACGGCTGCGTCATTCTCGCTAAGCGGGCTAACCGAATCGTTTTTGCACCCGCTGACTAAAATCGCGATTGTTGTCAGAATGGCTATGCACCATACGACCCGTTTCAACAACATTCACCACCATTATGCTTATGTTTACATATGCGTCCTTTTAAAATACCATTTTATCTTATATTTGTTAAAGAGCCAATGCAAAAACCTAACAAGCGTAAACGGCTTACGCCGTCCTCTGGCGGCAGGGCTAACGTTTCGCGTTGAAATAGAAGTCGATTATACGTAATCAGCTTATATATCCTTATATTTTAAAAAAAGAAGGGCTGTCCCGGAGGACATCCCTTCTTGGCAGGCATAACGGCTTACAGCCGTTTGACCTTATTTGAAGTTTTTCAGGTTGTAGAATGCGGATTTGCCAGCGTATTGAGCTGTCGAACCCAGTTGATCCTCGATGCGAAGCAATTGGTTGTACTTCGCTACGCGGTCCGTACGGGAAGGAGCGCCTGTTTTGATTTGGCCGGCGTTAGTCGCAACAGCGATGTCAGCGATTGTGCTGTCTTCGCTTTCGCCGGAGCGGTGGGAGATAACCGCTGTATAGCCAGCGCGTTTCGCCATTTCGATCGCGTCGAAGGTTTCAGTGAGGGAACCGATTTGGTTAACTTTAACCAGGATCGAGTTGCCCACTCCTTTTTCGATACCGTCGGACAGGCGCTCTGTGTTTGTAACGAACAGGTCGTCGCCAACAAGCTGAACTTTGCCGCCAAGCTTCTCGGTAAGCAGCTTCCAGCCATCCCAATCGTCCTCGGAGCAGCCGTCTTCGATTGTGATGATTGGGTATTTCTCTACCCATGAAGCAAGAAGATCAACGAATTCTGCAGGTGTGAACGATTTGCCTTCGCCCGCAAGCACGTATTTGCCGTCTTTGAAGAACTCGGTGGAAGCAACGTCCATACCCAGGAATACGTCAACGCCCGGCTTGTAGCCTGCGCGCTCGATTGCGGAGATGATTGTTGTGATCGCTTCTTCGTTCGAACCAAGGTTAGGAGCGAAGCCGCCCTCGTCGCCTACAGCTGTGTTAAGGCCTTTGTCGTGCAATACAGCTTTCAGGTTGTGGAAAATTTCCGCGCCGATGCGAAGAGCTTCTTTGAAGCTTTCTGCGCCGACTGGCAGAACCATAAACTCCTGCACGTCGATGTTGTTGTCAGCGTGCTCGCCGCCGTTGATGATGTTCATCATTGGAACCGGCAATACTTTAGCGTTGAATCCGCCAAGGTAAGTGTAGAGTGGAACGTCAAGCGCGTCGGCAGCAGCGCGAGCTACAGCCATCGATACAGCCAGGATCGCGTTAGCGCCCAGTTTGCCTTTGTTAGGCGTGCCGTCGATTTCGATCATTTTGCGGTCGATTGCTACTTGATCAAGAGCGTCAAGGCCAATGATTTCAGGAGCGATTTCTGTATTCACGTTCTCAACAGCTTTCAGAACGCCTTTGCCCAGGTAACGGGATTTGTCGCCGTCGCGAAGCTCAACAGCCTCGTAAGCGCCAGTGGACGCGCCGGATGGCACGATTGCGCGGCCTTTGCCGCCTGACTCCAGAGAAACTTCTACTTCTACAGTGGGGTTCCCGCGGGAATCCAGTACTTCGCGTGCGTATACGTCAACGATAATAGACATGTAAGTAAACACTCCTTCAAATAGTATGATGAATCACTTGGTCGATTGCTGCGCTGGGCTGGCCAGCTGTTCTTCCGATTTCGTTAGAATCGGATTGTTTTCATTACATCTCGTTGCTAATTATAGATTACTTGTTGATTAATGTTCTACCCGTCATCTCTGCGGGTTGAGATACCTCGATCAGGTCGAGGAACGTAGGCGCCAAATCGGCCAGTATGCCGCCTTCACGCAGTGTCGCTCCCGCTTTCGTCACGATAAGCGGAACCGGATTTGTCGTATGTGCGGTATGCGGACGGCCATTCTCGTCGAATACCATGTCAGCATTGCCGTGGTCAGCCGTAATGATGCACACGCCGCCTTTGGCCAGCACCGCTTCCACTACTTTGCCCAGACACTCATCCGTCGCTTCCACTGCCTTGATCGTCGGCTCCAGCATGCCGGAGTGGCCGACCATATCAGGGTTGGCAAAGTTCAGAATGATAGCGTCGTGCTTGTCGGACTCGATCTCGCGAACGGTCGACTCCGCCAGCTCGTATGCGCTCATCTCAGGCTTCAGGTCGTAGGTAGCCACCTTCGGCGAGTTGATCAGCACGCGAGTTTCGCCGGGAAGCTCATGATCGCGGCCGCCGCTGAAGAAAAACGTGACATGCGGATACTTTTCCGTTTCAGCTGTGCGCAGCTGCGTTTTGCCGTTCTGGGCCAGCACCTCGCCAAGCGTGTTGTCCAGGTTCTTCGGTGAATACGCAACGTAGCCGCCAACGGTTTCGCTAAATAGCGTCAAGCAAACAAAATACAGGTTTTTAGGACAGCCCTCGCCGCGCTCGAAACCGCGGAAGTCCTCGTTCGTAAACACCTGTGACAGTTGGATGGCGCGGTCCGGGCGGAAATTGAAGAAAATTACCGCATCCTCGGACTCGACAAGTCCAACCGGTTTATTGTCGGCGCCGACAATAACGGTAGGCATAACGAATTCATCATAAACCGATTTCTCGTAGGATTCAACTACCGCCTGAATCGGATCATGATATTGCGGACCTTCGCCGTACACCATGGCACGGTAGGATTTCTCCACCCGTTCCCAGCGTTTGTCCCGGTCCATCGCGTAATAGCGGCCTTGCACGGTTGCGATGCGGCCTACGCCAACCTCTTCAATCTTTGCCTGAAGCTGCTCCAGATAACCCTTCGCGCTGTCCGGGGACACGTCGCGTCCGTCGAGAAAGGCATGGATAAACACTTCGTTAAACTCCTCTTTTTTCGCCAGCTCGAGCAGGGCGAACAAGTGGGCGATATGGCTGTGTACGCCGCCGTCAGACAGCAGTCCATACAGATGAAGCTTCTTGCTGTTGGCTTTCGCGTAACGAACGGCGCCAAGCAGCGTCTCGTTGTCGTAGAATTCGCCGTCGCGGATCGACTTTGTAATTCTGGTCAAATCCTGATAGACGATTCTGCCGGCTCCGATGTTCAAATGGCCAACCTCGGAGTTGCCCATTTGTCCGTCAGGCAAGCCAACCGCTTCACCTGCCGCTGTAAGCGTCGTGTGCGGGTATGTGGCCATGTAGCGGTCGTAGTTCGGCTTTTTCGCTTGTGCGACCGCATTGCCGGTCACATCGTCGCGCAGGCCGAAGCCGTCAAGGATAATAAGTGCAACCGGTTTTGGAGCAGCCATCTTACTTGGCCCCCTCGACCAGAGCGATGTAGGAAGCCGGTTCAAGACTTGCGCCGCCAACAAGCGCGCCGTCGATATCAGCTTGACCCAAATATTCAGCTACATTGTTTGGCTTAACGCTGCCGCCGTACTGGATGCGAACCGCATCAGCCGTCGCTTGGTCATAAAGAGCTGCTACTACGCCGCGGATGTAGCCGATAACGTCCTGAGCGTCCTCGGAGGTCGAGGATTTGCCGGTGCCGATAGCCCAGATTGGCTCATAAGCAATAACAACCTCGGCTGCTTGTGCTGCAGACAGACCTTGGAAAGCCGCTTCGGTTTGCACCTTGCAAACATCCTTCGTTTGTCCAGCTTCGCGCTCTTCCAGCTTCTCGCCTACGCAGACGATTGGCAGAAGATCATGCTTGAACGACGCGTGAACCTTTTTGTTCACGATCTCGTCGCTTTCCGCGAAGTAAGCGCGGCGCTCGGAATGGCCGATGATGACATATTTAACGCCAAGGTCCTTCAGCATAACGCCGCTGATTTCGCCTGTAAAAGCTCCATTGTCCTCGAAGTGGACATTTTGCGCGCCGATTGCGATCGACGTGCCTTTAGCCGCTTCAACAAGGGCAGGAAGCGTCGTGTAAGGAGCGCAAATCACGCTCTCTACGCCGTCAACCTCCGCTTTGCCTTTTACCTCGGAGAAAAAGGATACCGCTTCGGAAACGGTTTTGAACATTTTCCAGTTGCCTGCAATAATCGGTGTTCTGCTCATACGTAGTTCCTCCTCATACATTATAGGGTCAAAGCTCGTTTATTTATCGTTAAGAGCGACTACGCCTGGAAGCACTTTGCCTTCCATGAATTCGAGCGAAGCGCCGCCGCCAGTGGAGATAAAGTCCATTTGGTCAGCCAGGTGGAATTTCTCAGCCGCTGCTGCAGAGTCGCCGCCGCCGATTACCGTGTAGCCGCTAGTTTCAGCGCATGCGCGGGCAACAGCTTGCGTACCATGGGAGAAAGGCTCGATTTCGAATACGCCCATAGGTCCGTTCCAAACGACCAGCTTGGAGTTTTTGATTACGTCTGCATACAGCTCGCGTGTTTTTGGTCCGATGTCGATGCCTTCCCATTCAGCAGGAATGCCGTCAACGTCCACGATTTGCGTGTTCGCTGTAGCGCTGAAGTCGTCGGTAACTACGATATCAACTGGAATCAGGAAGTTTTTGCCGAGTTTTTTCGCTTTCTCGATAAACTCAAGCGCCAAATCCAATTTGCTGTTGTCTACAAGCGATTTGCCGATTTCATGGCCTTGCGCTTTGAAGAAGGTATAGGAAAGGCCGCCGCCGATTATGATGTTGTCGGCAATTTCAAGCATTTTGTCAATAACGGCGATTTTGTCCTTAACTTTGGAGCCGCCAACTATTGCTGTGAACGGACGCTCAGGGTTGTTCAGCGCTTTGCCAAGCACCTCAAGCTCTCTCTCCATCAGCAGACCGGATACAGCCGGCAGGATGTGGGCAATGCCCTCTGTCGAAGCGTGTGCGCGGTGAGCGGCGCCAAAAGCGTCATTCACGAACAGGTCGGCAAGCTTGGCGAATTGTTTAGCCAATTCCGGATCGTTTTTCTCTTCGCCTTCGTAGAAACGAACGTTCTCAAGCAACAGCACGTCGCCGTCGTTAAGAGCCGCTACTTGCGCTTCTACAGCCTCGCCGACAGCCTCGTCCGCTTTAGTTACCGGTTTGCCCAGGAGCTCGGAGAGACGCGCTGCGGAAGCCGTGTGGCGCAGCTCTTCCACGACCTGGCCGTTCGGACGTCCAAGGTGGCTCGCAAGAATGACTTTAGCGCCTTTTTCGATCAGGAAGTTGATTGTCGGCAATGTTTCGCGGATACGCTTGTCGTCCGTGATTTGGCCATTTTCCAAAGGCACGTTAAAATCCACGCGTACAAATACCCGTTTGCCCGACAGCTCAGCTACGTCGCGAATGCTTTTTTTGTTCATGAATGAAAACCTCCATAAGTAAGAGTAGTGTGCCTGAATAAACAATGACAAACGTATACATCCTTATATTTAAAAAAACAGGCCGTCCCTTCCTGAAGAAGGAACGACCTGCTGGCTCGCGGCTTACGTTAAGCCGCAAACCAAGGACCCGGGATCGCATGCGATTGACCAGGTCCGTCCGCCTTCTTTCGCTTACAGACCTTTGCTTGCGATGTAAGCAGCCAGATCAACAACGCGGTTCGAGTAGCCCCACTCGTTGTCGTACCAGGAAACAACTTTAACCATGTTGCCTTCAACTACCATAGTCGACAAGCCGTCGATTGTGGAGGAAGCAGGGTCGCCATTGTAGTCGCTGGATACAAGCGGAAGCTCGTTGTAGTTAAGGATGCCTTTCAAAGCGCCTTCGGAAGCTTCTTTGAATGCTGCGTTAACTTCTTCAACGGTTACGTCAACTTTCAGCTCAGCAACCAGGTCAGTTACGGAAACGTTAGGCGTAGGAACGCGCATAGCCATGCCGTTCAGTTTGCCTTTCAGCTCAGGCAGAACAAGGGAAACAGCTTTCGCAGCGCCAGTCGACGAAGGAATGATGTTTTCAGCTGCAGCGCGAGCGCGACGCAGGTCCTTGTGCGGTACGTCAAGCACGGATTGGTCGTTAGTGTACGAGTGAACAGTTGTCATCATGCCTTTAACGATTCCGAATTTATCGTTCAACACTTTAGCGAAAGGAGCCAAGCAGTTGGTTGTACAAGAAGCGTTGGAAATAATGGTGTGTGCCGCAGCGTCGTATTTGTCTTCGTTAACGCCGATAACGACAGTGATGTCTTCGTTAGTCGCTGGTGCGGAGATGATAACTTTTTTAGCGCCGCCTTGAAGGTGAAGCTCAGCTTTTTCTTTAGCTGTGAAGATACCAGTCGATTCCACTACGATTTCAGCGCCTACGGACGACCAAGGAAGGTCAGCAGGGTTGCGCTCTGCGAATACTTTGATTTCGCGGCCGTTAACAACCAGCGCGCCTTCTTTAGCTTCTACAGTAGCTTCAAACGTACCGTGAGTTGTATCGTATTTAAGCAGGTGAGCAAGTGTTGCTGTGTCAGTCAAATCGTTTACTGCTACGATTTCTACGTCCTTGTTGTTCAGTGCTGCGCGGAATACGTTACGGCCGATGCGACCAAAACCATTAATACCAACTTTAACCATTTGTTGTTTCCTCCTAAGCGTTTTTGAAAAATGGGTTATATATTTCAAGATGACTGCTTACCGGGCGATTGAAGCCGTTATGCAAGCGTTGCATCGTGTTACCTGCTGTTTAGCGTCTTTCATTCTGCTGCGTACGCGCTGCCGCTTCTTCGGCTTGCTCCTGCTCAATAATAGCCGCTATTTCCAGAGCCGCCGCTTCATCCGTTACAAGGATGTCGTTGTGCCCAAATCTCATAATAGCCGCTATCGCTTCGCCTTTGCTTTTCCCGCCCGCAACGCCAATAACAACTTCAGTTTTAACAATTTCCTCCAGGCGTAACCCTACGGTCTGCATTTTGTGCACCACAGCGCCATTCCGGTCAAAATAAAAGCCGAAAGACTCCGCCAACGCGCCCTCTGTCTGCATCGCTTCGATCACCTTTTGGTCAAGCCTTCTTCGCCTTGCCATAACGACAGCATCGCCTATGCCATGAATAACGATCCGCGCGCTGCGTATGACCTCTACGATCTCCTGAATGTTGGGCTCCTGCATAATGGAGGCAAAGGCCTCCTCGCCCAAATGATCGGGAACATGGAGCAACCGGTATTGCGCGCCTGTACGCTTCGCCATTGTGGAAGCGATCGTATTGGCCTGATAGTCCAGGCTTTCGCCGAGACCGCCTCTGGCCGGCACAAACCAATTCGTCCTGAGCGGCGTGCCCGAGGTTAACTGATTGGCCACCTGCGCGATTGTCGTCCCGCCAGTCACCGCGACAACATCGTTCGGGCGCAAATATTTGCTCAGCATCTGGCAGCCCAGCCTTCCAAGCTCCCGTTTAGACTGCTGCGATTCCTCGGAATCTCCCGGCGCGATCACGACCTGCTTCAAGCCGTAATGGCTTCGTATGGTTTCTTCCAGTACGGACAAGCCCGACATCGTCTTGTAGAAAGGCTCAAGCTGTTCCAGCAAAAGCTTGCCTGACTCGCTGATTCTCATGCCGCCGGCATCAATTTCAAGCAATCCCTGCGACTTCAGAAAATCGGTTTCCGCCCTCAATACCCGCTCTGTCATCGATAATGCCTGAGCCAATGTGCGGCGGCCTATCGATTCTGCAAGCATTACGGTATGAAGGATCGAATACCGCTTCCTCATGACGTCAAGCAGATCCGGCACAAGCTGCTGCTGCAGTTCTACGATCTGACGCATCTCTTATCCTTCACTCCATCGGACTTCGCTTGGTTGGACGATAAATGTCCCGCGGTATCATTTCAAGTCCCACTAATAGTTTATCGGAAAATCGCTTACGCCGCAAGTCATGTTTTATCAATGTAAGCGATTTCCGACACATTTTTCACAAATTTAATTTTAAGCCGCCCCTTGCTTTCGATCGGCTAATCGCCTATAATCAATCTTGCTGATATTTTTCAACAAGCGCCCGTGGTCCAATGGATATGACGTAGGCCTCCGGAGCCTGAGATCTAGGTTCGATTCCTAGCGGGCGCGCCACTAAGCTCAATCACCGTCATTATGATGGTTTAGACAAGCCGTTCCTATTCATAGGAGCGGCTTTTTTTGCGCCTCCAGCCCTGACCTTTCACAGGAACGAATCGTGCGAAGGCTGCGTCGGAAGAGCCTTTGCCGGACGGCTTTTTTCCGCCTCATGAGTGTGGATAACGAAGAGTTTGACTATCTTTGACTTTTGATAAAGCATCCGTTATGATAAGAATACGATTTATCATTCATGGTTGTTGAGGAGGGCTTACGTGGATATGAATTATGTACCTATGGTTATTGAGCAGAGCAATCGGGGAGAAAGAGCCTATGACATTTACTCCCGCCTGTTGAAGGATCGTATTATCTTCCTCGGAAGCGGCGTGAACGATGTTGTAGCCAACTCCATTATCGCACAGCTGCTGTTTCTCGCAGCCGACGACCCGGAGAAGGATATTTCCCTTTACATTAACAGCCCTGGCGGCTCCATTACAGCAGGCATGGCGATTTATGACACCATGCAATATATTAAACCTGACGTATCGACCATTTGCGTCGGAATGGCTGCTTCAATGGGCGCATTTCTGCTTACGGCAGGAGCCATCGGCAAGCGTTACGCGCTGCCGAACAGCGAAGTGATGATCCATCAGCCGCTTGGCGGGGCAGAAGGCCAAGCCAGCGATATCGAAATTCGCGCCCGTCGCATTCTCAAGATGCGCGACAAGCTGAACGGCATCCTGGCTGAGCGCACGAACCAGCCGCTGGAGCGTATTGAAAAGGATACGGACCGCGACTACTTTATGAGCGCCGAGGAAGCTCGCCAATACGGCATCGTGGACAAGGTGATCGAGAAGGTTTAATGCGAAAGAGCTGTACTACAGTCGATGTATGATTCTGGGAGCTCAGCTAAAGCCGATTTGTGTCAACCAAAAGGACCTCCATTTTCACTTTTAGGTGAAAATGGAGGTCCTTTTGGTTGTAAAAGATGATGCTCCTTTATTTGGCGGGAAGCATTGAAGGGCCTTATTCATCCTTCATTCTCATAAAAAAGAGCTGTCGCCGCAAGCTCTGCGCGAGCCCGCGTGACACCTCCCTTTGCACCGATTGTCTCGGACGGATATTCGATGTTATTGATTCTCCAGCTCTTCCTTGCTGACGAGAGCGACTAAAGCGTTTACAGCCTGTTCTGCGTCCGAACCTTCCGCACTTATGGATACTTCAGTGCCTGAGCTGATCGCAAGGCTCATAATCCCCATAATCGATTTGGCGTTCACTTTCTTATCGTCCTTCTCAACAAATACTTCGGAGGAAAATTTGTTCGCTTCTTGTACGAATAGTGCTGCAGGTCTTGCATGTAGTCCCGTCTTTAGACGAACGACAACCGGAAGCCTTGTCATGGAAACCATACCCCCTATATTTTACTGATACATGAATTATGCCACGGAAATTGAACATTTTGAATTATTATATCATGTTAGCCGCTCCTGCACTAGGCTAAAAGCCTA
The DNA here is from genome assembly GCF_005222705.1 of Paenibacillus sp. SY21-1. Lineage (GTDB taxonomy): Bacteria > Bacillota > Bacilli > Paenibacillales > Paenibacillaceae > Pristimantibacillus. The sequence goes on along the minus strand of NZ_STGF01000029.1, from coordinate 24,621 downwards.
GTGCCCACGGATTTTTTCCGCAAGCTCGTCAATTTTGCGGAGCCGGTGATTGACCCCTGACTTGCTGACCTTGCCGCTCAGCAGCTCGCCCACTTCCGTCAAATTCATATCCGGATGCTGCAGCCTGACCACCGCCACCTCGCGCAATTTATCGGGCAGACTCTCCAGCCCGACTTCCCGCTGCAGCAGCTTGATATTCTCGATTTGACGCACAGCTGCGCCGATTGTCTTATTTAGATTAGCCGTTTCGCAGTTGACAATGCGGTTCACGGAATTGCGCATGTCGCGCATAATCCTGACATCCTCGAATTTAAACAGCGCCTGATGAGCGCCGATAATATTCAGCAGCTCGATAATTTTCTCGCCTTCTTTAATGTAAAACACGAAGCCCTTTTTGCGTTCGATACATCTTGCGTTCAATTCGAACTTATTCGCCAAATCGACCAGCGACTCGCAGTGCTCTTGATACATGGAGGAAATTTCAAGATGGTACGACGACCCCTCCGGATTGTTCACGGAGCCTGCGGCCATGAAAGCCCCGCGCAGATAGGAACGCTTGCAGCATGCTTTGCGGATGATCTCCTTGTCAATGCCCTGGTTGAACATAAAGCCCTCGGAAACGATCTTTAGCTGGCTTAGTATTTCCTGAACGCCCGCAGGCAGTCGCACGATATACACATTATTTTTTTTAAGCCGCATCTTTTTACGGACAAGCAGCTCGACATGCACCTCGAAATGCTTTTTAAGCAGAGAATAAATTCTTCTGGCTATCGCTGCATTTTCAGTTGAGATGTCCAAAACGATTTTGCGACTGGAGACGCTGACCGAGCCGTTCATTCTGATTAACGCCGACAGCTCCGCCCGCTCGCAGCAGCCGTCAGCTTCAATCATCGTCAGCTCTTTTTTCGTTTGCGCCGCAAATGACATCGTTCATCACCTCTTTCGTAACATCCAGTTCTCAACCAGCTTATAAATATGATGGCTTAAACGTTCGGCATCATGCCTTAGAAAAGTTCGGAATAACACAAGTCGATCCGCAATAACCTTATAGCCCTTTTCAGTCACCGCATCCAGATCCAGATGAACCGCCTTGGAGCCCATTTCGGCGTATTTGCTTTCAATCTGCGGAGGAATTTCTCCGTCATTCACGATGACATAGTCGAATAAATGATGTCCGATGTGCGCATGAACCGCATCAAGGTGATCGCCCACCGAATAATTGTCCGTTTCACCCGGCTGCGTCATGACATTGCACACGAACAGCTTAACCGCATCCGAGCCTACTATCGCCGAGGCCAGCTTGGGTACAAGCAAGTTCGGCATGATGCTCGTATACAGGCTGCCCGGGCCAAACAAAATGGCATCGGCCTGCTCAATCGCTTCAACCGCTTCCGGCAGCGGCTCCACGTCCGTCTGCTCCAGAAATACGCGCTTAATCGCCTTGCCCGCCTTGGGAATCATCGATTCACCCGTCACGATCGTTCCATCCGCCATTTCGGCCTTCAAGATGATCGCCTGCGCGGCCGCAGGCAGCACCCGGCCCCGCACCGCAAGCACGCGGCTCAGCTCCCGAACGCCCGTGACGAAATCTCCCGAAATGTCGGTCATCGCCGCAAGCATCAGGTTGCCGAGACTATGCCCGGCGAGCCCGTTAACGCTTTTAAAGCGATACTGAAGCACCTCGGTAAGCAACGGTTCGGCGTCCGCAAGCGCCATTAGCACGTTGCGGATATCGCCGGGAGGCGGAATTTGCAGCTCATTGCGCAGTATGCCCGAGCTGCCGCCGTCATCGGCTACGGTAACGATCGCCGTAATGTCGAGGGGCTTTTCCTTCAAGCCCCGCAGCATGACGGACAAGCCGGTACCTCCGCCGATAACGACAATTTTCGGCCTCCGTATTACTTTTTGTCGGTTGGACAAAAGCTTCACCTCATCAGTGTTTATCACGCTCGGAGTCCCGATGGCTGACACGGACACGCTCCGTGTCGCTTGCGCCAAGCATTCTGCCCAAATATTCGGCAATGGCGACGGAACGATGCTTGCCGCCCGTACATCCGATGCCGATTACTACCTGGCTTTTTCCTTCCTTGGCATACAGGGGGATAAGAAACTGCAGCATATCCAGCAGCTTGGCGAGAAATTGCTGCGTTTCCGGCCATTTCATTACGTAGTCGTACACATCAGGGTTCTGACCGGTATTAGGGCGCAAATGCTCCACATAATGGGGATTAGGCAAAAAACGCACATCGTAGATTAAATCCGCGTCGATCGGGATACCATACTTGAAGCCGAAAGAGGTTACGTTAATCGATAAGCTTTTGCGATCGTGGTTCGTGAAATGATTCACGATTCTTTCCTTTAACCGCACCGGCTTCAGGTTGCTTGTATCGATAACCTGCGAAGCCGATCCCTTAAGGTCCTCCAGCAGCCGCCGCTCGTTGCGGATGCCTTCCAGAGGCAGTCCTTCAGGAGCAAGCGGATGGCGCCGGCGGCTTTCCTTGTACCGCTGTACAAGCACCTCGTCCGTCGCATCCAAAAATAAGATTTCGTAGCTTATTGTCGAATTCTCCTTGATATGCGCCAGCGATTCGGACAAGGCGGTGAAAAACTCTCTGCCTCTTAAATCAATGACCAGCGCAACCTTTCCGATCTTTCCGTTGGATTGATCGATGAGCTCGGCAAACTTTGGAATAAGTACAGGGGGCAAGTTATCCACGCAGAAGAAGCCGAGATCCTCAAGGCTCTGGACAGCAATGGTCTTGCCTGCGCCCGACATGCCGGTAATGATAACAAGCTTCGCTACTGTCGCTGCCGCTTCCATTTGAATACTTCACCCTTTCAAGCGTAAACGGATGCCGTCGGCTGGACGGCATCATGCTCGTTTCGCATCGAAATCAACATGCGCAAGAAACATAAGGCGAATCCAGCCTAAGCTTCTTTATAATTTAGAATAAGGCCCGCTGCGCCTACAACGCCTGCATCATTGCCGAGCGAAGCCGGAACGATCTTGACGTTTTCTTTGGCCTGATCCTGCGTATATTTCTCGAAAACCTCGCGAATTTGGTCGAACAGGAAATCGCCTGCTTTCGACACGCCGCCGCCAATGATAAAATATTGCGGGTTAACGATAATTGCCAGCATCGCCATCGATCTGCCGAGATAGTAAGCTGCGCGACTTACAATGCGCGATGCTACCTCATCGCCAGCTTTGGCCGCGTCCAGCACCTCTTTGGCCATAATGTTCTCCACTTGCGACAAAGATGTCCGATCGCCGCGCTCTACGGCATCCTTCGCCATGCGAATGATTCCCGTAGCCGAGGATACGGATTCCAGACAGCCCATTTTGCCGCAGCCGCACTGAATAGCCTCAAGATCGGGAACAACAGCCATATGGCCCAGCTCGCCCGCCATGCCCGCATAGCCTTCTACGATTTTCCCATCTATAATAATTCCGCCGCCTACGCCTGTTCCAAGCGTATAGCATACGCAATGCGCGATGCCTTTGCCGGCTCCGCCCCAGGCTTCGCCCAGCGCTGCGACGTTAGCGTCGTTATTGACCATAATTTTTTTGTTTAGTGATTGCTCCAAGTAAGCTTTAAGATTGACGTTCTCTAGCTGCAGATTAGGCGCAAACTTCACGATTCCGTTCGGAATATCGAGAAAACCCGCTACGCCGACGCCAACGCCCTCGACTTGCTCCCAGCTGTAATCGGATTCTTCAACAATCTGCTTCGCATATTTGGCGATGTTGCTCAGAATCGTCTCCGTACCTTTATTCGATTCAGTCGGCCCTTCAAACGTGCGCAGCAGCTGCCCATCAACATTGCATATTCCCGTCTTGATGGCTGTTCCGCCAACATCGACGCCAACATAAATCTTTTCAGACATCACAAGTCCACCTCATCAATTTGTTAATCTTCTCTGTAACACTATAAACTTTCCCCGTCCTTGCGGTCAAGAAGAGCAAACGCAGACCTGACGGGCGCTCCCGGTCAATGAAAGGGCTATACCTCTGGCCTGTCGGTCGGTTGGTATAGCCCTTTTCTATTATGATGTTGGACGCTTGGCGCCAGGTTACAGCGATTGGCTCCAGTCATGCGTCATTGAGCCTTCGAGGAAACGCTCGCAGTCAAGCGCCGCCATGCAGCCGCTGCCGGCAGCGGTAATCGCTTGACGATACTTGCTGTCCTGCACGTCTCCGCATGCAAATACGCCAGGCACATTGGTTTCCGACGTTCCAGGCTTCACCTGGATATAGCCGTACTCGTCCGTATCGATCTGGCCGTTCAAGAATTTCGTATTCGGCGTATGGCCGATGGCGACGAAGATGCCGTCCGTCTCCAGCACTTCCTCTTGCCCCGAAGCATTGTCGCGCACCTTTAGTCCCGTAACTCCCATCGGGCCCGCCACAACCTCAACCGGCGTACGATTCAGGCTCCAGCTGATCTTTTCATTCTCGCGGGCGCGGTCCTGCATGATTTTGGAAGCGCGAAGCTCATCGCGACGGTTAACCAGCTCCACGTTCGTTGCAAAACGGGTCAAGAAGCTGGCTTCCTCCATTGCGGAATCGCCACCGCCGATAACGATGATTTTTTTTCCGCGGAAGAAAAATCCGTCACAGGTCGCACACGTGCTGACGCCGCGTCCCACATTGTCCTTCTCGCCCGGTATTCCGAGGTACTTCGCAGAAGCGCCTGTGGAAATAATCAAGCTTTCGCCGACCAATTCGCCTTGTCCTTCAACCTGAAGTTTGAACGGACGCCGCGACAGATCTACGCTGTTCACCCAGCCGGTTACGAACTTCGCCCCGAAGCGCTCGGCTTGCTTACGCATATTGTCCATCAGCTCGGGACCCATAATGCCTTCAGGAAAGCCGGGGAAATTCTCGACCTCCGTCGTTGTGGTCAATTGGCCGCCAGGCTCCGGACCTTCGATAATGAGCGGATTCATATTGGCGCGGGCCAAATAAATTGCGGCAGTCAGACCGGCAGGACCGGTTCCGATAATAATCGATTTGTACATGTAGGGGTCACCTCTTCATATTATTCTTCTTGCTTCTCATCCATGGGAAATACGGAGCTGATTGATTTCATCTTCTCCTTGATGCCGCAGGCCTCGTCAATCAGTTTGACGTTTTTGCTGACCGTCGCAATCGAGGTTCCGTATCGCGTGGACACCTCATGATAGGAAATGGAACGACGATGCATCTTGGCAGTCAAATACTCCAGAGCCGCCGCCCAGCCCTCGGGCTTCGCAAGCTTGGGAACGTCCGGATATACGCGAGACAAATATTCCACCCACAGCGTCATCAGATCATGCTGCTGCACGAGATCGTACTGCTTGCTCATCCGTCCCAGCGCCAGCTCCGCGACAGCTTGCCACTTGTCCTCCCAGACCGGCAGCCTGGACGGGACGCGGTTAGGCTCGATTACGACCTGCTTGCCTTCGAGAAGCATGTGCAGCGGCTCCTGAACGCCAATCGTACGGAGCACAAACACGGCTATCTTTTTCAAATAATCGTCTTCCTCCGCCTCCAGCAGAAAAGCGCGCAGCACGTCCTTCACCTCGCTGTCGGCTATCATGCCTAACGCTTGAATGACCTGCAGCTTCGTATGCTGATCGCCGTGGCGCAGCGCCCAAAAGAAGGAGGAGCGAACAAGCGGGTCCCGCTTCAAATGATCCGGTATGCCGTCGGACGATTTCTCCCAGAGCTTGAATTGCTCTTCAAAGGGCAGGTGATAATGGTAGCTGATCGCAGCCGTCTGCTCCCCTGCCCGCACCAGCTCCAATTGATCCATGTAGTAATGGGGAATGCCCGAGCCTGGATCAAGCTTCATCGTCTGCTTCCATAAGCGCTCCGCTTCGTTCAAGCGGCCGATATTGCAAGCGGCCACCGCTGCATAATGATACAGCGTCGGGTCCTGATGAAGCTCCGTATCCTTGAGCAGCCTTGTGAAATGCTTGTAGGCGGAGGCATGTTCTCCTAAGATGCCCATTGTCGTTGCCAGCTTAAACACATGCTCCTGATGGAACGGCACCGTTTTGCGCAGCAGCTCCAGCAGAGGACTTAAAGCTTCCGTATCGTTGGCATGCTGGTAAAAGATCGCAAGGTTGCATAAGGCATGCAGGTTGCCTTGCTCCATCTGCAGCACATCCTGAATCGTCTGCATCGCTTTATCGAACATGCCCATATAATAATAGGCAAGCGCCAAATTGTTGCGAGCGGCAAGAAAGTCCGGCTGCCCCTCGATAATCTGCTCCAAGATGCGTACGGCTTCGGTAAACTTGCCTTCTTCCAGCAGCATACGGGCCTGGTCATGCTCGACCATGCCTTCCCGGGACTTGATATTCGTTAATCGCGTCGGGCGCTCCAGCTCATAATGAAGCAGATCCATCATTTCCTCCGCTTCGTCCATGAACTGTCCCTCGGCGTCTTCCTCCAAATATTTGATCAGCGAACTCTCTGCTGCTTCATATTGCTCCATGTTGGCGAAATTGTTGGCCATATAGAAATGGCATTCCGTCATCGTCGGATCAAGCTCGTCGACTATCCAGCCCAGAATCCGGTTTGATTCCTCATAGTTGCCCATCTCGGACATAATTCCGGCCATGTTGCAATGGTTGACCGGATTGTCCGGCTCGTATTCTACGGCTCGGCGGAAATATTTAAGTGCCTTGTCATAATGGAATCGGTCCAATGACTGAACCGCACGCTCGAAAAAAAACGTGGCATCCCATTGAACCGGTATTACCTTGGTTTTCTGCTCGGCCGCCGCACGTTTCTTCTCCTTCATTGGCAAGGCACCTCCTGTACTTCCGATTTTTCTAAGATTATACCATAGCCTGACGCATCCTAACATGCAGGAATATGCGGAAATCGCGAGCGGCAACTGGTCCGCCCGCGATTTCCGCAGCCATGCTATGCTTTTGGCGGTTTAGACGCCGTTGTTCTTAAACAAAGTGCTGATAGAGCCGCCTTCAAGAATAATGCGCGTTGCTTCGGCCAGCAGTGGCGCTACCGACAGCACCTTAAAGCGCTCAGGCGTAGATTCCGGCAAACTGATGGAGTCGGTTACGATAACCTCCTGAATGCTCGGGTGGTCCAGACGCTCAATGGCCGAACCTGAGAAAAGAGGGTGCGTAGCGCATACAAACACATCAAGCGCACCGCGCTCCTTGAGTCCTTCCACAACATTGACAATCGTCGAACCCGTATCGATCAAATCCTCGATTATAATCGGTGTCTGGCCTTCTACATCGCCGATAACGTGGGTAATGACCGATTCATTGTGAGCAGGACGCTTCTTGATCATAATCGCAAAGGAAGTATCCAGATAGTTCGCCAGCTTCTCCGCCGTGGAGGCGCGTCCGGCATCCGGGGATACGACAACCGGATTCTTGATGTTCTTCGATTTGAGATAGTCGCTGATCAGGTCGAGCGCTGTCATATGATCGACCGGGATGTTAAAGAAGCCTTGAATGGCCGGTGCATGCAAGTCAATCGTGATGACACGGTTCGCGCCGACAGTCGTTAGCACGTCCGCCAGCATTTTTGCCGAAATCGGCTCGCGTGGCGCTGCCTTGCGCTCTTGGCGCGCATAGCCGTAGTAAGGCATGATAATGTTGACCGTTCTTGCGGATGCACGTTTCGCCGCATCAATCATGACCATCAGCTCAACAAAGTGCTCGTTGATCGGATGGGAGAAGGATTGCACGAGAAATACGTCGCAGTTCCGGATCGTTTCCTCGTAATGCACGTAAATCTCTCCGCTTTTGAAACGGGACATCTTAATCGCACCCAGCGTCAAGCCTAGCTCCTCACTGATTTTCTGAGCCAATACCGGATTAGACGAACCCGAAAAAATACGCACCTTGTCGCTTAACATGATACCCTCCTGAGCGTTAGAACCAAATAATTTAAATACACGTTATGTTCGCGTCATTGCCGCATTCTTGCGGCAAGCTAGTGTTAATCTACTTTATTATACATTGAATTGGCCATATTTCAAAAATCAATTAACGTTAATTTTCGACAATTAAATGTCGCCAGCTGCGTATAGCCCGCCTCTTTGAGCGCCGCGCGCGCCTGCTCCAAATATTGACCGAGCCGTTCCGGCTGATGCGCATCCGAGCCAAGCGTAATCGGAATGCCCAACTCGCGGGCATAGGCCAGCATTCTCTGACTGGGAAACATTTCGGCTGCAGGAGTCCGCAGGCCGGACGCATTAAGCTCAATCGCCATCCCGTGGCGCCTAACCGCCTCAAGCGCAGCATTCTCCAGATGAGTGACGTCCTCCTCGGGCTTGAAGCCGAACCTCTTGATCACGTCGATATGGCCGATGTAGTCATAGAAGCCGGTAGCCGCCGCTTTGGCGATCGCATCATAATAGCGCTCGTACACGGCCAGACGATCGCGTCCCTCCCAGCCATGCGTTTGCCGGAAATCGGTAATGTCCCACTCGCCCAGAAAATGCACGGAGCCGATCACATAGTCCCAAGGATAAGCGTTGACAATCGCCGCGATTTGCTCCTCGCAGCCTTCGATGTAATCGCCCTCCAGACCGACGCGAACGTCGATTTGGCCCTTGTACTTTTCCTTGAGGGAGAGGCATTCCTCAACATATCGGGGAAGCTCCTCCATCGGCATCGCCATTTCCGGGTAATAGGTCGCCGGATCAACGTGAAGCAGCGGCATGTGATCGGAGAGGCCGATCTGCGCCAGACCAATCTCAATGCCTCTCTTGACGTATTCCTCAAGCTCGCCGACCGCGTGGCCGCAACGGGCATGATGCGTATGATAGTCGATAAACATAGGCGGTACCGGCCTTTCCTTATATAATTCAATTCCGCGAAGCTTCTTGACTCGTTATCTCATTTTGTTGGTCGTAGGCTTGCCGTGCCGGCTCTCGATCTCCGCAATGACATCGTCAAGCGGGAGGCCGCGTTCGCGAAGCAGCACCATCAGATGAAAGATCAGATCCCCCGTCTCGCTGCGCAGCTCGTCGTTGTCTTTATTTTTAGCGGCAATAATGACCTCCGACGCTTCCTCGCCGACCTTTTTCAATATTTTATCGACGCCTTTATCGAACAAATAGGTCGTATAGGAGCCTTCCGGACGCTCTGCATGCCGCTTGGCGATTACCGTCTCCAGCTTGCTCAGCGTGGCGAAGCGATCAGCCGTCGGCTCCCCGCTGACCGTTGCTCCTTCAACCTCAATCGGGTTAAAAAAACAGCTGTAGCTGCCGGTATGGCAAGCCGGGCCCTGCTGATTGACCTTGACCAGCAACGTATCGCCGTCGCAGTCATACGACATGGATACAATTTGCTGGGTATGGCCGCTCGTCGCGCCTTTATTCCACAGCTCGCCGCGGGAACGGCTCCAGAACCAGGTCACTCCGTTCTGAACGGATAGCTGCAGCGATTCGCGGTTCATATAGGCCATCATAAGCACTTCCTTGCTTTGCGCATCCTGCACAATAGCGGGAACAAGTCCGTTCTCATCCCATTTAATGGCGGCTTCCAGCTCGGATGCGCTTTTTTTGGACGCGTCGCTTCCGGCATATGCACTAACCAGCTCTGTCATCGCACTTCTACTCCCTTCGTCCGCAAATCGTCCTTCACTTCACGGATCGTCATCTCTTTATAGTGGAAAATGGTCGCCGCCAGCGCCGCGTCCGCGCTCGCCTGCTGGAAAACCTCGTTAAAGTGCTCGATGCGGCCCGCTCCCCCGGATGCGATTACCGGAATGCCCAGCGATTCCGACACCGCCTTGGTCAGCTTGATATCAAAGCCGTCCTTCGTTCCATCCGCATCCATGCTGGTCAGCAAAATTTCCCCGGCTCCAAGCCGCTCCACTTCGCGCGCCCATTCCAGCGCCTTGATGCCTGTCGTTTGACGGCCTCCATGGGTATACACTTCCCATTCGCCCCATTCGGCATTAAACTTCGCATCGATGGCTACAACGATGCATTGCGAGCCGAACTTCCGCGCTCCATCCTTGACCAGCGACGGATTTTTGACCGCAGCCGTATTAATGCCGATCTTGTCGGCGCCTGCGCGCAGCAGCCGCTTCATATCGTCCACATGGGAAATGCCGCCGCCCACGGTGAACGGTATCGTAATTTCGCCCGCGGTCCGCTTGACGACCTCAATCATCGTCGCTCGCCCTTCAACCGATGCGGAAATATCAAGGAATACCAGCTCATCCGCGCCTTCCTTGTCGTACGTGGCAGCCAGCTCGACCGGATCGCCAGCATCGCGCAGGTTCACGAAATTGACGCCCTTGACGACACGGCCATCCTTCACATCCAGACACGGTATTATACGTTTTGCCAGCATGTCGTCCCCTCCTTTTTAGAGCCTATAGACGCGCTCCGAATTTGTTATTGAATGGTTTGAAGCCCTTTGCCCAGCTAGCCGCGAAAAAGCCAGAGCGCAAGAGCGGCTTGGAAAGTCATGCTTTCAAGCCGCTCCTGCGGCAGAGAACACATTATGGTTCTCGGACTGTTTACACAGCCGCAGCTGTTGCTCAAGCCGTTTTCGTCAGCGCCAAAAAGTTGCCCAACAGCTGCATGCCCAGCTCACCGCTTTTTTCCGGATGAAATTGCATGCCGAACAGCCGTTCGCGGCCCACGATCGCCGTCACCTGCTGATAATATTCAGTCGTGGCGAGCAGATCGCCTACAAGCTCCGGCTTCGCGTGGAAGGAATGGACGAAATACACATGCCCGCCGGTCACGCCGTTAAACAGGGGAGACTTGCCCTGCACAAAGTCCAGCTTGTTCCAGCCCATATGCGGAATTTTATAGTCGCCTTCAAAGCGGATGACCTTGCCGGGCAATAATCCAAGCCCTTCATGCGTGCCGTATTCGTCGCTTTCGGCGAACAGCAGCTGCATGCCCAGACAAATGCCTAGCATCGGCTTGCCGGTCGCGGCGAATTGTTTCGCCGTCTCGTCCAGCCCGGTTTCGCGCAGGTTCTGCATCGCATCTCCAAAAGCGCCGACGCCGGGCAGAATAGCTCCGTCCGCCGACAGAATCGTTTGAGGGTCTGCCGTCACGACCGTTTCATAGCCAAGCCGCTCCACCGCTTTGCTGACACTGTGCAGGTTGCCCATGCCGTAGTCGATAATTGCGATCATGTTAGAGCACTCCTTTCGTTGAAGGCACTCCTTGTACGCGAGGATCGATGCTTGTCGCTTCGTCAAGCGCGCGGCCAAGCGCTTTGAACACCGCTTCAATCATATGATGCGTGTTTTTGCCGTAGTGAACGATGACGTGGAGCGTGATCCGCGATTCCAGCGCCAGCTTCCACAGAAACTCATGCACAAGCTCCGTCGAGAAGCTGCCGACCTGGGCAGACGGATATTCGGCACGATATTCAAAATGCGGCCGGTTGCTCACATCGATAATAACCTGGGCGAGCGCTTCATCCATCGGCACGAATACGCTGGCATACCGTTTAATGCCCTTCTTGTCGCCAAGCGCCTCACGGAGCGTCTGGCCGATGCAAATGCCGATATCCTCGACCGTATGGTGATCATCAATGTCGATGTCGCCGCGCGCTTCCACTTCCAGATTGAACTGGCCGTGCTTCGTGAACAGATCCAGCATGTGATTCAGGAACGGCACATCCGTATCGATCTTGGTTTCTCCGGTTCCGTCTACCGCAAAGGTAAGCTTGATATCCGTCTCATTCGTTTTGCGAGCGACTGAAGCCTCGCGAATTTTGTTTTCCGACACCTTGATTCCTTCTTTCTCCGCAATATATATACAGGTTAAATGTATGAATAGTAGAAAAAAGTCGACCGTTCAGCTTCAGCCTTTTGCCTTGCCGTCACGTTCCTTCTCCAGCCTGACCTCGATTGCCCTTGCATGCCCCTCCAGCCCTTCATGGCGGGCCAGCGTCATGATTTTGTCGCCGTTTGCGAGCAGCGCTTCCTTGCTGTAGTAGATCAGGCTGGATTTTTTGAGAAAATCGTCGACATTGACTGGCGACGAGAAACGAGCCGTTCCGTTTGTCGGAATAATGTGATTCGGCCCTGCAAAATAATCCCCCACCGGCTCCGAGCTGTACGGACCGAGGAAAATCGCGCCGGCGTTCTGAATCAGTCCCAGCAGACGCATCGGATCTTCGGTGAGCACCTCCAGATGCTCGGGTGCAAGCTGGTTAACGACGTCGATTCCCGCTTCCAGCGAATCGACGATCAGCACGGCGCCGTAGCTGTCGATCGAGGCGCTCGCAATGTCGCGGCGCGGCAGAACCGCAAGCTGGCGCTCCACCTCGGCCGCGACCAGCTCTGCAAGCCGTTGCGACGGCGTTATGAGAATCGCCGACGCCATCTCGTCGTGCTCCGCCTGGCTCAGCAGATCCGCCGCAATATACGCGGGATCGGCTGAATCGTCGGCCAGCACGACAATTTCGCTTGGACCGGCGATGCTGTCGATATCGACGGCTCCGAATACGGCGCGCTTCGCCAGCGCCACGTAGATGTTGCCCGGTCCGCAAATTTTGTCAACCGGGGCAATTGTCTCGGTGCCGTACGCTAGCGCGGCCACCGCCTGAGCGCCGCCGACCCGATACATTTCCTTAACGCCCGCTTCCGCGGCGGCAACCAGAATGTACGGGTCGATGCCCTCCTTGCCGCCTGTTGCCGGCGGCGTCACCATAACGATCTCCGGCACGCCGGCTACCTGCGCCGGAATCACGTTCATCAGCACGGACGACGGATACGCCGCCTTGCCGCCGGGCACATACACGCCGACGCGCGCCAGCGGGCGCAGAATTTGCCCGAGCAGCGTCCCGTCCGGCTGCAGATCCATCCACGAGTTGCGCTTCTGCTTCTCGTGGAAGGCTCTTATGTTGGCGGCCGCCTCACGGATCGCCACAAGAAAATCGGCCTCGACAAGCTCGTACGCCGACATAATTTCCTGCTCCGTCACGCGCAGCGACGCCGCATTCAGCTTCACGCGGTCATGCTGCTCCGTGTAGCGCAGCAATGCCGCATCCCCTTCGGCCTTCACATCTGCGACGATTTTGAGGGCCGCTTCATTTTGCTCCGGCGTCCCGTATTCCACCTCGCGCTTCAACCCAAACTCTTCCGCTCGCATAATTCGCATCGCTCGCGCTCCTCCTTAACCTTTGCGTTATCTTTCATGAAGCTGGCAACTATAGCGGCAGTTAGGAGTGCCGGAAGCGTATTCTGCCCAGCCTGCTTGCCGCAGCAAGCGCAACTCAGCCGGAATGCTCCACCCGCCGCGCTTAACGCCCCGGCCCACACCTGCTCCACTTCTCTTCTCTATACTCTAGCGGCCAGCGTCTCCTGCAGCAGATCGCACAAGCCCTGAATCTCCTCGTTCTTCATACGGTAGCTAACCCGGTTGGCGATCAGCCTGCTCGTTATGCCGAAAATCGACTCCATCTCGACAAGTCCGTTCTCGCGCAGCGTCTGCCCCGTCTCCACCATATCGACGATGCGGTCAGCCAAGCCGATCATCGGCGCAAGCTCGATTGAGCCATTCAGCTTGATGACTTCGACCTGCTGCCCTTGCTCGCGGAAATAAGCCGAAGCGACATTCGGATATTTCGTTGCGACGCGCGGATTAATAACCGGCTTCCAGTCAGGGAGCCCGATGACCGACATGCGGCATTTGGCGATGCCCAGATCCAGCAATTCGTACACGTCCTTGTTCTCTTCCATCAGCACGTCTTTGCCCACGATTCCGATGTCTGCCACACCGTATTCGACATAGGTCGGCACATCGACCGGCTTCGCCATAATAAATTCCATGCCGGCCTCGGGCAGTTCGATAATCAGCTTCCGCGTATCGTCAAAATCGCTTGGAATCGGCAATCCCGCTTCACGGAACAGCTTTGACGCTTGCTTGTAGATACGCCCTTTTGGCATAGCGACCTTCAGAATTTCCTTCCCTGTTCCGCTCATTGACTGCTGCCTCCCTTGCTGCTTAGCGCCGTATAGGCCAATAGCCCCGAATATACAACGCCCTTATACGAAAATGTCGTTTCGTTCCCATTCGCCTTCTGTGCAATGGCAGACGATTGCTCTTCCGCTTCAATCCGCTCCGTCACGACATGCGCGCCCGCTGCCCGCAGCTCTTGCGCCTTCTGAAGCGCAGCCGCGCGTCCTTGGGCGTCGTATACGATGAGCGTGCGAGCCGCCTGCGACTCCTCAGGATCACCCAATAGCTCCAATACGCGCGTCGTCTTCATCGCGAAGCCGGTCGCCGGGGCCGGTCTTCCGAACTGGGCAAGCAGGTTGTCGTAGCGTCCTCCGCTTACCACCGGGAAGCCCAAATCCGCCGCATACCCTTCAAACGTCATTCCTGTATAATAGGAAAAATCGCCGATCATCGTCAGATCGATCATGACATACTCGCTAACGCCGTAAGCCTTCAGCACATCCCAAATTTCGCATAGATGCTGTATCGACGTGCGCGCCGTCGCATCGCCGCTCAGCTTGAGCGCCTGATCGCAAATTTCCTGACCGCCGCGCAGCCTGAGAATGCCCTCAAGCTCGGCTTGAACCGCTGCATCCAACGCCAAATCGCGCAGCTGCTGCCGATACCCGACATAGTCACGCCCTAACAAACAGCTTTTGAGCAGCTCCTGCTCATGGGCGCGATTCGGCAGCATTTCCTCCAGCAAGCCGTTCAGGAAACCGACATGCCCGATCGCAATTTTGAACCGTTCAACGCCCGCCGCCTTTAAGGAAGCAATCGCAAGCGCCACAACCTCCGCGTCCGCTTCCGCAGAGGAATCGCCGACAAGCTCAACGCCCGTCTGGAAAAATTCAGCCTCGCGGCCCGCTTCCTCCTCAATCGACCGGAATACGTTGGAATGGTAAGAAAGGCGCTGCGGGAAGTCCGAGCTTTTAAGCAGCGACGATACGACCCGCGCAATCGGTGCGGTCATATCGGAGCGCAGCACCAGCGTAGTTCCGCGATTGTTAAGCAGCTTGAACAGCTTCTGATCCGAGGTCGAGCTGGCCACCCCAACCGTATCGTAAAACTCCATCGTTGGGGTAATGATTTGCTCATAGCCCCAGCCTTGCATGCAGGCCAGCACTTGACGCTCAATATGGCGCAGCTTAGCTACTGCACCGGGCAAATAATCTTTAAGACCCGCCGGTTTTTCAAACACTTTTGGTTTAGACATTATATTCACCTTCGCATACTTTATTATGTTAAAGCACTACCATATTACCATGCTAACAAATTAAAGATTTAGACGTAATAATAGCATGATTTTTAAGGTAGAGTCAAGCAGAACAGCAACCCAAGTTGATGCAGCCATCGTCGCGCCAAGCCTATGGCCAAGCGGGAACGGCTGACACCGTCCTTCCAGCAGCAAAGGTAACATTTCTCGTTAAACATATAAACGCTTATCGGTCAAAAAAAATCCCGTCCAATGCCTGTGCAGGCCGTGGGACAGGATTCTTATATCGGTTGCCGAAGGTCGCTGCCCCGTAAGCAGCCGTTGACGGTCGGACATCTAAGCGCGTTAATGCTTGAATGTCTGCTCGGGTTCACTATGCAGGCTACGCTGGATCTCCCTCATCGGATTTCCTCCAACGAACGCATAAGCGGGAACGTCCTTGTGGACTAGCGAGCCTGCAGCCACCACCGCATGATCGCCGATTGTTACACCGGGCAAAATGGTCGTATTGGCGCCAATCATCACATGGGAGCCAATGATCACGTCTCCCAGACGATATTCGTTGATGAGATACTCATGGGCGAGTATCGTCGTATTGTAGCCGATAATCGAATTGTCTCCCACCTTTATTCGCTCGGGGAAAAACACGTCAACCATCACCATCAGCGCAAATGCCGTATGCTCCCCTACCTGCATGCCGAGAACGCGACGGTATATCCAGTTTTTAACCGGTAATACCGGACAATACCGCGCAAGCTGGATAAAAATGAAATTTCGCACCGATTTAAAGCGACTCACGGTTGAATATACCTGCCAAAGCGCATTCGGGCCAGTGACCGGGTATCGTTCGACCTTACGCAAGCGTCTCCCGCTCCAGTCCGACGAATGAATATAGATCGCGCATATCATAGATGATATGATGGGCGCCGGCCGCCTTTAAGACATGCTCCCCCTTCAGGGACCAGGCAACGCCTACCGACATGACGCCGGCCGCAATGGCTGATTGAATGTCTACGACACTGTCGCCAACCATCACCGTAGAGGCCGGATCGGCTCCCAGCAGGCTGACCGCTTGGTTAACCGGCTCGGCATGAGGCTTCGGATTCGTGACATCGTCAATGGTAACGACAGCATCGACATAATCGGCAAGCCCAACATATCGAAGCCCCCGCTCCGTCGTCAGCCGCATCTTCGTCGTCACGACGCCAATTTGAATGCCTTGCTCATGCAGCTTGGCGATCACCTCTACAACATGCTCGAACGGCTTTACGTATTCGTCATGCAGTCTCAGGTTGACTTCACGGTAAGCGGCAACCAGTTCGCTCACATCCTCCAGTCCGGAGAACAGCTTCATCTGATCCGTTAGCGGATTGCCCATGCTGGGAATGATATGCTCTCTGCCGAAATCCTCCGGCACATAACCGCTAAGCGCTTCAATAAACGAGCGAATAATAAGCTCATTGGTGTCGATTATCGTGCCGTCAAGATCGAACAGCATCGTTTTGATCGGGCTCGTCATGTATTTCCCTCCTGTAAAGCTCTTTCTGTCGTATTTCAGCTTCTATTCCTTTTTCTTGTCATCTCTTGTCACTTGAGTCTCGATCACATTGGCCGTTTCCTTAATGATCGGTGCCGCGCCATTTTGTCCATCGTTGCGCTCAGGCTTACTGGATACAATCGGATCGCTGTAGCGGTCTTTTGCCAGTCCGGCTTGCCGTCTAATTACAATAAACACGATGGACCCGATAATTAGCAGCAGCGCAAGCAGCTGCGAGGTGCGAATATTGCCGTAGGCCGGATCGAGATAGCCTCTCTGGAACACAACCTCCATAGGCGTCCACAAAGCATTGATAAAGCTCGCCAGCCATTTCGGTCCGATAAAGGCCAGGCTGTCGATACGCAATGCTTCAATGAAAAACCGCCCGACGGAATACCAGATGAAATAGGAAGCCATAAGCTCGCCTGCGCGAAGGAAGCGTTGACGGCGAAGCACAAACAATACCGCTAATCCGACCAGACTCCACAACGATTCGTACAGAAATGCCGGATGGCGGAACGCGCCCTCGGGGATCGCGGAATCGACGATAAACATGTTGTTGACGATAAATGAAGGGATATGAAGCGTATTCCGCAGGAAGTCCTCGCTAACCGGAGCGCCGTAAGCTTCCTGATTCATAAAATTGCCCCATCGACCGATCATTTGGCCAACAAGCAGCGACGGCACACAAATGTCTACGATCCGCCAGAAATTATAGCCCTTGTAGCGGAAATAGAAAAAGCCGCAAATAAACGCGCCGATGAGAGCGCCATAAATCGCGATGCCGCCCTCCCATATTTTAAACACGTTTACCAGATTGTTTTTGTAGTCATCCCATTTGAATGCCACATAATAGATCCTTGCCCCGATAATGGCGGAAGGCACGCCCAGCAGCAAAAGGTCCATAAAAAAATCCGGCTTAATGCCGAAGCGTTTGCCCTCCTGCACAGCAAGCAGCAGCCCGGCAAGCGCCGCCAGGCCCAGGATGATGCCGTACCAGTGCACCTCAAGCGAGCCAAGCTTGAAAGCGATGGAATTAAGAGAAAGAGTGGTCATATTTTGCAGCTCCTTTGGAATCAATCATAATCGTCCATATCGTCGGCAATCGTCTCGGTCAGCTTGTTGGTGAACTGCAAGGCGGCATTGTAGCCCATACGCTTCAGTCGGAAGTTCATGGCGCCCACTTCAATGATAACCGCAAGATTTCGGCCCGGTCGCACCGGCACTGTAACAAGCGGCACATCCGTATCGATTATCCGCGTCGTTTCCTCATCCAGCCCCAGACGATCATACTGCTTGTCCTGCTGCCAGTTTTCCAGCTTGATGACAAGCCCGATTCGTTTCGACGTTCTCACCGCTCCCGCTCCGAACAACGTCATCACGTTAATGATACCGAGACCGCGAATCTCGAGCAAATGGCGGATAAGCTCCGGCGCGCTGCCGTGCAGCTGTCCATCCGACGTCTGACGAAGCTCAACCGCATCGTCCGCCACCAGTCGATGCCCGCGTTTAACCAGCTCCAGCGCCGTCTCGCTTTTCCCGATGCCGCTTCCCCCCGTAATGAGCATGCCCACCCCGTATACATCGACCAATACGCCGTGAATCGTGGCTGTAGGGGCAAGCTTGTGCTCCAGGAAATCGGTAATCCGGCTCGATAGAATCGTGGTCGCCACCTGACTGCGGAGCACGGGAACATTCGTTGCGTTCGACTGGTCAATGAGCTCCTGCGGCGCTTCAAGACCTCTCGTTAAAATAATGCAGGGCGTGTCCTCGTTGCACAGCCGCTCCATGCGCTCTTGCCGCTCCTCGCTTGCCAGCATGTTCAGGAACGATATTTCGGTGCGTCCAAGCAGTTGAATCCGCTCGCTCGGATGATAATGAAAGTATCCGGCCATTTCCAAACCGGGCCGATACAAATCGTCTACGGTAATCGCTCGCTTTAGTCCATCCTCGCCGGCAATAATTTCTAGCTGAAATTGCCTTACAAGCTCGGACACCTTCACTTTCTTCGGCATCGTAGGCCTCCCTCTTATCGCAAATGCTCATTATGTAAGTTTATTTTTTCCCAATGTCTTCATCATAACAGACTGACGGTTACTCGGCAAAGCAGAGTTGCATGAGGCATATGCAAATACTTGAAACGATAAGGACCGCCATCATCAAAGCGCCCGTTTGCTCGTCTTGGAGCATCATGCTTCCTCTTCTTGCATTTTCGACACGAAAAAAGGTAACGCAAATACCCCCGCCAAGCGTAATAAGGCTCAGTGGGGGCATTTTCATCATTCTCCAAACAACAATTATTTAATAACAACTTCAATCGGCTTTAACTCATAACCCGGATACTCCCGTAGTTGAAACGTTAATGGCTGCACATATTTTTGATCGGGAATTTCATAATAATTTCGCATCAAAGCCCCTTCCCTATTGCTTGAGCTTGTTTGTATCGCTACACCATGATTGCTAAACAACTTAAAGCTTGCTCCCGAAGCATCCTTAACCATTTTATTATCATCTAATATTGAATAGCCATTATACGCCTCGTACTCGTCTAAGCCATCGGCTATAACACTCAGCACCAGCATATCATCTCTAGGGAACACTCGTTCCAACGCAAGCTTGTCGCTTGGCGAAGAAATGACTTCGCCCGTATCCGTGTACTTCATCGAGCTTGAATAACCACTCCGAGTCGTCATTCTTCTGTTTGTATCCTCCCCGCTTTTTCACTTACACCCTCTACCTCCTCACATACGGGCTTTGCCTTTCCCTTTATGATTAGACGGCTGAACGGCAATTACGGTTTTCTCCGCGCAAAAAAAAGAGCCTCCGGATCGTACCGGAAGCTCTTTCGTTAAATCGTATTAGTTTTCAAAAATGTTAAGCTCAGTCGCTTTATCGAACAAGTGAACTTTGTTCATGTCCAGAGCAAGCTTCACGGATACGCCGTCGCGAACGCCGGAACGGCCGTCAACACGAGCAATAACTGTTTCAGTGCCAATACCGTTCAGGTAGAGGTACATTTCGTGACCAAGGTTCTCTGCAACCTCAACGTTAGCGTTAACGATCGTTTGCGGAGAAGCTTCCAGGAATACAGGCTCTTCGTGAAGATCCTCTGGACGAATACCCATAACAACCTCTTTGCCGATGTAGCCTTTGGAGCGAAGCAGAGCTGCTTTGCCTTCTGGAACAACAACGTCAACGCCAGTTGTTTTGAAACGAACAATTCCGCCTTGATCGGACAATGAACCTGCAATGAAGTTCATGGAAGGAGCGCCGATAAAGCCTGCAACGAAAATGTTTACCGGGTGGTTGTACAGCTCTTCCGGAGAAGCCGTTTGTTGAATAAAGCCGTCTTTCATAACAACGATGCGGTCGCCCATTGTCATGGCTTCGATTTGGTCATGCGTTACATAGATTGTTGTTGTTTCAAGACGTTTTGTCAGCTTGCTGATCTCCGCGCGCATTTGACCACGAAGTTTCGCGTCCAAGTTGGAAAGCGGCTCATCCATCAAGAATACTTGAGGCTCACGTACGATGGCGCGTCCCAAAGCGACACGTTGACGCTGACCACCGGAAAGCGCTTTAGGCTTACGGTCAAGCAAATGCTCGATATCAAGAATTTTAGCAGCTTCACGAACACGTTTGTCGATGTCTGCTTTTTTGAATTTACGAAGTTTAAGGCCGAAGGCCATGTTTTGGTATACGTTCATGTGCGGGTACAACGCGTAGGATTGGAATACCATCGCGATGTCGCGGTCTTTAGGAGCAACGTCATTTACAAGACGGTCGCCGATAAATAATTTGCCTTCCGAAATTTCTTCCAGACCTGCAATCATACGAAGAGTAGTGGATTTACCACAGCCGGATGGACCTACCAAAACGAGAAACTCTTTGTCCTTGATGTCTAAGTTAACGTCAGTTACCGATGCTTTGTCGGAACCCGGGTATTTTTTGTAAATGCCTTCTAAACGTACGCCTGCCATGATCATTTTCCCCCTAGAAATGAAATTTCGTTATGCCTTTATCTTATCCCACAGAGGAGTCTATGGCTATGCACATACTTTACAAAAAAACTAATTCCTTTTCGTAACTTTGTACAATAGTAATATAATTTTAACGAGGACAGCATCGCGGAACTGTCTGACATCCAATCCGGTTTCCTGCTTGAGCTTGTCCAGCCTGTACAGCAGGGTATTGCGGTGGATATATAATTTCTTCGCCGTCTCACTGACATTGCAATCCAGCGCAAAAAAAGCCTCAATGGTGCTGAGCATCTCGGACTCTACAAACAGATCCGCACGTTTCAACGATTGCTCCAGGTACTTGGCTCGCTGCGCTTCTGGAATCGCATTAAGCAGCCGTTCCAATTGCAGGCTCCAAGGCAGATGGATGTTCGTACCCACATGAAATTTTCGGCCTAGACTGATCGTCTCGCGCAGCAGCAATGTCGTCTCCACCATGCCTTTCGCAGGTGCGATCGGCTGTGCTACCGCCAAATGACATTCTCCAATCCATTCGCTTGCCAGCATTTCATGCAGACCAATGCAAATCGAGGCCAGGCTGTCCTCCATCGTCTCCTCCAGCTGCTCATCCAGCGATTCCGAGTCGTCGTCGCGGAGCAAGGAATTTGAGCCCCATATGAGCCATTCCTGGCTCTTGAGCGGGATGAGTACAACGTCGTCCGATAAAAATGAGCGAAGCAGCTTTTCAAGCTCTATATAAGTCGAATGCTTCGTTTGTGCAGGGTCGGTTACAAGCAGGAATGGAATCATTTCATTATAAAGCCGGCTTCCCGACGTAAGATGATCGGGCAGAGAGTAGGTCGGTTCATCGGATTCCAGCTGCTTTTGAATCCATTCACTGAGCTTCCAGGCGTTTTTTTCATTATCCGTCATGCCAGGCTGCTGCTTGGCGATCGTGTGTCCTTTGGCTACGACGATGGAAAAACTGATTAAATCGATCTCCGAATCGCTCAGCTCAGAGCTTTCTACCTCCAGCAATTCAAGCCCCGTTCCGTTTATATCCGCAACGAACCACACCTTGCCCTCATATGTCGCGCTCTGCCCCGCCGCAACGGGCTCCTCGTTCCCGGCTGCCGTTCTCCACTCCGATATCGACTTCGATATTACATGCACCGGACAGTTCAAAATCTGCTGCAATGGCTTCAACCAATCTGTCGTGCTCATGTTTCTCTTCTCCATTCTCGCGCGAGTGTCAGGGGATGCTGCCAGCGGCAGTCATTCAGCCAATTCAATAGCTGCCTTTCCATGATACGCTTTTTTGGACATTGTACCATAAAGAGCAGCGCTTATTCAGCTTACCCGATCACAAGCAGTAAGATTATGGATAGCAAAGCGAATAAAGCTGAAATCATGTACAGGAAGGACACCGCTTGCACCTGGCTGAGTCCCCATTTCATCAGAACATGATGCGTATGCAGCTTGTCCGCCCGATGCAGACCTTTTCCGCTCAGCAGCCTTCTCAGCATGACATATACTGTATCCAGAATAGGGAGACCAAGCGCTAGCAGCGGAACAAGCAGCGTAATGGCTGTCACCTTTTTAAACGTACCGTCAACGGCTATTACGGCCAGCGTATATCCTAGAAAGGTCGCTCCGGCATCACCCATAAAAATAGTCGCGGGATGGAAATTATGCAGTAAAAATCCTGCCGATATACCTGCCACAATGACAGCAAGCACGGCTGACTCCGTCTGTCCCTTCATTAAGGAGATAATTACCATTGTGATGGCCGAGAGCATGCTCACGCCTGCAGCAAGCCCATCAATGCCGTCAATAAAGTTAATCATATTGATTAGAGCGAATACCCACAGCATTGTCGTGAGCCACGAGAACCAGCCGGGAAAGCTACTATAGCCGACGTCAAAAGGAATGGTAATCCCCGCAATCCGAATATGCTGCCATACGGGTACGGATGCGACTGCCAAATAAATGATGACTCGGGGCCATACCGGAAAGTCTTTGCCTCTGGACTTCGCGGCGTCATCCAATAAGCCGACGGCGACAAGCATGCTTCCCCCTGCAGCAATAGAGACCGTCAGCGGAGTTGTCCCCATAAACAGAAGCATAGCAGCCATGCAGCCTACATAAATAGCGATGCCCCCCATTAGGGGAATCGGTTCTTTATGTACCTTGCGTTGGTTGGGCCGATCGACCATGCCGAAATTGAGCGCAGCCTTGCGAAGGGGCGGAACAATGGCATATACCATAAGAAAGCTCACAAGAGCAACCAGTATATAGAACATGATGGAGCCTCCTCTTTTCCTTCTACCTGTATACATTGTTCCCATATACAGCTAAAATACAAGAAGTAAATCATTTCGATCACGATTAAGGGATCTATCCAGCGAAAAAGGAGAATCACTATGTCCAATATTGTTATTATTTCCGGCAGTCCCAATGCTTCTTCACGCCTTAACGGAATCGTTCAGTACGTCCAGACCAAGCTTGAAGCTTACGTTCAAAAGGCAAATCTGATTAATGTCGTATCGCTCCCGCCTGAAGATTTGGTGTATGCCAATTTCGCCGGCAGCGCCATCTTGGAAGCCAATGCGCTTGTCGAGCAAGCAACCGTTGTTATAATTGCAAGTCCGGTATACAAAGCATCTTACACAGGCGTCTTAAAGGCCTACCTTGATTTGTTGCCGCAAAAAGCTTTGTTGGGCAAGGTCGTCGCTCCCTTGTTTATCGGGGGTTCAATGGCGCATCTTTTGTCTATCGATTATTCGCTTAAGCCTGTTTTATCCTCCATGGGAGCAAAAGTATTTACAAGCAGCGTATACGCGGTTGATTCCCAAGTTAATCGAACTCAAGCCCCGAATGAAGCGCCGATTTTCGAGATTGTTGAAGATTTGCAAGTACGTCTCGACTCCGTAGTGGACGAGATCATTCAAGAAGTCGCACTTCGCTCGAAGCTGTAAAACACAAAAAAACCCAAGATTCTAGAATCTTGGGTTAACTTTTATACAAATGGTGAGCCATGTAGGATTCGAACCTACGACACCCTGATTAAAAGTCAGGTGCTCTACCAGCTGAGCTAATGGCTCTTAACATAAGTGGTGGAGGGCGATGGATTCGAACCACCGAACTCAGAGAGAGCAGATTTACAGTCTGCCGTGTTTAGCCACTTCACTAGCCCTCCACATTGTTAAGCATTTCGCATAAGCGAAATAAAAATGGTGGCTCGGGACGGAATCGAACCGCCGACACGAGGATTTTCAGTCCTCTGCTCTACCGACTGAGCTACCGAGCCTTGCTTGCTTGAGAAAAAATGGCGGAGCTGACGGGATTCGAACCCGCGGTCTCCTGCGTGACAGGCAGGCATGTTAGGCCTCTACACCACAGCTCCAGATAACCGTTAAAATTTCATGGTGGAGGATGACGGGATCGAACCGCCGACCCTCTGCTTGTAAGGCAGATGCTCTCCCAGCTGAGCTAATCCTCCAAAGTATGGTAGCGGCGAAGGGGATCGAACCCCCGACCTCACGGGTATGAACCGTACGCTCTAGCCAGCTGAGCTACACCGCCACACTTAATCCCCGAAAATTGTCGCTTGCGAGCGCTCGGGGTCGCTTGCAAGATCAGGTATTAACATCGTCAGATGTCTTCGCAAGTAAATTGCATTCACTGTACTCGACAGCTTGTACAATTATGATTGCGCCCTGAAAACTGGATACGAAAGTGAGGCTGCTGAAAGCCTTGTTGCTTTATTATGGGGTCCCCGCAAAGTACCCGGCATACGCCTCGAAGCCTTCGCTTCACTTTGTGGGGGTTCTTAGGATAAGCCCTCGACCGATTAGTATTCGTCAGCTCCACACATTGCTGTGCTTCCACCCCGAACCTATCAACCTCGTCGTCTTCAAGGGGTCTTACATACTGGGAAATCTCATCTTG
>NZ_STGF01000028.1 GCF_005222705.1 Paenibacillus sp. SY21-1 | reverse complement strand
TTCTTGTGCTGCCTTGTATCGAATTTCTTTAAAAGCATTATTTCGTTGCCTCATCGTCCCTGCCCCCTCGGTCAAGATTGTACCTTATTTCCCTTTATTCTTTCCAACTTGATTAGGGGTGTGAATTTGCAAAAAGTTTCCGCAGGAATGAAATAGATCTTTGCACATTGGAACGGATTACCGGTATTTTAATGCCGGTGTAATTTGATAAACTTTTAGCAAATTACACCGGCGGGATGACGATGATTTATTACCATAACTTTCAATTAAGATTACTTCAATATGCCGAACTGGGGAGGGAGAATGCCTTCCCAGAAATCGATTGTTGCCCCATGTGTCGGGCGCACAATCGGTTGCAGCGACACGGTTTCTATGAGCGTAACGCCATTGAAAACGGCACGGTGATGCGAATTCCTATTTGTCGACTGAAATGCCCCGACTGCAGGAAGACCCTTTCCCTTCTCCCCGTGTTCCTTCTGCCCTATTTCCAGAATACGATGGTTTTCATCGTACAACTTCTCCTTTCCGTTTGGTTGTTGCGTCCGTTACAGGTTTCACGCCAATTACGCCGTTTCTATGCGGGGCGGTTTCAAGCCAAACAAACGGACATCGCCTTGTTCATTCGAGAGTCAGGTGATCGACAGTCGTGCGAGGTCTCCCCTGATCGAGAGGCGCTCCGCCTTCTTGAACGGATTCTGATGCTCGATCCGGCTGACTTTGTCCGTCAGTGGTGGCGACATCGCCTCTCCAGCTTTATGGCGGCAGCCGATTACCGCGGCGCACGTGTCGTCCCTTCGCTTTGACGCTTCCACAATCCTTTTTCCTCGCCAGTTCGTCGGTTGCTGCGATATACTTCCTACAACGGTTAGCCGGCTAGCCTTCCCTACAAGGAGGCTAATCTATCCGATGGAAGAGAGTATGCGAGAGAAGATTGCGTTGTTTCGTTATGGCCTGATTGCGCCACTGATCAATGGACAAGTGGATCGGGCTACGTATTTGGCGGAGGTGTCGAGCAAGACGCATCAGGTACCGCTCTATGGCGAGAAAACCTATGCGGTGAAAACGATTTTGGAGTGGTGGCTGTTTTACCGACGTGTTGGCTTTGATGGGCTAAAGCCGGGGACGCGTAGCGATCGCGGCAAGTCCCGTACCTTGTCAGAGGAACAGCACGTGTTGCGCACCCAACATGCGGAGATGCCCGTGACCGTCTTCTATGAAACGATGATCGCCCAGGGCGAGTTGTTGCCCAGCGAAGTGTCGTATGCGACCCTTCACCGTTTCTTAAGCCAGCATGGGCTATTGAAGGGCGAACGCGCTTCCGCGCCAGAAGAACGCAAACGATTTGCCCATGACACGGTCAACCGGCTCTGGCAAACCGATGCGAGTGAGGGACCAAGGCTGCTGATCGATGGGAAGCTCGTTCGTACGCATTTGCTTGCCTTCATCGACGACTGCTCGCGTCTGGTGCCGTTCGCCCAGTTTGTGCCGACGGAGAAGTTTGATGGGCTGCGCACGGTGATGAAGGAAGCGCTGATCAGGCGCGGCATTCCCAAGCTGCTGTACACGGATAACGGCAAGATATTTCGTTCGGACATCCTGCAGTTTGCCTGCGCCAATCTGGGCATTCAGCTCCTTCATACCCGCAGTTTCGACCCTCAAAGTAAGGGCAAAATTGAACGTTATTTCCGCACGGTGAAAATGCGCTTCTACACGTTGCTTAAAGCGCAGCCTGCGGCAACGCTTGAGGAGCTCAATATGCGGTTTTGGGCTTGGCTGGAGACCGAATACCATCGCCGGCCGCACGCTTCACTAGAAGGCAAAATGCCGCTAGAGGTCTATCTATCTCAGATCGAGCAGATCCGCACCGTCTCGGATCCGGCCCTGCTGGATCCGCTGTTCCTGCGACGGGCGAAACGCACCGTCAAGCACGATGCGACGTTCTCGCTGGAGAACCGGCTCTACGAATTGCCAGCGGCTTTTGCCGGGCAGAAGATTGAACTGCGTTATGATGAGCAGGCGGTGCATGTGTATGCGGAGGGCAAGGCAGTGGCTGAGGCAAAAGCGGTAAGGTTTGCGGACAATGCGTACGTCAAACGGGAACGCCCATCGCTTTCGTTCAAGGCGCTCCAGGAAAGGGCGGGTGGGGCGGATGTTTAAAGCCTTCTATTCGCTGGCAGCGACGCCCTTCGCTAAAGAAGTGGGCGCCGACCAGGCTTATCCTTCGGCCGCCTCTCAGGAAACAGCCGCCGCGCTGGCTTATCTGAAGCAAACGCGAGGCATGGGGCTGATCGTCGGGGAGCCCGGTGCTGGAAAAACGTATGCGCTTCGCGGATTCAGCCAGTCGCTGAATCCGGCGCTGTACAAGGTGGTCTATTTCCCGCTGTCTACCGGAACGGTGAACGATTTTTACCGTGGCTTGGCATATGGTCTGGGCGAGGAACCGAAGACACGCAAGATTGACTTGTTTCGCCAAATTCAACAGGCCGTCACCACGTCGTTCCAGGACCGAAAAGTGACGCCCGTCTTTATTCTGGATGAAATGCAAATGGCCAAGGATGTGTTCCTCAGCGATTTGAACTTGCTGTTTAATTTTCAGATGGACTCGTCCAATCCATTTCTGCTCCTGCTGTGCGGCTTGCCGTACCTGCGAGACCGGCTTACGCTTAACCATAATCGTCCATTGGCGCAGCGGCTTCTGCTGTCGCACCAGGTCGAGCCGCTGACTAAGGATGAGGTGAAGGGCTATGTCGCCCATCACCTGCGGCTGGCCGGAGCCAGCCATGCCATCTTTACCGAGAATGCCCTTGAAGCGCTGGCCGCCAGCACAAAGGGCTATCCTCGG
Source organism: Paenibacillus sp. SY21-1 (assembly GCF_005222705.1). Lineage (GTDB taxonomy): Bacteria > Bacillota > Bacilli > Paenibacillales > Paenibacillaceae > Pristimantibacillus. Next base: position 98,249 of record NZ_STGF01000028.1, on the reverse strand, counting down.
CTGGTGAACTAGATCGCTACGCGCGCGCTGCTACTGGGCTTCCAACAAAAAGCCCAGCAGATTGACGCCGATCTGATTCGTCTGGCGACACAGGAGCACAGCCTATGAGCGCGAAGACCGCGTCCGGAAAAAATGGCCGTTTGCTGTACAACGAGCGATATGATTGTTGGGAGGTTTGGGACGCCTATCCCAAGCCCGTCCTCGTTCATTGCGGCGAAGTCTACGGACTTCGCGTTGGTGAGCAGTTCCTGCCTTGCCGAATTGAGTTGGAAGAGGATTGGGTCATCTACGTATCCCAAACCCGATTCATCCTTCACCCGGACGTCAGCTATTGGATCTGGGTGACTTGAAAGCTAGTATAACGTGTGCGTTTCCGTTCGACAAGCCCCTGTAACAGCCAGACAGAGCTCTGGCTGTTTATTTTTGGAATTCACCGGCGTTTTCATCGCCGGCGCAATGTGCAAATTCGTCGTATCTTTGCCGATATATTGTGCAAACCGCTTCGAAACGCCACCGATTTCTGCTGGCTGAATCTGCAAAACCACTGCCGATTTATTTTGCAAATTCACATAGGGGGCTTAATAGATCTACAGTCACTTTTCTAACTCACTTTCTCCCAAGGAGCTCCAAAAGGCGAGCTACAGTCACTTTTCTAACTCACTTTCCTAGAGAGAGCTCCAAAAGGCGAGCTACAGTCACTTTTCTAACTCACTTTCTCCCAGAGAGCTCCAAAAAGCGAGCTACAGTCACTTTTCTAACTCATTTTCCCCCAAGGAGCTCAAAAAAGCGATCTACAGTCACTTTTCTAACTCACTTTCTCCCAAGAGCTACAAAAAACGCGCTGTATTCACATTACTAGCCATCTTTTTACCCAAGGCCACAGTCCGCTAGATCAGTTATTTATCCACTTTTTAGCGCTTTTCACCTTAGTCTTGAGAGCGTTCTGTATGCAAAACTTTGGCTCAACCTATATAGCCTAAGCTCTACTTACCCTTATAAGTTTACATAATACTAATGAGGTTAACTTTTATGCTGCGCTGCTTCTGCAACAAAATTTTGGCCGGACCTAGACTGACATGAAGAAAATGTAGAGCGCCGATAACAACATTGTTCTTTAACTTATCGATGTGAGAAAACTGGACATTTGTAGCAACAGGAAAGAAGCGGGGAATAAATAATCATGCAACCAGCGCAACTAGCTTAGAAAAAGAGATAGATGCCGTTTAAGCCAAGCCGCCATAAAGACGACTTGGCTTATGAACAGCATTAAGTTTACATAATTATATTTACGTTATCTTTTTTAGAGCGGGGATTTTGTCAGCAATATTATCCATGGCGCTTCGCAGCTGGCGATTGTCAATATGCGTATAGATTTGAGTCGTCTCAATGCTGGCATGCCCGAGCAGCTCTTGAAGGGTTCTAATGTCCGTCCCGCTGCGAATTTGCATCGTGGCAAAGGAGTGACGGAGCTTGTGGCTGGAGATCGGCTTATTCTCAAGCGACGGCTCCTTATCCTTTAAGTGGCGAATCGTCTCGTCCGCTACCGTCTGAATCATGCGAATAGACAGCCTCCTGCCAAATTGGGATACAAAAAACGGCTGCTCCTTGTCCTGTCTCGCCTCCATCCGCTCTCCGAGCGCCGCGCGCAGCACCGCTTGCAGCCCTTCCGGAAGCGGGATGATCCGCCATTTTCTACCCTTGCCCAAAATATGAATCGAGCCGTCCTGGCGGAAATCCTTTACGTTCATTCGATGTACCTCGCCTACACGCAGTCCTGCATAACACATAAGCATAATGATCGCTGCGTTGCGGATGTAATATTTTCCGCCTATGGCATCAGGCAGCGCCTCCAGCTCGCTTTCTTCGAGGTATACAGGAATTTTGTTTTTTTCCTGCTTGGATTTCGGAACCGCCGCCGCCGGATTATGGCTCTGATGCTCCATTTCCATAAGCGATTTAAAGAATGAACGAACGGCGGACAATTTGCGATTACGCGCTTCATCGCCCGCCCCCTGCTCGCGGCATACCGATAAAAAACGCATGACGTTCATTTTCGTTAACTCGTTGGTTGGCTTCGGGTATGCCGTTTTAAGAAAATGACAGGCATCGCTTAAATAGGCGGCATGCGTCGATTGGGTCATGCCTTTGTTTTTCATCCAAATTGAGAACATGTCGAGCTCCATGTCGTAATGCTCTTTAATCTCGTTTAACGAATTTCCCATCTCCGACCTCCGCCGATTCGTATTTTTCAGGTTAAAATCAGTGAATTCTTCCCTAGGGGCTCAATAAAAAACCGCTATAAATCTAAATTGCAGGAAATACATATTTCACGCAATTATTTTTCGAAAAAAAACCGCCGTTTCCGGCCATTTATTGCAGGTTTCCGATTCCAAACGGCATCCTTTCGGCAGCAGTCCAGAATCGAAAACCCGTCTACAGTTCTATAAAGATTGAAGAACAACCTGTGCGGGCATGATCTGCTCCAATTGCGTCCGCACGGACGCCTCGCGTATTTTGTCCCCGTAGATCACTACCGTCCCCCGGTCTTCGCGCGAACGGATCAAACGGCCGAGGCCCTGCCTTGCGCGAAGCAGCATGTACGGCATGTCAACCTGCTCGAACGGATCGGCGGAATCGCTGCGACGAGCGGCGAACACGGGATCATTAGGCGGGAACGGCAACTCCCACATAATAACCTGCGTCAACGACGGGCCTGGAATATCCAGCCCCTCCCACAACGTTACGGCGCATAACACGCTTTCTTCCTCCTGCTGAAAACGGCTGATCAAGGAGCTGATTTCGCCCGAGCCTTCATAATAAAGGGTAAGCTCCGACAGCTCCTCTCGCAGCTGCGCTTCCGATTTAAAAAGTTCAAGCTGCTCCATCGATGGGAAAAGAATAAGCGTTCGTCCGCCATTTTGCCGCAGCAAGCCGATAATATCCTCCAGCTTTTGCTGCGGAGTTATCGCGCTGTTGAGCGCTGGCGCCAGAACACGCATTTGCTCCGCATAATCGTAGGGGGAGTCCACAGAAAAGCTTAACGCGTCCTCGATCCCAAGCAGCTCTTTCATATAGTCAAAGGATTTGCCGACCGATAAGGTTGCCGAGCTGAATACAATGGGCATGCTGCGCGAGAAAACCTGATCTTTGAGTACCGCTTTGACCCACTTTGGCATGATAACGAGCGAGAGCCCTTCCTTTTCTTCGGATACCCAAGTAATCGGCTGCTCTTCGCGCTTGAACAACGACAAGGCAAAGCCAATCGTCTCCAAATGCTCCTCCACAATTTTCAGCTGATAAGGATCAATCGTATACAAGCCGCTTTCAAAAACAAGCTCCTCCTCAATCAGCGTCAGCATGTCCTGAAAACGGCTAATTTCACGCAAAAGCTCCTCTGCCCACCGAATTTCTTTGCGGGAAGAGCCGGGAACCTTGACGCTGTGTCTGTTCAGCATTCGGAACAAATAATCGCTTTGCGTCAATGCGTCTTCGACGGCCACCGCCAGCGACTCGCGGATATCATCCTGCAGCAGACGAGTGACGATGCCCTCGAATACCGCGTGATTCAGCTTATACGTGAGCGCCTGCTGAGCGGCCGTTTCCAATAAATGACCTTCATCGAACACGACCGAGCTATGCTCCGGCAGCAGCGGAAGCTGGCCTTCCCGCTTGCGGGCTTCATAGGTCCATACATGCTCCATATAAAAATCATGGGAGCAAATAATCAGATCGGCCGATTTGCGATAATGATCGCGCGACAGCGTTTGGCCGCAGCGATGTCTGCGCTCGCACACGAGACAATCCTGAAACACATCCCAGCCGATTCGGCTCCACTGCCTGTCGGTCAGCTCGGCGTAATCCTTCCGATCGCCATACGGATAAAAGCTTTGCAGGGAGTCCGGCTTCCCCACAAACGGAGGCAAGCTTTTATAAATGCGATCAAACAGCTCCGCGTCCTCGAACCCGGAGCGTGCGTCATCAAGCTTGTTCAGACAGACGTACTGGTCCGGCGATTTGCCAAGCCGCGCATCTACAATCAAATCCAGATGGCGCGCAAGCTTTGCAATATCGCCCTCCGGCTTGACTAATTGCTCGATCAACGATTCATCCGCACACGCAATGATTGCGGGTTTTCTCATATAACGAGCATAGCTGACCGCATATAGTAAATATACAAGCGTTTTACCCGTGCCGACTCCCGCCTCCGCAAAAATCGTCTGCTTCTCGGCAAACGCCCGCTCCAGCTGAAACGCCATATAAATTTGTTCATCTCTGACCTCAAACCCGGCCTCAGGCAGCTTTTCGTAAAATACGTCCGCAATCCAATCGCTGGCCTGTGTCACAAACGATTGTTTGGGGTCAAATTCAAACGGATACCGACTCACAAAAACATTCCTCCAAGCGTTTGTTAAACGTATCCTTCAATATACCACTAATAAACCTCTTTCGTAAAGAGCCGCTGCCGGAATAGCCGCTTGCTTCGGTTGAAGTCCCTGTTGACGACCCTAGGGAGCTCCATGCCAAAAAGCATCTCATCGCAATCCTGCCAATGAAATGCTTGTTTCAGTTTTTCTATTTATTCACGATTCTCGTCCAGAAGCCGCCCTTGAAATGCCTTGGCTCATGCGAGATAACGAATGCGCGCGGAGCAAGCTCCGCCAGCTTGTCCATGAGCTTCTGCTCATTGCTGCGCTTGACAAGCACCTGCATAATAAGCCGTTTGCCATCCCGCCCATCCGCCGGCCAGGAGGTAACTCCATATCCGATATCCCTGAGCTTGTTCGGCAAATTCGTTTCAATCGAATCGACAATGACTTGCACGACAGAGTAGCCGAGCGCCATATACTCTTCAATTCGGCTGCCTAAATATACGCCGGCGCCGAAGCCCAGACAATAGGCCAGCATGTTCAGCGGATTATCAAGATTTTGCAGCACCATATTCAAACCTACAAGATAAATAAAAACTTCAAGCATTGCAAGAAAAGAGGCTGCGCCCCTCCTCCCCTTTATGAGGAAAATCAAGCGCAGCGTGAACAAGGTGACATACACAACGTTAATGCCGATAATGGAACCGGCCAATAGCCAAGCATTCATATAGAACTAGTCCCTTGCGGCAATATAAGTCGGTCGCGGTCTTTGGCCGGAATATGGGGCCTGCAGCTTGTTTTCCACGCTGTTATACACAAGGAATACGTTGCTGCGCGGGTCCGGCGTAATGTTGCTGTTGGAGCCGTGCATTGTATTGCAGTCGAACAGCACCACCGAGCCCGCTTTTCCGACCATCGTTTCGATCCCGCTCTGCCTGCTGAGCGCCGTCAAGCTGTCCGGATCGGGAACGCCGTATTCCTGACGTCGAAGCGATTGCTTAAAATGATCATCCGGCGTTTGGCCAATGCAGGAAATAAATTGGTTTTGCGAGCCGGGAATGACCATTAACGGACCATTGTGAACAAAATTGTCCTCCAGCGCGATCGAGCAGCTGAATGCCCGCATGGAAGGCATGCCATCCTCCACATGCCACGTTTCAAAATCCGAATGCCAATAAAATTCCTTGCCGGTAAAGCCAGGCTTATAATTAATCCGGGATTGATGAATATAGGTTTTGGAGCCTAGCAAAAACTCGGAAATCGCCACAAGCTTAGGGTGATTGGCAAGCTGCTTGAACGTCTCGTTATGGTCATGGACGGCAAAAATCGAGCGAACTTCGCGGCTCTCCGGCTCTTGAATGACGTGAGGCGCTTCCAGGCTGCGATAGTGCTCATTGAGACTGCGCAGCTCCCTCCGCCATGCTTGCAGCTCCTCCTCCGAAAAAAGCTGGTCGAGGATAAGATAGCCGTTTTTTTCGTAAAAATCGGACTGCTCCTTGCTGATCGGACTTTGCTCTGACCATTCCGAGTATAGCACAGGGTCTTTGCGATCCACTATTCTCGCGTCCGCGTAAAGGCGGGAAGGATACTTGTCTCCTGCAACGCCGCCGGCTGTTTGCTGCTCTTTTGTAGTTGAATTCATTGTCCATCACTCCTCTAATTTAGTGTCTTGCACATACCGCTTTATTTTGTTTCAACTAACGGATATACGCCCTCTTCGTCATGCACCTCTTCGCCGGTCAGCGGCGGATTAAACACACATACCATTCTCATCTGGCTGTTTGCCCGCAGCAAATGTTTTTCATGACCGTTCAAGGCATACAGCGTGCCCGGCCGAATCGCGAAGGTTTCTCCCCCGACGACTTCGATTTCGCCGTCGCCCTCTACGCAATAGACAGCCTCAACATGATGACGGTACCAGATTAACGTTTCCGTCCCCGCTTTAATCAGCGTGTCATGCAGCGAGAAGCCCATCCCGTCCTTTTGAAGCAGCAAGCGGCGGGAATTCCATGTTTTCGTATCGATATCGTCTTTGGTCTGCACGACATCATCCAAGTGTTTTACAATCATCGTTGTATCCTCCCTCTCCTTTGCCAATTCCAGCCTACACGCTGGCTTTAACCCATTGTCCGGCTTCAAGCTCTTTTCGCTTCGCCTCCACGACGGCGGCAAGCGAACGCTTAACGATGTTCAGTCCTTGCTTCAGCAGCTCCGTCTCGATCGTAAGCGGCGGCATCAGCTTTGCAACCTCGTCATAGGCGCCGGACGTCTCCATAATTAACCCGTTACGGAACGCTTCGCGGCACATCTCGCCCGCAAGCTCGGGTTCGCGAAAGGCGATGCCTTGAATAAAGCCTTTGCCTTTCTTCCTGCTTAGCCATTCCGGGTAATCGGCCACCAGCTCGCTCAATGTGCCATGGATGAGGTCGGCATTCTGGGCAACATGCGCCTGCAGCCTCCCGTCCTCCCAGTAACGAATCGCTTCGGTTGCAGCAATAAAAGCCAAATTGTTGCCGCGGAAGGTGCCGTTATGCTCGCCGGGGCTCCATACGTCATGCTCGGGCTTAATAAGCGTAAGCGCAAGCGGAAAACCGTAGCCTCCAATCGATTTGGACAAGCAGACGATATCCGGCCGGATGCCCGACTGCTCAAAGCTGAAAAAGGTTCCCGTGCGACCGCAGCCCATCTGCACATCGTCAACGATCAACAGAATGCCATGCTTGCGGCAAATGTTTTCAATCTTTTGCAGCCATTCGTCGCTGGCCCGGTTTAATCCGCCTTCCCCTTGAAGCGTTTCAAGAATAACGGCGGCCGGCAAATCGATTCCGCTGCCCGGGTCCTCCAGCAGCTTTTCAAACATTTTCGCCGTATCGTTGTGTTCTCCGTAATAACCGTCATAGGGCATAAACGTCGTTCCGCCAAGCGGCATGCCCGCACCGCTGCGCTTAAAGCGGTTGCCCGTAGCGGCGAGCGAGCCGAGCGACATGCCGTGAAAGGCGTTCGTAAAGCATACGACATTGGTTCTTCCCGTCACTTTGCGCGCCGTCTTCAGCGCGCTTTCTACCGTGTTCGTTCCGGTAGGACCGGGAAACATGATTTTATAGTCAAGCGAGCGCGGCTGCAGAATCGTTTTGCGGAAAGCAAGCAGGAATGTTTCCTTCGCTTCCGTCGCCATGTCCAGACTGTGGGAAACGCCGTCTGACAGCAAATATTCGACCAGCTTGGCGCGAATCGCATCATTGTTGTGTCCATAGTTCAAAGCCCCTGCTCCGGCAAAAAAATCAATATAGCTCTTGCCTTTGCGATCCCATAGCCTGGCGTTTTTCGCTTTTGTAAATACTGTTTCAAAGCTGCGGCAATAGCTCCGCACCTCGGATTCCATTTCATTGAACACTTTTAATTCATGGTTGGACTTTTGAGCTTTTTTCATCCTTGATCTACCTCCTGAAAGTTCATTATGGTTAAGATCCGATTCATGACAAACGCAAAGGGCCTATCGTGTACATCAGCTCCGGCTCATGCGCGCTTCCCTCCGGAAACATAGTGATATCGTATCGCTCGACAACCCGGCATTCAGCGCCATGCTCATTGGCGAGGCCGATAAACAGCTTCCTCGAAGCCCTGTTATCCGGTCCGATTGTCGCCTCGACATAATGAATGGATTGCTGCTCCTTGCGCCCAAGCACCTCCTTGAGCATCGCTTTCGCTATACCGCGTCCGCGCTCCGGGGCGGCCACCGCCACCTGCCAAACGAACAATGAATCTGGACGATCCGGCCTGCGGAAAGCAGATAAAAATCCGACGATGCGATTGTCGCTGACCGCGATCGCGCAGGTATCCTTGAACAGATCGCACAGCATAAGATAGCTATAGGCCGAATTCAAATCCAGCGTTCCCGCTTCCTTGATCAGCGACCAGACGGCGGAGCCGTCGCAAGCCTCCGGTTTTCTGAGCAGCAGCTCGGTTTTGGCGATCATCCGCCCACCTCCTTCTCTCCTCTGTTTCTTCCCCCATCTCCACAACGCTACAAAAAACGTTTTAAAAACGATTGAAGGCGCTCGCTTTGCGGATTCGTAAAAAGCTGCTCAGGCGGCCCTTGCTCCACGATCCGGCCCTCTGCGCCAAAAATGACCCGATCCGCCACCTCGCGGGCAAATTCCATTTCATGCGTAATCAGCAGCATGGCCATTTCCCCCTCCTCGGCAATGTCCTTGATGACGGACAGCACCTCGCCGACGAGCTCGGGATCAAGCGCAGAGGTTACCTCGTCAAACACCATGATTTGAGGCTGCATCACGAGCGCGCGGGCAATGGCGACACGCTGCTTTTGACCGCCGGACAGCTGCGCCGGAAACATCTCCAGCTTATCGGCAAGCCCTACCTTCGCAAGCATAATTTGCGCCCGCTCCGCCGCTTCCTCCTTCGACAGCTTCAGCACTGATCTTGGGGCAAGCGTTACATTGCTTAGGACGGACATATGCGGAAACAAATTAAAATGCTGAAACACCATACCGACCTTCGCTCGCATTTTCTGCAAATGCTTTTCGTTTGCCGGCAGCTGCTTACCGCCTGACTCCATTTGCCACAGCGGCTCATCCCCAATCAGAATCCGGCCCGAGGACGGCTCCTCAAGCGTCATAAGCATACGGCCAAGCGTTGTTTTACCGGAGCCGCTCGGACCGATTAACGCAATCTTTTCACCCGGATAGATGTCCAGATCCACACCTTTAATCACTTCAAGCTCGCCAAAGCTTTTTTTCACCGTCTGATACCGAACGATTGGCTCGGCTTCCTCCTTGACCAGCGTCGTCATGCTCTCGTCCCCCTCTCGCTCTGTCCTTGCATCAGATGAAGCTTTTTTTCCAGCCGACGTACGCCGAATGAAAAGAGCAAGCTGACAACAAGAAAAATGATCCCTACAAGCGTATACGGCTCGAAAACCCGATAGCTTGCCGACGCTTCGTTCTTGGCAGTAAGCAGCAGCTCAACGAGCGTAATGGCCATTAATGCCGGCGTTTCCTTAAAAATGACAATCAGATAATTGCCCATCATCGGAATAACGGGCGGTATCGCTTGCGGCAATATGACGGACAGCCATGTTTTGCGCCGGGTCAAATGCAGGGCAGTTGCGGCTTCCCATTGGCCCTTGGGCACGGCGTCAATACCCGACCGAAACACTTCGGACAGATAAGTGCCATAATGCAAGCCAAGCGCTAGCACGCCGGTCATAAATGCGGACATCGTAAACGAGGTCAGCATCGGAATGCTGTAGTACAGGAAAAAGATTTGTACCAGCAGCGGGGTGCTGCGTATGAATTCAACGATGGCGCGAATCGTCCAGCGCACGGAACGAAAACGCGAGCGGCCGAGCAGGGCAAATCCTAGGCCGAAGCCTACGGCGAGCGCGAATCCGGCCAGCGTTACGCACAAGGTGACAAGAAATGCGCTTGAAAATTTCGGTACAAGCTCTATCGCGTATTCCCAATCCCACATGCCAGCGTTCACCTCCAAGCCGTCAGCTTGCGTTCCAGCATGCGGGCGACAACCGTAATACAAGCAGATAATAGAAAATAGATTATAAGCAGCAAGCCAAAAATATATGGCGTATACGCGTAATAATTGTTGCGCAGCACGAGCGCTTCAAACGTCAAATCCGTTAACGTAATAAAATAAACGAGTGAAGTCGCCTTGAGCAGCTCAATCATCAAATTGCCGAACGGAGGAACCATGCGTCCTGCCGCCTGCGGCAAAATGATGCGGAGCATTCGCTGGTTGCCCGTCAAATTAAGAGCAACGCTCGCCTCATGCTGTCCGGCCGGCACCGCCGCAATCGCGCTTCGCACAATTTCCGCGCCATAAGCGCCGATATTTAATCCAATCGCGAGCACCGCCGCCATTAGCTTGGATAACTCGATATCCAGAAACGGCAGGGCAAAATAGAGCCAGAACAGCAAAACGAGCAAAGAGGAAGCCCGGAACAGCTCGACATACGTTTTGCATATTCCGCGAAGGAGCTTATAGCGGGATAAGCTCCCGAGTCCCGCCAGAGTGGACAAGAGCAACGAGACGACCGCTGATAGCAGAGCAACCTGAACGGTTATGAGGGTCCCGTCCAGCAGCAGCGGCAACCAGTCCCCTATCGGAACGTTCATTATCCGCCGCAGAGCTGTTCAGCCGTTACATCCTGAGGAAGCTCCTGCTCCGTAAAGCCGAATTGCTGCAAAATGGTCAGCAGCTCGCCCGATTCCTTCATTTTCTCCAGCTCTGCATTGTAGGCCTCTTGAAACGCGGTATCCGCCAGACGAAATGCCGTTGCACCATAGCCAGTCACATCTTTGCCGTCCACTATCGGCTGTTCAAAGTTCTCGACCCGCTCCAGCGAGCTGTCGCCTGCCGTCTCCAGCCTTGACTGCAAAGCCGGACCCGTCATCGTCATTGCATCTGCTCGCCCCGATTGAAGCGCGCTTACGGCCGCATCCTGGTCGGGAACCTGCAGCAATTGCTTTTCCTTAACCCCCATCGCCTTTAAATAATCGATTTCCACAGCTCCGGCCATGACCGCGACCTTGGCTTCTCCATTGTCTGCAATCGATTGGTAGCTCGTAAGTCCAAGCGGATTGCCTGCCTTAACAGCCAGCGCTTCGCCGATGCTGTATTCCGGATTGGCAAAAAGGACGGCTTTGCAACGGTTCTCGTTGACAAACATGCCTGCAGTTATCGCATCGAAACGCTCTGCCTGCAAGCCGGCAATGAGCGAGGTGAATTCCGTCAGCTCTCCCCGTACCTCATCGATTCCAAGACGCTCCATAATCACCTTGGCAATCTCAACGGCCTCGCCTGTCAGCTTGCCCGTTTCATCCTTGTACGCATAAGGCTGTTCATTCGCAAATCCAACGGTTATGTACCCCTGCTCTTTTGCTTTCGCCAACGTATCTTGTTGCTCGGTACCGCTTTTTCCGCATGCGGCTACTGCAAGCATGGGCAGCAGCATCAGGCATGCCAAAGCCTTGTTCACATCCCCCACATCCTCTCTCTTGTTTTCGGAACATCTATAAGGCTAACATTACCTGCCGCATTGGTCATTTCCAGAATTGCGTGAAATTTTCGCATATAATGACCTCTCGTTGGCAGAGCGGAGGTCACCCATGGCATTCATCCAATTCCGCCCATATCCTCCGATATCATGTTCCAAATGAAGGTATCCACATCCGCTCAAGTATGTTATATAAGTTTTTTTGATAATTTTGAAACAGCTGATTTAAACAAAAAAAAGACGCTCTTATCGCAAACGGATAAGTAGCATCTAGTCGTTACAGATCGCTCAATTGCCAAAGCTATGTTGCAAGATCCGACAATATTTATTAATTTTATTTATAAATCAAGGCCGATAAGCTCATCATTCAGCTATGCTGATTAAGCAAGCAATTCTCCTTCGCTGAGCTCCAGGCGTTCCGTCCAATACAGTCCTACAAAAACATCCACAATGGCCGGATCGAAATGAAGCCCCCTTTGCCGTACGATTTCATCGAGCGCTTCCTGGTGGGACCAGGCTTTTTTATACGGTCGCTCATGGGTCAAGGCATCGTAGAAATCCGCCAAAGCGACGATACGGGCCTCGATGGGAATAGCCACGCCTTGAAGACCAAAGGGATAACCGCTGCCATCCCATTTCTCATGGTGAAACTGGGCGATAACGCCGGCGAGCTTAAGCACCGTAAAGTAGCTGCCCTCCAGAATGCTTGCTCCAATCATCGTATGCTGCTTCATTCGATCAAACTCATGCGGTTCAAAGCGGCCGGGCTTGAGCAGAATTTCGTCGGGAATGCCGATTTTGCCAATGTCATGCAAAGGCGCCGCCATCCGTATGAGCTCCACATGCCGCGGCTCGATGCCAAGCTGCTCCGCGATAAGCCCGGACAGGCGGCCGACCCGCTGCGTATGCTGGCCGGTCATATCGTCGCGATATTCGGAAGCCTTGCCGAGCAGCTTTAAAATTTCTTGCTTGGCCTGCTGCAGCTCAAGCGTGCGTTCACGGACGCGTTCCTCCAGAGAATCATTGTGCTGCATCAGCTGGACTTGCAGAAATCTCGTTCTCAACAAATTTTGTATGCGCAATACGACCTCCATCCGATCGTACGGCTTAATCAGAATATCATTTGCTCCGCTCTGAAAAGCGAGCTTCTTCGCTTCCGGATCAACATCGGCGGTCAGCATCAGCACAGGGAGCAGGTTGGTTTGCGGAATATGCTCGCGGATGAGGCGGAGCGCAGCAATCCCGTCCACTCTGGGCATATGCAAATCTAGTAGAACGATATCCGGCTTCACTTCTATTAGCGACGAAATGATCGTACTGGAGTCCGTCGTGCAAAATAGCTGATGAAAACCCGCCCGCCTTAAAATGTTGGTTATGAGCATGATGTTGATCTCTTTGTCATCTACAATGAGAATATTGGCGTTTAACAGCGATTCCTCGTTCATAATCTGACTCCATTTCTGTCGCAAATGGTTCAAGTTGCCTATGTACAGCATAAACTATCTCATATTATACCATTTATCCCGCCGTTTGCATGCAGCTTTCAAGTAAAAATAACTAGGTCTCGTGCCTGATCGGCACTCTTTGCCGCTTCCGTAGACCCCGGCCATTTACTTTTTGTATAATAAGCTGTAGAGAATACATACCAACTGAAAAGAGGCACTTCACGTTGAACCCCATGCTACCTGCTCTATTGAAATGGACGGCGCTTGCCAGCGTGGTCGGCGCGCTTTCAGGCACCGCATCCGCCTTATTTTTGGGCAGCCTTGACCTGGCCACAGCTGCGAGACTGGATCATCCCTGGCTGCTTTGGCTGCTGCCGCTTGGCGGAGCCGCTATCAGCTGGCTGTATATGAAGGCAGGGAAAGAAGCGGCCCGCGGCAACAATCTGATTATTGAGCAAATTCATTCCGGCCAAGGCGCGATACCGCTTCGCATGGCTCCCTTCGTGCTGCTGGGCACCCTCGCAACCCATCTCTTTGGCGGATCGGCGGGGCGCGAGGGCACTGCCGTACAGATGGGAGGAAGCTTGGCCGAAGCGACCGGCAAGCTGTTCAAGCTTGGCGAGGCCGACCGAAAAATCATCCTGATGTGCGGCATAAGCGCCGGATTCGGCTCCGTATTCGGAACGCCGCTGGCCGGCACGCTGTTCGGCCTCGAGGTGCTGGCGATCGGGCTTGTAAGCTATGAAGCGCTTTTGCCTTGCTTGGTTGCCAGCTATACGGGGCATCTCGTCACCACCGCTTGGGGCATCGAGCATCTTCATTACAGTATGGGCAACATTCCGCCGGTCAGCTCGCTGCTGCTTTCCAAAATCGTGCTGGCCTCCATTTGCTTCGGACTTGCCGCCCTGCTGTTTAGCGCATTGACCAAGCAATTGAAAGCCCAATTTGCCAAACGGATCAGCTACCCACCGCTGCGCAGCGCTGTCGGCGGAGTCATTCTCATCGCATTAGTCTATCTGCTTGGCAGCAGAGATTATTTAGGACTCGGTTTGCCGCTGCTGCAGCAATCCTTTGAGGAGGCTGTCTCCCCGCTTGCGTTCCTGTTCAAAACGCTGTTTACGTCGCTGACGCTTGGAGCGGGCTTCCAGGGAGGAGAGGTGACACCGCTTTTTGTCATTGGCGCAACACTCGGAAGCGCCCTCGGCGGCCTGCTTCATACGTCCATTCCGTTGCTGGCGGCAATCGGGCTTGTGTCGCTATTCAGCGGCGCAGCCAAAACGCCTATCGCCTGCTTTATAATGGGAATCGAATTATTCGGCGCCGAAGGTGCGGTCTATTTGTTTATCGGCTGCGTGCTAAGCTTCCTTTTCTCGGGACGCAGCGGCATTTATGAGGCCCAGAAGCCCGCCGCTTACTCCTTTTTCAAACGAGATCCGAAGTAAGCGCCGTTACCGGCCTGCGGCCGCAAATAAAGCCCGGTCCGACCTGACTTCCTTTATCTTAGGAAACCGGGCCGAACCGGGCTTTTCAGCGCGCTATGGCAGCAGGTGCTTAGAAATAAATAAAGTAAATGACAACAGCCAGCACAATGCGATAAATCGCAAATGGAACCAGCTTGATTTTATTAATCATCTTCAGGAAGAAACGAATCGATAGCAGGGCAAATACGAAGGCGCTAATAAAACCTACGATAAAAAACGGCAGCGTATCCAGGGTGAAATACTCCCATTTCTTAAGCAGCGAAAGAAAGCTTGCCCCCGCCATGATCGGCACCGCCATAATGAAGGTAAAATCCGCCGCAGCGCGGTGGCTCATGCCCAGCCATACGCCGCCCGAAATTGTTGAGCCCGAACGCGAAAAGCCCGGCCACAGCGATAAACATTGAAACAGACCGATAAATAGCGCTTGCTTGTAGGTCATTTGATCGACCGTTTCTACCTTCGGAGTCGCCGGTCTGAAGCGGTCTGCCAGAATCATCAGCACCGCGCCGATAATAAGGCCGAACAGCACCGTGCGAATGGTGAACAGATGCTCGTCTATGTAATCTTCGAACAAAAGGCCCAACACGCCGGCAGGAATTAGCCCTACGAATACATGCGCCAGCTTGAGCCGTTTGCGTGCAGCAGGCTGCCCTTCCTGACTCGCCTTACCGCCCGACAAACCTAACAATTCAATAAATCGATTGCGGAAAAGGATGACGACCGCCAATATCGAGCCAAGCTGAATGACAATTTTGAACGTATTTGCGACTGGTTCCGTTAAAAATTCCTTCGTTTGCAGCCACATGTCATCCACGATGACCATATGTCCGGTAGAGGATACGGGCGCAAACTCCGTCAGGCCTTCCACAAGCCCAAGGATGACCGCTTTAACAAGCGTCCAAAAATCGAGTGACAACAAATTCATGCGCCGTTATTCTCCCAACATGATTAAGATAGAGTGAGCCAAACTGATAATATCATACACGAATCCCACTCTATCATCAAATGATCCATTGGTACCGATTATGCATCAGCCGAAACGTTGGCGATACCCGCATTTTCGACACAGCTCCTCCACCGCCTCGCGACGAGAGAAGCCTTCATAAAGTCTTGTCGACCGCTCGTTCTCGACGATGTCGGAAAAATGCGTGTTATGGATGTTGCCGAGATTGATCACGCCCTCCCCGTCCAGGCAGCAAGGAATGACGGTTCCGTCAATCAGCACCCCCGCCTGATTCCGCAGCGCGTGACAAAAGCCTTTCCCGTCATCCTCCGGCTCGTTGAGATCAGGCCATTTGAACTCAGGATCTTGATTCAAATAAATGCGATCGGCAATTTTCACCCCTTTGCCGGGCTTGAAATGCTCCTCGATGCGGTAATCCAAGCCAAATGCCTGCTCGATCATGCCCAGAAGCTCGCGGTTTTTGTGCCGCTGCAAGTTCACCTCATTGTCCATCTCAAGATTCCATAGCCGGAAGGAAACGATGAGCGGTGAGAGCGCAACCGCCTCTTCCACAAATTCCAGAATATCGGCCAAATAACCGGCCTTGTCCTTGGAGCCGGGATGCCCGTCAAAGCTGTGCAGCGAAAAATTAATTTGCCGCAGAGCGGGCTTTCCGAGCAGCTTCGATCTGTTCTTTTTAATCAGCGTTCCATTGGACGTAATGTTCACCTTAAAGCCCTTCTCGGCGCTTATGTCGAGCAGCTCGTCAATTTTCGGGTGCAAAAGCGGCTCGCCCTTGACGTGAAAATAAATATGGTCCGTGTGCGGCTTGATCTGGTCGAGCGTCTTCGTAAAATCTTCCACGCTAATGAAACCTTTTGCCCGTTGGGTCGGTGGGCAAAAGGTACAGGACAAATTGCAAATGCTCGTCGTTTCAATATAAAACTTTTTGAATGTTTTCATGGGTGCCAGGCTCCATTTCCGTTAATCACAACCTATTATACAACGGCAGGCAAGCTGCTGACAAAAGAAAGCTATTCTCTCCGCTCCTCCCGCAGCGGACGGATGCCGACGGGAATCGCCGAGCTTGCCGGCACCGTGCGGTAATCCGCTTGAAATGTGCCCTGATAGCGAAACACAGAGCCAAGCAACGGGCTCTGCACATCCACCCGAATATGGAAGCGTTCATCGGTCTCCTCATACCATTCGCATACTTCGGCCGTTCCCGTAAGCTTGGCAGGACAACGAAATTGCAGCAGCCCTTCGTAAAAGCGCTGTTCGCCCGATCGTATGAGAATGCCTCCGTTATCCGCAGCCCCGATGTCCAGATCGACGGCAAGGTGCTGCCTGTTGCCCAAATAATCAACAATGCGGGCGCGTTGCTCGCTGAAAATCATCGTCGCGTCGAACTGCTGCACTTTACGGGCAAATTGAAATTTCCTGACCCATGTTACCGTCTCGCGGCCAAAGCGGTCGCGGTAGGCATAGTTTTCGATCGTAAATGGAATTTGCCGTCCGCCCTGCGGAAACATAATATGGCGAAGGCTCCCCAAATAAAGCGGCATGGCGGCAAGCTTGTTGTACCACATCGTCTGCATTTCGCCATAGCCGATAGAAGCGATCCGATCCTCGCTGCAGAAGCCGAACCGCTGCTGTATGCGAGGATGCAGCAGCCGGAAGCGCTCGCCAAGAACCTTTTCATAAATGGAGGTCATGCAGCATCCGCTCCCTTCCTTGGTGTCGCTGACCGCCTGCGTATGCACCTGCCTGCGTTCGGCAGATGGCGGCGGGTCAACGCTACGGCTGTGTTCAGGCCCAGCATCGGCAAGGCTATTGTCAACGGATTAAACGGCGACTGGAGCAGGGACGGCTCCGACACTATAGCCGGTAGTGTAAGGGCCGCAAGCAGCAGCGTCTGCGCCCATGAAGCCCAGCCGTGTCGATGCCAAAGACAGGATAGGACCGCGATGACCATTTCGCTTGCACCAAGGATTTTCAGCGCAAGCGGCTCTATTCCGCGAAATGCCCCCGTTGCTGTCAGGAGCGCAAGCTCGCCTCCCTCGGGAAACAGCAGCTTGGGCACAAGCCCCTGATATAGCCAGAGCACAGCGAGCAGGCCAACTGCGCAGTAATGCACAAGCGCTCGTTCAGCGATGATGGACGGCGGAATACCCTGCTCAAGCCAAATCCGCAGCCGGTCGAAGCTCCATGCGGTCGCAAAGCCGAATAGCGGTCTGAACGCCGCCCGGTCAAGCCATCTGCCTGCGGCGCCATAACGGGTGTGATAATCGAATTGCGTCGCAAACACAACGCCTTTATCGGTGCGCTTATATTTCCAGTAGCCGCTGCCTCTGCTGATGAGCGACGCCTTCTGCTCGGACGCAAACTGCAGCGACGACATGCGCTCGCCCTCCCGCTCCGCCGAGCTGCCGCGCGTAAGTCCAGTTCCATGAATGCGCAGGCCGAAGCCGATTCGGGTCGTATAGAGAAACGGCTGCGGATCGGCTTCGTTCTCGCGCGGCAAATAGTCGATTGTCGTAAAGCGCAAATCCCATTGCTCATGCAGCTCCGGTTTTTGCGTATGCGCCCAAAGCACCTCCATGTCGGCATCTATTGCAAGCTCGACGTAAACGGGTTTGCCCCCCATCCCTACCAACTCCTTAGGTAACTAAATGTGCGAAACGATCGCTTGTGCCGCAAGGGCGGCGACAGCCGTTTACGCTAGACCATCCTGGAGGAATCTGTCGAGGACCTCTTTGCCGGGAAGCATGCAAACGTCGGTTTTCCCAAACCATTTGTATCTGCTTCCCGCGATCCAGTCGTAAACGAGATTACGCCATCGCGGCGGGACAATCATGAATGCGTATAACAGCGGCCATAATCCGCCAAGCCCGCGCAGCACATGCAGCGCTCCAGTCGATTTAATGCGATAACGTCCGTTCTCTACCAGCACAAACGTATTAAAATCCTGCAGCGGCAAGCCTCCCTGACTAAGCAGGCGCTGGCCGGCAGGGGATTGCAGCGCCGCGAACCGAAACCTTCGCTTCCGGTCGCGTTTCACGACGAAACGGGTTATTTTGCTGCACAGCATACATTCTCCATCAATCAGCAATATGGATGTATCGTTCCATTCCTTTTGCGGCTGCATCCTGTAGCGCCTCACTCTCTTGCTTGTATTATACCGGTCCGTTGCATGCGGCGGCAGATCCATCTTCTTTAGGCCTGAAAAAGCGAGGGGTACTACAAATTGTAGCACCCCTCCGCCGCAGTCTACTGCCGCTCGTCCTTGTCCGCCTCCGGCAGCAGCCCGCGCCTTCTTACTTTGTTGACCGCCTCTTTGCTTGATTTCACGCCAAGCTTCTTCAGCATTTTGTTGACCTGATTTTTAAGCGTGCTTTCCGCCTTGTACAGCTTCTTCTCGATTTGCGGTTGCGTATATCCTTGCTCGATCAGCTCGAACACCTCGCGCTCCGCTCCTGTCAATCCCTTTAGCTGTTCCTCCCGCTGAAGCCTGCCAAGCTCTTTTAACAGCGCCTCCATCGGGGCGGGATGCCGGAAGGCGCTGCGTATCGCATGCGGCAGCTCTTCATAACGGCTTTTGTCCAAGTAGTGCACAGCTCCCGCCGTAAAGGATTGCGTCATCGATTGTTCATCCGTTAACGAGGTAAGCATGATGATTTTGGCCGTTGAACGCTCATGAAGCAGCATCGCCGTTTGAATGCCGTCCAGCCTGCTGCCCTCGAGCTGAATATCCATAAGCGCTACGTCAAAGGCGAGCGTACCGGCGAGGCTAAGCGCCTCCTCGGACGTTGAGGCAGCCCCGACTACCAGCAAATCCCGCTCCCGGCTCAGATAAGAGGTTAGCGCGCTTGCCCAATCCGGATCATCCTCGATAATCAACACTTTAATCGTCATTTTAACGCTCCCTTCCGCGGGCCCGGCCTGCAAGCTTTCGTCTCGGCCAATAAAAAGAGACGCATGCTCCTCCTCCGCTCCGGTTAGCAAGCTCGACCTTGCCGCCGCTGAGCTGCATGACTTGAGACACATAGGAAAGCCCCAGCCCAAAATTAAGACCCGATTTCCCCCCGCTCACGAACGGCTCGAACACATGGTCAAGCAGGCTGTCCGGCACACCTGGACCATTGTCTGCGAACGCAAGCCGAACGCCCCTTTTATAGTCTTCAATCGAGATTTCCAGGCTGCCGCCCGTTTCCGGCA
The DNA here is from genome assembly GCF_005222705.1 of Paenibacillus sp. SY21-1. Taxonomy (GTDB): domain Bacteria; phylum Bacillota; class Bacilli; order Paenibacillales; family Paenibacillaceae; genus Pristimantibacillus. The sequence goes on along the minus strand of NZ_STGF01000028.1, from coordinate 78,762 downwards.
TCGCCTCAACCGCATTCATCACCACATTGCCGAACGCCTCTAGCAGATGGACAGGATCGCCCATTAAGAGCGGCTTCACGACGTAAATTTCGCTGACGGCAATCTGTTTTCGCTTCAGCGCCTCCCGGTGCTGGCTCAGGCACTGTCCCACAAGACGATCCAGCTCGAGCTCCTGCTCGCGAAGCAGAATATCCTTTAACTGGCTGTGCATTCTTGCAACCATTCCAAGCATATGGCGCGAAGCATTCTTAATTACCAATAGTTGCTCCGCCGCGGCCTGATCCTCTTGAGCCATCATCGCATTTACATTTTCCGCGCTGATGGCAATTTTGCCGATTTCGTTTTTGAAGGAATGATTGAGCATCGCGACTCCGGTGCTTATCGCTTTTCTTCTGCTTCCGAGCGGATCGGGCTCAAAGGTAAGCTTCACGCCAAGCACACCGTATACAAATGCGCTTAAGCCCGCAATGACAAGCGAATAGGCAATAAATACCGAAACGTAGTTCATGAACGCAAAATCCGGCACAAACGCCTTTGCTCCATAAATAAACACTAGCACTCCAACCAGAGTCGGTGCAATGATAGCCGCCGTTATGAGGCGGCCCCGCCTTTGGCCGCGGTCCTTTTCCAGCCATACAGACCGGATGAGAAGCGCGCAGGACAGCAAGTAGTAAGGAGCGAACCAGAGCAGCGCGACCACATCGTACAGATGTTTATCCGACTGGAGGAGCGCTACCCCCGCCATAAACAGCACCGGCAGCAGCAGCCAAAGCTTCAGCCTTCGCTTCGTTATCGCCGCAGGCGTTGGGAGCGTATACAATAGGCTGAAGACGAGCACCGCGTAAGGAGTCACCGTATAATTCACAAAGGCCAAAATGGCGGCCCACAGATCCCAGCCGCGTTCGGCGAGCAGATAACTCAGTCCGCCGATGGAGGCGCTCGCAAGGAAATAAGCTGCCCAGCGATACGCTTCAACTTTCAGATTGTTGACGAGCACAACCGATGCCGCTGCAAGCAGGGCAATAAAATAGATGAGCATGAAAGCCGCCTTTCTGCCGGCATACAGCAAGAGGACCGCCCCGCATGTCTGAATAGACGATAGCGGAACAGCCCTCTTGGCATGTGCCTAAAAGTCGGATTTTGGCGTCCTCGGCTGGCGCTTAGGCTTGTTCTGAACAGGCGGCAAATGACGCATGCTTCTGAGCATCGGCCCTTTGCATAGCGGACAAGTCTGCTCTGCGGCCGCAAATTCGTCTCTTACCCAGGCTTTGCATTCCGGATTTTTGCATTTGAAAATTTTGGTTGCAACCAGCTTAACTTTTTCTTCTTGTGTGGACACCTTCTGTATTCCCCTCTTCAAATAAGCTATTTATCTCTATTATATTATCATCGTGCGGCGCCAAGGGCTATCATCAACCTTTGACGACATTGCCTGCATATATTCCGTTAAGCTCTGACGCTTATGAATGCTGAACCGTTAAGTATATCGGAATAACGCACACCGGTTTGGATACCTGCTCCTGAACACCCGTGTATGTCAGCTTCCCGCTATTTGCATCGACGCTGAAGGTCACGATATTATCGGTATCCCGATTGGCCGCAAGCAAATACGCGCCGTTAGGCGTAAGGGCGAAATGCCGCGGATGCCCGCCTTCTACCGAAATATGCTGCACAACCTCCAGAGAGCCGTCATCGCTATTGACGGAGAACACAACAATGCTGTCATGCCCGCGATTGGAGCCGTACAAATAACGGCCGTCCTTTGATATCGCAATTTCCGCGCAGGAGTTTTCGATCGTTACCGATGCAGGGATCGTGCCGACCGTGCTGAGCGGAGTCAACTCTCCGTGCTCCGCCTCATAAGCAAAGGAAGAAATGGTCGAATTGATTTCATTAATAACATAAACAAATTTCCCGTTCGGATGAAATGTCAAATGCCGCGGTCCCGATCCTGGCGGCACCGTTGCTGCCTGGACGCGAGCCAGCTTGTTCTGCTCCCGGTCCAGCGCATACGTAATTATGAGGTCCAGGCCGAGATCGGAAACGAGCAAATAGCGACCATCCGGGCTATAAAAGGAAGAATGCGGGTGCGGGCGATCCTGTCGCTCGGGGTGGCTGCTGCTTCCCGTATGCTGCTGCGAATCAAGCAGCGCACCGATGCGTCCGTCCGCTTCAATCGCGCTAAGGCCCACCATGCCGCCGTGGTAGCTTGTTACGGTGGCATACTTGCTTGCCGCATCGCGCTGTATATGGCAAGTGGTTGAGGCGACTGTAACCGCGCGATTTAGCAATTCCAGCTTGCCGCTGGCCGCATCGATCGCGAAAGCCGCCGCTTCTCCTACCTTATTGCCGGTTTCATCCACCGTCTCGCCAATTGCGTACAATAAACGACGTTCGGCATCGACATTCAGGAAGGTGGGGTTTTTTAGCCCGCCCCATTCATCCGTCCGCGACAACCGGCCTGTCTGTTCGTCAAACGTATATACATAAATGCCGCTATTCTCCGCTTCCGCGTAAGAACCCGCGAAAATATACAGCTGCTCCTTGCTGACTGTCATTGGTATTCCTCCTCATTTTCCACGATTGAACTCCATCCATTCATTGGAGGAAAGGTTGGCTACGCATTAGTGTTTTTGGGGGCGCATACGCCATCGGTGCAAAGCTCTGCTTCGGCTCCTTCATTCACCTGAATCAAAGAAGGCTGCTTTTCCTGCCAGGCCTTATTCAAGGTATCCAGAAACACCTCGGTCGCTTGGGCACCGGAAACTGCATACTTGCGGTCAAACACGTAGAACGGCACGCCGCGAATGCCTAATTGGCTGCCTTCCTGCTCCTCGTCGCGAACGACTTGCTTGTAGTCGTCCGACTCCAGCATAGCGGATGCCTCGTTCCTGTCGAGCCCGATTTCGGTCGCAAGCCCAATTAGCCGGGCGCGGTCGCCAACATTTACCCCATCGGTAAAATAAGCGCGGAACAGCCGCTCGGACAGCTCTTGCTCCTTCTGCTTCGCTGCTGCAAAATGCACCAGACGATGCGCGTCAAACGTATTGGTTTCCACCGTGCCCTCAAAACGGAATTCCAGCCCGACAGCTGCAGCCTGCTGAGCGACATTGAGCGTCGTCGCCTTTGCCTGCTCCTCGCTCATGCCGTATTTGGCGGCAAGCATTCGGAATGTGCTGATGCCCGAATGCGCATCTGCTGCGGGATTAAGCTCGAAGCTGCGGAACACGACTTCGATTTCACCTTTTTGGGCAAACTGTTCAAGCGCGCGCTCAAACTTTCTTTTGCCTATATAGCAAAACGGACAGACATAATCCGACCATATTTCTACCTTCAACGTTCGACACCTCCATCATTCCTAACTTCAGCCTGTCGGCCAACAACGTCTATTGTACCATCTTTCGGCAAATTTGAAAAAGCAAAAGGCATTTTCTGCCGGGAGCTTCCGCTCTGCCGCAAAAAATGCCGATGCTTATACCGCAAATATATGATTGCCGATCTTGATCGTCTGCTTGCGCGACCAAATCCATTCGGATGTCGCCGTCTCCGGGTTAAAATAATACAGCGCTCCGCCCGTAGGGTCTTCGCCTCTTACCGCCGCTTGTGCGGCGCGGTATGCCGTTTCATTCGGCGCAAGCGCATATTGCCCGTCGTCAACGGCGGTGAAGGCTCGCGGCTGCTCGATTACGCCTTTCACCGAATCGGGAAAACCTTCGGCAGCAAGACGATTCATGACGACCGCGCCGACCGCAACTTGCCCTGTATAGGATTCGCCGCGCGCCTCCGCATGAATAATTTTGGCCAGCAAATCAAGCTCCGTTTTATTCACCGACACCTTTTTTAATGTCGTCCAGGTGTTTTTTCCGGCTATGCCGTCAGCTGCAAGCCCGTAATCGCGTTGAAAGCGCAGCAGGGAATCCAGCGTGGATTCATCAAAGTAGCTCGATAAGCTATCCCCGAAGTAACCAAGCGTTTTCAGGCGATATTGCAAATCCGGCACGTCTGCGTTGTTCATGCCTTGCTTCAGCACTGTCGGCGGCGCCGCGTGCGCAGCCTCAAGCGGGAATGAGCCAAGCAGCAGCATAACGAGCAGAGCGGCGATGCTATGGGGTAAAGCTTTCATTTTCATCATCATAATAGGACCTCCTTGCGTCTTGTCTTGCAAAAGCTTCTGTACTTGGAAAAATTCACAAATCGCTATGACCGGTCTGTACGAGTTTAACACAGCGGCTTTTGTATTGTAACCGCTAGGACGATTTTACATAAAATTACTAATTATTTGTGATATCGCTTTCAATTGGGCAAGAACCTCCGAATTAGGAAGCCGTTGCCGGTCTATCGCCGAATTGTTACACTAGAAGTACGCCCGGAGGTGAGCAGAATGAATCTATTAAAGGAAAAGGACAGGCTGGAGCTCGACAAGAAATTGCCGGACATGCCCTGGTACATAGAAAAATTTATTCAATACAAGATGCCCGACCTTTCGCCGTCTTCCCTGCTGGAATACATACGCGATTACGAGACTTTTCTGAAATGGCTGATGGCGGAGGGACTTTCGGAGGGAAAGCAGGTTAAAGAGGTCGCTCTGCTGGAGCTGGAACGGCTGCATATGGACAGCATCGACGGATTTCGGATGTATTTGTCCACCTATAAAGAGGAACGCAACAGCAAGGTGACGATAACCCGCAAGCTGTCGTCCCTTCGCTCCTTGTTCCATTATTTAAGCCAAATTGCCGAGGATGAGGATTTTTATCCGCTGCTGAAGCGCAATGTGATGGCCAAGGTTGCGATAAAACGGACGCACAAGCCGAAGGATACGGCCGCCAAGCTGGAGGGGAAGCTGCTGCAGGAAGAAGAGATCGCCGAATTTATGGCGTATGTCAAGCATGGCTACGGGATTGACGCAGCCGGAAACAAACAAGCGATATACGCCTATGAGCTAAACATGATACGCGATGCCTGCATCATCGGCTTTATTCTTCATTCCGGGCTGCGCGTATCCGAGCTGGTCAATTTGAACCTCGACGACATCGAGCTGAAGAAAAAGCTGTGCTACGTTTACCGTAAGGGCAAAAATGACGACAGCTTTAAAACGCCTGTCTACTTCCGCCAGGAAGCGGTCGAGGATTTACAGGCCTATCTCTCGCTGAGGGAGGTGCGCTACAAGGCTCCCAAACGGGAAAAGGCGTTATTTCTCGCCATTGCCAACGGCAAGCAGGAGGGCTCGCGCATGACCAAGCGAGCGATCCAGGAGCTGGTTATCAAATACGCCAAACGTTTCGGCAAGCCTTATTTGACCGTGCACAAGCTGCGGCATTCCTTTGCCACCGATTATTATTTGCGCAATGACATCTATAAAACGCAAGAGCAGCTTGGGCATGCATCGCCTGAAACGACGCAAATCTATGCCCATTTGACAGATAAAACGATGGCGGAAGCGATCGATCGCAGCAAAACGGCCGGGCAAGAGGAGCGCTAGCTAGCGTCCCTCCGCCCGGCCGCAATGGCGTCCGTCTAGAAGCGGTCCGTCTCGCTGAACTGCGCGAGATCGCCCGCCGAAATGCCTTCCTCCACCGCAAACTCAAAGTCCTCGATATCGTAAATCTGCACCGGAACCTCGGCTTCAATCAGGCGCTCCTGAAATTCGAATTGATCGGACAAGAGCGGAACCTCCAGCTTCATGCCCGTAAGCAGAAGCTCCGTTTCGATCGGGTCGAACAATTCACCGTAATGCGCGTTATCAACGGCATGAATAACCGTAAACTGAATCATATCGCTTAGCAGCAGCGGAGCGCTTTCACGCCAAGGCATCTGCATCGCTTTTTCGATTTTTTTGCGGTTGAGCGGGTCCTCAAAAAACGCAATCAGCTCGTTTATTTTTGTTTTCACGTGCCCGTCATCGTCAGGGTCGTCCATTACCGGCTCCGCCCCGTCTCTCATCTCGTAAAGCTCGGCAATCGAAGAATATGGCACGACATAGTCAATGGGACGACCGGGTACGAGAAGATGACCATACGTTGCTACCATTACCGCCTCTATGACAAAGCGTCGACGCATCCGTGTCTCCCCCCTTCATACGCTCTATTGAACCTGTATTTATAATAGGATTCCACATTATTATACAATATTACGATAGAGGCACAAGAGAGCCAATCATCCAAATTTGCGCTTTTTGCCGTTTCCGCAGTAAAATGAGCGTTATGCACCTATTGCCAATCAGCTCTTATTTCATTCAGGAGGAACCACGCATGCATACTGAACAAGCCATTATAATCGGAGCGGGCCCCTGCGGACTCGCCGCTGCCATAGAGCTCAAGCGTATCGGTCTGAACCCGCTCGTCATTGAAAAAAGAAACTTGGCCCACTCGATTTCGCAATATCCGACCTATATGCATTTTTTCAGCACGCCGGAGCTGCTCGAAATCGGAGATATACCGTTTACTACGGCAAACGACAAGCCCTCCAGGCTTGAAGCGCTGAATTACTATCGTACTGCGGCGCAGCGCCACCAGCTTCGCGTCCAGCCCTATACCGCCATTAACGAAATTGCCAAGGAAGGCGAACGGTTTGTACTGACAGGGGAGGACCGATTCGGCGAGCCTTGCCATTTCGCCGCCCGCTATGTCATCATCGCAACCGGCTACTTTGATCATCCGAATGTGCTTGGCATTCCTGGAGAAGAAACCGACAAGGTCAGCCACTTTTTCCGTGAAGCGCATCCCTATGTCGGAATGAAGGTAGCCATTATCGGGGGAAGCAACTCCGCCATCGACGCAGCGCTGGAGCTCGAACGCATCGGGGCCGAGGTAACCGTCATTTATCGCGGGGCCGATTATTCGCGCAGCATTAAACCGTGGGTTCGTCCCGGCTTTGAAAGCAAGGTGGCCAAAGGGGCGATTTCGATGCTGTTCCGAGCGACCGTGACCGGAGTCGACCGCTATTCGGTCACCGTTCGCACGCCTGAGGGCGAGCGGGCGATCGCCAACGATTTTGTGCTGGCGCTGACGGGCTTTCACCCGGATCGCCATTTCCTGACGACAACGGGCGTCACCATGGAAGCCGAAGGTTATCCGACCTTCAATGAAACGACGATGGAAACGAACGTGCCTGGCATCTTCTTGGCAGGTGTCGTTGCCTCCCGGCATGAGGCGAATGAAATTTTCATTGAATCCGGCCGCTTTCACGGACGGAAAATTGCCGAGCATTTGCTCACCCTTTAATCGGCGAGCAAAGATTTTCCCAGCCGCTCGCGCTGCTTGTCGACTGGGTCATGCAGGGTAAGGGTGCGGGCATTGCGGAAATAACGGTCAAATCCAATGGAGCGCGTGGCCGCCCTGGCGCCCATAAGTTGAAACAGATCCGAGGTCAGCTCCAGGCAGGCGGAGGTAGCGAGCACCTTCGCCTGCGACGCGGCTATTGCAGCCGCACCGTAGAGCTTGGAGTCACGCTGCGCCTGATCGAGCAGCCTGGCCGCCCGCAGCACAAGCTGCCGCGCGCCTTCCAGCTTGACATCCATTTCTCCGAGCCTGAGTTGTACGCTTGCTTCATCAACCGGCGCTACGCCGGGCGTCCACGGACGGCTTTTCTCTTGGATGTAGACAATCGCCTCCCGCAGCGCGCCAGCGGCAATGCCAACGTACTGGGCGGCAAAATGGATATGAAACTGGGTGGAAAAGAAAGCATCCACAGCCTTGTAATCGCCCGCCTTCCCAAGGATGTGAGCTTCGGGCACAAACGCCTGCTCCGCCTTTACGTTGCCGCTGCCCGTGCCCCGTTGTCCAATGCCGTCCCAATCGTCGATTACCGTAACTCCGGCGGATGCAAGCTCAACGAGCGGGTACAATACCTCGGCTCCCTCCGCGCCTGCGTCCGCTTCCTGCACGGAGCGCCAAACGGCCCATTTGGCGCCGGGCGAGCCGGTTGCGAATCGTTTATCTCCTGTCAGGCGAAAGCCTCCATCCACCCTCTGCAAATAGCTCTGCATCACGAACCGGTTAGCCCCGGCTTCGCTGCCGAAGCTGGCAAACCAATGCTTTCCTACAGCCGCTTCCTTGAAAAAATAATTCCGCTGCGCTTCGTCGCCAAGCGCATGCACCAGTTGCACGGCTGTATTGTGCAGCGTGAAAACCTGAGAGGCCGACGAGCACCATGCGGCGATTTCCATTAAAGCCAGGGGCAAGAGCAGGACGTCGCCGCCGTACCCGGCCCCCCATCCTCCAGCCTCACGGGGCACGGCTAGCGCGGCGAAGCCCGCCTGCTTCAAGCCGTCCATCGCTTCGCGCGGATAGCGTCCTTCCCTGTCCACCTCCGGCGCCGCCGGTCCAATCAGACGTTCACCGAGCTGCCGAAGCTGCCAGACGACCGCGAGCTGCCGCTCCGTCAGCCCGTCGCCGGCGATCGTCAGTCTTTTATCCAGATCGGCTAATGCACCTGCTCCACTCGTATCAGACTTGACCATGCGAATACCTGAACGCTGCGCCTGGATGTCCTTTTGACAGCCGTGGACTGCCGAACAGCTTCTCGCGGAACGTGCCGCTCTCGTAATCTTTTTTGAATAGCCCACGCTCCTGCAGCACCGGAACGACAAAATCGACAAAGTCGGTGTAGGAATCCGGCAGCACATACGGCTCCAGGTTAAAGCCGTCGACATCGGTATGGGCAACCACTTCCGCAATCCGGTCGGCCACCTCCTCCGGCGAACCGATAATGGTGACGCCGCGGAAGCCCTTTTTCACAAAATCTTCCTTCACTTCTCTGACTGTTTTTTTCGTTTTGGCATGCTTGGTAAAGCGATCCGTATGCGTCTGGCCCATTTCGGTATGAATATTCTCGAAATACGAATCGGGGTCAAGCTTCGTCAAATCGATGCCCGTTACGCTCGCATAGCTGGCAAGGGTAGCCTCCTCGCTTTGATAGCTCAGATAGGATTCGTGCTTGCGAACGGCTTCCTCACGGGTAGGCGCCGTCACAACGGACAAGCCGGTAAACACTTTAATCGAGCCCGGCTCACGTCCATAAGAGGCTGCGCGGCGGCGAATATCCGCGATTTGATCGCGCAGCACGTCAAGCGTCGGCGCTTTCAGAAACACGCCCTCCGCATGCTTGGCGGCAAAAGCGCGCCCGCGCTCCGAGCTTCCGGCCTGGAACAACACCGGCGTCCGCTGCGGAGACGGCGAGCTGGAGAAATATCCGCTCGATTTGAAATACTTCCCTTCATGCTCGACGCGGTGCACCTTGGCGGGATCGGTAAATACGCGCTGCTGGCGGTCGATGACGAGCGCATCCTCCTCCCAGCTGCCTTCCCAATATTTATAGCTCACATCAAGAAATTCGTCTGCGATGTCATATCGCTCGTCATGCGGGACAAATTCGCTCCGGCCGAACAACCCCGCTGCAGAAGGCGTGCTCGTCGTCACCACGTTCCAGCCGATGCGTCCTTTGGATAAATGATCAAGCGTTGCGAACCGCCTTGCATTGGCATAAGGCGCCTCATACGTGGTCGACGTTGTCATCGTAAAAGCCAAGTGCTCGGTTGCCGCAGCCAGCGCCGGCAGGAGGAGCATCGGGTCGTTGCCGGGAGGACCGGAAGCCTCGCGGAAGGCCAGTTCGGCGTTTTTGCCGGGAGATCCGTACGAATCGGCAAAAAACATAAAATCGAATTTTCCCCGTTCCAGAATGCGGGCAATGTTCAGCCAATAGTCCAGTCGATTGAAATGAATGCGGTTTTGGGCAGGGTGCGCCCAAATACCTTGCGTGAGATGATTGACGCTGTTGACCTCAAATACGCCAAGATGAATTTTTTTCTGCATAGCACAAGTCAGCTCTCTTTCGTTCAGGCCAGATGGCAGGCCACAAAATGGTGGGACGTAACAGCACGTTTGGAAGGCGTTTCTACTCGACACCTGTCCGTTGCGGCCGGACACCGAGGATGGAAGGCGCAGCCAGATGGCGGCTCCAGCGGCGAGGGAACATCCCCTTGCAGCAGAATTCTCTCGCGCGGCGCTCCTGGCTCCGGATTCGGAACAGCCGACAGCAGCGCGCGCGTATAGGGATGCCGTGGCGCGGCAAACAGCTCATCCGTTGGGGCTTCCTCGACAAGCTTGCCTAAATACATAACTCCGATCCGATCGGAGATGTGACGCACGACGCCCAAATCGTGGGCGATAAACAGCAGGGTCAGCTTCAGCTCCTGCTGCAGTTGCTTCATTAAATTCAGAATTTGCGCCTGAATGATGACATCCAGCGCCGACACCGGCTCATCGCAAACGATAAAGTCCGGCTGCAAAATAAGCGCGCGGGCCAGCACGACCCGCTGACGCTGCCCGCCGGAAAGCTCATGGGGCAGACGATTATAATGATCGGCCTGCAATCCGACTTTGGCGAGCATCTGGAGCGCAAGCATCCGGTGCTGGGCTTTGGTGCCGATTCCATGGATGACCAGCGGCTCCGTCAAGGCCGTTCCAATCGTCTTGCGCGGATGCAGTGAAGCGAACGGATCTTGAAATACCATTTGCAGCTGTCTCCGGCGGGACTGCATCTCCTTTGCAGAGAGCTCGAACAAGTTTTGTCCGCGATAAAGCGCGACACCATCGGACGGCTCCGTCAGACGCAGCAGCGTGCGGCCAAGCGTGCTTTTGCCGCAGCCCGACTCGCCTACCAGCCCGTATACCTCGCCTTCATGAATAGCAAACGACACATGATCGACGGCCTTCAGCTCTCCCGCTCTCCAGCGGCCGGGCAGCTTGGCTTTAAAGCTTTTGCGCAGTCCTCTTATTTCCAGCAGAGGCTCCTTCTCCGAAGGCTCTTTTGCGGTATTCGTCATCGGCTATGCCTCCTTTCGCTCCACCAATATCCGCGTGCCAGCAGCGAACGCTGCTCATGCTGTCGTTCAGGTCCGTCAGCTCCGGCATTATGGAACGGCAGCGATCGTCGGTCAAGCCGCAGCGGGGCGCAAACCGGCAGCCGGACGGAAAATCGTGCAACGGGGGCACCATTCCGTCAACCGCCTGCAGCGCCGCGGCGCGGTCCCCGTCAATGCGCGGGATTGACCTCATCAAGCCGGCCGTGTACGGATGGCGGGGATGGCTGAACAACGATTTCACGTCGGCCGTCTCCACAATTTGTCCGGCGTACATAACGGCAACGCGGTGGCACACCTCGGCCACAACGCCCAAATCATGCGTAATCAGCATGATGCTCATGCCCAATTCCCGGTTTAGTCTGACCAGTAAATCCATAATCTGCGCTTGAATGGTCACATCGAGCGCTGTCGTCGGTTCGTCCGCGATTAGCAGCCGCGGCTGGCAGGACAGCGCAATCGCAATCATTACCCGCTGTCTCATGCCGCCCGAGAGCTGATGCGGATAATCAAAGACGCGGCGCTCAGGAGACGGGATTCCCGTCAACCGAAGCAATCTGACCGCTTCCTGCTGCGCCTGCCTCCGGCTCCATTTCCGGTGGGCGCGAATCGTTTCGGCAATCTGCTCGCCGATGGTCAATAGCGGATTTAACGAGCTCAGCGGATCTTGAAAGATCATCGCAATTTCATCGCCGCGAATGTCGCGCATCTCCCTTTTGCCCAGACGGAGCAGATCGCGTCCGGCATAGCGGATTTGACCTTCGTAGCTCGTTCCGCGCTTTTCATCCAGCAAACGCATAATCGATTGGGCCGTTACGCTTTTTCCGCAGCCCGACTCGCCAACGACGCCGAATATTTCGCCTTCGTTGATCGTCAAAGAGAGATCGTCGACCGCCGCAACACGGCCATGATCCGTATGGAAAAAGGTTTTCAGCCCCTTAATACTCAGCAAAGCAGCCTCTGTCACTCGGCATTCCTCCTTATCCTGCGGCTTTCGCCTTTGAACGGACCCGTTTGGCGCCGCGTCTTGTTCGCACTTTTCCGTGCGGGTCGACCATATCCCTTAATCCATCGCCCAGCCAGTTCATTGCCAGCACGGAAACGATCAGCGCGAGCCCCGGATAAAGCGTCATCCACCAGGAGTTATAAATAAACGCTTTGCCTTCTGCAAGCAAGTTGCCAAGGCTCGGGGTCGGAGCCGGGATGCCTGCGCCAAGAAAACTTAGCGCCGCCTCCACGATAATCGCTTCAGCAAACACGAACGAGCCTTGTACAATTAACGCCGAGACGGTTCCTGGCATAATGTGCAGCCAGATCACGCGCGAACGCGAGGCGCCCAGCGCCTGCATCGCTTCGATGTACGTTTGCTCCTTTACGACCAGCGCAGCCGAACGCACAATGCGCGCAACGGCCGGTGTAAAGACGATGCTCAAGCATACGATCAGATTGCCGATGTTGGGACCGAGCGCCGCCATCATCGCCATCGCCAGCAGCACCGCCGGAAACGCAAACAGCCCGTCCATAATGCGCATCAGCAGCTGGTCAAGCCTTTTGTAATAAGCGGAATACAAGCCGATGACCAGACCCAACGCCGAGCTGGCGAAAGCGACGCTTAAGCCTACCCGGATGGAAATAGCCGTTCCATGCAGCGTGCGGCTGAACACATCGCGGCCCAAATTGTCCGTTCCGAACCAATGCGCGCCATCCGGCGGCTTCAGCCTTCTAAGCACGTCCATCGCCTGCGGCTCGAATCTGGCGATCCAGGAAGCAAGCAAGGTAGCAAGGATCAACAGCAGCATCAGCAGCGCGCCAAGCATGGCTGTACGGTTTGCCATAAACCGGCGCAAGGGCAGCGAACGGCTCAGCTTGCCAAGGGACGCATTTCGCTTATCGTCCACAGGAACGGGCTCCGTCGTCATGGTTCACGCCTCCTTCAGGGAATCTCATTGCAGCCGGACACGAGGATCGACAGCCGCATACAACAAATCGACTGTCAGATTGACAGCGACATAAACGATTGCAATAAACAGCACCATGCCTTGAATCACGGCGTAATCGCGCCGCTCTACGGCATGAACCAGCATTTGCCCCAGTCCGGGAATGTTGAAAATGGTCTCGATAACGGCCGCTCCCGCTACCAGCGTGCCGAACGAGCCGCCGATTACGGTCAATATCGGTATCCATGCATTGCGAAGCACGTGCTTGTAAACGATAAGCGCCGGATTCAGCCCTTTTGCAGCGGCCGTTTTGACAAACCCCTCATGCAGCACTTCAAGTACAGAAGCTTTGACGATTCGTGCCGTTAGAGAGGACATGACGATTCCTATGGAAATGGCCGGCAGCAGCATATGCTTCAAAAATAAACCCGCATGCTCGGTAATCGGGACATAACCCGCAACGGGCAACCATTTAAGCTTGACCGAAAAAATCAAAATAAAAAACAGGCTTAACAGGAAGCCGGGAACCGAAATGCCGAGCAAGGAGTAGGCATTTAATGCTTTATCCGCTATTCCTCCACGATTGATCGCCGCGCTGACGCCAAGCGGTATGGCGATCAGTACGGCGATCAGCTGAGCCAGCAAGGCGAGCGAAAGCGTCGGCGCAAGATGCTCGCCGATCGCTTCCGATACAGGCTGCTGCAGGAAAAAGGATTTACCCAAATTTCCTTGCAGCGCCTGCCCCATCCATCTTGCGTACTGCTCCCAAAGCGGATAATTAAGCCCCATTTGCTCCCTAAGCTCAGCTATCGTTGCCTCATCTGCTCCGTCGCCTAGCATCACTCGGGCCGGGTCGCCCGGAATCAGGTAGATGATCAGAAAGACGATGACCGACATGACCAGCACGACGGGAACTAACGCCAGCAGCCGCTTCAGAATGTAGGGGATCATCGTTTACTTCACAACCTTGACATTTCCGAGATTCGGATAGCCCGCATACAGAATCAAACCTTGCAGCTCATCGCGGATCGCGTAATACGCCAGCGTATCTCCGATTTTTGATACGGCCAAATACTCCCATGCGTATTGCTGCAGCGCATCGTTGGCGGTTTTGATCGCTTCCGGCGTAAGCGCGGATGTGGAGGCCTTCAGCAGCTCGGCCAGCTTGGCATCGTCGGCAAAGCCATAAGTCGGATTGAAGTAAAGCAACTGCGAAGGCGTCGTCGGCACAGTGAACCCGCCTACATAAATATCCCACGCTTTCTGGTCTGCCCGCTTCGTCAGCATCGTGGCATAATCGTAAGTGTCCACGCGCGTTTTAATGCCTACGCTTTCCAGTTGGGACTGCACGACAAGCGTCGCGTTATAGAAACGTCCGCCCAGATCCTTGGTTGTCAGCAAGACGACCTCTTCTCCCTTGTAGCCGGACTGCTTGAGCAGCTCCTTGGCCTTCTCCGGGTCGTTCAGGTTGTATTGATCGCTTCCCGCGTCGGAATGCCATGCGCTGTTGGCTTTAAACATGTAGCTGGAGTTCAGCTCATACAGCTCCGGAGAAGAAACCGTGCCAAGCAAGATTTCCTCGACATTCAGAACGGCATTCACCGCTTGACGGTTCGTCAGATTCGCAAAAATCGGCGACTTCTTGTTGTAGACGACATTGTAATCGCTCGACACATCCTTGATCACTTGAACGCCTTGCTGTCCTTCAACCTGCGGAAGCTGGTCCAGACTAACGTCTACAAAGCTGTAATCGCCGGCCAAAAATGAATTAAAACGGGTAGACGTATCGGTTACGAGCGCAAAGCGCAGCTTCTCCACGCCAGGCTCCTTTTTACCCGAGAAGCCGTCAGGCTCGCCCTGCGCAGACCGGTAGTCCGCAAAAGCTTCAACATCGATGTATTGATCCTTTTTCCATTCCACGAACTTGTATGGACCTGTGCCGATAAATTCCGTAACTCCTTCAGGCGATGCGCTTTCCGCAACTTCCTTAGGCATAATCGCCGCAAAGTTGAGCATGTGGCTCAGCTGCGCCAGCGTATCGTTCTGAGGCGTTTCCAGCTTAAGCGTTACATCGTAGTCTCCGGCAGCCTGGAACAAGGAATCGCCAAACGAGTTTTTGGCGCGCGGAGCGAGTGTTTTCCAGCGGTTAAGCGAAGCTGCGGCATCCTCTGCCTTCAATTCCTTGCCATTGTGAAACTTGACGCCTTGACGCAAATGGAACGTATAGGTTTTGCCGTCTTCGCTGACATCGGTCGATTCGGCCAGCATCGGGATCGGCTCCAGCTTGGAATTAAAGGCGTACAGCCCTTCGAAAATGTTCAAAATAACCGCGCCGTTGCTGCCGCCTACGGACAGATGCGGATCAAGCGTGGATACCGCTTGACCCAGCGCATACTTTAGCTCTGTTGCGGCAGGAGCGTCGCTTGGCGCCGCCGAGCTCGCGGAAGGAGCCGCTTCATTTCCTCCGGACGGCTGGTTCGCGCTCGAGCAGCCGTATAAGAAAACGAGCGAGCCAAGCAGCAAAGCGATGATGGACGTTGAACGAATAGACCTCATACTAAATCCCCCTCAATAATAATTCATCTTTAACCGATAAAATTAATCGGAATTAACTTATGAACATCTTAACGGATTAAAAGATAAATGTACATTGAAACCTTTTAATCCGTCAGTTTATTTTTATTAATATCCTTTATTTCCCATCAAGGAGTCAACAGCCGGACAGCCACCCCTATAAACATCCGAACCCCAAGCTCGAGCGCTTGCTCATCAAAATTAAATTTGGGATGATGATGCGGATAGACGATGCCGGATTCCGCATGGCCAGCGCCGACATTAATAAACACGCCTGGCGCTTTGCGCTGATAGGCGGAGAAGTCCTCGCCCCCCATTGCCGGCGGTGTTTCCACAAGCGCTTCGCTTCCGGCCACTTTCGCAGCAATCTCCCTGATGATGCCAGACAGCTCCGGATCATTGACGACGGGATCATACCCTTTCACGTAATCGAATTGCACTTCCGCTCCGTATAGCCCGGCAACCGCCTCAGCCATCCGTTTCAGCGTTTCGGGCGCTTGCTCGCGCACGGCGGGCTTAAAGCTTCTAATCGTGCCCTTGAGCACCGCCGAATCGGGGATTACGTTATGAGAAGAGCCTGCCGTGAACTGGGTAACGGATACTACGAGCTGCTCCAGCGGATCGGTCAACCGGGATACGATATGTTGAATATGGCCGATAAGCTGCGCTCCCACCGCAATGACATCGATCGTCCGGTGGGGCATTGCGGCATGGCCGCCGTATCCTTTAATCGTAATCGTAAAATTGTCGGGCGAGGCCATCATTTCGCCGGAGCGAACGCCAATCTGCCCGACAGGGAGCAGCGAAGCGAGATGAATGCCGAACACAAAGTCTGTGCCGTCGACTACGCCGGCATTGACCAGTTCAATCGCGCCGCCCGGAGGCAATTCTTCCGCATGCTGAAAAATAAACCGGATCTCACCGCTCAATTCCTCCCGATGCTGGGCAAGAATTCCCGCGGCGGCGAGAAGCATCGCCGTATGGCCGTCATGCCCGCATGCATGCATGACCCCTGGGTTGCCGGAAACAAACGGGATGTCATTTTCTTCTGTTATCGGGAGCGCATCCATATCCGCCCGGAGCGCCAGCACCTTGCCGGGACGCGCCCCCTTCAGCACAGCCAGCACACTGGTCCTTGTGGGCCGGCTGATCTCCAGTCCTTCCCACTGCCGCAGCGTTTTCTCAACGAATGCCGCCGTTTCATGCTCCTGAAAAGACAACTCCGGATGCTGGTGCAGATGCCGTCTCCACTTTACTACAAGGTTGGCCGCCCACTCCGGCAGCGCTTCGCTTGCACGGCTGAGATTTCCCATGCTACCCCTCCTTTGCTTATTCGAAAGCTTGCAGCGTATTAACCCGATGCGCCAGTGCGGCTCCTGCCTTTAATGCCGTGGCAACGGCGATCGCTTCCGCCGCCTCTCCCAGCGTAATGCCGGATTCCTTGGCCCGACGCGCAAAAATATCGATGCTGTATGCACTTCCCGTCACATGGGCGGAAGCCAGCGCAACAAGCAGCTTTTCCTTGGCCGTCAGTATGCCCGGCTGCAAAGCGTGATGCACAAAAGCGGCAAACGACGTATACTGGGCCTCGCTGATTTTTTCGATTTCCTCTATTTTTTCGAGATTGGAGGCAGGATACAGATCCTCTCCCTCCGCTCCGCCTGTAAATGCGGCAAGCGTGTTGACCGAATGATAGAACACGGAATGCGCGCTTATAGCAGAAGCTACGGCAATCGCTTCAACCAGTTCCTCAAGTACAGCTGCCTGCTCCTTCGATTTATTCACATGGGCCTCGATGCAGTAAGGGCATCCGGTAATATGAGCTACGCCTACGGCGATCAGCTCCTTTACCTTGACGGTCAGCGCGCCTTCGGCGAGCGACTGTTTATTGAATTCGCCAAACGCTTTAAACGTTTCAGGCGCGTAAGCGAAGAATTTGGCTGAATAAGCGGGACTGCGGCGGGTATACAAGCTGGCATTAGACATATGATTATTAACCTCCGATAATTGAGCAATCCGATATTTTTCATCAATACCGAGTATTCCTCTTTTAATAGTTATGAAACTTCTGTTATCATAGTAGAAAACCGTCGAAATGTATAATTGAAAAGGTTAAACCCGCAATTTAGTTTTATTTATAGGGGGCTTTGTTGAATGGAAATCCGGCTAATCAAAACCTTTCAGACGATCGTGAAGCTGGGCAGCTTCCAACGAGCGGCTGAATTTCTGCAATATTCTCAGCCAACCATTACGATTCAGGTCAAAAAACTGGAGGATGAGCTTGGCGTTCGTCTATTTGAGCGCGGCAAAACCATAACCCTGACAAATGCCGGCATGCTGTTTCTTGAACGCGCCAACGCTCTGCTTGAGGAGTATGATATCTTCAGCAGCACGCTCAGCGATTTTATTAACGGGGATGCCGGTCTCATACGCCTCGGCGCATCCGAGCCCTCGGCCAGCAACCGTCTGCCGGTAATCCTTGCGCAATATTCCGCCGAGAAGCCCAAGGTTCAAATCAAAGTGTCCATCGGCTCAACCCGGGATATGATCCAGATGCTGCTGGAGGATCAAATCGATTTCGCCTTTTGCAACTCGCCCGAGCCGCATATGGAGCTTGCCTTTGATGCGTTGAGCCATGAAACCTTCACGCTTGTGCTGCCCGAAGGTCATAGGCTAGTCGGCCGGGATGAAATTAGAATGCAGGATTTAAAGGAAGAAAAGATGCTGTTTACGCCGGGAACCTGCCCGTTCCGGATTCGGATTGAGGAAATGATTACGAGTCAAATCGGCCAGCTTCGCCATACGGGAATGGAGGTTTCGGGGATTAACGCCATAAAATATTTTGTGCAGGCAGGCATGGGCGTCGCCCTCTCGCCTACGGTCGCCGTCACGCCCCCGATTCCCGGGACGGTGCTTAAACCCGTTAAGGATATGCTTAAAGGACCGCAAATCGGCTTGCTTTATAAGCGCAATACGGGAGCGCTGAGCAAAATAGCGGTTGACCTGATGACGACGATCAAGCGTCACATGCAGACGGATTCGCATCAACGGCAGACATAGCTACCCGCGTCTGTTGCCCTTGCAAGCTGTCCATTATCGTTTTTAAATTGATGGATTAGATATTCCAATTGTACATGCAGGACGCAATACGCTATGATCTGTAGCCATATAGGATGATTCAGATTAAGAGGTCAGGAGCGTAACCGATGAAAAAACTGCATTTGGGCATTTTCGATATTCATACGCCAAATCAAATGACGCAGGGCCTTTGGGCTCACCCCGACAATCAGTCGACGCGCTACAAGGAGCTTTCCTTCTGGATCGAGCTGGCGCAGCTATGCGAGCGCGGCTTGTTCGATTTTATGTTTTTTGCGGATTCCTACGGCTATCCCGTCAATAAGCGGGAATTAGCTTACCGGGAGGCCGTCTATACGCCCGGTCTGGACCCGATGCTTAGCTTGAGCGCACTGTCTGCCTCTACGCGGCATTTGGGCTTTGTGACAACCGCTTCGCCATCGTATGAGCAGCCTTATGCCAACGCACGGCGCTTCTCCACGCTCGATCATTTGACAAACGGACGGATCGGCTGGAATGTCGTAGCAGCCGGAAGCCCGGCGGGAGCGGCATGCTTTGGCAAAAATACGGTGCTCAGCCACAGCCAGCGCTATGATCAAGCCGAGGAGTTTCTGGAGGTCAGCTATCGCCTGTTCGAGGAAAGCTGGGAGGAAGATGCCGTTGCCGGAGACAAAGAACAACGTTATTATGCGAATGCCGACAAGGTGAACACGATTCATCATGAGGGAGCTTACTTTCAATTGACCGCCGCGCATGCCTGCGAGCCGTCCCCGCAGCGTACGCCTGTCCTGTTTCAGGCCGGAAGCTCCGAGCGCGGCCGGGATTTCGCAGCGAAGCATGCGGAGGGCATTTTTCTAAAAGCGCCGACGATGGCAGTCCTGAAGGAGCAGGTCTCCGACATCCGCGAGCGCGCCCTGCGTTATGGAAGAGTGGCCGATGAGCTGAAAATTTTTACGGGGTTGTCTGTAGTGACGGCGCCTACCCAAGCGGAAGCTGAGCTCAAGCTGGCATCGTTTCGGGCATTTGCAAGCCGTGAAGCTGCTTTGCTTACCTATGAGAACGCGACGGGAATCGATCTCGCGCTGCTTGATCCGGAAGCGCCGTTTGGACAAATAAGCTCCGAGCAAGGAAAAACGCATACGGAGCGCTACGCCAAAAATCAAGCAAGCCCCTTTACGGTCAAGCAGGCAATGGATCAATTTGCCGCGCAAGAATTTAGGGGGATCACCCTTTGCGGTGAACCCGCGGAAGTTGTCGATCAAATGGAAGAATGGGCCCGGCAGACCGGGGTGGACGGCTTCAATCTGGAACGTTATGTATTGCCGGGTACGGTGTCCGATTTTGTTGAGCTGATCGTGCCTGAGCTGCAGCTGCGGGGGCTGCACCGGACGAGCTACGAAGCCGCTACGCTCCGCGAGCGCTTGTTCGGAAACGGCTCCAGCCGCCTGGCGCCTTCTCATCCCGGTGCGGCGTATCGCTCTGCGGCGCACCAAAAACCTTAACCTGCGAGTGGATCATTATTTCCCATCGACCAGCTTTTTGCCTGCGGCCACTTGATCGTCCTGCGGCTGTTTCTCGCCATACCGCACTTCCTCGTAAGCCGTCGCAAAATCTTTGTATTGCCGCTTGATCTTCTCGTCGCCGAGATGCCCGGTCATCGTCTCGATCGTCTCGCGCGGCGTGAGGTGCGGCTCACCCTCTTGTCCAGCCCGTTTCCACAACTCCAGCTGCTTGGCATACAAATATCTGATTCTATCGCCATTGGTGGTCAAACGTTCCCAGCTCGCTCCATCGTCGCCAGCGCCCGGCGAAAGCTTGCTGAGGCGGCTTCTCATCTGCTTTTTCCATTTCGTCCAGTCCATCAAGCTTTCCACTTCATCGACAAATTCCCCTTCTGCCGGCTGCTCCGCATTTCCCCGTCCCATTAGCCTCTGCACGAGCTGAACTGCCGCCCGGTACAGCTTGCGTCCCGCATAAAACAAAACAACGGCAGCGGCGATAAGCAGCGCGGCAGTAACGACGATTTGCAGCAGCCGCTCGAGCAGCTGCATCCATGCTGCCGGCTCGTTAGGAGGTTCTCCGGCAGCCCAGTCCATCGGCGGCTGGGATGACGGGGGCGCTTCCTCGACAGCCTGTTCCCGGGGGCGGTTAAACCACGCCATTAGGCCGCTTAGCCATTGCTGCACCCAGCTTTCGACAGCTTGCTGGATACGGCGGAACAGAGCTAGCAGGATAAGCAAAACGACCAGAATGCTGGTCAAAAGGCGGTTTTGCCGCTTAAACGACCGCGCCGCTGCCGGAGAAACCGCTTCTGACGTTTCACTCTGCAGATGCCGCTCATTCGCTATATAGGCATACCCTATGATCGCAAGAACGCCTCCAAGTACAAGCGCATCTTTGTATGGAGCCAATCGCTCCAACCATATAAAGATGAAAGGTTGAATCATGACAAAGCTTAATATGGAGGCCAGCATGAGCATATTGGGGAACGAAGCTTGCCAGCCGCGCAGCGACATGGACATGCCCCTGTAGGCGATAAAGGAAGCAGTCAGCATTCCCGCAAGCCATTCCACTAGCCATGCTCCCCCGGCTCCCGACAACAGAAACAGCGCCGAAGCATGCAGCAAGCCGATCCCCAAAGCGAAGGCAAGCCGCGTGATTAGCCTGGGCCTCGCCCATTTCATGCCGATTCGGCCGCCTGCGGCATAGCAAAGCGGCAACGTAAACAGCCAAAGCCAAAGACTCCAGTCCGGCAGCGCATAGATGGCAACCAGCAGCAGCGCAGGTCCATAATACCATACCTCTGTCGCGCCTTTTCCCAGATCTTTGATTATGCGCAGCTGCTCATGCGAATCCGTACGGCTCATGCGCCTGCCTCCTCTCTCCGGGCTTCCTTCTCGTCCGCCGTCAGCTCCCACACGGCCACCGCGTTTCCGTTGAAACGCAGAGCATTCGCTTGAAGCTCCAGCTTATCGTTCCAGTAGGAGGAAATGATGAGCACGTCGCAGCTCCGCAGGCTCCCTTGCGCTTCGCGTTCAAGCAGCTGATGAAACAGCTCCGTACGCTCAATGGTCAGCTTGGCCATCGCCTCAAAAATACGCAGCAGCTGCTCTTGCCCGCTTCTTGGCTCAATTCGTATGCTTTCGCGCAAATCCGCTACGGGCATATTGGCGGCAAAGCCCGCTTCCATGCCTTGCCGGATGACGGCCTCGGCTGCACCGGCGGCCCATGAAATGCCTTTTTCGACAAGCGCTTCATCCGTGACGCTTCTCCACATGCCCTCGACATCATCTACATTCAAATAAATCATAAGCCGGCGATCTGCGGTATAGTCATACTGATGCACCTGCATTCGGCCGGTTTTGGCGGTAGCCTTCCAATTCATCTGCTTAAATGTATCGCCCGCCTGATAGTCCCTTACTCCCGCTACGATAAATGGATCGCTGATCGTCCAGCGCGGCACAGAGCGCTCGCCCTGCCAGCTTGAAAATGGTATTTCGTGAATCGGCACCTGCGCCGGCTTCGGAAAAACAAGCAGCTGCTCGTCCAGCGCGATCTTCTTCGTAACGCTTCTGATTGCAAGAAGGTCGCCGCCTGTCAGCGTGACCGATTGCAGCTTGTACCAGCCGCGGCGAGCGCATAACACCGTATGTTTGCGAGTGACTTTTGTGTAGGCTGCCAGCGCGAAAAAGCTTTTATGATTTTGCGAAAGCTCGCCGCTGCTGATCAGAAAATTATCGGCCCGATTAAACAGCAGTCTGGAGGACAGCTGCGACTCCACCCTGAGCCAGGGTACAGGCAGCCACTTCGCGTTTGTCATTTGTTCAATCAACAAGATCCGCTCGCCCTGATAGCAGGCTTTTGTCTCAAAATGACGCTGATACGTAATCCTCCGCAACGCGTACCTGCCGAAGGTCGCGCTTTGCGCGACTAGAATGATGACGGCTGCGGCGATAAACCATAGCAACAGCATAATAAACCCGCTTAGCGGACCGCGATGCCGGATTCAGCCGGCACGGCGATCTGCTTTACAATATCCTCAATCACGCGCTCCGCTTGAAGCGGAGAACGCTGCATTCCCCTGATAGCCAGCCGATGCGCCAGAGTCGGAACCGCCATCGCCTTTACATCGTCCGGCGTTACAAAATCGCGGCCTCTTAGAACGGCATGCACCTGGCACGCGCGCAGCAGCGCCTGGCTACCGCGCGGACTGACGCCCATCGCTACATCTTCGCGAGAACGCGTCCGCTCAACGATTTGCAGCATATACAGCAGCATATCGTCGGTCACTTTTACCGAAGGATAGGCTCTCTGCGCTTGAATGATCGTGTCCGCATCCGCAACTGGAGCAAGCGCTTCGAGCGGGTCATCGCTTTTAAAGCGCTTTAGCAGCTGAAGACCTTCTTCCGTCGTCGGATAACCCATGCGAATTTTGAACAAAAAGCGGTCAAGCTGCGCCTCGGGCAGCGGGAAGGTGCCCTGATGCTCAACCGGATTCTGCGTGGCGATTACCATAAACGGCGCAGCGAGCCGTTTCGTTTCGCCGTCAATGCTAACCTGCCGCTCCTCCATACATTCAAGCAGACTCGATTGCGTGCGCGGCGTGGCCCGGTTAATTTCGTCGGCAAGGAGCAAGTTTGTGAACAGCGGTCCCGGCCGAAATTCGAAATCGCCCTGCTTCTGGTTATAGAAATGAATGCCGCTCAAATCGGAGGGCAGCAAATCGGGCGTAAACTGAATTCTTTTAAACGATAGCTTCAGCGATCCGGCAAGCGATTTGGCAAGCAGCGTTTTTCCTGTGCCCGGAACATCCTCCAGCAGCACATGGCCCGACGTAATCAACCCGATCAACAGCAATTCAGCTACTGCCTCCTTGCCGACGACAACCTTGCTAATATTGGCCTGGACTTTCTCTGCCAGCAGCTTGACTGATTCCAATGACATCGCACGAACAGCTCCTTTGGGTTACGGCTAGCGCGCCCGCTGCAGCTTCTGCAGCTCTCGCCAGCGTATCATTTGAATGCCTTCCTCCTCAAGCGTTTTCCGTATCTCCGCATCGCGCAGCAGCTCAAGCTCCATGCCCCTCAGCTCGGGCTGCTCGTGAAAGGAGCGCAGCTCATCGGTTACGAGCGAAGGATGAATAATCAGCTCGGTTACACCTGGTTTTAATCCTTTCAGCAATTGCTGCATGTTGGAGCGTACATGATCGTAGCTCTCACCGTCTTGCAAACGAAACGGCATGCCGACCAAATAATCCAGAATGACAACGCCCATCGCATCCGCAAGCGCGCCGAGCTGCTTGGCTTGCTCAGCAAGCTCCGGGGGAGCCATTTGGCCGTTTTCCTGCAGCAAATATCGCGGCAGACGAAACGGCAGCCCGTATGCCGCGCATACCTCCAGAACGATCTGCAAAAAATGTCTGCCCGTCGCCAGACCGTAAAGGCTTCCCATGTGATTGTCCGCGTGCGACGGCGCCATTCCGTGTGCCAGCGCCATCTCGATTTGAGCGATCAGCTCCGCCTTCACCTGCTCCGGCTCTGCCTGAAGCTCAAGCGTCCGGCTGTCCTTCGGGAAATAGCCCTCAGGCGTTACAAGCGAGGACGTGCTGCTTGTGCGATTGACGGGCCCCCAGCGATAGCGCTCCCATTCGCTCGTTAACGTAAAATGCACCCCTACATCCAGCTCAGGCTGATCCTTCGCCCATGCTGCGGCTTCGCTTGCCCAGCCGCAGGGCAGCATTAACGTCGCCGAGCTGACAGCACCGTCCAGCAGCAATTGCTGAATCCCGGCATTTGTCGAATGGCATAATCCGAAATCGTCCGCATTGATAAGCAGCAGTCGGTCATGCTCTCCATATCCAAGCTGCTTCGCTAAACTCATCGCTCGAATACCTCCTTATTTTCATTGACCCATTTGCAGCCAAACGACGCATGATCGACTATTCCGGCCATTATGGACGGCTGGTCCAGCCCATCTCTCAATCGAATCGCAAAATGCAGCGCGATATCAAGCAGACGCAGCTTCACCAGCACCGGCAGCGCATGCTTTTCTTTCTCCGACAAGGTGAACGAATGCATGTAACCGTCCATCAGCCGTTCTACCTTCTCCGTACAATCGGGGTCCCCGGGCCTGATAATGTCGGCGAGTATGACCGCAAGCTCCATGGCACGGGCGTCCACGGCGACGAATTCAAAATCCAGAACGCCAACAATTTCGTCGCCCTCGCAAACCGTATTGTTAAAAACGACATCCCCGTGAATCCACTGACGGGGAAGCAGCGCCAGCTCGCCGCTGAGCGCATGGACAAGCTCCCTTTCAGCCTGCAGCATCACGAAGCTGTCTTTTCTGGCCTCAAGCTCCGCGTAACGGTCGGTCAGCCCCAGGAAGCCCGCCGGACTCATCCCCGCATACGTCGACTCCAATTCAAAATAGGGGCTGTATAACGGCTCCCGGCCAGGCTCAATGGCTCCAAGCGCTCGTGTTAGCTGTGCGGCTGCCCGGCCGAGGGCATAAACATGGGGAGAATGCGCCGATACCGGTCGTTCGCCTTCTATATAGCGATAAAGAGCCGCCACCGTACCGCCCTCCATAACCGTAACGGTGCTCCCGTCTTTGCCCGGGACGGGAATGGGAATGCAAAAAGGCAGCGGCCGGCTTTGCAGCTCCAGCAGCACCGAGTGCTCCAGCCTTACGATATCGGCGTCTTTATGATTGTTATAGATGCGGAGCACATACCGGGAGTCTCCCGCATGCACGATCCGCGTCGTATTGTTCATCCCGCTTTCCCCTTGCTCGACACGGCATGGCAAAGCCAGGTCGTAGCGAGCAAGATACGGCTCAAAATCGATATTTTTTGTCAGCACTGTCGGCTAGCCTCCCTCTGCCGTCAGCAGCCTGGCAAGCCGGCTTGCCAGCGGCTCCTGCCAGCTTTCGGCAAGCTCCTTGACAGCGAGCAGCTTCCGCAGCCCCGCAATATCCTGCTTGTCGACATACATCAGCCTGTTGGCTTCCGCAATCGTGATGCCTGCGGAATGACGCTCCTTAAGCCGCAGCTGCGCTCCCGCTTTGATGGCCCCCTCTTTCAGCACCCGGAAATAAAAGCCTGTGTAGCCGGACTGCTGCACCTTGATCGGCAGGTCGGCCGCCTTATGTCGAATACCGAGCTTAAAGCATGGCTGGCGAGGCTGGCTCACCTGAAGCATAAGCTCTCCCGCTTCAATAATGTCGCCGATGCACAGCTCTTCTTCCGTCCAATTCGAAATCGTGAAATTTTCGCCGAATGCCCCGTAAGCAAGCGGGATGGACAATTGTTCACTCCAGTAATCATAATGCGCTTCAAAATAAGCGCAAACCGCTTTGTCCGGCCCGCCGTGATTGACCAAATCGGCTTGACCGTCGCCGCTGAGCCCCGTCTTCTCAAGCCTAAGCTCTTCTTCCGACCCCTGCTTGAATATGCCGGACATGATTTCCTTCGTTCCGTGGTTAACGGCTATCGGCTTCCCGACGTTCAGGGATACCAAGTCTGCCGTCTCCAAGCTTGACGTTTTTTGCGAGCGCTCTGGTGATTCATTATGTGATCCCAACTTCTAGGCCTCCTCTATTGCATCTATCAGACTATTATAAACGTCTCAGGGAGAAGATGGCAAAGGCTTGATCGCGAAAGGGCAGCAGCTAACCTTTTGAACTTCCAATTCTTTCGACAGGCCTGAACATTTGTTCACGAGCAAATGTCGAAATGATCATTTTTCTGTTGCTTATTGCGCTTCCCCGGGAAATGTTTTTAGAATAGTCGGACTATTTCCTGCGTGTATTTCCCTGACTACAGCATAAATCATTCGGACAAGCCCTTCCCTTTGGGGATGAGCGAATCTTTCTGGATCGAGCTGATGATTGTATTTGCCTTCAGTGTTCGGCACCTTGACCGCCTCACGCGACATCCCTGCCCCAGCTTGATGCCGATGGCTAAACATTTGGGGCTGCCGCCTGCTTCCCTTCTATGCATGTTCGATAACTATGCGGCTATATTCGCTTTTTTAATCAACTTTGAACCGTTGCGCTTCACAAAGCTCTCTATATTCACTTCTCTGATCCATTTCGTTCCGGAGGAATCGTCTTTCAAGGAGCTCTAATTGTATTTCACCGCTTCGCACCTGGAAAGCCTCGGAAGGGGTATCAAATGCAAACAGACTTCCCAAAACCATCAGGGAAGCCTGTAGACGTACTTGCGGCCAACAGAGCGCTTAGTCATTGGACAGCATGACACCAAGCGGACCGTCCTCATTAATGATATCTTGCAGCTCGTATACGGATATCGGGAAATAAAGAAATCCGTACACATAAGCGGCCAACTCGTAAAGCTGAAAATAAATGACAAGCGACCGGTCAGCCACGTAGTAGTCCTGGTCGGGCCGGATCGTTTGAAACGGCTCCAGCGGCTCGATGGACCGGGCCTTAATCTGGGCGCTGACGATTGCGTTGATCCTCGCCACGTAGTCGGCCCCCGGCTTGAATAATTGCTGCAGCGTGTAGCTTTGCCCGGTGGATTGCTTAAAGGTGATCGAATGCTGAAGCGTCATCCCGTGCGCTCCGCCCGTGTAGGCATAATTGTAGAGCGACAAGCTTAAGTAGTCCTTCTGATTGTTCTTCTGCTCGTAATAGCCCAGCATCTCGGCTCGCGGATCTTCAAGCGTGCCCTGGCTGTTCACAAGCCGTTGCACCTCATGATGGATCACCTGGTTCATCCGTTTGTCCGCTGCTCCGCTCCGGCCGCCGCTAATGTGCGGCATATACAGCTCCGCTTTTGGAAACGTCGCTTTGACGGTTTGAATAATGACGGGAGCTTGGAATGCCATAGGAAAGCACCTTCCTGTCTTAAGTAAGATGCTCCATTGTATGCAGACGCCTGCTCATCTCATACCAAGCGATTCCTCCATGGCGTGATGCGGACAAGCCATGCTCGATAAAGCCCTCGGACCCGTAAAAGCCGATCAGATGTTTTTCGCACATTAGAATAATGGTATGTACGCCTTCCAGCTCGCATTCGTTAGCCAGACTGCGCAGCAGCTGTCTTCCGATGCCTCTCCCGCGCTCGGCTTCGTCCACCGCAACCGTCAGCACGCACACATTCGGACCGGCCGCATCATCGGCTGACGTGCCTTTCATGTCGTCGCCGCAGGACGTCTGATGTGTGCGAATGCCGTTCGCAATGCCGACGAGCCGATCGCCGTCCCACGCGCTCCAGAAAAATCGGGGGTAATGGATGCTTCGGAACCAAAAGGCTTCTTCCGATGCCGCCGCTTCCGGGGGGTAGCAGCGTCGCTCCAGCGCAATCGCCTCAGGCAAATCCGCTTCTGCAAGGGTACGATAGCTGATCTCTCCGCTCACAGCAGCGACTTCTCCCGCTCCGTCAATCTTCTCCCCCGTACGTCAAGCACCAGCTTGCCTTTGTTCAGGCCGATAATGCGGTCGGCGAACCGCTCCGCCCAGTCTCCCTGATGCATAACCGCAACGACGATAACGCCCTGCTCCTTGCACAGCGCTTTCAAATCCCCAAGCACCTGGTCGGCCGAATGCGGATCAAGCCCGGCAACCGGCTCATCCGCAGCGATGACTTTCGCTCCATGCACAAGCGCCCTGGCAATGGCCATCCGCTGACGCTCTCCGCCGCTCAGCGTGCTCGCTTTCTGATGCGCCTTGTCGATCAAGCCGCGCTTCTCGATCATTTCCATCGCGCCCATATAATCGTCGCTCCGCATCATGCCCGTCCATCTGCGCCATGCAGGCGTTTGCGATACAGATCCGATAATGACGTTTTTAAGTCCAGTTTTGTTCGGGAACAGAAACGGCTTTTCCTCCAGGTAGGCTACCTCCTGCCTGAGCTTCAGCTTTGCTCCGAAACCGCCCTTGAGAATATCCTTGCCGTCAAAATGATAGCTCCCGCTCGTCCAGCTCTCCTGCAGCGCCAGACATTTGAGCAGCATGGATTTGCCGCTGCCGCTGCTTCCTTTAATAGCGATAAAGTCGCCAGGATAAGCCTCGAAGGACAAATCGTCCAGCACTTTCGGACCGCCTGGAATTTTTTTCGTCAAACCTTTAATTCTGATCATAGTGTGCTCTCCTTTTCATCGCCAGCCATTCGTCTATGAATCTAGTTTACGTGAAACAAAAAAGGGTTTCCATACGAACGAATGTTTGCTATAATAAAAACAGGAACAAACGTTCTATCCGCCCGTCATTTAACCTTTAAGGAGGATTGATCACCATGAATAGAATTTGCGAGAATTACCGTTTTGTTGAGACGATGCGCCCCTGGCGCGACCTTACCTTCAAGTTTTATGCCGACGGCCAGCTCACCATTTTTGATAATAACGCAGAGAAGGTGATCTCTCCTAACGATTTGCGCGGCGACAGCAAGGATTTTTACATTCGCAAGCGAATCGCCTTTATCAAGAACAAATTGCTGGAATCGCAGCTTAAATACGCCTGATCTTTACAAGGACAAGCCTATTGTGCCATCTCAGGACGTTTCACATTCCATCAAGTGTTCTATATAACATTGACTCCGCCCTGTCATTTGCGGTAGATTGATCATACAGAGCCAATTACCGCAAAGGAGACGTTCGAGATGAAGCAGCAGATTATGTTCGACCTAGACGACACCCTCATCCATTGCAACAAGTATTTTTACCTTGTCATCGAGCAATTTAGCGATGCCATGGCGACTTGGTTCGGCGCCTTTCGCGATGTTACGGTCAAGGCGATCCGCGACAAGCAGATGGAACTCGACATTGCCTGCGTTTCCGTATCCGGCTTTAAGAGCGAGCATTTTCCTCAGTCGTTTGTAGATACGTATGTTCATTTCTCCAACCTAACCGGAAGGGGCCGTTCCGCTTCGGAGACGGACTTTCTCTGGAAGCTTGGCCTAAGCGTGTATGAGCACGAGACAGAGCCTTATCCGAATATGGAACAAACGCTTTATGCGTTAGCCGAAGCTGGACATGAACTGCATCTGTACACCGGCGGCGAGCTTCTTATCCAGCAACGCAAGATCGAGAGCCTGCAGCTGGAACGGTACTTTGCCAATCGAATTTATATTCGGCAGCTCAAGAACAATGATGCGCTTGAGGATATCCTTACCAACGGCTTGTTTCCTCGAGAAACAACCTGGATGGTCGGCAATTCCATTCGTACAGATGTTGTTCCGGCATTAACGGCAGGCATACATGCCATCCATATGCGGGCACAATCGGAATGGACATACAATGTCATTCAAATCGACGTAGCGCCCAGAGGCGCCTTTTTCACACTCGATCATTTGAAGGATGTGCCGGATGCCATATATCAATATGTTAACCGTTAATGACATGAACAAGCCTCCAGACAACCCGATTGCCGGGCCAACCTGGAGGCTTTTTCGTATTTGTTCTGATCCGCCACTGTTGAGGCTAGATCTGCTCGACGGCCAGCTCGCCAGTTTGCGCATTCCGCAGCACCAGCTTTCCCTCTACCTCGGACCCGTCAGCCAGCTTAAGCTTCAGCTTGGCTGTACGCCCCTTCTCTGCAAGCGCCTTGACCTGTGCATCCGTCAAGCTTCGGCCAAAGCTGTCTTTCCAAATGACAAACGTACAGCCTTCACGGTAACGGGAGCAGCCATACCCCTTGCGCCCCATAAACAACGAACCGCCACAGCCGGGCCGCGGACAGGCCGCAATAAGGGCAGGGGCTTCTGAAACGCTTGCGCTTGCTTTGGAGACGCGATCCGTACGGGCCGGCGTTGCTCCTCTGCCCGAGGTTTTAGCGGAGACTGCGCGGCTGCGAGCAGGGCTCGTCTGCCGGCTGCCAGTTTTGGCTTTGCCTTTGACGGGCGAGTCCGATTCGAACGTATCCTTCGCCGCTCGCGATTGCAAGCGCACCTTTTCCACAATCATTGTCGCAAACTTTTTGACGTTCTGCATAAATGTCTCGTTTGACGCCGTTCCCCTGGAAATCTCGGTAAGCCTGCGCTCCCACAAGCCGGTCATCTCGGGCGAAGTCAACAGCTCAACACCGGCTGCGCGAATCAGCTCAATAGCCGCCCTTCCCTTTTGGGTGACGGTAATCTTCTTGCCCTGCATTTCAATGTAGCCGACATTTTTCAGCCGTTCAATCGTAGCGGCCCGGGTAGCCGGCGTGCCAAGCCCCGAATCCTTCATCGCATCGCGAAGCTCTTCATCCTCGATTTGTTTGCCCGCGCTCTCCATCGCTTTGAGCAGCGTTCCCTCCGTATAGCTTTTGGGGGGCTGCGTCTCCTTTTCCTTCACGACAGCTTCCTCGCAATGAACCGGCTCTCCCCCTTGAACGCGAAAGGGCTCGTTGACTTCAAGCTCCTCCTCTTCCTCGTCGGCATCCTTGCTTTTTGACTTCGAGGCGGATGCTTTTTCCTTTTTTTGATCGTCGTAAATGATTTTCCATCCCAGCTTTAACAGCTCTTTCACATTCGTTTTGAAGGTTTCCTGTTCGACCTCCGTCAGCACCGTGTGCAGCTTGTATTCGGCTGGAGGATAAAATTGGGATAAAAACCGGCGGACAATCATATCATACAGCTTCTGCTCGTCCGCGCTTAAACCGCTGGCCTGGCGATTCGTCGGCAGAATGGCATGGTGATCTTCAACCTTGGCAGGGTTGCAAACCGCTTTGTTCCCTTTATGGACTCTGCTTCGATCCGCGCCTTTCACGAGGGCATCATAGGCGCCACCTTGCAGCGATTGAAGCGTTTTGTGCATTTCCGCAATGTTCTGCTCCGTAACGTAGTTCGAGTTGGTACGCGGATAGGAAATAACCTTATGCTTCTCATACAGAGACTGCGCCGTATCAAGCGTCTTTTTCGCCGAAAATCCGTAGCGCCCGTTCGCTTCCCTTTGGAGCAGCGTCAAGTCGTATAGCTTATACGGGTATTCCTTCGATTCCTTAACCTCATAAGAGGAAATTTTCCCTTGCTTGCCTCTAACCTTAGCGGCAATTGCATCCGCTTTTTCCTTATCCGTCAATCGATCTCCTTGCCAGACCCCTTTGTATGCAAGCTCGGCTTGCGTAAAATGCCCTTCCACCTCGTAAAACGTTAGCGAATCAAACGCTTCGATCAGCTTTTGACGATCATAAATAAGAGCGAGCACCGGCGTTTGCACTCTTCCTACCGACAGCAGCACATTATGCTTTGTCGTGAAAGCGCGTGAGCCGTTCATGCCGATCAGCCAGTCGGCTTCGCTGCGGGCGGTGGCTGCGCGCGTTAAATTGTCGTACTCCGAGCCATCCTTCAGCTCTCTAAAGCCACGGCGAATCGTCTCTGGCGTAAGGTCCGAGATCCAAAGCCGTTTAACCGGCTGCTTCAGCTTCAAATGCCGCTGAATGAGCGAGAAAATATACTGCCCTTCCCTTCCCGCGTCACAGCAATTAATAAGCATATTGGAACGCTTGGCGAGCTCTGCGATCACCTTGAGCTGATCGCTCGTTTTTTTATGCGGCACAAGCTTGAAAGCGGAAGGGATAATCGGCAAATCTTCTATTTTCCACTTTTTATAACGGTCGTCGTAGGCGTCTGGTTCGGCCAGTCCTATCAGATGCCCGATGGCCCACGTAATGATATAATGTTCACCTTCCAGATAAGATCGGTGATTTTTAGCTTTTGGATCAATGGCTGCCGCAATATTGCGCCCCATATCCGGTTTTTCCGCTATAATCAGCGTTTTCAAAGCATAATCGCCCTCCTGTTTCGGCAAGCATGATCGGTATGGCGCAAGCGTCTATACACCCTCCCCGTTTCCTTTATTGCACGGCTTCTGTGAGCGCGCCAAAAATAGAACGGACTCCCTGGGACCAATTGGGGTCTTCCGCATACGTGCGGTTGAGCCATGAGAACGGATCAGCGGAGCCCGGTCTGTCCTTGCTTATATTCACGACGGTTCGCGCGGCAATTTCCGCGGATTCGTTAATGTTCGTATTAAAATCCTGCCAGCTGTGAAAAACGTTAAACGGATTATTGGCAATTTCCTTATGGCGCTTATTCGTCGTTGGCACAAAGCCCTGCTCTTGCCCTGTAATGGCAAACAACAATAGCGGATTGACATCAAAGCGCTTAGCCGCAGCTACAATGGCATCCAAATAAGGCTGCTTCGCCAATATGGAATGACGTTTATTCAGAAAGGCGACCAGCTTCTGCTCGTCCACCGCTTGATATCTCAGCTCGAGGGGCAGCCCGCCCTCCTGCACAGCTTCAACCGCAGACCCTGCTTGCTTTGGTCCATGCTCGGCTTCCGTTGCCGATTGCAGTTCTGCTTGAGACTTGTCCGCCATTTGCTGATAGAGGAGCGCCCCCGCCAAGACAGCCAGACATAACGCCAAATAAAGCAGGCTCAGACGAAGCTGCTTTGGCAGCATGCCAAGTGGCCGGCTCTGTGTATGAAGGTCCTCCTGACCGGGCTGGAAGAGCTTAGAGGCTGCTACAAGCTCTTTAAAACGCTCCCAACCATTGCCATCCGCTTGTTCGCTGCCGCTGCTGACGGAATCAACCAATGATCTGATGTGGATAGGATCAAGCTGGCACGCAAGCTGGCGTTCAATCCAGTCGTGGAGCGGGTCATAAATCTCTCGTCTCGTTCGGTCCAGCTTCATGCATGTCTCAAAAATATCCCTGGCGCCGATCGACCGCTGCCCATCTGCTACAGCCAACTGAATCAATTCGGCAGTCACTTCATGCTTAAGCTTCTCTTCAAAATCGGGCAATTGCCTGCGAATGACGCGACTGACCGCATCGGCCACGATTTCCACATGCTGCTCTCGCTGAAGACCGGCATATTTATGCTGCACATAACTGCGGATATGGCGCACATCGGCAGACGAAATAATAAAAGCTTCACGGACTGTCATGACGAACCGCTCCTTTCCGTCACCTCAAATCCGATTTTACCACAACTTTCCTTCAATCGGCGAGCCAATGCGGGCAATTTCCGCCTGAACATCCGCTCTTTCGATGTACGCGGCAATTTGCTCCTTCTCGGACACCGTAAACTGGTATTCACAATCGCAATCTTCGTCCTGCGGCACGATTTGGGCAATTTGACCGCTTACTGTACAAATGACCAGAGCCGTAAAGTCAATGAGATCAGCCGGCCCTTCCGAATCCTTCGACAAGGTGAATCGCAATACGATATCGACAAGCTGCTCGTTTCTCCGTTCCATGAATGGCTGGAATGATGTAAATTTCAGCTCAGTCACCCGATCCAAACCGTATTTAATCATGGCAGCTCCCTCCTCTACGCACGAAAAGCGCCCGTAGGCGCTTATCAGCATGCATCATATTTATAATCTGCTCATTCGGTTGCGCTTAAGGAAGCATCGAGCTGCCCGTTAGAAACTTGTCTACTTCACGAGCGGCTTCGCGTCCTTCATTGATCGCCCATACGACAAGGCTTTGACCGCGACGCATATCGCCAGCAGCGAATACTTTGTCAACGTTTGTTTTGTATTTCCCGTAAGCCGCCTTCACGTTCGTGCGGCGGTCCTTCTCCAAACCGAACTGATCAATCAATCCGCCTTCCGGACCTTCAAAGCCAACAGCGATAAAGACGAGATCAGCCGGCCATATTTTTTCTGTGCCAGGAAGCTCTTTATAAATTTTACGGCCGGTTTCGTCTACCGTACGTTCGATTTGAACAGTGTGCAATTCCTTCAGCTTGCCGTTCTCATCGCCGACAAATTTCTTCGTTAGCACTGAAAATGCGCGCGGATCGTCGCCGAATAGTGCTTTTGCTTCTTCTTGTGCATAATCGAGCGTGTAAACGTTTGGAAATTGCGGCCATGGGTTGTTCAAGCTGTCTCGAACGAGCGGAGCTTTGGCATGCGTGCCGAATTGCGTTACCGATTTGCAGCCGTGACGAAGCGCAGTTGCTACGCAGTCCGTCCCCGTGTCGCCCCCGCCAATAACGATAACGTCCTTGTCTTTAGCGGAAATATAGTTGCCGTCCTCCAGGTTGGAGTCCAAATAGCTTTTAATGGTGCCATTCAAATAGTCCATCGCCATATGAACGCCCTCAAGCTCGCGGCCTTCCATCTCGACATCGCGCGCTTTTGTAGCGCCGCCGCACAATACGATAGCGTCAAAGCCCTCCAGCAGCTCGTCTGCCGTAATATCCTTGCCGATCTCTGTGTTGGTAACGAACTCGATGCCTTCCTCTGTCATCAGGTCGACACGACGCTGTACGACGTGCTTTTCAAGCTTCATCGTCGGAATACCGTACGTAAGCAATCCGCCGATACGGTCTGCACGCTCGTATACCGTTACCGTATGACCCGCCTTGTTCAATTGAGCCGCAGTCGCCATGCCTGCAGGACCAGAACCTACAACGGCAACCCGTTTGCCTGTACGAACCTTCGGAGGCTGAGGAACGACCCAGCCCTCATCGAAGCCTTTGTCGATAATCGCTTGCTCAATCGTCTTGATTGTAACCGAATCGCCAATGAGGCCAACCGTACACGAGCCTTCGCATGGTGCAGGACAAACACGGCCGGTAAATTCCGGAAAGTTGTTTGTCTTATGCAAACGGTCAAGCGCTTCGCGCCACAAACCACGGTAAATCAGATTGTTCCATTCCGGAATCAGGTTGTTAACCGGGCAGCCCGAAACCGTGCCGGCGATTTCCATCCCTGTATGGCAATACGGCGTACCGCAGTCCATGCAGCGAGCGCCTTGCGTTTTCAATTCTTCATCGGAAAAATGCTTATGAAACTCTTCCCAGTCCTTGATCCGCTCAAGCGGGTCGCGATCGGCCGGCAGTTTGCGTTGATATTCCATAAAACCAGTAGGTGTAGACATGATCGCACTCCTTCATCTATATTTCCCGTTACAACTCCATAATCTCTTACCAAACTATATCGGGAATTTTTCAAAAATTCAATAACAATCTTCATCCTGCATATGGTAAATGTTCGGATTACGTGTTAACTATATTTATAACATCCTAGCATTCAAGCCTTCTTAGCGTTAATGGATTTTCCGTATAATCATTTGCACTTTATGACATGTCATTCGTCAAATGTTCGTGTTTGGCCTTTACTTTACCGTTTTTGCCGTACAAACGTTTGAAACGTGAACGAGAAAGCGTTTTTCTCATCGGCTTCTCGTCTTTCACTGTCCTTCAGCACCCATTCTGCAGAATTCCATTGTGGAAAATGGGCATCTCCGCCCTGAACCTCGGTTTCGATCAGGCTCACCTGCAATTGATTCGCGTAAGGAAGAAATTGCTCATAAATGTCTGCTCCGCCAATGACCATCAGCTCTTCTCCGTCTGCAAGCTTAAGCGCATCCTCCATGCTGTGAACGACCTCACAGCCCTCTCTTGCGTAGTCCGCCTGTCTAGTCAGCACCACATTCCGTCTGTCCTTTAGCGGCATAGGGAGCGACTCAAACGTTTTGCGCCCCATCAGCACGGTTTTACCGAGCGTATGTTTGGTGAATAGCGCCATTTCGGCGGGCAACCGCCAAGGAAGCCTGTTGCCGCTGCCGATGACCCGATTGCGATCCATTGCTGCAATTAATGTAATAGGCATATTCGCACCCACCTTTGAATCTTTATCATAATAGCCGGATATCGGCATAAGCAACTAACTGATTTACCCATTACACGGCAACCGGGCCCTTGATGGATGCATGAGGCTCATAGCCTTCAATTTGTATGTCGTTAACTTCAAAATCAAAGATTGATGTTTTGTCTGCATTCAGCTTCAAGGTCGGCAAAGGCCGCGGCTCCCGCTGCAATTGCTGCTCAATCTGCTCCATATGATTGGTGTAAATATGGGCATCGCCAAGCGTGTGCACAAACTCTCCGACCTTCAACCCGCACTCATGGGCTATCAAATGGGTAAGCAGCGCATAGCTGGCAATGTTAAAGGGAATGCCGAGAAAAATGTCTGCGCTGCGCTGATAAAGCTGGCAGGAAAGCTTCCCGTCCGAAACATAAAATTGAAACAGCGTATGGCAAGGAGGCAGCGCCATCGAAGGCACATCCTCAGGGTTCCATGCCGATACGATCATCCGTCTGGAATCCGGATTGTGTTTAATCTGGTGAATGACATCTTCCAACTGATCGATCGTTTGCCCTTGCGTCGTGCGCCACTCGCGCCACTGCTTTCCGTATACATCCCCCAGCTCGCCATATGCGGCGGCAAAAACATCATCGGACAAAATACGCTGCTTGAACAGCTCCATTTGCTCCTCATATAAAGCGGAGAAGGCGATATCCGTTTGCGACCGCAGTCCAAAATCGCTCATATCCGGCCCCTTGTAATCCTCGCTGCTCACCCAGCGTTTGAACGCCCATTCGTTCCAAATGTTATTGTTGTGCTCGAGCAGGTAGCGAATATTCGAGTCCCCGCGAATAAACCAGATCAGCTCGCTTGCAATTAATCGAAGCGGTACCCGTTTAGTCGTTAACAACGGAAAACCTTCGTTCAAATCAAATCTCATCTGGTAACCAAACACGGAAAGCGTGCCTGTGCCTGTTCGGTCCTCTTTTTTCGCTCCGTCCCTGAGCACATGCTTAATCAAATCCAGGTACATTTGCTCGTTTCTGCTCATTTTTCAAAGCCCCCTGTAAATAGCTTGCGACCAATCCCCATTCCGTTCGCGCCCCAAGCAAAATATCATTCATTATATCATTAATCAGACGGCAAGTGTGCAGTCAATTTAAGTGTCGCTTCCACCTTGGGTATCTGCAGTCGAAGGCCAGGAAGCGCAAAGAGGCCTCGCGGCTTAAAAGCCGCGCGACCTCTTTGACGAGAAACGACTGATCCTGATAGTCGTTGTTGCTATTATTTAATAAACGTGTGAATCGGGTGTCCAAGCGCTACCTCAGCGGCATCAAGAACGATTTCGCCAAGCGTTGGGTGAGCGTGGATCGTTAGAGCAATGTCTTCGAGCGTTGCGCCCATTTCAATGGCGAGAGCAAGCTCGGCAATCATGTTCGAAGCTTCAAGTCCGATAATTTGTGCGCCCAGCACAAGACCGGAATCAGCATCTGACACAAGCTTGACAAAACCTTCGTTTGCGTTCAAGGACATAGCGCGGCCGTTGATTGCGAACGGGAATTTGCCAACTTTTACGTTGTGTCCTTGGTCTTTTGCTTCTTTTTCGCTCAAGCCGACGCTTGCGCATTCCGGATCGGAGAAGCAGACTGCAGGCACGCATTTGTAGTCGATAATGCTTTTTTGACCGGAAATCGCTTCAGCAGCGACGCGACCTTCATACATCGCTTTGTGAGCAAGCGCAGGACCAGCAATAATATCGCCAATCGCATAAATATGCGGAATGTTCGTCCGGCATTGCTCGTCAACCTCTACAAGACCGCGATCGGACAGCTTCACGTTAATCAGGTCAAGGCCAAGCTCGCCATCTGTGTTCGGACGGCGGCCGACTGTAACAAGAAGGTAATCGGCGGTAACTTTTTCTTCTTTATCGCCAACCGTGTACGTAACGGTAACGTCCTTGTCCGTTTGCTCCGCGCTTTTCGCTTGAGCTCCTGTAACGATGTCAACGTTGGTGCTTTTCAGCTTCTTCGCAACGATATTCGACATATCCTTGTCAAAGCCAGGCAGAATCGAATCCGAGCCTTCGATAACCGTAACCTTCGTACCGAACTTGGAGTACATTTGACCAAGCTCGATTCCAATGTAGCCGCCGCCGATAACAACGAGGCTCTTAGGAATTTCAGGCAAGGACAATGCGCCCGTGGACGATACGATACGGCCGCCGTAAGGGAATGCTTTCAGCTCAATTGGACGCGAGCCGGTTGCGATAATGCAGTTTTTGAAACGGTAGCGCGGAGCTTCCTGATCATTAAACACACGAGCTTCATTCTCGTTAATGAACATAACCTCGCCTTGGAAATATTGGACTTTATTCGCTTTAAGCAAGGAAGCGACGCCGCCCGTCAATTTTTTAACGATACCGTTTTTAAATTCTTGAACCTTGGTAAAATCCACCTTCGCTTCGCCAACCTCGATGCCGAAGGCGGAAGCGTGACTGATGGACTCGTATTGATGCGATGCGGAAATCAGAGCTTTGGAAGGAATACAGCCCACGTTCAAGCAAACGCCGCCTACATGCTCTTTATCCACAATCAGCACGTTTTGGCCAAGCTGAGCGGCGCGAATCGCCGCTACGTAACCGCCAGGACCTGCACCAATCACTAGTGTATCAATATCCAGGGAAGCATCTCCTACTACCATGTCTTATACCTCCATTATGAACAATTCAGGCTGTGCCAGAAGTGTTTTGATATAATTCATAAAGTTTTGCGCCGTTGCACCATCAATAAGACGGTGGTCGAAGCTGAGGGACAGCGCCATAACCGGAGCGGCAACAATTTCGCCGTTGCGAACGATCGCTTTTTCCGAAATGCGGCCCGTACCCAGGATTGCAGCTTCTGGGAAGTTAATGACCGGAGTAAAGAACATGCCGCCTGCGGAACCGATGTTGGAAATCGAGATTGTGCTGCCTTTCAGCTCGTTGGCTGCAAGCTTGCCGTCACGGCCGCGTGCTGCCAAATCACGGATCGAATCCGCAATTTTGAACAGGTTTTTGCGGTCGGCGTCTTCAATAACCGGAACGATCAGGCCGTTCTCCGTATCGGTAGCGATACCGATGTTGTAGTACTTCCGCAGCACGATTTCCTGAGTTGCCTCATCGAGCGTAGCGTTCAGGATCGGGAATTCGCGGCAAGCAGCCACAAGCGCTTTGACGATAAACGGCAAATACGTAAGCTTGGAGCCTTTTTTCTCCGCATAAGGCTTGTATTTGGCACGCAGCGCTACAAGCTCGGTTACATCGACTTCGTCCATAATCGTTACGTGAGGAGCCGTGTACACCGATTTGGACATAGCGCCTGCGATAATTTTGCGAATGCCTTTGAAAGGAATGCGATCTTCCGGACGGTAAGGCGTGCCAGAGGTCACAGCAGCAGGCTTCTCTTCGCCAGCGCCTTTAGCCGCCACTTCGGCGTTGTCCGGCTGTGCCGCAGGAGCTGCCTCAGTGGATGCCGTAGGAGCCGCAGAACCGTTAAAGCCGGTCACGTCGTCACGGGTGATGCGGCCGTTTTTGCCCGTACCGCTTACTTGCGTCAGATCCACGCCTTGGTCGCGTGCGAACTTGCGAACGCTTGGCGTAGCCAGAACAGGACCTGTTGCTTTAGCCGGCTCGGCTGCCGGAGCCGCTGCTTGGGCAGGTGCTGCCGCCGCAGGAGCGGCCTCTTCTTTCTTAGGCTCTTCCGCTGCAGGCTCAGCCTGTTCAGGAAGCTCGCCTTCCGCATCAATAATGGCGACAACTTCGCCTACGTGGCAAACCTGCCCATCCTTCATGCGCACTTCCAGCACTTTGCCGTTAACCGGGCAAGGCACTTCTACGACAGCTTTGTCGTTTTGAACTTCCATAATAATATCATCATCAGTTACCGTGTCGCCGACTTTAATGTGCACTTTAACGATTTCGCCTTCATGCAAGCCTTCGCCAAGCTCAGGGAAACGATATTCAAATTTAGCCACCGCTAGCAACCTCCTTTAGAAATTGATCACTTTTTGAGCCGTCGCCACTACGCGGGCAACGGAAGGAAGCCAAGCATCCTCGATTTGCGCGAATGGGTATACGGTGTCGGGACCTGCAACGCGAAGCACGGGAGCCTCCAGATGCAAGATCGCTTTTTCATTGATTTGAGCAATTACCTCTGCTGCAACGCCGGACGTTTTTTGCGCTTCTTGAACGATAATGGCGCGGTTCGTCTTTTGAATGGATGCCACAATCGTATCGATGTCAAGCGGCAGCAATGTGCGAAGGTCGATAACCTCTGCTTTGATGCCTTGCTTCTCAAGTTCGTCCGCGGCTTTCGTTGCCGTGTGAACCATCATGCCGTATGCGATGATAGTAACGTCGCTGCCCTCGCGCACAACGTTCGCCTTGCCGATTTCAACGGTGTACTCGCCTTCGGGCACGTCGGCCTTGAATGCGCGATACAGGTTAAGATGCTCCATGAAAAACACGGGGTCATTATCGCGAATCGCTGAGATCATCAGACCTTTTGCATCGTAAGGATTTGATGGAACGATTACTTTAATGCCAGGCGTTTGAACCGCAAGTCCTTCCAGGGAATCCGTATGCAGCTCGGCAGCTTTAACCCCGCCGCCAAATGGCGTACGGAATACGATTGGCGAGTTGTAGCGTCCGCCGGAACGGTAACGCATGCGAGCCGC
Source organism: Paenibacillus sp. SY21-1 (assembly GCF_005222705.1). GTDB lineage: Bacteria > Bacillota > Bacilli > Paenibacillales > Paenibacillaceae > Pristimantibacillus. The sequence goes on along the minus strand of NZ_STGF01000028.1, from coordinate 38,049 downwards.
CTGAATAAACATTTGATCCAACGCTTCATAAATAAAGCCTACGAATTGAATTTCGGCGATTGGGCGGAAACCTTGAATGCCCATGCCTACCGCCATACCCGCAATCGCCGATTCCGCCAGCGGAGTATCAAAAACGCGGTCCTCGCCGAATTCTTCCTGCAAACCTTCCGTTACGCGGAATACACCGCCGACCTTGCCTGCGTCCTCACCAAAGATGAGCACGTTTGAGTCACGCTTGAGTTCAACGCGCATTGCGTCGCGAATCGCTTCCAACATATTCATTTGAGCCATGATCGTCTGATCCTCCTCTACTATTGAAAATCGGCCTTTTGCTCTTCCAGATGCTGCGGCGTGTTCTCGAACATCGTATCAATCAAGCCGGCAACCGTCATTTTTTCCGTCGCTTCCGCTTTTTTGATATGCTCGTTAACCGTCGCCTTCGCTTCTTCCTTCACGCGGTTCGTATCTTCTTCGGACCAAAGTCCTTTTTTCTCCAAAAACTTGCCGAAACGTACGAGAGGATCTTTAAGCGCCCATTCCGCTTCCTCTTCCTTCGTACGATATTTGGTCGTATCATCCGCCATCGAGTGCGGACGGAAACGGTATGTCAGCAGCTCGATCAGCGTCGCGCCTTCGCCGCTGCGTCCACGCTCGGCAGCTTCCTGTACCGCTTTAATAACTGCAAGCACGTCCATGCCGTCTACTTGCACGCCGCGGATGCCCGCTGCGACAGCTTTGTGCGCAATGGAAAGCGCAGCAGTCTGCTTCGCGAACGGTGTCGTGATCGCATAGCCGTTGTTTTGAACGGCATAAATAACAGGCAGCTTGTAGACGCCCGCGAAGTTCAGGCCCTCGTAGAAGTCGCCCTCGGAGGAGCCGCCGTCGCCTGTGTAAGTGATCGCAACGCGCTTCTCGCCTTTTTTCTTAAACGCCATGGCAACGCCGGTTGCGTGCAAAATTTGCGCGCCGATAATGATCTGCGGCATCAATACATGCACGTCCTCCGGAATTTGTCCGCCATGCTGATGGCCGCGGGAGTATAGGAACGCCTGGTACAGCGGAAGCCCATGCCATACAAGCTGCGGCATATCGCGGTAACCCGGGCAAATAAAATCGTCTTTGTTCAGCGCATATTCGCTGCCGACCATGGAAGCTTCTTGACCGGATACCGGCGCGTAAAAGCCCAGACGGCCTTGACGGCCAAGGTTAACGGCACGCTCATCCCAAGTACGGGTAAATACCATACGGTACATAACTTCTTTTAATTGATCGTCGGACAGATCAGGCATCATGTCCTTGTTAACGATCTCGCCGTCAAGCGAAAGGACGGATAGCGGTGTAACCGGTTCCGTTTGAACTTCATATGGCAATTTGCTCATTGTGAACGCTCACCTCGATTGAAATATTTGAAAATCGTTTGCCTCTGTTATAGAATTATTATAAACCTGTTTAGCGAAAATGGTCAAAACAAAAAACATAAAAACGACGTTTTTTCGCTCATTTTTATCATTCTGTTAAGAAATTGTATATGCTACAGTTTTATTTTTTGACTATAACAGCATAATACAAACGTGAAATGACCAGGCTTGCCCAAACATGTCTTCCTATTGTTTTCCCCAGCCTTGCGCTTTCCATTCCAATTGTCATACATAAGGAGATGCAGTCCATGACAGACTCGCGGTATTTAAAAAGAACGATTGTGAAAGAAACGGTGCCAAGCCGTCACTTGCCCGCAGGCGAACGCCAGCTTCGCATTTTTTTGCCCCCCGGCTATAACGAAGTTCTCAGCTACCCCGTTGTTTATTGCCAAGACGGCGAGGATTTTTTTAATTTCGGGCGAATAGCGACAACGGCTACCCGTTTGATTCTCGATGAAGGGCTGGAGCCCTTTATTATTGTAGGCGTCGAAGTCGACAAAAAAGTGCGTACCGAGGAATACGCCGCAGACGGCAGCCTCCACGCCGGCTATTTGCAATTTTTTGCCGAGGAGCTTATCCCATATGTAGAGGAAAAATACGCAGTGCGGCGCACGCCGGAGGAGAGGATTCTAGCCGGAGATTCGCTAGGCGCAACGGTTTCTCTTCATCTGGCGCTCAGCTACCCGAGCTTGTTTACACAGGTCATGTCGTTATCAGGCGCCTTTTTTGCCGAATCGCAAAATATTGTCGCTAACCAGCTCGACTTACGATGGCTGAACATCTATATGATTGTAGGCTTGCAGGAGGATGCGTATGAAACGACCGACCGCGGGGTCTTTAACTTCGTAGAGCTTAACCGTCATACAAGGGCCTTGCTTGAGCACAAGCAGGCTACCGTCTTTTACGAGGAGAAGGACGGCAAACATCAATGGGGCTTTTGGCAAAAAGAGCTGGATCAAGCGATCGGCTATTTCATTAAACCGGAATAGGCTGATCAGCAAAAGCGTCGCTAGCGCGTGTCCGTGTTACAAGCTTATAAAAAAGAAGGCTGCCTCCAGTTACAGGAAACAGTCTTCTTTCATTGCACCGAGCGTATTGCAGCGCTTGAATAACATCTACAGCTGAAGATCCTTTTTAATCCGCTCCAGCAGCACTCGGCAGCCTTCATCGACCAATTCGTACACATACGTGAAATTCCCGTCAAAGTAAGGGTCCGGCACATCCGCAACCCCTCTGCCCGGCAAAAGCTCCATAAACGTGAACAGCTGGGAGGACGCTACATGATCCTCCTTCTTCAACAGCTTGCGAACATTTTTTAGATTGCTGCCGTCCATGCACACGATGTACTCGAAGCCGGAAAAGTCGTCATGCGTCACCAGTCTCGCCTTCATGCCCTCGTATGATATTCCGTGCTCATCCAATATGCGGCGCGTGCCTTCATGCGGAGGATGACCGATATGCCAGTCTCCCGTGCCTGCGGAATCCACAGCAATCTGCTGCTCCAGCCCCGCCTCTTTCACCAAATGGCGAAATACGGCTTCGGCCATCGGCGACCGGCAAATATTTCCCAAGCAAACGAACAGAACATGTGCCTTCATAGCGTTTCCCCCTTGTGTTTAGCTTCAGTCTGCTGCAATCGGAGTGAACGGCGCGGCAGCTTCCATTTAAAGTAGACGGACAACATGCGAAAGGTAATAATAACGGCAAACAGCAGCAGCAGCTCCAGCGTTGTCTTGAACCAGCCGATCCCGATGAGCAAGCCCGCCAGCATCGCCCATACGGCATAAATTTCATCCTTTAGCACAAGCGGCTTGCGTCCAGCCAATACGTCGCGAATAATTCCTCCGCCAATCCCCGTCAGCATGGCAGCAACGAGCACCGCGCTAAGCGGATGCTTCATCTGGGTCGCGTACAAAGCGCCTTGGATGGCAAACGCGGAGAGTCCAATCGCATCAAAAAAAGCCTCGCTTCGTCTCCAGCGCTGTATCCAATCCACCGGGAGCAAAAAGGCAATCGTCATCGCAATCATTGCAATTTTAAACAGATGCCCCTGATTCCATAATGAGGTTACAGGCATGCCGATTAACAAATTCCGGATGACACCGCCGCCAAAAGCCGTAACCAGCCCCAGCACGAAGACACCCAAAATGTCATATTCTTCCTCCATCGCCACAATCGCGCCGCTGACCGCAAATGCAATCGTGCCGATAATGCTGAAAATCGCAAACACATCCATGTCCACCGCTGTCGTTCCCCGCTTCCCGTTCGTTGTACCGATATAATGCTACGGTACTTTCCTACCTCATTTTAGCCCCCGGCTCCCCGTTTCGCAACGACAAATTTCGCAAATACACGTATAAATATATTCTTTACTGCCCAAAATGTTCATTTTTTCGCATACGTTGTTATGCTAAAATAAGGCTTGTCCTTGGACAGGCAGCAACGCCCTGCCTTTTTCTTCGCAACTACACTATTGACGTTTTACGGAAAGGAACTATTCGTTATGCAGCAACGCATTGTCATTTGCACCGGCGGAGAGCTAGGCGCCTGGGCGACCGAATGGATTCAGAGCAGTGATCTTCTAATTGGCGCGGATAGCGGAGCGCGTTTTTTGGTCGAACACGGCTATCGTCCCGATATTGCCATCGGAGATTTTGATTCCGTGACCGCTGAAGAGCTGGTTGCCATCCACAGCAAAAGCGGCAGGGTCATGGCCTGCGATCCGATCGACAAAGATTACACGGATACCGAAATGGCCTTTCGGCTGGCGCTGGATATGAAGCCGCGCGAGGTGGTGCTGCTTGGCGCGCTGGGCACGCGCTTTGACCATTCGCTTGCCAATGTTTATTTGCTTGCGCTTGCAGGAGAGCAGAGCATTCCAGCCTTTATCATAGACGGACACAACAAAATCACACTCATCGATACATCGACCGAGGTGACGAAGGCGGATTATCCTTCCGTATCGCTGCTGCCGTTGTCCTCGATCGTGACGGGCATTACGCTGACCGGCTTTCAATATCCGCTTGAGGATGCCACGCTGCGTATCGGCCAGTCGCTCGGCATCAGCAATGTGCTGCTGGAGGAGCAAGGCACAATCGAGCTGTCGTCCGGGCGCCTGCTTGTTATCCAGAGCAGGGACTAACCATAGCAGGCAACGCCAAGCTCGGCCATGACTTGCTCGCAAGCGTAAATTGTAGCCCGCCACCGCTTATTAACGGCTGTCCGCGTACATCTGGCAGGACCTGACGTTATGAACGTCAGGTCACCGGCTGGTTCGATGTTGATTTAAGGAAGCTTATCCGGATCGGGCGTTTCAATCATAAGCCCTTCCACATGCTTGCGGCTCATCAGCTTGCGGTTTTTTCGATTCTGCTTCGTCTCAAATACGATATCCAGATCATAATCCTCTCCAGGGTATAGCTCCTCCCGTTCAATATGCAGCTTTAATCGCTTTTGATTAAAGGTCAGCTTCTGCTTCTGGACCTGCACAATCACGTTTCCTCGCTCATCCGCCGGGCGGAATACGATTCCCAATCGTTTCAGCGGGTAAATCCAGACGGCATCGCCTTGCTCCAACGCTTTCACAAGCTTGCGCGGGCGTTCTTCTCCTCCGCGTGCGCGTTCAACAGGTCGTTTGGCATGCACGGCAGCGGGTTGCAACCATGGCTGGATTTCAACCCCCGCCTCCATTTCCGGCTGACGCTTCCTGATGAGCAAGCGTTCCGCTCGCTGCAGCACCTCTTCCGACAAGCCGTACCTTCTGGCTATGGCAAAAGCATGGCTATCTCCCGCCTCACCCATTTCCAGCACATACAAGGGCTTTAACGATAATGGATCAAACGCCATTCTGCCATTCTGGCAGCCAGGCATGTGGGAAGCGAACGTTTTAATCTCATTAAAATGCGTCGTCGCAACGACGAGCGCCCCCCTCTCCAGCAGCTTTTCAAGCAGGGCAATCGAAAGCGCGATTCCCTCCGACGGATCGGTGCCCGCCGCCATTTCATCAAGCAGAAGCAGCGCCCTCGGGCCTGCATGCGTCAGCATCTCCGTCAATACGCGTATATGCGAGGAAAAGGTGCTTAGCGATTGCTCCAAGCTTTGTCCGTCGCCAACATCCGCAATGACATGCTCCAGCGCTCCGACTACGCTGCCCTGCTCGGCCGGAATAAGCAGCCCGGATTGCGCCATTAGCGTCAGCAAGCCGATCGTCTTGAGCGTTACGGTTTTCCCGCCTGTGTTAGGGCCCGTGATGATCAATTGCTTCCAGCCGATTCCAAGCTCTACGGTCAGCGGCACGCTGTCTGCTCCGAGCAACGGATGCCGGGCTCCAATCAAGCGGATCATCGGCTCATCCGTAAGCTGCACCCGCTTGCCGCCGAAGGAAAGCGACAGCTTGGCGCGAGCCAGAATGAAGTCTAATGCCGCCATCGCATCCAGATTTTGTTTGAGCTCATTCGCGAATCCCTCCGCCGCTTCAGATAGCAACGCCAGAATAACCGTCCGCTCCTGCTCCTCCGCCGCTTTCCATTGCTGAAGCTCCGCTTGCAGCTCAGCCACGTCATGCGGCTCTACGAACAGCGTTTGTCCGCTGGCCGATTCGTCCAGCACTGTGCCCGGCACCTGCTTTCTTAGCTCGCGTTTCACGGCAATAACAAAGCGGTCCTTCCGCTTGCTAACCACATATTCCTGAAGCGAGGCGCGATACTTGCTCAACGCCTGCTCAAGCTTGCGGCTTATTTTTTCTTCCGTTGCATACATATGGCGGCGTATATGAGCAAGCTCAGCGCTTGCCTGATCGGTCAGCTGCCCAAAACGAATACAGCGGTTTAATTCCGCGCGCAGCACCGGACAATCATCCATCGACTCGGCATAGGTGGAAATCGTCGGAGCAATGTTCGATTTGCTCGCCATATATTTTTTCATTTGGGAAACCGAAACGAGCCACACAGCCAGCTGCTCCAGCTCGGATTCCGTATAAATTCGGCCTTTTCCGATTAATGCCAGAAAAGAATCGATTCCTTCCATCGGAGACAAGGGAACGCTTGCCCCGCTTTCCAACAGGCATGCGGCCTCGTATGTCTCTTGCAGCCATGCCTCCGCTTGCCCGCGCAAGGCGCTCGGGCGATGCCGTTCTGCAAGCTTTTTGCCGGCAGAGGATATGCACATCCCGGTAAGCTTCTCCAGTATGCGGTCAAGCTCAAGCTTGCGATACGTCGTTTCATTCACGTACAATCACTCCTTTTCATCTTGTTAAGCAAAAAAAGACAGGGAAGGAGCGCATGAGCGTTCCTTCCCTGTCCCGCACCATTTCGGCGTCTGCGGCCGCCTCTATAGAAGCGAACTTCACAAACGAGTATCCAAAATTGGATACAAAAAAACACCGTGCTGAAAAACACGGTGCTTCGGCCGAAATCATACATCATTCAGGCGGAAATTCACATGTCCAGAACTCATGGCGTCAGATGACCAAATAAACCTGGCTTTAGCGCGCAGAAAACGCACTTGCAGGCTTCATTTCGTACACCCAACCTTATCCAATTATGAGTTATGGACACTCGCAAACATTAAAATTTCCCCTTTAGATCATCAAATCCTTGCCTCTACAGCTTACTTTCCGCACAGACGATTGTCAATAGCTAAAGGCGGACCTCAAGCCCCGCATAAGCAAACGACATCCGTGCCGGCAATGCATAATCGCGCCGCAAATCGATGTCGTGGGACATATGCGTGAGCAGCGTGCGGGAAGCACCCCATTTGGCTGTAAGCTCAATCGCCTCGACTACGTCATAAACGGACCTAGTTTCATAAGCAAACGGCTCCTTGTAAAAGCTGGTGCCCAAAATCAGCAGATCGAGTCCATACAAGGGCTGCTGCTGCTCGTCAGTCAGGCCGATCGCATCCGAGCAATACGCCCAGCAAAAGCCGGTTGCAAGATGCGCAAAGCGAAATGCGTACGCGTATCCGTTTTTGCCGTGATGCACTCGCCAGCTCGTCACGCTCCATGAACCGAGCCGCAGCGCACTTTCGAACGGTAAAAAATCGATGTGACGGGACAGCCACGGGAATCGGGCCAGAATCTCAGGAATAACCTCTTCCGGCACATAGGCCGTCCCCCGCTCGCCTGTCCAGCGGCATGCATCCGCCCACTCCACCAATCCTCCGATATGGTCGAAATGGGCGTGCGTAACTAGCATCGTTTTTATCTGTCTTAGGCCGGCCGCTTGCATTTGGGCGCCCCAATCGGGCCCGCAATCGATCCATACGGTGCCGGCTTGCTCATCCTCGATTTGCAAGGAAGACCGAAGCCGTCGGTTGACGCCCCCGGTGCGGGCTTCTCCGCAAACTTCGCAATCGCAATAAACACGGGGTACCCCCATGGAATCGCCCGTCCCGCGGAACGTGAGGGTCGTCATAGCGGAAGCAATTCGATCGATGTAGACGAGCGAATGTGCTCCATCATAGCCAGCCACTCTTTAGGCTTGTTAGGAAGCGCGACATAATAGGTTTCCAAAAACTCTGCTACAAGAGCCGCATCGATCGCGGTTTGATTCTCGTCGGCTGGCAGGAAGCCCAGATCAAGCTCCGTTACCGCTTGTCCTTCGTGGTCCCATGACGGATGAACGTAGGACAGCTGAAGACGCTTATAGCCGATATGAGAAAGCACTTCGCGCCGGACGATCGGATTCATCGGAGAGACGCCTCCGAACCCATGCTCTTCAGCCCGGTAAGGATCATAAATTTCTGCGAACATGCCGATAGATTGCGTTCCCGACTGCTCCGCCAGTTTAGCCAAATCGCGCTCACGGCTGCGCAGCAAAAATCTGCCGACGCCAAGCCCAGGCTTGCCGATAATGGTGAAATCGGTCATCGCCACGCGCAAGTCCGGATAATAGCGGTATTCGGTCGCTCCGACAACTTCATCGCCGTCGATCGCCACATACACATGGATCGTTTCATCCTCAAGCGGCTCGCGCCACAATTCGTATGCGAGCACCTCCGCAGGCGGGAATATGGTTTCAAGCAATTGGTGCAATGCGGCAAAGCGAGGATCTTCAATCGTCGTAATCCGGTGATAGGTTAGCATGATAGCTTCATTCTCCTTTATTTAAACGGATTTTTCCATTCCATAATGACGGCGCAATTCCGTGATTGCTCGTCTTCCAAATAGTCATGCGCTAATCCGACAGGCATTCGTCCGCAGCGCATCAGAAACGTAACGACCGGGTCCTTCAGCTTCCCGCTTATGACATGCTGGACATATTCCTCGGGACTTAACTGATCCGCATAAGCTCCGTACCCCGGCATCCGCCCGCCTCCAAGCAATCTCTCCAGGCCTAGCTGCACTACCGTCTCGTACATCGACTGCATAAGCCATTTGCCCACGCCTGACTTCCGGTATTCCGGCAGCACACAAATATCGACCACGTAGAGCGTATCTCCATCCGGATTGTGATTGCGTATGTATCCGTTATCCGTTACGGCTTCCCAGCTGTGCTTGGCTCCATAATCGCTCATATTCACGATTAAGCCCGTCATCGAGCCAATCAGCCTGCCCCCGGCTTCTGCGCAGAGAGCGCCGGCCTGAAATCTGTCGACATGCTCGCCCAGCTGCTCTTTGCTCCACCATAGCTCTTCCGGAAACGGCGGAGGAAAGCACGCTCTTTGAATATCGATTAAGCCTGTAAAATCATGAGGACCATACGTTCGAATAATTGCCTTTTCGGGTTTATCGTCCTTGATGACATACAAGGTTTTGTGCATCTGCACCACCCTCTCATTCGCTTAGCGGTCAGCTCCAATCGGAATACAGATCGGTACGGCGATCTCGCCATGTCGTGACGGAGCCTGCGGCCCGCACTTCTTCGAGCAGCGACAAGTCCAAATCCCCAACGACAAGCATATCGTGGTTAATGACCCCTTCTCCGATAATGCCGGCTGGAGGAAAAGGAATGTCATTGGGCGAGAGAATAGCAGCCTGGCCGAAATTGGCGCGCATAAAATCTACTCTCCGCAAGGAGCCGACTGTTCCCGTCGTCACGATATATATTTGGTTCTCCACCGTGCGCGCATGGCAGCAATATCTGACTCGATAGAAGCCATGGCGGTCGTCCGTGCAGGACGGGCAAAAAATGACGTCTGCACCTTTGGCCCGAGCCATGCGCACGATTTCCGGAAATTCAATGTCATAGCAAGTCAGCATCGCGATGCGCCCATATGCCGTATCAAAGACGTTTAATCCCTCGCCTGGCGACATCCTCCAGTCCTTCACCTCGACCGGCGTCAAATGAAGCTTATGCTGCACATCTACCTTTCCGTCCGGGTGAAACAGATGGGCCGCGTTGCGAAGCGTTCCATCGCCTGCTTCCAAAACATGCGTACCGCCCACGATGTACATATTGTACTCCGCTGCGAGCTTCCGGAACAAGGCGATGTAGGCTTCTGTAAATGCAGGCAGTTGATCGAAGGCGAGCGGCTTCCCGTTCTCGCCCGGAATCGACAGCAATTGCGTCGTTAAAAATTCTGGAAACAGTAAAAATTGCACCCCGTATTCCGAGGCGTTAGTCACGTAATGCGTTACTTGCTCGGCAAATTGCTCAAACGAGCCGATATCCGCCAGCTCATATTGAACGGCCGCTGTACGATATTTCATCTGTTACATTCCCCTGTCTATCGTTATCCTTTGCGCTGCTTGAACTGCAGCGTAATCGTCGTGCCTAGATCGGGCAAGCTGAATACGTCCACCTTGCCCTCATGCAAATCAATGATTCGCTTCGCAATCGATAATCCGAGACCGACGCCACCGGTTGCACGGCTCCTCGCTCCGTCCACGCGGTAGAAACGCTCGAACAAATGCGGAATTTCATTTTCAGGAATGCCCATGCCTTTGTCTTTTACTTCAATTTTCACGATATGGCGGTTTAAGGAGACCGTGATGTCGATGGGTTCCTTGGAATATTTAATGGCATTATCCAATAAGATGACAAGCAGCTGCCTGATTTTATCCTTATCGCCAACCATTCGAACCGATTTTGACATCGCCTTCACGCGTATCGGCCGGGCAAACGTCGTTTGCAGCATCGTCGAGAGCTCATCAACCATCTGCACCACATCGAACAAATCCGCTTTGATCCAGTCCTCCTGCTCGGCCTCTGCAAGCATCAGCATCGACTTGGTTAGATTTTGCAGCCTGGTCGCTTCTTTGTCAATCGCTTCAATCGCTTCATCGCGCAACGTTTCGTCGTCTCGCCCCCATCGTTTGAGCATGCCGGCATAGCTGCTGATTACGGTAAGCGGCGTTTTCAGCTCGTGCGAAGCGTCTGCCACAAATTGCTTCTGCTTCTCGAAGGTGCGGTCCAGGCGTCCGATCATCTGATTGAAGGCGCGTACGAGCTGCAGCAGCTCCGGCGATTCCTCGCGCGAGGCCAGCTCAATTTGCCTAAGCTTGCCGCTTCTGTCGATTTCCCGCATCGTATTGACCATTTGCTGGATTGGCGCAGTCAATCGCGAAGTAAACCAGTACGTGCCGAATATCGCAAATAGAATCGCTCCGCCGCTCGTTACGCTCAGAGCCGCCACGAGCACCTGCAGGTAGTTGTCCAGCTCGTCCAGAATGCGGTTAACCTCCAGCATCGCAATAACCCGGTTGCCATCAGTCAAGGGCACGCGCATGAACAAAATCCGTTCTCCGCCCTTCGTAATCATGCCGGTATGATGCTGAATTTCAAACGTGGCAGGCAGTTGTAGCAATTGAGGGTCCGAGCCGGTAATGTTGACGACCCGATTGTTCGGCACGATAATCCGGATCATTTCGTTGACATTATAATATTCGTTAAGCAGCTCCGGCGTATTAAGCCCTCGGCCGCTCTGAATTCGGGGATTTTCGAGCATGAGGTTCACCTTGTTGGCGATGACCTCTTCTTCGCTCTCCGTCGTAATTTTAATCACGTAAAAATAAACAAAAATATTAAATAAAATCAAAATAAAAATAAGCCAAAAAATCGTAAACAGCGTGAACCGTTTGCGGAGTGTCATGCATCCGGCTCCTTAATCATGTAACCGACGCCGCGCACCGTATGAATCAGCTTATGCCTGTAGCCCTTGTCCAGCTTTTGGCGCAAATATCGGATATACACATCCACCAGATTCGTTTCGCCAATAAAATCGTAGCCCCACACCTCTGACAATATATCCTCGCGGGATTTCTCCACATTTTTATTTTCAACCAAATAAACGAGCAGCTCGAATTCGCGCGGTGTCAGCTCGATCAGAATATCCTTGCGAAATACTTTGCGCGAACGGAGCTCTATCGTCAAATCTCCGACCTTGATCATATCGGAGCCCTCGGCCTCGCGGGGGTGCTGCTGAAAAATACGCAAAATGTTGCGGACGCGGGCCAGCAGCTCCTCCATCGCAAACGGCTTTGTAATATAGTCGTTCGCGCCGTGCTCAAAGCCGCTTACTTTATCGGGCACCGTATCGCGCGCCGTCAGCAGTATAATGGGCACAGGGTTGCCCGCTTGGCGGAGCAGCCGCAGCACCTCGATGCCGCTCATCTCCGGCAGCATGACATCAAGCAGCACGAGCTGATAATCGCCCGTAGAGGCCATTTCATAGCCAGTCCGGCCATCCGCGGCCGTCCCGACCGTATAACCCTCATGCTCAAGCTCCAGTTGCAAAATGCGGGAAATGCCCGCTTCGTCCTCGACTACGAGTATATGTTCCTTCATATTGGAGAGGTCACCTGCTTCCTCATGAATAGGTAATTAGAATTAATATTGTAATCATAATGAAGCTTTATCTCAAAATCAAGCCGATCTACTTGTAAGGTAGACCGGCTGCCTGAATCAGCTTCTTGAGGACCACTCCTCAACATCCCAAACTTTTGTCACCCAGCCCTCGTAAAACTCCGGTTCGTGAGACACCAGCACGACGGTTCCCTTGTAGGCCTGTAAAGCCCGCTTGAGCTCCGCTTTGGCCACAATGTCCAAATGGTTCGTCGGCTCGTCGAACAGCACCCAATTGCTTTCACGCAGCAGCAGCTTGCAGAGCCGTACCTTCGCCTGCTCTCCGCCGCTAAGCTGATTCAGGGCACGGGTAATATGATCGTTCTTTAAACCGCAGCGCGCAAGCGCGGCGCGCACCTCATGCTGGTTCATATGCGAGAACTCATTCCACACATCGTCAAGCGGCGTTATGGTAGGAGCCTTCGCCTCTTGCTCGAAATAGGCGGGATACAAGTAATCGCCGGTATACAGCTGGCCTTCTAGCGTCGGGATCGTCCCGAGTATCGATTTAAGCAGCGTCGATTTGCCGACACCGTTGCAGCCGACGATCGCAATTTTATCGCCGCGCTCAATCAGCATATCCATCTTGGGCAGCAACGGACGATCGTAGCCGATAACCATGCCCTTCGCCTCGAACACCGTTTTTCCGCTCGTTCGGGCATCTTTAAATTGAAACACCGGTTTGGCCGCTTCCTCGGGGCGATCGATTCGCTCAATTTTATCCAATTGCTTTTCGCGGCTTTTGGCGCGGCCTGAGGTAGAAGCGCGCGCTTTATTGCGCTGAATGAAATCTTCCTGCTTCTTGATATAGTCCTGCTGCTTCTCGTAAGCATCGATGTGCTGAGCCTTGTTCAGATCCGCCATTTCCAAAAACTTCTCATAATTGGCGGAATAACGGGTCAGCTTGGTAAATTCCAGATGATAGATGACGTTTACGACGTCATTCATAAAACCTGTTTCATGTGAGATTAGAATAAATGCATAAGGATAATTTTTCAAATAACCGGTGAGCCACGTAATATGCTCCTCATCCAAATAGTTCGTAGGCTCATCGAGCAATAATACCGTAGGCTTCTCCAGCAGCAGCTTGGCCAGCAGCACCTTCGTCCGCTGGCCTCCGCTCAGCGCGGTAACATCGCGGTCTAGACCGATTGCCGTCAAGCCCAGCCCGCTTGCCATTTCGTCGACCTTCACGTCGATCATGTAGAAATCGCCGATCTCCAGCTCTTCCTGTATTTCGCCCATACGCTGAAGCAGCGCATCCAGCGCGTCAGGATCGGCATCGGCCATTTGCAAGGCAATGTCGTTTAGTTCCTGCTCCAGCACCAATAGCGGCGCAAACGCATCCTTGAGCACGTCGCGGATCGTTTTGCCCGCTTCGAGCTTCGTATGCTGATCCAAATATCCGTATCTGACGCGCGGCGTCCACTCAACCTTGCCTTCGTCCTTCAGCTGCTTGCCGGTTAATATGTTCATCATCGTCGATTTCCCTGTTCCATTGGCGCCAACCAGTCCGACATGCTCGCCTGCAAGCAGACGGAAGGACACTCCCCGGAACAATACCCGATCGCCGAATGTATGCGATAATTGCTCAACCGTTAATAAACTCATAATCTGCTGCTCCATTCATCACGTTCCGAAATAAGGAAAATCCGCCGATTCAGCCGAATTCACCCGTATCATTGTACCACAATTAATCGCCTTTTGTGCCGATTTGACGTTTAATGCAGCCGATAGCAGGAGCAAGCGCCCGGCGCAGAATTGCCGATAACCGCGCAGACGGCAATAAGCTGCCGGACCAATAGGCTTGCCAAATTGCGGCTTGCGGCAGCTCCGGGACGGCTAAGGGCGGCGAAGGGAAAAGCCTTTTCCATCCTTGCCTGCCTTTAAACGAACAATCTTTGTTGGCCAGCCAAAGCAGCGCTCCGCCGCGCTTCTTTCGCTCATCGCTTAACCGCTCCAGCTCTCCAAGCTCATCATGGCGCCATTTATGCACGGAAGGATCGCCAACGGCCAGAATCAGACTGGCCTCGCCAAGCAGAGTCTGCGCGTCAGGCTCCATCCAGCGGCTGGATAAATCGGCCAGCAGCACATCTCCCTCCACACGTTTCCGCAGCTGCATCCACGGCTTCGTAACGGACGGGAAGACGGACTCGCTTAACGCATGCAGGCTCACACGCCGATCCTCCCTGTCATACGTGACATAAGCGCCTTGATGATCCGCCCGCGCGCGGTACCCGCAACCCCCAGCCGAGCTTCCAGAGCCGCCGGCTAGCAGCGCATGCCATTGCGGCCGGGTATGTCCCATTTCGACAGCCTCCACCCTTATCCCCTCGCGTGCCAACAGCTCCGCCAAGGCAAGCGTTAGAAACGTTCCTCCCGCACCAGCAGAAAGAGACAACAAGGCGATGAGCGGCTGCTTGGACCTGCTCCTCCAGGGCGCAGGCGGCTCGCGCCGTGCAGCCTCCTCCATGCTGCGCCGCCTCTCCAGTGCAAGCAGCTCCCGCTGCACCAGCGCCATCGATGCGTAGCGCAAGCTCGGATCATGCTGAAGCATCCCGTTCAGCACCGCTTGAAATGCAGACGGGAAGCCGGAGGAGCGAGGCTCTGGTCTGGTAGAGCCTGTATGCCCTATCCCCCCGCCGCACAGGTAGCTCAACAATGCGCCAAGCCCATAAATATCGACGCGCGCATCTCCTATCATGCCGTTCATCCGTTCGGGCGCTGTAAAGGCTAACGTTCCGTAATGGCTGCCCGCATAGGACGCGGCATCCTGTCCGGCGCCGCCCTCCGTTCCGGAGATGCCGAAATCGATGAGCTTAACGGCCCCCTCCGGGTTCACCAGCACGTTCGAAGGCTTAATATCCCGGTGAATGACAGGCGGGTCGCATTCGTGCAAATAACGCAGCGCCGAGCACAATTGCAACGCGATGTGCAGCACATGCTTATAAGCAAAACGCTCTTGCGCATGCTCATAGCACGCATAAAGCGTTTGACCGGGAAAGTAGTCCATGACAAGCGCTACTTGTCCGTTGGAGGATAAAGGCAGGCAGTCGATGATATGGGGCAGTTGAGGGTGGTTTAACAGCGACAGCAAGGCTGCCTCGCCGCGCTCGGCGCCGCGCGCTTTTTCGCCTTGACGGACATTAGGCACCTTCAGCGCCCGCAGCATGCCGCCTAGCTTGACATCCTCCGCCGCGTAAACCGTTCCCATTCCACCAATGCCGAGCACGCCCGCAATGCGATACCTTTCTCCAACCAGCTCGCCTTTTGCAAGCATCGCTCTTGCATCGTTAGGTTGCAGCATCGTTTCACTCCCCCATGACGTCAAAAAAGCATCCTGACGCCGCTTGTTGCAAGCGGCATCAGGATGCTTTCCTGATTGCAATTTATTCAACTATTTTAAACCACTTGTGCTGATTCCTTCAACAATATATTTCTGAAATGCGAAGAAAATCGCAAGCACCGGAATCAAGCTGACAATGGACATCGCGAACATGGCCCCCCAATTTGATACCGTATCGCTGTCCAGGAACATTTTGAGTCCCATGGATACCGGGTACAGGCTTGGACGGTTCAAATAGAGAACCGGACCGAGCAGATCCTCCCAGCGCCAGTAGAAGGAGAAAATGGCGGCGGTTGCCAGCGCAGGTACGACGAGCGGAAGTATGATCCGGAAAAACAGCCGAAATTTGCCGCAGCCGTCAATCGTCGCCGCTTCGTCAAGCTCATTCGGGATGGTGCGGATAAACTGAACGAGCAGGAAGATAAAAAACGGTATGCCGAAATACTGCGGCACGACTATCGGTTTGATGGAATTCAGCCATTCCAGCTTCGCGAACAAAATGTACTGCGGCACAAGCACGACATCATGAGGCAGCATGAGCGTAACCATCATAATCGCAAACCAGAACGTTTTGCCTTTAAAGTTCAGACGGGCAAAGCCGAAGGCGATAAACGCCGATGAGAGCACTGCGCCAATCGTAGACAGCACGACGATTTCCAGCGAGTTCATAATGTAGGTGCCAAACGATTGGCCGGCAATGCCCATCCAGCCGATTTTATAGTTCTCCCATATCCACGGCTGGGGAATGAGCGAGTTCGCAGTCGCAAAAATCAGTCGGCTCTCTTTAAACGAGCTCATGAACAGCCAGAGGACCGGATAGACCATAATGATCGCTAGGCCGCCGACAAAAATATGATAAATCGGCCATTTCAGTTTTTTCATCAGCATGCTAGTGTCCTCCCTTCGACTCGTAGTGAACCCATCTTTTGGATGTGTAGAAAAGCAGTCCGGTCAAAATCGCTACAATGATCAGCATGACCCATGCCATAGCCGAGGCGTAGCCCATATCGAAATACACGAATGCCTGACGGAACAAATACAGCGAGTAAAGCAATGTGCCGTCCAGCGGACCGCCCTCGCCCTTGGAAATAATGTAGGCGGGCACGAATGTCATAAATGCGCCGATAGTTTGCATGATCGTATTGAATAGAATGATCGGGCTTAGCATTGGAATCGTAATTTTGAAAAAACGGGTAATCGGTCCTGCGCCGTCTACATTGGACGCTTCATACAGCTCAGGCGGAATGTTTTTAAGGCCTGCCAGGAAAATAAGCATCGAAGAACCGAATTGCCACACGGACAAGGTAATGAGCATCCACAACGCCGCAGCCGGCTCAGCGAACCATCTCACGCTATCTAAACCGAGCATATTCAGAAAATGGTTTACAACCCCTTGGTCGCCATACAGATTGCGCCACATAATCGATACGGCAACGCTGCCGCCGATAATCGATGGTAGGTAGTACACCGTCCGGTAAAGCCCGATTGCTTTCGAAGCCGCATTTAAAATCATTGCAATAAACAAAGCAAACGCCAAACGAAGCGGAACGCCTATAAATACATAGAGAAATGTAACGCGAAGCGAGGTGCGAAATTTGGAATCGTCTACGAACATCGATGTGTAGTTTTCCAGACCAATAAATGAAGGGGTTGAAAGCAAATCGTAATCAGTCACTGAAAAATACAGTGAGGCAAGTGCGGGCACTAACGTAAATACAAGAAAGCCAATAATAAACGGAGCAATAAACGTATAGCCAATCAGATTATTTTTCAGTGATAGCGATTTCATCTTATCCAACTCCTATTACGAAGTCTAACTTATGCGGGCGGGAGGAGCAGCAGTTAACCGTTGCCGGCTAACCGCTGCGGCTGCCTGCTGCGCTTATTTATTTTTCTTAAGAATGGAGGTAGCCTCGTCTCTGAACTTCTTAGCCGCATCTTCCGGCGAAATTTTATCGTAATTCATTTGCTCGGCAAGGCTGGTAAGCGATTTGAATACCTCTGCGGAACCGATTGGATCGGCAGGGTCCATCAGGGAGCTGTTTTCTTCAGCCCATGCCACATAGTCGTACACTTGGTTTTGCGCCTCGGTCGAAACCTCTTTAAGCGCTTCTTTGACTTTCGACGATACAGGCACGCCGCGATCGCCAAGAATCAATTTATTTGCTTCGATGTCATTGACGAAGAAGTTGATAAACTTGGCAGCTTCTTCCTTGGCTTTCGAATTTTGCGAAATCGAGAAGAACATGCTTGGCTTCAAGTACAAGCCTTCCTTCATATTCGGTCCAGGCATGGAAGCAATCGCCAGCGGACGGTTCGCAACCTGCTGCAAGCCTACAAATTGATTGGACCATTGCCATACGCCGATACCTTGATTGAGTACGAGGTGGCTGTCCTCTGCGCCTTTAATTTGCGCTAGCACGTCCGGCGACGGCACAGCGCCGTCTTTGACTAGCTTAGCCAGCATACCGAAGAAATCTACGAACATCTTGT
The DNA here is from genome assembly GCF_005222705.1 of Paenibacillus sp. SY21-1. Taxonomy (GTDB): domain Bacteria; phylum Bacillota; class Bacilli; order Paenibacillales; family Paenibacillaceae; genus Pristimantibacillus. The sequence continues at coordinate 20,008 of NZ_STGF01000028.1, read as the reverse complement.
CGTCTTCATAGCCCAGGCCATTGCCTTCTGCGTTAAACAGCTTCGCGCCCAGCGTACGCAGGTAGTAGCCGAAGAACACTTCCGGACGCATTCCGTTATCGAAGTAGAGGCCAGCCGCTTTCGCTTTTTCCGCCCAACCGATGTAGTCGTCCCAAGTAAACGTTTCAGGAATTGAATCGATGCCTGCTTTTTGCAGCAATGCAGGATCGTAGTTAAGGCCGAGAGCGTTTACGCCAAGATTGAAACCGTACAGCCCGTCGCCAAGCTTGCCGCCGTCGATTGCGTTTTGGCTGATGTCCGTCACATCGATTTCCTTGCCGATGAACGGCGTCAAATCCGCCAATTGATTTCTGCCAGCGTATTGTGCATAGTTTTGCGTATCGATTTGGATAATGTCAGGAAGCTCGTTGGCAGCTGCTTGAGGCGCCAGCTTCTTCCAGTAGTCGTCATAGTTCGCATATTCAAATTCAATCGTAACGTGAGGATTCTGCTGCTTGTACATGTCGATAACTTTCATTGTGTAGTCATGGCGCGGTTCCCCGCCCCACCAAGCGATACGCAGCGTAACCGCTTTCGGTTTATCCGTTTCAGTACCACCGTTTGTCGCATCGGGATTGTTAGCCCCATTGCCGGCATTTCCAGAGTTGTTGCCGCCGCAAGCGCTTACGAGTACAAGCGCAAACGCCATCAGCATCAAAAGCATTTTTTTTGGTGCTTTCATTTCCATACGCCCCTTCCAGACTCTGTTAATATGTTTTACAAGGTTAATTATAGGACGATCAGCCAGCGAACGGAATTCAAATAACCGCTTTTTTTGTTAAAAAAACAGAGGTCGCAGCTACGGCGACCTCTTGTATTCGGATGGCGTGAAGCCTGTATGCTTTTTGAAAACCTGACTAAAATATTGAGGATTGCCCCCGAAACCGAACTTTTCGGCCAATTCAAACACCTTCACATCGCCGGTGTGCTCGATCTCCTCCATCGCGCGCTCCATCCGCAAGCGAACGACATAATTTGAAAATTTGTCTCCCGTTTCCTTCTTGAACAGCTTGCCCAAATAGTCGGCGTTCATGTACAAAATTTCGCTCGCCACCCAGCCCAGCGACAAATCCGGGTTGGCCAGCTGCTCCTCGATCACGCTCAGCATTTTGTTTATGATAAACGATTGCTTTTTCGTATGGCTCTGATAGTTGGCGAGACAAATGTCCTTTGCCGTTTCAAGCACAAATTGCTCCAGCGCCTTCAGCGTCGAAAATTGATCAAGGCTCGCAATTTTTTTCAAATAATCGTTAATTTCCTCCGCTTTTCCCTGCCTGACGATCGCAACATACAGCGGAATCAAATACGATTTGGACAGCTGGGTATCCATCCTCGATTCGGCAAGCTGGGTAAAATAGCTGCGCAGCTCCGCCTCGACATAGCTCCAATCCCCCGATTTCACATGCATGCACAGCGGCTCTTCGTCATACAGGAAAGGAGCGGCTAGCGCGTCCCCCTCGTTCCCGATATCCTCGCTTGTAATGATGCTGCCCTCGCCCAAATAGAATTGATAATTTAAGCACTCCAGCGTTTCCCGGTACATTTTGCGCGTCTCTACGATTGAACCTGGCGTGCTGACCGCGACGGTCGCGTCCAGCTTGTAATAAGTGGAAAACGTCTGATTGATTTGCTGCAGCTTGTCAAGCAGGGCCTCGGTTGTGCTGTCCTCCTTAATCAGCAGCAGCACATGCTTGCCAATCGTCGTGCTGAGCAGCACAAGCTTTTGTCCAAGAACGTCCTGGGCAATATTTTTTATCGCGAACAAATGCTCAAATTCGATGTTCCCTTCAATTTTGAACAATAGGAGCTGTACCCGGTTATGCTCGATCGTTAGATGAAATAAACGGCCATAATCGTCCCAATCCCGCTGACCGTACATTTTGTTCGTCACAAGCTCCTTGAGAAACTGCTCCTTCGCATGGGGCAGCACCTTGGACAATTCTTTTTGGATATTGTGCATGAACGCTTCTTGCGTTTCCAGCTTCCGCAGGCTGCCGATCACTTCTTCCAATGCGTCCGTAATCGTATTCTCATTGCATGGCTTCAACAAATAATGCTTGACACCGAACTGCATGGCAGTCCGCGCATAATCGAATTCGCTGAAGCCCGACAGCATAATAAAGGAAATATGCGGATAGCTCTCATGGACCTTTTCCACAAGCTGAAGTCCGTTCATTCCTGGCATTTTTATATCCGAAATGACGATATCCGGCATATGCGTATCAATAAAAGCGAGCGCCTCGAGTCCGTTCCGCGCCGTGCCGATCAGCTCCGTCCCGTGAGCCTGCCAGTTCACCGTCCGCGAAATGCCCTCTACAATAATTCGTTCATCATCGACTAGCAGAACCTTGTACATCCTAATCCCTCGTTTCGTTTGGCAGCATAAGCGTAACCTTCGTGCCTTCATTGGGCTTGCTGGTCACAGTCAAGCCATACGCATCTCCGTACAGAAGCTTGATGCGATCCTCAATGTTTTTCAATCCCAGTCCCGATCCTTTGGGTTTGATCTGACCGCTTAACAGCTGCTGGACAAACTCCTCCTCCATGCCCATTCCGTTGTCCGTCACGGATACGAAGGCCATATCCCCTTCCACGTACGCTTCAACACGTATGACGCATGTATCTATCATTTGCTCCAGCCCGTAATTAATCGCATTTTCGACCAGCGGCTGCAACGACAGCTTGGGCATGCCGATATGCAGCAAGGCTTCCGGAACCTCTGCGTGAAAATCCAGCCGCTCCTCAAAGCGGTATTTTTGTATCGTAATGTAATGCCTGACGATGTCAAGCTCCTTGCTTAACGGAATCGTCGGTTCCTTCAGGCTGATCGACGTACGAAGCAATGAGCCTAACGCCTCGACCATATGCGAAATATGCAGCTGATTGCTCAGCTTGGCTGACCAGTTAATCGATTCCAGCGTATTGTACAAAAAATGCGGATTGATCTGCGCCTGCAGCGCTTTGAATTCGGTGTCGCGAATCGTCAGCTGCTTTACATAGTTTTCCTGAATGAGCTCGTTGATGCGCTCGACCATGATCCTGAAGTTTCGATGCATTTGGCCAGCCTCATCCATCGCAAGCATGCGCCCGCCGGAATCCTCCACGTAATCGAAATGGCCCAGTTGTACCCGCTTCATTTTGGCATTCAGCCGCTCGATCGGCTCCGTGATGCTGCGTGCAAAACCAACAGCCGCGATCATGATCAATACAAACAACAATATGGCAAAAATAAGAATCGTCTTTTTGACCTTCAAGGTGCTCTGAAAAATGTCGTCATACGGAATGAGCGTAAAATAAGTCCAATCCGTATTTCCTGATTTCATATAGGTGACAAAGTATTGCCTGCCCCCTGAGCTAAACGTTTTGTACCCGTCGTCTCCGGCAAGCGGAACGAGCTCCTCCACCGTAAAATCCGGAATGTCCGCATACAGCACATCTTTCTCCTTCATGATAATCAGCTTCGCATCCTCGCTGTTCATGCCCTTGGCATGGTCATTAAACAGCTTGTTAATATCGACGCGCAGCGCCAGCAACCCGATCGTGTCAAGATCGAGCTGATTAAAGGAGCGCAGTTCCCTTGCGGCGATCAGCGACTTTCCGTTGTCATCGGGAGCAAACCACGTGTTCCCTCCCTTGTTGACAAGCGCCGCCTCCATAATGGCATCCAGCTGCGTTTGACTGAACACAACGGTCGTTCCGCCCACCGCGTAGGGCTTGTTATTAAAGTCATACATCTGGGCTGAAAGCACATATTTATCAAGCGCGCCAATGTTCACCATACGCTCTTCCACCGTTTTGCGTACGATAAAGTTGTCGTAATCGTTGCCCCCGCTTTTAATGGAGCGCAAATAGCTCTGAATAGTAGGATCTGTAGCCAGCCTGAAGGTAAGCCGTTCAATTTTGCGAAGCTCATTCTCGATGTTAAGGGAGGACAAGCTAAGCGCTTTCGAGGATTGCTTGTACATTTCCTTGTCGTAGAACTGATATACGTATTGCTGTACCCCATAACCGATAGCCGCTACGACAATCATGATGACAGAAATAAGCACAAACATTTTGTGCTTGATCCGCAAATTCATATAAAGCGCTTTCAATCGAAACATAGCTTGCTCCTCCTTGCACTGGCCATAAGGAAATCCGCATGCTTGCCGCACAGGCCGGTTAACGGGCAAGCACACGGAGGTCAGGTTTATTTCTTAATTAGATAAAGCGTAATTTCCTCGCGGTTATGGAAAAGCTGTTTCGCCTTTTGCAGCACAAAAGCCGTAGACATGCGCGAGATAACGTCACGAATCGTTTGCATCGGCTTTTTGTGCATCAGCTTGATTGTGATGATTGCCGTAGCGCCTTTTACGAGCGCCTGCTCCAAATCCAGCACCAATCTGCACATCATCATTGGACTCCAGCTCATATCGCAGACAAGCAGATCAAAGGAGCCTTCCGCCAGCTTCACCTCGGAAGCGTTGCGTTTCAAATAGGTCAGCGTGGGGTAGGCTGATAGCGACGGATGGAGATCCGCCGGATCGATCGCTGTCACGCGCAGGCCGCGTTCAAGAAGCAGCGAGGTCCAGCCGCCCGGCGCTGCGCCTATATCCAGCGCCTTCTGGTGCTTGGCATATTGCAAGCCAAATGCCTTCTCCGCCTCCAGCAGCTTAAACTTCGCGCGTGAAATTTGGCCCTCCTCCCGTTGAAACCGGACAGCGCCGCCCGCCCAATCCGAGAGCATGTCGCGAGGCGAGCCAAAACCGATATACAGCTTGTCCGGCGAAGCGTAGATGGCAATGATCCGTTCTGGATCCTGTAGCGCCGGCACAGCCCCGAATTCTATAAGCTTGGCGTCGAGCGCAGCCTTTGTATCCGCAGCCGAAAACAGAAATGCGGTTTTCGGATGGCGCCGAATGTGCACCGCCGTTCGCTTGTCTTTAAAGCTCAGCGCCTCAGCGCCAAGCATGTCCGATAAACGCTCCAGGTCCGTCGCTTCGCCGGAAATGTCAATCGTCCCGTCGACGGCCTGCAGATGCCGCAAAAAAATCGGCTCCTGCTGAGTTATCGTTTGCAAGACCGTTTGTCTGTCAAGCGGAGTGTTCATAAGAAACACCTCGCCCGGCGACAATGGCGTAAAGGACGCACCATCGACCAGGCGGCGTATTTCTTCCATAGCATAAGGAGCATATTGCTGATTTGATGTTCCGATCCATTGACTCACGATGTGATTCCTCTTTCAATGTAAGATGCGATGAGCAGTCGCTGCGTCGTCATTGCTACGTGCGTTTTGAACGGGCAGCCTCCGATATTTTCCTGATCAGCTCGTCAGGCATCGGCCCGTTGTACAGCTTGATGGACGCGGGAGCGTGAGTGGCCAGCGCATGGTACATCTGGTTGCGGCCGGCCACGCTTGACGTATGCAAATAAATGCTAGCCGGGTAACGCCCCGTCTCCACGATATGACGGACGACCTCGTACCCGGTAGGCTGGCCCCAGCCGAGATCGTAATCGAGCGATAAAATATCAATCTGCTCTTCGGAAATAAGCTGCTTGCATTCCTCCGCATTGCTTGCAGGCACAAAGCCCACCGGACATGCCCGATAGTCATCCAAGTACACATGAATCATAGCCGATTCCCCCGTTCCAAATGCCAATCCTCAATCGCTTATTCGTTTACTGTCTGGAGTAAAGGAGCCGCGTAGGCTTTTCGGCCTGAAACGTCGATTTTCTCAATCGGCAACCCCGAACGCTCGCAAAGCTGGCCTTCCTTGCCATAAACGCGAAGCAGCTGTGCGTATCCGCCTGTGCTTGTATCATTTAGATGGAGAGGGTGTGCAGCTATGCCTCCGTGCTCAATCGCTTCCTTCAACACCTTATGCACCGCTGCGTACAGCCGTTCCCATTCCGCCTCCGTAAGTCCAGGCACCTTGACGTCCGGTCGAACCTCCGCTTCATAGCAAATTTCATCCGAATAGACCGTACCGATACCGGTTAACAGCGTCTGATCCATTAACGCCGTTTTTATCGGACCGCGTTTTTTGGCAAAACGAGCGGTAAAGCGCTCCAGCGTCATATTTTTTTGCAAAGGGTCCGGCCCCGCGCTTGCTAGCAGATCAAGCGCCTCGCGTGCCGTGAGCAGCAGCAGTTCCCCTGCTCGCAGGCCGGATATATACAAAATGCGTTCGCCGAATATCACTCTGAGTTGCGCTGCCCGATTCGGAGCATCCTCTCTGCTCCCCACGTATAGCGCAGCTGACTGCTGAAGCAGCAGCAGCAAGCGTTTGCCGTTGTCGAGATGAAACAGCAAGTATTTCCCTTTCCGCTCCACATACCACACCGCAGCCCCGATTAAATCTCTGATCTTGTCGCTTTCCGAGATCGGGAACAGCTTCTCCTGATCGATTTCCAAACCCGATATTTGCGCCCCCGCCAATTGATCCGCGAGTTGTGCCCGGTACGTCTCCAGCTCCGGCAGTTCAAGCATACACTCTCTTCCTTTCTGTCTGTTCTCAATGCCAGCCGACTATATAAACCGCTGTTTTTCAATAAAGTGGATAAGACCGTGAAGATCGTCACAGATTACATCAGGCTCACAGCCTGCCCGATTCATATAATGGTTAAGATTGTCTCGTGTCGTCAGCCCGGTCAATACGAGCACAGAGCCGCAGCCAGCAGCTCTTCCAAAGGCAATGTCAGTAGCCAAATTGTCGCCAATCACCCATGTCTCTGCTGCCGAAAGCCCAATGCTCGCAAGAGAATGCTCCATTAAAATAGAGGATGGCTTGCCAATTAGAATGGGCTCCTTCCCGCCTGCTGCCGTAAGCATCGCTCCTATCGAGCCTGCCCCGGGTATTAAGCCGTCGCCGGATGGAAGCAGCAAATCCGGATTGGTCAACACAAATTCCGCTCCACTGTGTATATGACGAACAGCACGAGCGAGACGCTCATATGTGAACGCACGGTCAATTCCCTGCAGCACATAATCAGGGTTATCCTCCGTAATGCGCAAGCCCGCTTCGCTTACGGCAAGGAGCAGTCCTTCCTCGCCGATTACAAAAACGGCTGCTCCCGGCTTCGCCTTCGCCATATAAGCGGCAGCGGCTTGAGCAGATGTGCATACGTGCTCGGGCTCTGCAGGAATGCCCATTGTCTGCAACCTGTCCGCGACCGTTTCAGGCGTCGCTGAAGAGTTGTTCGTAACGAAGCGATACGGCATTTTCGTGTCGTTCAAATAACCGATGAGCAAATCCGCTCCATCTATCCGATTGTTTCCATGATACAATGTGCCGTCGAGATCGATCAGCAAGCCTTGCATGGCAGGCCTCTTGGTTGTCAACTGAATGTCCTCCTTGCGCTTTCCCGCTTGAGCCATGCATGCGTATGCAAGCCTGCTTCGCCAAAAATGCCGTCATTAGCCGGATGGCTTGGACAGCTTGCGCTTCAGTCTCGCGATTCGACTGCGCAATGATTCCAGCAGCGCTCGTTTCTTGTTATCCAGCCTTGTGAGTCTGGCTTGCACCTGCAGCTGCTCCAGCGCTGCTTCCGCATAAAAGAGCGCCGATTCGTTATTCTTAAGTTTATGCTCATCGTACATCGCAAGTTCGATGCTGGCTTCATAGGCCGCGGTCCCAAATCCTGCATGAGAATGAATAATAGCCTTCTGCCACAATAACACAGCCCGCTGCCAATTTCCAGCCTTCTTGTCGCGCTCCGCGAGCTTGACAAGCGTGGACGGTCGAGCCCTTTCGTCTGCGGCTGCAGCCTCATACAGTTGTGAAGGGAGCTGCGCTTTACCCATTTTCTCCAGCCACAAGCCCGTCCGGACCAATTCCTCCGGTTCATCCGGCAAGGCGATGTAATCGCCAAGATTGCCGTTTAACAAATGGCCGAAACGAATCGCCAGACAGGCGAGCGACAGCATATCCGTTTCGTTATGACGAAACACGGCCTCAAGCGGCGCAGGATCGTTATCGGCCAAATATTGAAAGTAAATTTGCGGCGCCAACGAGCCCGGCACATCGTCCTTGCGATGTATGCCCAGCCGCTCCTCCTCTACATGACTAAGCTTGCAGGAGGTCAGCGTATTTCGCCAAATAGAACGAGCCGGATGCAGAAAATCGAGATGCAAAGGGGCCCATAGCTTACGGCTAAGGCCATTCATAATCATTCGGCTCTGGACGAGCGGCCAATCAAACGTTTTTCCATTGTAAGTCGCCAAAAACACAAAACTGTTCAGCTTTTCGAGCACATACGCGAGCATCGCCGACTCTTCTGCAGGATGGCGGATCAACGCCTGCTCGATAATAAAACGGTCCTTCTCGATATAGGCGATGCCGGTCATAAACGGAACGTTGCCTGAGCCGACCCCCAGCCCCGTTGTCTCAAGGTCAAGAAATAAAATGCTGGACGCGTCTACGGGCTGTTCCCGTTCAGGAAAAAAAGCGGCCAACCCGGCCGCAGAACGGTGAAGCTCGTTCAGCGCATGCAAGCCATGCGCATGCGAGCAGTCATACTCTACCTTCCGCAGCAAGAAAGTGTCCGCACCTCCGGCTTGCAGCTTTACGCCGATCCGCTCCCATCTGGCATCGAACTCCGGTTCGCTGTCGGTGCCAGGCGGCTCCGCTTGCCGAGAGACGTCAAGCGCAGCGGCTGATGGTGCGGCTTGCTCGGTTAATGCGATGTCAGTGCCGGCAGACAGGCCTTCTTCCCGCGCTTCTACTTCGACCGGAGCGGCCGTGCCTTCCCCTCGCAGCCTTCGCATCCTATCACGCAGTCCGCTCATTCTGATCCACCTGCCTCGTTTAATAGCTCCAACGCCTGCTGCTTCCCAAGCAGACCTGCCTCCTCGATCGGTCCGACACAGGCAGGACAGCCGCTCATGCATGCGCAGCCGCGAACAAGCGATCGGGCTTGCCAAGTCCATTTATCATGCACCTCGAATAGCCGTTCGCTAAGCCCGATTCCGCCGGGATAATGATCGTAGAAATAGATCGTCGGCCGCTGTGTATGTATCGTCTTCTCCCGAGGCATAACGCGAATCTCGAACGAATCGCACATTAAACCATGAGATTCTTCTATTAAAGAAGGTTTAAAAGCTGCATGCTCTTGTGTTTCCCGTTCATACCCGCTATCTCTGTGCCAATACATGACGGGCAACCCTCCTTGCAAGGACATTTACGAATTAAATTCTTGGCCGACTCCCGAACCTCGTCGAATCTCTTGTACACATCGTCGGCCAAACCGATACCGCCCGGATAATGGTCGTAAATAAAAATGGTGGGCAGCCCCGTCTGGGCTGCTTTTATTTGCGGCGTAACGTGTATATCCCCCCGGTCGCACATGACCAGCACAGGCACGATATGCTGTAGCACGTTTGCTATGCCCAGCAGCAACTGTTCCAGCGTCTTCGTTCCTATCTCCGGGTCCACCTGCTTTAGTTCCAGCCAGGTTGCGCTTGTATGCAGTTCTTCTTCCGGCAGGTATATTTGCCCCGATCCAATATTTTCGAACGTGGTCAATTTGATTTTCTTAAAAATTGTCGGGATCATGTTAACGGCGACGTCCCCATAATTTACCGCAGCTTGTCCCCTGTCATTTGTCCGGTCAATCTCCAGCACTTTTAAGTTAACGGCCAGGTTTGCATCGGTGTAGTATTCTACATCAACTTCGCGGACATAGGCCTTTTTATGATCCCAGTCCAGCTTCTCTACCTGGAACTGTATTCCCTCATGCAAATATATGGCTTCGTCGTGAAGCAGGGTCATTGCGCTAAAGCGATCCATTTCCCCTATGATCTTCACCGCCGCCACATTGGACTGGTCGATAATCACGACATTTTCCTGGGATGCCGACCGCAGGCTTATTTCACTGGCCGGGAAAGACTGCGCTGCCCAGTAGAAAGTATCTTCCCGTCGGTGCAGCACCCTTTCTTCCTGGAGGTATTCCAGAATATCTGTTACGTCCAGCGGGCCGAATTCTTCCGTCGTCCTAAACGGCAGTTCGTATGCAGCACAACGCATATGGTCAACGAGAATTAAAAGGTTTTCCGGGTTAATGCGGGCATGCTCCGGCGTTCTGTCAAAGAAGTATTCCGGGTTTTGCACAATGTACTGGTCAATTGGCGTAGAGCTGGCGACCATGATTATTAAAGCTTCACCGTGCCTGCGCCCAGCACGGCCCGCCTGCTGCCAGGTGCTGGCGATACTGCCGGGGTATCCCGTCATAACACAGACTTGCAGCTGGCCGATATCTACGCCAAGCTCCAGCGCGTTCGTACTGACCACGCCCAGAATTTCGCCGTCCCGTAACCCTCTTTCTATTTCCCGCCGTTGCTTCGGCAGATAGCCGCCCCGATACCCCCGGATGGACTTCGCACCGATTTCATTCTTAACCAGTTCCTGGATATGGCTTAGAATAATTTCTACCCGAACACGGCTTCGTGCAAAAACAATGGTCTGAATCTTGTTTTTCAGAAACTCCTTTGCCAGATTGTTTACCTCGACCGTGGAACTTTTCCGAATGTTCAACGGGGCGTTAACGATCGGCGGATTATAGAAAACGAAATGCTTGCGTCCTCTAGGGGCGCCGTTATCGTTAATCAAGCGCATCGGGCTGCCTGTTAGCTGCTCTGCTAGCTCTTTCGGGTTTGCAATTGTCGCCGATGTACAGATGAAAGTCGGGTCGCTCCCGTAAAACTTACAGATGCGTTTCAATCTGCGGATTACGTTTGCAACATGGCTGCCGAATACTCCCCGGTAGGTGTGCAGCTCGTCAATGACTATAAATTTTAGATTTTCAAATAGGCTTACCCACTTCGTATGATGAGGCAATATCCCCGAATGCAGCATATCCGGGTTTGTTATCACAATATGCCCAGCCAGCCGCACCTTCTGCCGGATCGCGGGCGATGTGTCCCCGTCATACGTAAAGCTTTTGATGTCTATGCCCATTTCATCTATGATTTCGTTTAGCTCGCTCTTTTGGTCTTGCGCCAGCGCCTTAGTCGGAAACAAGTACAGCGCCCGGCTTGAATCGTCCTTTGCAATCTCCTGAAGTACAGGCAGGTTATAGCAAAGGGTTTTCCCGGACGCGGTAGGCGTTACCGCTACAATGTTTTCTTTTGCTGCTACCGTACGGTAGGCGGTTTCCTGGTGCGTATACAGCTCAGAAATGCCGCGCTTGTGCAGCGCTTCCCGAATGCGGGGGTCGACACTTTCCGGCAAGGGCCGGGTGCGCGCTTCTTGTGGCGGCATTTCAAACCAATTGACAATATTTTCATTCTTCCGCAGGTCATCTATAAGTTCAAGTAAAGACTTCTTTGCCAGCATACCGTTCCCCCCATACTGCTAAGTTTAGCGAATATACGTTTGGATTGCTAGACAAACAAAAAAATCCCGCATCGGCAGGATGGTTTTCTTAGAAGGTCGGAAGCTATGTCCAGGTCAACCGTTTTTCGACTTACCTCGTCGTCAGACTTTTCGACAACTTCGGCGCTTTAGTATTCTTGCGATAAACGTCCCCTTCCGGCAACGCCGAATTAGCGAAGCGTACGGCTAACATGGCAGCTACCAGATTGCTCGCCAAGGCGAAATGGAACCTCATAAGCGGCACATTTGACATGATTGATCAGAATTAGCAAATGATCGGGATGAATGAACGCCCGTTCAATCGGCCGGTTAAAGAAAAAACCGGGATTCTGGATCACATACTGAGAAATCGGATTACTGCGTGCTACCATAAAGGTGACCGCCATCTCCTGTCTGCGCCCAGCGCGTCCCGATGTCGTTTGCTTCGTAGCTGCCAAATACCCCTCTGTAAGCGTTGACCTCATCAATGACTTGCAGCGGATAGTTTCGAACAGCTTTACCCCATAAATACAGCGCCCGTCCCTATTCATTTTTCTGCAGCGACTGCATAACAGGCTCCCCTCGACCTTCCATGCGAGTGCTACTTACCGATCTCCCCTTTTGACATCCAGCACCATAAAGTCAACGGCTGCTGCAACAGCAGGAAATTCGCTTCTGGCCTCGTGCTCCAGTTGCTCAAGCTCTTCTATACTGTAGCGCCCGCTAAAATGCGTCATCACGAGCTGCCCTACGCCGGCCTCTCTCGCCGTCCGCGCGGCTTCAACCGTTGTGCTATGTCCAAACTCATGCGCCTTCTCCTCAAGTCCAGCGGCAAAGGTCGCTTCGTGAACAAGAACATCCGCATGCCGGGCCAGCTTCACCGCATTTTCACAAGGCTTCGTATCGCCTAACAGAGCTACGATCCGCCCTCGCAGACTCGGACCTGTGACCTCCTCAGCAGCAAGCATGCTGCCATCCGGCAGCGCAACCGCTTCCCCCTGCTTAAGCTTGCCGTAAAGCGGTCCCGCCTGTAGGCCGAGCGCTCTAAGCTTGTCCACATCCAATCTGCCAGGCTGCTCCCGCTCGGTCAAGCGATAGCCGCGGCAGGGCACGCGATGCTCCAGTTCCTCGGCTTCTACGCTCACAATGCCGTTGTCGTACAACATGCCCAGGCCAGGCTCTGTTTCATGAATAATTAAATCGTAATCCAACCTTGTTCCGCTTATCTCAAATATCTTCCCGATATATTCCTTTATGCCGCAAGGACCGAACAAATGAACAGGAGAGACTCCCCCATCAAAGGATCGGCTGCTTAAAAGCCCCGGTAGACCATAAATATGATCGCCATGCAAATGCGTAATAAATACGGCCTCCAGCTTGCTCAGCTTGAGGGAGGTCTGCATCAGCTGATGCTGCGTCGCCTCCCCGGCATCGAACAGCCACCAGCCGCCATGAGGCTCGGGCATATGAACGGCAATTGCCGTGACGTTTCGGTATTTGGACGGACGGCCCGCACCAGTGCCTAAAAACCATAGTTGCATCGTACACCCTCCTCATTCTGAGCCTATTCGGCTGACAGGCAAGGACACGAAGAGTCCTCACAGCTCGGATAGCCGATTGCCGGAGGACTCTGCACGTTCCTTACTTATACTTTTTCCACATTAAAATATTGCGCCTCAGGATGCGCGAATACCATCGCCGAAACCGATGCCTCAGGCTCCATCATAAAGCCTTCCGTCAGCTCAACGCCGATATCCTGCGGCCGCATCAAATCGAATAACGGCTCCTGATCCTCCAAATTCGGGCATGCAGGGTATCCAAAGGAAACACGTATGCCCTGGTACCGGGCGCCATGACGCTGTTTCATTGTCATTTCCGGCGGGTCCGGATAACCGCATAAATCGCGCATCAGATGATGGACCCGCTCCGCCATGCCTTCGGCAACCTCAAGCGCCACCGATTGCAGCGCGTGCGAACGCAAGTAGTCTCCGCTATCCTTCCATTCATTGGCAAGATCGCGAATCCCCTGTCCGGCGGTCACTACAAGGAAACCGACATAATCCATTACGCCGCTCTCCACCGACTTTAGAAAATCGGACAGGCATAAATACGGCTCAACCTGCTGACGCGGGAACGTAAACCGTTTAATTTCCTGACGCGGATCAACCGGATTGTAAATAATAATGTCATTTCCAGAGGACTGGGCAGGAAAAAAGCGGTACATGCCATGCGTCTTGATGTATCCCTCTTTGCTGCCTTCTTGCAGAATCGCATCAACCGTTTCCTTCAGATGAACGGCCTTTTCGTTGCCTTCCTTCAACAGGTTCTCGACATTGCCCTTTAGCCCTAGATGATGTCCTAGCAGCATTTGCATATTCACATACGGAATCACATGCGGAAGAGGAACGTCGCGCAGCACGTGGCGATCAAGATCCGGCGGCGTAAACACGGGAGCGTCCGGTGAAATTTTGGAACGCACCGCTCGCGTCAGCTGCGGCAAAGGCTTTTTCTCTTCTTCCTCCGCTCCTCCTGATGCTTTATAAGCTGCCATCTCTTCCTCCATAAGCAACCGTTGGTCCGGATTCATTAGCTTGTTGGCAATATCGAGCCCGTCCATGGCGTCTTTGGCGTACAGCACTAGACCATCGTACTCGGGACCGATTCTCGTCTTCGTGAATTTGCGCGTCAGCGCCGCTCCCCCAACGAGAATGGGAGCATCTATGCCGGCCGTACGCAAGTCTTGCGCGGTAATGACCATTTGCTGTGCCGATTTGACCAGCAGGCCCGATAAGCCGATAGCGTCTGCCTTCTCGTTGCGATAGGCTTCAATGAGTTGCTCCGGCGGAACCTTGATGCCCAGATTAATAATTTTATACCCGTTGTTGGACAAAATGATTTCGACAAGGTTTTTACCGATATCATGCACATCGCCTTTAACCGTCGCCAAAATAATTTTTCCTTTTACAGAGGACTCATCCTTCTCCATAAACTGCTCCAAGTAAGCAACCGAAGCCTTCATGACCTCTGCGCTCTGCAGCACCTCCGCAACAATCAGCTCATTGCCGTTGAACAGGCGCCCGACCTCTTCCATCCCCCGCATAAGGGGACCGTTGATAACCTCTAGCGGCGCATATTTGGTCAGCGCTTCGCCCAGATCCGGAATCAGGCCTTCCTTGGTCCCTTCCACGACATAGGAGGCAAGCCGCTCCTCCAGCGTAAGGTTGGAAATTTTCTCTTTCTTCTCCACCTTCTTGTTGCGGAAAGCCGCTACAAAAGCCGCCAGTGTATCATCGTTCGTATTGTATATCAATTCCTCGGCAAGCTTGCGCTCCTCCTCGGGAATGGACGCGTAACGCTCCAGCTTCTCCGTGTTTACAATCGCATAATCAAGCCCCGCTTTTGTCGCATGGTACAAATAGACCGAGTTCAGCACCTCGCGGCCTGCATCGGGCAAACCAAACGAAATATTGCTCAGACCGAGAATCGTTTTGGCAAGCGGATACTTTTCCTTGATCATCCGAATGCCTTCCAGCGTTTCAACGGCTGAGCCTATATATTGCGGGTCGCCTGAACCGACTGGAAACATGTTGGGATCAAAAATGATATCCTCGGGATTCAGCCCGTATTTGTTGACAAGCAAATCGTAAGAACGGTCGGCTACTTCCATCTTGGCTTCCCTGGATACCGCCTGCCCCCGCTCATCGATTAGAATCATGACGACCGCAGCGCCGTAACGATGAATCAGCGGCACAATTTTTTCAAATTTCGATTCTCCGTCCTCCAGGTTAATGGAGTTAATAATCGCTTTGCCCTGCGAATATTTTAAGCCTAGCTCGATAATATGATCGTAAGTGGAATCAAGCATAAGCGGCGCCTTGATTTTCTTCACAACCTGAGGCAAAAACTGATGGACGGCATAAGCTTCGTCAATATCGGTGTCCTGCAAGTTAATGTCAATAATATGGGCTCCGCCTTTAACCTGACCCCTGGCTATTTCCGATGCTTCATCAAACTTTTCTTCTTTAATCAGCCGTTTGAATTTGCGGGAACCGGAAATATTCGTTCGTTCGCCAATCATATACGGACGGTTCTCGGGCTCGATATATACCGTATCAATACCGGATACGCCATTTGGATGCTCGCCCAGCTTCGTACGAGGCTTGTACTTCGCCATCGTCTCCGCCATAACGCGAATATGCTCGGGCGTCGTGCCGCAGCAGCCGCCGGCCATATTCAGCCATCCCTGCTCGGCGAACGCAGCCATTTTCTTGGCCAGCGACTCGGGCGATTCATGATAGTGGCCGTTCTCGTCCGGCAAGCCGGCATTCGGGTAGCAGCTGATCGCCGCTTTGGAAATTTCGTTCAGCGAGCGAATATGATCGCGCATGAACTCCGGACCGGTGGCGCAATTCAAGCCAACTGTAACCGGCTTTAAATGCTCCAACGAAATATAAAAGGAATCGATCGTTTGACCCGCAAGCGTCGTACCCATCGGTTCTATCGTGCCGGAAATCATAATCGGCAGCTCGACGCCTAATGTCTGAAACGCATTGCGGATGCCGATGCTTCCGGCTTTGACATTCAGCGTATCCTGCGACGTTTCAAGCAGCAAAGCATCGACGCCTGCTTCAACCAGCGCAAGCGCTTGCTCGTAGTAGCTGTCTACCAGTTCGTCAAACGTCACGCCGCCGGTAACCGACAGCGTTTTGGTTGTCGGCCCCAGTGCGCCGGCAATATAGCGAGGCTTCTCCGGCGTATCATATTTATCGCAAGCTGCGCGGGCCAGCTTCACTGCGGCTAAATTAATTTCGCGCGCTTTCTCGGGAATATCGTAATCCGCAAGCACGACGCTGGTCGCACCGAACGTATTCGTTTCCAAAATATCCGCGCCGGCCTCCAAATACTGCTCGTGGATCGTTTGAATGACATCCGGACGGGTTAATACCAGCATTTCATTGCAGCCGTCAAGCTCCGGTCCTCCGAAATCATCCTCATTCAAATCCGCTTGCTGAATCATCGTACCCATCGCGCCGTCCAAAATGAGTATCCGTTCCTGTAGCAATTGTTCTATGGTCGGTTTCGACAATTTCCTGCACCCTTCCCCAAATCGTTAACACATAGTTTATCAGAAAGCTTTTCCGGAGAAAAGCACATCATCGACAAGCACATGATTTTGTTTTATAATGATTATATCATTTTATTGCTATAGGAAAAGAGGGAATGTTCATGGCTGAGATTAGAATTCGCAATACAGATGAGCGGATTTCGGGAGAAGAGAATGTAAAGGCTTTTCTTGAAAAGCAGGAGGTCCTATATGAGCATTGGGACCCTAGTAAGCTAGATGAAAGCCTGCAAGAAAAATTCGTTCTTTCCGATGAAGAGAAACAACAAATTCTTGCGACGTTTGACGAGGAAATTCGCGATCTGGCTTCACGCCGCGGGTATCAAACTTGGGATATTATCGCCCTCTCCGACGCGACGCCGAATTTAGATGAATTGCTTAAAAAATTCGAAAACGTTCATACCCATACAGAGGACGAGGTGCGTGCCATTACTGCCGGCAAAGGCATCTTTATCATCAAAGGCACTGACGATGTCGGCTATTTCGATGTTGAGCTGGAAGCAGGCGATGTCATTTCCGTTCCGGAATACAAACCGCACTTCTTCACGCTAATGGACAATCGTCAAATCGTAGCGGTACGTTTGTTTATTGAAACCGAAGGCTGGATCGCGCATCCTTATGCCGACGAGAACTTTGCTTCCAAATAAGCCTGCTCATCAGGCAAAATGCAACCCCTCGCACTTATCCATTGCGAGGGGTTTATTGCGTTCGTTTGCGGAAATTACTGCAGCAGCGGCAGCAGCTCTTCCAAATGCTTGATCTCGTGGGACGGCACGATCTCGTCGTTACGGACCATACCATGGCGGTTTATCCACACCGATGTCATACCGATCGTATTGGCTCCCAAAATATCGGTCGTAAGCTTGTCGCCAACCATAATGCCATGCTCCGGCTCAATTCCAAGGCGCTCAAGCGCATGTTTGAATATGGAAGCGGCAGGTTTGCCTTCGCCAAACTCGCCTGAAATAATGATATGATCGAAATATGGAATAAGCTCCGGTACACCAGCCAATTTCTCGCGTTGCAGGTCCGGAGATCCGTTTGTAAGCAGCAACAGCTTGTAATTTCCTTTGAGCGCGTCAAGCAGTCGGAACGTTTCTTCATAAACGATAGGACGCGCTCTGCGTTCAGCCGGAAATTGCTCGGCCAGCTCGGCGCCAAGCTGCTCGTCGTCTACGCCAAGCGACTTCAGTCCATTTGTCCATGCCGCCTTCCGATACTCCGGGGCAATCGCTTCAAGCTTGCGAAACTCCTCCTGCTCACCCTCGCGGAAAGGAGCCCATAGCCCTTCAAAAGGATTAATGCCGATCATTTTGGTAAACGGGAACGTCTCATAGGACTCGTACAAAGCTCTTGCCTCTCGTCTTACGGCCTCCTCCAGTTCTCCTGCATTCAGCCCTGTAGCCCGGGCTGCCGTTTCGCAGGTCGCTTCGAAGGCTTCCTTTACACTGCGGTCATCCCACAGCAGCGTGTCGTCCAAATCAAATAATACCGCTTGCTTTGCCATTTTGAATGTGTCGCTCCTGCCTGTTATTTTTGATAAAAAGTAATGTTGTTCGTCTGAGCGAAAATTTGCAGTTTTTCTGCGATTTCATCGGTCGGATAACGATTCAGCAGCCTCGAGAACATCCAGTGTGCTCCCTTTTGCGGCTCAATGGCCACATAGCCCTTCTGAACGGTAATGGACTTGATAGCGGAAGCCTGCAGACGTTTGTCGCCCGTCATTTTACGGGTTTGCACGTAATCTTTGCCGATTACAATATAAGGCTTGCGGAAAAAGAATAAAGCAGCCAAAAGGATATAACAGGCCACCGTAATCCAGAACATCGTCCCGTTCTGAAACTCGGAGCTGCCGGTAGTCGTCAGAATGACGTACATGCTTATAAATAGGAGCAATAGGATGGGCGCGATGTAATTGCGTCCAACCAAACGCTCGACCTTCTCCGCATTAAATACGATTTGGCCCGTTCCTTGCTTCTTTCTCTTCTTGTTGACGACACTCATATTTTTGCGCACTTTGCGCTCCCAAGAACGTGACAAACCAACATTCCTCCTAAAAGCTTGATTTACTCAAACGGCCTGCGGAATTTATGTATGAAGCGATTAGGATAATCGTCCGGCAAGGCGCTTACTTGATCCAGCCGATCCCAAATTTCCCGGGGCATTTCCCATCCGACAGAACCCATATTCTCCTCAAACTGCGAGTGAGAGCTGATACCGAATATGGGAGAGGTAATTTCTTTCTTTTGAATCAGCCATCTGAGCGCCACCTGAGCAGGCGTCTTGCCAAGCTTCTCCGCTGCTTCGAGCAGGGCGTCCAGAATCACAAAATTTTTGTCGAGCGCGCGATTCTCCCACGAGCTCTCCCCGACTTTGGTCGTTAGCCTGCCTTCTTCAGGTGTGTTGCGGCTGTACCGGCCTGTAAGAAACCCTCCGCCAAGCGGAGCCCAAGGAATAACGGCCACATTCTCCTCGAGGCAAAGCGACATCATTTCTCGGTCCATCTGGCGGCTGACCAGGCTGTACTGCGGCTGAAGCGAAACAAATCGGGCATATTTATTAGCCTCGCTTATCGAAAGCGACTTCATCAAATGCCATGCAAAAAAGTTCGAGCAGCCTATGTAACGCACTTTGCCCGATGAAACAAGATCATCAAGCGCACGCAGCGTTTCTTCGATCGGTGTTGCGTGATCCCATACATGGACCTGGTACAAATCGATGTAATCGGTCTGCAGCCGTTTCAGGCTAGCCTCAATACCGTCCATAATATGCTTGCGCGACAGTCCGACACCGTTGATGCCCGGCGAGGTCGCCATTCTCACCTTCGTTGCCAGCACAACCTCCGATCGCTTGTCTTTAATCGCTTGACCGACAATCTCCTCGGAGCGACCGCCGACATATACATCGGCGGTATCGATGAAATTGCCGCCAAGCTCCACGAAACGATTGATCAAATGGATGGAATCCGCTTCATTAACAGCCTTTCCAAACGTCATCGTGCCCAGACATAATTCGGAAACCGCAAGCCCGCTTTTACCTAACAGATTGTATTTCACTAAATAATCACCCTTTCGAGAGTCATTAATGAGCGCCTAAGCTATCTATTAGTGCTTGATTTCGTCATCTCCGTCGACAATCGTAATATTGTCGAGCTGCTGCCTGAAGTTGCTTTTGAAATTTTTCAAATACTGCTGACGCAGCTCGTCGCGTTCCACAATTTCCGCAGCGCTTAAGCCTGTTGCTTTATTCTTGCGAGAAAGCTCGTTGATGCGAGCAATTAGCTTGTCTATATCCATAAATACACCTTCCCCTTTCTCTAGTTGTCCCAAAAAAGCTCCACTATCTACTTTTACATTTCAACGTGAAGTTGTCAAGCCAACTGCTCCACCCGCTACCGAAATCGAGTAGGAGGGGGCGCCTAGCCCCCGACCTCTCACACCACCGTACGTACCGTTCGGTATACGGCGGTTCATGTCATATTCCGCAATTGGTTGTATCTGTCCGTAAGACTCCTTAG
>NZ_STGF01000027.1 GCF_005222705.1 Paenibacillus sp. SY21-1 | reverse complement strand
TCGAGGGCGAGAGCTACCGGATGAAGCACGCACTCATGAAAGAACGGTGAAAAATTCCCCACGATGATAATGGGGAAAAATACACGATTTTTTTGGGGAATATTGCTTGACGAAATACAGGAAGAGGTTAGCGACGAACAAATTGTGCATCAATTAAACACGAATTTCATGGGCTCCCTTCAGGTTACACGAGCTGCAATTCCTCTCTTGCGAGCCCAAGGCGGCGGCCGGATTCTGCAACTGTCCAGTATGGCAGGTCAGGTAGCGATGCCCGCTGTCAGCATGTATCACGCCTCCAAGTGGGCTGTAGAGGGTTTCTTTGAAGCACTTGTGCAAGAAGTTGCACCGTTTAATATTAAAGGTACCCTGATCGAACCCGGAGGTGCACGGACAAGCTTTGGAAGCGAAGGAATCGTTGTGGCAGAAGCAATGAGAGAGTATGAGGGCACTCCTGTTGGCTATATTCGCGGTTTGATCAGCGGTTATGGCGGGGATGCTATCCCTGGCGATCCGATGAAAATGGTGGAAGCCATGATTGAAGTGGCTGATCTGGAAACCGCGCCTCTTCGGTTAACGCTGGGAAGCGATGCTTACAAAGCCATTCATAAGAGTTTGTCTGACCGTCTGGCTTTGCTGGAGCAGCAGAAGGAACGAGCCTTTTCTACCGATTTCAAAGCTCAAGAGGCATAAGCCTCAAAGCAGTTCCGATGGTTTGATTGATCATGCAAGCTAAAAATGAATTGGAGGCGAAGAATAATGAAAACATGGTTTATTACAGGTACTTCTGGCGGCTTCGGACGAGTGATGACGGAATTGCTGCTTGAGAGGGGAGACCGGGTTGCTGCTACGCTGCGGAAACCTGAGGCCCTGGACGATTTAAAAGAACGCTATGGTGAGCAACTGTGGATTGCAACCTTGGATGTAACAAATACTGCTGCAATCCAACAAGTGGTCAATCATGCTTTTGAGGAGCTAGGTCATATTGAAGTTATTGTGAATAATGCCGGGTACGGTTTGTTCGGAGCTGCTGAAGAGGTAAGCGACGAGCAAATGGACCATATCATTCGCACTAATATTGCCGGCTCTCTGCAAGTAACGCGTGCTGCCTTGCCGCATCTTCGCGCTCAGGGCGGCGGCCACATTCTTCAATTATCCAGCAGTGCAGGACAAACGGGACTTCCGGCTATCAGCATGTACAACATGTCCAAATGGGCTGTTGAAGGCTTCATTGAAGCCTTGGCTCAGGAAGTCGCTCCATTTAATATCCGGACAACGTTGATTGAGCCGGGTTCGGCCCGAACCAATTTCTCTGGCAGTAGTCTCGTTGTAGCAAATGCTATGGAGGAATATACAGAAACTCCGGTCGGCCTTATGCGGAAAATGGCAGAGCAAAGCACTCGTCATGTACCGCCAGGTGATCCCGTCAAAATGGTGAAAGCTATGATTAGTGTGGCCGATGTCGAAAATCCGCCGCTCCGGCTGACGCTGGGAAGCGATGCGTATGAGGCTATTCATAAAAGCCTAAGCTCGCGCTTGGCTGCCCTTGAAGAGCAGAAGGACACGGCATATTCAACTTATTTCGAGGACTAAACTAGCAAAGAGGAAATCAAGATAGAATATGTAAAATTAGGAAATACAGGATTGGATATTTCCAGAATCGCTCTCGGGTGCATGAGCTACGGCGATCCAGGGCGCGGCAGACATCAGTGGACCTTAAATGAAGCAGAAAGTCGTCCAATGATTAAAAAAGCTGTGGATCTAGGCATTAATTTCTTCGATACAGCCAACGAATATCAAAAAGGCAGTAGCGAAGAGATTGTCGGCAAAGCACTAAATTATTATGCTAACCGAGATGAAGTGGTGATCGCTACTAAGGTTTTTGCCGCGATGAGAGAAGGACAAAACGCCGTAGGCTTATCACGCAAAGCGATTATGACAGAGATCGACTATAGCTTGCGGCGTCTGGGAACAGATTACGTTGATCTTTATCAAATTCATAGCTGGGATTATAATACGCCGATTGAAGAGACGATGGAAGCATTGCATGACGTTGTAAAGGCGGGGAAGGCACGCTACATTGGAGCGTCTAATATGTATACGTGGCAACTTCAAAAAGCCCTTTATACAGCCGAATGATCCGCTTCCTCTGGATGAGGCTGTTAAAGAGAGCAAAGGAGATCTTATTGAACCAAGTCTATGAGCATCACATTGGAGCTTAATCTAGTTTCGGGCATGGCGTAGCAAGTGCTCCTGTTACAGAACTGGAGTATAAGTATGTGTTGGCGTTACCATAATTTACGAGGAATTAGCGAACTAGGATGTTGCCACGACGAGATCTCATCCCCAAGACATTGTTCTTGGAGGTGGGATTTTTTAATTGGTAAATATGCGGAGCTCCTTCATTAGCGAAAAAAGAAGCATCATGGGGAGTATTTAGTTGTTCATCTCGTTACCAAAGAGTTATTTCCCTTGCCGAGCAAGTATCTTATCGAAGTGGTTTGTGATTGACGCTTTTTTTCAAGAAGACGGAGGGAAAAGGGGAAAAGAATCTACTCTAAACCTTACAGATTGTATAGATGTTGATCCTACAACAAGAAAAAAATAAAACTTCTATATAGACTGAACTTTTGAATTACATGCGAATACACAGGCGATCAATGACCTCCATGGGCCTAGCATTGACGCGTTTCATGAAGGCGGGCACATTAATGCGAATGTGGTAAAACTTTTTGTAAAACACATTGTGCACGACATCACTTTTCAGCCATTTCCATCGTCCTTCCACTAAGTTGAAATCTGGGGAGTACTTGGGCAGGAATACAAACTGCAGGCGTTTATGCGCTTGCAGATATTCTTTGACCTGTGCGGCATGATGAATCCGGCTGTTATCCAAGATCATCGCGATTTCGCCTTCAGGATAGGCGTCTAGAACCGCATCGAGAAACTGAATAAACGCCGGAGGGTCATAACGCTCGCCGTCACGGTAGAGCACATGCCCGGTTTCGTAATTTAATACACCAAATAGTTTCGCTCCTTCATGGCGGCCGTAAGTCGGAATCTTTCGTTGCTGTCCGATCGGGAAGCCGTTATATTGCAGTGACTGGTATGCCCGGATCATACACTCATCTTCAAACAATAAATGATCAATTTCTTGGTTCATCAAAAAGTGAAAGTTTTGCTGCGCATTTTTATGTATGTTTTTGTAGTAATCTTAATAGTGGGAGGAGCAGGTGTGTTCGGTTTCATTCATACATCAAATGCTGGAATGTCCTTGTATAATCGAAGCGAACTCCGGCACTAGATCAGGTAAAGCTACCTGCATACGATGCTAAAAAGCCAACGGTAGCTGTTTTACTGTCTAATGAAGTAACGGAAGTTTTTGATTTTCTAGTTCCGTATGAGATGTTTGCCCTCACAGGTAAGTACAACGTATTCAGTGTCGCACCGGATTTGGGAATCAAATCGCTAACCGGAGGATTGGATGTCATTCCCCATTATTCTTTTGCTGATATGGACCAAATGCTTGGCAAAAGTCTAGATATTATCGTGATCCCTTTTATGCCGATTATGGATGAAAAAAAATACGCTCCTGTCCGTGAATGGATTCGCAAGCATTCGAGTGAAAAAACGATTCTGTTATCCATATGCAATGGCGCAGAGAATCTGGCCAATACGGGACTGCTGAACGGTAAAAGTGCTGCGACACACTGGGGAGACATTGGGCGTTTAATCAAAAGTTACCCCGAAATTCAGTGGGTAAAAGATCAGCGGTATGTTAGCCAGGGTAACATCGTCTCTTCAGCTGGTCTTACATCCGGAATGGATGCGACCCTTTATGTCATATCTCAGCAGTTAGGCGAGGCAGCCGCAAAACAGGTAGCGAATGAACTTCAGTATCCTTCCTACCATTATGTCAATGAGCCGAAAATGGAACCCTTCACGGCGGGATTGAGTGATATTACATACATTTTGAATCAATCCTATCAATGGAATAAGGCTAAAGCAGGCGTACTGCTATATCCAGGTGCAGATGAATTAGATTTGTCCGCTGCCTTTGATACCTATGGAGCATCTGGAACAACAACGACTTTAACGATTTCACGTGAACATCAACCGATTGTAACCAAGCATGGTTTGAATTTGGTTGCGCGTTATCAGATGAATGAAGTTCCCTCTCTATCCAAAATGATTGTTGTTGGCCCGCAAGCCGAGACTATAGCTGCCGAGGATATCGGGCAATGGAAACAATTGAACAACAATACGGAATTGCTATTGTTACACAAGAATATGCAGGGAAGATTTGCAATGGAACCTGCGTTTGAAGATTTATCTAAACAAGAAGATGTTATGACTGCTAAATTTGCTGCCAAACGTCTCGAATATCGTGCGACAGACCATTTACAACTGGAAGGAGCTCACTTCTCTAAGGAATCGTTTGGAGTACCCATTATTCTTGCTGTGCTCTCACTGTTGGCAGGTTATTTCTTGAATCGGCGATTATTTGTTAAAAAACGAAGGTAACTTAGGGAGTTCGCATCTAGGTAGCCCTTACAAAAACCGAATGAAAGCTGATTTGATATAATCCTTCCAAGGTGTACGTTTGATCGGAAATCGGACGGTGTTCTTGTCCATTCCAAAACCGTTGTATCGTCGCCTAGCCGTGCCATAACTGCTACACTTCTAACATTTCGAACATCAACATCATTACTTAAAGCCATTTGTTCAATACACCCCAAGATTATAACAAGTAATTTTTCTTCACTTTTGGTTCATTCATGGTTAATTTGGAGTAGGTTGATTGAATACGGATTCAGTACATTGCCAAATGCAACGTGAGGCGGAACCTCCCTCTTTTCTTTCGGTTGTTTTGGATTTGAAGAGGGCATCCTTATGGGTGTTATTTTCGTTGATCTCCTATATTGACTCATTTAATTAAACAACAAAGAAGGTACTGCTTCCTCAACATATGGAGGAACAGCACCTTCTTCAGTTAGTGGGATTTTACAGCAGTCCTCCCTCAAAACAGGGCGGGGGTTCTCGACAGCCTGAACAGAAGAATTACTTCAACTGTTCTTTGTATTTCAAATGTAAAATTGGGTAAGGGCGGCCTGCTCCATCCGTCAAATCTTCACCGATTATTCGAAACCCGCTTTTTAAGTAAAACCTTGTCGCATTCTCATTTTGTTTATTCACATCAACGGACGTGATCCCAAAACGATTGATACATATTTGCATAATTTGGTTCCCGTACCCTATGCCCATTTTATCGGGATCGAGAAATAGTGCTTCCAAGTGATTTTCATTGATGGCGGTAAAACCAATGATAGAGTCTTCGGTATACCAGAGACGTACATCAAGATGAGGAAAATACATGGGTAATTCTTTTTTGATTTCCTCTTTATCCTTGAAGCTCAAAAAATGATGAGTGGCCATTACCGATCTTTCCCAAAGATTTATAATCCTGTCATAGTCATTAACGGTTGCTTTTCTGTTTTGTACCATTTCGTTCTGCTCCTTTTTCTATTTCATTTATCACACTCCTCTCATCACTTTTTTGTAGATGGTGATCGTATATCTCCAATTGATATATGACGTCATGCATACCACTCTTTTCGAAATTATATTAATCCATTTGCAATTAAACACGCTTCACTTTAGTTATCTATTTTATCAAATTCACCTCACAACCGATGGAGTCGGCGACTTCGTTTAAACTGTTCATATCCTTGAATCTATTTACGTATCGCTCCCAAAAGCCTCTTTCGAAGCGTCCAGTAAGGCGCTGTTGACCGCATTCAGGAACGCAATGGCGCTTGCCTTAATAATATCGGTATCCAACGCCCGGCCGGAATATGTCTTGCCTTGATATTGAATCCGGATATTGACGCGGCCGATGGCCTCCTTGCCGCGGGACAAGCTGTTGATCTTGTAATCCTTCAGCTCAACGTCCAGTCCTGCAAGCGATTTGATGACGCTGTACAGCGCATCGATCGGACCGTCTCCGACCTCGCTGCCTTTGAGTATTTCGTCCCCTTTTCGCAACTGAACGGTAGCGGTTGGACACAGGTCATTCGTTACAACTTGGAACGATTCCAACTCATACAGTTGTTTGCCGCTGGTGCTGACGGTTCTGTGGCTCGTTACTAAGTAGAACACATCATGGTCGTACACTTCCTTTTTGACGTCGGCCAGCGACAGAAAGCTCTGGAACAGCGTCTCGAAATCCGCCCCGTCACTCGTGTCAAAACCCATTTTCTCAACGGCGTTTTTGAACGCGTGGCGGCCTGAGCGGGCCGTCAGAATCAACTCCATGCTATCGGCCCCAACATCCTCCGGCGACATAATTTCGTACACCTGCTTATCCTTAAGCAGGCCGTCTTGATGGATGCCGGAAGAATGGGCAAACGCATTTTCGCCGGTGATTGCTTTGTTGACCTGCACATCAAGACCGGTCAGATGAGTGACCAGACGGGAGGTGCGCAAGAGCTCCGTTGTTTTGATGTCCGTATACGCTTTATAGGCGCTTTCTCTTATTTTCAAGCCCATGACGACTTCTTCCAAAGAAGCATTGCCGGCACGTTCGCCAAGGCCGTTGATCGTGCATTCAATTTTATCCGCTCCGTTACGAATTGCGCTGAGCGTGTTAGCCGTAGCCAAACCGAGATCATTGTGGCAATGCACGCTCAATATCACTTTGTCATCCAAGTTTTTAAGGCGCTCGTTAATACGGCGGATGAGATCCCCAAACTCCTCCGGTACGGCAAAGCCTACGGTATCCGGCACATTGATCATCGTCGCGCCTGCTTTGACCACGGATTCAATCGTTTCCCACAAGTACTCGAAATCCGATCTGGAAGCGTCCTCCGTCGAATACTGGACATAAGGTAGCAGCGTTTTGGCGTATTTGACCGCGTCAACGCCCATTTGCATAACCGCTTCCTTGGAGCGGTTGAATTTTTTCTCCACATGAATGTTGGAGGTGCCGAGCACGATATGAATCAGCGGATTTTTTGCTTCTTTTATGCTCTGATATACGGCGTCGATGTCGTGTTTGACCGCTCTGGCCAGTGCTGTAATCGATACGGTGTCGCCAACGGTGCGTGCGATTTCCTGCACGGCTCGAAAGTCTCCTTGGGATGAAGCGGGGAAGCCGGCTTCGATAATGTCCACATTCAGCCTTTTCAATTGCGCGGCCAGTTCTATTTTTTGATGCATATTCAGCTTGGCTCCGGGAACTTGTTCCCCATCGCGCAGAGTTGTATCTAATACTATAATTTTGCGGTGCGTCATCTTTATTTCCTCCCAAATAAGAGATTTTAAGCATATATATGTGAAGCGGTGTTGACTAAACCCGGACTTTAGCCAACAAAAAAACCCCGTCTCTACGTATAGAGACGGGGTTGAACCCGCGGTACCACTCTAATTCATTTCCCGGCTGGAAATGATCTTCTTCGATGGCAATCACCATCTATCCCTGTAACGGTGGAGCTCCGGCTTACCCTACATGATCAGGCAGCTGTTCATAGACGAGTTCAAAATGACTAACGCTACCGTTTCGCACCAGCCAACGGCTCTCTGTAAGGTCAAATCACTTCTACTATTTCTAATCGTAACATTTGAATTTGAATTTATAATAGGGCATCATTTCCGTCATGTCAATACTCTGAATTGCTGCTAATCACTCGGGAGTATGCCTTAGGGCAGAAATATTGTTCAGTTGATAGGAGAATTGGTATGCTGTAAAACAATAAAAAGTGGTACTTACTTAAGCCCAAATTAAAATGCTACCATAATCCTTACCGTTTGCAACAGGGGAAGAAATGAGCCCAATGAATAGCTTTGCTTGTCTTGCCAAACGAATATGAGTGGATGGAAAGGGGATTACATGAATGCCACTGAATCCAATAAAATAACCAAACTTTCTTACGCAGTGGCCATTTTATTTGTTGTCATGATGATGGCTGCATCTGTCATGCTAAGCAATCAGGAAGTTGTTTTACCGGAAGTAGCGGCGATGGCTATTGCCATGTGGGTGTACAGAGAACCAGGGTGGATCAGGCAACCATCTTTCATTTGTATCTCACCAACAGTAACTGCTGGCATAGGTCTTACGATGAATCATCTCCAGATGGATTTTACAGTAAAAGCAGTCTTCACTTTAATGCTAATCATGCTATTTTTGCGAATGATTCGATCGAACCTGGCTCCTGCCATCGCCACAGGGTTACTGCCGCTTGCAATAAATACGCGCGATTGGTCATTTGTATGGATTGTTCTCATTTTCACAATGATCTTAATGTTGGGTGTCCTGGTCTTCAAATTAAATAGGGGAGTTGCAAAAAAGGGGAGTATAAAGCATAAATACATGTTTGTATTTCTTGTGTTTTCTTTCTGCTGGATCGGTGTATGCTGGATTGCTGGTTATCAGCAGCTCGCAGTGATTCCGCCGATTTTTGTTGTTGTTTATGAATCCCTTCAGAAGCCAACATACACGGGAATGATGGCGCTAAAGCAAGGTCTGACGCTTACCTTATCGGTCTCAATAGGCGTAGTCGTCTTTTTTAGTTTCGAATCGCCGGTCTTGGCCGCAATGGTTGACATGCTGCTCATCTTAGCGCTGTCTCACATTTTTCGAGTCCGAATTCCTGCGATGTATGCTGTCCCATTACTGACATTTGTTTTTCCTGAAGATCAGATTACGACATTACCATTTGTTACACTTGCAGCAAGCTTGTTCATGTTTACCTCCGTACTGCTATACAAAAAGGCGGAATTGAAGCGTGCCTTGAAAGGAGTGAACGTATGAATTTAAATCGCATTAGCTGTTCTCCGCGTGGGTTGTCCATGATCTGACACATATCTCACAGATTGTTCGGGTAATGGCTGAGAGATATCGTGCTGACGTTGGTCCATGGAGCGCTTATTCAGGTATCTTGAATAACAAATAATGCTCTTATGCCGGCACATTATTGTTATATCGTGCCTTGGAGAAGGGCACGTTGTCTATTGTATCCCCGATCGGCTCCGGATTTGCTGTTGTGACTGCGATTCTTGCTTTTGTTGGCGGGGAGCGGCTCCCATTGAATTCAATCGTTGTCGTCCTGCTGCTAATTCTTGGAGTTCTAATGGTCACGAGATCAAGCAAAAATGATCGACGTCCAGCGACTTTGGCTGGAGTTCCGGAGGCAATCATAGCCTCCATCTGTATTGGCTTTTATTTCTGGGCGGTTGGATACATCACACCGTATTTAGGTGTTATTTTTCCCGTACCAATGCCTTTATCTTGATTGTAGCTGCTCTACTGGATTCAGGAGCTTTGCTATCCTTCAACCAGGGACGTTCACTCGCTTATACGACGAGCACAATTGCACTTGCCTCATTTAGATTTCCATCAATAAGGGAGGGCGAAACGCCCTTCCTTTTTTACGTATAAACTGTAAATCATTATGCGATCGTCATCATTCAAATCCTGCTTCGTTAGATAAATTGCGCAAGCGTCTGAACACCTTCGGTGATCTGCGACTCTGTAACATTGCCAAATCCCATGATAAGGCTCTCGTTATACTGATCTTTGCAAATCGTATAGCGCTCGGCAGGATAGATTTTGATACGATGCTCTTCAAGCTGAATAGCTGTCAGGAGATCGGCATTTTTCCCCGGCCATGTCGCAATAAGGTGCAAGCCCGCGGCATCACCGGATATTCGTACCTTATCCTTGAATGTATCCGTCAGGACAGAAATCAGATGTGTTCTTCTTTTGTTATAGATTCGTTTCATACGCAAAATATGACGCTCCAAATGCCCTTCGTTTATAAAACGGGCTAAAGTTAATTGCGGTAAGGTAGGGCATTGCATATCAGCCATTCGTTTTAGTTGCACGATTGGGTCTATCAGTTCTTCCGGAGCAACAATATAACCGAGTCGTAGCGAAGGGTACATATTTTTGCTAAACGTTCCTACATAGATTACCCGCTCAGAATCAAGTTCTCGGAGGGCGTGAACGGGCA
The DNA here is from genome assembly GCF_005222705.1 of Paenibacillus sp. SY21-1. Classification (GTDB taxonomy): domain Bacteria; phylum Bacillota; class Bacilli; order Paenibacillales; family Paenibacillaceae; genus Pristimantibacillus. The sequence goes on along the minus strand of NZ_STGF01000027.1, from coordinate 91,414 downwards.
TTCCGCCATATCTGAACTCGCTATCATAGTCATCCTCGATGATATAGCTTCCCGTGCTTCGGGCATAATCCAGCAATTGGAGGCGTCTGCTGATCGACATAATACTTCCAAACGGGAATTGGTGAGAAGGTGTAACAAAAATACATTGGGGCTGCTCCGGAGTTGGAAGCATATCTACACAAAGCCCGTATTCATCCACAGGTACAGGGATGATTCGGGCACTCGTCGCGGCGAAGATATCATGAATAAACGTTGCCGTAGGATCTTCCATGGCCACAGAGCCATTCGGCTTTACTAACAACTTACTCAATATGGAAAAAGCTTGGGTCGCTCCGGCCGTGACGATGATCTTCGAGGGCTTACAGAAAAGGCCTTTCATCGTGAGCAGATGCTGATGAATGGCTTGTCTAAGCTGTAGACTGCCCGCCATATCTTCCTGATACCCATATGCAGAAGAGGGAGCATCATGATATACATCCCGTGCAGCTTTCTTCCATTTCATAAGCGGAACATGCTCAAGTGCCGGAAAACTGGGACGAAAATCAATGCTGTGCAACTGATCAGAGTCCATATGAGAAGTTGGGTGATTTGCTGTATGCAGGTCTTCATAAAGCAAAGGAACCGGTCTGTTTTTCCCGATATCCTTCACAAAGGTTCCTGAACCTTGTCGTCCTTCCAGATAGCCTTCAGCCGTTAGCTGCTCATACACCTCTACGATAAGTGCACGTGAAACTCCCAGTTCCTTTCCAAGATCCCGAGTGGAGGGCAGGGCGCTTCCCATCGTATAACTTCCTTGAAAGATTCGATCTCTTATATAGGTGTACACCTGTCTTGTTTTCGTTTCATTTCGTTCGGATTGCATCCAAGGTGCCTCCTTCTGGCATTCATATTGGTATGATGAAATTCAATGAAAATGGTACTTATGATAGCCAATTTATCATGTTACCATGAGTTATGCCACTACAAAATTAACTGCTGAAGGAAGCAAACCTGATGAGAAATCGTAGAAACAAAGGCTCTAGAGCACTCATGATGAACATTGCACCTGAAGTCAGCATTCCTTTGTCGAGCGATCAAGAGCAAGGATTGACGCGTTGGCTGGGCGTGACGGCGCTCTTTATGGCATCACTCAATTTGAGACCAGCAATCGCCTCAATTGCGCCTGTTTTGGGAAGCATTCAACATGATCTTGGGTTAAGCAGTGCTGTTTCCAGTTTTCTGGTTTCTATCCCAATGATATGCATGGGTCTTTTAGCCCCGTTTTCGGTAAAATTAAGCGGAAAACTAGGCAATGAACGAGTCATCGCGTTATCCTTGGCGCTCATCGGCGGGAGTACGCTGTTACGCCTGTTCATTCAATCAGCTGCTTTATTATTTCTGACGACAGTGTTAACTGGTATTGGCATTGCCATGCTGGGACCATTATTATCCGGCTTCATTAAAAAGCATATGGCTGACTGCGTTCCTTCCATGATTGCGGTTTATTCCATGGCTTTGGCATTGGGGGCGGCACTGGGTTCGAGTCTTACGTCGCCGCTGAACTTGAGGTTGGATTCGTGGCAAATGGCACTCGGTTTCTGGTGTTTGCCTGCGATCCTGGCTTTGCCTCTGTGGCTTAGTGTGCAAAGACGGCGGAATCGTGGCTCTGTTCGGCAAGCCTCTTCAGGCAAGCTGCTGAAGCTGCCATGGAAAACCGGGAAAGTGTGGATATTGACTATACAATTTGGAATGTTATCGCTTATCTTTTATTCGCTCCTGGGTTGGCTCCCATTAATGCTAACTGCAGCTGGTGCATCTAGGGTCCAAGCCGGGTTTATGGTGACCTTGTTTGCAATGGTCCAAATCCCGAGCGGTATCATTCTGCAACTCCTTCTCAGCATACATGCTTCAAGACGGGATTGGCTCATTGTATCGTCCATTATGCAAGCAACAGGTCTATTGCTGTTATTCTTTTCCCTCTATTTGTGGTTCGCGGTGCTTCTCTGTGGATTAGGGGCAGGTATGCTGTTTGCATTAGTCAACTTGCTCCCGGTTGAAGCCACATCAACACCCGAAGAAGCGGCCTCTTGGGCAGCCATGACTCAATGCTTCGGTTTTCTTATTGGAGCGGCTGGGCCATTTTTAATAGGTTATCTGTATGACCGTATGGGCGATTTTCATGTGGGCATAATGGGCTTGGTATTCATTTCAACAGTTATGGGCATCATATCGCTATTTATTATTCCACAAAGAAATGTATTGGCAGTTTGCGAAAATACTTAAATGAACATGATTCAAAAAATGAATGTGGAGGTTATAATCATGAAGATTTTTGTTGCTGGAGCAAGCGGTGTTGTTGGACGTTGTTTACTTCCGAAATTAATGCAAGCAGGTCACGAAGTGATTGGCATGACGCGCAAGAAGGAGCAGAAACATCTTCTTGAACAATTAGGAGCAAAAGCTGTTCTTGCGGATGTATTTGACCGGGAACAGATGGCAGACCTTTTATATGAAATGAAACCGGTTGTTGTTATTCATCAATTAACCTCATTGAGCGAGGGGAGCTCGGCAGAGAATGCGCGCATTCGGATTGAAGGAACCCGAAACCTGGTAGATGCGGCGAAACAAGCAAATGTACACAAAATGATTGCACAAAGTATTTCATGGGCGTATGAATCCGGTCCTGCTCCCGCATCGGAAGAGGTAGCTTTGGACTTAGACGCGCCCATTCCCCGAAACCTTACCATTAACGGTGTAGTCGCCCTGGAAGAAGCAGTAAAGGAAATTCCCGAATATGTTGTTTTACGATATGGTACTCTGTATGGACCAGCAACTTGGTATGACAAAGATGGGGCTACGGCTGAAAAAGTAAGGAATCAGGAGGTAAAGGCAACAGACGGCGTCTCTTCTTTTGTCCATGTGCAGGATGCCGCGAATGCAGCTTTCCTGGCATTGGAGTGGTCAACAGGAACATATAACATCGTTGATGATGAACCTGCTAAAGGTACAGAGTGGCTGCCCGTGTATGCATACGCCTTACATGCACCTAGACCGGAAATTCAATCCGGTTCGAGTCCATGGGAGAGAGGCGCTTCGAACAGCAAAGCCAAAAAGGAGTGTGGTTGGGAGCTTCAGTATCCCACATGGAGGACAGGGTTTTCCGAATCTTTACGTTAACCTTATGTTAGTAGACTGGAAACGGGAATGAAGCAAGTCGAAGCTATAGAATTGTACATATCAGGATATGAAACGATTAGTAACTATGGACCTTATGTCGGTAACAAAAAAGTACTGATAAGCGCGAAATGCTCTGAACAATCCGTTTAGGAGTTGAGTTTGGCTCTAATGAAAAATACGAAGGCAATCAATCGACCCGCTGCCATTCGGCTAACCGAGATACTTATATACCTTGCCGCAATTGTTAACATAATCAACGGAATCTATTGGATTGGCAGTTCCGATTCTCTAAAGAGGTGGCTATGTGTTGCCATGATTGTTGTCGGGGTGACTGCAGCATTTATCGGTTTTCGGTTGCAACCATGCTTTGTGTTTTCTCATGCATTGCAGCGGGATCGAGCGAATGGTGAAGATAACGATTGGCGCTGGATGACATGATGCCAATGAACAATGCGATGCCAATTCCCCCAGCAATCTGTTGGAGGGTATTGTATATGGCTGTGCCATGGGGGAGCAGATGACGCGGAAGTTGATTCAATCCTGTTGTTTGAGCCGGCATGACGACGAACGATATGCCCAAGAATAAGAGGACATGATTGAATAGAACGGAACCTTTCGCAGTATCACTGTCGATGCCGGCAAATTGCCATAACGATATGGCCATCAAGAGCAATCCGGGCACTATGACGAATCTCGGCCCGAATTTATCGAATAATTTTCCCGTCACCGGCATCATCATTGCGTTTAAAATGCAGCCTGGCATCAAAAGTAAACCTGTCGCAAATGCTGTCAACTGCATCACATCCTGCATATAGATCGGCAGCAATGTCGTGCTGGCGAATAGAACCATCATCAGGACTACTATCACTACTGCAACCAAAGAAAAAGCGGGATGCCGGAATACTGAAAGATTAATCAAAGGCTCTTTGATTTTGAGCTGCCGCCATACAAGCAAGAGCAAGAAGAGGCTGCCTATGGCAAACAAACTGTAGCTCCCGGTACCAGCCGAAACACCAGTCTGGCTGAAACCGTAGGTGACACAACCAAACCCGACGGTTGACATAACAATGGACAAAAGATCGATTCTTGGCTTGGTTATTTCTGTAACATTTTTCAAGTAAATGAATGCATAAATAATTGAAAACAATCCGACAGGAATCACCATATAGAACAACCATCGCCAGTCTAGGGTATCGATAACCAACCCCGACAAAGCTGGCCCGATAACAGGGGCGACCATGATGACAAGCCCCATGAGACCCATGGCAGCCCCCCTGCGTTCTGGAGGATAAAGGGCAAGAATCGTATTCATCATCAAAGGAATCAATAAACCTGTCCCGAAAGCCTGAACAACCCTGCCGATCAGCAAAATTTCGAATCCAGGGGATACTGCACACAAGCAAGTACCGGCTAAAAATAACGCCATCGCAGACATAAACATCTGGCGAGTCGTGAACCATTGCTGCAGCAGTGCGGTCACCGGCACCAGTACGCCGATCACGAGCATATAACCCGTCGATAACCATTGTATGGTCGAAGCAGCAACGTTGAATTCCCGCATCAATCCAGGAAATGCATTGGTAAGTAAATTTTCGTTAAGAAATGCAACAAATGCACCGATGAGTAGAGCCGCTAACATCGCCCCTCTCTTCAATCCACTTGCTTCGTAAACCTGCTCGTTCATTTGCTACCTCCCGAATGTTCTTTTCGTTCTGTTGTTTGTATATCCCCTATTGCCCAGTCGGCCTGAGAACATTTTACAAGAAGCTGGTTGAATTGGAAAAAGCGAAATGGCTCTTCATACTCGGAAATTCATACATATTTCGAAACCATTTGGGGGCTCCCACCGCTGTGTCGCTCAATTGCACATTATCTCTTGACAGGATGAGATTTGGGGAATATGATAACGTGCCGGTTAACTCAACAAGACGGCTCTGTCCAATGGGCGCTGATGAAGCTGTAACAGGAGTTTAATAAGGCGAAGAAATAAATCAGACTGTGTTTAAGTTAAATTTCACCTTAACAAGGGTCTATAGGTAAACCAAGAAGTCGAACGGGTGTAGTTGCCTGTTCGGCTATTTATTTTTGAGTTCTTCGTTCATCTTAAACGCTCACCTGAAGAATGTAGCAAGCCGGCTAAATGGATTTATCTAAAAGGAGATGAACTTTAACGGTTCGAAAATATGTTTTAATCGCACAACGCTTGCTGTAGCATGTCACCCTTGGTTAGGGAAACATCGGTGCTTAGAAAAGCGTTCATCCGTTGGGGACCCCAATCATTACCTGCCTCCCAGCACATAAGAACAAAGGCATTCTTCAAGAGATTAATCGTGCCTTCATTACTTGGAAACATAATGTGTTGTTCGCTAAAGTCGACGCGTAAATTTTTGCGGCGAAGGAGAGATGGAGTTGAGGAATCGGCTGGCCGATAGTATAATCGCAACAAATAATAGCGCTTAAAGGGGAGCTAGGGGTTGCTTCGAATGGTGAAACGCATGAAAATTTTTCATAAGCTCGTACTGCTTATGCTGCTTTTAGCCTCGATTGTATGTGCCGGATTTCTGGTTGCCGTGACGATTTCGTTCCAAACGTATGACGATATGCTTCATGAGCACGCGTCTCGTTCCATGAATCTGTCCGTTGCCGGCATCGAGAACGAAATTAGCAATATCGAAAAGCTGTCGATGAACATGGCGCTGGATTCCCGAATTCAGGAGCAGATGATCAGCATCCGCGGCGTCCTGTCTTCCTACGAGCGGGTAAGGAAAACGGAAGATTTCCGGAACCAGGTGCTGCAATATATGTTTGCGGAGAAGAGCATTTCCTCCATCCGTTTCCTGAATGAAGAAGGCTATGAGTTTTATGCCGGCCAAAATCAAGTGACGAACGACGAGCACGAGCTGGAGTCAATCATGGCTAGTGCAAAGGCGCAGGAAGGGGCGGCTGCTTGGGTGGAGATTGGGGGCGATTCGCCAGGCCTTATTCTAGCGAGAGAGATTCGTTCGATATTCAAACCGACGCTGCTACCGCTTGGTATCTTGATGTTCCGCATCGATTTTCGAATTCTTGTCGAGCAGCATTTCCGCCCGGCGCTGAACCCGGATGCCAAGCTGTTAATGCTATCGGAATCCGGTGTGGTCTATTACCGTCCGGGCGAGGAAGTATTCGATTCGTTTGACGCTAAGAGTGTCTCCTTCCGCGGAGGTACCGGTTACTTGCTGTATGATATCGGGGGAAGCTCGTATTTCCTATCGTATACCAAGTCCGCCGAGACTGGCTGGACGTATATCAGTCTTATTCCGTACGATGAAATATTCAAGCAGAAGGAGGATCTTCGGAATACGATTTTTCTACTGATCGGGGGATTGCTGCTAATCGCGCTTCTGATCAGCTTCTTGTTCGCGCGCGGATTCACCAAACCGATCTCGTTGCTGACGGGGCAAATGAAGAATGCCGAGAAAGGCGATTTCGACGCCTCGCTGCTTACTATCCGCGAGACGTCGAGCATGGACGAAATCGGTTACTTGCACAAACGGTTCAACAGCATGATTCGCAATATTCAGCAGCTGATCGACGAGAATTACAAAAAACAGATCGTCATCAAGGATACGGAGTACCGTGCCCTGCAAGCGCAAATCAATCCGCACTTTCTTTACAATACGCTCAACTCGATTAATTGGATGGCCAGACGGCGGGGCGACGACGTCACCTCGATGATGGTTGAATCGTTAAGCGGCATATTGAGGCTGTCGATTGACGACAAGCGAGCGATGATCACCGTTCGGGAAGAAATTGAGTTCATTAATGGCTATATGTACATTCAGAAGGTTCGTTACGGCAAACGTATCGATTTTGCGATTGAAGTCCCGGACAGCGTCATGGAAACGCCGATTCCGAAATTCACGTTGCAGCCAATTGTAGAAAATGCGATTTATCACGCAGTGGATCATGTGCCGGGCGTTTGCCGGATCGTATTGTCTGCGGAGATTTACCGGGAAGAGGATGTCGTCGTCTTCTCCGTCAAGGACGACGGTCCCGGACTCGACCAAGACAAGCTGGAGCGTTTAAGAGCGTTCGAGCTGGAGGCCAAGGGGACGGGGATCGGTCTTAAGAATATACAGGACAGGCTGACCTTGCTGTTCGGAGAGCCTTACGGTCTGGAGATGGACAGCGAGCCGTCCAAAGGGATGACCGTTCGGATTGTCATTCCGATGTCGGCTTGAAACCGCTAATACTACGGATTATTTCAGGAAGTACACTGCTTTTTCCATGTCGCATTTCCGAAAGAATCGGTATCGTTAGATTACAGGCAAGGGAATGACCTACTTTGAACATCATGGAAATCAAGGCAGGGAAATAGACATAACGCGATGCAAGCCTGTCGGCCCCGAAAGGAGCACGGCGGGCTTTGCGCTCTTCCGGGACGCTGAGCGCTAAGGATTAGGAGGAGAAGGTTCATGTATAGCGTGTTATTGGTGGATGATGAAGAGCTGGTGCTGGAAAGCATCGCGAATTTGGTTCAGTGGGAAAGTCACGGCTTCAGGCTGACGGGAACGGCCGGCAATGGAGCGGCCGCTTTGGAGCAATTCCGCAAGAAACCGGCGGATATCGTTATTACCGATATTCGAATGCCCGTTATGGACGGTCTGCGCCTGATCGAGAGGCTCAGAGAGGAATCGCCCGAGACGGAATACGTCGTATTGTCAGGTTATGGCGAATACGACTATACGTCTTCCGCCATGGCGCTTGGGGTCAAGCATTACCTGCTGAAGCCCTCCAACGAGATGAAAATATTGGAGGTGCTGCGGAAGGTCGGGGCCGAGTTGAGCGATCGAAGGCAGCAGCGCCAATTTCAGGAGCGGCTGCAGAGCGATTACCATAAAATGCTGCCGCATGCCAAGGACCAGCTGCTGCGCGATATTGCTCTGACCGGAATCTACAACAAGCAAGACGGCGACGGCATTATGGATTTATTCGGCATTCGCCAGCAGCGATTTCAACTGGTGCTGTTCACCTTTCATGACGATACGGAATACATCCATAAGTTCGCGCTCAAAAATATTGCGGAAGAGGTGTTCAAGGAGGAAGGGGCCTACCTCACGACCATCATCCACAATCAAATCCTGCTGCTTGCGAACGCCTCGGAATTCGAGCATCTGGCCGAAAAAATCAAGCAGGTGCAGCGCGTCTACAAAACCTATTACAAGTTGGCCGTTATCGCAGCGGTCAGCGAGGATGGAGGGTTTTCCTCGATCCGTCCCATGTACGAGAGCGTCAAGCATTGCCTGAATTTCGGGTTCACGTTTCAGGATGATTATATCGTCACGCCGCAGGACGTCATGGAGGCCGAGAGAGGATGGCCGCTGGAATCCGCCAATCTAAAGGAGAAGCTGGCGACGGCAGTCCGGACCGGCAATTCCGTAGGCGCTTCCGACTCGGTCCGCGAAGCGTCGCGGGGGTTCGAGAATGGTTTGTTCGATATGAAAGAGGCAAAAAATTATTGTCTGGATTTATTTCTGGAGGTCATTCGACAGTCGGAGGGCGCTCTTGACGAATTCGTGCCGCAGGTGCCCTCATTGTACAACATGCCGACCCTTCACGGCGCGTTCCTGTTTCTTGAAGAAACTGCCGTGGAGCTGGCCGTTCGAAATTCCAGCATGGCCGCCAAGCGTCAGAACGATGTTATCGATTCCATGCTGCAGATCGTGCGGGAGAACGTCGGCAATCCGGAGCTATCGCTCAAGTGGATCGGCAGCGAGCTGCTGTACGTCAACGTGGACTATCTGGGCAAGCTGTTTACCAAAAAAACGGGCAGCAAATTTTCTTCGTTCCTTATCGCCCAGCGCATGGAATCGGCGAAACGATTGATGGAGGAGGAACGCGAGTTGAAGGTATACGATATCGCCGTCCGCACCGGCTATCCCGAGGACGCGCAATATTTCAGCAAGGTGTTCAAAAAATATACCGGCATGACGCCGACGGAATATATGAGAAATCAAGAAACGAAATAATTGGCTTGGCGCAAAGGCGGAGCCGAACTACTCTAATTATTTCAGAGAGATGCACTGCTTTTTCCATGTCGGAAAATGTCGGTCCACTGTATCTTTAGTTTAGAACGAATAAAAGTTATCCGGGCCTGGTGACAACGTTTGGTTCATGAAAGCGATCATTTATGTTCAGGGGGCACATGAGATGAAAAGACGGTTTATAACAACGGTTGCATTGACATTGGCAAGCGTCCTGACGCTGTCGGCTTGTTCCGGCGGCAATAACAACGATTCCACGCCGTCCGCAACGAATGCGGGCAGCGAAGAGGCTGCTGCAAAGGCTACGAATCTGCGCATCGTGTGGTGGGGCAATCAGGAGCGTCACGACATTACGTCGAAGGTGCTTGATATGTATAGCGCATCCAATCCCAATGTGACGTTCGCGCCGGAATATCAAGGTTTTGACGGATACTACCAGAAGCTTACGCTTTTAGCGGCATCGAACAATATGCCGGATGTGTTCCAGTTCTACGTAGGCGCAGGCGACGCGAACCAATTCACGACCAAAGGGCTTGTCGATCCTCTGGATACGTATATCGAAAGCGGTCTGATCGATGTAACCAACATCGGGGAAAGCACGCTGTCCGGCGGCAAAGACAAGGATGGCAAGATATACGGCATTCCGCTCGGCGTTAACGCGCGGGCTATGTTCGTCGACGTTGCTGCCTATGAAAAAGCAGGACTTACGATTCCAGAAAACGGCTACGACACTTGGGAAGCGCTCTATGCTGATTTGAAAGCGCTGAAGGAAACGACAGGCGTATACGGCGCCGACGATATTTTCAATGTCACCTTCACTCTGCCGTATTATATGCGTCAATTCGAGCAGTCGGTCTATTCGGAGGAAGCCGGAATCGGCTTCGACGAGAAGCTGTTTACGGATTATTTCAATATGAGAAAACAGTGGGTGAACGAAGGCTTGATGCCGAAAATGGACGCCGCACTGTCGGTCAAGGGACCGGAGGAATCGTTCTTCGCCAAAGGCCAGTCCGCAGTATTGGTCGGCTATACGAATCAATATCCGTCCGTCTCCCAAGCGGCCGGACGTGAGATTCGCATGATCCTGATGCCGGGTCCGAATTCGGATAAGGCAATGGACGTTCGTCCGGGTCTGCACTTCTCCATCTCTTCCAAGTCCGAGAACAAGGAAGAAGCTGCGAAATTCATCAGCTACTTCGTCAACGATGTCGAGGCAAACAAAGTGCTGAATGCGAACCGCGGAATGCCGATTTCCAGCCAGGTACGCGACGTGCTTGCCGAGTCGTTCGATCCGGCGATGAAAGCCGTTGCCGAGTATATGGAGAAGGTAACCGGCCACAGTGGTCCGCTTGATCCTCCAGCGCCTGCCGGCGGCTCGCAAATCGACGCGTTGCTGGTCGATATCGAGCAGCAAGTCATGTTCGATCAAATTACCCCGGCGGATGCTTACGCGAAGCTCAAGAGCGAAGCCGCAAGCATCATTGCCAATAACAAAGAATAATTAAGATCTTAGCGGCCGGTTACTTGAGTTTTGCTTCAAGGAATCGGCCGCAGACAGGTAAGGTGACAATCATGGCAAAGCCGCGAATGAATAAGCTTGCGGGTTATGAGAACGGGGCAGGCTATCTATTTATTTTGCCCTGGATAGTTGGTTTCATCGCGTTCACGGCGATTCCTTTTCTTGCGTTGTTTTACTTCGCTTTTACGGATTACGATCTGCTGTCTTCACCGGGCTGGGTTGGCCTTGACAATTTCGTCAGAATGTTCACGTCGGATCCCAAGTTTTTAACGAGCTTGAAGGTTACGTTTATTTACGTTGTGACAGCCATTCCGCTGCGTCTGGTCTTTGCCTTGGCGATAGCGCTGCTTCTAAACATGAAGATTCGATTCGTCGGTTTGTATCGCACCGCTTTTTATGTGCCTTCCATTATCGGAGGAAGCGTGGCGGTTGCGGTCATGTGGGGGCAGCTGTTTGGCTTGAACGGCGCGTTCAACGGCATCGTCGAATCCCTATTCGGCTTCCATCCGAATATCTCTTGGATCGCCAATCCTGATACCGCGTTGTGGACGTTAATTCTGATGGCGATATGGCAATTCGGTTCGCCGATGATCATTTTCCTCGCGGGTCTCAAAAATATTCCGGATTCCTATTACGAAGCCGCTGTCGTTGACGGCGCCGGTCCATTTCAACGCTTCATTAAAATAACGATTCCTCTGCTGACCCCGGTCATTTTATTCAACCTGGTGATGCAAATTATCGGCGGCTTCATGACGTTCACTCAAGGTCTCATCATTACGGGCGGCGGGCCGCTGGACAAAACGTTGTTCTACCAGCTTCATGTTTATAGGCAAGGCTTCGAATATCTCAATATGGGTTATGCGGCTGCGTTGTCCTGCTTCTTGCTTGTGATCGTCGCGATTTTGACCGCTATCGTGTTCAAATCTTCGTCGTCATGGGTACATTACGAGTCGAAAGGATAAAGGCCATGACTAGATCACTCAATTATTCGTGGGGAAAATTGACCATTCATCTGCTTTGTCTTGTCATCGGCGCGGCTTCGTTATACCCGCTTCTTTGGCTGGTAGCGAGCTCGTTCAAAGAAACTTCGCAGGTATTCGTCAGCGCGCAATCGCTCATTCCGAGTCTTTGGGATTTCTCTAACTATACAAAAGGCTGGCAGGGCTTCGCTGGCATTACATTCGGCACCTTCTTTAAAAATACGATTATTATCGTATGCTCCGTCGTCGTCGGCACGATCGTATCTTGTTCGATGATTGCATACGGCTTTGCCAGAATCAAATTCAAAGGGAAGGCCTTCTGGTTCGGCACCCTCATGCTGACGCTGCTGCTTCCCGGACAGATCGTGCAAATTCCGCAATATATCATTTTCTACGAGATCGGCTGGGTCAATACGTTTCTGCCGCTCATCGTCCCGGCGTTTTTCGGCTCCGCCTTCTTCGTCTTTCTGATGATGCAGTTCATACGGACGATCCCGTACGAGCTGGATGAGGCGGCGAAAATCGATGGCTGCAGCAGGGCGGGCATTTTCCTGCGCGTCATCTTGCCGCTGATCGTGCCGGCGCTTGTGACGACGGCCATTTTCGAATTTTATTGGTCATGGGACAATTTTTTCGGCGCGCTTATCTATTTAGGCCAGCCTAAGCTATACACGCTTGGCGTCGCTCTTCGGCTGTTCGCGGACCCCAGCTCCGGCACCGACTGGTCGGCCATGTTTGCGATGGCCACGCTCTCCCTCATTCCTCCGATCGCCGTGTTTTTCTTCTTCCAGCGTTATATCGTAGAAGGTATAAGCACGACGGGGCTAAAGGGGTAGGGCAATGGTGCGAAATATGGAAACGACTAGGAAACTATCGATCAATCAGGAATATGGGCCGTTGTTCTGGATAGCTGGACGTCGCATGGCGAAGTTATCTCGTCACTGGTGACGCTGCCCGGAACGGCTTCCCGACGGATTTCCACGCAGAGTGGCAGTGGTGGCATCTCATGAAAAACTCAAGGGCAGTCGTGCTCGACGAGGCAGGTCCGGATTATCGCCCAATTGTGCAGGTAATCGACAACGTTGCGAGGCAGCATAGACTCGGCTTGGCTTTCGAGGCGAAGGTCGGCGGCGGACGTCTCCTCATCTGCTCGATCGATTTATGGAGTCAGCAGGATCGGCCGGAGGCCACACAACTGCTGCAATCGCTGCTCCGCTATTGCAAATCTGAACGATTCGACCCAGAGACAGAATGGACCGAAATGTTCGTCGAGCGTTTATTCTCAGGAGGAGCGGCGGACGAAGCTGCCGGCAACCCGAACGCGGATACGTTTGGCTAAATTGCTCCTATACTCAGGCTCTGACAGAGCCCGAAAACCTATATGCACAGCTTAATTGAGGCGGCCTGATCCATAGAAACAGGCCGTCTTATGCAGAATAAGGATATAATGATAATAGATTTGGCGTCGATTGGCGTTCTAAGGAGGAGAAGCATGCTTTATACGGAAAAAGGGGTTTTTCGTTTAGCGGGAGCCATACGCATCAGGCTTGAAGCCAGATCGACAGCTCCGGTCCAACACGCGCTTCGCATGCTGACGCGGGACATTGAAACCGTGCTCGGGACAAAACCGCAGCTCGTTAAGGGGGCGGATGAACACGCAGACTTAACGATACGATACGTCGGCAAAGATGAATCGCCGCTGCGCTTCGAAGCATTCGGATTCCGGTTTCCCTCGGCAGATGCGATGGTCATCGCGGGCAGCGACGACTTGGGTCTTGTCTATGGCATGTTGGAATTCAGCAAGCGCTTCCTGGGCATTCAGCCGTTCTGGTATTGGATGGATCAAACGATTGCTCGCGTTGATCAAATCGTGATACCGCGCACGCCTTACGATTCGCCTGCCCGGAAGGTGCGTTACCGCGGCTGGTTCGTGAATGACGAAGTTTGCCTGATCGGATGGAAGAAGCCATACCCGCCATCCCGGGAAGTATGGGAACCGGTATTCGAAGCATTGCTTCGATGCGGCGGCAATATGGTTATTCCCGGTACGGACTTGCCTCGCGACGGGGTCCATTACGAGGTAGCGGCGGAGATGGGCTTGTGGGTGACGCATCATCATGCCGAGCCACTGGGGGCCGAGATGTTCCTGCGCGCTTATCCGGGGAAGCACGCAAGCTACCAGCTGCATCCCGAGCTGTTCGAAGCGCTTTGGGATGAGGCGATTCAGGAGCAGAAGGATAAGAAGGTTGTCTGGGTGCTGTCGTTCAGAGGACAAGGCGATCAGCCCTTCTGGGAACAGGACCCGGCCTTCGATACGCCAGAGAAGCGGGGAGCGATGATCGGCCGTGTCGTAAGAAAGCAATATGACATGATTCGAAATGCCGTTTCCGAGCCGGTGTGCAGCGTTGCATTGTACGGCGAAATCGCCGAGCTGTATAAGGGCGGCTATATAGATTTGCCGGCCGATATTATTAAAGTGTGGGCCGACAACGGATACGGGAAGATGGTGTCGCGTAGGCACGGCAACCTCAACCACCGCGTGCCGTCGCTTCCGTCCGCAGAGGATGGTGGTAAACACGGCGTATATTACCATGTGATGTTCCACGATTTGCAGGCTTCCAATCACCTGACCTTGTTCCCGGGTCCTGCATCCTTTCTGAAGGAGGAGCTGGAGGGGGCGTTCGAGGCCGGAGCGGATGAATATCTGCTTGTCAATTGCGGGAATATCCGGCCGCATGCCTATGCGCTCGACGTCGTACGAGAGCTGTGGAGCGAGGAGCATACGGATATCGACGCTCATCTGAAAGCGTTTGTGCAAAACTATTTTTCCGAATCCCACGCTCCAGAGCTTGCGGCGTTATATCGGAGTTATGCGGATGCCGCCATCCCCTACGGACCGAATCCCGACGATTGGGCGGGTGACGAATACTATCATCATCCTGCCCGCAAGATTATCGGGCACTGGCTAAGCGGGCGCGGCGAACAGGCGGATCCCCGATTGAAGTGGGCGGCCGGCGAAGAGTCCTTTCCGGATCAAGTGCGGCTATTCCGGGAGCGTCTGGAAGTCGGGATGACGAAATGGGCGGATTGGCTGGCGCAATGCGAAGCCGTTATTGCCAAGCTGGGAGCGGATGACGCCCGCAGGGCGAGCGACCATTTGCGCTTTCACGGCGTCCTCCATCTGACGGGCTGCGAAGGCTTTTACTGGCTGTGTCGATCCTACGAAGCCTATCGCGAAGGACGGTTCCCGCAAGCTTTCGTGCATGCCTCGCAATCGCTGTGGAAATATAGCGAGTCATTGGACGTTCTGAGGCAGGCCGAGCACGGCAAGTGGGAGAGCTTTTACCGAGCCGATTGGTTGACGAATATCGAGTGCACGGTGAACAACGTGGATACGCTGAGGCGCTTCATCCGAATGCATGGGGACAGTCCGGACTTCTTCCTGTGGTACAAGGAATTTCTAATGCCGGAAACCGAGAAGTACATCTATTTAGAGAACACTCACCGGAATCCGTTGTCCGACGACAAGCTTGCGGGTCTGCTCAAGGCGCATTTCGAGCGAACGAAGACGCTGTAAGGATGCAAGAGAAGGAAGAACGGGCCGCCGATAGAAGAATTATCATACGGTGACCACACGATTCGAATTGAAGTTGTTGGGGAGAACGCTGCGGGTTCCTACAACAGCCATGTGAGTATTGATCACTTTATCGTGCTGGACGGCAACGAGATCGGCGACACCCGCTTTATAATCAACAACCAGTTAATTTCCCCGAGCTTTCATGGGACGACTATACGAAGCCGCCTATTCAGGTAGCGACCGGACATGAAGGAAAAGTGTACAGCATGATTGGCCGCGGGGGCAATGCCTAGTAAGCACGCTTTGCATGCGGGCGAACGTTCAAGGGTCAAGATAGGGCAAGTCAGTCGGTTCATTTAGACGCTCTCTGGTGGGCATCCTTTGGGTCAATAAGGTGCTGCATAGTGACTATACGCCTCCATAGACATGAGATGATTTTGTTTCATTGCAACGTCAAATAGCCCCGCCCAGAAAACAGGCGGGGCTATTTGACGTTACAAAGCCATAGAAAGCTTCCAAACGGATAAAGACATAAAACTCGTGACCGGCTCGGCTTGTTGTATTGAAAAATAAGTAGCATTCCCGCAGGTTGAAGAAGAATTATTGCAGTTTGTGATATAAATCACATCCCTAAGGTTGAGGCAGGGGTACAATAATCTTAGAAAGAATGCAAGGGGCGCATTTACACAAGTGAGGTTATAGCTACTGTTTTAGTGCCTGCACTTGAGGAATCCATATTACTCATGTTTCAAACCGTTTCTGTGAATCATAATATTTTACCAAGGAGTGGGGCTAATGGAAGTTATGTTCATGATCATGGGATTCAACATAGCAATACTCGTTGTACTAAGCATCCTCGTAAAGGGCGCATTGGACATGGAACCGATTGATAAGGCATTTCCGACAGGTCAAACGTTGAATGGAGGCGTAAAATAATGGATGCTGCTGCCATCTATCTTTTCTTCTTCGGTATGCTTGCACTGTTGGCGTTTGGATTGCTAGTACCTGCCCATTATATTACCATTCCAAAAGACGATGAAAACAAGGAAAACCAAAAATGATAACGGGTGAACTATGACCCTATTTGTAGAAAATGAATACAAAGCTTCCCGATAGCTTAAGGAGCGATCAGATGACTTCTGCATTTATCAGGAGTCATCTTTTTTAATGTCCATAGTGATTGGCATGTTTGCAAATCACGTCGTTCATAAGCGGAAAGGGCTCGGAAGACGATAGAAGCCTGGCGTTCGACCTGTTTTTGGTAGTGAAATGCAATCTTGCATGTAATCATCTCAGATCAGCTTCTTCGTCCAAATCCACTTGTGTGATTTCTCTATCTTTATAGTAATGCTTCATATCATGTTCATTAATCGTACGCAGCACCCTGCAAGGATTGCCAACAGCAACAGAATGAGCTGGAATATCTTTAGTTACAACACTACCGGCCCCTATTACACTGTTTTCACCGATAGTGACTCCAGGACAGATAATAGCTCCGGCTCCAATCCAACAATTATTTGCTATGGTTACGGGGTCCGCATACATATACCCTCGATATTTAGGGTTTATCGGATGCCCAACGGTTGCAATGGTTACAGCGGGTCCAAACATCACATTTTTTCCAATAATAATTTTTGTGTCATCAACAAAATTGCAATTAAAATTGATATAAGCATCTTCTCCAAGCTCAATGTTGGTTCCATAACAGAAGTAAAAGGGAGGCTCAATCCACGCCTTTGTTTCTCTTCCAAATATTTCATTTATGGATCAATCCAAAGATGAATAATCAATTTTTCGATCTTTGAAGTAAAACTTTATATCATGCCCAGAAATTTCTCTTAGCACTTTACATGGGTTACCCACAGCAATTACGTTAGACGGGAGGTCTTTTGTTACAACACTTCCTGCTCCAATAACGGTGTTA
The DNA here is from genome assembly GCF_005222705.1 of Paenibacillus sp. SY21-1. Taxonomy (GTDB): domain Bacteria; phylum Bacillota; class Bacilli; order Paenibacillales; family Paenibacillaceae; genus Pristimantibacillus. The sequence goes on along the minus strand of NZ_STGF01000027.1, from coordinate 74,232 downwards.
TCGCCAATTGCGACACCTGGAAGCAAAATCGCACCAGCGCCTATCCAACAATTTTTCCCTATCGTAACAGGGGCGTTGTATTGATATGCTTTTTTTCGCAGTTCGGGTAAAATCGGATGCCCCGCAGTTGCCACCGTAACGTTCGGCCCGAACATGGTGTAATCCCCAACATAGATGTGGGTATCGTCAACCAATGTCAGATTAAAGTTCGCATAAATATTTTTGCCAAAATGAACATGCTTACCGCCCCAATTGGAATGAAACGGTGGTTCGATGTAGCAGTCTTCGCCAATTTCAGCAAACATTTCTTTCAGCAGGGTTGTTCTTTTTTCGTGTTCCAGCGGACGTGTATGATTAAAATCGTATAGTCGATCAAGACACAGAGCTTGTTCCTTTGCGAGCTCTTCATTCCCAGGCAAATACAAACCACCATTGTGAAGTTTTTCTTTTATATTCATGTTCACACCTCATAATAATTAATTTATTGATCACTTTTCAGTTGAAAGATCTCTTGTAATATTGTTTAGCCATTTATATTGACGGTAGCGGATGAAGGCAATTGGCGCTTTAATTACTTCGTCCAAACATATAATGGCGAATACAGCTATGGGCGGGAGCTGCCACACAAAAGCACTTATATACGCTAATGGTAAAATGATGGCCCACATCACAATCGTGTCACACCAGAATCCAAACTTGGAATCACCTCCTGCAACAAAAATCCCTCCAATGGTTACAGAGTTCATTGATTTAGGAATACAGTAATAGGCACAAATAAATAGCATCCCATTCAGATAATATTGTGCCTGAACATCTAAGCTTACGACATCAAAAACGAAAGGCTTTATGAGCAACGTTAGGATGCCTGCCAAGATGCCAAATATAATCGAATAGGTAATGATGATAGTCCCAGCCTTTTTAGCCATCTCTATTTGGCCATTGCCCAAATATTTGCCGATTAGAACAGAACCACCGCTGGCAATCCCTCCACATAATACAATCACTAAATTTTTAACAACGGAAGCTACAGAATTCGCAGCGACCAGATCTGCATGGATATGTCCGATTATTGCTGCTGTCGCCGTAATCGCACAGCCCCAAACCATATAATTCCCTTGAATAGGGACAGTATATTTCAAATAATCTCTTTGCAAGTTACGTTGAGCCGTATCGCGTTTTGGGAATTTCAGCTTTATGTTCCCCTTAACAGAGTGAACGATACAGATGCCGAATTCAATGATACGAGCAACAACAGTGGATAATGCAACCGCTACAATCGCCTTATCAGGATCATTCGGAAATAAAATAAAAATACTAAGGGAATTAAGAAGAATGTTCAGAATGAGGCATATGGAACTGATCCATGCACTTAAACGTGCATTCTCCATACTCCTTATTACACTAAAATACATTTGAGAAATACCGGCCACTAAGTAGGAAAAGGACAGAGCTTGCAGGAACTTGGAACCGTAGCGAATAAGTTCTCCATTATTCGTAAATAGGCTCATAAGTACATCTGGCATCAATAATGAAATCACAAAAAAGAAAAAGGAAACCACTGAAGAATACGTACATCCGATGCTTAACACCCGTTCAATCGTGTTTAAATCCTGCTTTCCCCAATACTGTGCTGTTAAAATTCCCACTCCAGAAGCTAACCCCATATAAAATAACGTTAATACAAACGTCACTTGACCCGCCAGCGAGACGGCTGACATTGCAGATTGATTAATAAAACCCAACATTATGACATCTACCGTCACGGCTAAAGCAGAAATAAGGTTCTGTAAAGCAATTGGTATGACCAGACGAATCAACTGCTGATTAAAGCTCTTATCCAGATGGTTCGACGATAGTAAATTACGCCACATATCCTACCTTCTTTCTATTGGAGTACAATATAAAAATAGATCATATAGAAGTTGAAAACCATAAAAATTGAGTATAATAATATAAAAATCGTATTCCGCTAGGAGGAGCGTTATTTTGCAGCTGGACGTATTTTCCGATCTGTCTGAACAAGTCAGGTACAATTTAACCCATCTCAAACTCAGAGTTGTAAAGGGAACTTTAATTCATTTCGATAATTTCGCAGCAGCCTGTCATTGGCATGCGGATTTAGAATTCATCTCCATTTTGGACGGGGTCATGAATTTTAATGTACATGGAGAAATGGTATCTCTAGAGAAAGGCCAGGGGATATTTGTAAATAGCAAACGATTGCATTATGGCTATTCTTCCGATAGGACAGATTGCATTTACATCGTGGTATGTATTCATCCTTCGATCATCGGAACAGAACGCTGGGAGGGAAATGAATATTGGGAAGAGAAATTCGGTTCAAATACAGAAGACTATATTGTATTGAAGAGAGATGTCCCATGGCATCAAGAAGCGCTCCTTTGCATAGGTCACCTTTATGAAGAGATGTACAGCGCCAACCGAAACCCTCTTGCCTTGCTTTCGCTAGCCGTTTCATTATGTGCAACAATAGGGAAACATATTGTAGAGAGAAGCCAACAAATCGCAATGGATCATGCCTGGTTTTATATTTGGAAAATGACTGCATTTATTCATGGGAATTATGAAAATAAAATGACGCTTGACGATATAGCAGCCTCAGGCTCCGCAAGCAGAACTCACTGCTGTAAACTATTTGGAGAATATCTGGGGCAAACGCCAAATGAATATTTGACAAAATACCGTCTGAAGAAAAGTTGTGAATTACTGATTGGAACAGACCGGTCCATTAGCGATGTAGCATTATCTTGCGGATTTCAGAGTGCCAGTTATTTTTCATTTGTCTTTCGAAAGGAATTTGGCATGACTCCAAATCGTTATCGCAAACAGCAGAATGGACAGGGTCTCATCTAACGGCTGTAGGGTCTTGCATAAATCTAGAACGATGATAGTGTCGATAAGCTACAACTGAAGCTTGAGAACGCAATGATCTACAAAAGCTTGGACATACTCGATGACAGAGAGAATGAGGTCGTATTGGCGGCTTTGGGATGTAGACTGACGGGGATGAGCGGACGCAGCGGGTGATTGCAAAGGAACTTTGCATAAGTAGGAGTTCTATATCGCGGATTAAGCTCTATTATGAGTTTTATAAGGCAAAGAAGTGAAGCTTGGGATTTTGTTGTTGAAGCCGGCTATTGCCGGCTTTTTCTCAATAGGCATGTATTCTAGCATATTTGCTATGTATCAAATATATGCTTTCCATTTTGGCATGAGGGTTTAATGAATCAGGTACAAGACTTTGATGAAAATTTCTAATTTATCACTTGATTTCTTTTCAACAATCCCCATAATTGCTCGGCTACCTCATTGGTTGATTGCGGCATGTTATTTACGATCCACCATTCGATTACGCCTACAAATGCTGAACTCATAAACTGTGTGACTAAATCTTTGCTATAGGTTCGATTATTTCCTTCCATATTGATGTGGAGCTTAATATGATTGGAGACGATATCCAGCAATCGCTCGCGAAATGCTGGAATTCCTTTATTAGCAAGCATAGACGCATAAAAATGATGGTTTTCTGCAAAATAATTCATGACGGGCAGGAATGAGGATTGTATTAAATCGACAGTCTGTCCATTAGTATCGGTTGCAGTTGTAACAGAGATCATTTTGTTCAAATGCTCTTCTATGCATTTGTTCAGCAGATCATACTTGTCTTCATAATGGAAATATACGGTCCCTCGATTAACATTGGCCCGTTCCGCGATTTCGTTAATGGTTATGCTCTCAAAATCCTTTTCGGCGATTAAAGAAATAAAGGATTGATAAATAGCCTCTTTTGTTTTTGCAATTCTTCTGTCCAATTTTATCCCCATCTATGAAACCTCCATTAAATCATGCAACAAATGTATGACTTCTGTTGAATATCGAACAAAAAACGCCGGATTAACAATTGAACTTGAACTTATCCCTTATATAATAAGCATTAAGATTCAGTTGTTCAACAAATGTTGGATTTTTGGCGGCAGATACAGGGAGTGAAAGGGGAATCATATGGTTTCCGTAGACCCCGCCATCCATAATTACTTGAATATTCTGAAAATTTGTTATGCAAAACTAGGAGGACATGATATGTCACAGGAAATGATTCAAGCTAAAATTGAACTAAGGGAACTGGTCGATGCTTATGCAACGTTAACCGATGAGAAAAAAGTTTCGGAACAGATGCACTTATTTACACCGGATGCCCGTTTTAAGGTATATATTGGCGACCAATTGGTATCGAACGTTATTGGAACAGAAAAACTGGAAGAGGAATTCAATGGCCATGTTTCACTGGTTAAACGTTATTTTTCCATAAACGGTCAGCATGCTGTAAAGGTAAATGGAGATCTTGCAACGGGAGTTGTCTTTTCTCACATCAAGATGGTCAGGAATAATGAGGAGGGCCAAGAAGTCCTCACGGATTATAGTGTTCAATATCATGATGTATATATACGTCAAGATGAAAAATGGTTGATACAGGAACGCATATCCAACTATATCATAATAGAAGCAAGAATTTTGCAAGGTTAATCATTTTGTCCAATATCCAAATAGGAAGTGGTAAAGTATGATGAATATCAATACTAATCTGACATCTGACCTTGATTTTGATCATGCGATTTTTTTTGGTTCTTTCGTTATGGTTTCGATACAAGATAAGGTTGTCGGTATGGGTCTAATCGAAAAATTCAGTGAGCATGAGGTTCAGGTAAGCGGTAAAAACCATTTGAGGAAGCAGTCTGTTTTCACAACAACGGAACCGTTTGACATTTTCTATGACTTCAAGTAGACGTTTAAATATTGTGATTGATAAGGCGAAGCAGTGAATAGTGGAATTCTGTTGTTGAAGCCGGCGATGCCGGCTTTTTATTCATTCGTCATGCCATATGGCGTCATCCCTAGAGTTAATACATAATTTAATGATCAGCAGACTTGATCCCATATAGGGATGACTTTTGTCCATTGAGATACATCGGTGTGAGCGATTTAGTATTAGATTTTTCTGTTCGGGCGAAAGATATCCAATGTCTCCTTAACTGCTGCGTCAAGCGCTGGTATATGTTGCGAATGAAGCGGACATTCTAATAGCTGAATAGATTTTTTATAAAGGGAGCTATTGGTATGGACCATCTCGTTATTTTGCTTAGAAGCATTTCTGCTTTCGTCATACTCATGGTAATTGCAAGAATATTGGGAAAGCAAACGCTATCGAATATGAATTTTCATGAATTTGTGACGGCTGTCATTTTGGGAGCTATGGCAGCCAATTTTGCATTTAACGAAAAAATACAAGTCTCGCATCTACTAATAGCGCTGTCCGTTTTTACTCTCACATCTTTTGTTTTATCTAAGCTGTTCTTGATATTCAGAAACTTCAAAATGTGGACAGAAGGAACGCCCACCGTTCTCATCGAAGGCGGTCTCATTCTTGAAGATAACTTGAAAAAAACAATATGACGATGGATTCGCTAAACCAGCAACTGCGCCAGAAGGAGATTTTTAATATAGAAGACGTGCAATATGCGCTGCTTGAGATCAACGGAAAACTGTCCATCCAGAAGAAAAAGGAATTGCAGCCTGTAACCCTAAAAGATCTGCAATTGAATACAGATAAGAGCATCCAGTTCTCCCTGCAAGGCGCGTTGAAGGCCTTCTAGATAGGAAGGCACACTTTGATAGGGCTCACTGCTTATTCCCGAAATCTCCTGCCCTGTCAAAGACCGGTACATATCCCTGAACATTGTATTATGGCTGCGCTCATCGTTGCGAATACTTTCAATGATATCCGCTTGTTCCTGAGTCGGGGCCAGTTTGATCAGCTCATCGTAGAACAACTCGTCGTTGCGCTCCCCCTGAACCGCTTCGCTTATCATTTGTATCGCTTCCGGAAATCCTATGCTCCAGATGGGCGCGAATGGAATTCGCATATAGGATGGATTGCCGAAGTAAGTAGGTATTTGATACAAGAAGGTTTCCTCCAGACGTTTCGTTTTGTAAAAAGTATATGCGCCTCTGCCTAGAGCGGTTCCCCAATAAGGATGGATCACGTCCCTTCTGTAAGCCCCTCAAAAAAATAAAAGAAATCACTTAATTCCACTTTGCATAAAAGTGAAAATCTGATACGATATAATTTATAGTCTATAGATTTAGTAAGGATTAAAGGGAGGCACTTTTTTTCATGGACAAATTGACGCTTGATTCCATAGATGCAACGACACATCTGGATCAACTCGAGGCTGAGGCGATTTACATTATTCGAGAAGTAGCGGCGGAATGTGAAAATCCCGTTATGCTGTACTCGATCGGCAAGGATAGCTCTGTGATGCTGCATTTGGCGCTTAAAGCCTTTTATCCGGAGAAGCCGCCGTTTCCTTTCATGCATATCGATACAACCTGGAAGTTCAAAGAGATGATCGAATTCCGCGACCGCAAGGCGAAAGAATTTGGGATCAACATGCTTGTTCACTCGAATCAAGAGGGGATTGAGCAGGGGATCAACCCGTTCGATCATGGCTCCGCCTATACGGATATTATGAAAACCCAAGCGCTGAAGCAAGGCCTGGACAAATACGGGTTTACAGCAGCTTTTGGCGGTGGAAGACGCGATGAGGAGAAGTCGCGCGCGAAGGAGCGTATTTTCTCATTCCGTAATAAAAATCACGCCTGGGACCCGAAAAATCAGCGTCCGGAAATGTGGAAGCTTTTCAACACCAGAATTAATAAGGGCGAAAGCATCCGCGTATTCCCGATTTCCAACTGGACGGAAAAAGATATCTGGCAATACATTCGCAGAGAGAACATCGATATTGTGCCCCTTTATTTTGCGAAAGAAAGGCCTGTTGTTACTCGCGATGGACAGATGATCATGGCGGATGATGAGCGGATGAGGCTTGAGCCGGGTGAAAAGATTGAAATGATGAAGATGAGATTTCGTACACTTGGCTGCTATCCGCTCACTGGCGGCGCCGAGTCAGATGCAAACACGCTGGATGCTATTATTGAAGAAACGCTTGGTGCGGTATCATCCGAACGCACAACCCGTGTGATCGACCAGGAAGAAGCGGGAAGCATGGAAAGACGTAAACGGGAGGGCTATTTCTAAGATGAAGAGTCTGCTTAAATTTATTACTTGCGGAAGCGTGGATGACGGCAAATCCACCTTGATTGGACATATGCTGTATGAGGCTAAGCTGTTGTTCGCCGACCAGGAAAGAGCATTGGAGCTGGACAGCAGGCTGGGCAGCCGCGGCGGAAAAATCGACTACTCCTTGCTGCTTGACGGACTGTTGGCGGAGCGCGAGCAGGGGATTACGATTGATGTGGCTTACCGGTATTTTACGACGGATCACCGTTCGTTCATTGTAGCGGACACGCCGGGACATGAAGAATATACACGCAACATGGCCGTAGGCGCATCGTTTGCTGATCTTGCCATTATTCTGGTGGACGCAACTAAAGGGATTATTACGCAAACGAAACGCCATACCCGGATTTGCGCCCTCATGGGGATCAAGCATCTGGTCTTGGCGGTTAACAAAATGGATTTGGTGAACTTTGATACGAAGATTTTTGATGACATCAAAGAAGAATTTTCTCGCATTACGACTGAATTTCGGTTTGAGAGCATTCAGGTGATCCCTGTTTCTGCCACAGAAGGGGATAATATTACGAAGAAATCATCCCATACGCCTTGGTACAAGGGCCTTCCTCTGCTGCCTTATTTGGAGGATGTTGACGTTCTTGCCAGCGACGATGACAAGCCGTTTATGATGCCCATTCAGCGGGTATGCCGACCGGACCACACATTCCGCGGATTTCAAGGCCAGATTGAAGCCGGCAGCATCGCAGTTGGCGATGAGCTGACAACGTTGCCTAGCCGTGAGAAGGCAAAGGTTAAACGCATCTTTGTAACCGACCAAGACCGGAATTCGGCTCATGCCGGGCAGCCTGTCACGATTCAGCTGGATCGGGAAGTTGACGTTTCACGTGGTTGCGTATTTACGAAGGACGATCAGCTCCAAGAGGCCGACAGCTTTAGCGCCACGATTCTATGGATGGATGATTCTGTCCTGACGCCGGGGAAAAATGTGCTGGTGAAGGTAGGAACAAAGGTTCTGCCTGGTACAGTGACGGCGATTAATCACAAAATCGATATTAATACAGGCAATACGGTTACAGCCGATCATGTGGTTAAAAATGAATTGGCTAAATGTGAATTTTCATTAGCGGATGGTATTGTTTTTGATTCATTTGAAAAAAATAAAAGCATCGGCGGATTTATTCTTATCGATCGTGTAACGAATATGACGTCCGCGTGCGGCGTTATTGATGAGGCTCTTCAAAGCGCTGACCGTGCCGAGCGGCTGGATACGGAAATCACAAGAGATGTTCGTGCCCAGCAAAAAGGACAGCAGCCATTAACGCTTTGGCTTTCGGGTTCCGTTTCGGAAAACCTGGCTCTTGCGAAGGAAATTGAGAAACGGCTGGTAGCGAGAGGGTATCATACGATGCTAATCGTGAACCGCCAGGGAGAGTCTGTGCAGCAAATTGCGGGTTATGCCGCATTGCTGAACGATGCGGGACTTATTGCATTGGTGCTTGCCGGTACTACAAACGAAGACGACCAAGCCACCGCGCAAGAAATAATCGGCCAAGCGCTGCTGCCAATCGAAGCTGCTGCAAACAGCTCTTCAATTGAAGAAGCGGCTGGTGATGCCGTGAAGGCTCTCATTCAAGGTCAGGAAGTTAAGAAAAGCCTAGAATGGCTAATATAATACCTTAATCCAGAAGCCGCTCTCCAACTCGTAGGAGGGCGGCTTCTTCTGTCTTGCTGAGCTGCATTTCAAATAGAATTAATAAAACCTTAACAGCTCGTTGACATTCTGTTGACGATAAGCCGTTATAGTAAGCGTAACAGCATAAACAGGGTGGAGCCGATGAGAAAACCCCAAAAACCAGGACATGCCGCAAGTGGGCATAATCTGATTTTTGGAGTTTTTTTTGTTTTTTATAAAAAAAGTTATGCACAGAATTGACACAAGCTTAATCTGTATCTGACATAAGAGGTTTAGAGTTAGTGCACTTGGACTTGAGGAGGACATCATATGACAGAACAGCAGAAAAGCCCGTTGCCTATTATTGCATCCATTACGAAGATGGAGCAAATAGGTGCAGTATTGAAAAGCCGAGTTAAACGAGTAAACCTGATGACAGGTGACATTGTTAAGCTGGGAGGAATTGTTCGGGATTTGAAACAGGCAGAGAAAGAGGTCTATGTGCACATTGAGATGGTAAATGGAATTGGCAGAGACAACTCAGCAATTCAATATTTGTCGAATACGTTCGCAGTAGATGGCATCGTCTCTACGAAGACGAATGCGATTGTAGCGGCGAGGAAAGCAGGCATTCGCTCCATACAGCGGGTGTTTGCCATTGATACGGCTGCGGTGGAGTCGGCAATCAAGATGGCCGAACAATCCCAGCCCGATGAGATTGAAGTTATGCCGGGATTAATGCCACGAGTTATACGAGAGATGAAATTAAGGGTAAACCGACCTCTGATTGTAGGCGGACTCATTCGCAGCGAAGAGGAAATTCGGGAGATGCTCGCCAGTGGGGCGGATTATGTCTCGATTGGGGATGTGCGCTTTTGGTAACCGCAGGAAGTGAAACGGCTTTAGAGAAATGTGAGGGATCATGATGCTTATCCGTAAATTGAGTTTGTATGGCGGGACTGTAAAGCCGTATTTGTATTTGGCGCCTGCCCTTGTGCTGTTGCTGCTGTTTGTCTACTACCCGTTCGTCAAAACCGTTCTGTTCAGCTTCAGTCTGACATCACCGGCTGGCGGCTTTGTAAAGTGGATTGGCGTGGACAATTACTTGACGATGTTTGCTTCAGCGGATTTCTATGCCATGTTGTGGGTAACATTCCGTTTCTCCATCGCGGTAATGGTGTTTTCATTGCTTGCGGGTTTTTTCTTTGCTCTGCTGGCGAATGCAGATTCATGGGGAGGCTCCTTCTTTAAGACGCTGTACACCTTGCCTATGGCTGTATCCTCGGCTGCAATCGCAGTTGTATTCAATTTCATTCTTCACCCGATTAATGGTGTCTTGAATGACATTCTTGGAACGGATATTCACTGGCTTAATGCGCCAGGCTGGGCATTTGCAGCCGTAGTATTCGTTACCGTATGGCAGAATGCCGCGCTGAATTACATTATTATTTTGGCGGCGCTCAAAGGGGTAGAACGGAGTCTGTATGAGGCGGCGGCCGTGGATGGGGCAGGATACTGGCGCAAACAATTTGTTGTCACCTTGCCCGGTATCTCGCCAACTTTGTTTTTTCTAATCATTATCAATGCGGTTATTGCGTTTCAAGCTTTTGCCCAAATTCATGTGCTAACCTCAGGCGGACCGTTGGGCAGCACGAGTATTCTTAGCTATAACATTTATATCGAGGCGCTTAGGAAAAGCCACTATGGTCTGGCGTACGCCCAGTCTGTGTTCCTCTTCCTGCTTATTATTGTAGTTACACGTATTCAATACTACTTAGAGAAGAAGGTAAGCTACTGAGATGATCAAACAGCTGCGTTCATTACAAATTCTAATGATGAATCTCATTGTCGGTTTGCTTGTCGTTTTTCCAATCGTATACGCCTTATTAATCAGTGTCATGTCGCCTTCGCAAATGTTCGCGGAAGGCATTCAATTGTTCGCCAAGCCGATCTATGCCGCGAATTATACACAAGCATTTACGATGGTTCCCTTGCTCCAGTTTTTCTTCAACTCTGTATGGGTCACCATCGTAACGACGGTATTGCAGGTGATAGTGGGCATTCTGGCAGCTTTCGCCTTCACTTTCCTTGCCTTTAGAGGCAAAAGCTTCTTGTTCTTTCTTGTCTTGTCTACAATGATGATTCCGGGTCAAACGATTATTCTGGCGAACTTTACTACGATCAGCCAATTGCATTTAATGGACACCTATCTCGCATTGATCTTACCGTCCATCGCCTCAGCCTTTGTCATTTTTAACTTGCGACAAAGCTTTATGCACCAGCCGACCGAGCTTCGGGAAGCGGCGAATATAGATGGCTGCTCAGACTTGCGATTTATGACGCAAATTGTTGTCCCGATTCATCGGGGCATGATTAGCTCATGTGCCATCATTGGCTTTATTTTTACCTGGAACGATTATTTATGGCCTCTGCTGGTGACGAATGATGCGAATAAACGAACGATTCAGATTGGCATTTCAATGATGAGCGATACTTTCTCGACTACGTATGGCCCAGTTATGGCGGCGGTATCTATTACGCTGCTGCCGGCTGTCATTATCGTATATGCGGGGCAGAAGCAGCTAATAGCCGGTTTGGCATCTGGTGCAGTCAAAGGATAGACAGGAGCCTAGGTTGTTCCGTTACTTTGAGGGAGGTGATAAAGATGAAGAAGACTATGAATATAGCGTCAATGGGATTTAGCGGTCTTTACCCGGAGAACACGATGTTGTCCTACGAGCAGGCATTAGCGGTTGGGGTCGACTGCCTGGAGGTAGATGCTCATTTGACAAAAGACGGTGTAGTTGTGCTTAGCCAGGATGACAGCATTGATCGGGCAACAGATGCGATTGGGAAAATACGGGATTACACCTATGAGGAGCTTAGTGAATTTAATGCAGCCTTCCACTTCGAGAAGGGCACCGCTTTTCAAGCCGGGGGATTTAACCCTGAGCGGTTCGAGCATATGTATTTTCAACCGAAGCGGGAAGCAGGGGCTAATAACGATTGCGGATTTCAGAAAATTCCTAAATTGGAAAGTTTGTTAAGACTGATGCGGTCCAACGAGGCTTGTTTGATTATCGATCTAAGAAGCCGTGTGGATGCTGAGGCTGGCATAGGCGAGCGTATTTGTGAGCTGATTAAACAATTCGGGCTAGAGAAACGTTGCACGCTCTCTTCCATGAATCATCCGTACATCAAGAAGCTTAGCAGCAAGGAGCCTGCTATTCGATTTGGGGTGATGTTCATGGGCCAATTGCATAATGCCGGTAAATATGTGAAGGCGCTTGGCGCTTCCGTTCTCCAGAATTGTTTCATTGGTACAGATGATATAGCGAATACCGTTCAGTCCTGCCTGGAATACGGCGTTGAGCTGTATGTATGGTCACCGGTGAAGACGGACGTAATCGCATATAATGAGTATTTGCTTCGCCAAGGTGTGGATGGCATCATCACGCATTACCCGGATCGACTTGCTCCTCTGGTAGCGGACTCAACCGGATTAACAATTACTGCATTTCAACAAGAGACAGGAGAATGAGCTGGAATGAAAAAAGTATTCATGTTGTTGACGGTTGGATGTATGGCGGCATCACTTGTCGCATGTGGAGGAACGAATAATAATGCGGGGAGTCATGCAAATGCACCGGCAAGTTCTGATGCTCAAGCGGATGATGGCAAACCGACAGAGATTGTTTTTTGGAATTCTTTTACCGGAGAAATCTATAAGACGCTGGAAGAAATCGTAGCGGATTATAACGCTTCCCAGAACAAGGTCCATGTAACAAGTCAATTTCAGGGAACGTACGATGAGACGCTCGTAAAATTTAAGTCTTCGATGGCAAGCGGCTCTGGACCAGATGTGCTGCATATGTATGAAGCGGGCACGCGCTATATGCTGGACAGCGGCTATGCGGCGCCGATTCAGGAATTAGCGGAGGCAGACGAATTTGATCTGAACCAAATCAATGATCAGGCAAGATCATACTACACGATCGATAATAAGCTATGGTCCATGCCGTTTAACTACGGTCAGGCGGTGTTGTTCTACAACAAGACGGCTTTCAAAGAGGTGGGGCTAGATCCGGAAGCACCACCTCGCACGTATGCTGAATTCAAGGAATATGCAGACAAGCTAATGATCAAGGATGACAACAAGGTGTCCAGGTATGGAGCGACGATGGCCGTGTACGGATGGTTTATGGAACAATTAATTGCCGGCCAGGGGAAGCTTTATGTGGATCATAACAATGGTCGCGATGGAAGAGCAGTTCAACTGGATGCGAACAAAAACGGCGCGCTGCTGAATGTATTCACGGAGTGGAAGGACTTCACGGAGCATGAGAGTGTAGTCAACTTTGGCAAGGACCTGATTGCAGGTTACCAAGCGTTCGTTTCGGGCAAGGTGGCCATGCTGCCATTTGTTTCAGGCTACTATAATTATGCGACTGCCGCCATTAATGGAGCCTTTGAACTCGGAATCGGCTACTTCCCGATGATTGACAAAACGGAAGAAGGCGGCTCATTGCTTGCCGGCGCATCCTTCTGGCTCATTGACCATCAGGATGAAGCAAGGAAAAAGGCATCATGGGAGTTCATGAAATATATGGCCTCTCCAGAGGTTCAGGCGAAATGGACAATCAAAACGGGGGATATTGCCATTAATAAAGGCTCGTATGAGCTGCAGGAAGTAATCGAGCATGTGAAGGGGAACCCGGCTATCCAGGTTTCGCTTGATCAAGAAACCAATTATCCCAACAACTTTTATACGCAAGGTGCCGTATTCGGCATTATGCCTGAAGCCCGCTTGAGCTTTCAGGAGAACATGGATGCAGTCATTGCGGGAACGCAGACTCCACAAGAAGCGGTCGATAAATTCACTGCTGAGGTGAACTCGTCGCTCGAGAATTACAACGCAAGCATCGGGAAGTAAAAGTTGCGGGAGGCAAATATGAGACAGACCAGGAATATTGCAGCAATGGGCTTTAGCGGCCTTTACCCGGAGAATACGTTAATCGCTTTTCAGAAAGCTTTGGAAGCCGGCGCCAACGGCTTGGAGGTGGATGCACATTTGACGAAAGACAATGTTGTCGTTCTCAGTCACGATGAGATCATCGATAGAACGACAGATGGACAAGGCAGAATAAGCGACTATACGTATAAAGAACTGTGCACATTTAATGCAGCCCATCAATTTATGCGCATTGACTCTACCGCTTCTGTCTCACAGCTATTCGTCTCCAAACCAAGAAGCGAAGAACAAGCAGCGCCGTTTGGCTTTCAGGCTATCCCACGGCTGGAGGAGCTCATTGAGCTCGTCAAGGACTTGGACGTGTTTATCATTGTTGAGCTGAAGGGAACAGCCAAGTCTTATCCGGGAATGGGCCAACTCGTAGCTGAAATAATTGTTGATCATGGAATGGAGACTAAGAGCTCTATTTCCAGCTTCGATCACCACTATATCCATGAATTAAGTATAAAAAATCCGACAGTTGCATTCGCTGCGGTGACAACGGTAGATGAGCTTAATGAACCGGGAGCTTATCTGACTCAAGTGAATGCCAGACAAATTCATCCTTATTACAGCGCAGTAACGCCAGCGATGGTGAAATCCTGCCATGATCATGGGATTGAAGTCATTGTGTGGTCCATAGGCGAAACCGATCAAGAGGAGGGCATTGCTGCAATGATGGCATTAGGTGTGGATGGCGTAATGACACATTTCCCGAATCGTTTCCTATGACCTTGATTATCGGACATCGAGGCGCGGCAGGCGTGGCTCCCGAGAACACGCTGCGTTCCTTTGCATTGGCAATTGAGCAAGGGGCAGATGCGCTGGAACTGGACATTCACGTATCAGCTGATGGAGCGATTGTCGTATGCCATGATGCTACAGTTGATCGGACAACCAATGGCACAGGCTCGATTGCCAGACTGAAGATTGCAGATTTGCGGACACTCGATGCGGGCAGTTGGTTCGCACCGGAATATGCCGGAGAGAGGTTGCCTCTGCTTGAGGAAGTGTTCGAGCTTGTGCCGGCTCATATTCTGATTAATATTGAGATCAAATGTCCTTACAGCACGGAAATTGCAACACGATTATTGGTGCTGCTATGGCAGTATGAGCGTTTGAATACGAGTATTATATCCTCATTCAATCATAAGACATTAGTTCGTCTAAAGCGGCTACAGCCCGCTCTGCGAATAGGACTGCTCTATTCAGCTAATTTCCAAAGCCATCCATTAGCTGCCGAATCAGCGGGAATTGAGATTTATTCGCTGCATCCAGATTATCTACATCTTGATAAGGAGGATATTAAAGCTGCGTTAGACGGCGGCTTTCAGATCTTTCCGTATACACTTAACATGGAAGCAGATTGGCGAAGCTTAGTGGAAGCAAACGTATCGGGTATTATTACTGATTACCCAGGCAGACTGAAGACATTTATAACAAGCACAAATGACCGGCGAGAGTAACCTCTCGACCGGTTTTTTTGATCCCGCTAATTGGTTGTTTAATCGGTCAAGCTCTTCTATAAGCCGATAAAAATCAGAGCTTGAGCAACTATCGAATAGAACGGCATGAATGGCAGCCCGGTCCCCGGCAAGAACGTCATTTTTCCAAGTTAAAGACAATTTTCATAATATACATGCAGGGCTGAGTTCTCTACAGTAAGGTTATCACGAACGCCATCGTCACAGTCACTCCACAAGAAGGGGAAGGTACATGAGAATATTTAAAAAAAATGTTGGTCTAACCTTACTGGCATTGCCGGGTATCGCGCTGCTGTTTATTTTTGATTATGTACCGCTCTACGGGCTATTGCTCCCTTTCAAAGATTACAAATACGATCTTGGAATCTGGAATAGTCCATGGATAGGCTTAGACAATTTTCAGTTTCTATTTAAAGGCGATGTCCTGCAACGCGTACTGAGAAACACACTGACGGGGAAAGGAGTTCCGCTTGCCGGGGAAGCCGATTTGAAGACCTGTGCAGCGATGTTAATGATGGTTCGACTGGAGGCAGGGGGGGGGCATTCGCCGAGCTGCATCCTTGTGATTTCGTTGACGATATTGTACTGGTCGGGCATGATGGTCCTCATAATATCAAGATCAGCGACGGTCAGCCGATCATTCGCGGATTGGATTTGTTTCATGGCAAAAGCGGGTCCGGCATCGGCGTAGAGTTCAGCATCAAAACGGGTCCGGTTACGCTGCTCAGCATTTCACAAACGGCT
Organism: Paenibacillus sp. SY21-1; assembly: GCF_005222705.1. Classification (GTDB taxonomy): domain Bacteria; phylum Bacillota; class Bacilli; order Paenibacillales; family Paenibacillaceae; genus Pristimantibacillus. Next base: position 58,204 of record NZ_STGF01000027.1, on the reverse strand, counting down.
AACGGCAAATACAAAATGATTGCTGCGGAAGGCGAATCCATCAAAGGAGAAATTCCGCAAACTGGAAATACGAATACCCGCTGCAAATTTAATTACAGTGTGTCGGAATTCGTGGAAAAATGGTGCTCGGCCGGTCCTACGCATCATTTCGCGCTTGGCGTAGGGCATGTGGCTTCCAAGATCCGTCATGTTGCCAAGGTGCTGGACATTGAGGCGGAAGTCATATGACCACAACACCTTCCTTGCAAAGAGACACGCTGGAAATGAGCCTGAAGCCGTTTAAGAGCATGGCGCCAGAGGCCATCGAAGCTGTATGCGCGAAGGCCATTCGCCAGTGGCTTCCGCTGCTCGGCATGGCGGACAGCTGCTCCATGCTGCTGTGGGTCGCGGATGGAAGCGAAATACTAGTCTGGGATGGCGACCTGCAGCGCGAGATCGAATGGGCCCGCTATGTCGGATACGCCAATGAGCAATTTTTCGCCCAGCTCAGGGAAGACACAGATCCGCGAATCGGTCAGCCTTATCTCAGCGAAACAGCAACCATCACTTACGGTGATTTGCAATTCATCGTTGCCTCCTTCAAAAGAATTGCTGCGGAGCGTTATGGCATTCGTATGGAGGTAGGAGCTACTTTTGACGCTGGACCTGAGTTTGCCTATTCCGATTTCAAATATAAGGATCACCCGGAAATCAACCTTGCTGAAGTGAACGGGCAATTCATTTCGTTGAAGGCGGATTATACGGTTGTATGCGGGTGGTCGAAGCTGAAAGAAGATAAAGTGAATTATGCCGCCTATCCTGGCGGTATTCCCGAAGGCACGCCATTTGGCGAGTTTCTGGGGCGGCAGTGTGCAAGCTTTTTGCCGGCGCTAGGCTTCGATTACATTTGGTTCTCCAATGGATTTGCGCTGTCGTATTTTCCTTGGACGTATCTGGGTGCGAACTACGATGGCCAGCAGGTTGGAATGGCCTTGTATGAGGAGCTGGCGACCAAGACGCTGTCGTTCTGGGAAATATTCAAGCGAGAATGCCCGAATTATCGAACAGAAGTCAGAGGGACCAACTACGGCACAGGCATGGATTTGGCCAAAGACTGTATTCCCTTGCTAGATTTGTATGAGAGAAATTATGTTGAATTCCCGCCGCCAAACTCCCCTTGGGGAGCCCTTAACTATGATTTTGGCTTGGAGCTGACAGGCTATATGTCACGGATTGCTATGCTCCCGAGCCAGACGTACCTATTTCGCTTTTATGCCAATGATCCTTGGTTCTGGCAAAATCCATGGTGGGATTTGTACGATCGGGAGCCGCATGATATCTACTGCCCGCTTACCGTCGCCTGAATGAACGCAGAGGGGAAATTGGAAAGTCCCGGTGTCGTTCAAATTCTGACCATCGACTCGGAAAAAGGCGAGCTTGATGAAGATATCCCGATGGAGGTTATTCCTCATCTCAAGAAGGCTTTCAAAGATGCGCCCGACCAACCGGGGATCTTAACATGGTTGTACCCGTTCCGTGAGCTGCATGAAGCAATGGCTGAATCAGACGAGCATTCGAGCGACGTGCTCTTCCACGATTGGTTTGTGCGCAATGCGATTAACCAAGGCTTGCCGCTGAACACGGTGGTAAGCACGGATGACTTTTTGGCGATGAATGACGATGCCGTCCATAAGCTTCACGATACGATTTTATTTACAGCGGCGTTCTGGGTCAAAGGGGAGAAAGCGCGGCGAATGATCGAGTACGTCCGTAACGGAGGAAAGATTATTTTTTACGGGCGTGTCGAAGATCCGGAGCTGCGCAAGCTGTTGAACCTTGAATACGAGCACGAGCTTGAAGGAGATTTTTCCGTTAATCTTACCTTGACAAGAGATACGATCAAAAACGAGGAGCGAGTAAACGGACACGACCATGCTAAACTGCACCATCACTCGCATATTTCAGGCGGCGGATTAAGCGAAGTTGTGGGCGACCGGACAGATCCATATACTCTCGTGCATGCCCGTGTGAATCAGTCAGGGCTAGAGCGTGTATTCACGCTAACTAGAGCTTTACCCGAATGGGATGGAGGCCAAGTGGGGTGGGTGCGCGGCTCGCTGCCTTTCCAAACGGTGGGTGTAACGCATTTGCCGGTTCGACAGGAGCTGGAATTTGTGGATTCTTCCCTCTTCGTTCGCTATCTCCTGCAGCAATTTGGGTATGCTTTGAACCAGACGAAGGAAGAGGCCGCCTCTGAGGCTGCATTAATGTTTAACACAAGGAAGGATAATGCCTTTATCCTTACCGGCTGCAAGCAGGATACGACTGTAGGACTTCAGCTTCAATTTCCCGATGGCGCTCCGCTGATCGTCGGACAGACCGCTATGATCGGAGAAGGAGCAGCTGCTTATGCCCTTGATCGAACGTTTCATGATGAATGCCGCTTGTTTGTAAAGCAAAAGCAAATCTCTCGTATCACATGCAGGGAGAATCAGCCGGTTCCAACGCCGAAGAAGCGCAGCCGCACGTTCCGTACGATCAGCGTCTACAATCTGATTGAGGCCGATTTGACCATTTATCCACCGCTTGCACAGCTGCAAGCAGGCAGCGTGGAAGTGAAGCTCGGCGAGCAGGATTTGGATTTAACCGGCAAAATAAGCGGAAATCGTATAAGACTAACTCAAATTAGCGGGAACGTTGATATTTCATGGTAGGGCCATAGGGAAGGCTGGTGAAATTGGATGAATGCATCAGAAAAGAATGAGACAGAGATACCGGATCAGCATATGAAAATAGATGTGGATAAGGGCAGCGACTGGACATGGCACTCGCCTCGCCATGAGCCTTTTCGAATCACGGGGCTGCCTTGGTTTGAACAAGACGGGGTCTATCGAAGATTGCCGCTCAAGCCAAGCCATCCGATTCGTTCAGAGGTAGATCGACTTGCGAATTATACGGCCGGCGTGCAAATTCGTTTCCAGACCAATTCGCCAAAGCTGTCTGTAAGGGTCGTTTTGGCTGACAGGGCTACCATGTACCAAATGCCGGCCACAGGTCAATGTGGCATAGATTGTTATGTCGGTCCAACTGGAAATCAGCAATACGTAAATACTGCCCGCTTTGATCATTCAAAAGCTGAATACGAATCCATCCTCTTTGAATCCATACCATCGGAAATGCGGGATATCACCCTTAATTTGCCGCTCTATCAAGGAGTGAAGGAGCTGTGGATCGGTCTTGATCCATCCTCATCGACAGCGGTATTTCCCGGGTTTTCCAGCGAAAATAAGGTTCTTATTTACGGAACCTCCATCACTCATGGGGCTTGTGCCTCCAGGCCCGGGATGGCCTATCCCAACATTCTAAGCCGGAAGCTTCCGATTGAAGTAGTGAATCTCGGATTCTCCGGCAATGCGCAAGGGGAACCGGAGCTTGCCCATTTGATCAGTCAAATCGAAAAGCCGGCGTTGCTTGTTCTGGATTATGAAGTGAACACGCCTAGCACAGAACGGCTTCGGGAATCCTTGCCTGAATTTATCCGAATTTATCGTTCTCGTCATCCTGAAGTTCCTATTCTCGTCATTACCCAGATTCGTTTACCGATAGAAGACTTTGACGAAAATAGGCTTCGCCTTCGTGAAGAGCGCAAACAGCTTCAATGGGCAAACGTTGAGCGATTGCAGCAGGACGGGGACGCTAATCTCCACTTCTTCGATGGGGCAGAGCTGTTAGGCGCGGATTATCAGGAATGCACGACAGACGGTATTCATCCTTCTGATTTAGGCTATTTCCGTATAGCGGAAACGCTGGGCCCTATTATTGGTAAACTGGTTTTCAAATAGCGTTGGCTGGGAGCTACTAGCAGAACTTAAACAGAAACAAACAACATATGGCGATTACTATTTTGTGAAGTCCACATCTCTTTGTTCAGGGTGTGGACTTTTTTGTGGCTTCATTCCTAATTAATAGGCAGTTGGGGTAACTACTACAACAAGCCAGAATCTGCAGAAAATGAAGAGGAGCAATTGGTGTTGTTTTCAGTCTACGTTCTGGACAACGCAATTTTGTGAATTATTTTATCGTTATGCTATAATCGAAATGATGATTATTATCTTATAAAAGTGGGCAATGCTGTTAGTAAGGGGATGAGAAAATGTACGGTCCAATTCGTGAAAAAAACGGTAATGGAGTGCACGATATATCAGAATTCGATCGTAGAGTCATGATCGAGTACATGCACATTTCGTTGTATGAATTGTATAGTTATCAGCGTTCCAACCGTTTGTATATGAATCCCCAATTCAGTCACTTCCCCAAATGGGATTTGAGAAAAAAATCTAGGGTAATTGAGTCAGCATTACTCAATATTCCGCTTCCACCGATCTATTTGGCTGAGATGAGGTCAGGTCCAATGATTGTTCTTGATGGTCATCACAGGTTAAGTTGTTTTTTCGATTTTCTAGAAGATCATTTCCGATTGAGCGGCATGTCTTTAATGTCACATCTCAATGAATTTCGATTTAATAGGTTAGAAGCTTCAATTCGAAGGAAACTTCAAGATTATTCGATTTCAGTCCATGTAATTAAAAGTGAAACTCATCCGGCAATGCGTCACGAGATCGTCAAACGTATTCATGAGGGCTCTCAGCGAATGAAACCTGAACAGTTTCGGGTGCTCTTGATCGAGGCAGAGTTTCAACGCTTACTTGCGGAGAATTCAAATAATCGGGAATTCAATCGGGCTATTAAGGGGAAGATTCCTAAGTCTTACGAGCAAGAAGTTATCTTGCGTTTTCTCGCTTTTGCGGACGGAGGCTACTATCATTATAATGGGAATTTAACACAATTCATAAATAAATACTTAGACGACTCGACAAGAATACTATCGAGTAACCGCATATTTCAAGAGACAATGGAGGCTATGTGTTTGCTTTATGGGGACGAGGAGGAATTTCATCCATCTCTGAAAGGGAAAGTTGAAGCTAATATTTCTTTTTTTGAATGGCTGGCAGTTGTTTTAACACGGCATCAATTTCCACTACATAACAACAATCTGCATGAATTACGTAGGCGTGTGGATCGAATATTAGATAATGATGAACTATTCGTAAGTTCACTGCTGAAAGATCCTACATCAAAGAAAAACGTCTTCTACCGCTATGAAGCCTGGTCTAATAAAATTTAATAGAAAGGGGTACGTATGTTACTCAATATCGATTTGAAGGATTTCAAAGGACATGCCGCCCGCAGCAGGTTTGAGCTACCGGGGTTAACTATAGTTTCGGGCACCAACAATTCGGGGAAGTCTTCGGTTTTGCAAGGCATCTACTTGTTAACTCAGAACAAATTTAACGGAGTATATACGACACTAGACACGAGTAAACTTCGGCTCGGACAATTTTCAGATATATTAAACAAAGAGTCAGATCGTAATGATGCGATCGAGTTTGTAACTACATTCGAGCAGGATTTTTTAAAACAGGATGCTTTTGAAAACCTGCGAGTTCAGGTTATTTATCATTCTCAAATTAAATTTGTACCCCTAGGATTCACTGAAGAAGACGAAGCGCTGCTGACGAAAATAACGATTTCGTATAATAAAATTGATAATGAACCTCGTATAATTGAGTTTCAGTTGTATAAAAACGAAAATAATGTAACTTTGTTTAGAGTTACAGGAGATACCGAAGAGGGCTATGCAAGATTTGTGGGTATTGTTCCTGAGTCTGTTTTTTATAAAAATCCAGATATGACTGAACGTTTTTTTTGTTCACAGGAACTTGAGAAAATCCGAACATATTTAGCCATGTTACATACCGACCACATTCGTTATTTAAAAGCACATCGTGCCCCAGACAGTCAAAAACCTGCTAGAGAAGGTGTTCTCCAAGTAATGGGGCTTTCTGGTGAAGATACAGCAGAATTAATCAGGAACCGATTTAACGACCATATTGATTTTCTTCGTTCAAAGGATAGTAAGTATATATTCTATGAATTATTCGATCAATGGATTCATGATTTGCTCGGCTCGGAATACCGTATTCGGTCCGAGTTATATAAAGATAAAAGCAAGTTATTTGTTCATGAACCGAAAAGAAACATTAAATTTACCTTGCAGCAAGTGGGGTCGGGTATATCTCAGTTGTTGCCGATGCTCGTGTTAATCTTGACCAGTAAGCAAAACGATATTCTGTTAATTGAAAATCCTGAGCTAGACTTGCATCCAAAGCTGCAAGCCCAGTTCGTTGATTTATGTATTTTTGCAATAGAGAATGGCCGCAAGCTTGTTATTGAGACACACAGCGAGCATATCGTAAACCGGGTGCGCCTGCGTATTAAGGAACGAAACGAGTTGCTGGATCGAATTTGTATTTACTTCTTCATGAAACAGGACGGGGACATTAGCTATACTCCAATTACTGTTACGAAGGATGGGAAAATCGAAGAATGGCCAGATCAATTTTTTGATCAGACATATCAAGATTTACTGGGGCTCATAGAATGAGGGATCTATATTTTAATCATTCTATTTTTGTTGGTGCAAATGCAAATGTTGAAGAATTTAAAACGTGTCTGAAAGAGATTGCTTCGTTGTCAGCCTGCGCGCGCGAGGAAGGCGCAAGCATTCGATTTTACGAACAAATTTGGAAAACAAAGCTTGGCAATAAGCAAGAACTTCGAGAATTTCTATTCGAGATGCCAAAGACGACGGAAGATCTAAAGCTTATTATGGGATATGTCAATCAAGGCCCACATTATAATGATCAAACACTTGTAGCAGGTCTTACCATTGCTCCTGAGGTATATCGAGATACCTTTGCTGAGAAGCTTCTTCATATTTGCTTTAATGATAAACATGAGGGAATTGTATCTCCCGCTTCAGAACCAGTGCTAAAAAGTCCGAGCTACTCTCTCTCAAAAGGTTCAGAATTAATGGATGCTTGGAACGCGATTGGGAAGGAGACTCTTCTTGAAAAATTGCGATTATTGAATCCATTCAGAAGCATACAAGACGTGTTCGATGATATTAATGGTCGCAATTTACAGCAGCTTTTTATTTTGGAATCTGCAAAGAAGAGTGCAAGAAGACATAATTTTCTTAACCGTTTTTCTGAAGTACATGCGGCGCTTCTGGCGTTAGTAGCGCTAGAGCTGCACAATATTGTCGAAAGTATCGATGAAGCTGAACGTATTGAGAAGTTTCGGCAAGCAACAGGTCTGGAAATATCCAAGGAAAGTTCCGAGACGATGAAAGAAGCTTATTATCGCAATGAGAGGCTGTTTACAATACCTGGACAACAGCATAGTGAATTGTTTGAGTGGCATGTTAAAATCGGGAATTATATCCGTATTCATTATTTCGTGGATAAATCTAAAAGAATTATATATATCGGACATTGCGGTAAGCATTTGCCGGTCAAGAATTTCAATACATGATAAATGTATCTGTATTTTAGCACGCCAATGATTGGCGTGTTTTTTATATGTGGGTGAGTCAAGTATAGGTATTTTTCTTGTAGGCAGGAATTAATCGTGGGAGAGTTGAGCCCCCTAGTGTCTGTCTACAAACGGTTAATTATTGTTGTTGACCATTTTTTTGGACACCTGCTGTGTTACTCTAAATGAAGAAGGGACATTTCCCTGATGATAATAGAGGGTAAGCGCTGGAACATGGTTTGTTTGAACAATTAATTTTGATGTAAGTTGGGGGAAACATAATTGGATCATATATCTTTATCAGAAAAACTATTTCATTTGATATCGGATGAGAATTTTTCGAAAATGGAAGCGATAGTGAGCCGGCCTAATTTTTTCAATATTATTGGTCGTACATACACGGAAACTTGGCATTCCATGTTTATGGGGTGGTTATTGGACCCGCGAAGCAGCCATGGCTTGCAAGATTTTACTCTTAAGCGTTTTCTGGCGGCTGCTTTACATTCAGCGCTTTGCGGAAAAGCTGTGAATAAGAGCAAGCTGTCACGCATTGCAGCCGAAGCTGATTTAACACAAGCGAATGTCTATCCTAATCAAGAAAGTAGGAAGGAGTTAAGCTGCGAGATAGGCAAGTTTGATGTTTTTGTTCAAGTCGATGGTGAAGAACAGCATACTAACATGATCCTCTTTATCGAACAGAAAGTGAAAGCATCGGTCAGTAGAGAGCAATGTGATAAATATTTGGATTGGGTGCGGAGAAATTATGAGGGCTACACGATTATCCCCGTTCTGCTTGCGCCTCTGTATTCGATGAAGATTACAGTCGAGGAGACGGTGGGGAGTTCTGATTGGTTCTGCATGGACTATCAAATTCTTCATGATTTTGTGTTAACACCGATCGTTAGGCACCCGAAACTGAATCCTCAAGTGAAATTACTTGTTGAACAATACATTGATTTATTAAAAATTCCACAATCGGATGGGAGAAAATTAGCCGTGACGGATGAAGAGAAGGAACTTGCACTTGAATTGTTTGAAAGGCATAAGGATACATTCATGGCCATTCAAGCAGCGCTTGCTGATACAACGGATTTTAAATTCCCGATGGAAAAGAACTCCTCGGACCGACTTGTGCTCATTGCCAACCAAACCAAAATAGAAGGGACAACTGTTCCCGAGTTTTTCACGTCTGGATTGAAGTTTCTAGTCGAGCACAAGATTGTGAAGGAGGAACTCATTCCGTATGCCACCTCCAACAAACGTTATTTAATCAGCCGAAAGATGGAGCATCCGAACGGTAACGCTTTTGTTGCTCCTATTAGTTACGGTGGCTATTACATGGAGTGCAATAAGAGCCGCGGCTCTGCTATCAGGGATTTCGCGAAACTGCTGATTGCTTTGGGAGTTGATGTAAGTATTAATGAATAAATATCGCTTTATTGCCTATTATTTATCTGCATGGTTTATCCTTGCAATGGCATCTTCCAGATAGTCGGCAATAATATTGCGGAGTTTCACAGGACGAATCTGATCGATAGCCGTTATATATTGGAGTACCCAATATTTAATGCTGTCAATGGAAGTGAATACTGTGACTTCGAAAAATTCCTGGTCAAGCGGTTTAATTGACACATCTTCACCGAAGAAATCAATGACCTGACCCAACATGCGCATTTGGCAGCGGAAACGGATGGTCTCGTTCTCTCCGCCGAACATGAAGGCCTGGTTCCTTGAATAATCGTGAATATTAAAATGTGCTGGGAGAGGCTCGATCTTGTCTTCCGATATGACGACGTTTCTGATTTTATCGACACGAAGGAACCTGCGTTCATCCTTTGTTACCGGCTTACAAAACAAATAGTAATGATTAATTGCCCAAATCAAGTAGTATGGACTAACTGTTATGTAGCCGTTATTTTCTGTATATTTAGGCTCAAGATTTTTGTTTAAATCATATTGCAAATACTGAAAGGTTACCTTCTTGTGCTTCTCAATGGCATCGGAAAGTTCTTCAATACTATCGAAGAAATCGGCATTATACGTTCTGTGGTTATTGCTTTTTGACTCTAGGATATGGTTGTATTTGTTAGCAAATTCTTTACCGTACGATGCACTTAATTTACTGATTAATTCTTTGCTATATGTTTTAGAAATAAATCGGGATGAGGCGACTGCGTCACAGAGCAACTTGATTTCCGATTTAGTGAAGTCCGGAATGATATAATGGCCGACGACTTTGTTGTTTTGTTCTACAGACAATAATTCGCCGTTTAACAAGCCTAGATCTGAAAGCTCTTTAAGCTGCTTGAGATGGGAATAGATCGTCTTCCGGTTAGGCTCTTCGACGAGATTAAATTCTTCTTTAATATACCTGGAAATCTGCGATGCATTTAAGTAACGTTCGGTGTTAGAATGTTGTGTAAGTACATGATAAATATATAAAATTAATGATCGATTATTCTCCATCCCGCTGCCCTCCTACGATTATGATCTGCAATTGAAGTGTACAGGGATTGGAAGGATTCCGTCAATATAAATTGACAATAGAAACGAGGAAAGAGAATGGCTGTACCGTTTACAGCAGCATTGCAGCATTTTAATATAGAAACAAGAGGTAGATTCGCAGATTATGAGCACGTGTTATGGGCTGGTTGCAACTACGCTGATCAATGTTATTTTCAAAGATATGGAATAGGTGTATGGACGTCTAACCAGAAAATGAATATATGGAAAGGTTATTTTAAAGATTATTTAATTCGTAGTGGAGTCCCAAGTTCCTGCGTAACGAAGCTATCGGCTGCTTGCGGAAAGATGCACAAACTTTATTGTACTAGATAAGCGCTAGTGACAAAACAACAATTAGAATAGGGTGGGTCATATATGTTAGAAATTCAATGTACATGCGGAGCAACATTAAAAGAAGATTCAAAGTTTTGCAGCCAATGCGGCTCTAAAGTAATTAAACAAAAAAAATGCCAAGGATGCGCTAATCCTCTGGAGCCGAATGATATTTTTTGCAGTCAATGTGGAACAAAGTATGTCGAACAAATACATCATGTCTCAACCTTTAATACGGATAATTCTGATCCTGTAACTTGGTACAAACAATACTTTGAGTATATCGGAGAATTTAAAGACGGTTACGCTCCAGTTATCAATAATATAAAAAATCCTAGTCATGCAGGCTTTGTCTCGTCAGTTATTCCGGAGAAGCTTAAACTTAAAAAAGATTATTTAGCCAAAACAGATTTTCCGCAAACCTATATTCTCGCGCATTTTGTAATAAATAAAAATTTTCCAAGCAATGTCGTATGGGTTGGAGAGTTTAAAGGAGGTAAGGCTTTAATTGCAAATGCAGATGGAGAAGTACATATTATTGATGTGATAGGAAATGTGGAAGAATCTCGAATCGGTACCATTAGAGATATCGGACAATTTACACCCACTAAAGGCGCAATCGTATCGTCTACGGGGCTAAATACCAAGATGCTGCGCGAATATGACTGTATTATTAACTTTAAAGGACAGCTAATCAGAGATGAATTTGAATATGTGCAGAAACTTGGTTACTGTGATTACCATGGTCTTGCAACTTTTGTTGATTTGAAAAACGAACAAAGTAATAACAAGGTAGGACTACTAAGTATTATTAGTGGAAAGAAGCTCCTTGAAGCTAAATTTTCTAATTTTGATGACGAATATATTGTTCTGCCAGACGGGAAAAAAAGATTTTTTATAATTTGTTCTTCCATTAATTCATCATACGCAGAGTCATTCGGAGTGTTAGACCCGAAGAAAGGGTGGGTCTTTAAACCGCAATATTCGTCGATACAAGTTATTGGCGATAACGATTTTGGAGATTACGAGCGTGATAAAAAGTTGCTAGTCTGCTTAAGCAGCAAAGAAGAAGAGTATGAAACGATGTATCGGATGGCAGTAGCCAATTTTGACGGAACGATTTTATTCGAATATAGCTCTATTGATAACAATTATTGCATTATGGATGGAACGATTTGTGTTTATGTTAAAAATGGAAATGGTGTTAGTGTTGTAAGTATTGATAATCGTGTTATTATTTCCTGTCCAATGGCAGAAAATGTTTCATATTTAGGTGATGGATTCTTTAGGGTACATCAGGATGGCAAAGTTGGAGTTGTTAATAAACATGGACAATATACGATTCCATTGGGACAGTTTGATCATATGCGCAGTTATAAAATACATGACGGCGGAATAAAGGTGCAGCATAACGGACTGGAAGGATTTGTTGATGTCCAAGGAAATGTATTAGTGCCAATCATGTATAAGGATATTAGAGATGAATATTCATTAGATGAATATCCGAGGATATTAGTATATCCAGTTGAAGGTCCAACTTGGTTTTATATTAACTATAAAAATGAAACTGATGGCGGTAAAACAGCAGGAGAATACATAATGGATTGGAAAATAAAGAATACAAATTAAAAGTATAGTTATTGCGTTGATACCTGGACACAAGAAAACACCTTGCAGCAATTGGCGATTTGAGCCGTATGCAGCAAGGTGTTTTTTATTTCACTAAAAAAATATGGTAACTTTCAATGATGTTCGTCAAGTAGTGTAGCTTTCTGCCCATCATTGAAATGCCTATCGGATTAGCTTTATGAAAGAGAGCCCTTCAGTAACGCTTCCGATATTGGAGCGGGGTCATGCCGAGAGACTTTTTGAATGTTCGGATAAAATAGGAGGGATTCGGGATTCCGACCTCGCTGCCAATGCGTTCGATGGAATAGGCGGTTGTCTGCAGCAGCCTGCAAGCGGACTTGATCCTTCTAGCGGTTATATAGTCTGGAATGCTGCTTCCGGTCTCATTCTGAAACAATCGTGACAAGTAGTATTTCGAAAGGTGCATTGCATCGGCTATATCATCCAGCTTGATCTGCTCGTTATAATGCTCCTCCACCCATTGCATGACTTTTTCGGCGTAGGCCAGCGGTCTTGGACTCATTCTTTCCGAAGGATGCGATTGAACGGAATGAAAGTGAGGAGTCAAAGCGTTCAGGAGCTGCATAATCAACAGCAACGAATGCTCGTAATCGGAATCCCTGACAGGGCGGGTTGCAGTCATATTCCGGGCAAACATCGCAAAGGCTTGCTCTGCATAGTCGAAGCTCTCTGCTATATCGAACGCCTGTATTTGATGATTTCCCTGCCAGAGATAGAGAAGGCGGGCATGAAGAATTGGAAACGGACGAAGTTTTTCTTCAAAATCATACAAATCCAAGTGCAGATTCGACCTGATATACGGCTGCTCCGGGCTGACATTGGCGTTGACCTTGTGAAGCTGAAAGGGCTGAAAGAAAAACAGCATCCCGCGTCTTATTTCGCAGGTTTTCTGATTCACGATGACGCTGCCGATCCCTTCATGCACGATAAGGATTTCGGAGCATTGATGCCAATGATAGAAGCCTGGGAAATCCTCTGCTGATATGCTTCTATGTCCCCATAATAACGCTTTCTTTTGTAGTTGCGCAGGCTCGAATAAATAATGCATACAAACCCCCAATCCATTATTATGCTGGAAATTTTGAAGTATAGCTTGGTGAGAGGGCGTCTTTTTTCTGCCGGCCCCTGTTTTTTCGTGTTTTGGAACGAAAGAAATCATAGCAAGATTTGAACATTTCCTTCATGGCGTTGACCACTTTTTTTAACTGCCGATGCTATAATTATACAACATATGAGAGGTGCGCGGAGCGCTTCATTTCCGATGCACTGGCGTTTTAAGGAGACCATACGAAATAGTTGGAGCAAAAAGGAGCGAAAAGGAATGATGTATGTTGGAAATGAAAGAAACGGTTTTAGAATTCGGCGTTGGGTGGCAGCCGTGCTGGCGGCAGCTCTCCTTTTTTCCTCCGTACCGCTTACGGCACTGGCAGCTAAAGCACCGGCGGACGGAACGTTGGATTTCCCCTCATTGGCGATTGGGCCGGGCAATACGGTAACCGCTTCCAATATAGCGGCCTTGAACGACGATAACCCAAGCACGCATGCCGGTGACTTTAGACCGGAAGTCGGCAGATCCTTTACGCTGGATTTTGGAGCGGATTACGGCGTGAAGGCGACGGAAATTAAAATGCAAGCGAGAACCGGCTTTCCCGCTCGTCTCTACAACGGGCGAGTGGAGGGCTCCATGGATGGAAGCATCTGGACGGAAATAACGGCTTCCAAAGCCGTAAGCAGTACAGAGATGCAGACGTTGCCGGTGAAAGCGGAATTTCAAACCATCCCGTACCGCTACTTGAAAATTGCCGGAGAAGGTCAAGGCAATATTTTCAACATTGGCGAGTTGAGAATTGGAGGGACAAGCGTCAAACTGGAGAACTTGATTAGCACGGTATCCATTTCGTCGAATCATGCAGGCGATTCCTCGAAAGCAGTTGCCAACGATACGATCACCCTGCAATTTACATCAGCTGTTCCCCTATCCAATGTGAAGGTTACTGCCAACGGAGCATCGTATTCGGCCCAAAGCGAGGACCAAATCCATTGGACGGCTAGCTACGCCGTCAGTCCTTATACATTTGCATCAACGGCAGCCTTTGCTATTTCTTATACGGATGCGAATGGGAATTATGGAAAACCGGTTGCTTCAACGACTGATGGAAGCGCTGTATTTATTGAAGAGCCGTCCGATTATATTGACGTTTTATCGGCAGCTGAGGCTTTTGGCATCCCTGCCAAAGACAACAACGGTCAGTTATTTGTTACTTACAGCAGCAGCAATGCGACGAACGGTGCGGCATTTGCCGCGCGAATACTGGATCGAAATGTCAGTACCTATGCGGACTGGGTAGGTCCTCATAATAATGGGAACGACAGCTATCTGGTCATTGATATGGGGGATGGAAATGCAAAAGCGTTAAATCGCGTGTATATGATAGCCAGATCGGATCAAGCATCAAGACTGACCGGTGCGCACATTCAAGGCTCCCATGACGGGTTGGCGTGGAGTACGATCAGCAGCAGCGCAGCCGGCAGCAAAGAGTGGCAAACGCTCTCTGTTACGGATAGAACGCCTTATCGGTACTTTAAAATTACAAACAACTCTGCATGGTTTTTGAATGTGGCGGAAATCAAGTTTTATGGTAAACAGCCGCAACCAGGGGTTCTGGATTCCGATCTTCTGATCGAGAAGATTGCGGCGGCTGAAGCCATTATAGAGCAAGGCTCCGGGAGTTACACCGTTGCAACCTGGCGGACGCTGGAGCTTGCGTTAACGGAAGGCAAAGCAGCGATCGCGGATCTGGATAGCGGCAACGAAGCCGGTCTTATCCAAAATGATTTGGACCTGCTGACGGCTGCCTTGGTCAGCGCAATGGACGGATTGCAAAAGGATGTACAGGTTATTAGCGTCACGAGCGAGGAGGGCTTTATCCACCCGGGCATTAGCGTAACCAAGGAAGTGCTGGAAAATCTGAAAAAGCAAATTAACGATAAACAAGAGCCATGGTACAGCTATTACAAAGCCATGCTCGAGACGGACTATGCCAAAGCGGCTTTCGCCATGAACAACTCGATTGATGGGATAACTGTCAGAACAGACGCGTACAACGGCCAGAATGTCAAGGATATGGCTTCAAGGGACGGACAGCGGGCATATACGCAAGCGTTGCTTTATTACCTTACCGGCAATGATACGTATCGATCCAACGCCTTGAGAATCCTTAGAGTATGGATGCAGATGGACCCGAGTAAATATCAATACTTCACGGATTCTCATATCCATACGGGAATTCCGCTGTACTTCATGGTCATGGCGGCGGAATTGCTACGCTATACCAGCGCTTCCGATGAGTTGAAATGGACGCAGGAGGATACCGAGAAATTTACCAAAAACATTATTGATCCGACTGTCAAAACGTTTTTGGACTTCAATGACAAGTTTATGAATCAGCATAATTATCCCTTGTACGGAACAATCGCTTCCTATATTTTCAAAAATGATGCAGCCAGCTATGCCAAAGCGGTAGAGTGGCTCACGATCAATGATTCGGCCCCGGATAAATACATGACGGGCTCCATCTATTGGCTGTTCCGCGAGATGACGCAGAACGATGAAACCGGAGAGCCGGTAGAGCCTCATATGCAGCATATTGAGATGGGTAGAGACTTGGCGCACGGAGAAGGCGACGTTACGAACTTTATTAACCTTGCCCGATTGGTCGACGCTCAAGGAAGCAAGGTTGATCCTGTCAACGGAACGCTAAGCGACACGGGCGTTTCCATCTACGAATTTTTGGATGACAGGATTTTGCGGGGAGCCGACTATTATGCGAGGTTCTCTGAAGGCTACGATATTACATGGACGCCGGCGAAAGCAACAGCCGAATCGGAATGGGCGAGGGAGAAACTGTATACCATTCCTTCAGATGAATACAAAGGCCGGATGCACTATTTGGGCACAGGCGGCTGGGACCTCTACTATGTGTACCGCTATAAGCTTGGTTATACGGAGGAGCAATTGGAAGCGCTGGCTCCTTATTATGTGAAAGCGTTCAAAAGCCGCGTTGCTCCGAATCACTATTTCTCAGGCTCAGGGTCATCCGTCGATGTGGCTAAAACAGAGACTGGAGCCGAATGGTGGCTCTTTGTTCCCAAGGAGGTTGCAGATGAGCCGACTGACTCGATTAGCAGGACGGTAAGAAGCAACACAGTGCATGCGCAGAGGTATCTTCTGCAGTTGGATGAAGCCTATAGCATTATTGACGGCTCTAATCAGATAAAGGAGAGCACGGACCTGATCAGCACGAGAACGGAAGGCGACGTAGAATACATTCGCGCGGTGGCAAGCGATAACGACACCTTGTTCGCGGCGTATAGGCTGATGTTTATTAACCGAAACGATACGGCTAACGTTGCGCTTAGAATACGTACCGACGGACAGGCCAAGCTGGAGTTGAAAAAGGACAAAGACTCTGTGCCCTTTCATACTCTGAATTTGCCGGACACACAAGGACAATGGAAATTCGTTACCTTTGATATGGGGCAGCAAACGGTTTCATACGGTCAATTCTCGGCGCTTACCTTTATGGCTTATTTCAATGTTTTGGGGAATGGAACTACGGTCGACATTGATTACATGGACATTAAAGCGGACAATACGCTGACCCCGCCTAAATTCCGCAACCTTGCGGGCAAGGACATGAATTTGTCGTTAGTTGCGGGCAGCACGGTCCATTACGACTTTTCGGCTGTCGATAAGAACAATGCCGATGTTGTAGCTTATCAGCTGCAAGGGGATAGCTTGCCAGGCGCGACGCTCAATTCCGCTACCGGCGCGTTCGTATGGACGCCTACGGCACAGCAGGCGGGCACCTACCGAGTCCTTGCGACAGCATCGGACGGCGCTTCGGTGACAACCGCAACCGTGAATATCCACGTATCGACGGATCGGCTTGCAGCAATTGCCAATGTCGTAGCGGGCTACGACGAGGCCATTGCTTATGAATCGGCTTCTCTGGAAGCCTATGAGGAAATTTACGCAAATACAATCGGTACAATTAATACGGCATCGGACGGCGACTTCTATGAACGGCTGAATGAATTGGCTCAAGCGGTCGTAGGGCTGAGGCTGTTGAATCCGACCCTTGGCGACGGCAGTCTGGATTTTACGGCATCTGCTGTTAAGACGTCGTTGCAGACAGGCTTTGACGCCTATTTAATCGACGGCAATCCGGTTACATTCGGCGGCGACTTGACTGCTAAATATTTTACAATGGATTTTGGCCCTAATTTCAGAATCAGCCCTGCAGCCTTTGCCTTGCAGCCTCGCAATATATGGCCGGAGCGGATGGCGGGAGCGATTGTATACGGATCGAAGGACGGAGAATCCTGGGTGCAGTTAACGGATGAAGCAGCTTACAGCAATCAACTGCAGACCTTGAACGTCAAGCCGGAACGAGCCGCGGAGACCTATCGCTACCTCAAGGTTTCTACGCTGGAGAGTAGCGACTATTATGCGCAAAAAAATACGATTCTGAGCGTGGGAGAGTTTAGAGTTTTTGGCTCGCGTACAGAAATTGCTACCAGAATTGCCGAGGTGGCGATCAGCACCAATGCCAATCCGTTGATTCAGCATCTGGGCAATAACGATAATATGCAGGTTCCGGTCAAGAAAGCCGTTGCCGGCGATACGATTACGCTAAATATTAAAGCCAAGCAGCCGCTTACGGAACTGAGTGCAAGCATTGCAGGGATGAGTGCCGAGGTTACGAAGCTCGACGATTTGCATTACACGGCAGCTGTCGTCCTCAGCGCATCGGCAGCCGCTCAGAACGCTAGCCGGTATGCAAAGTTTGAAATCAATTACAAGTATCTGGATGCAAAGAACAATCAGCATGAAACGGCAGGCAATCCCGTCGTCTACACGTCCGACGGCAGCATGGTGCTTGTGTCCGACGCATCCAAACGTATCGATCGCATGTTGGATAAAGCCGTACTAACATTTAACAGACCAACAGATATCGGCTCGGACATCGGTCCAAGATTGTTCGACCGGAACACGTCTACGTTTGTGGACATCAGAAACTCGGCCGGCTCCGGCGACGGCGTGTACTATCTTTTTGATTTCGGCAATGGCGCCGTTTCCCTAAGCGGCATTGAAGTAGTGGCCAGAATGACAACAAATCTGGCAGGCCGCATGATAGGAATTTATGCAGAGGGCTCGAATGACGGGGTTAACTTCAAGAGGCTTACCGCTCCTACCCAGAATATTTGGGATTGGCAAGGACTGCCTGTCAGCGATTCGACCTATTATCGTTACATCCGTATTATGAATCGGAGCTTATGGTTCGGAAATTTATCGGAATTAGAGTTTTATGGCACTCATGTGGCGGACCGTTCGACGCTGCTGCTTCCGCCAACCGTACAATCGGCGGTGCCCGGCGACGGCAAGGTGGCATTAAGCTGGAGCTCTGTTGCGGGTGCTACAGGCTATAAGATTTACGCAAGCACGGCTTCAGGATCATATGCCGACCCCGCCTTGACCTTGGAGGGCGACGCGACAAACGTTGATGTAACCGGACTTGCCAACGGAACAATGTATTATTTTGCCGTAGCGGCGATTACAGCCGGAGGTTCAAGCGAGCTGTCGCAAGAAATCAGCGCTGTACCGGCAGCGGCCAGCATCAATAAGGCAGCGCTGACGGGTCCCGAGGAGGCGTATGTCGGTCAGACGATTGACCTGACAATCGGGGTGGAAACTCTCACGGACAGCTTCACGACGCTGGATGTGATTCTTAACTACGATCCGCAGAAATTTGGTTTTAACACGGTGCTGAAGGATGGCAATGCAACGCTTGCAGAAGGAGCCTGGACCGTGAAGCGCGAAGGAACGCTGCAGGTAATCGGTACGGCTGTGAAGCCTGAGCAGGGGCAGATTCGTATTCTGATGGCTTCGACAGGCGCCCCGGTGACGGGAGCGGGGGAGCTGCTCGCCCTGCATGGGCATGTACTGGACGAGGCCGTGCCGGGGTCGCTCGTCGTCTCTCTCTCGGATTTTGAAATTTCGCTGAATGGAGAAGTTCTGGCGGTAGATGCTTCGGAGGCTATTGGGAAGATTGAGGTCAAGCTTGCCGATAAGGCGACGCTGGCCGCGAAGCTGACGTCAGCGCAGCAGCTATACGATGAGACGGTGCAAGGCAATCAGCCGGGGCAATATCCGGCGGCGGCAAGAGAGGCGCTTCAGGTTGCTATCGCGGCGGGCACGGCAGTGCTGAGCGACACGGCTGCGACACAGTCTGAAGTAAATGCGGCGGCCGCAGCGCTTGAGTCAGCGGTAACAGCCTACAAGGGAGCGGTTGTACCGTCTGTTCCGGATGTCCCGGTTGACAAGGCGGGCTTGCAGGCAGCGCTTGCTGAAGCGAAAGCCAAGCTGGAACGCTCGAAAGCGGGAAGCAAGATTGGACAATATCCGCAGCAGGCGATGGATGCGCTCGCGCAAGCTATTGCAGCAGCCGAGGCGGTACGCGGCCATTCATCGGCCAGCCAGTCTCAGGTTGATGCAGCGGCTCAGACGTTGAAGCAGGCGGTTCAGACCTTTGCCGGCAAGATCGTAACGCTAGTGGCAGGCACAGGAAAAGTCTCCATCAAGGATTTGTCGTTTATTGCGAAGTACTATGGAGCAACACAAGCGGATGCCAACTGGAATGAGATTGAGAAAGCCGATCTCTTCGGGCAAGGAGAAATTAATATCGTCGTTCTGGCGGCCGTTGCCCGTATGATTCTGGATGAGTGGCTGATGGAATAGACAAAAATTGCAGCATAGGAAGATAAGGGCGGGAGGCGGCGCTGAGACTGCCTCCCTCTAGCAAGGCTGTAAGGAATGGGGGATGCAGCAGTGGATTTGAACAAGAATGACAGGCGGGCCAACACGCCAAATGCGGCAAGGGTTCGGGCCATTACGCGGATGCTGCTGGCGCTGAACGTAATGCTGATCGCTGCGATGATCGCATTTCCTTCAACGACGGCAAGCGCTGCCGAGGCGGGAAAGCCGGACTTCGAGCTGAAGTCTGATGATCGGGATGGGGAGCTAAAGGTAACTGTGCTGGGCAAACAGTTGACCGATGTGTATGCTTTTGAGCTGGATGTCGATTTTGACCCGCTTCGTATGCAGCTAAGCAAGGCGCGTACGGGAGCAGCCGGCTTTACGATGGAGCCGGTGGTTAAGGGACGGAAGATCGTGTTCGCTTTTACCAAGGTAGGCGGAGCGGCAGGTATCGACGGCAATGCCGCGCTTGCGGAGCTTACGTTTAAACGTATCCGTGGCGGAGAGGCGAAAGTGACGCTAAACGGGGTAAAGCTGGTCAACTCGGCTTTGCAGATGACAAGCGTCAGCCGTACGGACAGCGTTGCTGCGGTCGATGGGACGATAAGACAGGAGCTGGGCGACATAGCCGGACACTGGGCGAAGGAGCGTATTCGGACGGCGGTAGAACTTGGCTTCGCAGCAGGCTATGAAGACGGTTCATTCCGGCCTCAGAACCGAATAACCCGCGCCGAATTTGCGGTGTTGCTCGCGCGAGCGCTGCAGTTGCCGGATGCCGGCAAACCGATTACCTTCTCCGATGCGTCCCACATCCCTGGCTGGGCAAAAAAGGCAGTCGCATCGGCGGCCGAAGCCGGATTGATCAGGGGGTATGCGGACGGCAGCTTCCGCGCGGATCGTTTCATAAGCCGGGCAGAAATGGCGGTTTTGGTCGTTCGGGCGCTCGGAGACGTGCCGGCCAGTGGACCATCATCGGTATTTGCCGATGCGGAGCAGATTCCATCCTGGGCGTTGCCTTCGGTGCAGCTCGCCGTTCATCACGGTTTGATGCAGGGACGGGGGAACGGACTGTTTGCGCCGCTTGCGCCAACTAACCGGGCTGAAGCGGTCAGCGTTATGCTGGGGCTGCTAGATGCAAGAATAAATCAATAAAAAAGCTTCATTAATAAGCGCAAGCGCCGGGGCTATGCCCGCTCAGGCACTTGCGTTTTTGATTTCAAGCCTCAACCGCATATTTTTCTTTGTGATGAGACAGTGCAATTATTGAAAGTAAGGAAAGTCGATGCTGAATAGAGCTATAGCATCGACTTTTTGTCGTGAGAGGACACCCCCTGAATTAACGAAGCGATAGTAACAGCCTGTAGCATCAAACAAATTTGAAAAGTTCAATAATTACAGGTCTGGGGTTCGTTATTTCCATTTCCGTTTTAAATTAATAATTCTAGAATAGAGAAGCGATTAAGAGATCTCATAAGGGTGTGATAAAAAACATTTCAGGCTAAGCGTCTTTGTAAGTGCTGTCATTTGGTTGTCGATTGGAAAAATTACCTTAAAGGGAAGGGTTGGTATTGTTGGTGAAGATGAAACTTAAAGCCAAAATCGCTAAGAGATTTGCTCCGACGGTTCTAGCTTGTACGTTGACAGTGGGATTGTTTTCAACTGTTTATTCATCCCCTGCTGTTGTCCAAGCTGCCGGTGAGCCGAATTTTAAAATTCAATCAGGCGGGGTTTATGATGGCATGCCGTTGTTTGATGGAAATCCGGAAAACCTGGATGCATTTGTGGATCGATATTTCGAGTATGTCGGCCTAGAAGGTGCAGCTCTTTATGCGACAGGTATCCGAGATAACTATACATTTGTAATGGATGACAACCCGAATAAAGGAAAGACGGTTCCTGGCGGGATAGCAGCAGCAGATAATCCGTATGGCGTTTCAACTGACTTTGCCTCTCTATTGGCACTTGGGCAAACCTGGAATAAGGATCTTGTCACACGTGTGGGGCAAGTAATGGGCAGCGAGAAAATTAGCCAACTTAACGTAAAGCAAGGCACAGCTAATATACACAATGGTTCAAATGCCTCCAAGCCCATTGCCTTCACTTCAATAACGGATGTAAGGGTTAACCCACTGAATGGACGTTTTGCAGAGGGATACAGTGAAGATCCGTATCTTACAGCAACGATGGTCGATAACATGTCAGCAGGACTCGCTGGCACAAACCTGGATGAGAGTGACGATGGTTTTTGGCAGCGTGCAATTGTCGGAACAAGACACTATTCCTTATATAATGCTGAGTGGTTCCGGCAATCGGCCAGCTACAACGCAAGCGCGCGTGCGATTTATGAATACCACCTGCCCTCAGCCTATAAAGCTTTTGAATCGGGATCATTGTCTGGAGTTATGACCTCGTTCGGACGAGCTAACGGAATTCCGAATATTATCTCTCCGTATTTAATTCTGGGCGATAAAAAGGCTCGTTTTGGAATGTATTCGTCCCCCGATTTTAATGCCGAGAATCACGTTTTTAGCGCAAACACCAGCAACGGCTACGATACAAAGTATACCCTGGATAGAAAACACACGCTAGCGCTCATGGTACTGGCTCATTCGGAGTCAACACGCGCGAGCGGAACGGACAAAACGGATGTTGTAACCCTGGCTACTGCTGTAAAAGAAGGGCTTTATGGCATAACGTTGAAAAATGTTCAAGATGCAGGCAGACCGCTCATTAATCAGCTTGTCAGAATCGGTGTATTTAATGAAGTTGATGCCAATGGAGTGCCGATCAAATATCCATTCGCCAACCAAGCTAAGGATGTATCGACAAGTCTTACAAGCTACATGACAGCCGCACATCAAGAAGTTGCTTTGCAGGAAGCCAGAGAAACGGTCGTTTTGCTGAAAAACGTGGATGGAGCATTGCCGCTTTCGAAAGCAGAGAAAGCAGCAGTTGGCGGCCTGTATGCAGATACTCGCATAGTTGCCCAGAATGGGCTTAGCACACCCAATATAGAAAATGCAAGCAAATCTCCTCTTTATACACTTCTGAAAACACTCGGTGCTGACAAGGTTAAGTATGCTGCAGGCAATGAAGTGATTGCGCTTAAATCCGTTCTGAATGATAAATACGTAACAGCAGGTTCAGGCGCTGGCAGCCAATTATCCGCCAACTACACGGCAAGCGGAAATCAATTCAGCAATGCTCAATTGTTTGAAGTAGCGGATTGGGGACAACAGGCAACCAGTTTACAAGCAAAAGTAAACAATCTATGGATAACAGCTCCAACATCGAATAGTGCAAGTGTAGGCAATACGCAAAATTCAACGCTTTACTTAACTAATCCGGATTGGGCGACACTCTCGGCAAACGCTAGAACGAGCACGATCCCGCCGAAATTAAGGATTGAATCGAATGCCGATGCTACCGTTTCTATTGTAGCAAATGGATTGGCAGCTCAAACGGGCATATTCAATGGACGGTTTTTGACGACAGGCTCCGATGACCGCGTTACTACCGCATCTGCTGCAATCGGTAACATTGCAAACTTTAATGCAAGAAATAATGCTGTAAAGTTTGAAAAAACGACAGTTGTACAGCCTGGTGCTGAAATTGCCTCGATGGCCAACACACAAGACTATGCGCTGGTATTTATTGGAGCAGACCCTCGGAATAGTGCCGGAGAGGGTAGTGACCGCGCTGATTTGTACATGGGTGCAAATGATTATAAACTGGTCAAAAATGTGTCTGCAGCCTTTGCAGCACAAGGCAAAAAAACGATTGTGGTCATTTTATCCAACAGTCCTGTTATTGCTGATGAAATTCAGAAGGACCCGAACGTATCTGCGATTGTCAATCAGCCTTACGCTGGACAATATGATTCTCAGGGATTGGTTGATGTTCTGTTTGGCGATTATGCGCCTACCGGCAGATTGACAAGCACATGGTATGCTGACATGGACGCTTTGCCTGCAATCGACAAATACTCCATCCCGGAAGGAAATACGGCTATTACATCACTTGAACAGCTAGATCCACGTTATGTAACGGATATGTTCAATTCTGATCCAGAGGAAGCAAAGCTGACTTACATGTATACGGATGCTGATGTAACCTATCCGTTTGGTTACGGGCTTGGGTATGCTGAGTTTACGTATAAAAATTTTGTCGCTCCTCCTTCCGCAAATAAAAATAACAAGTTTACTGTTGCTGTAGAGATCACAAACGAAGGTGATTTAACGACCTCAGAAGTGATTCAGCTTTATGCGAAGAAAAATGATTCCGCTTACGGAAGCTCTTCAGCTAAGAGAAAGCTCGTGTCCTATGAAAAGGTCGAGCTTACTGCGGGCGAAGGCAGGGTTGTAACGCTAACGGTTGATCCAAAAGATCTTGCCATTTGGGATGTCAATAAAGGGGATTACATTGTGGAGGACGGCTCGTACACCTTTATGGTGGGTCATTCTTCAGCGGATATCCGTCACACTCAAGTTGTAAGCGTTTCCGGAGATAGTGTCGCTACCGTAAAAGCTATGAATGGTTTTAATGTCTTTGATCATTCCTTTGCAGCAAACCAAATCTACTATCGAGAAGCTTCTAAAGAAAGAACGGTAGCAGGATTAAAGGCTGAGAAGATTGCTGGAGAGTATTATGTTACCGTATCGAAGCAGCAAGGCTCTTGGGTAGCAATTCCCAAAGCGGATTTTGCTGGTGCAAAGAAGCTTGTGGCGCAAGTTGCATCCAATGGTTCAGGAGGGTCGATCACGTTAAGGGCAGGATCGCCAAGCAATGAGCCATTTGCTACCATTCCAGTCCCTGTAACAAACCCGGTATCGTATACAATGCCCAATACCAATTTAATTGTAAATGAACTTGGCTATACGGCAGTAGAGGTTGATGTTACACAAGCTCCTGTTGGCTCGCAAACCGTATATGTTGTTTTTGATGCTCCAGATTTGCGGATTGATAGGATCAAGGTTACAGAGTTTGACATAGCGAAGTCTGCCACCCTATCGGGCCCTGAAAAGGTGAACGCCGGTGGACTCGTAGAACTGGCTTATGGACTTAACGGCATTGAGCAACAAACTATTATTGCTCAGGATATTACGATTGCATACGATGCACAAAAGCTGGATTTTGTAGATCTGACTTCTTTCGACGACGAGCAGTTTTTAATTGCCGCAAAAGAAGTGGACGAAGCAAATGGAACAGTGCGGTTCCTTGCTGTACACTTTCAAGATGCACGCAATAATCCGAATCGAGAATGGGCTGAACTGAAACTTCGTTCGAAGTTGAACGCAGCAGCGGGCATAACCGCTATTCAAATAACGGATGCCCAGATTGCAGATGAACATGGAATAGAAACGACGATCGACGGATACACATTTAATCTGCAACTGGATACCGTTGACCGCAGCGTTCTGGAGGCGCTGATAGCTTCGGCACTGGCCGCGCATGATGCAGCAGTAGAAGGCAACAGAGTAGGTCAATATCTGGTTGGTTCCAAGAGAATACTAGAGTCTGCGATTCATGCTGCCCAAGCGGTATTCATGAATCCTGATGCTACAGAGGAGGCTCTCCAACAAGCCTATACGGCATTGAATACAGCCTTGCAAACCTTCAACGCAGCTAAAATTGTCGAGGTAACCGGAGATGCCAATAATGATGACAAATTAAGCGTAGGCGATCTAGCCGTTGTAGCAAACCATTATGGAGCAACTAGCGGAGACCAGAGTGGAAACTGGAATCTTGTGAAGAAATACGATTTTAATCATGATGGAAAAATAGATGTCGAAGATTTGGTATGGCTTGCCAAACAAATTCTGAACTGGTAATCAAGATTGAAGCGGGAGAGGAAGACAGTCGGCTGTTCTTCCTCTCCTGTACGCAGAGAGGAAGGTAAACTATGAGACACCGTATCGTACCTGCAATTATTGCAATGATGCTCCTATTAGTAAGCGTTCATGGCAACGTTGCATGGGCCTCTAGTGAAGAAAGCTATGCCATAGTTGCTAGCAACAAGGCGCCAAAAGTTGGAGAGGAGTTTACCGTTACCGTACACGGTGAGAAGCTTGAGGATCTATATGGATACGAAGTGAAACTGAACTATTCGCCGATGAAACTTCAATTGATTAAAGCAACGAATGCAATTGGCGATGGCTTTAGTGTTCCCCCTATTGTGAAAGACGGTATGATTACTTTTGCATTTACGAAAATAGGAGCCTCAACTAAAGGTTTGAGCGGCTCTTCTGATATGGTTCAGTTTACGTTTAAGTCGATTGAAAAAGGCCGATCCGATGTGAGGCTTTTATCGGTAAAAACAGTCAATAGTTTAAAAGCAGCGCAAGCATATTCCTTATCTCAAACCGTGGATATTCATTCACTTTTAAAAGCATCATTTACAGATGTAAATGAAAATAATTGGGCGTATGCAAGTATTATGAGAGCTGCAGGAACGGGGATGGTAAGCGGATACCCCGATGGTACGTTTAGACCCCAGAGCAACATTACCCGAGCAGAATTTGTTACGATGCTGTCTCGAGCATTGGAATTACCGAAAAAGACAGTAGAGTCGTCTAGTCCATTTAAAGACTCAAGTGAAATAGGCGCATGGGCAATGCCTAACGTAGAACTTGCGGTACAAATGGGATGGATATCGGGTTATCAGGACGGCACCTTCAAACCGAATCAAATGATTAATCGCACAGAGATGACGGTAATAGCGGCACGTGCCCTTGGGCTACATATCGAAAACCCGGATGAGCTTCGTTTTTCGGATGTCGATCAAATTCCTGCATGGGCACGGCCGTACATTTCACGAGCATCCGAGATAGGCCTAATAAAAGGTCGAGGCAACCATTTATTCGTTCCCCTGGCCCATACTACCCGCGCTGAAGCTGTAAGCGTAATGTTGCGTGTTTTTGAATTGAAAGCACAAGAGTAAAGATCCAGAGAGGAACATACGAAATGAAGAAAAACAAGGTTAGGATGAAAATGGTATTGACGCTAACGTTAATGATAACATTGGCGTTATGTTCACATCATACTAGCATAAGTGCCGATTCGTTAGGAGAAGAAGTAGGTTCATGGGAGGATGGGGAATTACTGCCTCCAGCAGACAATGAATCGCTCCCAATCGTAATGGAAGAAGGGCAGGAAGATGAGCTTCAAAAGGAAACATTAGCAGGAGATTTAAATGAAGACGGGAAGGTGTCAGTGGCCGACCTGGCTCTGGTTGCATTATCCCTTGGGAAGGATCAGCTTATCGATACGGATTGGGAAGGCCATCAGAAAGCGGATGTGAACCAAGATAACAAAGTGGATATTGAAGATTTAATGCTTGTGGCCACTTTTATTGTTGAAAGTTCTGATTAAAATGAAGCACTCTTTATCGAAGAGAATGAGGGGCACCGTATATGGTGCCCCATTTAGCCTTTCTATTGCGGGCTTGGTTTCATCAGCTCATATTTTTGAACTCGGTGGGACTGAAGCCTGTAAACTGCTTAAATACTTTACTAAAGTAATACGGGTCCTGAAAGCCAACATGCTCCGCGATTTCTTTAATTAATACAAAAGGGTGCTGCCGGATAAATTGGCAAGCCTCCTCCATCCGGACTTTGTTTAAATAATCCGGAATGGAAATTTGAAAGGTTCGTTTAAACACGCGGTTCAAATAAGTAGGGTTAAGGGACAGATGGTCAGCAATGCTGGTCAACGAAATATTGTCATGGAACCGGCTTGTAATAAGCTCTTTGGCTTCCTGTGCCCAATTCTTATAAGTTGTATGCGCTTGTTCCGTTCGAAAGAAATATGCGCCCCATATTTCTTGCAACGAGGCTTTCAGCTCCTCAAGCTGCTTGCTTCTCCAAACTTCCTCCGCCAACTCCATTTCCATAGCTCGTCTGGCCTCATAGCCTGGGGGAGCCGTTTCCTTTAACAGCTGATTGTGTATCGTATGTGAGAGAAACATAAGCATGGTTTCCCAGTCCCGCCTTTTGAAGGCGGCAGCCTGCGGCAAAGAAATCAGATGTTCTAATTCCTTCAGAAATAATGTTTTCTGCTGTTTCGTGACGAACTGGGTAAGTCTTAAACCGATTGCTGACAATTGCTCAGGCGTGCTTGAGGTTGAAAGACTGGAGTTGTCCTGAAGCAGGATACACCTGCTATTAAAACTGCTTTCCGCTAGCGCAAATTTTTTGGTTTGTGAGAGTAATGCCGGGATCGGCTGCAAACCTTTAAACGAAGGAGCAATAATTGCCGTAACCTTTTCTTTCATCGATTTTAACCTATCGTTCACGCTCATTATCCAGTCGTTTTGACGGATTTGAGACCATGAATGGACGCCAAGCAGCAACGTGAATTCATTGCCGGATGCTGCGGGAACGGCATGTATCGTTTCTCCTTCTGTAAGAAGCTCCTCAACTATGGATCGCCAAGTTGATGCGATGACCGTATTCGGCGACCATAGGTAGACAAGCACGTAATGCCCGAAATAAAACAGCTCATTGGCAAGCTCGTTCCACTCCGTGATCATCTCGCCTGCTCCATCCGCCATTCCTGAAATTTGCAGCAGGACTTCATCTTCAAGCAAAGATTTGTTATGCAGCACCTTGCTTTTCATTTGAGCCAATAAGCGGCTGATCTCGCTGTCGTCCGCTGGCTTCAGCAAATAATCGGTTATGCCCAGCTTGATCGCTTCACGCAGATAAGAAAAATCGTCATGCCCGCTTAATATGGCACACTGCAAATCGGGGAATCGTATGCGAGCCTCTGTAATTAGCCGGATACCATCCATTATGGGCATGCGAATGTCGGTGATTAAGGCATGCGGCAACGTCCAGTGCATTTCGAAGAGGGCGTCCTCCCCATTATCGTACGCGCCCACCACTTTAAAGTCCGGACTCAAAACGTTGATTTTCTCTTTCAAATTGCGTAGAATGCGCGGCTCGTCTTCCACAATGACGATGCGAAACATGTTATTCGCCCCTTCTAACCTTAATGGTAAATGCCATGCCTCTGGCAAGCTGAATCAAGGAGAACCGAACCTGATCATTCCAGAACAGGCGACATCTCGTCAACGTATTGACGATGCCCAGCTTGCCGAATCCATGTCCGGACAGAGCTTCCAGCTCTCTAATCTGACCTCTATTCAATTCATCGATTAAATCCATTGTGACTTGAAACGATTGTTCTGAGAACCCCGATCCGTTATCGCGTATGAGGATCGACCATGAATCGTCACCCTCTGAAAGACTGCCCTCCACTTCAACAATCCATGGCGGTCTGACGGATTGAAAGCCATGAGTAAAGGAATTTTCCACCAATGGCTGTAGAAGGAACTTCGGCACCATTTCATCTTCAAGAGCAGGATCCAGGCGGAACTGAAAAGAAAATTGTGTTTCGTATCGGAACTGCATCAGTTCCATGTATTGCGTAACGTAACCCATTTCTTGCTTAAGCGTTACTGTATTCGTAACGGATGTAGTTGCGTATCGCAGCATTCCGCTTAACTTCTGCGAGATTCGGGCGTATTCATGAAACCCCGATTCTTCCGCATGCGAGGACATGGACGTTAAAGTATTAAACAAAAAGTGAGGATTCATTTGGGCATACATGGCATGCAGATGAGCGAGATTTTCCCGCTTTTGAGCTTGCAAGACATCGTTTAACGAATGATTAAGCCTGGTGCGCATTTGCTCAAAAGTGATGTATAACGCACCAATTTCTTTTGTATTCTCCAATTTCTTAATGGAAAGCGTGTTTACATTCTCCAAATTCAGTTTCTCAAGGCGCTTCTGCAAATAGCGAATGGGCGAGGTCAAGCTGGCCGACAGCACATAAGCGATGACAAGTGATATTAATTCGCCTGCGATGGCTAGCCCCCATGTGATTTTACGCAAGTCGTTAATCGGCCGCATAACTTCGGATTTGGGCTGTTGGATCAAGACCGTGAGTCCGCTATAGTCGGAGCGAAGCTGGCTCCAGATATCCTTGCCGCCTCCATCGCCATCCATCATTTCGGTAACATCCCCTTCCCAACGAGGAATGTTGGGCTGCTCAACTTTGTCCATCACATGTGGATAAAAAAGTTGACCCGAGTCGTTGATGACGTATACGTTTGATCGGGACGTAGTGGCTCGTCCCAATTCCATCGTTTCTTCAAGGAGCGAATAGGGCTGTTGCACTTCAACGACCGCGGGTGAATGAACGGGTGGGAAGTTAAAGCTCCTTACAAGAGAGAAATATAATAGTTGACGTTGCTGCCATTCGCTAATGTGTGGCGGGACAAGCAATTTGTCGTTGCCTAGGCGAATCGCTTCGTCGATCCAATCGGCTTGTTCGATGCGAGAACCGATATCAAGCACTGTACTCATATCTTGACCATAAGTCAGAAAAAATCCGGATGTGGTAATTAAGTTAATTTGGGTGGCAATAAACCAAGGGCCGTTAAAGGAGCGCAGCAAATCCTCATAGCGTTTGCGCATTTCCAAGCCCTGAAAGGAATTGTCTCCTGTGATGGCGTGCTCCGTCAAATAGGTTTTGATGTCGGAGCTGTAGATGACTTGAGCCGATATCCGGTCCATGTCTTCCCACATGTTAGTAAGCGCCTCTTGGTATCGATATAATTGCTGGCGGTTGGTTTCCTGTGCTCGTTTGAGCAGATCCTCGGAAGACTGTCCATAATAAAGATAGCCGCTAGATGCGACAAGAATGGTGCTGAGGAACGTAAAGCCAAGAAATAACCGAGTCTGAATGTTAAGCTTCATACGTTGTCGCCTCCCGAAATGTATTGTATCACGAGAAGGAACAGAAGTTGGCCAAGGTTCGAATATTACAGGAGGCAAGTTCGGAATTTCCATTCCAGAATAAATGATTCGGAACTAAGATAAGGGTGTAGACGAGTAATAAACAACAAATGGAGGGGTACTCAATGATAAAATCCAAACATGTATTCATGGTATCGACAATATTGGCGGGAGCGGTCGCATTATCCGCATGCGGCAATAACGCCGGCAACAATCAGAATGCAGCGAACAATCAGCCGCAAGAAACAAATGCCCAGCAAGAGGCGGCGAAACCTGTCACGCTCAAGGTGCTAGTAGCCAGCGACTGGCTGAACGAGAAAAAATGGCAAACCGTCTTTGATCAATACGAGCAGGAAACGGGCAACAAGCTCGATATTCAGAGCGCACCGGTTAACAGCTATCGCGAGCTGGTCAATACCCGCCTTGCCACGGAAGATGCGCCGGATCTTCTATTCTATTGGAGCCAGGAAGGCGTGCTGAAACAAATCCAGCCGGAGAAAAATCTACTGGAGCTGAGCAACGAAGAATACGTTTCTCGCATTAATCCGTCTGTAAAAGATTACTTCCTGAGTGCTGACGACAAGCTGTACGGCATACCTGTTACAGGTCTAAGCGTGTCAGGCATTATTTACAATAAAAAGGTTTTCTCGGATCTCGCTATCGACATTCCGACAACCTATGATGAGCTGCTGGCTGCAGCGGACAAAATAAAAGCAGCCGGAATCACTCCTTTCTACGAAGCGGGCAAGGAGGGCTGGCCGCTGCAAGTCTATACGTTCAGCGCAATGACCAATGTTCTGAAGAATGAGCCTGACTTAATGGATAAGCTGAACAAACGGGAGTTGACCTATGATCAAGTTCCGGGCTTTGTAGGCGCGCTTCAGAAGCAAAAGGATTTGCTTGACAAAGGTTATTTGAATGGGGATTTGTTCTCGGCCACCTACGATATGTCGCTTGAGCAAGTGGCGACAGGCAAGTCCGCGATGATTTCTCAAGCAGACTGGGCTATCGGACCGCTGCTCGAGAAGTATCCGGATGCGGAAATCGGTATGTTTCCTCTTCCTTGGGAAGGTGAGGGGTATGCCGGCATCTCCGACCCTAATGGATTGTACGTGCTGAAGAACTCGAAAAATGTGGAGGCAGCTAAGGGCTTCCTTGAGTTCTTCGCCAGCGAGAAAGTGCTGACCGACTACTTTAATTCGGTGAAGTCCATCCCTACCTGGACGGGGCTTGACGTTGAACTGAATCCGGGAACGGCCGACATGAACGCATTTGTCGAAGCGGGCAAGGCAACGCCGTTCTTCAACTCGCTTGCGGTGGTCGACATCGGCGATTATCAAGGGTTGCTGCAGCAGCTGTATGCGGGTCAAATGTCCGCCGAAGAGGTTGCAAAGGGTGTGCAATCGAATGTGGACAAAGGCGCCAAAGCTGCAGGAGTGCCCGGATTCTAAGAAATAGCCTGTAGGAAGGACAGTGGGGAGTATGCTGCACAGAAAGATGTATCCCGTATGGTTTATCGCTCCGGCGCTGCTCATTTTCGTCGTGTTGTATGTTTATCCGACGATATCGGGATTCTATTATTCATTCACGGACTGGTCGCCGTATAAAGAGAAAATATCATTTATCGGATTTGAGCAATACGCCGCATTATTTGATACCAAGCAAATGATGCAAGCCATGAAGCATACCTTGATTTATGCGGGTCTGGTTACCATTTTTCAGAATGGGCTGGGGGTAATCCTCGCCCTAATCCTGAATAGCCGAATGGCAGGGCGAAACTTCTTCCGTTCTGTCTACTTCTTGCCTTGCATTCTAAGCGCACTGGTCGTCGGTTATATGTTCACGACGGTCCTTCATCCTGACGGTATTTTCAACCAATTGCTGAACGCTGTCGGATTGTCAAATCTGACAAGGGATTGGCTTGGGGATCCTAAGCTGGCTCTGTATACCGTTGCAGCAATCAATGTATGGCAGTGGGCGGGGTCGTCGATGGCCATCTATCTGGCCGGCCTCCAAGGCGTGTCCAAGGATATGCTGGAGGCGGCCGTCATCGACGGGACGACTTATCTGCAGCGGCTGCGCTACATTGTGTTGCCGACGTTGGCGCCTGTCGTCACGATTAGCATTGTGCTTTCTGTCATTGGCTCCATGAAGACCTTTGAACTCATCTACACGACGACCAGGGGGGGACCGGCGGGGGCGTCCGAGGTTATGAATACGTTTATTTTCAAACAATTCGGGGCCGGATTGTATGCATACGGGACGGCAGCGAACGTTGTGTTGTTCCTGACCGTCGCAGTCCTATCCTTGCTGCTGCTTAAGCTGATGCAGAGAGGAGAGACAGCGGAATGACGATGAGGTACGGCAGTTGGATACGTACGGCGCTTACAGGGGTCGGCACACTGATCATTTTTGTTCCGCTTCTGCTAGTCGTTCTGGGATCGCTCA
Organism: Paenibacillus sp. SY21-1; assembly: GCF_005222705.1. Lineage (GTDB taxonomy): Bacteria > Bacillota > Bacilli > Paenibacillales > Paenibacillaceae > Pristimantibacillus. The sequence continues at coordinate 25,231 of NZ_STGF01000027.1, read as the reverse complement.
AAAATCCGGCAGAGGCAACCAGGCTGGATCTAAGTTTGCCCGGCAAATGGCTGTGGTCAAACTTCTCCACGGTATTCGTGGACGGGAAATTGTTGAACGGTTTTATGAACAGTGTTCTTGTCACGGCCTCAACGGTTGCGCTTAGCATTTTTGCAGGGTCCTTGGCGGCCTATTTCATTTCAAGAAGGCACGATGGTTGGGTGCGGTATATTTATATTTTATTTTTCGCGGGGCTAATCGCGCCTCCATCCATGATTCCGATGATCAAATTGCTAAAGACGCTGCACATATCGGGAGAATACATCGGATTAATTTTGTTTTTAACGGCCTTGTATCTTCCGTTTACCATCTTCATTATGAGCGGTTTTGTTCGCACTCTGCCGCAGGGGCTTGACGAGGCGGCTACGATTGACGGAGCGGGAAGCTTCTATACGTTTACGAGAATTATTTTTCCGTTACTGAAGCCGTCGATTGCGACGACGACCGTATTTGTCGCCATCTATTCCTGGAATGATTTTTTGAACACCCTGTACATTATTAGCGATAGTAGCAAATGGACGCTGCCGTTCAGTGTCTACAACTTTGTATCGCAATATGGAACTCGCTGGGAACTGGTATTTGCGGATTTGCTGCTGGTCATGCTGCCGATTCTTATCGTTTATCTATTCTTGCAGCGCTACATTATCGAAGGCATGACGGCAGGATCGATAAAAGGGTAATACCCCAGATTTATGATCAGAGCACTGCTCCGGCAAGTTGGGGGCAGTGCTCTTCCATCAAGCGAGGCCAACGCCTTCACTCATCGCTATGCAATACGACCGGAAATTAGCTAATCAAAGGGGGAATTCGCAAATGGCACAAACGGAAGTCAAACAGGCTTTCTGGATTTGGTATCCAGGCGATTTTGAAATTCGGCTGCATGAAAAACTGTCAGTAAAACGGAAAGCGAGAGACGTCATGTACCCGGTTTATTGGCGTCTGGACCGTCACTATTCCAATGTAAAATTTCGCACCGTATACGACCTGCCAAATGAAGAGACCATTCATATTACGGCTGAAGGCACATTTTCCTTTTACCTGGATGGAAGAGACAATTACCGCTCTGGCGAAGCCGAGATCACGCTGCCGTCAGGAAAACACGAGATAACGGTTTGCGTGTTTAATGATTCGGAAATTCCCGCTTTATTGATTGAAGGCAACCATATGGTTACAGACGGCGACTGGGAGGTTACTTCCTATCAGAACGATTGGGTGAAAGCGGCATCGTGGACTTTTTCTTCGCCAGACGATTCGCCTTCCCGATTTCGCTTATCCGTTACACCCGCTGAGCCAATAGCTGAAGAACGCGTACAAAATGATTCTCTGTACGATTTTGGAAGAGAGACTTATGGCTATCTTCGTTTTCACGGACTTCGGGGAAGCGGCGCGATTCGCATTTATTATGGCGAGTCAAGAGCGGAGGCGCTATCCTCTGAAGAATGTTATAGTCTGGATCGATTCAACGTGTCTGAAGCCATGAGCGGGAACGGCGAGAGGGAGTACACGCTCAAGGAAGCTAAGGCGTTCCGATATGCATGGATACAGGCAGATCCCGGCGTGAGCTGGGAGAAGATGTCGATGTTGTACGAGTATGTTCCGCTTGCTTATCGAGGCTCGTTTGAAAGCTCAGACGACAAGCTCAACGAAATATACGAGATGAGTCTTTACACCTTGCATCTCAATACGAGGGAGTTTTTCCTCGATGGCATTAAACGCGATCAGTGGGTATGGTCGGGTGACGCTTACCAATCCTTCCTTATGAATTATTACAGTTTCTTTGACCTTGACGTGACAAAAAGAACTCTTATTGCGCTGAGAGGCAAGGATCCTCTCGTCAAGCACATCAATACGATACTGGATTATTCGCTCTATTGGTTTGTGTCGCTGTACGATTACTATCTGTACACCGGCGACTGGGCGTTTATTCGGCAGTATTACGATCGCGCGGTTACGATGATGGATTTCTGCCTTCAACAGCGTAATGAGGAAGGATTCCTGGAGGGCCGACCGAAGGACTGGGTGTTCGTGGATTGGGCGGATTTGAATAACGAGGGCGCAGTCAGCACGATTCAAATTCTACTCGTACGAAGCCTGGAGGCGATGAGCGAGTTCGCGGTACGGATGGGGAACGAGGCGGATTCCGAACATTACGCGACGCTTGCCACACGAATGAGAGAGCAAACGATTCGATGTTTTTGGGACGAAGAACGAGGCGGATTGCTGCATCGCCGTGTAGATGGTGTTACTTTGCGCGAGTTGACGAAACACGCCAACATGTTCGCGATGACCTACGGTTATTTAACGGCGGCGCAGAGGGAGCAGGTTGTGCATCATGTCATGTTGAATACCGAAGTGCCTAACATTCGCACGCCTTATATGCGCTTTCATGAGTTGGCGGTATTGTGCGAAAGCGGTCAACATGAGCTTGTATTGAACGAAATTCGGAATTATTGGGGGGGCATGATCGCGCTAGGGGCGACGACCTTCTGGGAAGAATACGATCCGACTCTGGAAGATGACGCACATTACAGTATGTACGGAGTTACATTCGGCAAAAGCTTATGCCATGCATGGGGCGCAGGGCCGATCTATCTTTTTGGAAAATATTTCTTGGGAGTCATCCCGACTTCACCCGGTTACGAGACTTATCGGATTCAGCCGAATCTCGGGAAGCTTGAACGGATGAAAGGAACGGTCCCGACCGGCGCAGGAGACATCCGCATGGAGATGGATAACAAAGTCATCCGTGTAGAAAGTGATTGCGGCAGCGGAGTGTTAATTCTGGATAGCCAGGATCGACCGACATGCGACAATGCAGAGGTTCGGGCAACGTCTGTTAACCATCGATACGAAGTGACGATCGAGCCAGGACAAGCGTATTGGGTAAAATACAGAGCCTAATTCAACATCGCAAGGGCTTGCTTTTGTTCGTCGACAAAAGAAGGAACGAGGAAAGAGCATTTCTCGGGAAGGGGAGAACTGCTCTTTTTCGTTGCCCATTGTCATAAAAGCCAGAGCCTCATAAAAAAGCGATAACGTGGCAGAGTGGAGACTTTTGCCCGTGCCGCCACTGTTTTGTGTTATGCTATCAGCAAAACAAGGGCATAAACTGGAGGTTGTTGCGTTGAACCATCTGCTGCTGGCTGACGATGATCCAAATATTAGAGCGCTGGTGAGATATGTCATGACTCGGGAAGGCTATAGCGTGCATGAAGCTCGGGACGGGGCTGAGGCGATAAACGTAATGGAGCACTCTCCGATAGATATCGCGATCATTGATGTGATGATGCCGCGTATGGACGGATTTGAGCTATGCGAATATATTCGCCAGCATTATGACATTCCAATTATTTTGCTGACGGCTAAAGATCAGCTGTCCGATAAAGAACAAGGCTATCTAAAAGGTACGGATGACTATGTGACCAAGCCCTTCGAGCCGGAAGAGCTGCACTTTCGGATCAAGGCGCTGTTCCGCCGGTATAACCGGGCGGCGAATGACAGCCTGCGGTTGAATCGGATTACGATTGATCGCAAAAATGTGGAGGTGAGCGACGGCCAATCCGTTATGCTGCTTCCGATGAAAGAATTTGAGCTGCTGGCCCAACTGGCACAGTACCCTGGGCGGCTATTTTCCCGTGACGAGCTGATTCGTCTCATATGGGGCCAGGATTACGAAGGAGACGAAAATACAGTTAATGTCCATATCAACAGACTGCGGCAGCGCTTTGCCGCTTACGCGGATGATTTTGTTATTCAGACGGTCCGAGGCATCGGCTACAAAATTGTGGTGAGCGACAAATGACAAGCTTGTACTCGCGCGTGTTCCTCATTACTTTGGCTGTCATCTTCATTAGCAGCATGCTAGGGTTCCTCGCTTCCAATAGTTATTACCATATGAAGCTTAAGCCTTATAACGACAAGAAGCTTGTATCCATTGCCGAGGATATGAAGGAATTTATGGAAGCGGAGCCCATCGATATGGAGCGCTATCTTCGCAATGCGGCCGCGCTTGGATACGAAATCTATGTGACGGATGGGCTTGAGGAATCACATTTCTTCGGGCGGAGCTTCCGGCGGCTTGACCTGGACAAGCGGGATATTGCGTTGGTTCTAGGCGGGGACATTTATCACGGGGTGGCGCGGTTTCCGAACAAGCTGTTCATCTCGGGCTTCTTTGACAACCGGTTAAGCAATACGGTAGGCGTGCCCGTTCAATTATCCGGGAAAGCATATGCCTTATTTATGCGGCCGGATGTACTCCTGCAGTTTGGCGAGCTTCGCACCTTTTTTGCTCTAATCGGACTACTGACCATCATCATCAGTATTCTATTGTTTTTGATCAGCACGCGCTATATCGTCAAGCCAATCACGAGGTTGACCGACGCGACTAAACGTCTCGCTCAAGGCCATTACAATCATCGGTTAACGACGGGGAGAAGGGATGAAATCGGTCAGTTAGCCGGACATTTTACTGCAATGAGCAGGGAGCTGGAGCGCGTCGACCAAGCACGACAGCAGTTTGTAGCCAACGTTTCCCATGAAATCCAGTCGCCCCTTACTTCCATTCAAGGATTTGCTAAAGTTTTAGCGCAAGGGGAGCTGCCGAAGGCAGAGCGTGAACAGTATGCCGCTATCGTGGAAGCTGAAAGCCGTCATCTCTCTATGTTAAGCAAACAACTGCTGCTGCTCTCCACGCTGGAACAAGGGGAAGAAGCGCTGAACCCAAAGCACTTCTCCTTACGAAGCCAAATCCGCCAAGCTGTGGAGGTATTGCAATGGCAGCTAGAGGAGAAAAGTTTGTTAATAAAGCTAACCGTCCCGGACACGCTTAGCATTTATGGAGATGAAGTGCTGCTGATGCAGGTATGGACCAATTTGCTAAGCAATGCTGTGAATCATATCCCTGCAGGGCGAAGCGTTGAAGTCAGCGCGACGGAAGAACAGTCGCACACTTGTATCATCATCTCGGATACCGGAGAAGGCATCGCTCCCGAACATCTACCCTTTATATTCGACCGCTTCTACCGTGCTGATCGTGCTCGTGAGCGGTTATCGGGCCGGACGGGCCTAGGGCTTTCCATCGTGAAAAAGATTGTTCAGCTGCACGAGGGAAATATTGAAGCGAGCAGCCCGCCGGGTTCAGGAGCCCGATTTATTGTAACGCTCCCCAAAATGTAATGTGTTGTTTATGCGCCGTTTATTTTCGCTTCCTACACTGGAGATATTCAGGGAGGGGGAAGCATCATGTATTTGGCCATTCGAGAAATGAGGTTCGCTAAGGTCCGTTATTCGCTTATAGCGATTATTATGCTGCTCGTTTCCTTTCTGGTTCTGTTCGTTACCGGGCTGGCGCGCGGGCTTGCCTATGATAACGCGGCATCGATTCAGAATATGGATGCTACGCATTTTATTATGGAAAAGGATTCGGATCATCGCTTTACCCGTTCGCAGCTCAATGACGAAGTAGTGCAGCAAGCAAGCTTAATCGCAGGAAAAGAGAACGTGCAGCCGCTTGGCGTCAAAATGGCGACCATGACTGCAGAAGGAACGACCGACAAGCTGGATATGACGCTTTTTGGGATGAGTCCGGAGGGGTGGTTGCTGCCCAAGGTGACCGAAGGTGAAGCTATCGCATCGGGCGGGACAGGACAAGTTCTGGTGGATCGCAAGCTCAAGGATGCAGGGATCGGTCTCGGTACGGTATTGGTCGATCAGGCTTCCGGCTTGAAATGGACGGTTAGCGGTTTTGTTAGCCAAGAATCCTTCAGCCATTCACCGGCGGTATTTCTGAATGAGGACGACTGGCAGCAGCTCCAGATGATGACATCGGCACGGCCGGGAGTGACCAGTTCGGCAAACTCAACCTATAATGCAGCTGCAATAAAAGCAAATGAGTATCAGACGGAGCAGCTTGGCGCAGTTCTCGCTAATGCCGAAATCGTGACAAAAGCGGATGCCATATCGGCTATCCCCGGCTATAAGGCGGAACAAGGGTCGCTTTGGATGATGATCATCTTTCTGTTTATCATCTCGTCATTCGTTTTAGCAGTGTTTTTCTATGTCATTACCATCCAGAAAAGCAGCCAGTTTGGCATACTGAAGGCGATCGGTGCACGCAGCGGATATCTTGTTCGAAGCGTCGCCGTTCAAGTGCTGCTTTTATCAGCAGGCAGTCTAGCGGTCAGCGGCCTAATGATTCAAGCGATAGTTGCCATCTTGCCTAGCGGAATGCCGTTTCAGCTTCAATTCTCTACGATGGCGTTAACCAGCATCGCTTTTATTGCCATGTCGCTTGCGGGATCGTTGCTTTCTGTTTGGAAAGTATCGAAGATTAGCGCCTTGGATGCGATTGGGAGGACTGCTGCATGAGACATAGGCTAGTTCTGAACCATATTACTCACTCCTTCGAGGATGGAGGAACCCGGCGAACGGTGCTGGATGACCTGAGCCTGCAGGTATCGGAAGGCGAATTGGTTGCGGTTATGGGGCCATCGGGTTCGGGTAAAAGCACCTTTTTGTCGATCGCAGGGGCGCTTCTCGAGCCGATAAGCGGCGAGGTGCTGCTCGATGGGAAATCGCTAACCGGCAAGGATAAACGGGAATTATCCGATATTCGTCTTCATCAGATCGGGTTTGTTTTTCAAAGTGCAAATCTGATCCCTTACTTGAAGGTGGAAGAGCAGCTGATGCTGATCGCCAAGCTGGGGGACATGAACATGAGGAAGGCGGATGAACGCATTGAGGAGCTGCTTAGCTTGCTAGGCTTGCAGCATCGCCGAAGGGCTTATCCTGATAAATTATCGGGAGGCGAGCGTCAGCGTGTCGCTATTGCCCGAGCGCTCATGAATGACCCGGCCGTCCTGCTGGCGGACGAGCCTACGGCGAGTCTGGATGCGGCTAGAGGAATGGATGTCGTGCGCATGCTGGCAGAGGAAACAAGAGAACGGGGCAAGAGCGCCGTCCTGGTCACGCATGACGAGCGCGTTCTGCCGCTGTGCGATCGGATTTTATATTTAGAGAACGGCAGTCTGGTAGACAGATCGGTAAAACCTATCCTGTAAGCAGGAACCTGTAGGTCATATAAACGGTAGCTAGCAACATAGCTGCCGTTTATTTTATTGTGGGGAGCAAACCTTCACACACCATCCGATCTTGATCATTGGCGTGATTGGGTTGAGATGCAGAACTCGCCTTCTTCTTTTGCGGCTGTTGCCGTTCTGGTCGTGTTTGGAGCCTTAAGCAACAACGCCTAGTCATTAAACGCTTCTTTCACATTGATTTTCGATACTCGTTCGGAGACATGCCCGAAGCGTTTCGGAACAGCTTAATAAAATAGCTGGTGTGCTCGTATCCTAACTGCTCCGCGATTTCGACTACGGTCATGTCGGATTGATTCAATAGCTCCTTCGCTTTCTCCATCTTCGTTCGTGTGACGAATTCTACAAAGGTTACCCCGGTCTCCTGCTTGAAAATACGACTGAAATGCGACGGATTTAGATTCAACCGATGAGCCATCTCATCCATTGCGATTTTCTTGCCGATGTGGGTTTGTATGTAACGCTGGGCTTCTGCGATTTCCCTCCGTACCGTGTGCTCGCGCAGCGCTTGAATATCGGCAGCCTTCTCTTCCAGAAAGACCTGAAGCCATTCGGAGAGTTGCTTCAACGTTTCAATGGAAATAATCTGCTGCTGCTGTAGCTCGCTATTAAAGTTGGTTACAAAGTTTTGCATAACTGTATATTTGAGTTCAAGCTCCAATGCCATCTTCAATACCCAGCTTTTGACGGACTCGACGGGGTACACGCGCTCTTGAATGAACGATTCCCATCGATTTACCGTGGTGTATATGAGCGCCTTCTCCCCTCCAAGCATGCTATCCTTCAGCTCTTGAAAGGCTTTGGCATAATGAAGGAACAAATCTTCTTGCGTCGTTTGGAGCGGTCGAACTATTGCATAGACATGCTCTCCGGCATAGAATCGAAACAGCTTCACATTTATTAAGTCTTGCAGTTGCTTCTTTAATTGCAAGAGATCGGTAGCCAGTTCTCCTCGATAAAAGGATATTGAAATCGTAATATGTCGCTTCACTAATTGTTGAACGCGTTTCAGCTCGGCTCGGATTTCCTCGTGCAGGTTGCGTTTCAATGTGGCCGGGAAAGGAAAAAGGAGGAAATACTGGCGTTCGTTTAATACAAACAAGATAAAGCCATCGTATTGAACAAGTTCCTGCAACGCGTTGTTAATGACAAATTGCATATTCATAGCGCCGCCAAATCGGGTTTCGAGTTCAAAGGATCGTTCGGGCAATACCGCAATAGGCAGGTATGGAATACCGTTTCGAAAGCGAATCCCCAATCTCTCTGCCTCGTCGTTCCACTCGTTTTCGTTCCAAATGGGCTGATCCAGCAGTTTGCGAATAAACCGGGTATGGATGACAGATAGATTTTGCTGTACGACGTTCTGCAGTTTGAGACGGTGGTCCTCGGTTTCTTTCTCTTCAATAAGCAAGGAAGAGAGCTGCTGCAGAACCGCAACAATATGCTCCATGCGAAGACTTTCCTTCAAGATATAATCGTTTACGTTCAGCTTAACGGCTCTTTGCGCATATTGAAAATCTTCATGACAGGACAGTATAACGGTTTTTAAACGAGGATTCGCTGCGCGAGCTCGCTCGATGAGATCAAGGCCGTCCATCACGGGCATACCGATATCGGTTATGAGAATATCAGGCTGATGCTTCTGACAGGCTTCCCATGCTTCACTTCCATTAGAGCAGACTGCAACCAGCTCAAGCCCGAGCGTCGTCCATGGGATGATTTTGCTTAAATAATCAAGGACGGGGTAATGATCATCAGCAAGAATGACTTTAAACAGGTTGTTCACCTCTTTCGATAGGTTCAACTGGCTCGCCAGCAGGGAATATTAAGACGACCTTCGTATGTTTGCCGTATTCGCTATAGACATTCATCTCGAAACGGTCGCTATAAAGCAACTTCAATCTGCTGTAAACGTTAAACAATCCAATTCCTAAGGGAGCTGCGCGCTCCTCTGTAATCATTTGCTCGATTAAGTCTTGTTTTTTGACGTTGAATCGATTTTTTAACGTTTGCAGCGTCTCAGCAGTCATGCCAAGGCCATTATCTTCAACTGTCACAAATAACCTACTGGCAACCGTTATAACCTTTATCTTGATGCTTCCACCTCTCTGCGTAAAGCCATGTTTGTAAGCATTTTCTATAATTGGCTGCAAGATAAAGCGCGGCACGGTGATCGTTAACGGGTCAGGCTGGACGTCCAGATGGCACTCGGTCGGAAACCTCATCGTAAACTTCATTAAATCAATATACTGCATCGTCGTTTCGAGCTCGGCATAAAGCGTCACGAACTCTGTCTGTGTGGACAAGCTTGCCCGCAGCAACGAGGATAAGGATCCTACGACAGACGCATTCTCTTCGTCATTCTTAATTAACAGCTTCATGCGAATGGAGCTCAGAATATTGAACAAAAAGTGGGGGTGTACTTGCGCCTGCAGCATCGCCATTTCTGCTTGTCTCTTCAATTCCTGCTCAAGCTCCACCCGTTCAAGCATCTCTTGAATCCGATCCAGCATGAGATCGAACGAACGGCCTAAACGCCCAATCTCGTCACGGCCGCGAATATTGGAGCGATATTGCAAATCTCCAGATTCCACCTTCTTGGCAGCCTCCCCCAGCAACCGGACCGGTTTTGTGAATCGCCTCAATAAAAAGGTTAAAGCGACTAAGAAAAACACGGCAAACAGCGTTTGCAAGAATAAGGCGGACTGATAAATGGTATTTAATTTGCTGGTAAGCTGCTCGTAAGGCGCTAGGCTTACAAGTCTCCAGCCTGCGTAACGAAGCGGTAGCGACAGATGAATTTGATTCTCTCCTCGCAGATGAATAATGCTCGGCGAAGAGCTTGTCGCCTCATTCATGATCAAGCTGAAGGATTGCCCTATGTTGTCGTTGTTGCGATTGGATAGAATGGTATTCACCTCATCCAATAGATAAACATCCTCTTCCATGCCGACGAAGAGATCACGAATGGAGTCTTCCGTCCGACTGACGATCAGATAGGCGAAGGGAGCGTGATCGATTGCTTCCGTCAATGCACGGGCCGTTAAATAGACGTAACCTTGATCAGGGTCCAGTAAAGGCAGGTAGTTCTGCAGGCCACCCAAAAATAATGTTTCGTAAGCCGTCAAATGGGACGCCTGAGCGAACCAAGCTTGCTGGAAAAATCGTTGAGGCTCGAAATCGTAAAAGGAATAATCGGAGTAAGCGCGGCCATCCCTTGTCAACAAGGTAAGCCGTAAGTCAGGCTTCTCTCCTGCAATCTGCTCAAGCCGAGTCGTTAGTTTTCTGGCAGCTATCGGGTCATTTCTGGATTCTTCAAGCAGGGTTTTGATTTCGGGATCGAATTGGACGAAATTCGAGATGGAAACAAGCTCCTCCATAATGGCATTGACTTGCGATTGTACAATCGCAAGGGATTGCGTTGCCTTCTCAAGCGTGTGCTCCCGAATGATTAGCTTTGAATGATAGCTGCTAATATATAGCATAGCTGCCGTAGGCAGCACCAGACAAGCAATTGACGTTAAGATGAGCTTCTGTCGTAAGGATAAATGCTTGAAATTAAATAACGTACTCATGATTTGGAGTCACCTCTCGCAGCCCTTTGCTTTATAAAGCAATACTATATCATTCTAAAGAACGAAACATTCAACAATTTTTGCAATGCGGGAAAAAATATCGCAAAACATTTTTGTTATAGAAAAAATCGTTGCATGTTTGCCTAGAACGCGGCACCTATAATGAGGAGGACACAGAGGACAGTGAGGTGGCAAATATGAAGCAAGCAAAGAGAAGTGACGGAATCCCAGAAAAGACTACAGGCAAAGCGCTCCTAATTCGCAAGCAAGGCTTTTTCGACATGATCAATGGTTATCTGTTTATATTACCAATGCTATTGTTGACGATGACGCTAGTCGTTATCCCGATCATTTTGTCTGGAGTAATTAGTTTCACCGAATGGAATTTTATTGCGGGGCTTGATGGGCTGAACTTTATCGGTTTAGAGAATTACAAAAATTTGATGCAAGATGAAGGTTTCCATCGAGCGCTGCGAAACAATGTCTTTATGATTGTAGTCGTTCCTGTATCGATGCTGCTTGCACTGGTGCTTGCGGCATTGATTAACAAAGCGACGTACTTTAAAGATTTCTTCAAAGTCATCTACTTTATGCCGTTTATTTCGAGTTTTGTGGCCATTGCTTTGTTGTGGAGAGTGCTGTTCCATCCGAGCAGCGGACCTATTAACAGTTTTTTGCGGACTATTGGCATTGAGAACCCGCCGCTTTGGCTGGCAGACCCGCAATTTGCGCTAATTGCAGTCATGATCATTATGGTATGGACTTCACTAGGCTTTAACATGGTGATTTATTTGGCTGGCTTGCAGGGAATTCCCAAGGATATGTACGAGGCTGCTGATGTGGATGGCGCTTCGCCATTGAGACAATTTTTTAGCATTACCTTGCCCATGCTTTCGCCGACAACTTTCTTTTTGTTTATTACAGGTGTGGTTGGTTCGTTCAAGGTTTTTGATCTCATCATGGTATTGACCAGTGGGGGACCCGCAGGATCAACAACCGTTATCGTTTATTACCTTTATGAAGCGGCATTTGTTAACCTGCAGTCGGGTTATGCATCAGCCATGGGAATCGTACTGTTGCTCTTAATTTTGTTCGTCACGCTTATTCAATGGGTGGGTCAGAAGAAATGGGTAAATTATTAGGGGGAATATACATATGCACTCCATCCGAGCGAGCCGACTGTTTGTTACGGTTCTTATGGGAATCGCCGGGATATTCTTTATCTTGCCGTTCATTTGGATGCTGTCAGCCTCATTCAAGCCTGAATTAGAGGTAATGGCCTATCCGATACAATGGATTCCAAACACATGGAATATGGTCGAAAACTACACGCAAGTATGGAAAGGAACCGTTCCATTCACGCTTTATTATTTGAATAGCATTAAAGTCACCGTGTGGGCAACCGTGCTGTCGTTAATCATATCGGCTATGGCCGCTTATGGATTCTCCAAGGTGAACTTCAAAGGCAGAGATTCTATGTTTATCTTGGTTCTTGCGACGTACATGATTCCATCTCAAGCGATTCTAGTTCCGCAATTTATGATGTTCCGTTGGCTGGGGTTGTTCGATAGCCATCTGGGTCTTGTATTGCTTGCAGCATCGGGCGTGCTTGGCACTTTCTTACTGCGCCAGTTCTTCATGGGCGTCCATAATGAGATTATCGAATCAGCACGTATAGATGGCGCAAATCATTGGATTATTTTTTTCCGGATCGGGCTGCCGTTAGTTAAGCCAGCTCTTGCAACCTATATGATCCTTCGGTTTATTTGGACATGGAACGATTATCAGAATCCGCTTATTTTCCTTCGCTCAGATGCCTTGTTCACTCTTCAATTGGGAATCCGAAAGTTTGCCGATTTTAACGGCGAATTTTATTCGCTCATGATGGCGGGAGCTGTTTCCGCGATCTTACCATTGTTGATCATCTTCATCGTAGGCCAGAAGCAGGTAATTGAAGGCGTGGCCTCAGGAAGTGTCAAAGGATAGAAAGCTAACATTCAAGGGGGATTTAATATGTTGAAGAAGAAGTGGAATCAAGTGTTTGTTATCGCAGCTTTGGCTGCACTCACAATGTCGGCATGCTCCAGCACAAGCAGCAATAATTCTACAAAGGAGGCAAGCGGAAACGGACTTTCAGATGAGGCCGTTACGATAAAGCTGCATACGTGGTATCCGAAGAAAGCTGACAATTGGGATTTGGTTATTGCGGAGTTCGAGAAAAAATATCCCAACATTAAAGTAGAGTTCAATTCAGCGGAAGACAATAACTCGAATGAATATTACAAGAAATTGGACTTGGCTGCGGCATCAGGAGATGAACTAGATGTCCTCATGTTCAGCAACATGACATTTCTCGGTCAGCGTGCGGAGCTCGGTTTGTTAGAGCCTATCGATGCATATTTGGAGAAGGAAGGAGCCTCGCTAGAGGAGTACACTGCGGATACAAGGATTAATAATGTGACCTATGGTTTGCCAGGCAAGCTATCTATACCGATGGTTTTCATCAACGAAAATCGTCTGAATCAAGCTGGGCTTGACATTCCGAAGAATTGGTCCTGGGATAAATATATGGAGTATGCCAAGGCAATGACGACGACTGCCGACGGAAAAACGCAATACGGAACCTACTTCCATAGCTGGATTATGTTTGGCTACTTCATTCAGAATATGGGACAATCCTCCACTGGAGCTAATCTCACGACAGACGATGGGCTGAAAGCAAACGTTGATACTCCTGCTGTAAGAAAGTCGCTAGAAATACGTCTGCAAGGCGAAAAAGAAGGATCAGCGACGCCATATTCGGAGATCATTAGCCAAAAACTGAATTATCGCCCTCAATACTTTAATCAAGATACAAGTATGATTCCAATGGCTTCGTTCTTGGTACCGGAAACCGGAGGTACAGAGCAAGTACCAGCAACGTTCAAAACGGTATTTGCTCCATTTCCTACGATGAATGAAGGAGATCCAAGCTCAGCAAATGTTAGCAGCGATGTGCTCGGCATCTATAGCAAATCCAAGCATAAAGAAGCGGCTTATACGTTTATCCGTTGGTTCACAACCGAAGGGATAGTCCTGCAGGGGAAAAACTTTACCTCGTGGAAAAATGCTGACCTTAACGAAGTTGTGGACAAGATTATTGCAGGCACTAAAACGCCAGAGATGATTGACAAGGAGTCCTTAATTTCTGTGCTTGAGAACACCAAGCAGCTTACAGCTTCCGTGCCCGTTCCATATCATGCGGAATTAGAAAAGGTGATGCTCGAAGGATTTGACAGTATGATGTTATCTGGTGTTGATATCGATACGACGATAAAAAATATCCAAGAAAAGGTTCAGAAAATTATTGATTCCAAGCAGTAAAGCTTCTGTGCAGCGCGGGTGCAAATCCGCGCTGTATAGCCATTATGCAGCAGGAGGAATGAAAAGGATGTTATACCCAATCAATACGTCTTCTCGCAGCGTTATCGATTTGTCAGGTATATGGAATTTCAAGACGGACCCTGGAATCGGATTGCAGTCCGGCTGGCAGCTAGAACCGCTAAGCAACTCGATTGCGATGGCAGTCCCGTCATCCTATAACGATATTGGGGTGAACGCCGAGATTCGCAATCATATAGGATGGGTCTGGTATGAACGCGAATTTATTGTGCCGAAGCCTCTTCGCGCCGAACGAATTGTGCTTCGATTCAGCTCTGCAACTCACGAAGCTAAGGTATATATTAATGGAAACCTTGCGGTGGAGCATGTCGGCGGCTTTACGCCGTTCGAGGTAGAGTTGAATGAATATCTACAGCCGCATCATAATAGACTGACTGTTGCCGTGAATAATATTTTGGACGAATCTACTCTGCCTGTAGGATTCTATGCGGAGCGTGAAATCGAAGGTATTGGCAAAGTCGCTCGGAATAATCCAAACTTCGATTTCTTTAACTATGCGGGGCTGCATCGTCCTGTGAAAATATATACGACACCTAGGACCTACACACAAGATGTACAGATTGTATCGAGTGTCAACGATGACGGTTCTGCGGTAGTGAGCTACAGGGTTGACAGCGTTGGCGATTCCGATGCGCGCATTAGTATTCTAGATGAAAGCGGGGCGGTTGTTGCTCAGGGAGAAGGAGCACACGGTAGTCTGGGTCTGGCGGGTGCCAGGCTCTGGGAGCCTATGAACGCTTATTTGTATACGCTGAAGGTCGAGCTGGTTCATGGCGGAGAGATTATCGACGAGTATGATCAGCCCTTTGGCATTCGGACTGTGGAAGTGTCTCGCGGAAAATTTTTAATCAACGGCAAGCCATTCTACTTCAAGGGCTTCGGTAAACACGAGGACTCGCCTATTCATGGACGTGGCATCAACGAGGCTGCGAATGTCATGGACTTTCGATTGATGAAATGGATGGGGGCCAATTCATTCCGCACCTCCCATTATCCATACTCCGAAGAAATTATGAGACTGGCTGATAAGGAAGGATTCGTGGTGATCGACGAGGTGGCTGCCGTTGGTTTGCATCTCAATTTTATAGCCACGCTAATGGGAGGGAAGAAACGAGAAACCTGGAAAGAGCTAAGAACCCGCGAAGCTCATCGTGAAGCCATACGCGAGCTAATTGCAAGAGACAAGAATCATGCTTGTGTTGTCATGTGGTCTATCGCCAATGAGCCTGCGACCTCAGAGGAAGGGGCACGCGAGTACTTCGAGCCCTTGCTCCAATATGCGAAGCAATGTGATCCACAACGGCGTCCCCTGACAGTTGTAACGCTTCAAGAAGGGAGCCCCGAGCACTGCAAGGTGTCGGATCTGGTGGATGTTCTTTGTTTGAATCGCTATTATGGTTGGTATGTAGAAGGTGGTGAATGGGCGGTTGCTCAAACAAGACTTCGGCAGGAATTCGACGGCTGGCAGCAGCGTTGCCCAGATAAGCCCATCATTATGACAGAATATGGAGCCGATACTATTGCAGGCTTCCATGATGTAGATCCCGTTATGTTTACCGAGGAATTTCAGTCTCAATTTCTGAAGGCCAATCATGAGATATTTGATGAATGTAGCAATTTTGTAGGGGAGCATGTATGGAATTTTGCCGATTTCAGCACAAGTCAAGGCATCTTCCGCGTCCAGGGGAACAAAAAGGGCATCTTTACACGTGACCGCAAGCCAAAACTAGCGGCGCACGAGCTGAAGAAGCGGTGGGAAGCCATTCCCAACTATCATTATAAGGACTAACTTTGTCGCTTAGACTAGGGCGTGTCTGAAAACCCGTTCAGAGGCATCTTTCACCGCCTTTTCGCCCCCTGCTTCGTACCGTTTGTTTGATGTACCCCCGGTATACCTTCACAAACGCGCCTTGCATGGAACGGAAATTCGGGAAAATTTGCTGTCCTCAGCGTTCTCAGACACGCCCTAGTATCGCTTTTGGTTACATATGGGGAGCGAAATGTTGAAGCGGACGCTTGCTTGTAGCGTTGTGCAACATCGGCGCCACCTCTCAATTTATAATAAGCAACAAACCTTCGTTATGTCAGGCTGCTGCCCGTCGTAATCGTCTTGTCTTGGAAGTTTTCCACAGAGTTTTTTTTCTCGTAGAAATGCGGAACGTTATCCTGGATGCCTTTTCTTGTATAGAAGGGATCATCGGCTGCAAGCGGGAAGACGACCTTGTTCCCGGTGCTCGCAGATTTGTATATGCCAACAATCAGCTCAAGCGTTGCCCGGCCGCTCTGGCCGTCGATGAGTAGCTGACTTCCGGACTCGATAGCGGAAAGCACATTATCGATCTGTCCGGCATGCCCTTCGTGGACGACCTCAGGCAGGTTGTCGTAACAGGCTTGTATCTCTGCCTTGAGCGCTTCATTCGGCGTCGGGAATCCATTTTCCATGGAGCTGGACGCGATCAGCTCCCACGGTGCGGAAATACGGGCGTTTTTGCCTTGGAAAGCAAGCTGCTGCTTTTCGCCGTGATGAACAACGGAGCTCGTGATTTGGCCAAGGCTGCCGCTTGCGAACTTTAGCATGGCAATCGATAAATCTTCAACTTCCGCATTGTCATGCGAAGTGTTGCTCATAAAAGCCTGCAGCTCGGCAGGGCGGCCCATCATCCACAGCAGGGCGTCGATATGATGAACCGCATGATTCAGCGTGCAGCCGCCGCCTTCCATTTCCCACGTTCCGCGCCACCACAGATCATAGTAGCAATGACCGCGCCACCAGAAGGAATCGACCTGCGAGTGGACGACTGGTCCAATCAGCCCGCTGTCGAGCACAGCCTTCAGCTTCATCATGGGTGAACGGAAGCGGTTCTGGGCGACGACCGACAGCAGTTTGCCGCTTTCCTCCGCAGCTTGATTCATCGCATCACATTCCTCGAGCGAGGAGGCCATCGGCTTTTCGACCAGAACATGTTTGCCCGCCTTCAGGAAGCTGACCGCAAGCTCGGCATGCGTGTACGGGGGAGTGCAGACCGAGATTAAATCGATATCCAGAGCGAGGAGCTCCTTGTAATCGCTGTAAGCCGTTGCTTCGGGAAGCTGGTATTCTGCAATACGCTTCTCTGCCTTATCCTTATAAATATCCTGGATGGCCACGATCGTACATCTTTTTGAAAAGGCAAGATAGGCTTCGATATGAGCTCTGCTTATGGCTCCGGCTCCGATAATGGCTATTCTCAGCATTGATTGGTCATCTCCTATTCCATGCGGATCGCAAGATTTTGGGATAAAACGCTAAGCTCGGCTACTTTGAAGGCATGCTCCTGCGTCATGGCACTCTCCGTCCGATTCATGCAGTCGAGAATCAGCTGTCCGAAGAACGGATATCCGACCTGACCTTTAACGGAAAAGTGATATTCTCCCTCTTGATTAGCCATGTACACCTGATCCCCCTCCGGATGGCGGGCGAGATCCAAATATTTGCGAACCTCGATATAGCCATCCGTTCCAAGAATAAGCGTTCGCCCGTCTCCCCATGTGCTCAAACCGTCCGGTGTCAGCCAGTCTACGCGGAAGTAGGCCGCCGCGCCGTTATCGCCTGTCAGCATGACGTCTCCATAATCCTCCAGCTCAGGGTACTGCTTATGATGGTAATTGGCTATGCGGGACTGAACGACTGTCGCATCCTTGGCGCCTGTATAGGTGAGGAATTGCTCAATTTGATGGCTGCCGATATCGCAAAGAATACCGCCGTATTTCTCTCTTTGGAAGAACCATTCCGGTCTGCTTGGCGCATTCACCCTATGAGGGCCCCAGCCCATGACCTGTACAACTCTGCCAATGGCCCCTTGCTCGATGAGCTGGCCCGCGAACAACGCTCCCTCGCAATGAAGCCTTTCTCCGTAATAGACCATGTATTTGCGTCCGGTTTCCGCGGCAACCCGCTTGGCGTCTTCAAGCTGCTCCAGCGTCGTCAGCGGCGCTTTATCTACAAAATAATCCTTGCCTGCCCGCATGACCCGAAGGCCAAGCGCGCAGCGCTCGGAGGTAATGTTCGCGGAAGCGACCAGTTGGATGCGGTCATCGGCGAAGATTTCCGCTTCGGAGAGGGCTGCTTGCACCTGAGGATATTGCTGCAGGAACCGGCCGACCTTCTCCGGATCGGGATCGTACACATAGACAAGCTCCCCGCCCGCTTCGATAAGTCCGTTGCACATCCCGTAGACATGCCCGTGATCCAGACCGATTGCTGCGAACTGGAATTCCCCTGGCGCCACAACCGGATTCGGTTTTCCCTTTGGCGCATAATTCATGCCATCTGATTTATTCAAGTGCTACACATCTCCTTTGGTGGAATTGTTAATAGATTATATGGAAAATGAGTTTTATAATCTCTCAATTTTGCGGTAAAATGTTTGTATCTTGCGGTTAATTGGAAAGGGTGGAGGCGTGGATGGTTCAGGCTAATTGGTTTCATTACGAGTATCGCAGAACATCGAAGGATTACTTTCGCGAGGTGTTTCATGCCCATTCCCAAATGGAGCTAACTTATGTTCATGAGGGCAGGGGACTGCTCATCATGGACGGGAAATCGTATGCGATTGAGCCATGCACGCTGCTTGTGTTCCCGCCGTTTCAGATGCATCGGATTCAGATTCAGGTGACGAAGGAAGAACCTTTTATAAGAAGTGTGCTGGCTTTTGAGCCGGCCGTTTTGTACGGGTATTTAAATGATTTTCCTGCCTTAAATGGTTTTTTTAAAAGCTTAACGCTGCAGCAGTCGACTGTTCATCCCGTGAATGCCATGGCGGAGACTGAACCCTTTGTAGCTCTGCTGAGACAATTTGGTTCATCGATGGGAAGCACGCGAGATGCGGATTTCGAGGAGAACATGGGCATCTTTTTGCTCAGCCTCGTGCATCAGCTTAAGCAAAGTCCGGAAGGCGAATCGGCTTTTCTGAAAAAACATAACCATCACGTAGAAGATATTATCGGCTGGATCGAGAAGCATTATATGGAGCCGTTCCGTTTGGAGGATCTGGCAAGCGAGCTTCATCTGTCGCCCTATCATGTGGCCCATCTGTTCAAGGAATCCACTGGGACTACGATAATCGCTTATACGAGAGCGACCCGCATTCGTCATGCTTGCTCCTTGCTTCGCAAGTCTGCTTTGCCCCTGTCGGAAATCGGCTATCGTGTAGGAATTGCGAATCCGTCTTATTTCAGTAAAACGTTTAGCCAGATTATGGGGGTAGCCCCCTTGACCTATAGGCAGCATCTGATTAAATAGGAGGGAAACGTACGCGGTATGAAAAAAGAGGGCATGATCACAGGGATGCAGCGGCAGTCTCGGTTACGCAAGGGTTTAACCGGGGCTGCCGCTGCACGTTTAGCTGCGGAAAAACATGGAGAGAGGGCGTTATGGCCGCTCTGATTATCTTTCTAAATGTTGCCATCAGTACGGCCCGGCCTAGCGTATGGGTTAGCATATTAAAACTCAGAAAAGCCGGTGTCGCATTAGCCCCAATGCCTAGATCCTCAACATCAAGAGCATGAACAATAATATAATAGCGGTGCGGTCCATCATGAACAGGGGGCGCAGCACCGATGTAGCCTGCAAACAAACCATCGTTTTTTAATGGAATAGCGCCGTTTGGGAGACGTGAGCCCTCTACGTTAAGCCAGCGAATCAAAGCATTGGAGGATGAGATCGGGACGCCTTTGTTTGATCGTATAGGCAAACGAATCGCCATAACGGAGGCGGGGCATATTCTTTATGAGCAGTGCAGCCTGATTTTCAGAAATTTGGACTACGCCTACGATGCGATTAACGACTTGCGAACAATGCAGCGCGGCCAATTCATTTTGGGCTTTATCCCGTGTGATTTGGATGAGCTGCTGACGCCCGTCATGATTGAATTTCATCGCGAGTTTTCCTGAAATAAGGATTTTAATTCGGGATTCCAATCGAATTGTCGATGAAGTGCTGGAAGGCAGCATCGATATTGGTTTTACTGCCGTACCTGTGATGGAAGACAGCAGGCTGGTCCATTTGCCTCTTTATACGGAATCATTTTCGGTAGCCGTGTCGATAACCAGCGAATGGGCGGAACGCCCTCATATCTCTATGAAGGAGCTCCAAGAGTTGAGCCTCGTGTTGTTCCCGGGCCGCCATCAATGCCGCAAGCTGATTAATTCCTGTTGCGAAGACCAGGGCCTTGTTGTGAATCCGGATATTGAAACATCGGCTATGATCTCATTAATGCGTTTGGTAAAAAGCAATATAGGCGTAACCGTTCTGCCTACGCCGCTTTTGAGATCCTGGGATGAGCGCCTCTATTGAATCCTTCCATTGATCGGGCCTACGCCAGAACGAGAGATTGGCATCGTGTATCGATCTGACAAGTTTCTGGGCCAAGCCGGCAGAATGTTTATCCGTAAAGTAAAGGAGCATTTCGCGTAAAGTCAGAAGCCAACCCTTGACAGGTTGGTTTTTTTTATTGCTCTTACAGCGTGTCGTCTGATGAGACTCCTGCCATTCCTAAGTGACATGCATGATTTTCCATTTCGGGAACATACTAACTTGGTCGATTAAATTGCACATGCACTACATTCCTTTATTGGAGACGGGAGGCTATTCGTGCCAGATATTCAATTACCGCAATATCCCGAGTCTTATTGGAAAGCGTCCCAAACCGAGCATGCCAAATACCCCAGGCTTGAACGACATATTGAAACCGAGGTCGTCGTGGTCGGAGCGGGAATAGCTGGCATTACGACCGCGTATGTCTTGATCCAACACGGCTATCGAGTTGTGCTCCTGGAAGCGGGAGAACTGCTGAACGGAACGACAGCCCACACAACGGCCAAAATAACCGCTCAGCACGATCTAATCTACGATGAGCTGATCAGCTCTTTAGGGAAAGACAACGCCTTGTTGTATTATCAAGCGTCGATGGATGCCCTCTCTTTTATCAAGCAAACGATAGAAAAGCATGATATCTCCTGCGGCTTTACCGAGCAGGATGCGTACGTCTATACAAACTCGGAGCATGACCTTTCGAAACTGGAAAATGAAGCCAGCGCCTATCAAGAATTGGGCATCCCCGGAGCTTATGTTGACGGAATTCCGTTGTCCCTTCCCGCGTTGGGCGCAGTAAAGATGGGGAATCAAGCGCAGTTTCATCCGCTGCGATACTTGCAAAGGCTTGTGGAGCTGTTTGTGGAAAAGGGCGGGGAGATCTACACGCATACGACGGCAGTAGATGTACACCCCGGAGACAAACCGATCGTGGTCACAGGCGACGGGCATCGGCTCAGCTGCGCTTTTGTTGTTTCCTGTACCCATTTTCCTTTTTATGACGGACATGGATTTTATTTCACCAGAATGCATGCGGATCGTTCTTATGTGCTCGGAATCGAGGCTGAGGAGGATTACCCCGGCGGTATGTATCTGAGCGCAGAGGAGCCCAAACGCTCGATTCGCTATACGGAGCTGTCCAATGGATCAAAGCTGATTATTGTAGGCGGACAGGGCCATAAAACAGGCCAGGGCATCTGCACCATCCAGCATTACGAAGCTTTGCAGAAGTTTGCCCGGGAACATTTTAAGCTGACAAAGATTTCGTACAGATGGTCGGCCCAAGACCTTGTTACCGGTGATAAAATCCCATTCATCGGGCGCATCACTTCCTCCTCGCCGAATATTTTTATCGCTGCCGGGTTCAGAAAATGGGGGATGACAAACGGAACGTTCGCAGCCTTGCTGATCAAGGAGCTGCTAACCGGACAAACAAGCCCTTACGAGGAGTTGTTTGCACCTTCACGCGCATTAACGTTGCCTACTTTCGGAAATCTCCTCGCGGATAATTTGGATGTAGCCAAACATCTCATCGGCGGGAAGCTTCAGCATGTCACAAGGCGTCCCGAGCATTTGGAGAAAGACGAAGGGGCGATCGTTCAAGTAAATGGGAAACGCGCGGGAGGATACCGCGATGAAGACGGCGTCCTGTATCTGGTGGATACCACCTGTACACATATGGGCTGCGAAGTGGAATGGAATAACGGGGACAGAACCTGGGATTGTCCTTGCCATGGATCAAGATTTTCAATTGCAGGCGACGTAATCGAGGGGCCGGCAGAGAAGCCGCTGAAGCAAATTCAGGGCTGATTGGAAAAAGGATTTTATATGGAGAAGGAGGAGACAGCATTGACGGCAACTCACAGTCACCCTACACATGACAACCATCCTTTGTCAGTGCTTGCGTTAGGCGGCGTATTCGAAATCGGGAAGAACATGTATGTGATTCAATACGGAGATGATATGGTCGTTATTGATTGTGGTTCAAAGTTTCCTGATGAAAGCCTTCTGGGCATTGATCTGATCATTCCGGACATCAGCTTCCTCCTTCAACATAAAAGCAAGGTTCGAGCGCTCGTCATTACTCATGGTCATGAGGATCATATCGGCGGCATTCCTTATTTTCTCAAACAGTTGAATGTTCCGGTCTATGCTTCACGACTAACGATCGGGCTTATCGAATTAAAGCTCAAGGAGCACAAGCTGAAGAAGATACAGCTTCACGATATTTCACCCGATACGGAACTGCAATTGGGCATGCTTGCGATCAGCTTTTTCCGTACGAATCACAGCATACCCGATTGCTTAGGAATTGTGATCAATACGCCGGCGGGGCGAGTTGTTCATACCGGCGACTTTAAATTCGATTTGTCTCCGGCAAATGCGCAATTTCCCGATATTCATAAAATGGCGCGAATAGGCGAGGAGGGCGTGCTCGTTCTTTTGTCAGAGAGTACAAATGCCGAGCGCCCAGGGTTCACGCCCTCTGAAAGCTTGGTTGGCGAGAAAATTATGGAGGCGTTTCAGAAGGCACGGTATCGTATATTTTTGTCCACCTTTGCCTCCAATGTGAACAGGCTTCAACAGGTCATTGACGCTGCCGTTCGTACCGAGCGGAAGCTGGCTCTTATGGGGCGAAGCATGATCAATGTGGTTAAAGTAGCGCTGGACAAAGGCTATTTGACCATGCCGGAGGGCATGTTGATTGAAGCAAAGGAAGCAAGCGGGCTCCCAAGAGAAAAAGTCGCGGTGCTATGCACCGGCAGCCAAGGCGAAACCATGGCAGCACTTGCCCGACTGGCGAGCGGCAGAAATGCCTACATGACGCTTCAGCCTGAGGATACAGTCATTCTGGCTTCCTCCCCTATCCCGGGCAATGAACGAAATGTTGCAGCAGTCCTGGATCAGCTTTATTTGCAAGGCGCACGCGTCATTCATGGCTCCGGCTCTGCAACGGGCATGCATGTTTCAGGCCATGGAAGCCAAGAAGAGCTGAAATTAATGCTTACCTTGATGAAACCGACATTTTTTGTACCGATTCATGGCGAGTATCGCATGCTTTATCAGCATCAAAAACTAGCGGAATCCGTAGGAGTCATGAATGAAAATATTTATATTCTAAGAAACGGCGATATTTTGGATGTCACGCCTGATAGCGCGATACAGGTCAGGAAGGCAGCAGCCGGCAATACCCTGGTAGATGGCCTTGGAATTGGGGACGTTGGAAACGCCGTATTGCGAGACCGCAGACATTTGGCCGAGGACGGAATTCTCATTGTGGTGGTAACGCTTAGCAGCCATGATCGAACGTTGTTGTCCGGACCGGACATTATTACGAGAGGATTTGTTTATGCAAAGGAATCGGAGGCGCTTCTGGGCGAATTAAATCGCAAAATACGGGAGGATGTAAATCAGCTATTAACCATTGAAAATCAAAAATGGTCTGTATTAAAGCATCAAATCAGGGAAACCTGCGGCAAATATATACTCGCTCAAACGCGCAGACGCCCTATGGTTTTGCCAGTTATTATAGAGGTGTAGAAATTAAGAGCCCCGGCCAATAGGTAAGGGGCTTTAGTTGTATATGTCAACTTCTGTGTATACGACTCGTCCTCCGTGCCTTGCTCTTAAGCACCCTGAACGCCCTCGTTTCTTTGTTCCATTCCACTTGAAAAGTGGAAAAAACAATTGATTGAGCAGGCTGAGGGCTGTCCTCTGGGTCCTCTGGGAAAAAGATAGCTAGAAAAGTGACTGTAGCGCGCTTTTTGAAGCTCTCTGGAGGAAAGTTAGTTAGAAAAGTGACTGTAGCGCGCAATTTGGGGCTCTCTGGGTGGAAATTAGTAAGAAAAGTGACTGTAGCGCGCGTTTTGAAGCTCTCTGGAGAAAAGTTAGTTAGAAAAGTGACTGTAGCGCGCTTTATGGGGCTCTCTGGGAGAAAGATGGTTTCAAAAGTGATGGAACTGATTTTGAGTAAGTACAGTAAGACTGATACAATGCATCCTGCCCTAAAAGCGTATACAAGGTTCAGCATGGGGACCATTAAAAATAACAAATGTTAAAGAGGTGAAGTATAAGTAATGGCGCAAATAGAGCTGAAAATTGATAATGTTTCCGTCAAATGCAAGTCTGAAATGTTAGGCATTAATCAATTTTAGGGAGTGTAAAATAAAAGCTGAAACCTTTGAAAACGATCAAGCTGGGACATACTAAACCTAACGACAATCGAATTCGGAGGGAATAAAAATGACAACCAAATTTTGGACCAAACAGGATATTCGTGCACTGGTGGCGGAACACAAATTTCAATCGGTGGAGCACATTCAAGCGACCTTGAAAGACATGTTCAAAGATGTACTGGAGGCCGCCTTGAAAGCGGAGCTCGATACCCAATTGGACTACGCACCGTATGACCAGAATAAGCAAACCAAGAACAGTCGAAACGGCTACGGAAAGAAAACGATTCACACGGAGTATGGGGATATGGAAATCCAGGTACCACGTGATCGACTGGGTGAATTCGAGCCTGTGGTTATCAAGAAGAACCAAACGAACATGACGGGCATTGAGGATCAGATAACGGCCCTGTACGCCAGAGGGGTCAGTACGCGAGACATTCAGGATCACTTGCAAGGACTGTACGGCATTGAGGTATCCCCTGCCCTCATTTCCAACGTGACGAATAAGATGATGCCCTTAATCAAGGAATGGCATAACCGTCCATTGCAGCC
>NZ_STGF01000026.1 GCF_005222705.1 Paenibacillus sp. SY21-1 | reverse complement strand
GGCTTTCAGCAGCCTCACTTTCGTATCCAGTTTTCAGCGTGCAAACGCTACGTTTGGTGGCGATGGCGGAGGGGAACCACGCGTTCCCATCTCGAACACGACCGTTAAGCCCTCCAGCGCCGATGGTACTTGGACCGCAGGGTCCTGGGAGAGTAGGACGTCGCCAAGCACAGATAACCTGCCGTATTCATTGCGGCAGGTTTTTTGTTGTGCTGGGACGTAACTCTCCCCGGGGAGAGTGTATGAACCCAGCGATCGAAGCAAAGCGAGGAAGCAGGCCCGGCCCTAGAGGAAGGTTCAAACGCCGACCTCGAAGCGAAGCCATGAAGCGTAGTCAGCCGGTGCGGAACGGACGTCGCCAAGCACAGATAACCTGCCGTATTTATTGCGGCAGGTTTTTTGTTGTGCTGGGACGTAACTCTCCCGGGGAGAGTGTATGAACCCAGCGATCGAAGCAAAGCGGAGAAGCAGGCCCGGCCCTGGAGGAAGGTTCAAACGCCGACCTCGAAGCGAAGCCATGAAGCATAGTCAGCCGGTGCGGAACGGACGTCGCCAAGCACAGATAACCTGCCGTATTCATTGCGGCAGGTTTGTTGTCATCTGCAGGCATTAACAGTATCCTCCCCCTAACAACGCCGATTTCGGCTCATAACGACTGTAAGAAGCTGAGATTATTTTTTTATTCGTATTTGCTGTATGATAAGATCAAGGCTTAGTTAATTCGTATTGCTGGGAGGGATTTCTTGTGAGTGATCAAAAGTTGGAAATTAAACGTCTGCAAACAGAGCATTATGATGCAAGCTTGGAATTGTCTCAATTTGCTTTTCAGTATCGGAAGACAAAGGAAGAGCTTGAAAAGACGAAAGCGCAAATGGCTGCAGAGCCCGCTACGTTATGGGGGGCGTACGTCGACGACAGCTTTGCAGCGCAAGCGGCAGTGCTGCATCTTGAAACGTACATACAAGGACAGCGTTTTGCAATGGGCGGCATTGCGGGGGTGGCGACTTGGCCGGAATACAGAAGACAGGGGCTCGTAGCCAAGCTGCTGGTTCATATGCTCAAGGATATGCGGGAGAATGGGCAGACATTGTCCTTTTTGCACCCGTTCGCACATGGTTTTTACCGTAAATTTGGCTGGGAAACCTACACGGACAATAAAGTTTATACCTTGAGGACAGAGCAGCTGCCGACCCGCTATGCTTATACCGGACGTATAGCTCGATGTCAGCCTGACCATGAGCATGTGCGCGCCGTATATGAGAAATATGCAGCGCAATATAACGGTACGTTGGCCAGAACGGAATTGTGGTGGACTTATCGGATCGTTGCCCGCAAAACGGGTCAGACGGTCGTTTATTATAGCCCAGAGAACGACCCGATCGGTTATGCGTTCTACGAAGTGAAGGATAGAAAAATGAATGTGCATGAGCTAGTATCTCTGACAGGGGAGGCCGAGTCGGCGTTGTGGTCTTTTTTATCCCAGCATGATTCGATGTTTGAAGAGCTGACGGTAAAAGCGCCAATGGACAATTTGCTGCCATTCATGCTCTCGGATCAGCGGATCAAGCAAGAGATTACACCTTATATGATGGCGCGAGTGGTTGATGCGGAGGCGTTCGTACGCCTGTATCCTTTTGCTCCTGCCCCAGCAGAGGAAAGCCTGTCGATTGAGCTTGAGGACCGTCATGCGGAGTGGAACAATGGCTGCTTTGAGCTCGCGATCCAGCCTTCAGGGGAAGCTGTTCTGTCACAGTCTGCAGGCAAAACGGAACAAAAATCTTCCATTAAAATGGATATTGGCGCCTTCAGCAGCATGCTGTTGGGCTATCTAAAGCCTCTGCAGCTGCGCCAATTGAACCGGTTGTGTGGTGAAGAGGATGCAATCAAACGCTTACAAGCGCGCATTCCCGAACGAACGACGTACCTCCCTGATTTTTTCTGAACAATTCGACTATTTAAGCTCTTACCGATCAGGCAAAATGCGGATAAACAGGGCGATTAGTGAGCCTTGACAGCCTATACCCCCTCTGCTAATATTGCTAATAATATACGTGAGACGTACTGAAAATAAGGGAGGAACATACTCGTGTGGGAAACGAAATTCGCCAAAGAAGGGCTGACGTTTGACGACGTCCTGCTTGTTCCGCGCAAATCAGAAGTGCTGCCAAGAGAAGTTGACATCTCCATTCGTTTGAGCGAGAAAGTGAAGCTGAACATTCCGCTCATTAGCGCAGGCATGGACACCGTAACCGAATCCGCTTTGGCGATTGCAATTGCGCGTGAGGGCGGCATTGGCATTATTCACAAGAACATGTCGGTTGCACAGCAAGCGGAGGAGGTTGACCGCGTAAAACGTTCGGAGAGTGGCGTTATTACGAATCCGTTCTCGCTGACCCCCGATCATCATGTTTACGATGCGGAAGAGCTTATGGGGAAATACCGCATTTCTGGCGTACCAATCGTCGATCAGAACAAGAAGCTGGTAGGTATTCTGACTAACCGCGATCTGCGTTTCGTACACGATTATTCGATTAAAATAAATGAAGTGATGACCCGCGAAGCTCTGGTTACTGCGCCTGTAGGCACGACGCTGCAGGAGGCAGAGGTTCTGCTTCAGAAGCACAAGATCGAGAAGCTTCCGCTTGTTGACGAGGAGAATACGCTGAAGGGTCTTATTACGATTAAAGACATCGAGAAGGCCATTCAATTTCCTAACGCAGCGAAGGACGAGCATGGACGCCTGCTATGCGGCGCGGCTGTCGGCATCTCGAAGGATACGCTGGATCGCGCAGAAGCGCTTGTACAAGCCGGTATCGACGTGCTGGTCGTAGATTCGGCGCACGGCCATCATATTAATATTCTCGAAGCTGTACGCAAGCTGCGTGCGGCGTATCCGGAGCTTACGATTATCGCAGGCAACGTAGCGACAGGAGAAGCGACGCGCGACCTGATCGAAGCAGGCGCTTCGGTTGTCAAAGTCGGCATTGGTCCTGGTTCGATTTGTACAACCCGTGTCATTGCAGGCATTGGCGTTCCGCAAATTACAGCGATCTACGACTGCGCAACAGTGGCGCGCGAGCTGAATGTTCCGATTATTGCGGACGGCGGCATCAAGTATTCGGGCGATATTACGAAGGCGATCGCTTCCGGCGCGAGCTGTATCATGATTGGCAGCTTGTTCGCAGGCACAGCGGAAAGCCCTGGCGAGACGGAAATCTTCCAAGGCCGCAGCTTTAAGGTATATCGCGGCATGGGCTCGCTCGGCGCCATGAAAGAAGGAAGCAAGGACCGTTACTTCCAGGAGAACGAGAACAAGCTTGTACCTGAGGGCATTGAAGGGCGGGTTCCATATAAGGGGCCGCTTGCCGACACGGTGCATCAATTGCTTGGCGGATTGCGTTCCGGTATGGGGTATTGCGGAACGGCGAGTCTCGAGGAGCTCAAGAACGATACGCAATTCGTACGTATTACTGGTTCCGGTCTGCGCGAAAGCCATCCGCATGACGTTCAGATTACGAAGGAAGCGCCAAACTACTCCCTGTAGAAGAACTTCTGGCGATGAGAGCATAACAGGCAGGAACAAGCGGATACGCTGTTCCTGCCTGTTTTTTTGCACGGACGAGGCTTAAAGCTGTGAATCTGGTTCATACTCGGGTATAAGCCGGACCGGCTCCATAAAGTAAGTGAGGAAAATTTCATGAAGTCCCGAATTTACGGCCAATGCCTCGCAGGGCTTGATTCTCCGCATCCTCAGCGTAATTTTGTAACCAGTTAGTAACCTGTCGGGTAGTTTAATTGTAAGGCGGCGGTATGATACAATTAACAACGAATAATTGATATGGGAAAAGGGGAGAAGACGTTGAAGGTAAAGGTAAGGCCGGTCAAATTTATGACATTACTCGCGGCCAGCTTGGCGGTATGGATGGTAACGCTCGCACTTGGTTCATCAACGGCGCTGGCAGTCGGCTATGACAATCGTCCGAGCACGGAGAATACGCTTGGCTTGCAGGTTAAATCGGCGATCCTGATAGAAGCGGAAACAGGACAAATTTTATATGATGTAAATTCGGACGAGCCCCTTCCTCCTGCCAGCATGACAAAGCTAATGACGGAATATTTGGTGCTAAAAGAGATCAAGGAAGGCCGTTTGGATTGGGAGCAGACGGTATCCGTCAGTGCGGAAGCCGCCAACACGCTCAAAGAAGAATCTCAAATTTTTCTGGCTGCAGGCGACACGCATACAGTGAAGGAATTATACATTGCGATGGCGGTAGGCTCGGCCAACGACGCGACAAGAGCGCTCGCTACGCAAATTGCGGGCACTGAGCTTGCTTTTGTCGAGAAAATGAACGAAACAGCCGATGAGCTCGGACTTGCTACTGCAGTGTTCGCTAGCGCTACCGGATTTGAGGATACGACGGTCATATCGGCAAAGGATCTGGCCAAGCTTTCGAGACTCATTCTTATTAACTACCCGCAGTTTCTGGAATATTCCAGCATGCAGGATTATAAATTCCGTCAGCGTGACAAAGATCCGATGGTCAACTTCAACTGGATGCTCGGTACAAATATTAACAAAACAGGATTGAAGCATCTTGCCTATGAGGGCGTTGACGGTATGAAAACGGGCTTTATCAAGTCGGCGGGTTATAATTTTACGGGAACGGTGAAACGCGGCGATTTGCGATTTATCAGCGTGGTGATGGACACCTCGTCCATGTCCGCCCGATTCAATGAAACAAGGAAGCTCTATGACTACGGCTACGCGACCTTTGAGAAAAAGACCGTGCTGGCTCCGAAATCCGTTGTAGAAACGCTGGAAACGGTAAAGATTAAGAAGGGCAAACAAAAAACGGTTCCGGTCGTAACCGATAAGGATATCACTGTTATGGTGAAGAAGGGCGAAACGCCTAATGTTGAACTGGTGGGCAGCGACATCAAGCCCGAATCGGAGCTGGTAGCGCCGCTGGCCGCAGGATCGGTCGTTGGAACGGTTACTTACAGCTATACCGATGCCGAGACCAAGCAAACGCTCGAGAAAACGGTTAACCTCGTAACGTCGGCCGAATCGGAAAAGGCCGGATGGCTACGGCTTATGTTCCGGGCGATCGGGGAGTTTTTTAGCGGATTGTTCAACGGGATCGTCAATTTGTTCTAAACCGGGCAGGAAACATGGAAATACGTAAAACAAGGGTTGTCGATTATTCTCTGTTCCTGTAAAATCAAGTGTTAGAACAACTGCGGTATTATTTAATTCCACGCATGGAAATAGGAGGACTTGTAAGATGGAAACAGGTACATCGCGCGTAAAACGCGGAATGGCAGAAATGCAAAAAGGCGGCGTCATCATGGACGTTATGAACGCCGAGCAGGCGAAGGTGGCTGAGGCTGCAGGCGCAACAGCGGTAATGGCGCTTGAGCGCGTACCGTCCGATATTCGTGCGGCTGGCGGCGTAGCCCGTATGGCTGATCCGACGATCGTCGAAGAAGTTATGAAGGTTGTTTCGATCCCTGTTATGGCAAAGGCGCGTATTGGCCACTACGTGGAGGCTAAAGTGCTTGAGTCGATGGGCGTTGACTATATCGATGAGAGCGAAGTTCTGACTCCTGCGGATGAAGTATTCCACATTAGCAAAAATGAATTTACGATTCCTTTCGTTTGCGGAGCGAAGGATCTGGGCGAGGCGTTGCGCCGTATCCAGGAAGGCGCTGCGATGCTGCGTACGAAAGGCGAGCCGGGAACAGGCAACATCGTTGAAGCTGTCCGCCATTTGCGTTTGATCAACGGTCAAATCCGTAAGGTGCAGGGTCTTTCAAAGGACGAGCTCTATCACGAAGCTAAGCTGCTTGGCGTTCCATACGAGCTGCTGCTGAACGTGCACGAGACAGGAAAGCTGCCAGTTGTTAACTTCGCTGCAGGCGGCGTAGCAACTCCATCCGATGCGGCATTGATGATGCATCTGGGTGCGGACGGCGTATTCGTAGGCTCCGGTATTTTCAAATCGGACAGCCCTGAGAAATTCGCCCGTGCGATTGTAGAGGCGACAACTCATTACCAAGATTACAAGCTGATTGCCGAAGTGTCCAAAAACCTCGGTACGCCGATGAAGGGCATCGAGATTTCGAAGCTTGAAGCGGCGCAACGGATGCAAGACCGCGGAATTTAATAGATGGGAATAGCAGGCGCCGGTCGCGCGCGTTAAGCGCAGCCGGCGCTTGCCTGTAAAAGGAAGGCGATTCGCGTGAAGAAAATAGGTGTACTGGCGCTGCAAGGCGCTGTAGCAGAGCATATTCGCAGTCTGGAGCTTGCAGGAGCCGAAGCGGTTCCGGTGAAGCGTGTAGAACAGCTGGACGAGCTCCAGGGCCTCGTCATTCCAGGAGGCGAGAGCACAACGATCGGCAAGCTGATGCGCAAATACGGCTTCATGGATGCTGTTCGCCAGTTTTCGGCGGAAGGCAAGCCGTTGTTTGGAACCTGCGCCGGACTGATTGTGCTGGCTAACGAGATTGAAGGTCAAGAGGATGCCCATTTGCAGGTGATGGATATGACAGTAGCCCGCAACGCATTCGGCCGACAGCGCGAGAGCTTTGAGACCGATCTTGAAGTGAAGGGGATAGAGGAGCCGGTACGCGCCGTATTTATCAGAGCCCCGCTGATTAAGCGGGTAGGAGCAGGCGTCGACGTACTATCCACTTATAAAGACGAGATCGTAACGGCAAGGCAAGGGAATCTGCTCGCCGTATCGTTTCATCCCGAATTGACGGATGACTACAGCCTGCATGCTTATTTTGTGCAAATGGTAGAAGAAGCTTCAGAGAGGAGCGTATAAGCTGTGTTGGACGTTAAATTGTTAAGAAATGAATTTGACAAGGTTGAGCAGGCGCTTCTTAATCGCGGAGCTTCGCTTGATCTGATTGCTGGTTTTCCTGCACTCGATACAAAACGCCGGGACCTGATTCAGGAAACGGAAAACCTGAAAAACCGCCGCAATACCGTTTCCCAGGAAGTAGCCAAGCTGAAAAAGGCGGGCGGCGATGCCGAAGCCCTCATTCTGGAGATGAGAGAGGTAGGCGACCGGATCAAGGAGCTTGATGACGAACTGCGCGTGCTTGAGGCTCAGGTGGACGAGCTCACGCAAGCTCTGCCCAACATTCCTAGTGAAAGCGTCCCGGTAGGTAAATCCGAAGAGGACAACGTGGAGCTGCGCCGCAACGGCGAAGCGCCAAGCTTCAGCTTTGAGCCGAAGCCTCATTGGGAAATTGCTCAGACATTGGGCATTCTTGATTTTGAACGGGCCGGCAAGGTGACAGGCTCACGCTTTACTTTCTATCGCGGGCTCGGCGCGCGTTTGGAGCGTGCGCTCATCAGCTTTATGATGGATCTGCACAGTGACAAGCACGGCTACGAGGAAGTTCTACCGCCATACATCGTCAATCGCGACAGCTTGTTCGGCACAGGCCAGCTTCCTAAGTTCGAGGAGGATCTATTCAAGCTCACCGATTCCGAGTATTTCCTTATCCCGACTGCAGAGGTGCCGGTTACGAATTTGCATCGCGATGAAATTTTGACTGCTGATGAGCTACCTAAATATTTTGTAGCGTATAGCTCATGTTTCCGCTCGGAGGCGGGCGCGGCAGGACGCGATACGCGGGGACTTATTCGCCAGCATCAATTCAACAAGGTGGAATTGATCAAGCTGACGAAGCCGGAGGACTCGTACGACGAGCTGGAGAAAATGACGGCTGACGCCGAAAAGGTTCTGCAGCTGCTCGGATTGCCCTATCGTGTTCTTGCCCTTTGTACGGGGGATATGGGCTTTACAGCGGCAAAAACATATGACCTTGAGGTATGGCTGCCAAGCGCGGATACTTATCGCGAAATTTCGTCTTGCTCCAACGTAGAGGATTTTCAGGCGCGCAGAGCGGCCATTCGCTTCCGTAGAGATGCGAAGAGCAAGCCGGAATTTGTTCATACGCTAAACGGTTCAGGTCTTGCCGTAGGACGCACATTTGCCGCTATTTTGGAAAACTACCAGCAAGCGGACGGCTCGGTTATTGTTCCGGAAGTGCTTCGTCCGTACATGGGCGGCATTGAGGTTATCTCTGCACCATAATATTTCTTGTACCGCAGGCCAAAACGTACTTGCTTTATTATTTTGGCTTGTGGTACAATCTTGTTTGTGACGATTTAATTGTGGAGAGGTACCGAAGCGGTCATAACGGGGCGGTCTTGAAAACCGTTAGAGCGCAAGCTCACAAGGGTTCGAATCCCTTCCTCTCCGCCAGTATCATTTATTCATGCAGAGTCTGGACGCGCAGCGTTCGGGCTTTTTTTGTTTGCTTCGGGGTCGTATAAAACTTTGCTGATTTTCGCATGTTATACGATGTGGAGGTGCTATAACCAATGGCAAAATCAAATGAACTTCAATTGGATCAAGAGCAGTTGGCTGAAGCATGGAGGCAAACGCTGCCGGAGCTTCTGCAATCAGGAGACAGATGCAAGGTGCAGCCTGACGAAGCCGATCAAAAGGCACTGCGCGTTTCTATCGACATTGCGGGGCATCAAGCGTATAACATTGATTTTAAGGTCGGCTATGTAGATAGCCGGGAGGTAAAGGTCGAGCTGATCGATGTTGAAAAGGATCAGAAGGCGATCGATGAGCGAGGCGGTTTGGTCCAAGAGCTTATTCACGATTATACGAGGCATTTGCATGAGTGCGCGCAGTCGCTGCATCAGTTAACGCATGCTTAGGAGGGAATCTGACCAATGACCAAATCGAAAAACGGATTGGATAAAAATTTGACGAACACCATAGTTGCGCTTGATCATGTCGGAGTCAACGCTCATCATAACCAGCAGCTGCAGCAGGATAAAAATGACCGTCGCCATCAAGCCGAGATGAATCATGATCAACCAAGCGATTTGGGGCATCAGCGGAATTAAGTTGCATCAGACATACAAAGCGTACGGCAGACTTTATTTCTATGACGAGCAAAGGTGGTATTGTTCATGAGCAAGCCAGACAACTATCCTGTTCCGGAAAGCGTCCCGCATAACGAACGAAGCAAGCACGAAACAAAAAAGGGCGGGCAAGAGCCCTTATCCGGCTCCAAAAAAACAAAGCAGCGCAATCATGTCGATCATCACAATCCCGAAGGAAGCTAACGGAAATAGCGACTTTCGATCTAATTTCAGCTTAGTTCAAAAATCCCGTTTCGAATTTCGAGACGGGATTTTTTGGATATTGCTTCTAAATTACGGATGAATCATATAAAATGGAGGGGGTTATATAGAAGACGGGGAGGAACTACTGAGATGAAACCTACGCAAAAAATAGTCGCTATTCTGTTGGTCATTATGCTGGCAGTCGTAGCAGGCTGCAGCTCGGGCAAGCCGCCAAAAGAAGCGCTTAGCGCTGCGATGACCAAAGCGAGTGAAGCGGAATCTTACAAAATGAATATATCGCTTGGGCTGAACGAATTGGAAATACCGAACGATTTGACGACACAGACGGATTCGGCGGCAGCGGCAATGGTGTTAGGAATGTTCAAAAATGCGCAAATTACGATTGACGGCATATATCAGAAAAGCCCGATGAGAATGGACATGAATGTCGAAATCGTTATTCCGGGCGATATGGAAATGAAGCTTACCGTTCCGTTCAAAGTAACGGAGGACGCGGTATACTTGAAAATTCCTCAAATTCCGATGCTCATGCTGCCGGATACGCTCACAGGCAAGTTCATCAAGGTGGATAAGGATGAGCTCGAGGGGCAAGGGGATCTGCCTGCAATCGATGTAAATGCCCAAAAAGCGTTGGCCGACGAGCTGGGGTCCGCATTTTTTAAGCATTTTGACGAAAAGACATATTTTAGCCAACCCAAGCCGGAGGATGCGGGAATACCCGACAATCTGAAGGTGGATCAGGTAGTAACCGTTGAGGTCAATGAAAGCAATTATGCGGGCGCAATCGATACGATTATCGACAACGCTTTGCCGGAAATTCTCGAACTTATTCTTAACAATCAAGAGTATCTGAACATGCTTTCGCTAGAAAAAACGGATGTGGAAGCATTTAAGGCGGACTTCGAGCAGAATAAGGCGGAAGCCAAGGATACGTTGAAAAAGGATATTAAAATCAATAAGCTTAAGCTGACAAGCGCGATTCAAGATGGATACGTCGTCTATCAGAACGGGGAAGTGAACGTACAGGCAGCGGACGAAGAGCTTGGCGGGACGGTGAAAATCGGACTTGACGTTACCTCGACCTTGTCTGATATTAACAAAAAGGTAGAGCTTGAAGAGCTGCCTACGGACGTCATTCCGTACTCGGAGCTAGAGCAAATGCTTGGCGGCGCACTGGGGCTATAGAGCAAGGAAGAGGCTGTCCTGATGTCTTGGATGACGGAGGGACGCCTCTTTTTATTGCTTATGCATTTGGCATAGGAAAAAAATAAAGGACCGAATCCCTACGCTCAAGTAGTGGTTTCGGTCCTTTCATATGTACGGCCTTCCACGATCATCAGGAATCGAAGTGCGAATATCTGAGTATGCAAGCCAAATTGATGTATTGCGTCAGCTGGCGGCCCCGAGATGAATCGAACATCCGACACCACGTTTAGGAAACGTGTGCTCTATCCGCTGAGCTACGGGGCCACAGCAATATTTAGTATACCATTAGAGCCTTTTGTGGCGCAACTCGCTAGATAGAGTTATTTTTTATAGGCGCTTACTAAGCGGATAGCCTGATCTTTGCAAAGGAACGGATAAGGGGCGTTCCGGAAGTCAATGGCGACTTCGGAACGCTTTTTTTTATTGAGCATCTCCGTTCAGAGCTCTTCCGACAGAAACGAATTCGACAGTAGCCGGTATAGCATGGTTGTGACTACAGCTTCTGCTCAAGCACGCTTCGTGTGATTCGGGTGACAAATTTTCTCGGGAAAAAGCGAGGCGCTTGAGTGAGCAGCCAGTTCTGGAAGCCGGGAACAACAAAGGTTTTGTTATTCATCATAGCTTTGTAACCAATCGCAGCCACGGCTTGCGGGCTCATAAGCGCTTTGGGATCGGCCACCTTCTGCCCCTCCATTCTTGCACTGCGAAAAAATTCGGTCTCCGTAGCTCCGGGACATAGGGCCGTTACGGATACACCTGTCCCTTGAAGCTCGTTTGCAACTGCTTCAGTCAGCGAGAGCACAAATGCTTTGGAAGCAGAGTAGTTGGCGCTTAGCGGGCAGGCATAGAACGAAGTGGTTGAGCCTACATTTAATATGCTTCCGCTACCGTGTTCCACCATGTCTGGCAGAAAGAGCATCATGAGGTGAGAGAGAGAGTGGACGTTAAGCTGCAGCATCTCCAGCTCGGAATGTACATCTTGTTGATGCAACAATCCATAGGAGCCCATTCCCGCATTATTAATGAGGATGTCGATTGTGATGCCTTGTTCCTTGAGTTGCTCGTACAGTTGGACGGGGCCGGCATTTTGTGCAAGATCAACGGGGATCGAAACTGTCGAGACTCCGTATGCTTCTCTGAGCTGGCGGGAAATGCGGTTAAGCTTCTCTTCGTTGCGGGATGCAAGGACGATGCGATAATGCTTTTTGGCGAACAATTCTGCGAATGCCTTGCCGATACCGCTGGATGCGCCTGTAATCAGGACTGTTTTCATAAGATTGAAACCTCCCAAGTTTTTGTTTATCTAAAAACCAAGAAACTAAGTATCTAATTACTTGGTTATTTAGTGTGAGAAGAAGGGACCTTATTCGGTCCCTGAGCTCTTTTGCTTAATAATAAGTTCAGTTGTAGCAAGAAAATTTTTCAAGTACTCTACCGGTCCCTCAATATTGAGGCTGTAATAAATCTCAGTGGCTAATTTGGCGGAAGTGACAACGCCGGCTTGCTTTAATATTT
This sequence comes from Paenibacillus sp. SY21-1, assembly GCF_005222705.1. Taxonomy (GTDB): domain Bacteria; phylum Bacillota; class Bacilli; order Paenibacillales; family Paenibacillaceae; genus Pristimantibacillus. The sequence goes on along the minus strand of NZ_STGF01000026.1, from coordinate 104,441 downwards.
TCAGATGATGGGAAATCGCGGATCGGGACATCGGCGACCGTTCAACAATTTGCGCGACGTTAAGCGATTCATGCTTGGTTAGCATCATAATGATGTCTTGTCGGATCGGATCGGCCAAGGCGAGGAAGATCGGGCTGCATTCCCTCAGCTGCTGATGGACGAGTGTTTCCAGTTGGGTCGTATCTGGTGCTTCCATGTATGCATCGTCTTCCTTTCTCTCGACCAAACAACTAATCATTTGGTTATTTAATCTTATTCGGTATTGGAAAAAATGTCAATGAGCTGACTTCAGCAGCCCTATGTTTATCTAAGGGAAAGGTCGAAAAATGTCGGAAAAAGACGAGGCTTTGCTAAATAAAAGCAGGAATTACAACCATAGAGGGCGAATTAGTCGGTTGACTGTTCTAAACGTTGAATAGACCGAAACCGGCTTAAGGAGAAATCGAAATGTCCCTAGACGCTGATGATCCTCGTCCATACAAGGAAGATCTTACGCCTGAGCAGATGCTCGAGGTTATTTTTGATTACACAGCCAAGATAGCAGGAGAAAAGAAGCTCCAGAATGTGTTGGTGCTGATGGCTAATATGGGGAGAGAGATGGTCGTTGCTGACCGTTGCACCGTATGGCTGATCGATGCCCTGCGCGGGGAGCTGTTCACTGTGGTCGCCCATGGCGTGGAAGAAATTCGCATTCCGTACGGAAGCGGGCTGGTAGGGGCGGCGATTTGCTCGGGAGAGCCGATTTTTATAGACGATGCTTATTTTGATGAGCGCCATAACTCGGATAACGACCGCAAAACCGGTTATCGGACAAAAGCCATTATGACGATCCCTTTTCGCAATAATGAAGGGGAAATTATCGGGGCCTATCAAGCGATTAACAAGCTTACAAATGCCGAGGTTTTTTCGAAGCAGGATTTGGAATATTTGTCGCTCGCAGCCGCCTATTCCGGTAAATCGCTGGAATCGGTCATGCTGAATGACGAAATTATGGAAACGCAGAAGGAAATTATTTTTACGATGGGGGAAATTGGCGAAAGCCGTTCGCAGGAAACGGGACATCATGTGCGCAGGGTCGCCCAATATTCTTATTTTCTTGCGCTTGGTCTCGGGTTGAGCGAGAGGGAAGCCGACTTGCTTCGCAGCGCCTCGCCTATGCATGATATCGGCAAGGTGGCGATTCCCGATGCCATTCTGCATAAGCCGGACAAGCTGACGGTCGAGGAGTTCGAGCATATGAAAACCCATACGCTGATCGGCTACCAGCTTATGCGCAATTCGCGTCGCGAATTGCTCCAGGCCGCAGCGACGATTGCGCTGCAGCATCACGAGAAGTGGGACGGCAGCGGCTACCCGCAAGGATTAAAGGGAGAGGAGATCCATCTGTATGGTCGCATTACTGCCGTTGCAGACGTATTTGATGCGCTGGGCAGCGCAAGGGTATACAAGCCTGCGTGGGAGCTGGAGCGAATCATCAGGCTGTTTGACGAGGAGCGCGGCCGGCATTTTGACCCGCGTGTAGTAGACGCTTTTATGAAAATGCTGCCGCAAATGTTGGAGGTACGCGACCGCGAAGCGGACGTTTCATCCGATCATGCGCATAATCCTGCCGATTTCGGGTAATAGAATAGAGGGCTAGTTCCATTACCCCTAAGATGACAGGAGGCATAACCCATGCAAAAATTGTATACCGCAGAGGTAACGGCTACCGGAGGCAGGGACGGCAGGCTGGTATCAAGCGACGGCCATCTGGATGTTGAGGTCAGATCTCCCAAGGAGCTCGGCGGACCGGGCGGAGCGACAAACCCGGAGCAGCTGTTCGCAGGAGGCTACGCCGCATGCTTCGAGAGCGCTCTGAACGTCGTATGCCGCTTGCGCAAGCTCAAGGCAGAGAGCACGGAGGTCAAGGCGCAGGTAACGCTTGGCAAGGATGAGAACGGCGGCTACGAGCTCGCCGTGCGCCTAGAGATCAAGCTGGCGGGCATTGAGCGTGAGCTGGCACAGGAGCTTGTAGAGGCTGCGCATCAAGTGTGCCCGTATTCCAGAGCGACAAGAGGCAATATCACGGTTGAACTGCAACTGATCTGACTCACGTAAAAGGGCTGTGTAAGGAGCGTTTATCCGCTTCCGTATACAGCCCTTGCTCTGTTCTGTGAATCCCCGCTTTACCGCACCGTGCCGTGCTAGCTGTCGCCAGCGAGCCGCTTGCCCGATCTAATAATCGAAAGCTCGATTAGCACATTCATCGCATCTACGCAGTGCCGGGCGATTTCCGGACGCAGCGGAATGCAAGACAGCTCGGTGCAGGCGATGATGACGCAGTGACAGCCCGCTGCACTCAACAGCTCTTCGATAATGCCTTCAAATTCGGAGGACTCGACGGGCAGATTTTTTTTGACCTTATTATAAATAATATCCATGACATGCTCTTGCAGCCCGGCATTCGGCTCGTAAAGCTCCAGCCCGTGCGCCTCGCAGCTTCTCCGATAGACGCCGCTGCTTACGGTCCCGTTCGTGGCCAAAACGCCAACGCGGCTGCCTTCGCCATATTGTCCTGCGATTACCTTCAGCGTCTCGTCCACCATATGAATGATCGGTATATTTGTCATTCGCTGCATGTCGTTATAAAAGTAATGTGAAGTATTACAAGGTATGGCGATGTTGGCTACGCCGGCTGCTTCAAGCAGCTGCAGGTCTTTGGAGACGGCGCTTAGAAAATGCCGGCCATCTCCGCTCTGAATAACTCCGGTCCGATCAGGCAAGGTTGCGTGATTCAGAATCACGATATCTATGTGCTCCTGATCACGCTCGGCAGCCGTTCGGTCAATGATTTTATCGAAAAAAACGGAGGTGGCCTTAGGGCCCATACCGCCAATGACGCCTAAGCTTTTATGTTCCATTTTTCGTTCTACCTACTTTTACTTGAAATGTGTAGCGTATTAGCCGTTAACGACAAGGGCGTGTCTGCCCATTTCCTCATAGCTGCGAAAGAACACATCCGCATCGTACGTTACCTGTCCCTGAAGCGGGTTCATGACATGAACCTTGCCATCCTCATAGCCGTTCAGCACGACAACGTGCAAATTGACCAGCGCCTCATAATATTCGCCGGTAGCTGTAAGATACCAGCCGTAATTAAAATTCGGCTTGGACATATCAAGCGTCGTCCATACGACCACCGGCACGCCTTTGTTCAACTGTTCGATCAGCTGCTCGCGTGTGCTGCCGCTTATATCCTGGGCGCTTCCGGTGCGAGAGCTTGCGGCAAAATAGTTCTCTGCCGCGACCACGATCGGAGGAGCGAAGCTGTAGAAGCCGCCTTTTTGCGAGCGAGGGTCGCCGGCGTACAGCTGATTGGGATCGGGGCCGTAAAGCTTGCCGTCCTTCGAGGAAAACGCCTGCTTGGGCAAATAGGTGTCAGCCATAGCTGTTTTGGTTGTATCGTAGCCATAATAGTTCAGCACGGCCGTTAGCGATGTAATTTCGCAGCCATTGGGCAGCTCAGGCTTCTGCATAATGAGCGGCACGTCGAGATATACCTTGGAAATGGCCAATTCTCCCTCGCCCGCAGGCTGGGTCGCCTTAATATGAGGCAAAATCGCGTTTGTCGTTGACACCTGCTGATTAGGAGCGTTTACCGCTGTATGCAGCTCTTCCTCGGCAACAGCGTACGGAAGGCTGATCGATTGCTGGCGAATCAGGTAGTCATTGGCGTAATCGAGCGGGCTCGTAATAGCTGTGCCTGTCACATCGGTCGTTACCGTCTCAAGCGGCGGCGCATCCTCGTTTAAGCCGGAAGCGTAAATGGCAAAGACCGCTCCCTTGATTGGCCGCTGGTTCGTCTCGTCAGTCGCTGTAATTGTAATGGTGCCGCGCTGAATTTGGGGCGCAGGAGCTTCCGTCGGAGCCGGGGCCGGAGCTCCCGTCTTGCTGCCTCCGGAGCCGCCGCTGCTGTCGGACATGTAGTACAAGCCTGCGCCGACAAGCAGAATGCAGGCCGCGGCGGCAATGATGCCTATTTTGAACCATTTCATCGTTACTGTCCACCTCCATCGTGCTGGTTTCCGTATTTTGTGCGGATCAGCAGGTTTGCCGGGTCAGGGTATCGAGTTGTTAGACGCTTACCGTCGTCAGGTTTGAGTCAAAGACAGGCATGCGATGCAGCTCCGCATCGTCAAAAAAGGTTTTGTGCCATACGAGGAACACATAAACGGTCCAAATGTATCTGGCATAATTGTGCGTGCCCTCATAGTGGGCATTCAAAAATTCCAATAACACATCGACATTAAAAAAAGTGCGGGAAGCCTCCGATTCGAACATATGCTTGACGAGCAAATAATATTTCTCTTCTCTTAGCCAGTGGCGGATCGGCACCGGAAAGCCTACTTTAGGGCGCTTCGCCCACTGTTCGGGCAAAATATCCTTGGCGGCGCAGCGCAGCGCGTATTTGGTCTGGCTTGGGTGTACGCGCAGCTCGGGCGGAAGCTTGGAGGCTAGCGCCATTACCTGTTTGTCCAGAAAAGGGACGCGGAGCTCGAGCGAGTGAGCCAAGCTCATTTTATCCGCTTTAAGCAGAATGTCGCCCGGCAGCCAGAGCTTGAGATCGAGATATTGCATTTTGGACAGATCGTCCTGCCCCTTCACTTTATCATACACCGGACGGGTAACCGATGAAACGTCGGGACCGCCTCTGTAGGCGGGCTTCAGCAGCCGCCAGGCGTCCTCCTCGGCAAATACATGGGCTTGGCCGATAAAACGCTCCTCGACTCGCTGGCCGCCCTTGCGGATGAACGCGGTAATACGGTTATTCGGCAGCTTGCGAGCGATCCTCGACAAGGGACGCCTGAGCATGAACGGCACCTGTCTATATTTTTTCATATTTGGCGTGTCGTCGTACCAGTCGTAGCCTCCGAACAGCTCATCTGCTCCCTCGCCGGAGAGAACAACCGTTACATGCTGACGTGCCAGCTCCGCCAGAAAATATAGCGGAACAGAGGATGGATTGGATTGCGGCTCGTCCATATGATATTGGATCGTCGGCAGCTTATCGAAGCATTCTTCCGCCGTTATCAGCTTCTTGTGATTGACGCTGCCCAGCAAATCGGACAGCTCTTCCGCCAGATGGGTTTCGTTGAATTGCCCCTCATAATCCTGGAACCCGACGGAGAATGTATGATCGGGCTTTAACAGCGCCGTAATCAAGCTGGAATCGACACCCCCGGACAGGAAGGCCCCTACCTTAACGTCGCTTATCCGGTGGTAGCGGACCGATTCCTCCATTTCCAGCTTAATCTGCCGCACATAATCCTCCAAAGAGCTGTCGGCGGCTTCAAAGCTCGTATCCCAATAGCATTTCTGGGTAAGCATGCCTTTTTCATAGAGCATATAATGTCCGGGCTTCAGCTTGTAAACGCCTTTAAAAAAGGTCTCGTCCAAAGCGGAATATTGGAACGTCAAATACGGCCTCAGCGCATCTCTGTTCAGCTCTTTGCGGAACGAAGGGTGCCTGAGCAGCGCTTTGATCTCGGAGCCGAACAGAAACGATCCGTCCGTCGTGTTCTTGGTATAGTAAAGCGGCTTAATGCCGAAATGGTCACGGGCAAGCAGCATCCGCTCCTTGTTTTTGTCCCATATGGCAAAAGCGAACATGCCCCTGAGCTTTTGCAGCAGGGATGGGCCGTATTCCTCGTAGCCGTGAACAAGCACTTCGCTGTCGGTCTGGCTTTCAAAGCGATGACCCTTCATAATAAGCTCGTTGCGGAGCTCCTCATAGTTATAGATTTCACCGTTAAAAACGAGCACGCAGCTTTTATCCTCGTTATACATAGGCTGGCTGCCGGCATCCGACATATCGATAATTTTCAGGCGTCTGAAGCCAAATGTCACATCGCTGTCGGAATAGATGCCTCCGCTGTCCGGCCCTCGGTGGACGATTGCATCCATCATGTCCTTCATAATGGCAACATGATCGAGAGCTAATCGACAATTCGCAAATCCTGTAAAACCGCACATAGTCGAATACCTTTCATTTGCCGTAGTCTTTATTTCGAAGCTTGCGAAACGCCCTTGAGCTGTCTCACGATTTCCGCTTCGTTGAATGGAATTTCCGTCTTGCCGATGATTTGAGAGGTTTCATGTCCTTTGCCCGCGATCAGAATGACGTCTCCGGGCTTGCTGATGTCTATTGCAAAAGCAATGGCGTCTCTCCGGTCGACGACGGCTTCGTAAGCGCCGTTGCAAGCCTCCATCGCCTCTACAATCTCGCGGATAATCATTTGATTGTCCTGCTCCTTGGGATTGTCGGAGGTAATGACGGAGAAGTCGGCAAATGCCGCAGCTACCCGGGCCATGCCTCGCCGTTTGTCGCGACCGGGATCTCCGTCTGCCGCATAAACGCCGAATACTAGAATAACGCGCCCCTTGGCGAACGGTCTGATCGTCTTGAGCGCTTTCTCCAGCGAATCCTCGGTGTGGGCAAAGTCTACGATAATACGGCTGTCCGCGTCCTCAAAAACGACCTCCAGCCTTCCTTTAATGCCCTCTACGGAGGCTATGCCTTCGGCAATCTGCTGCAGGCTGAACTGATTGCTGTAAGCGGCGGCAATGGCCGCCAGACTATTGTATACGTAAATGGCGCCCGGCAGGTTCACTCTAATGCGCGTGCTGCCTTTGGGCGTATGTACCGTGTATTCCGTATGGTCCGCGTAATAATCGATATGGTCCGGATAAACGTCGGCCGTCTGCTCCATGCCGTAGGTAAGCAGCTTGGCCTTGCCGCCGCGCAGCCGCTCAATCAGAATGCGTCCGTAAGGGTCATCGGCATTGATAATGTTGAAATCGCTTGTCATGCCGAACAGCAAAGCCTTGGCTTCAAAATATTCGTCCATCGTGCGATGAAGCTCCAGATGGTCGGGCGTCAGGTTCGTGAAGATGCCCGTATTATAACGGCAATAGGCTACCCGCTGCAGATTAAGGGCGTGCGAGGACACCTCCATCACGCAATGCTTAATATCCTCCGCTGTCATCTCGGCGAAAATCTGCTGCAGATTGAGCGATTCCGGCGTCGTGTTTTTGTTTTTAAGCAATTTGTCTCCGATCACCGTCCCAATGGTGCCAATGACCCCAAGGGATGATCCGGCCCGCTCGAATATGGCTTGCAAAAAATAGGTAATGGAGGTTTTGCCGTTTGTACCGGTAATGCCGATCAGATTCATCTGCTCCGTCGGATTGCCGAAGAAGCTGGACGACACCCTGGCGAGCGCGTCGCGAGTGCTCGCCACCTTCAGAACGGTCACGGACGGGTCGATTTCAGTAGGTTCCTTCTCCGCGATAATAACGGAAGCGCCGTTCTCAATCGCCTTCCCGATAAAGCGATGCCCGTCCACTGTGAAGCCCGACACCGCAACAAATATGCTGCCTGGAGCGGCCTCGCGGGAATCGTAGGCGATGCCGGTTACGTCCTTGCCGATATCACCCTGCACCAGCTCGTAGGCCAAATTTCTAACAACCTCTTTCAATAACATGCTGTCAGCTCCATTCTCTTGTACTTGCGAGAGTTGCCGGACTGTCTGCGAAACAGCTTCTTCGTCAGCTTACCCGCGAGGATAGCCGTATACAAAAATTGGTAATCGCCTACACGAACCGTTTCCGGAACCGCGACCCCGTCAGCTTCAGCAAGTCCGTGCAAAATCCCTTTGTTCATTATGTATGAGAAGCGATGAGCCGCTCCAATGTATATTTGGTATCGTCTCCGTACGTCAGACGGTCGGAATAATCAAACGCAACGGTATGAACGCCGCGGATGCCGAGACAGCGAATGGTGCGGAGTCCGATATAATCATTTCAGCCTAGTATTACTGCTGTATTGTTCTCAAGGAGCACATCCTGATCGATAAGGTTAAGAGCGGTCCGCATGATGGGCAGACTCTATGTTTTGAACTCAATTTTACTTCATACCTACTTATAATACAAATGGATTTATCCTCATATTTGCTGGCGGAACGCTGGTTTGAACGCTCCCAAAGGCCCTGAAGTCGGGTGTCGAACCGCCGCTCGGCTATGCGAATAAAAATCACATCGAAGGTCTCATGAATATAGGTTTAATAGACTATAAAACAGAGGTAAAAACCGGGAAGATGTCGAAACTTGTTTTAAAATTATCTAGGAGCATCGACAGGTTTTTACAAAATCCGGTTAGCTGCGGGAGTATAATGGAGCTATTACGCCACCGTGCGAAATAAGGAGTGTGCCCCGAAGCGAGCTATGGACAAAAACTACTTGCTTGAGAAATTGCGGTCGCTGCGGCTAAAACTTTATGAAACGGCTGAAGCACGCGGCAGTTTGACAGATCCCGATGTTCTGGCAATTAGCGAAGAGGCTGATCAACTTATTGTTGCATTGCAGCATATACAACGAACCGAGCTACAGGTAGCCATAAGAAGGGAAGAACGGTAGCTCCGTTCTACTTCCCGCGCAATCTACGAAAGAATTGAGTGAGCAACGCTGCGCATTCTGCTTGAAGAATACCGCTTGCAAGCTCCGTTTCGTGATTGAAACGGGGCTCTTGCAGCAAATTCATCAATGTTCCGGCGCAGCCGGCTTTAGGATCTGCCGTACCATAGACGACACGTTTCACACGCGATTGAACGAGAGCGCCCGCACACATGGGACAAGGCTCCAGGGTGACATATAGCGTGCAATCGAGCAACCTCCATGCGCCGAGGCGATCGCAGGCGTCCCGTATGGCTACCATTTCCGCATGCGCGGTCGGATCGAACCGGGTCTCGCGCAGATTGTGGCCTCTCCCGATAATTTCATTATTTTTGACGATGACCGCCCCGATTGGAACCTCCCCGATTTGCTCAGCCTTTATAGCTTCAGCTATTGCTTCGGACATCCAGTGCCGATCTTCCTGCTCTCTTAGCATAAGTGCGTCTCCTTTCAATTATACAACGAACAAACATTCTAATGTTAACATGCAGTGGATAATATTGTGGATAACTCGAAACATACTCACATAACTATACACATTTTATCAAGGGATGTGTACAAGTTCTGTTAAGAATGTGGATAACTATTCATGCTTCTCATTAGGTTCTTAGGCTGTTCTGTTCCATTCGTCCACATTGGGACGCTGATTAAATGTGTGTGCTCAAAGGATGTGTCGCTGAATGTCCATTAAGATGAAATTTTCATTTTTTCTTACGATTATCGTATTGTTCTTCTTTATCGTCCAGCATATGATTAGCGAATTCGGTGTCGCCCGCAGCATTCATGAGGAATCCAAACAGAAGATGGAGGTGCTGTCCCAGCATCTGGCGGATGGCGTCTTCGACTACGAGCATCGAAAAGAGGGCGATACGAAGGGGAAGGAGGGCATGACTCCCCGCCCGGAAGTTATTTTTAATATAGCCAAACATATGAATCAGAATTTGCGGGAGCTTACGATTTTTGACCGGACGAACAAACAAATCATTTATGGCTCCTATACTTACCCCGATGAGGAGAGTTCCGCCGTTATAGAAGCTGCGGGTGCTGGCAACAGTCCAGCTTTTATTGTACGAACGTTGAATATAGAGGGCAACTCTTATTTCCGCAGCTATTACACAGCTGATGTCGACGAACGGTATGTGATTAGCCTGGTGCATGACTGGAATCGGAAAAGCGAACGGATTGCCGCCATGCGCAATGATACTCTAATATACACTGGAGTCAGCATGGTTATTATGCTCATAATCAGCTATTGGATGATCGGGGCGCTCATTCGTCCGCTCAAGGATATTTTGTGGAAAGTCAACGAGGTTTCGTCGGTCAGGTTCCAGAAGCCGATTCAAATAAAACGCAAGGATGAGTTTGGCCTGCTCGCCCTTAAAATAAATGCGATGTCGCAAAATTTGAGTATCTATATGAATAAGCTCAGACGCGCCTTTGAGGAGAACAGGAGGATGAAGGAGCATCTGGAATCCTTTATTAATCATACAAGCGATGCCATTTATTTGTTTGATCTCGAAGGAAGACTGATTCAGGTGAATCGGGCCTTTAACCTGCTGTTCGGGTACGAGGAGGAGGAAGCGATCGGGCTTATTAATCCGACACTGCCCGAATCGCATAAGGAAGAGCAGCGCAAAATTATGAAGCAATTGCAGGCTGGAAAGGTGCTGCAAGCTTTCGAGACGATGCGCGTGAACAAAGCGGGCGATTTGATTCCGGTAAGCGAGACGCTCTCGATTATTCGCGATTCGGAAGGGACCATACGCGCCTTTGCCAGCATTGCCAGGGATATGAGAAGCAGAAACAAAATGGAGGAGCTGCTGCGCCGCTCCGAGAAGTTGACGACGGTCGGACAGCTTGCCGCCGGCGTGGCGCATGAAATCCGAAACCCGCTAACGACGCTGCGCGGTTTTCTTCAATTGCAGAAGGAAACGAACAGGATGTCGATTTCCCATGTGCATCTCATGCTGTCCGAGCTTGACCGGATCAATCTGATCGTTGGCGAATTTCTTATTTTGGCGAAGCCGCAGGCCGTCCGATTTATGGTCAAGGATGCCCGCAGCGTGCTGCAGGATGTCATCGCGCTTATGAACAGCGAGGCGCTGCTGCATAACATTGAATTTACGATCACGGTGACGGAAGAGGAGTGTCTGGTTTCCTGCGAGGAGAATCAATTGAAGCAAGTGTTCATTAATTTACTCAAAAATGCGATTGAAGCGATGCACGGCGGAGGAATTATTCATCTCCATATTGCGAACCTGCGCGATCAGGTTGTCATTACCATTACCGACGAAGGAGAAGGCATTCCGGAGGAGATGATACCTAAAATCGGCGATCCTTTCTTTACCGGCAAGGAAACGGGTACCGGTCTCGGCATTATGGTGAGTCAGCGAATTATTAATAGCCACAAGGGCACGCTGGAAATCAAAAGCAAGGTTGGCGTAGGGACAACGGTGAAAGTTCTCCTGCCGGCTTTGAAAGAAGGGCAAAGGGAAGGTATACTGAACATATAACCAAAAGGAAGCCCGATCGGGCGGACGGAGAGCGGAGAGGAAAAACTCTGCGACAATCTGCAAGGCTGGCCGCACAACAGACAACGGGGAGAGAGTAGCTTGAGAATCAATAAATTTATTAGCGAGACCGGATATTGCTCCAGGCGCGAGGCGGACAAGCTGGTTGACAGCGGGCGCGTAACCATTAACGGGGCAGTGGCGCAGCTTGGAAGTCAGGCTGAGCTGGCCGACGACGTGCGAATCGACGGCAAACGGATTGGCGAGCAGAAGCGGCATGTCTATATTGCGCTTAACAAGCCGGTAGGCATAACGAGCACCACTGAGCTTCATGTAAGCGGCAATATTGTCGATTTTGTCGGCCATGCCGAACGCATATTTCCAATTGGGAGACTGGACAAGGATTCCGAGGGCCTTATCCTGATGACGAACGACGGCGATATCGTCAATCCCATTCTTCGCTCGGAGGGCAAGCATGAGAAAGAGTATCTCGTAACGGTGGATAAGCCGGTGACGGAGAAATTTCTCGCCGGGATGGCGAGCGGTGTGCATATTTTGGGCAGCCTGACGCTTCCGTGTGTCGTAACCCGCGTCACGGATCGGGTGTTCCGGATTATTCTGACCGAGGGCAGAAACCGCCAAATTCGCCGCATGTGCGAAGCATTTGGCTACCATGTGAGGCGGCTTCAACGTCAGCGCATTATGAACATCCATCTTGGCGGCTTAAAGGTCGGCAAGTGGCGCGATTTGACAGAAGCGGAGAAACAGGAGCTCTTCGAGACGCTGCAATACAAACAAGGTTAAGTCAGCTTAGCGGGAAATTGGCAATCAAAAGGCGATCAGAACGGTGGATACGGTTCTGATCGCCTTTTTTAAATGTACGAATCGGCTTAGGTTTAACGCGATACGTTAGCTTGGCAGCCGTTTCACCTTGAAATATAGGAAGGTACAACATTTCGCTCGCTATACGTTCTCTATATTTCTCGGAATGAAACGCGCTGCGCAGCCAGAGGACTGCTTCAGCCGTTTCGCCTTGATGCAATAAGCTACTGCCCCTGCACCGAAAGCTTCTGGGCAATAGTCGCATCGGTATACGTGTGCAAGATGGATACTTCGACACGGCGGTTTTTGGAGCGGCCTGCCGTTGTTCCGTTGTCTGCAACCGGACGATACTCCCCGTAACCGATCGCGCTGAAGCGCTCCGGCTTAAGCTGCTTGTTCTCCAGCAAAATATCCATAAACCGAATGGCCCGCATGGAGCTTAGATCCCAGTTGGATTTGAATTGGGTGGTATTGATCGGCACATCATCCGTATGACCGGATACGATGACTTCATACTGCGGATACTTTTGCAGCATTTTGCCGATGGCAACGGCCAATTCCCGCGAATCCTCTTTTACGTTGGCCTGGGCCGGAGCAAAGAGGGCGTTGTCGCTAATCGTAATCATGAGCTGGGACATATTCATCTTCGTCTCCAGATCGGAGGTTAGCCCGTTCTTATCGATATATTCATCGATTTGCTTCTTGAGATTATCGAGCTCCTCCTGCTCCTTCTTGATCAGCTCCTCCATCGCTTTTTCGTCGTCGGTTCGCGTATCCTCTTGTACCTGCTCCTCTTGCTTCTGCTCGTCTTCCTTGTTTGGGTTCTCGACATCGCTGCCTTGCTCATCGCGCTTCTTGCCTTGGTCGTCGCCGATCTGGACAATTGTGGAGCTGTCGAGAATGCCGGCGCCGCTGTTCAGCGCAATATTGAAGGCTTGGGACATCTCTTCAAACTTCTTGATATCTACCGAGTTCATGGAATAAAGTACGATAAAAAGGGCCAGCAGCAGGGTCAGAAGGTCGGCATAGGGAATGAGCCAGGATTCGTCTACATGCTCTTCGTGATCATCATGCTTATGCTTTTTGCTCACCTGCGCCCTCCTCCTTCTCCCTCAGCTTAGCTCTTTCTGTAGGCGTGAGGAATACCGACAATTTCTGATTGATCGCTACGGTGGAAACGCCGGATTGAATGGACAGCAAGCCTTCTACCATCATCAGCCTGACCTGAATTTCTTTCTTGGACAGACGCTTCAGCTTGTTGGCAATCGGGTGCCATAATACATAACCTGTAAAGATACCGAGCAGCGTCGCGATAAAGGCGCCGGCGATCGCATGGGCCAGCTTGTTCATATCGCTCATATCCGCGAGTGCGGCCACGAGACCTACTACGGCGCCGAGTACGCCTAGTGTCGGAGCGTAAGTGCCCGCTTGCGTAAAAATAAGCGCTCCCGCTTTATGACGGTCTTCAGTAGCGGAAATGTCCTCCAAAAGAACATCGCGGACAAAATCCTGATCGTTGCCGTCTATAATCATCCGCATGCCGTTGCGCAGGAAATCGTCCTCGATTTCATCCACTTTGGCTTCTAGCGCCAGCAGGCCTTCGCGGCGAGTAATCGACGCCCAATCCATAAAGCGCGCAATCAGCTCGTCGCGCTGCGGCAGCTTAGGCTCGTTGAATACCATTTTAAGCAGCTTGCCTACTTTGGAAAGCTCGGACATAGGAAAAGCAATCATAACGGAAGCGACAGTACCCAATAAAATAATCATGTAAGCGGCAGGGTTCAGTAGAGAGCTAAGGTGAGCCCCTTTCAGGACCATGCCGCCCAGTACGGCGACAAGACCCAGCACAAGTCCGATAATCGTTGAATTTTTCATCATACACCCCGTCCAGTCCATTTTCGAGACAACATTATACTCTATTATCGACAAACGGGCATTCCGAAGTTAGAGTAATTAGCATGAATTCTTGTCAAAAGCGTTAAAAATTAATGAATTGCGGTAAAATGGTACAATAAGCAAAAGAAATCAATTCATCATACGAAAGGCGGCAGCGCATATGGGTGTAAGACATGCCAGAGAATACGCGGACATCCTCAAGGATCTGACGGAGGCAGTAGCGGAAATTGAAGAAAGCTTTACGTTTTTCGAGATGGAGCCGGACGAGTGGACGGCGCTAGGCAAGGCTGACCGGCACGAGGTCATGGAGGCGCTTGCCGATGACGTATTTTTCGGGCTTGGCGAAAATCCGGTAATCGAGGTGGGCAGGGGCGTTATTACGTATAACGGGAAGCATCATATTATCGAGGTATCGCAAGACGATAAAGTGACGCAAATCATTCGACTGATCTGAAGCAAAAGGCCGATACGCGCGTATCGGCCTTTTGTCATATACGTTTTATGAAGTATGCAGAATGGCAGTCGCCGCCTTGGCCGAGCGGGGCCGCGGAGACGGGAAGTAGCCGACATAAGAGGCGTAGGCCAGCAATCGCTGAATAAAGGCCAGGTCCGGAGCTGCGCATTGGAAGTCTGCTCCTTTTAAATAGGTGAGCGTCCGATCGCAGCCGTATTGGAAGTCCGAATCCTTGGCGCCGTCTCCCTCGAGCTGAGCCATCGCCAAGGCGCGAGCCTCCTGGCTAATGGACTCTCCTGCATCCAGCAGCCAGGACGTATACGCCTCGAAAGGAATCGTTTCGACCGGATAGCCGCTTTCGTTCACGAATTCAATCAGCTTGGAATAATGAAGCGGCTCGGGATTGCTGATGTGAAAAATATGGCCGATCGCTTCAGGCTGCATAACCAGCTCGACGATGGCGCTGCTGGCATAATCGATTGGCGTGAGATCTACATACCAGTCGGCAGCCGGCGCTTTGCCGAGAAGAAGCATGGCTTTCAGCATGCGGTAGAAAGCATTGCTGTCGATGTTGCTTTGGAACTTGCCTGTCACCGAATGGCAGGTCAGGTTGGCCGGGCGGTACATGCTTGCAGCCATACCGCGGCTCGCGGCGTCCAGCACCAGCTTCTCCGCTGTCAGCTTGCTGCTTGTGTACACATTGTCCACCTGCAGGTCCTCGGAGAAGTCGTCAAGCTCTTCAACGGACTGCCATTGTCCTGCAAACGCCAAATCCTCCGGCACGCCGATCGTGGAAATGTAATGGAATCGGATGCCCGGACGTGATTCGGCCAGCTCAATCAAATGGCGCGTGCCGTGCACGTTCGTTTGCTCGAATTGCTCCGGGGTTCCAAAATGGCGGACATCGGCCGCAGCGTGAATGATCGTGCCGACACGCTGGCCGAGCTCCGTCCAATCCGAATGGGAGAGTCCCAGCATAGGAGCGGACAATTCACCCTCCAGCACCTGGACGCGCTCCTTAAGCAGCTCGTGCAGACTGTCTCCGAAATAGTTCTTCATAACTTCTCTCAGCCGTTCGCTTCCCGTCATGCCGATAGACGGACGGATAACCGCAATGATGCCGGTCGCGCTTTTTTTCAGCAGCTCGTATAGCAGATGCGAGCCCAAATAGCCGGTGGCGCCGGTCAGGAGCAGCGTATTGGGACGTGTGGCATCCTCCGTCAACGCCTTGTGCATGACCTCGCGATTTTTAATGCGAGGCAGCTCCTCCAGACGGACGATGTTTCCGGTCCGGCCAGGTTTAGGGCTGTCGCTTGCGACCGAGGACGCCGAAGCAAGCCCGGCAAGATCAAGCTCCTCCATTCTCGCAGCCAGCTCCGCCAGCGTTTTGTAGCGGAACAAATCCTGAATGGTCAACGAGGTGCAATGCGGCTTGAGATAGACGAGCGCCTGAATAACCGCAAGCGAATCCCCTCCGATTTGGAAGAAATCGTCGTCAATGCTGAACGGCTTCTGGCCGAGCTGGTGACCCCATGCCTCAGCGACAAGCTTCTGATAAGCGCTCTGCGGCCGCTTCGCTTCTTCCACGACGGTTTCATCCGGCTCGTGCTTGATCTCAAAGGCCGCCAGCTTCTTGCGTTCCACCTTGCCCGTAGGGGACAGCGGCATCACGTCCAGCTGAATGAGCCATTTCGGCACATAATAAGCGGGCATCTTGCTGTGAAGGAAGGTTCTGAGCTCCGCCGCAGCAATCGAGCTGCTGTCCTTGGTCGTATAGTAGCCGACAAGCGCTTGTTGTCCGCTGCTGTCTTTAATCGCAATGACCGCCGTATCCTGCACATTCGGATATTTGACCAGATAGTCCTCGACAGCTCCAAGCTCAATGCGGTGGCCGCGGATTTTAACCTGTGAATCCCTGCGCGTAACGTATTCAATGGTGCCGTCGGCCAGCAATTTGACGATATCGCCGGATCTGTACACGGTCTCTCCCGGGACAAAAGGACTTGCTATAAACGCCTCGTCCGTTTTCGCCTGCTGATTCAAATATCCTTTAGCCAGGCCGACGCTGGCAATCAGCATTTCGCCGGGAACGCCAGGCGGGCATAAACCAAGCTCGTTGTTTACGATATATACCCGATAGTTGCCGTTCGGCGTTCCAATCGGAATGTGCGTGACTTGCTCCGGAATGGCTTGGCTGATTCTATGATAGGTTGTGCCGATTGTGCATTCGGTCGGCCCGTATAGATTGTATACGTCAATCTTGCTCTGCGATTTCGACTGGAAGGCCCGAACCTGCTCGCCGTACAGCGCTTCGCCCGCCGTCATGACCGCCCGGACGGTTCTAAGCTTGCGGAATCCTTCCGCAGACAGGCGAACGGCCAACTGGTTGAAGAACACGGTCGGTATGGCAGGCACCATCGTAATGCCCGTCCTGTCCACTGTATCCGCAAAGGCTTCTACGGATACGCGCTCTTCGGCCGTTAACAGAATGAGATGAGCGCCTGCATACAGAGCACTGATCAGCTCCCATACCGAAGCGTCAAAGCTGAACGTGGCGAATTGGGTCAGAATATCCTGCTCTGTAATCTCGAATGTATCTCGAATGAACACACCCAGATTAACGGCTCCTTCGTGGGCAAGCATCGTGCCTTTAGGTTGGCCGGTAGATCCGGATGTATAAATGACGTAGGCTAGATCGCTTGGGAGGACATGGACATCGGGATTGTGAGCGGGCGCTTGTCCTAGCGTTTCGTCCACCCGCACAATGTGCTTGACAACGCCAAGGTCTGAGGTCAGCTCCCTCGCGCGCGACTCATGATTGCTTTTGGTCAGCACGTATGCGGCTTTCGTATCTCCGATAATATATTGAATCCGTTCCTCCGGATAGTCCGGATCGACCGGTACATAGGCTCCGCCTGCTTTCATTACGCCTAGTAGACTGATGATCGTTTCAGAGCTCCGTTCCATGAATAGGGTAACGAAATCTCCCTTTTGCAGCCCGCATTCCAGCAGTTTATGCGCAATTTGGTTTGCGCGCTCGTTTAGTTGGCTGTACGTATACGTTTGCTCTCCGAAGGAAATGGCAGACCGATCGCCAAACCGCTCGGCGACTTGTTCTATCATGCCATGTACAGTAGTCTCGGCTGGGTAGTCGAAGTCGGTATCGTTTAGTTGCCTGTAAAGCTCGTATTCTTCCTCGGTCAGAATGGGAACCGAGCCGATAGCTGCGGACTGGTCCGCCAATACCGCCTGAAGCAGGGTGAGATAGCCTTGTATGTAGCGCTCGATAGTCGACTGCTTGAGCAGTGAGGAGTCATAGGTTACCGTTAGGTGGACAACCTCCCCAACCTCGTTAAACGACCAATTCAGCAAATAATGGCTGTCTTGCTCCAGATGATGATTTAAAGTCAAAAAAGTTTCCGGCTGCCGCGCTGCTTCCGTGTTGTCCTGCTCCATCAAGGAGCGCACATCCTGCCACAGCTTCCGAAACGATTGCTTGCGCGGGATCGAGAGCATCAAGGAAAGGGGGGCAAGCCGGCTGCCGGCTGTGCCTATGGCCATTTCTTGCTCTCCTGAAAAACGGTAAATCCAGGCGGCATACACACTCAGGAATAACCCCAATCGATCCAACTCATCCGGATGAAGCTCGCGGCACGTAAGGCCGAGACCGTCCGGCAATTGCATCTTGACCTCTGCTTGCTTGAACGAGCTTGATTGCCGCCGATAGTCAAGAGGGATGGAAAGGGCATGCAGTTCGGAATCTGATCTACTATCCGTCGATACTCTCTCTTTAGTCATATGGGGTCTCCTTAGGATTACTTTTTCTTTACTTTAAATTGTTTAATAAGCTCAGTCAGTTCATCTGCCGTTCCAGAGAGGATATTGGAGGACCTCACGATTGCCTCGAGATGAACCTTTTGCTCTTCCATGGAATGGCTGATTTCGCTAGTGTTGGTTGCCGTTTTGCTAACGGCTGCGTTCAGCTCATCCGCATTGGCGGATATTTCCTCTGTGCCGGCCGAAATTTGCTGTGCGGCGCTGGATACCTCGAGTACCTGCTCGGATACATTTTTGGTGGCGTACAAAATATCGGTGAACAGCTTTCCGGTTTCCTCCGCCATTTCCATGCCTTTTTCCACGATAGTCGTACCGTGCTTCATCGATTGGGAAGCCTGATGAATTTCCTCTTGGACTTGCTTGATCAGGGAAGAAATGTGATCGGCCGATTGCCTTGATTGCTCGGCGAGCTTGCGAACCTCTCCTGCGACGACGGCAAAACCGCGTCCATGCTCCCCTACCCGGGAAGCCTCGATGGCTGCGTTAAGCGCAAGCAGGTTGGTTTGATTGGCGATGCCGCTAATGACATTCAGAATATCGCCGATTTCCTGCGAACGGCGGTCAAGAAGGTTGACAGAAACGGAGGTGTCCTGAACAAACTTGGTAATATGGGACATTTGCTCGGCCATGCTTTTGACGACGCCGTCGCCTTCTACAGACATATTTTTTACCGAGCCGGTTTCGTCCGCCAACGTTGTCGAATTGTGGGCAATGGTCTGGATAACTTCGCTTATCTCCGTGATGGCTTTTGAGCTTTCGGCGCTAGAGTTTTCTTGATACTGAATATTGCTGGTAATCATTTTGATATGCGAATTGATTGTTTCGGCGTGGCGATTGTTATGCTCCGACGTCTCATAGAGACCCTTGGCCAGATCCGCTACCGTGACCGAGAGCTCCTGCACCTTGACGACAGTATTGTTCATATTACCGGCCATTTGATTAAACTTCTCGTTAATGATGCCAAGATCGTCCTTGCCTGTGCGCAGCTCGACGTCCAGATTGCCGGCGCTGACTTGCTCGATGCCGCGGATCAGGTCGCGAATCGGGGAAAGCGTGCGTCTGACGATAAAGTATTGAATCGAAATGCTAACCATCAAGGAGAGAAGCAGGATAATAATGCCGGACACAAGGAGGTCATGCAAGCCCTCAGGAATTGAGGTCGCGTCCGTATCGACGGCGAAATAGGCAAAAATAGTGCCGCTCTCGTCGGCAAGCGGATAGGCAATGGTCGTCCATGTGCCAAATTCATCGCTATAGATGTCAGAGAACGTTTCGGCCTTCGTATCCAGCACGCTGCGCACAGTTTTGGCAATATTGTCCGGCTGCTCGTACATATCGCCGATGTTCAGGCCGGCGCTTTCCAGCGGCTCGATCAGAAACGACGGAACTACGCCAAGCGAGGTTTGGTTCCCGTTCTGAAGCTCGGTGCCAAAGACATAGGCCTGAGCGATGTTAGGGTTATATTGGGAAATGGAATCCATCACAGAGCGTAGTTCGGATTGCACAGGTCCTTGATAACTCTTCTCATTCATCGCTATTTTAACCTGTGCAGGGTCGAGTTGCTCGTACCACTTGACAGTAACTTCCTTAATCTGACTATGTAGCTGTTCAATCAGAATATTTCTTTGAATAAAGTAGCTCGCTCCGATAAGCAAAGCACCAATGAGGAAGATATTTACAGACGATAATAAAATAGTTTTTGTGAAAAAGGATATGTTTATCTTATTGCGCATAATGATGAGCCTCCATATGGATATGATGTAATCGATAAACAGTTTTATGTTCTACATGACTACCACTTCCCTTCTACTCTTTCAATATCGACCAGATAGTGTTAAATATAAACACAGTTTAGTCGATTATTCGAAAATTGTCGAATCAATAGATGGGCATATTGTCGCAATGAAAGTCGGGAGTCCCATTCTGCGGCGCTTTAAATCGATACTAAAGAATCGGTAAACCAATAAGCAATAAGACTTAATCGAAGGGAAGTTTTTGTCGGAACTTTACATTTATTGTCGACTACATTACAATATGTTCACACATGATAGGGTTCGTTACATGCAACTGACACAAAGGAGAAGCCTATGAGCGAGTACCAAGCATCACTGTTGCCGAAGGCGCTAGGCTTGCAAGGCGAGAAGATTGCCGCCTTTTATCAGCCGATTATTGCAATGGATACCAGAAGAATAATAGGCTATGAGGTGCTTGGCCGCGCGGTGAAAAGCGATTCCGTACGAAGCCTGGGACCCTTTTTCTGCGATGAACGCATTGCGCTGGAGGATCATATCAACGTGGATCGGATGCTGCGCGAGCAGGCATTTGCCAAGTTGGCGCAAACAAAGGAGCAGCCGATGCTGTTCATTAATTTGAAGCCTTCGTGGATATACCGTTATGAGGAGATCGGGGAGCTGTACACGCTCTCTTTGCTGGATAAATATGGAATTAATCCTGCCAGAGTTGTAATAGAGATTACGGAGGAAAGCTTTGGGGGCCCTATGGAGGGGCTGCGCGCCGTCGTTGATCTTTACCGCGAGCGGGGCTGCCAGATTGCAATTGACGATGTTGGCAGCGGATTCAGCGGAATGGATCGGATTGCCCAAATTCAGCCCAACCTGCTCAAGCTTGATATTCATATGATTAAAAGAAGCGCCACCCACGACGGTTATTTCGGCGTGCTGCGTTCATTCTCCGATTTGGCGGAGCAAATCGGCGCTTCGCTGCTTATCGAGGGCGTGGAGCGGGAGGAGGACCTGGCCCGTTCCATTCAGGCGGGAGCGCGTTATGTGCAGGGATTCTTATTCGCTGGCGCAGAGCCGGAGTTTCGCGAGGCGACTTGCTTTGCGCCGATCATTACACGCGCCCTTGAGCGGCATTTGCTGCAATTTGTCGGCATGGAGCGGGTATGGCATCGGCAGGCCGAGCAATTGGCCGAGCGTTTGACGACGCTCGTTCCAAAGACGGGGGTTCCCGCTCTAGTCGATGGGTGGCTGACAGGCTTGCTGCAGGAGCTCGATGAGCATTGTATTCGGGTCTATCTGTGCACCGAAGACGGCGTTCAGCTATCGTCGAACTATTCCCGCACAGCCGGTACGGATTGGAGCTGCGAAACGCAATATAAGGGAGCGAATTGGAGCTGGCGTCCTTATTTTGTCCCAAGTCTCGTTCAGCTGGATGAGAACCGGAGGGCAATCGTCTCGCGGGCCTATGCCGATCTGGAATCGCAAGCGTGGATTCGAACCGTATCGGTGCTGGTTGCGCCAGGGTTGATTCTGTTCATGGACCTCAAGGAATTGGACCGCAAGTAACCGGCCCGTTGAAGTTCATCCGTTAGGAGGAGGCTCCGGAGATTTGCAGTAGACCATACAGTGAAAATCGGCATAGCCTGTAGGCGTGCGGCGGGCATACGTATCGGTGATACGGAAGCCCGCTTTTTCGTATGCGCGTATAGCCCGTTTATTCCAGCTCAGCACCTCAAGATCAATTTCGTCATGCGGAGCCCTCCGCTCCGCCTCCTTGGCTATAAGCTCGGCAAGTCCGGCACCGAGGCCACGTCCGCATAAGTCGGGCCGCAAACCGAGCCCGAGCCTTGTCACGCCGCTCATCGGGAAAAATTGGGCAAATCCAATCAGGGCTCCGTCGCCGTCCAGTACGGAAGCATACTGGGCGGCACGAATAACGGGATCGCCGAATTCGATTCCGTCCTTTTGCATGTCCTCCCAGGCGGGCCAACGGTAGAGATCGTAGGGAGGGGCGTAGCTCCAATCGCATATGGCCTGGCCATGCTGCGGCAGCAGCGGTCCAATTTTCATCATTGTATCCAGCCTTCTATCTATTATTTTCAAGAAAAGCAATCATTTATTGCATCGTTGCAGCTCTCTTTATGTCATACTGTAAAGTATAACAGCCCTAATCCATTTTGCGGGCTTATCTTGTTGAAGGAGTATTAGGCGAATGAAAAAGTTACTGTGGCTGGGCTGCTTATCTTATCTCGTTATCGGGGTGGCTCATGTGATAGGCGGCTCGATTCTGGAGCAGATGGTGGAGCACTACGGCCTGAGTTACAAGGATGGCGGGCAATGGATTATGAATCAATTTATCGGCTTTCTTGTCGGGGTGCTGCTGGCTCCTTCGTTAACGGCGCGAATCGGGAAGCGGGGAGCCGTGCTGGTTGCCATCGGCGCGCTTACAGTCAGCGAAGCCGCTTACAGCCTGCTGCCGCCATGGGAATGGATGCTGGCCATCGCGCCGCTCGCTGGCGTCGGGTTCGGCATGACGGAGGCGGTTGTCGGGGCCATGATCATCGATCTTGTCAAGGACGGCAAGGCCTCTGCCATGAGCCGGCTGGAAACCTTCTTTGGCGTAGGCGCGCTGCTCATCCCGCTGGGGGCTGCGTATCTTATTCAGCAGCAGGCCTGGCAAACGGCGTTTCCTGCGCTTGCCGCGTTGTCGGCGGTCACCTTTATGCTATGGCTAACCTTATCGTTCGGACAGGAGGCGGACGAGGAAATCGGATTCCAGCCGGGCGTTGATCGAATCAAGCCGAATAAGCATGAGGTTGTGGGAGATAGACCGACATTATCCGTCAATCAACCTGCCGCATCGGCATTTTTCGGATATCCTCGCCGGTCGCTTCCTTTTCTGCTGTTGGCCGCTTTATTTTTTATGCTGTATGTCGGCATGGAAATGAGCTTTTCCAACTACCTGCCTTCTATTCTTATTGAAAAAGTCGGCGTGCATGAGGCCAATGCGGCAGCGACGCTAAGCTTGTTCTGGGGAGCGATGGTCGCCGGTCGTTTGTTCGCGGGCGTGCTTGCCGATCGAATGGGCTATGCCCGGTATTTGCTGTACGCGACGATCGGAGCGACCGTTATTTTTGCTCTGCTTGCGTCAGCGGGCTCATTAAGCTGGCTGCTGGCGTTAATCGTGCTTAGCGGCTTGCTGCTGTCCGGCATTTTCGGAATCGCGCTTGTCTACGCCAACGCGCTCATTCCGGGCATGACCGAAAGAACGACAAGTTTGCTCGTTGCTTGCGGAGGACTTGGGGGAGCCGTATTCCCTCGCTTGACCGGCTGGTTTATGGATTCCTATTCGGCCGGCGTGACGCTATGGTATATCGGGCTTCAAGTGCTCGTCCTTCTGCTGATTCTGCTCTTTATGGTGGCATTAGGCAGAAGACAGCAGTTATCGCATGGCTAGGCGTTAAAGCCGGCAAACGGAGCCAAATGAATCCAATCGGCCTTATTTCAGCGGAAAAAACCTCCATCCGACTCTGATTCAAAGAGCGGGTGGAGGTTTATTGTAGTTGTATACAGATAATAGACAAAGAGAACGGAATTGCAAGGATACAGATTATTTGAGAATCGTTTTATAAACTTCGATGGCTCGGGCCCGTGAAGCCTTCAGATCAACGATGGCGTTGCCCTGAGGCAAATGAATGTTTTTATCGGACAAGTGGGCCAGATGCGGAAGCCAGCGCCTGATATAGCCGCCATCGGCATCGTGCCGCTGGGATTGCAGCACAGGGTTCATGATCCGGAAATATGGCGCCGCATCGTAGCCAAGCGAAGAGCTCCACAGCCAGCCGCCGCGATTCAGCGTGTTGTCGTAGTCGCTTAGATGAAGACGGAAATGCTGTTCGCCGAGCGTAAACGGACACAGCAGGTTTTTAGTCAGAAACATGGCGGTCACCATGCGCAGCCGGTTTGGCATTTCGCCTGTTCTTCGCAGCTGGGTCATGGCGGCATCGATAATCGGAATGCCGGTCGCCGCGCTTGCCCAAGCCTCGAAATGACGGCCGGATAACGAAGACAAATCGATGTCATGCTCGTACCGGAAGTATTGCTCGTGGTACATGGCTTGATAGAGGTAGAAGTCCCGCCACGCCAGCTGGCGTACCCAGGCTTCCGAGCCGGGCAAGCCATCCGTCATTTCATAAGCCTGTCTGGCGGATAGCGCTCCGGTATTCAAATACCGCGAGATGCCGCTTGTCTGCTCGTCGCCGTAAGCGTCGCGCTGCTCGGGGTAAGCGGACAGGCGCTCGCGGACGAAGCTTTCGAGAAGATCGGCCGATTTGTCGGCGCCGCCGGCTTGCATTGTCCCTCCGATTCGTTCGGCTACAGGCTCCGGCAGACCGAATCCGGTGGCGATCGACTTGCCTATGTCCCTGACTGTTGCAAGATCGGCGATAGAGGTGCTCCCCATCGGACTGTAGCACTGTCTGATAAAGCTTAGCCACATCCGGTAGAAGGGCGTAAACACCTTGTAGGGCTCTTCGCGTCTTGCAAACGCATGAAACTCGACGAGGTCGGCAAGAGAGGAGTCTAGCAGCGTCATCCAGCGTCTCTCCCGGGCCCGAATAAGCTGCTGCAGCCGCTCGTCCCTTCTGCGGGAGTAGGGAGAGTAATCGGCATGAACGACTACCTCGTCGATGGGGTGAGCCGCAAGCAGCGCGTCGACGATCGCCTCGGGATCGCCATGCAGCACATGCAGCTCTTTGCCGGCTTCGGCATAGCTCTGTATGAGAGCGGCGGTTTGCTCCAGAAAGTTGCGGCCGCTGTGACTGTTAAGCCGTTCTCCTCTGGTCAGCGACGGATCTATAATAAGCAGGTGGATGCCTGCTTCATCGCGTTTGCGCAAGTAATCGAAGGCGCGCAGGTCATGCGAGCGCAAATCCTTTCGATGGATAAATAAATACATGAATCAAGCTCCTCTCCCTGGGGACGGGGTATGAATGGACGGAGGACGGATACGAAACAACAAAGCCGCATGCATGATGTCGCGATGCGACATGCTGCTGCGGCTATGTTGACCGGACCGGGAAGTGCCAGATGGCCATTCCGACGCCTGTCCTATTGTTCGCTGGCAAATGCTTCGAAAGTCTCGTTGCTCATGACGCGGCGTGCCGTGACATAACGAGTCTCATAATAAGAGGAGTTCAGCTTGTCTGTCACGACGCCTCTGCTTGAGGAGGAGTGCGCGAACTTGCCGTCTCCGATGTAAATGCCAACATGGGAAATGGAGCTGTTGTTGCCGCCGACCGTGTCGAAGAACACCAGGTCTCCCGGTTGCAGGTCGCCCTTGGCAACCTTTGTTCCTGCCTGTGCTTGCGATGAGGAAGTACGCGGAAGATCGATGCCCATTTTGTCGAATATGTACGAGGTGAAGCCTGAGCAATCGAATCCTTTGGCGGTTGTTCCGCCGCTTTTGTACGGACTACCGATAACGCCATCGATATATCCGTTCATTTTGGAGTCTGCGAAAACGCTTCCCGCTTGGAAAGCCACTGCAACGATCAGACCCGCGAGCAATACGGTAATCTTTTTCAATTGGTGAAGCTCCTTCCAATGCCGACGAGGTTAGCTGTGGGGTTCGGTTGAAGGTCCCCTATGATTTCACAGGCGCTGGAAAGCCAGACGTCAAAATCAATTCACCCAGGATGGTTCCCCCGTATTCCAGTAAGGAAATTAGGCAATTATTAAATTTCACTGGAAGAGATATTCGATTTATTTCACGGATCTCCTTCCTTTATCGCCATTTTTTAATAATTCTCATGAAACCTTGCGTTATTTCCACCGCTTTTTTGTCGTTTGGGCCGTTTTCGTTCGTGTTGGATATACGGATGCACGGCGCCAATATCAGGAGCTTGTCCATCCGAACAGCAGCCTCAGCAGCTGCGTTGGTCCCGGGAGGTCAGGCTTATACAGCAGCAGACAAAATAGGATAGCGGATATAGCGCTCAAGGCCATGATGCTGCGTCTCGTTTTTTTATCCTTCGTTTCGCGAAAGCCCGCCCATATCGTCGCAGCGCCCAGTAACATAACGCCCGTAACGCTGTATGCGATCATGCAAGCTCACTCCCGTCAATTGGTTTGGGTGCTTTCCTGTGGAATCCCTTGCGGACTGGACGATTTGCCGATTCGGTCAAGCGTCGCTTCAATGGTGACGGACGTGCCGACGGAAGGAAACAGCTCGCGCCAGCTCTTTTTGGCCTGTCTCCACTCAGCGGGATAGTGCCTGGCGAACTCGTCGGCGAAATGAAACAGGTCGATCCGAAGCTCCTTCTGGACCTCCTTCAATATGCTTTCAACGACCTCCCGCATCTGCTGCGTCCACAGCCGCTCCATCTCCTTTTGTTTGCTGGGAATAATCAGGGATTGATCGGTGTACAGCAGTACAACCTCGCCCTTCATGACGATTTTTATAGCCATGCTCCAGATCCCGTCTTGAATATGGGGCGTAAAGGACGTATGGATATTGCTCCCCTGAATCGAGAGGTATTCGTCTTTTGCATCCGTTTTGATCGAAAAAATAATATTCTCCAGCTGGTTGGTCAGCAGCAGAATACCGACCGTTTTATTCAAATCGACCGATTTCACATAACGGTCTTTGTCGAACAGCGCCAGCCCGCGGATATAGGGCAAGGTGGCGTTCGGCTGTTTGCCTTTTTCGGGAGGGACAACGCCGAGCCTGGACAAAACAACCGATTCGCTATTGCCTTGTATTTGCTCGGCAAGGTTAAGCACCGTCACCCTGGTGCCTAGCTTCATGTTGCCCATCTCCCGCAGCACCTCGGCAGAGCTTCGCTCCAGCGGCGGGAGCAGAGCAAGTATTTCTTTGGCGGGCTTGTCGCTGAAATAAACGTAAGCGTGCTCGCGAATTTGATTGTACCGCAGCATAAAGTCCAGATAGGACCGTATTCCTTTAGCCGCCGCTTCCTTGCCGATGACGATAGCCTCGCAGTGTCCCCAGAACACATGACGGGACAGCTTTCTCTGCAGCAGATTTACGGCTTCCGCGAGGTTGTCGCCTTCGGCGGTCTGTACGATCGTGGTATTGTTCGGCGAACCGCCGCTATCCGCGCTCATTCCGCTTGCGCTGCTTCCGCTCTGCCTCGGGATGAAGATTTGCGCCGATACCTGCACCTGATTTTTATCGATGCGATCGATGCCCATTGCCAGGATGATGGTGATGTCGTTGATTTCCGTTCGGTCCCAGCAGCCCTGAAGGGTCAGGCAACTCAAGGAGAATGCAAGTACGCCGAGCAAGCGTAGGCGCAGGAGGCGGCGCGGCCTGCTGCAACCTCTCATGATGACGTCTCCTTCGATTTGGGCGTGAGCATCCATCGCTTGAGCAGTCCGACCGCGTACAGGAGCGCAGGCAGAACCAGCAGCATCGTCAACGTGTAGACGTTGCCCATCATTCCATAGATGCGCGCAAATTCCAGCTGGCTGTCGGCAGACCATACCGCGAAAGCCAGACAGAGCACGGCAAGCGGAAGCACAAGCGGCTTTGAGCTGGCGATGCCCAGCCATTCCGCAGTAGAGCGTGAAAGGACATATAGAAAAAAGGAAATTTTGACGAATACGCCCGATATCCAGATGGCAATGACTATAGCCTCCAGATGCTGCATAAAGTCGGCGATTGAAATATAGCGGGCGGCAATCATGACCGGATATTGAAAGCTGTCGGTTAACCCGCCCATCAGCATCAGACAGACGACATTGGTCACAATCATCGCTATAACCACGAATAACACCGAATAGAGCATGTGACGATGAAGACGTTCCCGATTGCTGACCAGCGGGATCAGGAAACCAATAAAAATGTACTCGGAAATCCAGCTGCTCGGAGCAATGCTGCCTTTCATCGCAGCCAACAGACGGCCTTCCCATAGCGGCAGCATATTTTGCGGGTCCAGATCGCCGATAAGCAGCAAAAACAGCAGGGAGGCCAGCAAGACGAACAACGCCACCAGAAACTGCGAGCTTCTTCCGACCACTTCAATGCCCGACCGCACATTGACGATGCAGACCGCAGTCATTGTCCCCATGATGGCGAATAGCGGCGTTTCCGGCAACGCGCTGTCGGCTACAAACTCGCCGTACAGACGGATAATGACTCCGGTTAATTGCACCGTGTAGTAGAGGACGACCAAGCCGGCCAGCTTGCCGCCCCACTTCCCCAAAGCGCCTATACACGCGCCCATGATCGTCTCGCCGGGATATAGCCGCTGCAGGCCGAACGCGAGCCACACGCATAACAGGCCGGGCAGCGTAGCGACAAGGGGGGTGGCCCACATCTCTTGTCCGGCCAAAGCCATTGTTGTGCTTGGCACGGAGAGAATGGATGTGGCCAACACGACAGGGATCATCATTATGGCCAATTGAGCGGATGATATTGTTCCTCTTTCTGGCATAGCGGCTGATCCTCCATTCATACGTGGTCGGTTTGTTCCTTATCTTCGGGCGCATTCGCCGTTTTCCGCCCTCTGGCCGTGATGTTCTGCGGAGCCCGCCACAATACATCGCGTAGCAATCCGCCCGAGGCGGGAGCAAGCGGCGAAAAGTACGGCGTTCCGAAGGAGCGAAGTCCGCTGAGATGCACGATAATCAGAATCAGGCTGAGCATGAGTCCGATTAATCCCATCGTTCCCGACATAATCATGATCGGAAAGCGCAAAAGCCGGGAAGCGATGCCGGCCGAGTAGCGGGGGATCATGAAGGAGGCGATGCCGGTTGCCGCCACCACGATGACCATGGGAGCCGAGACGATGCCTGCGGATGTGGCGGCTTGTCCGATAATAAGCGCTCCTACGATACTGACTGCCGCGCCAACCTGCTTGGGCAGTCGGATGCCCGCCTCCCTCAGCGCTTCGAATACAAGCTCCATAATAAGCGCTTCAATCAGGGCGGGGAACGGAATTTCCTCCCTTGCTTTGGCGATGCTCAAGAGGAGCACGGTCGGAATCATTTCCTGATGGTAGGTCGTGATCGCGATATAAAACGATGGCAGCAGCAAGGATATAAAGTAGAAGGCATAACGCAGCCACCGGATAAAGGTGCTCATTAGGAAGTGCTGGTAATAGTCCTCTGCCGATTGAAGCATAGAGAAAAAGGTGACGGGAGCAATTAGCGCAAATGGCGTGCCGTCCGTCAGTATGGCGAACTTCCCTTCCAGCAGGTTGGCGCAGACAACATCCGGCCTCTCGGTATTCACCAGCTGCGGAAAAGGCGAGTATGGCGATTCTATGATCTGTTCCTCTATGTAGCTGCTCTCCAGAATGCGATCCGTTTCCATTCGTGTTATTCTCTCTTGAACGGTTTTAATCACATCGGGGTCTGCGACTCCTTCCAGATAGACTACCGCAACAGAGGTAGCGGTCGCCGTCCCGAGCGTCGCTCGCCATACATTTAGAGCGGGATTTTTAAGGCGCTTGCGAATAAGCGACAGATTGATGCCTATATTCTCCGTAAAGCCTTCGCGCGGTCCGCGAATGGTCGATTCTGCGCTTGGCTCGTCTACATTGCGGTGCTCGTATTGCTGCAAGCCATATGCTGCGGCTCTGGCTTCGCCGTCTATGAGCAAAACGGGCTGTCCGCTCGCAATGGCGTTTACGGCTTGCTGAACCGTTGCAAGGAAGGCCGACTTCGAGACCGGCACGACGCTGCGCAGCTGGTCGATCTCAATTTTGCGATCAACGGGGTATCGTTCCAGCAGCGGGATAAGCACGAGCCGGTCCAGCGCATCGGTATCGCAAACCGTTGGGTCAAAAATGAGCATGGCATCCGTATCGCGAATCTGAAAAGCGTGAAAGGTAAGGCCGGCATACTGGCCAAAAGCGTTTTTCAAGCTTTGAAGGTTAGACTGCAGGTCGGTGGCGAAGGGCTGTCCGCATTCTCCGCCGCTTGAGCTTGATTGGCCTGTCGAGCCCGCCGCTGCGCCGGGGGCGGATAGAGAGGGCTCCGACCCTCCGCCCGGCTGCTGCACTTGAGTATCGTCGGCCTTCATCGCATGAACTCCCTTCATAGGCGCCTCAATCGTTAACTTATCCATAAGGTTTCCAAGATGTGCCTTGGATATGTGCGTATGGAAGCGAGGACCCATCGAACGCGCCAAAAAGGCCAAGGGCGCATGAATGCCGCATGGCCTGTTGCTTATTAGATTATACAGCAGTCCCACTTGCCTTCTGGCCGGCTTCCATGCGCTGCATAGCTTCCAATCTTGAGGCGCCGGGTAAGTCTGGCTCCAGCGCTAGCGGGATTTGAGGAATTCTGTCTGTACGGCCAGCGTCCATACTTTAAGCAAGGTGCGGATGAGCGGGTAGCCTTGATGGACAATCAGCGCCAGCAAGCCGGCCCATAGCATAGACAAGCCCGAGACGGCCCAGCCCAGCCCGGCTGCAATAGCCCAGAGCGCCAAGGAGATTGCGGCATAGGTGAAAAAGTGGCGAAGCGTTCTCACGAGCGAAGGGAGCAGCTTGTCTCCGCAAGCCGCCCCCAACTGCAGGGCTACCGACAGCAAATGCAGGACAACCGCCCATACGAGCCATAGTCCAGCCCCCGGAAGCAGCTCCCCAAGCAGCTCCTGCAAGGAGCCGCTTCCTACAATGGCGTCCAGCGCCTTCGGCAGCAGCCAGCAGCCCGGGGCCAAGGCGAGGAGCGATTCCGCCCAGTACAGGAGCATGACAGGCCTCCAGCGCTTGCGAATGCCTTCGAGGAAGCGGGTACCGGTATTGGCGCCGCCGCCTTCGCGCCATTCGCGTGTATGCTGCAAGGAATAGAGCAGTCCTGCATTGAATAGCGGCGTTAGCAGCATGCGGAGGCCGAGCAGTCCGGCGAGCAACCAGAGGTAGGGATGAATAAGATCGGTTTTTAGCAATTGAAACTGGGCTTCCGTCAGAAACAGCTGTACAGCCGTTTCTGACGGATGATTAGCCGGAAATCTCCGCAGCAGCGGGGATACGACGGAATCCACAAAGCGATAGAGAAAAAAGCCCCACAGCAGCTGATACAAAAACATCAGAATGACGATGTGAAAATGTTTTAGCGTTAGCTGCCAGCCATGCTTCATATGCAGTTTCATCAAAGCCGCTCCTTTCTGGTCAGTTTTAGTTGAAGCGTTCATCGCAGCTGCCGGGATCGCTTGCGCACGTCCTCAAGCTCTGCAGCGCGGCATTTATGGATGCGGGGGATGCCTTACCAGCCGAGCGAGCCGATAAGTCCCTCAATGATTTTGGTGACGCCGAGGCTCCATCTCGTCCGGGTCGCTTCCGGCAGCTGCGCCAGCATGTAGTTGTTAATCTGTTTGTTATCCAGCACATTCGTATGGCCGGGATCAACGAGGACCCATTGCAGGGGATCGGTATGAAGCTCGCTATAGCGCATCGTCGCCTCTTGGGAGTTCCAGGCCTTCAACAGCTTGGTTCCGTCCGTAAACTGCAGCAGCACCGGAATTTCGCCGTTCCAGCCGCCGTGGCGCCTGATCAGCACATTGGATTCATAGAGCTGTTTGCCATCCTGCTCGACTGGCTTTACATGAACGGCTTCGACTGCATAATCGGCCATCTGGCTGCCGTACACAAATTGACTGAAGTAGTCGTTCCATTTTTCCTTTGTCACTTGCTCCACGACACGCTGAAAGTCGGCGGTGCTTGGATGCTTGAACTTATATTTTTGAAAATAGGTTCGCAATATTTTTTGCATGATCGGCTTGCCGACCTGCTTCTCGATGCCAACAAGCACCAGCTTGGCGCGCATATACACATTTTCTGCGTATTGGGTATGGTTCTTGTACGACCAGGACTGCAGCTTGAGCGGAGCCGGATCGGTCATATAGCTGGCCTCCATGCGCAGGTTGGGCTCCAGTCCGTACGCGGTTTCCATTACCTTGTCCTCGGCGTAGGAGGTGAAGCCTTCATCCAGCCACGCTTCCTCGAACTCATTGGATGCAACCATGCCGTACCAATATTGATGGCCGATTTCATGCACAACCGTTCGTTCCAAATCATAGCCTGGATTTTCTTTCTCTGCCGAAAAAGCGGTAATAAGCGTCGGATATTCCATGCCGCCTGCGCCGTTCGCACCCTTGGGAGGAACGACGATGGACAGCGTGCTGTACGGATATTCGCCATACCAGCGGGCGTAGCTGGATAACGCCGATTTGGCCGCATGCATATACCGGTCCTTCAATCCTTCATGCGCAGGATCGAGATACAGTTTGATTCGCACGCCGGGAATACCTTTGTCCGAATAAGCGTCCTCGGCGTATACAAAATTCGGCGAGGCCGACCAGGCAAAATCGTGAACGTCGTCGGCATAGAACTGATAGCTTTTGAGACCGTCCTTGACTGCGATCGGCTTGGTTTGAAAGCCGGTTGCGGCTACCGTATAAGCCTCGGGAACGTGAATTTGCACGCTGTATATGCCGAAATCGCTGTAAAACTCCGAGTTCCCATGGTATTGATGCGTATTCCAGCCTTCCGCCGCCCGTCCGCGCGTGCCCGCCGTCTCGTAAGCGGCAAGCTTGGGGAACCACTGGCCCGCCATGACAAAATCTCCATAGTACCCCATTCGGGCGAATACCTCGGGCAGCTTCACCTCAAAGGTCATCCGCAGCGTTACGTCCTTGCCTGGCGCTACAGGCTCGGGCAGTCTAAGCTTCGCGAGCGTATAGTCGGCGGCGTTGCCGTCGTCCGGCTGTACGAAATGGAGGCGAGGCAGCAGGCTTTCGCCGTTAAGCGTTTCAAGGGTCAATAGCTGCATGTGGCCAAGGCTGTTGACGGTGGCTTTGTCTTGTCGCAATTGCCCCCCCGATTCCTTCATAAAGGTGGACTTGTCTGACTGAAAGGCATTCGGATACAAATGAAAGTACAGCTCGGACACAGCCTGCTTGCCCGGATTGATCCAGGTGACCGACTGTTCGCCGTCCAGGTGCTTGCCGTCTCCTCGCAGCGTAACGTTGATGTGGTACTGGGCGACTCTTTTGCTCAGCGTCTGGGGCGGCGGAGTGATGACGGTGTTCGGCTCCTGGACAACCGGCGGCTTGGCCGAATTTGCGGCAGGGGCGGATGCCTGCTCGGCCAGTGGGACAGGAGCGAACGCATACATGTATTGGGATTGCCAAGCAGCCCCGAAGCCGTGCTGAACGGACAAGCCGAGCAGAACGACTGCGAGAATTACGAATAAAAGCGGTTTGACATAGCGTGGAGTCATAGAACGTTTCCCTCCCGTTGACAAGCATCTACAGCATGTATATGTTTGCTTTTGCACGATTATTAGCTAAAATGGAATTATTGTATGGGAAGGTGGTCATGCGCATGTCAGAGGAGCAAGAGCAAGCGGCACAGCCGGAGAAAAAGAAATTGTCGCTCAACGTAGTGAGCAGCAAAAAACATAAAGGCTTCGGAGCGGGTTCTATCGATTTAAGCGATGTAGCCTGCGTCATTATCGACGACGGAGTCGCTTACATCGATGTTGGGGCGATGCATGCGAAGAGCAAGGTGGAGCGCGGCATCAAGTTCACGCCGAACAAGGAAGATACGCCGAACGGCCGCCAATGCTGGATCGTATGGGTAGCCGTCGACCGCAAGGAGGAGGGCGCTTTTTATGCAGGGGCAACAGCGTGCGAAATGCTCATTGATACAGAAGCGCGCCGAGGCTGGAAAATTCTCGCGGATCATGTAAACAAGCTTGATTATGCCATCAAGCGCAGATATATTCTGGGAGAGCTTGGCGATGTGGAGAAGGCGGCGCTCCAAAAGCTGCTCATCGAGCATAATCCGCAATGGTGGGATCGTTCTCCGGATGAGCTGAAACAGGCTTTGAACGCCTAGAGATTCTGCAATATGAGGGGAAGCATGGGCACGGTCTATTTTGTTGCGCAGACCCCGGAGCTGTTCTGCGAAACCGGTCAGCTGCTGCCTGAACCTATTTAGCATACCCTATCGTTCGCAAATCTGAATTTGTGAGCGGTAGGGCTTTTGCCGTTTCTGCGTGCACGAGGGGGGCCGGTTGTCTGCTCCTTTTTTTTTGCTAAAAACTTTTTTGATCTGAGTGCAGGGGTAGAGCGGCGGGCTGACGTCTAATGGTACGGGAAGGAGGGGAGCGATATTCAGAACGAGGACTGGATCAAGGCGGTACAGAGCGGAGGGCCCGAGCACTATCGACCGTTCGTGCAAGCCTATGGTTCCTATATCTATAAAACGGTCTATGCCGTTCTGCATTCGCCGCATGATGCGGAGGATGTGACGCAGGAGGTTCTGCTGCTTATTTATCGTTCCCTTCCGGAATGCCGTTTGGAAGGGCTTAAGACGTGGATGACCCGTATCGCAGTCAACCGTGCCATTGATTTCAAGAGGAGCCGGGCGCGCAGGCCTGTTGAGCTGACCGGGGCCTCCGATGAGGACTATGCCGAGCGGAGCTTGGGAATGGATGCGGCCGCCCCGGCGGCGGAGCAGGTAGCGCTCCGGCAAGAACGGCTCGAACGCGTGCGAGAGCAGATCGAGCTTCTGCCCGGCAATTACCGCGAAGTCGTCAATGCCTATTATATGAAGGATAAATCGTACGAGCAGATAGCCGAGGAGACCGGATTGGAGCTGAAAAGCGTGGAATCGCGACTGTATCGGGCGCGCAACTGGATGAAGCGTCATTGGCGGAAGGAGGATTTTGAATGAGCGAGTACAGAGAAACGGCGGAGAACGCTTATGAGTGCAAGCCGGACAGCCATATATCTGCTCCGATTATGACCGGCTATATTCGTAATGAGCTGTCTGAAGCGGAGCGGGAACGGGTAGACAGGCAACTGGCGAGCTGCGAGAGCTGTCTGTCGCTCTTTATGCAGCAGCTAGAAGATCAACTGACCGACCAAGAAGAGCCGTGCCTCCTTCATGCTCAGCAGCCCGATATGAGCGCTCTGGAGGACAGAGTAATCGCGGCTCTGCACAGGGAGGGACAACAGCAGTCTGTTCATTCGCAGCGGCTCGTTGCCGAGCGGATAAATACCTCCTCAGCCATGCGCCGACGCAGGCATTTGCTGCAGCATCCGGCCGCTCAATACGTCATCGCCGCTTCGATCACGCTTTTATTGCTTGGCTCAGGAAGCTTCTCGGCGCTGTCACAAAGGCTGGCTGCCCATGATGAGAAGGTGGCTCGTTCCGAGCATGAGCTGCAGCCGCTCGAGCCTTTCGACTCGGCCACTGAAAGAGAGTGGACATCCCCGTCATGGTCGGAGCGTATGGTTGAACAAACCAGCTCGTGGTTGGATGGCTTGCAGTCGTTAAGGTATAAATAATGATGAAGTTACAAGTGAAAGGAAGGAATCGATTATGAATAAAAGTCCGCTTGCCGCCTTCTTTTTGTCGCTGATTCCCGGGGTCGGGCATGGATATTTAGGGCGGCCTGTGCGCGCAGTGCTGTATGCGGGAGCTTTTTTTGGACCGCTCGCTTTGCTGTTCTTGCTGCTGATAAGCAATTCCCGGGTTGAAGAGGGCCTGATGTTTATGCTGGCATTCATAGCCGTTCTGGCATGGGGAATCAATATGCTGGATATGGTGATCAGCTTAATATCCGGCAAGGGGCTGAAATCCGGCGCTGCTAACGTCCCTCCCCCTTATCCGGGACAAGGCGACGGCGCAGATCGCGCAACTCCGATGGCATGGGAGAAGCAGCAGGAGAAGACGCGTGTCACTCTGCTATCCCTGATTCCGGGACTTGGCCATATGTCGCTTGGACTCATGCAGCGGGGCATCACTTACCTGATTTCTTGCGTCGGCCTGTTTGCGGTTATTTTATTTCTAAGCATTACGCTGAATACGCCCTCGCTGCTCATTTTCCTTCTGGTGCTTCCTGTGCTGTGGATTCATAGCGTGTTCGATGCGATATCCCAGGTTCATGCGAAGCATGCCGGCTTGCCGCTGACAGATCGCCCGTTGTTCGAGGATTTGGAGGAGCATCTAAGCGCAGGGGGCAAAAAAAAGGTGCTGGCTATCGCGTTATCGATTTTTCCGGGGGCCGGGCATTTGTATCTTGGCCTGCAAAAGAGGGGCTTGCAATTAATGGCGGGCTTTTTGCTCGCGATCTACATTATGGATAATTTGCGGCTGTCCCTGTTCTTTTTTCTGCTGCCGATCTATTGGTGCTTTGCATTTTTTGACGCCCTTTCGCAAGCGGCGCGCTACGAGCGCAACGAGATGCGGGATGAGCCGCTGCTGGAGCAGTTCGTTCCTTATCAGAAATGGTTCGGATTTGGTTTAATCATTTTGGGTATCTATTATATTCTCAATCGGGTCGCTGCTGACTTTGTAAGGGAATATTTCACCTCAATGATCTTCCAGGCCTATATGCGTGTCGTGTACGTACTGCCAACGGTGGTCATTTCTTTTTTACTCATTGTGCTTGGTTTGCGTTTGGTGTTTGGCAGCAAGCCCCCAATATCCAAACGGCAGGATATGCCTCAGCTGCACAAACCGAATGAAGGGGGGAGGGGATGATACAGATGAATGAATCGTTGGCGGACAATCAAGCTCCGCTTCAATCGTCCGGCCTGCGCTCTTGGCGCGTAGGCTCCTTATCCATGGGTGTAACGCTGGTCATGATCGGCACAGCCCTTGCGGTCTCCCTGTGGCAGAACCTGGAGGCTTATCAGGTTCTGCTGTGGGTGGCGCCGATCGTCTTTATTTTGCTTGGAGCGGAATTGCTGCTTTACCTGAAATTTTCCGGCAGCGCAAGGATTGTTGTGCGTTATGATTGGATTAGCGTGTTTTTTGTAGGCGTGGTCGGAACTGCCAGTCTGGCGCTTGCGCTGCTGATGTCTACAGGGCTGTTCGATGAATTGCAGCGACAGCTTCACATGACTGAGCGTTCCCTGTTCGTTGATGCAAGATCGGTCAAAGTGCCGGCCGCCGTCGATAAAATCGTTGTCCAGTCGTTGACCAACGTTACCGTCGATGAATCCGAAAAGCGCGAGGTGCATCTGTTCGGACAAGTCATCTACTGGTCGGCTGACGAAATGAAGCGGCTCGATACCAAGCTCCTGGAAACAAAAACGGTAGGTTCGACAATGTATGTGATGATCGGCAAGATTGAACGCAAGGACGGAGGCCTGGTTGCGGATACGGTTTCTCCCCAGCTTACGCTGCTTGTGCCGGCAGGGGTGGAAGTGGAGCGTCAGCCCTGACAACCTTAGTCGTCCCAAGTCTTGAAATGAAAAAAGCGATTGCTCGCGTCCTTGAAAGGATGCAAGCAATCGCTTTTTTAAATATACCTCAACGCGAAGCGTTGGCTTTGCCGCCCAATGGACTGCAAAGCCGTTTGCGTTTTATCTAAATGCTACAGCTTCGGAAATCTAGGTTGCAACCGCGTTATAGGTCATAATCCAGATGGAGCCGGCCACGATCGTCACCATAATGACGAGGCCGAAGATCAGCGCCATCAAATTGTAACGAGGCTTCTTCTCCTCGCGCAGATGCATGAAGAAGAGGAGTTGGACAACAAACTGGAACACGGCCATTATCAGGATCACGGCAACTGTTGCCGATTTGCTCAGCATATCGTTCATGACGATAACAAGCGGAATAATCGTAAGAATGATCGACAAGAGGAAGCCGATTACGTAGGACCGCATCGAGCCGTGCGCGGCATGTTCATCATGTCCGTGCCCCGAGCCGTTCGAATGTGAATTGTGCTGTGCCACCCTACATCACCCCCATCAGGTAAACGATCGTGAATACGAAAATCCATACAACGTCGAGAAAGTGCCAGTACAAGCTGATAATGTTCACTTTGCGCTGCGTGACAGGCGTTATGCCGCGGCGTTTCAGTTGAATCATTAGTCCGACCATCCAGACCAGACCAACGGAGACGTGCAAGCCGTGCGTGCCTACCAGCGTAAAGAAGGCCGACCAATAAGCGCTTGTGCCGATATTGGCTCCCTCGTGAACAAGGTGGATAAACTCGGTCACTTCGAGATAAATAAACGATGCGCCCAGCAGCGCTGTAATCGCAAGCCAGAGAATAAGCCCGTTTTTATTGCCCTTGTGCATCTGCAGGACGGCGACTCCACTCGTGAAGCTGCTCGTAAGCAGGATGAACGTGGACAAGATAATGCCGTTAAGCTCAATCAATTCAGCGCCTGTGGGTCCGCCGTCCGTGTTCAGGCGGAGCACGACAAAGGTAGCGAACAGGGTGCCGAACAAAATAACGTCGGTAATCAGGAACAGCCAGAAGCCAAACGTCTTCATCGACTCATGTTCATGCTCATGATGCTCATCATGGTGCCCATGGGCTCCGGCTGAAGCGGGTGTTGCGTGTGCCATTATTTTGCCCCCCTTAATGCGGCTTCCGTACGTTCGATCTCGTCAACCGGAATATAGTAGTCGGTATTGTAGGAGAAGGAACGGGCAAGCATACAAGCGACGATGCCGATGAAGCCAGGGATAATCATCCATTTCCAATCCCATACGAAGCCAAAGCCCATTACGAACCAGCACACCGACATAATAAACGGAATACCGGAGTTTTTAGGCATATGGATCGGTTCAAGCGGTACGAGCGGTTTGGCAGGCTTGCCTGCGGCAATTCGCTGCTTCTCTTCCCACCAGTCGTCCTGATCCGTAACCTGTGGCAAGCGGGCAAAGTTGTACAGCGGAGCAGGCGACGGAATCGACCATTCCAGCGTACGGCCATCCCAAGCATCGCCGTCTTTTTCTTTTTTGTAGAACTTGATGCTGTGTGCGATTTGCCACACTTGGAAAATAAATGCGAGACCCATCAGGAAGGCGCCGACGGTCGAAACGACGTTCAGCGGCTGCCAGCCCATGTCAAAATCGTATTCGTTCACACGACGCGTCATACCGTCAAGACCAAGCACGTATTGCGGCATGAAGCAGACGTAGAAGCCGATATTCCAGAACCAGAATGCCCATTTGCCCAGACCCTCATGCAGACGGAATCCGAACATTTTTGGCCACCAGTAGTAAAGACCTGCGAAATAACCGAACACGACGCCGCCAATCAGCACCTGATGGAAATGCGCGATCAGGAAGTAGCTGTTATGGAATTGGAAGTCGGCAGGCGCTACGGACAACAGTACGCCGGTCATGCCCCCGATAACGAAGCATGGAATAAACGCGATGGTCCACATCATCGGCGTAGGGAAGCTGAGACGCCCACGATACATGGTGAACAGCCAGTTGAATACCTTGACCCCTGTCGGGATCGCAATCAGCATCGTCGTTACGGCGAAGAACGCATTGACGTTCGCGCCGGAGCCCATCGTGAAGAAGTGATGCGCCCAGGTAAAGAAGGAGAAGAAGCTGATCGACATAAGCGCAAAAACCATGGATTTGTAGCCAAACAGTTTTTTCTTCGAGAAGGTCGCAACGACCTCGGAGAAAATACCGAACGCAGGCAATACCACGATATATACTTCAGGGTGTCCCCACATCCAGATGAGGTTGATGTACATCATCGGATTGCCGCCGCCGTCAAGCGTGAAGAAGTGCGCGCCGAGGTAACGGTCAAGGAACAGCAGGAACAGGGTAACCGTCAGAATAGGGAAAGCAAACATAATCGTTACACAGGATGAAAGCACCGACCAGGAGAACATCGGCATTTTCATCAGCTTCATGCCAGGAGCGCGCATTTTCAGTATCGTTACGACAAAGTTAATGCCGGTTGCGAGAGAGCCGATACCGGAAATTTGAATACCCCAAATGTAGAAGTCTTGGCCAAGGCCAGGGCTTCCGGACAGCTCCGATAGCGGCGGGTATGCGAGCCAGCCGGCGTCAGGAGAGCCGCCGATAATGAACGAAACGTTGAACAGCATCGCCCCGAAGAAAAACATCCAGAAGCTGAGCGAGTTCAGGAACGGATACGCTACGTCGCGGGCGCCAATCTGCAGCGGCACGACGATATTGAACAAACCGAACATAAGCGGCATGGCCATGAACAGGATCATGATGACGCCATGCGTCGTGAAAATTGCGTTATAGTGCTCGGCATTTAGAAATTCGAGCTGCGGGGCAGCAAGCTGCATCCGCATAAGCAGCGCATCGACGCCGCCGCGGAACAGCATCAGAATGGATGCGATAATATACATAATCCCGATTTTCTTATGGTCGACGCTTGTCAGCCACTCGGTCCACAGCCATCTCCACTTTTTGAAATACGTAAGCGTAAAAATAATCGCCACTAGCGACAGTGCGATGGAAACCTGAGCCCCCAGAATAAGCGGGTCGCCGGTAACGAAGAACTCGGACGCGAAGTCTTTAATTTTGTCCAGCATGTAGGGACCTCCTAATTAAATGTGAAGCCTATGGCCGCGAGCCGGATTCCTCCGGGACCCGCAGCTCCAAAGCGGTTTAATGGCCGGCGTGCGAAGAGTGTTCTCCGCTGTTTGACGATCCGGCGTTGGCCGCTTCATCGTTCATAGCTTCGTGATCCATGTCGTGCTCCGTTGCTTCCGAATCTGTCGATTCGCCGTTTTCCGCGTTCGACGAATGGCTGCCGTGGTTCGCGTGCGGGCCGCCTTCGCCATTGATATATTGCCTTACAATCCGCTCAAACAGCCCTTCCGGGAAGCTGGAAAACTGCTGGACATCGGAAGGACCAGGCTCCGTCAGCTGATCGTACCCTTCGTTTGTCAGCGCAGGTGAAGTCTGCTTCACTTCTGCGACCCATGCGAGGTAATCCTCGTCGCTCGTCGCATCCGCTGTAAATGTCATTTTGGCAAAATCCTTGCCATTGAAGTTTGCGCCCGAGCCGTAGTAGCTGCCTGGCTCATCCGCTTGCAGGTGAAGCGTCATCGCCATTCCCGACATGGAGTAGAGCTGGCCGCCGAGCTGCGGAATCCAGAAGGAGTTCATAGCCGTGTCCGAAGTCAGCTGGAAGCGAATCGGCGTATCCTCAGGAAACTTAATATAGTTGACCGTTGCAATCCCTTCTTCAGGGTAGGTGAACAGCCATTTCCAATCCATCGACGTAACCTGTATCGTAATCGGCTTCTTGTCCGAGGCCAGCGCCTTGGATGGCTCAAGCTCATACGTATATTTGACGGTTACGATCGCCAGGGCAAGAATGATTACAATCGGTATGCTCCACCAAGTCACTTCCAGCTTTGTGCTGTGCTCCCAGTTAGGCTGGTAGGCGGCTTTGCTTCCTTTTTTGTCGCGGTAGCGCCATACGATGAACGCCGTCAGAATAAGCACGGGCACGATGACCACTGCGCACAAAATGGTGGAGATGTAGATGAGGTCTTTCTGAGACTCTCCGATCGGTCCCTTCGGATCAAGGACGATCATGCTCTCGGTGCAACCGGATAGCGTTAGAGCCATTAGCAAAAAAAGCACGGGGGTGAGCATACGAATAAACGGTCTCATCAATCGGTTCAACTCCTCGAAATTACTGCTTACGACTACAATAGCAGGTCGGCTCCGCAATATCTGCGGCTTTAACAATTACGTCAATAATTCTTCTTTATTTTGCAACAAAACGTTCACCGCTTTGCCATAAGCGAAACTTTTCCAGCATGGAAAGCGTCTAACGCATTGAAAAGTTTAGTAAGAGAGAGACAAAGAGGAAGTCGTTTCACTATAATCGGCCTATGGCGTTTGGGTTCAGATACAGTTTATGGTATTTACCCGATTAAACGTTTTGTCTAACATTTGGGGGTCATCATGCATCGACACAACTACCTGTTGACTGCTATTATAGCTTCTCTATTGTGGGTCATCGCGCTTCCTGGCGGGCGAGTGTCTGCCGGTAGCGACGGAATCGATATATTCAGGCCGGCCTATGGCGAGATCGATGTAGTCATCGAGCGCGGCGCCCTGGATGCCTCCTTGTCCAAATATGCCTCGGTCGCACTCCGTTCCTTTGACAACCGCGAGCTGTATGTAAAGGCAGTCGACCAACTGCGCGGCGGCACGACGAATCAATCGTTGTTTCTGTTGAAATACAAGCTCAAGGCGATGGGGACAGGAGACGACGCCGATTCGCGAAAAAGCTGGTATAACTATAAGCTTGTCCCAAACGGAAGCACTCTATTAAGCGGCGATTCACCGGCGAGCTTCTATTATATGCTTGTGTTCTTTGACGCTTCAGGCAAGTTGCTAGGCTTCCGGCATGACGCGCTCGGGTCCTATCAGCCCAAGCTTAGCTCAACTCCGACGATTGTGGCGCTTATGTATCACCATTTTACGACGGACAAGAGCAAGACAAGCAGCGTTGTTGTACACCGCGACGAATTCCGCAGCCAGCTCCGAGCGTTGAAGGCGGCAGGCTTCGCAGCGATCCGGCAGCAGGATTTGCTGGCCTTTCTGAAAGGAGATCAACGGGTGAAGCTGCCCGAGAAATCGGTGCTCATTACCATTGACGACGGTTATGAAAGCAGCTTTGATCTGGCTTACCCCGTTCTGCTTCAGGAGCGCGTCTACGCCAGTCTGTTTGCCGTCACCTCCTATCGGGGCCAAACCCTTGGAGCCATACCGCATTTCTCTTGGGAGCAAGCTTCTGAAATGTACCAATCCGGCTTTATCGACATCCAAAGCCACACGGATAATCTGCATTACTACGGGAAGACCCAATGGGGCGCCAAGCCGGCGCTTACCTATGCGCTGCAGATTAATGGAAAGCCCGAGAACAAATTCGCTTACGAGAAGCGGATCTATGACGATTTAAGAAAATCCAGGTCGCTGATCGAGCAGCATGTCGGCAATAAGGTGTTCGCGCTCTCGTATCCATTCGGAAGCT
The DNA here is from genome assembly GCF_005222705.1 of Paenibacillus sp. SY21-1. Classification (GTDB taxonomy): domain Bacteria; phylum Bacillota; class Bacilli; order Paenibacillales; family Paenibacillaceae; genus Pristimantibacillus. Next base: position 61,905 of record NZ_STGF01000026.1, on the reverse strand, counting down.
ACAACAGCACCGTGATCAACCGGGCGACAGCGGCGCGCTACTCCCTCATGTATACCGTTACTCCCGGAATTATTCAAAAGAGCTCCAATCCCGCCAAGCTCCCGCGCATTAATGTAGACGGAAAGGATACCGCAAAAGCTCTGTTGGACAAGATCAGAGCCGAGATGGAAAAATAGCGGCCATAACAAAAATAACGTATAAGCTCTGTCGCTTATACGTTATTTGTTGTATTCCCGTTCATTCACTCATTAATGACTGTCGCCAGGCGATGAGTTGCGCTCCTGATTACGGCGGGCATGAACCAAACCGATTGCTGTACCGATGACGTAAATGTGAACGCTGCCGACCATAAAGCCGAGTCCGACCATCAGCCCTACGTTTTTGTCGCTGAAATGGTTGATATTAAGCAGACACATTGTAAATCCGATTGCAAGGATGACCCAAGCAATTGCAGTTGTCGCCTTGACTAGGCGGGAAACATCTGATTTAACAGGCGTAGCCTGGCTGATTGTGGCGGTTTTAGTTGTCATAATCAACACTCCGATCATTTGTAAGTGTTTTCTTACACACAGTATACCACAAGTTTATGCGTTTGTTCAAAGAAAATTCACTTTTTGATCATATTTCCGACAAAAATGTGCGCAGGCCTCGGTAAAAGCAAAGGCCGGTTATTCCGTCCACCAACGCTTAAAATCCGACCACCAGGATCGTTGTCTATGCTCGTCAGGCCGCTCGGTCTTGTCCTCACGGTCAACGGGAGCAGCGGCTTCGCCGCAAACCTCATTAGGCAGCGTGCCGGCGAGGAAGGTTTCAAGCCTTCTGCTTGGACAGGTGTCGGCGGCAAGCTTGCCGCTGGACGGCTCGATATACGCTTCGACGACGCCTTCCGGAATCGGGAAAGCCTTGGGCGGGATAGAGGCAAGAGCCTGCTCCGTGAATTTGGCGAATATCGGCGCAGCCCGGTACGCCTCCGCCACCGTGAGCTTGCGGTCCTTGTCGTAGCCGACCCATACGGCGGTTGCCAGCTCGGGCGTGTAGCCGACGAGCCAAGCGTCCGTAGCCGTTGTACCCGTCTTCCCGGCAACGGGCCTGCGAAGCGCAGAGGCGACGCGATGGGCGGTTCCGCCTTCATCGAACACGCTCTCCATTAGGCTCGTCAGCACGTATGCTTGCGGAGCGGTGAGTGCCTGTATCGCCTTCGGCTTCTCTTCATATAATACCCGTCCGTTGCGGTCTTCAATCTTCACAATGGCGGTAGGCTCCATTCGTACGCCTTCGTTCGCGAAGGCGGAGAAGGCGGAAGCCATTTCAAAGGGACTGACGGGATACGTGCCGAGGGCCAGCGAGGGCAACGGCCTCATCGGGCTGTCAATGCCGAGGCTGCGCGCCGTTTCAATGACTTTCTCCGCCCCTACGGTCATAATCGTGTTCACCGCGTAAATATTGTCCGAGCTTGCGAGCGCGCGTCGCATATCGATGTAATCGCCTGCATATTTATCGCCATAATTGCGCGGCTCGTACGTTTGGCGTCCTTCATCGTAGGTGAAAACGGTCGGCTCGCTCTTGAAGCGTGTGACCGGCGTCATATAGCCGCTCTGAAGCGCCGTTAAATAGACGAACGGCTTGAAGGAGGAGCCGGGCTGCCTTGTTTTGGCGAAGACGCGATTGTACTGGTTGGTTTTGTAATCGGTGCCTCCGACCATCGCCTTAATGTAGCCGGTACGCGGATCAATGGAAATGAGCGCGGCCTGCTGCCCGGAGCTTGCAGGCATCGACTCCTTGACGACCTCCTCTGCGGCGGCTTGCGCTGTCGGATCTAGCGTCGTATAAATCGTAAGTCCGCCTTCGTTCAGCAGCTGCGGTTGAATGCCGAGCCGCTCCACGGCAACCTGCCTTACGTAATCGCGGAAATAAGGAGCAAAGCCCTCATGCTCGCCCGAGCCGAGCTTCTGGAACGGCAACAGCTCCCGGTAGGCATCCTCGGCTTGCTCGGCGGTAATGGAGCCGCCTTCTACCATGGCTTGCAAAATCGTTAATTGCCGATCCTTGGCGTTCTTCATATTCAGATAGGGCGAATAATATTTGGGCCCTTTCGGAATGCCGGCCAGCATGGCGCTTTCGGCCAAGGTCAGCTCGGACGCGTGTTTGTCAAAATACATCATGGAGGCCGCTTCAATGCCGTAGGAGCCGTGGCCATAATAAATCTGGTTCAAATACATGCCCAGAATTTCGTCTTTCGTATATTTCATTTCAAGCTGCACCGTATACATGGCTTCTTTCATTTTGCGCTGCCAGGTTCGCTCATGGGTCAAATACAGGTTGCGGGCCAGCTGCTGGGTAAGCGTGCTTGCCCCTTGTCTGGCGGACATGCTCCCGACGTTTACGACTACAGCGCGCGCGACTCCTTTTAGATCAAAGCCGCGGTGATCGTAGAAGCGCCGATCCTCTATTGCGAGCGTAGCGTTGACGACATGGTGCGAAATCTCCTCAAGCGGAACAGAGCGCCTGTTCTCGCCGGCATGAAAGGTGTCGATTACGTTCCCGTTCAAGTCGAGCATCTGCGAGGTTTGGCTGATCATCGTTACAGGAAGAGCATGGGTGCCCAAATAAACAAGCGTACCGATGGCGGTCAGCACCAGCAGCACAACTGCGGCAGCGGCCAAGCGCAATCCCTGCTTGAGACGCAGCACGGGCCGCATATATTTTTCGGTTATCGCAGGGAAGACAGGGCGGCGGCGAGGCTTGCCCTGCCGGGTTGCGTTTTTTTTCATGGAGCGGGCTCCCTTCTGCGCAGTCTTTCTTTTTCTTTAGTATGGAAAAAGGAGGAAGATATTATTCTCGCCGTACATGCGAGCTATTGCCGTTATTTTGCGCGAGGGGCGATTGCATGTATTCTTGTATGAGAAGGGTAGCCTGCAAGGCTGAAACAGGAAATTGGCAAAAGCTCAGAGAGGAGCGATAAAGATGCTCAAACGCTACGACTTATGGATTGGCGGCAAATGGAGACAGGCGGAGCAATATGAAATGCTGTATGCGCCGTATAACGGCGAGGAGCTTGCGTTGATCGCGCAGGCGACGCCCGCGGAGGCGGAGGAGGCGATCGTAGAAGCGCATGCTGCGTACGAAAGCTATAAACGGATGCCTGCGTCGCAGCGCAGCCGCATTCTGTTCCGCGTGGCGGAGGCGATTGAAGCGAGACGGGAGGAATTGGCGGGAATCATTGCACGCGAAGCGGCAAAGCCGATGACGGCGGCCCGGGCGGAAATCGCCCGCACGGTGGAAACGTACCGTTTTTCCGCGGAAGCGGCGAAGAATATTACCGGAGAGCAGGTAGCGATGGACGCGGCAGAGGGCGGCCAAGGAAAAATCGGATTCACGGTGCGCACTCCGATCGGCGTGGTAACGGCCATTACCCCGTTCAACTTTCCGTTCAATCTTGTTGCGCACAAGGTTGGTCCGGCGCTTGCCGCAGGCAATGCCGTCGTTGTAAAGCCTGCGGAGCAGACGCCGATTAGCGCGCTGGTGCTGGCGGAGCTGTTCGCAGAAGCGGGCTTGCCTGCCGGCGTCCTTGCTATTGTGACGGGAAAAGGAGCGGAGCTGGGGGAAAAGCTCAGCTCACACCCGCTTGTCAAAAAGGTAAGCTTCACCGGAAGCCATGCGGTAGGCGAACTGATCCAGCGGCATGCAGGCTTGCGGCGGACGACGCTGGAGCTTGGCTCCAACAGCGCGCTCATTATTGATGAAGGAACGAATATAGATGACATTCTTGCCCGATGCGTTGCAGGGGCTTATGCCTACAACGGGCAAGTCTGTATTTCGTTGCAGCGGATTCTCGTGCATCGCTCGCTCTACGAGGATTTTGCAGCGCGCTTCGCTCAAGCCGCCAAGCAGCTTTCCGTGGGCGCTCCGCTGGATGACAAGACCGAGCTGACCTCGCTTATTTCCGAGAAGGCAGCGCATAGAGTCGCGGCCTGGGTCGAGGAAGCGGCGGCATCGGGCGCCTCCGTCGTTGCCGGCGGGCGCATGGTGGAGGGAGAAGGGAACCATATATTCGCGGCAACGGTTTTGACCGACGTACCTCGCTCCGCCAAGGTTTGGTCAGAGGAGATTTTTGGACCTGTGGCGGTCATTATGCCGTTCGATGAGCTGGAGGAAGCTGTACGGGCGATCAATGAGTCCCGGTACGGATTGCAGGCGGGCATCTATACGGCGAATATTCATCATGCTATGGCGGCTGCGCTTGAATTGGAGGCCGGAGGCGTCGTCATTAACGACATCCCGACCTTCAGGACCGATCAAATGCCTTATGGCGGCGTCAAGGACAGCGGCAAGGGAACAGAGGGAGTCGCTTACGCCGTCGAGGAAATGACGCAGCTGAAGCTGATTGCCATCCATTTAAGGAAATGAAGCGTTCTCACGATTTCATAGCCCTTGGAGGGCGCTGCAACAGGTAGTCTTACAGCAAAATTTGTGATAACATGTAGTCTGACAAGTAGAACGTGAACGAGGAACAGCCCATTCCGTTCAAATATAGGAATTTATAAGTTTTGCGCTTATACATGTCTTATATTTCTACGCGAAACGTTAGCTTATGCCGCCAAAGGGACGGCTTTAGCCGTTGCGCTTGGTGCCTGTAAAGCTGCAGAATGCGGACGCATATTAATCTGCAGGCGAATTGGGTATGATTGAAAGATCAAGTCAGTACACTGCAATTATTCAAGAGGAGGATTCAACATGGCTTTGGTTTCAATGAAAGAAATGCTGATCAAAGGTTTGCAGGAAGGTTACGCAGTTGGTCAATTCAACATTAACAACCTGGAATGGACGCAAGCGATTCTTGCTGCCGCTCAAGAAGAGCAGTCGCCGGTTATTCTTGGCGTTTCCGAAGGTGCTGCACGTTACATGGGAGGTTTCACGGTTGTAACTTCAATCGTTAAATCCCTGATCGAAGAAATGAAAATTACAGTTCCTGTAGCTATCCATCTGGACCACGGTTCCAGCTTTGAGAAATGTAAAGCTGCGATCGACGCTGGCTTCACTTCCGTAATGATCGACGCTTCCCACTCCCCGTTTGAGGAGAACGTTAAAACGACTTCCGAGGTTGTTGCTTACGCGCATGAGCGCGGCGTTTCCGTTGAAGCTGAGCTTGGAACAGTCGGCGGTCAAGAGGATGACGTTATCGCTGACGGCGTAATCTACGCTGATCCGCAAGAGTGCAAAGAGCTTGTAGAACGTACAGGCATCGACTGTCTGGCGCCTGCTCTTGGTTCCGTACACGGCCCTTACAAAGGCGAGCCGAACCTGGGCTTTAAAGAAATGGAAGAAATTTGCCAGACAATCAAGCTGCCATTGGTTCTTCACGGCGGTACAGGCATCCCTACCGAGCACATCAAACGTTCGATCTCGCTTGGTACAGCCAAAATCAATGTTAACACGGAGAACCAAATCGCATTTACAAAAGTTGCTCGCGAAATCCTGACTAAGGATTCCGAAGTATACGATCCGCGTAAATTCCTTGCTCCAGGCCGCGATGCAATCAAAGCTACAGTTCAAGGCAAAATGCGCGAATTCGGTTCCTCGAACAAAGCTTAATTTTGTTGGACAAGCGAAATCGGCTCCTGACGTCTTCTGGCGGCAGAGCTTGTGCAGCGCTGAAATGTAAAAGACGATGATAAGCGTGCTTCTTCATTTATGCTTAGAATTGGACAAGACCGGGACGAACGCTGCATGCGTAAGTCCCGGTCTTTTTTTGCGCTTGGAGACTGTAGGCGTTTGCGTGCTTGGGAGAGGAAGACGGCGGACTGCATGGATAGTAAAAGCCAGTTATAACGAGGATTTATTAACCGATTGTCGAACAGGTTAAAAGCAAAACTTTTGAAGGAGCCGGATTTTATGAAAAAAGCAGCAGTGACATTTGTTGTGTTAGGTATTTTGACAGGATGCAGTACTCCTGCTTCAGAGCCAGCTTCTTTCCCTTCAACAACGGAGCGTGCAAGTTCGACGGAACAACTTGCCACTACAACTTCGATATCCGAAAACAAAGCATATGAAGTGAGCTATACGCCTACTGCCATAGCTGCGCCGCTAACCGAAATTAATGATATAGAAACATTTATACAATTGGAAAGTCAAAAGCTGGAGGAAGCCACGATAGTGGTCTATGAAAAGAAAGACGTTGAACAAATGTGGTATGCCGCTCTCCAAACTAAGGAAGGAAGCTATGAAATCGGACAGATTGGATATGAAGGAGCCGGCGACTATTCCATAACTGCAATTGAAGCCTTCGGTCAAACCTATATCAAGGTGACGGGTTCAGTTGGATCAAACTCCCCGATATCGGATTATGTGTCACTAACCACATCCCCGCCTACCCTTTTGCACATCGAGGCAAATACCATTGAAGCGGATCTGGATCAAGACGGATTGAAGGAAATAGTGGCTACCGTAGGCACAGCGGCAGAAACAACCGTCTTCAAAATGGAGAACAATTCGCTGTTGAGCGCAAATCTAAACGAAATTATGAATGCTAATATAGTCATGTATGATACCCTAAGCCATACGTTTCAAGCAGAAGTTACTCAAGGTCAGCTTTCTACGTGGAAAATCGATAGGAATCAATTGCGTCTCGTTAAATAGAGAGTTAGCCGGCCAGTTTTGCTTTTCCCGCAACCACTTGCGTTTCTGTAAGGCGAACGGCTTTGCTCTAATTGGGCGACGGTCGGTTGGCCATCAGCTGTTTAGCAGAAACAGAACGATTTAACGGAGCAAGCTGCATCGGCATCCAACGCCATGCAAGGCAAACTCGGAAAGGCAAGGCCGTTAAGGGCTTGGCCGTATCCGAGCACGCCTTCATGTCACAAGCGAGTCCGCCATCGGATTGCCACGATTGGTGATGAACCTTAAAAAGAGACTAAGCGATCTTCTTTTCGCTTGTTTGCATTGCTGTTTTCATAGTTCGAGGCCCTCGCTTTTTGTATCTTGAACAAGATTCGTCCAGCAAGCGCTAAGTATGCGGTCTATAGACGTCTGTTAGAGAGTATAGGCGTGTTTAGGGCAAAATGTTGCCTGCTGCGCGGTAAATGGCATACCACTCTTCGCGCGTAAGACGAATGTCGCTCGCTTTGCAGCAATCGATCAGACGTTGCAGGTTCATCGTGCCGATGACCGGCTGCATGTTGGCAGGGTGACGGAGCAGCCAGGCGATGGCGATGGTCGTGTTGCTTACGCCGTACGTTGCCGCCACTTTATCGATCTGCGCATTAAGCTCCGGGAACTTTTCATTATCCAGAAATACGCCCTCGAAAAATCCATATTGGAAAGGCGACCACGGCTGAATCGTAATATCATGCAACCGGCAAAAATCGAGGATGCTGCCATCCCGGTTAACCGCGGCTTCATTTTCCATATTGACGTTAAATCCGCTGTCCATCATGGTCGTGTTCGTGATGCTAAGCTGAAGCTGGTTGGCTACGAGCGGTTGTTTCACATGCTTTTGCAAAAGCTGAATCTGCATCGGGTTCTGGTTCGACACTCCGAAGTGCCGGACTTTGCCTGAGCTTTGGAGCAGATCGAACGCTTCGGCCACTTCCTCCGGCTCCACTAGCGTATCCGGCCGGTGCAGCAACAGAACATCCAGGTAGTCTGTCCGCAGCCTCTGCAAAATACCGTCCACCGAGCTCAGGATATGCTCTTTTGAAAAGTCGAACATCCCCTTGCGAATGCCGCATTTCGACTGCAAGATGAGCTTTTCGCGTACGCTGTCGTTCATATGTACCGCATCCGCAAAAATCTCCTCACAGGTTCCTCCGCCATAAATATCCGCATGCTCAAAAAAATTTGCGCCTTGCTCAAGCGCCGTCTGTACGAAGGTTTCTGCCTCCGATTTGTTTAATGAATTAATGCGCATGCACCCAACCGCTATTACGGGCACTTCCAATGCGCTTGTACCAAGCTTAATGGTTCTCAAGATGATACCCTCCTTAGACATTTTAACGTCTAGATTGTCTCATAGTGCGATGCCGCAGAGCAAGATACTCGACACAAGTTACGGGCTGGTCCATGGGACTAACAGGCCTCGTACACTTTATAAATATGGAGTTTTTACATGGAATCCTGTCATGTTCAAACCACAAAGGGGCATATGCTCACAATAAAAACGTTTCCCGTTCCATTAGGGTTTAAGGAGAGGTGAACATGGGCAGCCATCATAATCCGCCGGGACCGCCAGGGCCTCAGGGTCCGGCAGGTCCGATAGGTCCAACCGGCCCGACCGGGCCGCAAGGTGTCGCAGGAAGCATTGGGCCTCAGGGTATTCAAGGGAATCCAGGCGTGCAAGGATCAATCGGCCCCGCCGGTCCAGTAGGGGCGACAGGCCCAACTGGACCTGGCGTCGGCGCAACGGGACCTACCGGACCGACAGGTCCGACAGGAGCGACGGGGATAGGGCTGGAGGGAGTGGCGACATTTAATCCAATCGTGTCGCCAACCTACCCCGAAGGTCAGATCGTCACTTCTGCAGGAAGCACCTACATGGTAAATACGGCGCCGCCAACGGGAACGCCGGGCACATCGCCGGATTATACGCTGCTGGCAGCGGCTGGGGCTACAGGGGCAACTGGGGCGCAAGGTGCGACGGGATCGGCTGGCGTGACAGGGACGGCCGGGTCAACAGGTGCGATAGGACCAACCGGGTCGGCAGGAGCAACAGGCGGTACGGGACCAACGGGAACAGCGGGTGCTACAGGTGTAACGGGGGCGACGGGAGCAGGGTTAGACGGAGTAGTGGCGTTTGATCCCTTAGTGTCGCCAACCTATCCAGTGGGTCAGGTAGTCACCTTCGGTGGAAGCACCTACATGGTAAATACGGCGCCGCCAACGGGAACGCCGGGCACATCGCCGGATTATACGCTGCTGGCAGGGGCTGGAGCTACAGGGGCAACTGGAGTGCAAGGTGCGACGGGATCAGCCGGAGCGACAGGGATAGCGGGGGCAACAGGTGCAATAGGGCAACCGGGTCGGCAGGAGCAACAGGCGCTACGGGGCCAACGGGAACAGCGGGTGCTACAGGTGTAACGGGAGCGACGGGAGCAGGGTTAGACGGAGTAGTGGCATTTGATCCCTTAGTGTCGCCAACCTACCCAGTGGGTCAGGTAGTCACCTTCGGTGGAAGCACCTACATGGTAAATACGGCGCCGCCAACGGGAACGCCGGGCACATCGCCGGATTATACGCTGCTGGCAGGGGCTGGAGCTACAGGCGCAACAGGAGTGCAAGGTGCGACGGGATCAGCCGGAGCGACAGGGATAGCGGGGGCAACCGGAACGGCAGGAGCTACAGGAACAACCGGAGCGACAGGTGCAACAGGAGCAACCGGAACGGCCGGAGCGACAGGAGCAGCTGGTGCGACAGGGGCGACGGGAGCCACAGGAATAGCCGGAGCGACAGGAGCAACAGGAGCAACAGGAGCAGAGGGAGCGACAGGTGTAACAGGAGCAACCGGAACGGCCGGAGCGACAGGAGCAGCAGGAGCAACCGGAGCAACTGGTGCGACAGGGGCGACGGGAGCCACAGGAATAGCCGGAGCGACAGGAGCAACAGGAGCAGAGGGAGCGACAGGTGTAACAGGAGCAACCGGAACGGCCGGAGCGACAGGAGCGACAGGAGCAGCAGGAGCAACCGGAGCAGCTGGTGCGACTGGGGTAGCGGGAGCAACCGGAACGGCCGGAGCAACCGGAGCAACAGGAGCAACGGGAGCGGGCGCTGTTATCCCGTTTGCGTCAGGGTTGCCTGTGAGTCTCACGACGATTGTTGGAGGACTTGCGGGAACACCGGCATTCATTGGCTTTGGCAGCTCTGCTGCGGGCTTAACCGTACTTGGATCGGTTATTGATCTAACCGGAGCGGCGGGCACACTATTAAATTTCTCGTTCTCGGTGCCGTTTAGCGGAACCCTTACAAGTCTGGCCGCCTATTTCAGCACAACGGCAGCCTTGAGCCTTGTCGGCACGACGATATCGATTACAGCGCAGTTGTACAGCTCCGCTACGCCAAATAACTCCTTTACGGCGGTGCCGGGTGCGCAGGTTGTATTGGCGCCGGCACTGACAGGGGTATTAGCCATTGGCTCGATTTCGAGTGGAGTAGTTAGCGGTCTATCCATACCCGTAACCTCCGGCACAAGATTGCTGCTTGTGTTCTCCGCTGCTGCCTCAGGCGTGACATTGGTCAATACGGTAGCCGGGTACGCCAGTGCGGGGTTGGGACTAAGCTGACGAATTAAGGAATGGGCAACAGCCGCCGGCACGATCAACTCGGATGAAAGGCGCTGAGAAACTGCTGCGGCTGTTGCCCCAAAAAAGAAGGATTGCTATGAATCGTGTCGAATGTTTCGCGTTATGAAAAAAACAATGATTCGCTCATTATGGAAGCATGCCGCTTTTCTTGCCTTATTTTTAACCGTACTGCTTGGACTTCGCTGGTTCTGGTTCAGTATCCAACAAACGCCTGAGCACCCTCGCGCTGCTCAAGGCGTTCTTGATATGCGTGGGTGGGATTTTGCCCATTCCCACTCTATCCCGCTTAAAGGAGAATGGCAGTTTTACCCGAATGTGTTTCTTTCCCATTATGACAACGAGCAGGCCATATCGGAAGCGTCCCGACTGATCCAGGTTCCTGGAGACTGGCGTGGCGCCTTTTCACCAGCCTCGGAGCATTCATACGGCTACGGAACGTACCGTCTCCGTATTCTTGTCGATCCTGCCCCGAAGCAAGTTTACGGCTTTTGGATCAAGCAGATAGAGGCCTCTTCGCAGATTGAAATTAACGGGCAAATCGAAAACCCCTTTGGCATACCGGGTGAGCGAAAGGAAGCCTATACGCCACAGGTGATGACCTACACGGCTATGTACCAGGCATCGGGGGATGTGACGGAAATCGAGCTGCTGGTTCGCGCAGCCAATTATGATCACCCTTACAAAGGGGGCATTATAGAATCGATCCGTATGGGATCTGATGCGGCAATCGATACGGAGCGCATGTATTCGATCGGCTTTCAAATGATAACCTTCGTCATTTTATTGCTGCATTCTCTCTATGCCATCATTTTGTTTTGCTTTCAACCCAAGCAGAAAACATTTCTGCTATTTTTCCTGTTGCTGCTGACCACCGGCATTTCCGTTATTTCGGATGACGACAGGCTGCTCTTGATTTGGCTGCCTCTTTCTTATCATTGGGCGTTAATCATAAAGCTTTTATCTTATTTGCTGTTAGCTTACTTTATGCTGGCGTTGGCGCGAAGCTTCTCGAATAATCATTCTGGCAGAAGGGCTTTTCAGCTATACGGGGGTATGCTTGCGGCATACTGTTTATTTTTGCTTGCGGCACCGCTTTCCTACGTCTATTGGACGACGCGATATGAGATTTTCACCTTATTCTATCTAATTCCCGTCATCTGGTTTGCTTACGTGGTATGCGTCATGGTCGTAAAAAATCAAAGAGACGCCGTTTTTGTGTTATTCTCTGCCGCAAGCATCGCCTCAAGCGTCATCTGGGGAGTCTTTGTATCCAGAGGTCTGGTGGACACGATCTATTACCCTATCGATATTCTTGCTGCCATGATCGGCTTCTCGACCTACTGGTTTAAACGTTATTTTCGTTCGACGGACGAGAATGAAATGCTGAATCTTCAATTGAAGCAAGCTGACAAAATGAAGGACCAGTTTTTGGCCAACACCTCTCATGAGCTAAGAACGCCGCTGCATGGCATCATGAACATTGCGCATACGATTTTGTTGAATGAACAGGATAAGCTGCAGGAGAAAAGCTATAAGGATATGGAGCTCTTGGTAACGATCAGCCGAAGGATGTCTTATTTGCTCGACGATCTGCTTGATGTCGTTCGGTTATCCGACAAGCGCATCGTGCTGCGGCAAGAGTCGCTGCGCATGCAGGCAATCCTTCCAAGCGTGATGGACATGCTAAGCTATATGACGGCTGGCAAAAGGGTTGTGCTCCGCAAGGAGATCTCCCCTTCGTTTCCCGCAGTGTGGGCAGATGAGAAAAGGCTGGTGCAAATCTTGTTTAATCTTCTGCACAATGCGCTTAAATACACTAGTGAGGGCTCTGTTACGGTTGGAGCGGAGCGCTTGAACGGCTATGCCGTTATACGAGTGGCCGATACGGGAGCAGGCATGGATGAGGAAACGCAGCAGAGGGTGTTTATGGCTTATGAGCAAGGCGCTCATGGCATAAGTGGGGAAGGAGGCATCGGTCTGGGGCTCAGCATCTGCAAGCAGCTAGTAGAGCTGCACGCAGGAGAGCTGAACGTGCGTTCCGAGCTTGGCAAGGGCACCGAATTCAGCTTCAAGCTGCCGCTAAGCTCGCAGCGACATGGGCCGGTCGAGCAGGAGCATGAGCAGGAGAGAGCCTCCGGTTACCAGGCGACAGTGCGCGATGCGCATTGGAAACTGCCGGATTTTCAGGAGCATGATTTGCAGGCAATGTGGTCGATCGGAGAAGCGGCTTCGGCCATCGCCGGTGACAATGGCTCCAAGCTGAATATTTTGGCCGTGGACGACGATATGGTGAACTTGAAGGTGCTGGAGAGCATTCTGCATGCTGAACAGTATCATATCCGGTTTGTCATGAACGCCGATGAAGCGCTGCAGCTGCTGGCCCGGGAACAATGGGATTTGATGATAGTCGATGTCATGCTGCCGAAAATGTCGGGCTATGAGCTTTCCAGAAGGGTGAGGGAACGGTTCTCGATATCCGAGCTGCCCATTCTTCTGCTTACCGCTCGCAACGCCCCGGCGGATATTTATGCCGGCTTTCAGGCAGGAGCCAACGATTATGTGACGAAGCCCGTAGATGCGCTTGAGCTGAGGTATAGAGTATGGTCGCTAACCTCCCTTAAGCAGTCGATTAACGAACGATTGCGAATGGAAGCCGCCTACCTGCAGGCGCAGATTCATCCTCATTTTTTGTTTAACACGCTCAATTCCATTATGGCGCTTAGCGACATCGATACCGTCAAAATGCGCAGCGTGGGAGAAGCGTTTTCGTCCTATTTGCGGGTTAGCTTTGATTTCTTGAATGCGGGCGAGCTTGTTCCCTTGTCACATGAGCTGGAGCTGGTCGACGCCTATCTCTACATCGAGGAAGCGCGCTTTGAGGAGCGTTTGAGGGTCGTCAAGGAGATAGATGCGGAGCTTGAGCTTATGCTTCCTCCTCTAACGATTCAACCGCTAGTGGAGAATGCGGTCAAGCATGGAGTATTGGGCCTTGCACGAGGGGTTGCGGTTCGAATCCGCATCGCTCGGGAGGGAGACGACGTCCGAATCGAGATCGCGGATGACGGGGTTGGCATGGAGCCTGCGCTGGCAAGCCGGCTAATGGATCGTCCGGCAGCCGGTCGAAAAGGAATCGGACTGTACAATACGAACCGGAGGCTGATGCAGACGTATGGACGAGGATTGGACATTCAAAGCAGACCCGGCCAAGGGACCGTAATCCGATTCTCGATCCCCCTTGGCGGAGGGCGTTTTCCGCTATCTGACGAGTAGCGTGAGGCTGCATGAAATCCACCGTGAAATATACAAACACAATACTTGTAGTACCTTATCGATTTGACTATAATACAGGATGAACCACTGATGAAAGAAGGGATATATCGACATGGATTTGTGGTATACGGAGAAACAGACCGAGAGTTTTGGCATAACGGCCAAGATTACCAAAACGTATGTCAATGAACAAACCGAATTTCAACAGCTCGATATGATCGAGACCGAGGAATTTGGAACGATGCTTGTTTTGGACGGCATGGTTATGACAACGGTGAAGGATGAATTCGTTTATCATGAGATGGTTGCGCATCCGGTCCTGTTCACGCATCCCAACCCTGAGCACGTGCTTGTAGTGGGCGGCGGCGACGGCGGCGTTATTCGCGAAGTGATGAAACATCCCAAAGTGAAAAAAGCGGTTCTGGTCGATATTGACGGAAAAGTTATCGAGTATTCCAAAAAGTATTTGCCGACGATTGCCAAAGAGCTGGATAACCCTCGCGTCGAGGTGCTGGTAAACGACGGTTTTATGCATATTCACGATCATAAAAGCTCGTATGATGTCATCATGGTGGATTCCACGGAGCCTGTAGGGCCAGCGGCCAACCTGTTTACGCGAGGCTTCTATCAAGGCATTTTCGAGGCGCTGAAGGATGACGGCATTTTTGTTGCCCAAACGGACAACCCGTGGTTCAAAGCGGAGCTGATCCAAAGCGTGAACAAAGATGTACGCGAGGTATTCCCGATCGTGCGCGTCTATGGAGCGAACATTCCGACCTATCCGAGCGGTCTGTGGACCTTCACGATGGGCAGCAAGAAGTATGACCCGCTTGAGGTGGACGAAAGCGCCATCCCCGAGTTGGATACTAAATATTATTCGCCTCGTCTGCATAAAGCAGCGTTCATGCTGCCTAAGTTTGTCGAGGACCTCATTAAGTAGTCATCCAGGACTGCGCACCTACAGAAAGAGAGGATCACCTCATGAAATTGGATCAAAAATATTCCGGCAATGTGTTTATTCTAAGCTCGGACAATTATGAAGCTTCAAAAGCGGTTATTTACGGAATGCCTATGGATTTTACTGTCAGCTTCCGCCCGGGCTCCCGCTTTGGTCCTCCGCGCATTCGCGAAGTATCCATCGGCTTGGAGGAATACAGCCCGTATTTGGACCGCAGCCTTGAAGATATCGAGTATTTCGATGCGGGCGACCTGCTTCTGCCGTTCGGCAATGCAGCCAAAAGCCTCGACATCATCGGCGAATTTGTTGCCGGCGTGCTGGCAGACGATAAAATGCCGGTAGGTCTTGGCGGCGAGCATCTGGTATCGTGGCCGATTTTTCAGGAGGTTTACAAAAAGCATCCCGACCTGGCCATTATCCACTTCGACGCTCACGCCGATCTGCGCGAATCGTATGAGGGCGAGCCCTTGTCCCACTCCACGCCGCTGCGCAAGGCAGCCGGACTTATGGGCGGTCAGAACATCTACCAGTTCGGCATTCGTTCCGGCTCCCGGGAAGAGTGGCAGTACGCACGCGAGAACATCAACTTCCATCCGTTCGAGGTGCTTGAGCCGCTGAAGCAAGTGCTTCCGTCGCTGGCCGGGCGTCCGGTTTACCTGACAATCGACATCGATGTGCTTGATCCGTCGGCGGCTCCGGGTACAGGAACCGCTGAAGCGGGCGGCATTACGTCCAAGGAGCTGATCGATGCCGTTCATGCCATTGCCCGTTCCGGCGTGAACGTAGTCGGCTGCGACCTGGTGGAGGTGGCTCCGGCCTACGATCCGACCGAGCAAACGCAAATCGTGGCGGCAAAGGTCATTCGCGAAATGCTGCTTGGCTTCCTGAAGTAATAATTAGGCTGTTCATGCCTTCCAGGCCAATAGAACACTTGCTGAAGGGCTTGCTCCCGGCATTATGCCGGGACGGGCTCTTTTTTTCTAGGATGAAAATTTTATCGGCAATACGGCATGAACGACTTCTATAAAAAATGCGGAACGCGAGCTTTGCCGCCTGAGCACGGCGTCAGCCGTTTTATGCTTGAAATATAGGAAAGCATACCATTATGCTGCCTTTCTCTATATTTCTCGGAATGAAACGCGATGTGCTGATAAAAGTAGGCGCAGCGCGTTTCACCTTGGCATAATACGTTATACTAAAGGGACTACAGCGACGCGATAAGGGGAGGGCCTGGCATGACGCAAAACTATTGCAAGGTGCTGATTGTGGACGACGAGGTGTTGATCAGGCAGGGCATCAAGCATTTTATGAACTGGGAGCAAGAGGGCTTTCATATCATTGGGGAAGCGTCGAATGGGCAGGAGGCGCTGGAGATGATCGGCCAGCTTCGTCCCCATATCGTTCTGACGGATATCGTCATGCCCGTAATGGACGGGGAGGAGCTGACGAGGCAGATCAAGCAGCATTTTCCGGAAATCGAGGTTATCGTATTAAGCAGCTTTGGTGAATTCGATTATGTGCGATCAACCTTTCAGAGCGGAGTTGCGGATTATATTCTCAAGCCGAAGCTGGATATGCAGCATTTGCTGACTGTGCTCAAATTGACGGCGGAGAAAATACCCGACCTGCACGCTCGGCAGGCGTCAGGCGGAAGCGAGCTGTCTCTGGATATGCTGCTGGAGCGGATGATGTCCGGCTATGAGGTGATGGAGGGGAGCGAAGCCGTCGCACAAAACTTGCCCAACCCTTATTTCTGTCTGGTAGGCGGCAGCTTTAAGGGACAAGCCGAGCAGTGGCGGTCAGAATTCCAAACCGTCAAAGGCCGGATCGCCAAGCTGATTCAGCTCCGGCTGCCGGGGGGCGCCAGCCACATGCTGCCGACGGAAGGGCAATTAGCGGTAGTGCTGATCAATTGCGACCGGCAGGGACTGGCGGCGATCCCGGGCTTGGCGCGCGAGCTTACAGAAGTATTGTCGGCGGAATCCTCCCGAGTCCCCCTTGTCGTCAGCGAGCCGTTCAACGATTTCACCCAGCTCGGCGTCGTGTACAGGGAGGACTTGCTCAAGCTGATCGATTATTCCTTTTATTTTCCCGGCAAGCCGATTCTGAGCAGGCAGGAGCTGCCGGAGCCTCAGCACGCCCCTTCCGCCTTTAACCTGAACCGGTTTACGGAGGAGTTCAAACGCGAGCGGTTCGATACCGCTTTTCAGTATGTGGAGGACCATGTGCGGGAGCTCGCAGGCTGCTATACGACAGATGTATATGAATTTAAAGCGTTTCTCGGCAATCTGGTGTTCAATATGACGGTCCTGCTCAGCAATATGGACTACGAAGTAAAGGAACTGGATCGAAGCAAATACGCTTATTTCAAGGCGATTGAGGATTCTCGCTATGCCGACGATGCGATCGCCAAGCTAAACGCGTTCATCGGCGAGGCGAAGGAGCGTATAGCGGACAAGGCGGTGAATGCCGGCAACGCAAATATGAAGAAGCTGCTTGATTACATCGATGAGCATTATGCGGAACCGCTTAGTTTAACGGAGATGGCCCGCCATTTTCATTTTAACCCTTCGTATTTATCCAGCTACTTCTCCTCCCATAACAGCGAGGGCTTTGTCGATTATTTGCATAGGGTCAGAACCGATAAGGCTGCGGAACTGCTGCGCCAAGGCGAAGCTACGATTTCGGAAATAAGCGACAGGGTCGGATATTCCGACCATAGCTATTTCACCAAAGTATTCAAGAAGCTCACAGGCATGTCGCCTAGCCGGTATCGCAGACAATATATGAAATAAAGGAAGAGATGACGATGAGACGAATTATGGAGCGGTTTGCTTACAACAGGTTGTTCGTCAAAATGTTCCTTATTATGGTCGTCAGCATCATTGCGGTGTCGATCACGACGACCTGGACGACGCTCAGCACGTCCGAGCGCGTATTCATGAACACCTTCAGCATTACAAATTCCAAAATAATCGGCCAGATCAGAAGCAGTCTCGATTCCTTCAATTATTCGGTGGTGCTGGCCGCCAACCGGATTTCGCAAAGCGGCACGATACGCAGCTTTCTGGTTGAAGGCAGCGGAAGCTCGCTGGAGCAGTATAATGCTTATTACAATATGACGGAACAGATTAAGCGAAACAGCTCCGGAGTCGACGCTTACGATATGACAGTGTACGTGTCGGGCGCGAACGGCCGGAGCTATGTGACGGATCGCTCCAACTGGCCGCTTACGGACAACCAGCTGCGCAGCAATCCGGTTACGGCGCGTGCGCTCCAAGATCCACGCAAGCTCCTCTACCATTATGATAATCCCCAGGTGTCCGGATATTCCTCCAGCGCGCCAACGATCGTTGCCACCAAAGGCCTGATGGATCGATTGTCCGGCAGCGTCTACGGCATTATCTATTTCGCGATGCAGGAAAAGGAATTCAGACGATTCTATTCCAGCTTTACGAGCCTTGGCAATGATGTGGCTGTCGTCAACGGCTCGGGCCTTATCGTGTCCTCCAATCGGGAAGAGCTGATCGGTCAGCCTTCGCCGGAGCTGTTGAAGCATGCTCAAGAAATTGAAGCGGAGGGATTGCCCTACAAGGACGTAACGGCGATGAAGCAGAATGTGATCATCGTGTCCGCCTATATGGCGGATATGGATTTTTACGTCATCAATTTAATTGACAAGAATATGGTCATCGGTCAGCTTGCGGATACAAAAACGATCGTGCTTAGCGTAATTGCCATCGTGCTGTTGGCTGTATTGATCGTATTTGTCGTGTCCCGTCGCATGACCAAATCGCTCACGAGACTGGTAAAGCAAATCTCGACCATTTCCAAATATGAATTCGATCACTACGTAACTGTAGGCGGAAGCTATGAAACCAGACAGCTTGCCGAAGCCTTTAATGCGATGCTAGATGAACTGCAGGATTATGTGCAGAAGCTGGTAGAAACTCAAAAGCAGCAGCGAAACGCCGAGCTGGAGGCGCTGCAGCAACAGATCAATCCGCATTTCCTGTACAATACGCTGGCATCCGTCAAGTTCATGGTGCAACAGGGAAGCAAGGAAAAGGCGGCAGAAACGATCAACTCCTTGATTTCACTGCTGCAAAATGCCATCGGCGACGTTAGCGAGACGATCCCGGTCAGCCAGGAGCTCGTCAACATGAAGAATTACGTGTTCATTAACCATGTGCGCTACGGGGAACGGATCAAGGTGAACTATTTTATCGGACCGGACAGTATGGGGTTTCACATGCCCAAGCTCATGATTCAGCCGTTTATTGAAAATGCCTTTTTTCACGCCTTTAACCGGAAAGCGGAGGGGAATATTTACATTATGATTGCCAGCGAGGCGGACGCGCTCGTATGCGAGGTAGTGGATGACGGGGACGGCATGGAGGAAGTAACGGAAAGCCAGCTGCCTCGGCCTAAAAGCAAACGCCAGCTCTTTACCGGCATCGGGGTAAAAAATGTCCATGAGCGCATTCGCCTGCTGTATGGCGAGCCATATGGGGTAACCATAACAAGCGAACCCGGCGAGGGGACGAAGGTCAAAATCCGCATTCCGCTTCTTAAAGGATAAAGATTGTCCCAATATCCAAAAATCGTGCTAATATGCGTCCGAATCAGCAGAATATCTATAATAAAATGACAAGTGTAGGCAAAGATAATTCTAACGTCCGAAATCCTCCGAATGCTAAAATGAATGCAGTAGGCGGGGAAACGCTTACAGGACAGATAAAAATACTTGGAGGTCTTGTCATGAAAAAAGTCTTTGTTTTGCTGCTGGCCAGCGTTTTGCTGCTGTCGGCATGCTCTTCCGCAAAGAACAATGAAGGCGCTGCTGGCGGAGAAACAGAAGCTGCAAGCAAAATCACTGTCTGGGCTTGGGACCAGAACTTTAACGTGAAGGCGATGAGTCTGGCGAAGGACGCATATGCGGCCAAAAACTCGGATCTGACTGTAGATATTATCGAAAACGCTCAGAACGATATCGTTCAAAAGCTGAACACGGGCATGAGCTCCGGCACGACAAAAGGTCTGCCTAACATCGTGCTGATCGAGGACTACCGTGCGCAAAGCTTCCTTCAAGCTTACCCGGACATGTTCTACCCGTTGACTGACAGCTTCAAGGCTTCAGATTTTGCAGACTATAAAATTGGTCCAACAAGCGTAGACGGCGTGAACTACGGTCTTCCGTTTGACTCCGGCGTTGCAGGACTTTATGTCAGAACCGATTACCTCGAGCAAGCTGGCTACACCGTTGAAGACATGCAGAACATTACATGGGATAAATACATTGAAATCGGCAAGGCTGTGAAGGAGAAAACAGGCAAGGACTGGATTTCCCTTGACCCTAACGACATGGGTATTCTCCGTGAAATGGCGCAAACAGCCGGCAAATGGTACTTGAAGGAAGATGGCGTAACAGCTGACCTTGCCGGTAATGCGGCGCTGAAAGAGGCATTTGAAACCTACAAAAAAATGATGGATGCAAACATCGTTAAAGTTCACTCCGACTGGAGCCAATATGTTGCCAACTACAACAGCGGCGACGTAGCATCGGTACCGACAGGCAACTGGTTTACGGCTTCGATTACGGCTGCTGCCGATCAATCCGGTAAATGGGCTGTCGTTCCTTTCCCTAGACTGACGAACACGCCGAATTCGGTTAACGCAACGAACCTTGGCGGCAGCTCTTGGTATGTGTTGAACGTGCCTGGCAAAGAGCAAGCGGCAGCATTCCTTGGCGCTACATTCGGTTCCGACGTTGATCTTTACCAAAAGCTTGTAACAGAAGTGGGCGCGATCGGTACGTACAAGCCTGCTGCAGAAGGCGAAGCTTACAAAGCTGGCAGCGAGTTCTTCGGCGGCCAAAACATCGTTCAGGATTTCGCGAAATGGACAGCAGAAATTCCTAATGTCAACTACGGCATGAACACGTACAAGGTGGAAGACATCGTAATCGTGGAAATGCAAAACTATCTGCAAGGCAAAAATATTGATCAAGTGCTTGCCGATGCCCAAAAACAGGCTGACGCACAATTGAAATAGCAGCCGGCAGATCGTTTAAGAACCCTCGGGCAGTCGTCCGTCAGCGCCTACAAGCGCGGCGGCGGCTTGCCCGAAGGTTGCTTTACAACATGCAAGCCCAATAGCCGGGGATGCCCGGCCTGGAGCTTGCATGCAAAAGCTAGACGTTGCTGATGCCGCCAACTGGCGGCGTCAGCCGTTTACGTGCAAAAATATAAGATCTGAGCGCTGTAAACCGCTTATATTTTTACGTGAAGCGTTAGCTTTTGCCGCCAAGGACGGCGTTGGCCGTTTGCGCTTGAAAGCTTGACTGGAAGGAGCTGACAAAAATCGTGAAAGAGGCAAAAGTGATGAATATTAAAGCAAAAACAAACGTCATAAGCTGGTCGTTTATCGCCGTGGCGGTTGTTATGATCTGCGCGTTCTATTTTTACCCGATGATTCGCGCGCTTATTATGTCGTTTCAATCGGGAACCGGCACTAACCTGTCGTTTGTCGGCTTGGACAACTATAAGCGTCTGTTAACCGATACCACCTTTCTCGTGACACTCAAGAACACCTTTCTCTATTTGATTATCCAAGTACCGATCATGATCGTGCTTGCCCTGTTTATTTCCGTGTTGCTTAACGATCCGAAATTAAAGCTGAAGGGCTTCTATCGTACGGCAATTTTCTTGCCGGCTGTTACATCGCTTGTTGCATATTCGGTTATTTTCAAATATCTCTTCGGCGCGGACGGCCTTATCAATGCCATGCTGCTGAAGCTGCATCTGATCGCAACGCCTATCCAATGGATTACCGACCCTTTCTGGGCTAAAATTACGATTATAATCGCCATTACTTGGCGTTGGACCGGATATAACATGATTTTCTATTTATCTGCTTTGCAGAATATCGACAATTCCATCTACGAAGCGGCTCGTATCGACGGCGCATCAGCTTTTACCCAATTTTCCAAGATTACAGTGCCGATGCTTAAGCCGATTATTTTGTTCACGTCGATTACTTCGACAATCGGTACCTTGCAGCTCTTTGACGAGGTCATGAACATTACGAAGGGCGGACCGGGTAACGCAACGATGACGCTCTCGCAATACATCTACAATTTGTCGTTCAAATATACGCCGGATTTCGGCTATGCGGCGACGGTTTCGTATGCGATCGTTATTCTAATCGTCATCTTCTCCATTCTTCAGTTCAAATTGGCAGGTGATAAAAATGGCTAGTCTCAAGCGTATATTTATATACCTCTTTTTAAGCGTGGCGGCTATTGTTTCGATTTTTCCATTCTTGTGGATGATCATCAGCTCCACCAACCGTTCTGTCGACGTTACTCAAGGCAGACTGCTGCCGGGCAGCTATTTGTTCGAAAACCTGGAAAAAGTGTTTACGACTATCGATTTGGTGCCGGCATTGCTTAACTCCGCCCAAATCTCAATTACAACTACCCTGCTGGCTATGCTTATTGCTTCTTTGGCCGGCTACGGCTTTGAAATTTTTCGCAGCAAAGCGAAGGACGTTGTGTTCAGCATTTTGCTGCTGTCCATGATGATTCCTTTTGCTGCGCTCATGGTGCCTTTGTACCGGATGTTCGGAAGCATTTCGCAGACGATGCCGTTTATCGGAATCGACACGATATCATCCGTTATTCTTCCGACGGTAACGACGGCGTTTCTGATCTTCTTTTTCCGTCAGAGCACGAAGATGTTTCCTAAGGACATGCTTGAAGCGGGCCGTATCGACGGCTTGAGCGAGCTGGGCGTTTTCTTCCGCATTTATGTGCCGACGATGAAAACGACTTATGCGGCTGCGGCGATCATTACGTTCATGTCCAGCTGGAACAACTATTTGTGGCCGCTCGTTGTGCTGCAATCGCCGGAGAAGCGTACGGTGCCGTTGCTTATCTCCAATCTGGGGTCCAGCTATACGCCGGATTACGGCGTCATCATGACGGTTATTCTTATTGCGACTTTGCCGACAGCGATCGTGTTCTTCCTGATGCAAAAACATTTTGTAGCGGGAATGACGGGTTCTGTGAAATAATGGGTTAGCTTTCATGCATAATCGGCTTTCGCCGTCCTACTGGGCGGCGCAGGCCCGTTTGTGTATTTAGCCGAATAGCGGTTGAGAGGTTTCGACATGCAGCAAGGATCAGATTATGAAGTCCGCTGAGCGGTTTAAGGGAGAGGAAACGATGACAACGAAAGTACCAACAATCAACTGGCTTAGCGATGTGAGCGTGTTTGCAGTGAATCGGCTGCCTGCCCATTCCGACCATTACTATTACCGTACGCTGGAAGAGGCTCAGCAACGCGGCGAGATGGCGATGCGCCATTCGCTGAACGGCCCATGGAAATTTAATTATGCCGTCAACCCTGCTGCTCGCCCCGCCGATTTTTATCAAGCGGATTACAGTGTTGCAGGCTGGGGAGATATTCAGGTGCCAGGCCATATTCAGACTCAGGGATACGGCCAAATGCAGTATGTGAATACGATGTACCCGTGGGATGGCCATGAGGATCTGCGGCCGCCGCATATTTCCGAGGACAATAATCCTGTTGGCAGCTATGTGCGCCATTTTAATGTACCGCAAAGCATGCAAGACCAGCCTCTATTTATTTCCTTCCAGGGCGTGGAGACTGCCTTTTACGTCTGGCTTAACGGCGAATTTGTCGGATACAGCGAAGACAGCTTTATGCCATCGGATTTCGAGCTGACGCCGTTTGTGCGCGAGGGAGAGAACCGTCTGGCCGTGGAGGTATTCCAGCGCAGCACCGGAAGCTGGCTGGAGGATCAGGATTTCTGGCGTTTCTCCGGTATTTTCCGCGACGTTTATTTGTATACGACTCCTGTGGAAGCACATGTGTATGACCTTGATGTTCGCGCAGATCTGGACGTATCGCTAAAGCAGGGGTGGCTGCAAGCGGGTCTGACGTTCCGTACGGAGCCGGCTGCCGGTTCCCGTGCGGCATTGTCGCTCTATGATGCTGCAGGCGCCAAGGTGGCTTCCGCATCTGCCGAGCTTACAGCCGAGGCGGGCGTGGTGACGCTGCGGACTGAAGTGGCAGCCCCTCAGCTGTGGAGCGCGGAGTCGCCATATTTGTACCAGCTGTTTATCGAAGTATATGACCAAGCCGGCCGCCTGATTGAAGCGATCCCGCAGCGCGTCGGCTTCCGCCGCTTTGAAATGGTTGACAAGGTCATGAAGCTGAACGGCGAACGGGTCGTCTTTAAAGGCGTCAACCGCCATGAATTCAACCCTCGTCGCGGACGCGCCATTACCAAGGAAGATATGCTGTGGGATATTAAGACGATCAAGCAGAACAATATGAATGCCGTTCGTACTTCCCACTATCCGAATCAAAGCTACTGGTACGAGCTGTGCGATGAATACGGCGTATACGTCATTGATGAAATGAATTTGGAAACGCATGGTTCATGGCAAAAAATGGGCGCCGTTGAGCCTTCCTGGAACGTTCCGGGCAGTCTGCCTGAATGGCAGGATATCGTAATGGATCGCGCCATCTCGATGTACGAGCGCGATAAGAATCACCCTTCGATTCTTATTTGGTCGCTTGGCAACGAATCGTATGTAGGCGATGTGCTGGTCAACGTGTCCCGTTATTTCCGCAATGTGGACAACCGCCGCCTTGTTCATTACGAAGGCGTATTCTACGATCGCGCGTTTACGGAAGCCAGCGATATGGAAAGCCGGATGTACGCAAAGCCGGCGGATATCGAGCAATATTTGGAAAACAATCCGGACAAGCCTTACATTAGCTGCGAATATATGCACGCTATGGGCAACTCGCTTGGCGGTATGAGCAAATACACCGATCTGGAGCAGAAATACCCGATGTACCAGGGCGGATTTATCTGGGATTACATCGATCAAGCGGTCTACAAAAAAGATCGTTACGGCAATGAGTTTCTAGCTTACGGCGGAGATTTCGACGAGCGCCCGACCGACTACGGCTTCTGTACGAACGGCATCGTCTACGCCGACCGCAAGCTGTCGCCTAAGATGCAGGATGTGAAATTCCTGTACCAGAACCTTAAGCTGCAGCCTGATCGGAACGGCGTGCAGGTGCGCAATGATAACCTGTTCGTCTCCTCCCGCGCATTCGACTTGGAGTATGTCCTTTATTTGGAGGGCGTAGAAGTGGAGCGCGGTACGGTGGAATCGGATGTGGCACCGCTTAGCGAGGGCTATATTCCGTTCACGCTGGCTTCGGAGCCTGTCGAGTCCGGCGAATATGCGCTGCATGTTGCCTTTAAGCTGAAGGAGCGTACGGTTTGGGCGGAAGCCGGTCATGAGGTGGCCTTCGGACAGCATATCTTCCGCGTGGAAGCGAAAACGGCCGCTGCGCTGCCGCAAGGCGTGCTGAAGGTCGTTACTGGCGATGTATATATCGGCGTTAAAGGAAACAATTTCAGCGTAATGTTCGGACGCAATGGTCTTGGCTTGACGTCGCTCAATTACGGTGGCCGCGAATTTATTTCCGCTCCGCCGGTTCCGCAGTTCTGGCGTGCGACGACCGACAATGACCGCGGCTTCGCTCAAGGCTACGATGCGGGCTTGTGGTTCGCAGCCAGCCTCGCGCGCAAATGCGTCGGCATTGAAGTTGTGGAAGCCGCGGATGGAAGCAGCGTTACGCTTTCGTACCGTTACAGCTTTGCGATCAACGCCGAGATTGCGGCGGAGATCGCCTACACGGTGCGCGCGGACGGAAGTGTACGGGTCAAGTCCCGTTATGAGGGCGCCGAAGGCTTGCCTCGCTTGCCGATTTTCGGAGTGACGTTCAAGGTTCCTGCCGATTACAGCGAGCTGAAATGGTATGCGATGGGACCTGAGGAGAACTATATCGACCGTGCCGCTGGTGCGCGACTCGGTTTGTTTGAAGGCTCGGTAGCCGGCAACCTTTCTGGTTACGTTATGCCGCAGGAGTCGGGCAATCGCACCGGCGTTCGCCGTGTCAGCGTGCTGGACAAGGACGGCCGCGGCTTGCGCATCAGCGCGTCAGGCCAGCCTGTAGAGTGCGGCGTATCTCCTTACACGGCATTCGAGCTGGAGAGCGCGCAGCATGTATACGAGCTGCCGAACGTTCATTACACGGTTATCACCGTTGCCGGACGACAAATGGGCGTGGGCGGCGACGACAGCTGGGGCGCGCCGGTACACGACGAGTACCTGATTAAGTCGAATGAGCAGCTTTCCTTCGAGTTCGTCATCGAACGCGAGGGGCTGTAACGTCGATCAGACGCGGACGTGTGCCACTGGCCTTTCTGCCTGAAGTCCGAATGGGCCTCTTTGCAGAAGCAGGCCACGACCTTTAGCTGCCATACGCAAAAATTTGGACGACTGGGGTCGTCCAGTAATAAGGCTGCTCTCCTGTCCGCCACGGACAGCGAGAGCAGCCTTATTCTGCGTTGCGGCCATGGAATATACAGCAGGATTGAAGCGGGAGATCAACCTTGTCCTGCGGTGCAGCATGGATATGGTTAATGAATGGTGCAATAGGGGAATTACTCCGATTATTCGCCCCATTCCCGCTTGAAATTCGCCCTCTGTTTGCCGATAATACTCCTTGCAATACTACTTTAATGACAACGCGGATAGCAGACGCTCGGCCGCGTCTGTGAGTCCGTCATTATAAATAAGGCTGGGGAATTAACCATGATGAAATGGGCTGCTTTTCTGCTCGCAGGGCTTATTGGCTTATGCTGCGCGCCAATACCGGTATGGGCAAACGACGGGTCTCCGCTTGTTCAGGACTTGCGGCAATGGAGTCCCGGTGAAGGGGAAACGATGGCATTAAGCGGACCTTGGGAGCTATATTGGGAGCGTCTGCTGGCTCCCGGCGATTTTTCCTCCGGAACCGCCGTTTCCGCCTCTTATTTAAGCGTATCCGTTCCCGCGCAATGGTCGGCGTATTCTTCGGACGGACAAGCCCTTTCCAATGAAGGCTACGCCACCTATCGGCTTACCTTTCTGCTGTCCGGCGAAACTGCCGGCAAGCCGCTTGGTCTATACGTCAATAACATAGCGAGTGCCTACCGACTATGGATTAACGGCATGCCTGTGGACGCAAACGGCGTCGTTGGCGAGACGGCTGAGTACACTGTTCCCAGAAGCTATCCGAAGGCGTTCTTTTTTGTACCGCAACCAGGCCGTAATGAACTGATCATTCAGGTATCTAATTTTAACCAGCGAACAGGGGGGATATGGGAAAATCTAGAATTGGGCAACGCGGAGAGCATTGCTTCTTTGCATAGAAACCGGGTGATGGTATGGACGTTTCTTACCGGCTGTCTGCTGCTGATGACGCTGTTCTCGTTGTTTCTCTACCTGTTCCGCAAGCAGGAGCGCGCTGCCCTGTGGTTTGGCCTGATATGTCTGGCGATCTGCATTCGGTCATCGTTGCTGGGGGAATCATTCATTTACGTGCTGCTGCCGGGTCTGAGCTGGGAATGGGGGGTGAAGCTGGAGTATCTGTCGGAGATCGTCACTATCGGCAGTCTGGCGGCATTCGTCAACAAACAATATCCGCATGAATCGATAAGGCTGCTGCTGCCCATTTTTGCCGTCGCCCTCGGCGGCTTCGGTGGATTTGTACTGGCTGCGCCGGCTCAAGTCTATACAAAGCTGATGCTTCCTTACGTTATCAGCTTGCTGCTGCCTGTATTTTTTTATGTGATGTATGTTTATATTCGCGCTGCGCTTCGCGGAAGGACGGGCTCGCGGTGCAATATGCTGGGCTTTACCGTTTTTTTTGCAGCTGTAATTCACGAAATTATGTATTATACCGGTTTCGTGCCGCTTGGCGGCTTCGTTCCGTTCGGACTGCTATTTTTCCTGCTGACGCAGCTGCTGAACTTATCCTTGCTTTTTACGCGTGCGGTTACCCGCTCGGAGCTGCTGTCTGCGGAGCTAAATCAGGTGATTGCCTCGCAGGAAAAAACAATCCGACAGCGGACCTCTTCTCTGCAGGAGCTTAACAGGCAACTGGAGCGGGGAAATCAGGAGCTAAGCCGGATCGAGGAGATTCGCAGCTCCTTGCTGGCTGAGGTGTACCACGATCTGACTACCCCGATTACGGCAATCAAGGGCTTCTCCAAGGCGATCAAGACGGCTGTTATACCCGAGCAAGAAGCGCCGGTGTACGCCGGCCGCATCTATGAGCGCAGCTTGCTGCTGGAGAAGCTGATCGACAATGTCATTGAGCTGAGTCAACTAAAAACAGGAGAAATCCAGCTTGAGCTAGCGGACACCTCGCTTCTGCCCTATTTGCGTCAGCTAAGCCAGCGCTACGCAGCCGAGACGGCCGACCAAGGTATTCCTCTGCTGTGGGAGGAGCCGCAGTATGCAGTTCCTTCAGACCAGCAGCTGCAGGTGCGGCTCGACCGGTTCCGGTTCGAGCGCGTGTTCGCCAACCTGATTTCCAATGCGGTCAAGTATACCCCCGGCGAGGGGGTCATTCGGGTATGGACGGAATTCAGGCCTGCCGCCGATCTTCATGCCGGCTACGCGGTCATCCATGTGACCGATTCCGGCAGCGGTATTCCTGAATCAGAGCTGCCCCATATTTTCAAGCGCCGTTACCGGATTGCCGCCCATCGGCAGGGAGCGGCGGGGAGCGGTCTCGGGCTGGCGATCTGCAAGGAAATTGTGAGCCGACATCAAGGAGAAATCGGCGTAACAAGCCTTCCCGGCGAAGGCAGCGACTTCTACATTACAATGCCCGCCAAGGTCGGCATCCCACCGCGAGACGCCGCTCCTCATGACGCGAAAGGAGAAGAGGATGGAGACGACCATTTTGCTGATTGAAGATGACCCTGATATTTGCGAGCTTGTGGCGATTTATTTGCGGAAGGAAGGATTTCGCGTTGTTATTGCCACCACGGCGGAGCAAGGGCTTGAATGGTTTCAAAGCTCGCTTTATCAGCTGATTATTACGGATATTATGCTGCCCGGCATGGACGGCATGAAGCTTGTAGAAACCATTCGGAGCCGCTCGGACGTTCCAATCATATTTATTACCAGCAAAAAAAGTCCGCAGGATATTATCGCCGGGCTGAACAGCGGCGGGGATGATTATGTGACGAAGCCGTTCGAGCCGGAGGTGCTCGTGGCGCGCGTTCAGGCGGGGCTTAGGCGTTACCTCTTGGCAGGAGCCAGAGCGGGAGGCAGCGGAGCGGACGTATGGAGGGACGGCTGGCTTGTCGTACACAAGAAGCGGCTGGAGGTCACTGTCAATGAGAATCCGATCGTTTTGCCGGCGAAGGAGCTTAAACTGCTGCTTCTACTTATGGACCAGCCCAATCAGGTATTCAGCATAGGCCGGCTGTACGAGCGGATCTGGGGGATGGACGGCATGAGCGACGAGCGTACGGTCATGGTCCACATCCATAATCTTCGCAAAAAAATCGAGCGGGACCCGGCCAATCCCGTCTATATTTTGACGATTCGCGGCTTCGGCTACAAGTTCGGCGGCGGCGAGCCGCAGCAAGCGTGACATTCAGACGTAGATTGGGGCGGGATTTTTGCCTGCTTGTGGCGACTTAAACAGAACTTAAACAGGACCATGTATAATGCTGCTATCTTGACACCAGAGAGAGAGGGATTATCATTGTCCAAGCGATTCATACGCCATAGGCGGGCGGCGCTGCTGCTAATCGTCTGCATGCTGCTGCAGCCTTGGAGCGCCTACGCCGCGGTCTCGCGGGAGAGTACCGCTCCTACAGCGAGCGCTGTTGCCTCGCCCGGTCTGAACGACATTTCGGGCTCCTATGCTCAAGCTGAAATTAAAGCCTTGGTCGAAACCGGAATTATATCGGGCTATCCGGATGGAAGCTTTCAACCGCTTAAGCATGTCACCAGGGCCGAGCTGTCGAAAATTGTTGCGCAAGCACTTGGTCTGCTGCCGAACGAGGAAGCGGCGTCCGTCTTTCGCGATGTTGTCAGTAAAAGCTGGTACAGCGGATATGCGGGCGCGCTCGTTCGCGCGGGAGTTGTCCAAGGCGTATCCGCCTCAAGCTTTGCTCCGAGTGCCGAGGTGACACGGGAGCAGTTAGTCATCTTTATCGTGCGTGCGCTCGGTTTGGAGGAACAGGCCAAAAGCATGCGACAGGAGCCTCTGTTTACAGACTGGAGCATGCTCTCCAAATGGGCGCAGCCTTATGTAGCGCTGGCGTCTGCAATTGGCCTTGTTAAAGGATCGCCGGACGCAGCGGGAGGGCTGAGCTTCCTGCCGCAGCAGCCCGCCGACCGTCAGGCAGCAGCCCGCCTGACTTACGAGTTTATACAGAATCGGGCGATATACGCTCAGCGGGCAGCGGCGCTCGGACTACAGGAGCAGGAGCCCGCCCCGCAGGAGGATCATACATCACAGCCGGAGCCGTCTCCGGCTTCCCCCGGGAGCGGGGAGCCAAGCACAGAGCATATCCTGAACAGCGGCGGCGCCTATACGGGGAGCTATACGTTAAAGCAAAGCGGTTCTTACGGACCGTCGACAGGGCAGACCACCGTGTTCGGTACACTTGTTATTGATCCGGGGCCGCTCGGAGAGCTGACACTGCGCCGGGTGAAGGCGACAAAAATCATCGTGCGCTCAGGCAATATGAATTCTGTTCATCTGAGCGATGTTCAGGCAGAGGAGGTTACGATTGATACGGCGGGCCAGTCGCATCCTGTTCGTGTACTTTTCGAGGACGGTACAGCTGTAGAGCGAACCAAGCTGGCGAGCCAGACCCATCTCGTTGTCGCTATGACGGACGGGTACGCGGGGACGGTGGAGATTGCGCTGAACAAAGAAGGCGAAAGCGTCCAGCTTGGCGGGAAGTACAAAGGCAAGGTTATCGTGTCGGAGCAGTCGCAGCAGCCGTTGCTTAATCTGTCTGAAGGGGCTGAGCTGACCAATCTGACCGTACGCCGACCTGTCACGCTTGCCGGAGATGCAACAGCGCTAGGCAATCTCCCCCTGGAGCTGGAGCAAGGGGGAAGCATTGTCTTCGATTCTAAGCTTGGGGATGAAGCCAAGGCGATTGCGCTCAAGCTTGCCGTTGCAGCGATTGAGGCGATTGAGCCATTCTACGAATATAACGCGACAGCCGAGCGCCAGGTTGGAACGGCGCGGTCACTATGGCAGGCAGCCCGGACAGCGGGGGCTGTCGAGGACGATTTGACCGACGAGCAGAACCGGACATTGCTTTTCAAGAGCTTTGATCTGGATGTTTACCTGCGCAGATTGCTGGAGATGGCAGTGCCGGCTGTCAGTTCGCTGATTGAGTATGCGCCTGGAGACAGCAGCTACGCGGTCAGACAACATGTGTTGCTGCCGGATGCGGTAGAGCTGAATTATCCGGGAAGCAGCGGCAAAAAAGCCTCCGTCTCTTGGTCGTCGGATCTGGAGCAGACGCTTAGCTCGTCGGGGATCGTGTCCAGACCGGCAGCAGGCGCCTTTGAAGTTGTTGTTACCTTGGTTGGACAGCTGTCAAAGGACGGTGTGAGCTTCTCCATGCCGCCTATGCAGGTGACGGTGCTTCCGTACGATTCACCGGAGGAGGCCCAGACGACGGCCAAGCCAACAGTGGTCTCATTCATGAATAATCAGAGCTTCTATGAAGACGATTCTTTCGTGCAGGGCCGGGCGGAGCGTGGCGCGAAGGTGAGACTGCTGTCGTCTGACGGCGAGGAATGGGCAAGCGCAACCGCCTCCGGCCGCATAGGCGAGTACAAGCTTTCGCCTCAAGCTCCGCTGCGCGTTGGAGCCTATCGAATAGTCGCGCAGCTTCCCGGAAAGGCCGAAAGCGCAGCAGTAACCTTTACTGCACAGGAGAGGGAGAGAACTGGCAAGCCCGACGTGGTGAGGTCTGTGTACAGCGAGGGCCGGGGCATCTATGTGGATGCGGCCGCGAATGCGGTAATCGAGATAAGGCGGCAATCCGGGGCGCTGATAGGCAGCGGAACGTTCGTATCGACCGAGACGCTGATTCCGTTCGAGATCGCCTCATCTCCCGGCGAGACGCTTGTTGTAACGGCCAATGCCGGATATCCGTATAAAGCGAGCGATCCGGAAGCGGTTAAGGTGGAACAATCTCCGTTGTCCGCTGCGCCGGTTGTCGCAACGGCTGCGGTCTACTCCGATGGCGGCGTTATTGAAGGAGTTGCGACAGCGAATGCGGATGTACGTGTCCTGCTGGAGGGCGGCGCAGCCATGTTGACCACGACGGCAGACGGCGAAGGGAAGTTCCGTTTGGAGCTGGAGGGCCTAGAGGCGCTTGCGGCTGCCGAAGCGGGAGACAGGCTGCTTGTGCAGGCGAGAAGCACCGACTACGGCTACGGATACGGAGAGGCTGCAAGCATCGTACTTAAGGAAGTCAGCGGCGATCACACACAGACGCCGACAACGGAAGGCGACATTTATCCATCCGGAGGCCTTCTGGAGGTAACCGCAGAGCCCGGGAGCTGGATTACGGTAAGGCGGCAGGGCAGCGCGGAGCCGCTCCAAAGGCTGCAGATGCCTGCGAGCGCCGCTTATGCGTTCGTCAAGCTGACAGGCCAGTTCGAGCAGGGCAGCGTTGTTGAAATACTGGCAGATAGCTACGGCAAGGCGATTAGTCTGCCGCTCCAATTAACGGTGCAGGGCAGCGTCAAAAGCCAGCCGCCGACGCTAATCGGCGAGTTTTATAAAGGCGTGAGCGTCCTTTACGGCACTACAGGCGCGAAGCATGGGGATGTGTATGTTGAAGCTACTTTACCAAACGGAATGTATCTGGGCGGAAGGTACGTTAATTACGATCACTGGTCTGGCATCGAGCGTCCGTACCAATTTTCCAATTTGCTGCTGATGCACGCATTTATGCTCGAGGTCGGGGACACCTTTTATGTTACGGTCAAAGAGGAGTTCAAGGAGGTCAGCGATCCGCTCGTCGTTGTCGTGAAGCCTTATCCTCTCCTACCGGGGGATACGCCGGAGGTTGCCGGTACGATCTATCCGAACGGGGGCATACTGACAGGCACAGCGTCTACGTGGTCTACCATCACGGTCTATCATCCTAACAACGGCGAACAATTGCAGAGCGCCTATGCCGGCTTGGACGGACTGTTCAACATTGATCTGCGCGGCACTGACTTATCGGATGCAGAGCATGTCCTTGTAACCGCCCGCGGTGATTATCAAACCGACAGCGAGCCCGCGATTGTGCCGGTTTCGCCTTATTTGGACGGTAAGTCCTCCAAGCCTGAATTTAATGTCGATGGGCTGATGGAGCTCACTCCGCGCATTTCCGGACATGCAGATCCGCTGGCTGCTATCGTGGTGAAGCGGCCGAGCGGAACGATAGCGATTGGTTATGCCGACGAAGACGGGAATTTCACGATTTCGTTCGCGAGTTCATTTGTTGCAGGCGAGGAAATCAGCTTCGTCGGGGAGACGCCGGGCTATCGTGCGAGCGAGCCGGTCACCTGGGTTGTCCAGCCGTCGCCGCAAACCGCCCTGCCCGTGTTTGAGCAGCCAGTGGCTTGGATGCCGTTCTGGGAAGTGCTCACGGAGGAGCAGGCCGTTCTGCTCGTAAAGAACGCAGTTGGCGAAGTGATTGGTTACGGTGAAGGAGAAGGAAAGGTGCGTATTTCACTCTACACGTTTGCGAAGGCTGATGACGTATGGACAATCACGGCTACAGCAACGGGCAAGAAGCCAAGCGAGTCAGCTTCTGTTAAGGTGCAGCCGCAGTATGAGACGAGAGCAGGGGCTGTAGCGGAAGTTGGCAGCAGGCCTGATTTCTTTGAGCCGCAGCTGCCGCTTCAGCTGCTCCATTCCTCCGAGCCAAATTCGCCGAATAACCCTTATCTGATGAGCGGCGGGCATACCATTGTTCAGGCGCAGCTGGACTTTGATTTGTATTTCCCGTGGAATGTGCCTAAGGCGGACATAACCGTAAACGGAATGAAGGTAACAGAAGTCTACGTTAATGAAGATCTGCAGAGAGACGATTCGATTCTGATTTATTTCGTATATCCTTTGCCGGAGCAAGCTGATATCGTGATCACAATCACGGGACTTGGCGCCAGAATCGGCGAGGAAATCTATCCTGTGGGCCCTGTTGCCTTCTATATTAGAAATACAGGGTAGAATGGCTAGTAAGTGAGAAAGGGTTGGAGCTGTTCGGCGAGTCGGATAAGCGGCTCTTGAAGGAAGGCTGCTCTCCTGTCCGCCACGGACAGCGAGAGCGGCCTTCTTCTGCGTTGAGGCCAAGCAAGGTGCACAAGGTGCAACGCAGAAGAAGGCACGCCCGAATGTTTGTCAAACGCTCTTTTCCTTCGGAGGGAGCTTGAACCGCTAAGGGAGCACTATCCGATCCCCGGGCTTCAGACCCTCCAGCACTTCCGTCTTATCGTCTATTTCCAATCCCGTCCGAATATCCTGACGGACAGCCTGTCCGTCTCCTGAATCGATCATCACATAAGCGCTGTCGCCTTCGCGCATGATGCCGAGCGTTGCCACTACAGTCGCTTCGTCCTTGCGCCGAGTCTCGACCTTGCCTTCCAGCGTCAACCCGCCAATCAGCAGCTCATCCGCGTCCATGGCTATGACGACATCGAATTGGGATGGCTGGGAGGCATCGGCTGCGCCGGTTGACGATTTTGGAAACCTGGCAACGCTTTTTATTTTCCCGGACAAAACTTTCTCCGTGTTGCCGAGCATTTTGACCTGTACAGGCATGCCGGCTTTGACCTTGGCGACGTACTGTTCAGAGATGCTCGTTTTAAATTCGACCAGCTGCGTATTGACAATCTTGCCGATCGATTGCCCCTCGGTGAGCATCTGGCTTTTGGCTTCCGAATCGTTGTGCAGAAACACGCCTGACGCGGGAGCGTAGACGCGTGCGGATGCAAGGGACCTTTGCTTCTCGTCCAGCTCCTGCTCCTTGATTGCAAGCGACTCTTTGCTCAGTTCGTTGGCCAGGCGTTTGCTTTCCTTGTCCAGAAAGGCTTTTTTGCGCTCCTCTCCTGTCGCTCCAAGCTCCTCTGCCATCAGGCCCTGCTGCTCGCTCAATTCCTGCTGGCGAATTTCCAGCTTCGCTCTTCTAATATCGGATTGAAGATTCCGTAATTCAGCTTGCAGCGACTTGGTGTCCAAGGTAAGCAGCAGGTCGCCCTTTTTAACTTGGTCGCCGTCTTGCTTGCTCCAGCTAATGACTTTGCCGGACACTGGCGAGTACACTTCTTTTTCTTCCGTATAAACGGATTTGCCCTTTACCTGAAGCGTCTCGCTGAGAGGCTCCTGAGTAACCTCGAAGGTGATCGGAGGCTGGGCTTCAATTATCGGCTCTGCCTCAGGCTTGAGCTTCGTGTATGCGTAATAACCCACGCCTAGCAGCAAGAGCAAGCCTGCTATGGCTTTTATCCATTTCGACATGTGCAGTACCCCTTCTAACCATTTTTGATGACCTCAAGCGCATTGGTCCGCGAAGCGCTGATGGCGGGATAAATGCCCGATATCACGCCTGTCAGGACGGCAAACACAAGGCCTGAAGCGAGCGCAGACACTGGAACGGCGATTGCTTGCGGGCCAATCGAAAGCAAGCCCGAGGCGATCGCCTTGTTGGCGATCCAGACGATCACACTTGAGAAAAGCAGCCCCGCGGCGCCGCCCAGCACGCCCAAAACGGCAGCTTCGGCCATAAAGAGCTGACGGATCTGTCCCAGGTTTGCCCCTAATATTTTCATGACTCCGATTTGTCTGCGCCGTTGATGCGTCGACATCGTCATGGCCACGAAGATCGACAGAGAAGCCAGCATCAGAATAAAGGCGCCGATGCCTAACGCTACTCGTTTGTATAGCGCAAATTTCTGCTGCAGCGACTCTTCCTGAAACAGATTGCTCTGGGTATTCAGAAACAGCTTCTTGATCTGCTCTTCCACCTGCTTGACATAGCGCTTGTCCTCGACCTTGACCATAAGCGAATCAAATTTGGTTAACGATGACGAGGCGTCGCTAAGGCCGAACTGGCTTTGAAGCTGCTTGGCCGCGTCAATCGAGACATAAACGGATTTTTCATAGATGGCGTAGTCTTCGCTTGAGCCGTCCTTTACTTTGAGCACGCCGCTTACGCGCAGCGGCGTGCTCACCCTGTAGGCAGCGGCGCCGCCGTCGTTAGTCGTCACATTGTAGCGGAAATTGATTTGTCTCTGAAACAGCTCGCTTGGCTCACGCATCAGCTTTTCATATTCGAGATACAGCTCGTCGTTAAAAGAATCCTGCATCAGCTTGTCGGTTAATGCCTTCATCACGGCAGGGTCAGCCATTCCGAAGGTAGCGCCGTAGTCCGCAATTGCGGTGCCGGCATGGCCGGAGATGCCGCCTCTGTCGAACTTGTAGCCGAATTGGGCCAGCGAGGCCAGCTCGGTGCCGATAACCTCGACATTCGACAGCTTCCCATCTTGCGCAAGCATCTCGACATTGCCAAGCTTCAGCGTTGGCAGGACAGCGGTCACATGCGCCATTCCTTTAATGACCTCCAGCTTCTGCATCGTAATGGCGCCCCGGTCGAAGGCTTTTGATTCCGAGCCTGAGCTTCGTCCGCCGGAGCTGCCCACCGTATTGGGAGACACTGAAATTTCATCCATTTTGTATTGGCTGTTCAATTGCGCTTGGTTGTACTTTTGTGCCGATGCGGCAATGCTTATCGCCATGATAATCGCGGCGCAGCCGACCGATAGGCCGATCATGCACAGAAGGGTGACCATTTTTCGTCTAACGATTTGCCCCCAGGACATTCGGAGTAAGTCCATTATTCTCATGCCGCAGCCTCCTTTCCGTCAATTCAGCGCTCTTCATGCCAAGTGTCCATCCTTCAGCGTAATGATGCGCCCCATCTGTTCGGCAACCTCTGTCTCGTGGGTTACGATAACGAAGGTTGTATGCAAATCCAGATTCAGCTGCTGCAGAATGGCGAGAATCTCCTGCTCTGTGCGGGTA
The DNA here is from genome assembly GCF_005222705.1 of Paenibacillus sp. SY21-1. Taxonomy (GTDB): domain Bacteria; phylum Bacillota; class Bacilli; order Paenibacillales; family Paenibacillaceae; genus Pristimantibacillus. The sequence continues at coordinate 25,369 of NZ_STGF01000026.1, read as the reverse complement.
TCCAGATTGCCGGTGGGCTCATCCGCAAAAATGACATAAGGCTCCGTAATGAGTGAGCGGGCGATACTGACTCGCTGTTGCTGGCCGCCGGAGAGCATGGAGGGAAACATGTCCGCCTTTTCGGCCAAACCGACCTGCTCCAGCAGAAGCATTGCCTTTTTCTTGCGCTTTGAAGGACTCTCCGTATGAAAGACTAGCGGCAATTCGACATTTTCCCTGACGGTTAGACTCGGAATCAACTCGTACGATTGAAAAATAAACCCGATATGCCGTCTGCGGTACTCCGCCAGGCGGTTTTCGTTTAATGTCACGATATCTTTTTCGCCGATATAAACTCGCCCCGTGCTTGGCTTCATAAAACCTGCCATCAGATTAAGCAGCGTTGACTTTCCTGAGCCCGAGCTGCCCAGCAAGGCAACCATTTCGCCTTTTTCAACGACAAGGTTAATATCGTACAGCACCTGAACCGTTTCCTGCGCATTGCGAAAGGAATGCGACAATTGTTCTACCCTAAGCATGAAACGTTTCTCCTTCCCATGATGAAACACCCGTTTGTTCCCTATATGCCGCACTATTGGCATTGTAGCGAACAGTTGTATACACATCGCCCGGAGTTGTATCCAACTTGTAACAAAATAAAAAAACCTGTCCGACCAGGAAGGACTCCTTCTTGGTTGGACAGGGGTAAGCCTGCTGTATATTCAAACGTTCAAGGCCGTTTCACCACGCATTCAGCGTGAAGCGGTACAATTCGCCGCTTTCGGCGGAGCTGCTGCTTAGAAACAGCTGGTTATCATGCCATTGCAGCTGCTGCACGCCTTCAATATTTCGATAAATGACGGTGTCCGCGACAAGCTCGTCCTCTTCGAGATAGGCCGCATGCAGCTCATTGTCGAGGTTCTCCTTGACCGACAAAAAGGCCAGACGCGAGCGTTCTTTATCCAGCTCAATGTTCCAGACGGCTCCTTCCTTCAGCAGCTTGTGGCTCCCGCTCGTCTGGTTGAAAACAAAAAGGCCGCTCTTACCTTGAACGGAACCTACAATCAGGAAGTTCCCTGTGTTCAGCTCAATAAATTGATGGATTTCCTCCGACGTGGCGATTTCCGTTACGTGATTGCTTCCTTCCAGCTCGTAACGGTATATGCCGTAGCCGTTTTGGATTTTGGCGGAGAAATACACGGCCTGCTTATCCGAGCTCACTTGAAAGTCTTCAAACAGGAAAACGTCGCTTTCGATCTTTGAGCCGCTGGCCTTGGCGATGAATCGGGTCAGGTCCTCATAGCTGATAAATTCCCGTTGCTGCTGATCGATGAAATGAATGAGTTCAGGCTGCTTGATGTCCACTCCGATGTAGGAATGATCGTCTATAAAGGACAGCAAATAGAAGCCCAGCTTGGAGAAGGAGCTGCTCTCGCCGGTGGCAAGATTGTACGTGTACATCTGCATCTCATCCCAGTTTTTTCCGTATGACGCATAAACGACTTGCTTGTAGTCGGAGGTGGGCGTAATGCCGTAATCCACATTGGCGGCTATGTCGTTAACCTCGTTTTCCTCCATCTTCAGTAAGGAGAGCTTGATCCCGCTCAGCGATTTTCCGGGCCGATTCAGCACGATCGTATTGTCGTCCATCGCTTGAAACATATAGATCGGATAGGGTAACGACTGCCGAATGACAGACTCGATTTTAAACGTGCTGCGCGGCACTTCTCCCAAGCTGCTTGCGGGCTGCCCGGCCGGGAGAATGAATGTGTGCACATCAGGCTTGCCCAGCGTGTACAAGCTGCTGATTCCATATATGCCGCCAACGAATAGCAGCAGCAAACCGGCCATTAGCAGACCGCTGCGGGGAGCTATCCGACGTAGAGCTTCTATTTTCTTGTTCATACATTCCCCTCTGGCAGGCTGATGATGACATCCGTTCCCTTGCCTGGCTCGCTGGTAATGGCAATGGTCCCTCCGTGGTCTTCCACGATGTTTTTAACGATGGACAGTCCCAGCCCCGCACTGCCTTTCTCCCGCTGCAGCTGACCGTTTTCCCTGTAAAAGGGCTCGAAAATCTGCTGAAGCGCTTCCTGCGGGATACCTTCGCCCAAATCGCTGACAATGGCCGTCACTGCGGCTTTCTGCCTTAGTGTTTTGACGAGTATAACGGAATTGACGTGGCCGTATTTAATGGAATTGTCGATAATATTAAGAAAAACCTCCTTGAGCCGGTCCCTGTCGCCTCGCACCTCCAGATGCTCCGTCGGCTCGCAATGAATCTCAATATTGTATTTGCCCGCTTTTATTCTCATATCCTCGCAGGCCTCGCGCGCCAGCGCCGAGAAATCCACTTGCGTCCAGCGGTAAGCGTAATTGGAAGACGAAGCGACCGAATAGTCCAGAATGTCGGCAACCATTCGATTGAGGCGCTCACTCTCCTTGAGAATATAATCCAATCCCTTGTCGAAATACGCCTGATCGCTAAAGCCGTTATCCTTCACAATCTGCGCATAGCCGACAATCGTCGTAAGCGGCGTCTTCAGCTCATGCGTGACATTGTCAAAAAATGTTTTGCTGCGAGCTTGAAGCTGCTTCACTTCATCGCGTTCCTGCTCAATGACGTCGATCTGCTCGCGAATTCGGCCGACCATTATATTGAAGCTTGCTGCGAGCTCGCCGATTTCATCGTTTGTCGCCATGCGTATATCCGTATCCAGCTTGCCTTGAGCCACTTCCGCCGAACGGAGGGTCAGCTCGCGGACGGGCTTCGTTATTTGCCTGGAGATCAGAACGGAGGCCAGAAATATAAATATAAAGATGGCGATAGCGAATCCTCTGAGCGTCTCTTGAAGCTGGAGGTTGCGATGGTACAGCTCGCTGTATTCCTTCTGATAACGAACGATGCCAATTGTCGTTTGATTGACCTTTAATGGGAAGGAGAGGCTTGCTACAGCGGTTTTGCCGTCGATAGAGGTCGTATAGGCAACTTGCTGCTTGGAGGCGGCGGCCAGGTCGGCTCTGTCTGTCGCGTTGAAGGCTTGGCCCGGCTCCGTGCTGTTGAACGGTTGGCCATCCGCCCTGTAAATGGCAGTTCGGCCACCGACCACCGTGCTGATCTCCTTGGCGAGTCCAAGCCGTTCAGATGCAAGCGAAGCTGCATTGATCCGTTTCTGGCGCAACAGAAAATATTGGCTTACCGCGACGTCCAGATTGGCTTTCACATCGGTCATATCGTCATGAATCATGCGATACATATTTTCTTCCATGACGCGATAAGAGATAACAAGCATGGAGGAGAATCCGATAAATACGATAACCGAGAACAGGGCGACGATTTTTAGCTGTATGCTCCATTTCATGTTCGAACCTGAGTATCCAGTTTGTAGCCTACTCCAAAAACCGTTTCAATAACGGATGCACCTTGACGGGAATCAAGCTTCTTGCGTATGCGCTGAACATGGATGTCTACGGTGCGCGTGTCCCCCGGAAAGTCGAAGCCCCATACCCGGTCAAGAAGCTCAGAGCGCGTAAACACCCTCCGGTTGTTGTGAGCCAGAAACAGCAGCAGATCGTATTCCTTGTTCGTAAGCCCGGTTTTCTCCCCCTGCTTCCATACCTCCCGTTCATCTTTGCGAATTTCGATATTCGCGCCAAGCTTGATGACGTCGAAGCTCTGCATGTCCAGACTTTCGCTGATTTGCTCAATTCTCCGGAAGATGGCGCGAATGCGGGCGATAACCTCTCTGATGTCAAACGGCTTGGTCATATAATCGTCGGCCCCAAGCTCCATGCCGAGCACCTTATCCACCATATCCGATTTGGCGGTAATCATAATAACCGGGATTTTTAGAAGCGTCGACAGCCGTTTGCACACGTCAAATCCGCTCATGTCGGGGAGCATGAGATCGAGCAGCACCAAATCGGGTCTGCAGCGTTCCAGCTCGGCCAATCCCTCTCCGCCCGTCTTGGCTTCTGTCACGGCGAAGCCTTCCTTGCGCAAGGCGTATGTCAGAATATCGCGAATGCTTTCCTCATCCTCAATGATAAGGATATGTTTTTGTCTCATTATGTATGGACTCCCTACGGTTCATGATGTCGAATGTTACAAATCCGATACAAGCTTGGTCGCAACGGATACATCCATAGGCTAATCTGGAGGCAACGATTACAAGTCCGGTTCGGACCCTCATGACCTTCTACGGAAAGGAGGTTGCTAGCCTATGCTGAGCGACCACGACCTGCAACAAGTCTATCTTCAATATAAAGCAGAAATAACGAGATATCTAGCACGATTTGTAAGCAATGCCGAGGATGCCGAGGATATGGCGCAGGAGTGTTTTATTCGGTTAATGAAGGCTTCAATTATGATAGCGGAGGATAAAATTTTTCCTTACTTGAGGAGGACGGCCAGAAATATGGCGATAGACGCCTTCCGCAAGCAAAGCCGTGTAGGCCGACAGGCGGTGAAGGCTGAAATCGTCGCGTTTCATCGAGATACGTCGGATATGGAGATGAAGGAGAGTATCGAGGAGATCGTATCGCTGGTGAAAAATAGAGACCATCGTCAAATTTTGGAGCTTCGTCTGATTCACGGCTATACTGTTAAAGAAACAGCGGCGCTCGTCAATAAAAGCGAGGGGCTAGTTCGGACATCTTTATTTCATGCGATGAAACGGATAAGGACCGACTTGATTTCATAGGATCGCGAGGAGAAGAAGCCTGCTGCCGGTTACAGGCATTTCTCCTGGACCTCGACATCGTAGTTGCCAATTACGACGGTGACGTAGCCGGACGCGCTTTCCGTGTAGCCGCATACCCCTGCGGTGCGAGTCTCGCCCCGTTCATCCGTCCATACCATATAGATGCTGTTTTCTCCTTCAGGAGAAAGCTTCGGCCGGATGGATCGGCTTTTTCCGCTTTTTATCCCGTCTGCATGACTTTGAGCCGACGTTTCCGCTTTGCCTAGTCCAAAGCTGATCGATTCAATATCGTAGTCGGACTGATTGCTGACCTTAACGGTAAGCGGGCCAAACTGTCGGATCAGATCGGACAGGAAAAAACCGACAATGAGCAAGCCGACAACAACGACCGTCGCCGCGCTTGCAAGCGCGATAAGCCATTTTTTCTTCATTATCAAACACCGCCTATACACGTTGTTGCCCTACGATTAACCGGCCATACTGACCGTAAGGCTTGCTGCGCGAGCCCTTCCTCATTGTGGTCTCGATTTACGGGAGGGCGGCACGCAGCGACAGCATTTTTCGCCAAAGGCGATGGAAGCCGTTACGCTTATAAGACGCCTACTGCAACGATTTTGTAGCAGGCTTGCCGTTAACGCGCAATTGCGGTGCAGATTTGCTGCCAAGCATATTGGCTCCCATAACGCCTGCAATCATAATCATAGCTCCAATCAGATGGTGAACCGTCAGCTGCTCCTTCAGAAAAAAAGCACCGCCGGCCATCGACACAAGCGTTGAGACGTTGGTGAATACGCTCATTTTGGAAGCCTCGATGCGGCCGAGGATGTAGTTGGCCAGCAGCGACGTGACGAGCGAGGATACAATGCCCAAATAAAAGATGGCTCCGTTAAAAGACCATTCCCCCAGCGGCGCAAGCATACTGCCGATCGTACCGTTCGCCCCGTGCTGGGCCAGCGATATGGCCAGGAAAGAAAAGAAGCCGACTGCCAGCATAAAATACGTGATCTCTGCAGGCGAGAAATGTTTGGAGAGCGACCGCGCGAGCACGCTGTAGCCCGCAAAGGCGACGCTGGTAGATGCGAGCAGGGCAATGCCGGCCACATTCGTCCAGTCAAGCGTTGCTCCTCTCATGATGAAAATAAACAAAACCCCGAATACAGACATCACAATCGACAGCTTTTGCAGCCAGGTTGTCTTTTCTTTCAGAAACAACGCGGCGATGATCATGGTCACGATGGGCGTAAAGGCGTACAAGATCCCGCCTTCCGCCGAAGTGGCCCGTTCCAGTCCATACGACTGCAGCGCAAAAAAACCAAGCGGGTACATCGTTGCAAGCAGCAGCGCTTTGCCGATCGGCTTGCCCCTGTAACTAAGCTTTATCCAGCCGAATGCGGCCGGAATCGACAAGACGATAAAGGATGCGGCGAAGCGGAAGGTGAGCGTATCCAGCGGCTTGGCGTACTCGAGAGAAATTTTGGCGAACAAAAAAGAAAATCCGATAATAATGGCGTTCAGGACAGCAAATAAATAGGCGAGCCTTGTACCCCTGTTGCTCATAAGAAAACCTTCTTTCAAAGTGGTTTGACGGTGGTCGTTAACGAACGTTCCGCTGCTATGCCGTTACTTTAAGCGAAATCGCAGCCGCCTTCCATAGCTGAAACGGGCAACTGTATTGATACAGATAGCCTGCTCAAGTACACTGGAATCAGAATAAAGAAGGGAGGATGTGCGGTGGTCAGCTACAAAATTATAGTGGCGGATATGGAACGGAGCATACAGGAGGGGCGCTTGCGTCCGGGGCACAAGCTGGCCTCCATCCGGGAGAAGGCGACGGAATACGGCTGCAGCGCCGGAACGGCTGCGCGAGCCTACAGCGAGCTGGAGCGGCTCCATCTCATCTACTCCGTGCCGCAGAGCGGGTACTATGTCGTCGATCGGCCGCCGCTGGGCCCGCGAGAGGACGGTCTCATCGATTTCGCGTCATCTTCGCCGGATGTTCAGCTGTTTCCGTATTTGGATTTCCAGCATTGCTTGAACAAAGCGATTGACACGTACCGCAGCCATCTGTTCACCTACGGCGATCCCCAAGGCTTGGACACGTTAAGGCGCGCATTGGCGGGCCATATGGCTGGCGATCAGATTTTTACGGCTCCGGACCGTATTTTTATTTTGTCGGGGGCGCAGCAGGGGTTGGAAATAGTGGCGAAAATGCCGTTTCCCAACGGCAAAACACGCATTCTGGTCGAGCAGCCGAGCTACAACTTATATTTGCGTTACCTGGAGCGGGAGCAGGTTCCGGTATCGGGAATTGCGCGTACGACAGAAGGGCTTGACCTGAAGGAGCTGGAGCGGGCGTTCAAGGAGGATCATATCAAGTTTTTCTATACGATGCCGAGGTATCATAACCCGTTAGGGGTGTCGCTGGATGTCGAACAGAGGAAGGAGATTGCCCGGCTGGCGGGAAAATATGACGTCTATATTGTCGAGGACGATTATATGTCGGATCTGGGAGCGGAGAAACGGTTTGATTCCATTTTTTCAATGGACCAGACGGCTCATGTTATCTATATAAAAAGCTTCTCCAAAATCATTTTCCCTGGATTGCGTCTTGGGGCAGCGGTAGTGCCGGAGCCTTTGCTTCGCTCCTTTCACTCCTATAAAAGCTATGCCGATACTTCTTCTCTTTCTCAAGCGGCCCTTCAGGTATATATCCAAAACGGGATGTACGATCGCCACAAGCATACGATTGCAGCGCTCTATTCAGAGCGGATGCTGGCGCTTCACGAGGCTCTCGGCCGCTGCCATGCGGCTGGCATCATCTCTGTGCCAGACATCCGTTCAGGAATTTATCTGCCGTTCAAGCTGTCTGACAAAATGAATCTGGAGCGGCTTGTGCAGCGGTTGGGAGAACAGGGTCTGGAGGTCGTCGGCAGCAAAGGGTTTTATTTAACGAATTGGACAGCTAGGGAGAAATTTCTGCGTATCAGCGTGTCGCGAGCCAGGCTGGAGCAAATGGACAAAGGAGTTCGGGCAATTGTAGAGGAAGCGAGTCAATTATTACGATACGATCGGTAACAGCGGGCTTAGGAAAGATAGGCAGCGCTGTCGTCAGCGTGAAGAAGCGGTTTGCGCTTTGGTTATCAGCTTGTCGGTTCGCAGAAAATAGAGCTTCGACAGCATCGTATCGACTAGCCAAATCGTTGTCGCTCCCTTAAGGAAACCTATAGGAATGCCGAAGCTCCCGATATTGCCAATCGCCCGAATGAACAGCAGACCGACGGTCGCGCCCATTGTCAGGCGCAGGAGCAGAGGTCCGGCATGAAAGGCTGCAGGCTTGCTGAAACGGGCGGCTATCAGGACGGCAATAATAAGAGCAGGTCATCCCGATTATGAGGGAAATGCCTACATGGTAATAGGATGGGAGGTTATGAACAAATGACCTGAAGGCTATTTCCAGGAGGAAACCTTGATTCTTTTTCTGCGCTTCAGAATTCGCTGGTACAGCTTCTGCTCTTTCTTCTCCTTAAGGATCGTTTGCATCCCTCTCAGCAGAATTTTATAACGCATTTCATCTAGATGGCTTAGCTTGTGCGCCTCTTCAACGATTCTCGATACCATAGGATGTCCCCTGCCTTATGTGAGATTGGAAGCGATTCTTGTATGAATATGTCACTATTTGTAATTATAAAGGAGCGGGCTGAACGAAATCTGAACAACTCAAGTCGCAGGTCTAAAGTCCTTGTTTGTGGAGAAAGTTGTAATAGGTAGAGTAGCGGCAGACGGGTAGCCTACATGGAAAGCGTTGAAATTGATACAATACCTGTATATAGTAGTTACATAATATCTTACCTGCTGTAAGGCGGGCTGAAGAAGAGTTCAGGAACAGGAGAACGGCGATGAGCGACGGCAACAAAGTGAAAATCAGGCTGGAGAGCTTGCAGGACGGGAATGTACAGGAGCATCTGTATAACGGAGAGTGGTTCCGCAAGTCCAAATCGCTGTTTATACGGTATATCGAACCGGCTGACCCTGCCAACCCGCAAGCGGGCGAGGTGCGTACGCTGCTGCGCTACCGCCCGAACGAGCTGTCGATTGTACGGCGCGGCGTTATCGAATCGGAGCAGCTGTTTACGCCTGGACGGCGTCAGAGAGGCTTCTATTATACGCCTCTTATGCGGTTTGCGCTGGAGACGGATACGCTGAAGCTGGATCTGGTGCCAGGCTCTGCAGCTGCGGAGGCGGGAGTGGAGGACGGGCTGCCGACGCTGCTGCCGTTCAGTCTGGAATGGGAATACGATATGCTGGTGAGCGATCAAATGTCGGGCCGCTTCAATATTCGGCTCTATTTACAGGAGGAGCAATAACGATGACTACGAATGTGCTGGAACAAATGTACGAGCAGGTCAAAGGGGCAATTGCCGAGGCGGCTGTTGCGGCCGGACTTGCCGCGCGCGAGGAGCTTCCCGCTTTCGTGCTGGAAGTGCCGAAGGACAAGTCGCACGGCGACTTGGCGACGAATGCGGCGATGCAGCTGACGAAGCTGGCCAAGCGAAATCCGCGTCAAATCGCGGAGGCGATTATCGCCAATCTGGACAAGCAAAAGGCTGGTATCCAGTCCGCTGAAATCGCGGGCCCGGGCTTTATTAATTTTCGGATGGACAAAAGCTACCTTTATCCGGTCATTGAAGCTGCGCTGGCTGCTGGAGAGGGCTACGGCAGGATTCAGACTGGAGCGGGCAAGCGGGTGCAGGTTGAATTCGTCAGCGCCAACCCTACCGGCAGTTTGCATCTGGGTCACGCCCGCGGCGCCGCAGTAGGCGATTCTTTATGCAATTTGCTGGATTTTGCCGGTTACGAGGTTACACGCGAATATTATATCAATGATGCGGGCAAACAGGTCGAGAATCTTGCCGTCTCGCTGGAAGCGCGGTATCGTCAGCAGCTTGGCCAAGAGGCTTCTATGCCGGAGGACGGCTACTACGGAGAGGATATTATCGGGTTCGCCAAGGAATTGGCCGAACGCGAAGGAGACAAGCTTCTGGCTCTATCCGATGAGGAGCGCTTCGCCTTTTTCCGCAGCTTTGGCCTGGAGCGCGAGCTGGATAAAATCAAGCGCGACCTTGCGCGTTTCCGCGTCGGTTTTGATGTCTGGTATAGCGAAACCTCGCTTTATGAAAGCGGCAAGGTTGAGGAAGGACTTGAGGCGCTCAAGGCTTCCGGCCATGTGTACGAGGAGGAGGGCGCGACCTGGCTGGCTACGATGCCGTTCGGCGACGACAAAAACCGCGTTTTGGTGAAAAATGACGGTTCCTACACTTACCTTACGCCGGATATCGCTTACCACCGCGACAAGTATGGCCGCGGTTTCGATCAAATGATCAACATTTGGGGCGCTGACCACCATGGCTATATTCCGCGCGTGAAAGCGGCGATGGAAGCTTTGGGCAATGATCCGAAGAAGCTTACCGTCTTGATTGCCCAGATGGTCAGCTTGTTCCAGAATGGCGAGAAAATGAAGATGTCGAAGCGTACGGGCAAAGCGGTGACGATGGAGGACTTGACGGACGAGGTTGGCGTGGATGCCATTCGCTATTTCTTCTCGATGCGGAGCATGGACTCCCATCTCGATTTCGATATGGATCTTGCGATTTCGACTTCAAATGAGAATCCCGTTTTCTATGTTCAGTATGCGCATGCGCGTATTTGCAGCATTTTCCGTCAGGCTGCCGATCAAGGCATTGAGCTCAAGCCTGCCGGGGAGATCGATTACAGCAAGCTTGCCAGCGAGCATGAATTTGATCTTTTGCGTAAAATCGGCGAGCTTCCGCAGGAGGTTGCGGAGGCTGCCGCCCAGTATGCGCCGCATCGTCTCATCCGCTATGTATACGAGCTTGCCGCGCTGTTCCATAGCTACTACCGCGCGGAGCGCGTCATGACCGAGGATGCGGAGCAGTCCCAGGCCCGTCTTGCGCTGCTTGGCGCCGTACGGCTTACGCTCGCAAACGTCCTGCGGTTGGTGGGCGTATCCGCCCCTGAGCGCATGTAGGAAGAAAAAAAGCCGTGGACTCAGCCTTTGTCCACGGCTTGCATCATACGCATAATATCAAGCTCGCCGATCGTTCGGCGGGCTTTGCTGCCTCTTAGGGGCTGTACGGAGCGCTTGATGATCGATTTGATCTCGCTTGGCGCAAGACCGGGCTTGTGGGCCAGCAGCAAAGCGATAGCGCCGCTCACATGCGAGGTGGCCATCGAGGTTCCGCTCATTTCATTATATTTGCCGCGCAGCCAGGATGAGACGATTTTGTCGCCGGGCGCATATACATCAATATAGGAGCCGCGATTGCTGAAGGCGGCGACTCGCCGCAGCTTGTTCGTGGCGCCAACGGCAATCGTCTGCGGGTAACGGGCCGGATAGTCCACCGTTCGCCGCTTGCCGTCATTGCCGGAGGAAGCCACAATAATGACGCCCGCGTTGTGGGCGTTGATAACGGCGCTTAGCAGCGCCTTGCTTCTGGTTTTCATCCCGAAGCTCATATTAATGACGTTTATGCGATTGCGGATGCACCATTCGATGCCCAGAATAATATCGGATACGAATGCGCTCCCATTGTGGTCGAATGCTTTAACGGGAGAAATGAGCGCGCGGGGCGCGACCCCGATCATGCCTTGCAATTGGTTTGCCGCGGCAATGGTGCCTGCAATATGGGTGCCATGTCCATTGTCGTCGTAGGGCAGCATGCTTCTATTAAGCAGATTAATGCCCCGTGACAGCGATTGGCGCAAATCGGGGTGATTGTAGTCGACACCGGTATCAATGACGCCGACCTTGATGCGATGGCCGGTCGTTGTGCTCCAGGCTTGCGGAGCTTTAATCTGATTGACGCCCCACGGAATGCCTTTGTCGATCGTTGCGGTCGACTTCTGCGGGGAGGCGTGTACGCTTATTTGACAATCTTTTTCGATCCAGATGCGCCCGGCAAATTTCTCGAGCGTTTCCTCGGCGGGCAGCTGGCAGGATATGCTGCGAATGCTGGGCAGCTTACGGAAGCCGGACTGCGGCGAGGAGGCGGAGGAATGGGCGGCTGGCAGCTGCTGCAGGAAGTGTCGGTAGTCGCTCACATGCTGAAAGCGAATAATTCGCTTTTCGGTCGCTGTGTCCGTGCAAGCCATCGTATCCTGCAACATGCGGATCAAAGCGGCGGTATCCAAATTTGGCTTCCCCTCCCGACGGACCATGCTGAAGTATTGTATGAACGATTCTTGACGCCCGTATAAGCAACTTGCCTTTTTTCTTATATTTGGGCGACAAACCGTGTCAAAATCCGCCTTCGCACATACGATGAACAAAGAGTTCTTAGGACTCTTACGTCCGTATTGCGCAAGCTCGCAAGCCGGTCGGAAGGATACAGTCACGGCGAAGGGGCGACCCTTCGCTTTTTGTTTGCTCGGGAGGAATCAGGCTTGCCTGCAAACGGCTTGCTTTTTTGAACAAAATAGGTTTTACTATACTGTGACTAATGTATGAAGTGCGTGTTTGCAAGGCAATAAATGAGTACATACTTTGGATGGGCAAGAGAGGATGTGTCAAATATGAGCGGCAGCAATATCAACCTGAAACTGGATTCTGAACGCGTTAAGGAAATGCCTATGGTCGATTTGGCGTTCGAGGTGCTGAAGGCGGCCAACACCCCTTATTATTATCGCGATCTCATGATGGAAATCGCTAAAATACGCGGCTTGTCCGCAGACGGCATCAATCAGTTCATTGCGCAAGTGTACACGGAGATCAACATTGACGGACGTTTTGCCTGCGTAGGAAGCAATATGTGGGGATTGAAACGCTGGTATCCGGTAGAGCGCTCCGAGGACCCGATCGGCAACGCGAAGCGTACTCGCATCATTAATGACGACGACGATCTGGACGAGGACGATATGTTCGCGGACGAGGACGACGATTCCTACACCGAAACGGAAGAGGACTACGATTCCTTTGACGAGGATCGAGAGGACTTCGATGACGCGGACGAGGATTCCGACGTTAGCGAAGAAGTCGAGATTGATGAAGAGGATATGGAAGAGGACGACTCCGAGCTGGATTCAGAGGATGAAGAGGGCTCGGACGAGGATGAAGATTTTGAAGACGAGGAAGACGATAAATAAAATGAAATCCCCGTTACGCTGCGCATAACGGCCCTATGAAACAGCCGCTTCTCTCCTTTTGGCAGATGCGGCTGTTTCTGCTTGACAGGTTGTATGGACGCAGAGTAAACTATCATATGGGCTTTAGATTCGGTTAAAAAAGCGTAAGCAGCGATTGCCGGCATGAACGGGCATTTCGGTGTTCTATGCAGAAATATAAGTCGGCGGCAAGCGGAATGTTTGCACGGACTTATGTTTCAAAAAAGACGTTACAATGGAAAAGTGCCCCGTGGCTACGGGTGTCACTTTTTTTGTTTGAAATATGAAAATTTGCTGATTTTACCTTTATAAATGGGCAAACCTAAACACTAACCAAAAGAGCTTGGAGGGTATTATCAAAGTGACCAAATATATCTTTGTAACAGGCGGCGTCGTTTCCTCTCTTGGCAAGGGAATCACGGCGGCCTCGCTCGGTCGATTGCTTAAAAACAGGGGCTTGAAAGTAACGATTCAGAAATTCGATCCTTACATCAACGTGGACCCGGGGACAATGAGCCCTTATCAGCACGGTGAAGTATTCGTAACCGATGACGGTGCGGAGACGGATCTGGACTTGGGGCACTATGAACGGTTTATTGATATTAACCTTTCGAAGAACAACAACGTAACGTCCGGCAAAATCTACTCCAACGTTATTACGAAAGAACGCCGCGGCGACTATTTGGGCGGAACGGTTCAGGTTATCCCGCATATTACGAATGAAATCAAGGAACGTGTATTCCGCGCCGGCCGCGAGGCGGGCTCCGACGTAGTTATTACGGAAATCGGCGGAACGGTCGGCGACATCGAAAGCCTTCCTTTCCTTGAAGCGATTCGTCAGATCAAAAGCGATATCGGGCGCGACAATGTTATGTATATTCACGTTACGCTGATTCCTTACATTAAAGCTGCAGGAGAGGTCAAGACGAAGCCGACCCAGCATAGCGTTAAGGAGCTTCGCAGCATCGGCATTCAGCCGAACGTGATCGTATGCCGTACGGAATACCCGCTTGCCGAGGATATGAAGCGCAAGATCGGACTGTTCTGCGATATTGACGCCAATGCAGTAGTTGAGTGCCGTGATGCATCCACCTTGTATGAGGTTCCTCTTATGCTTCGCGAAGAAGGGCTTGACGAAATTGTCGTTAATCATTTGAAGCTGACAGCTCCGCAGCCGGATATGCGCGAATGGGAAAGCCTTGTTGATCGCGTGAAATCGCTGCACAAGGTAACGGAAATTGCGATTGTCGGCAAATACGTGGCGCTTCACGATGCTTACCTCAGTATAGTGGAAGCACTTGGACATGCCGGTATTTCCGCTGATTCGGAAGTTAAAATCCGCTGGGTCAACGCGGAGGAGCTTTCCGATGAGAATATTCATGACCAGCTTCAGGGCGTTAACGGCATTCTGGTGCCGGGCGGCTTCGGCGATCGTGGAATCGAGGGTAAAATTACAGCTATCAAATACGCCCGCGAGCGCAAAATTCCTTTCTTCGGCATTTGTCTCGGCATGCAGGTAGCCGTAATCGAATTTGCTCGCAACGTAGTGGGCCTTGAGCTTGCGAATAGCGCGGAGATTAACCCGTCGACGCCTTATCCGGTTATCGATCTTCTGCCTGATCAGAAGGATGTCGAGGATATGGGCGGCACCATGCGTCTAGGCTTGTATCCGTGCAAGCTTGGCGAAGGCACGCTTGCTGCTTCCGACTACAATGACGAGCTGGTGTATGAGCGTCACCGCCACCGGTATGAATTTAACAATGAATACCGCGAAGCGATTGAAGCGGCGGGATTGCGCATTTCGGGAACGTCCCCTGACGGCCGGCTTGTGGAGATTGTTGAAATCGAGGATCATCCTTGGTTCCTGGCGGTTCAGTTCCACCCGGAATTTACGTCGAGACCGAACCGTCCGCAGCCTCTTTTCCGCGGTTTCGTTAATGCCGCGCTTAAAATGTCGGCGCAATAATTGCAATTTTAGCGGTATGGCACATTCTTTAACAGCATCCGATAAGTTTTTCTCTGGACGAGAAGGATTATTTACCCACATGATCGAATATATTAACGATTATGGAAGAGTTGGCCAATTGATTGGCTGAGCTCAGTCACGGGAGGTATTTCAGTTGGAGAAGAAGAAAGTGTTGATCGTTGATGATCAGAACGGTATTCGGGTGCTGCTTATGGAAGTGTTCAGCAGCGAGGGATACAACACGTTCCAAGCGTCCAATGGCAAGCTGGCTTTGGAAATTGTCAAGAACCACGCTCCCGATTTGGTCCTGCTGGATATGAAGATTCCAGGCATGGACGGACTGGAAATATTGAAGCATGTGAAGACGATTGACCGGAACATCAAAGTTATTATGATGACGGCTTACGGCGAGCTTGACATGATTAAAGAAGCAACCGATTTGGGCGCGCTTATGCACTTCACCAAGCCTTTCGACATAGACGAAATGAGAATTGCGGTGAATATGCAGCTTCGCGGCGACAGTTCGACAAACCGCTTTGCTATCGGTTCTTAAATATCGCACGGACGGCATCGTCGCGGCTTGCTTGCGACGATGTCGTTTTTGTCGTATGTAAACGTACGGTAAAACTAGCTTTACATTTCTCAGCCGCGATATGATATAATGTCTCAGAATAGCAAGCCGCGCCGGTTCTTGCTTTCAGCAGACGGCCGGCAAGACGGCGGAACATTCACTTGTTCGGCAGAAGCAGCCAGATATAACTAACAGGAGCAATGGATTCGCACACGCCGGAACGATGCCTTTCTGCATAATAATTGCCTTAGCCGACGAGTGTCGGCATTAGGCGTTTGTGCTTGCATCCGGCAGTTTCCGGAAAGGCATAGGCGCTTTTGAGGCACAACGCCCAGGCGATTCTATATCCATGTGAACGGGTTGCGCTGCAAAGGAAGGCGGAGGCCGTTTGCGCTTGCTCTCTTCCAAGCTAACGGGAGGAACATTGATGAAATGGAGAAATTAATGATTCGAGGCGGACGTCCGCTTCGCGGAACGGTACAAATCAGCGGAGCCAAGAATAGCGCAGTTGCGCTTGTGCCTGCTGCCATTTTGGCCGAATCTGAGGTTGTGCTAGACAATTTGCCTGATATAAGCGATGTAGCCGTATATAGCGAAATTTTAAAAGAACTCGGCGCCGACGTCATTCGCGACGGCGACACGATGCGCATTAATCCGTCAGGCTTGCTGTCGAAGCCGATGCCTAACGGTAAAGTGAAATTGCTGCGCGCCTCCTATTATTTAATGGGAGCCATGCTCGGCCGCTTCGGGGAAGCGACTATCGGGCTGCCTGGCGGCTGCAATTTCGAGCCGCGTCCTATCGACCAGCATATTAAAGGTTTTGAAGCGCTTGGCGCAACGGTAACCAACGATCATGGATCTATCCGGATTTCGGCAAAGAAATTGCGCGGGGCCAAAATTTATCTCGACGTAGCAAGCGTCGGGGCGACGATTAATATTATGCTTGCGGCTTCTCGGGCTGAAGGACTGACGCTTATCGAGAACGCAGCCAAAGAACCTGAAATAATTGATGTAGCTACTCTCCTGAATGCCATGGGCGCCAAAATCAAAGGAGCCGGAACTGAAACCATTCGCATTGAAGGCGTCACTCAGTTGCATGGCTGCCGCCATTCTATTATTCCCGATCGAATTCAAGCCGGTACGTATATGATTGCAGCCGCTGCCACTCGCGGCGATGTGTTAATCGACAATGTCATTCCTAAGCATTTGGAGGCCATTACCGCCAAGCTCGAGGAAATGGGAGTCGAGGTTATCGAGATGGATGAGTCTATTCGGATTATAGGCAAGCCGGAATACAATTCCATCGATGTCAAAGCGCTTGTTTATCCGGGCTTCGCTACAGATCTTCAGTCTCCAATGACAACGTTGCTGACACAGGCCAAAGGCGCCAGCATTTTGACGGATTACGTTTATGGGACGAGGTTCAAGCATGTTCCGGAGCTTACCCGTATGGGTGCGAATATTAGAGTCGAGGGCCGTTCGGCCGTTATTGAAGGAAGCAAGCTGAATGCCGCCAAAGTGCGAGCCGCCGATCTTCGTGCTGGCGCCGCGCTTGTTGTTGCCGCGCTAACGGTAGAAGATGGCATTACCGAAATTACGAATGTCGAGTATATTGACCGCGGATACGATCGCTTGGTTGATAATCTGCGGCATCTTGGTGCAGATGTATGGCGGGAGTCTGACCCGGCTTCCTCGTAATGTCAAGCCGATTCGGACGACGCTCGGAATAGACTGCGTCTGAATCGGCAATGCTGGTTAATCAAGTATTAGGAATTTTTGATTGATGAAAACTAAATAAAGTGGTGAGAATATGACGGATCTTCAGATCGCGGATCTGGAAGAGATGAAGCTGACCGAACTGTACAAGCTGGCCAAGCAGTACCAGATTGCCTACTACGGTACGCTCAAGAAGAAGGAACTTATATTTGCTATTTTGCGCGCCCAGGCCGAGAAAAGCGGGCTTATGTTTATGGAAGGCGTGCTCGACATTTTGCCTGAAGGCTTTGGTTTTCTGCGGCCGATCAACTATTTGCCGAGCAAAGAGGATATTTATATTTCAGCCTCCCAAATCCGCAGATTTGACTTGCGAAGCGGGGACCTTGTTTCCGGCAAATGTCGTCCTCCCAAAGAAAATGAACGATATTTCGGTTTGCTTCAAGTAAACGCCGTTAACGGAGAGAATCCGGAGACCGCATCTGAACGCTTGCATTTTCCCGCACTTACTCCTCTTTTTCCGGAAAAGAAGCTCGTTCTGGAAACGGCCAAATCAAAGGTTTCCACACGTATTATGGACTTGCTCTCTCCAGTTGGCCTCGGACAGCGGGGTTTGATTGTAGCTCCTCCCAAAACGGGTAAAACGCTGCTTCTCAAAGAAATAGCCCACAGCATTACGGAAAACCGTCCGGACATTGAACTGTTCGTGCTTCTTATTGATGAGCGTCCCGAGGAAGTAACAGACATGCAGCGCTCCGTCAAAGGTGAGGTTGTAGCGTCTACATTCGATGAATTGCCGGAAAACCATATCAAGGTGGCCGAGCTTGTGCTTGAGCGCGCGCTTCGGCTTGTCGAGCACAAGAAGGATGTCGTCATTCTTATGGACAGCATTACTCGTTTGGCTCGCGCGTATAACCTTGTCATTCCGCCATCCGGCCGTACGCTAAGCGGCGGTATTGATCCGGCCGCGTTCCATCGTCCAAAGCGGTTTTTTGGCTCGGCGCGTAACGTTGAAGAGGGCGGAAGCCTGACTATTTTGGCTACTGCGTTAATTGAGACGGGCTCGCGCATGGATGATATCATCTATGAAGAATTTAAAGGTACGGGCAATATGGAGCTGCATCTGGATCGCAAGCTGGCTGAACGCCGTATTTTTCCTGCACTGGATATGCGGAGATCCGGAACCCGCCGGGAGGAGCTTCTTATGTCCAAGGAAGAGCTTGATAAAGTTTGGGCCATTCGTCGCAGCATGAACGATTCGCTTGAATTTATCGATAATTTCCTCAAGAAGCTGAAGGAGAGCGATAATAACGAGCAATTCCTCATGTCGCTTGATACTTCGACCGAGACGGCCAAGCAGGAGCGTCCTACGATCAAGAGCAGCACAGCATCCACAACGAGCAGGCGGCCTGCGCCGAGATCTACGCACGGCTCTTAAGACCGCAGGGAGGAGAACAACATGAATCTCGTATATGCGGACGAAAAAGGGAATTTATTCGACCATCCCGATTATATCGCGCTTGCCAGAAGCGGCGATATGATCGTTGAAATTATGGAGGAAGAATTGATTCCTCTACCCAATGGAGCAACGATGGTAGGCTTGCCATTCACGCGTCCGATCGGAATGAATGCGGAAACCGGGGAAATGCAGGTGCTGCCCGGCAATTATCAGGCGGTAGGCGCTTTGCTCCCGCAAGGCTTTACCAGGCTGTGCCTGCCGGGCTATGCCAAATCCGACAAAAACGAAAAGCTTCCGTTGTTCGGTTATACAGCCGTTGTCTGGAAGGACGGTCAATTCTATGTAACGGCTGAACAAAGCGATGATCCCTATAAGTGGGACCCGCTTAATTGCGATCGCGGAGAGCTTCGCGTGCAGGTTGAGCGGATATTGAACAAATATCCCGAGAATCGGCTATACAAGCATCTTTCCCATTGTGCGCTTGGCTACGAGTGCTTGACCTCGTCCAACACCTTTCTCGGGCGCTGGGAAGGCGGAGTGCCTGTCTCCTATTCCTGCAATGCCGGTTGCTTCGGCTGCATTTCCGAACAGCCTGACGATAGCGGCTTTGTAGCTCCGCAGACCCGCATGAATTTTAAGCCGACCGTTGACGAAGTGGTGGAGATTATGCTGGAGCATTTGCGCGAGCCTGATTCCATTATCAGCTTCGGGCAGGGCTGTGAAGGAGAGCCGTCCACTCAAGCGAGGATTATAGTAGAAGCCATGCAGCGCGTAAGGAGCCAGACCAAGCAGGGTTATATTAACATCAATACAAACGCCGGCTTGACTGATTTTATGCGAGCGATTGTAGATGCGGGATTGGATCTTATGCGGGTCAGTACGATAAGCGCCATTGATGAGCACTATAACGCTTATTACAAGCCTCGTGGTTACACGCTCAAAAATGTTGAAAAATCGCTCGCCTATGCATCCGGCAAGGGTGTTTATACCTCGATCAATTATTTGATTTTTCCCGGCGTAACCGACAGGGAAGAAGAGATCGAAGCTATGATCGGCTTTGCCAAGCGTACGGGACTCAAGCTCATTCAAATGCGCAATCTGAATATCGATCCGGAAAGCTATTTAGAGCTGATCCCCAAGGCGCAAGGCGAAATTTACGGCATGAAGCAGATGCTGGAAATTTTCCGCGAGGAGCTGCCTGATGTCGTCATCGGCTCCTATACGCATCTCCCGCCTAAAGCGATTTTAAAGTGAATAGCGGCATGAGCTTACAGACGTCGGCTGGCATTTTTATTCGTTGCGGTTAACGCTGCGGCTGTGCTATAATCTACATTGCATGATTTTTAACTCTGGGCACGCATGATGCTCAGGGCAGAAAGAGGTGAACGTGATGAAACAAGGTATTCATCCGACATACCACGTCGTTACAGCAACTTGCGCTTGTGGAAACACTTTCGAGACGGGTTCGATTAAATCGACTCTTCGCGTAGAGGTTTGTTCCCAATGCCACCCGTTCTACACGGGCAAGCAGAAGTTCCTGGATGCCGGCGGCCGCGTCGATCGTTTCAAGAAGAAATACGGCATCTAATTTCACAAATCATTTTGCCTGTAATATGGCAGAATACAAGAGCCTCCCTTTAGCCATCCTATATGGTAATAAGGGAGGTTTTTTGATTGAAGCAAAAGTTGCATTCACGCGCTCGTTTTGTTTATGCGATGCTGGCTGCCGTTGCCGGATGTTTGCTTGCCGCAGGCTGCGGCCAACATCAGGATGACAGGGTTCGTGGCTACGCGCAGGATGGATATATGGGGTATACGAATACGAATCCGAACCTGCCGGGTCGGAATATGGCTTTGACATATGAAACGGACGGGGACATGGTGGGACAGGTGCTGGCGCCGTTTAAAGCGATTAAGCATAAGCGTGTGGCTATAAGCGGCTCGGCTATGAATGTTTTTCTTAAGGTAGACAAGCAGTTGAGCGACAAGGAATTGACCAAGTTAAGACGCGATGCCCAGGCTGTCGTCCAATATAATATGCCGAGGTACATCGTTCATGTAGAAGCGGTCAGAGACTGAAAACCTGTTCTGAGCCGAATCATTCCTGGACGTGAGTTGCGCTTTCGGACAAGATCGGCTATACTTATTTTTGCCGTGCTAGATGGGGAGGTAGCGGTGCCCTGTAACTCGCAATCCGCTGTAGCGAGGTTGAATTCCTGCTTGAGGTGATGTTTGTGTAGGGTTTGGCGCTTGCGAGCAGTGTTGACAGTTGGGTCCTCCGCAATGGACGTTTGTGAACCCGGTCAGGTCCGGAAGGAAGCAGCCGTAAGCAAATTAGTTCATGTGCCGGAGGAGCGCCTGGCTCGAGCTGTAGTGCAAGAGTGCCGCCTGGGCTTCATTTATCAGGAGCAGGTGCACGGTACTAAATGACTTATATGATGATGCAACGTCTGTATACGCTGTGTGACGATAGAATCGGCACCGCGGATATGGGCGTTTTTGCGCTATAACGGAATGCATCGGGCAAAAGAGAGTTTTTCTTGCTTTCCACTTGATGTATAATAGAAGAATCATGAAATCGATGACGGAACCAGAAGGAAGCTGAAAGGTAGGTCCGGATGTCACATATTGCTTTATATCGAGCCTGGCGTCCCCAGACGTTTCAGGACATGGTCGGACAACAGCATATTATTAAGACGCTGCAGAACGCAATTCGGGAAAATCGCGTCTCGCATGCGTATTTATTTAACGGGCCCAGAGGGACGGGAAAGACGACTACAGCCAAAGTATTGGCTAAGGCGGTCAACTGCGAACGCGGTCCTGCTGTTGAGCCTTGCAATGAATGCGCCGCTTGCGTTGGCATTACAGCCGGGCATGTGATGGACGTAATCGAAATCGACGCCGCCTCCAACCGCGGTATTGATGAGATTCGGGATATTCGCGATAAGGTGCGTTATGCGCCTTCGGAGGTACGAACCAAGGTTTACATTATTGACGAGGTTCATATGCTCACGTCCGAGGCGTTTAACGCACTGCTTAAAACGCTGGAGGAGCCTCCGGAGCATGTTATATTCATTCTGGCTACGACTGAGCCTCACAAGCTGCCTGCAACTATTATTTCGCGCTGTCAGCGCTTTGATTTTCGGCAGGTATCGCTGGAGGAGCAGTCACAGAGGTTGATTGAAATATGCCGGGAAGAAGGCATAGAGGCGGATGGCGACGCCATAGCCTACATTGCGCGATTGTCCGAGGGCGGGATGCGGGACGCCATAAGCTTGCTTGAGCAAGTAGCCGCATTCGGCAATGGCAGCATCACGCTTGATTCGGCTGTTGATGTGACGGGCGGCATGGCGGCAGATCACTTTTATCAATTGGCGGAGGCTATTCGGGATCGCAATGTAGCTGCCATATTGCCGCTTGTGGAGAGCCTGATGCAAGCGGGTAAAAGCGCGGATAAATGCTTGGAAAACCTGATTTACTATTTCCGCGACCTGCTCGTTCTGAAGCTGGCCCCTCAAGGAGGAGCCAGCACGGAACGGGTTGTCGATCCGGAAAGATTCCAGCGTATGGCAGATGCTTTCAGTCCTGAACGTCTATTCGCGCTAATCGATACGCTTAATCGGTACCAGGCCGAGCTGAAGCATGCTTCACAGCCTCAGACACTGTTTGAGGTCGCTTTAATGAAGCTGTGTACGCTGAACGAGCAACAGGGAGCGGGGGCCCCTGCTGCCAGTCGGACGGAGGGCGCGGATTCTGCCGAATTGCTCAAGCTCAGGGAGCATGTTCATACATTGGAGCGCAAGCTCGAACAGGTTTTGAAGAATGGAGTGGCCGCCTCAGGTCAGGATAACGGCTCCTCCAAGCAAGCACCCTCAAGTGTGCGAAGCTCCTCCGGGCGCGGCGGATTTGGCGGGGGGGCTGGCGGCGTAGCCCGTTCGTCTGTTAAGCTTGACAAGTATTTGGAAGCGGCCGGCTATCCGGAGTTTAATCAGCTTAGGATGAAGTGGAACGATGTGCTGCAAGGCGTGAAAGAAGCCAAAATTACGGTGCATGCCTGGCTGAAGGACGGCGAGCCTGTTTCAGCGGCTGACGGCTCCGTGCTGATAGCGTTTAAGAACACCATGCACCGCGAGACGACGGAGCGGCCGGCTAACAGGGAGATTATTGAGAAAGTCATGGGCAATATACTCCCTGAGCCGCTGCGTCTTGTCACGGTCATGATGAAGGACTGGCAGACGGCTGCTGCCGGAGCACCAGAGCCTAAAGGCGAGACCTTGCAGCTGGAGCACGAGTCGGCAGGTTCCGAAGCTCCTGCACCCGGGCGGCCGGAATGGGTGGAAGAAGCAGTGAAATGGTTTGGGGAAGACTTGGTTGTCGTCAAGGATAAAGATTAAATTTTATAATGAGGTGAAGAACAATGAACAATATGAATCAAATGATGAAGCAAGTTAAAAAGATGCAAGAGCAGATGATGAAGGCGCAAGAAGCGCTTGAAACCAAGACGGTTGAAGGCACTGCAGGCGGCGGAGTGGTTTCTGTAACGGTCAACGGGCACAAAAAAGTGCTTAACGTCGTCATCAAGCCTGAAGCGGTAGATCCGGACGATGTCGAAATGCTGCAAGATCTAGTGCTTACCGCTATTAACGATGCGCTTGCGCAAGTAGACGATCTTGCAAACAAGGATATGGGCAAATTTACAGGCGGCATGAAAATTCCGGGCCTATTCTAAAGAATCGGGCGGTCATGCGTTTGCGTATCAATGAAGGGAGCTGTCCGTAGGCTTGTATTATCCCGAACCGATAGCCAAATTAATCGACGCATTTACCCGCTTGCCAGGCATCGGTCCTAAATCGGCCGCACGGCTTGCGTTTCATGTACTGCGCATGAAGGAAGACGATGTAATCGATTTTGCCAAAGCGCTGGTCAGCGTCAAGCGAAATCTGTTCTACTGCTCGGTATGCTGCAATATTACGGATACCGATCCCTGCCGTATATGTCAGGATAAATCCCGCGATCAATCGATTATCTGCGTTGTTCAGGAGTCGAAGGATTTGGTTGCGATTGAACGAATGAAGGATTTTCAAGGCCATTACCATGTGCTTCAAGGGGCGATTTCGCCGATGGAGGGAATTGGTCCCGATGAAATCCGGATTGCCGAGCTGCTTAGGCGACTTAGCGATGAGCGGGTGCAGGAATTGATTCTTGCGACGAACCCGAACATTGAAGGCGAAGCGACGGCTATGTATTTATCCCGACTCGTTAAGCCATTCGGCATTAAAGTGACGAGAATCGCTCACGGTCTGCCTGTTGGCGGAGATTTGGAATATGCCGATGAAGTGACTTTGTCGAAAGCGTTGGAGGGAAGGCGCGAGCTGATCTAACAGTCGACAAAAGTTTGATGCCATACAGCTTAATGGTTTTGCATAAAAATGCCTCTGGCTGCCTTCAAGGCGGTTTGGAGGCATTTTTATATTCTGCTGCTGTTAGAGTATTTCCCATCAATGTCTACGATTGAATTGAAGGCTTTTTGCTTGAATCAGGCGTTCAGCTGCTATTGGAAGGTTCTAATACGCTCTCCTTGCTTATACATATAGTATAAAGCTGCTTCAGGGCAGGACAAGCGGGAGGCGGTCAAATGTCGTTGCAGATGAAAGAAACAGGCGAGCCGATAAAAGATCGTATGAAGCGACTGCGCAGAGAAATTGCAGAGGCGCAAAGAGAATGGGAAAATGCGAGCAGATTTTTTCAATATGCGGAAGGCAGCGATCAGGTTGACTATGCCATCTATGCGATCATTTCAGCGGAGAAACGTTACGAAATGCTTCTTCGCAAGGCCAAGCAGCTGGATGCACATTGGAGCGCTTGGGGAGGTGTCTCCCAATGACGGCGATTTGGCTGGTCATGTTTATTGTTTCAAGCGTGCTGCTATTATTAGTCATTCTTCGGTCCAAGCTTTCGTGGGGTTGGCTGCGCATTTTCGCTCTTCATTTAATTCTGGCTGCAGTCTGTTTGTATTTGCTTAATTATTCTGGACTGATTTCGGGACTTTATGTTCCGCTAAACCCGATTACAATTGGTACAGTAGTTGTTCTGGGCGTACCCGGGGTGGGCTTGTTGGCAGGACTGCAGCTATTCGTGGTGTAGTCGTCAAAGTGAGCCAATATACAAAGGCTGTTCCCGCTATCAGGCATGGGACAAGCCTTTTTTGCTTTTAAGGCAAAGGCCGATTTTGCGATTTTAAAAAAGTGGTTGACTTATATCCGTCTAATGTGATAAATTAATTCTCGCCCCAAGTGAGTGTGAACAAGCTTTGGAAAAAGATTTTAAAAAAGTACTTGCATTAACCTGGGCGAATGTGATATATTATAAAAGTCGCCGCTGAGACAACGGGCGACACGAAAGAAAAGCTTGCTCTTTGAAAACTGAACAACGAGTGAAACTGCCCCACTTCTTATGAAGTGGAAAAGCGATAAAACAAGTAATGAGCTACAAACAAACCATTATGGAGAGTTTGATCCTGGCTCAGGACGAACGCTGGCGGCGTGCCTAATACATGCAAGTCGAGCGGAGTTATTCCTTCGGGAATAACTTAGCGGCGGACGGGTGAGTAACACGTAGGTAACCTGCCTGTAAGACCGGGATAACATTCGGAAACGAATGCTAATACCGGATAATCGGTTCTCTCGCATGAGAGAGCCGGGAAAGACGGAGCAATCTGTCACTTGCAGATGGACCTGCGGCGCATTAGCTAGTTGGTGAGGTAACGGCTCACCAAGGCGACGATGCGTAGCCGACCTGAG
>NZ_STGF01000025.1 GCF_005222705.1 Paenibacillus sp. SY21-1 | reverse complement strand
TTTCCAACTGCTTGTCAAGTTCTTTTATACTTTTCCATGCAAAAAAAGAGCAGGCTATCTTTTCGATAACCTGCTCTTTTACATGGATATTTGATCATGCACTTAACTTAATGACATTGCGCAATTACGGCAGCTTTTTATTGTGGTATATGTTGCTAACGTAAGATGGGGCGTACAGCTATACTTCAAAATTCATTACATTTTACGAACCGCGAACCATAGCTCGAGATAGTTCAGGCCGTCTTTTACGCCAGTCATTTCGAACTCCATGCCGTCCACCTGCTCATAACCTGCCGTCGGAAGCCACTCGGAGTAAAAGCGTTTGTACAACGTTTCAATCGTTTGGCCAAATTGATCCCACGGATGCGGCTCAGACGGGAAAATCACCCATGTATGCGCGGGAATCCTCACCGAGGTGTACCCGTCTGTGTTACTGCTTTCGTCTTTGAAGGCGCACAGCATATACGGGAACGTATCCGGGCCGGTCCTTCGGTAGCTACAAACCGCATGTACGGGATGCAAATTTCCGCTGACGAACGAAGGTAAATGTCCTGCACGTCCCTCAAGTCGTTTAACGTCGCCGTTCGCATGGCTCTGCTCCCACAGCTTCGCCGGTGTTTGTGGCGCCTCCCCGCTGCCATCGGCGCGGAACACACCTTCGATGCCAAATACTTCAAAGCTTTCCTTAGTTTCGACTCGATAATTCATTGCCTCTGCCCCTTTGATTGTGATAAGGAAGGACAGTCTGGGATAGGCTTTGAGTACAACTCCCTCCTGACGGGACATGGCGGGCGTGATTCCGTGCAGTGCGTGGAACGCTCGCGCAAATGAGACCGGTGATTCGTAGCCGTACTTTAGCGCGACATCGATCACCTTGGCTGCCTCGCTCTGCTGCAGATCTAGCGCAGCAAGCGTCAGCCGTCTCCTCCGAATGTACTCCGCCAATGTCACGTCGGTAATGAACGAGAACATCCTTTGGAACTGATACGACGAACAGCAAGCCACGCGGGCTGCTTCCCTCAGCTCAATTTCATCAGTCAGATTTGATTCAATATAGTCTATCGCCCGATTCATCCGCTCCAGCCACTCCATCTTAGTCCCTCCTCTCAAATCCAAGTATAGGCGAGGAAAAATTTAGCTTCGCAACAATTTGTGCCCAAAGATGTTGCTTCTCTTCAGATGATTCTTTGCCCATTTGTTGAAAATGGATCGGCTACACTTAGTTGGACAATAAAAATAAGGGCTTGTAAAATAAACGTAACAAGCAAAGGAGCGGATATTTACAATGTCCAAACAACCACGAAGAACATTTACAAGTGCGTTCAAAAAACAGATGGTCCAGCTTTATGAAAACGGCAAATCCAGGGCAGATATCGTGGAGGAATATGACCTCACAGCATCTGCTTTAGACCGCTGGATCAAGCAAGCAAAAAACACCGGCTCTTTTAAAGAGAAGGACAATCGTTCGGCAGAAGAAAATGAGCTTATTGCCTTACGCAAAGAAAACCAGCGTCTTCTGATGGAGAACGACATGTTAAAGCAAGCCGCGCTGATCATGGGACGAAAGTAGCTATCATCCAGAATAACCGTGATAAATACTCGGTATCAGCCATGTGCGACGTCCTGCAGCTCGCCAAAAGTACGTTCTACTATGAAGCAGTGAAAAGGCCCAAAAACGATGAGTTAACGAAAGTTATTGTGGAGATTTTCCATAAGAACCGCAAGGCTTATGGTACACGCAAACTAAAAGTTAAGCTGATGGAGCGCGGCTTTACGGTATCCAGACGTCGGATTGGTCGCATCATGAAAGATCAGGGACTGGTATCCACGTACACCATTGCTCAGTACAAGCCCCATAAGACGTCCTGTAATGAAGCGAAAACTACCAATGTGCTGGATCGTAAATTCGATCAAAGCGAAACCAAACGCTTCGTCGTAAGCGATCTGACGTATGTCGCGGTTCGCAATAAGTGGCACTATATTTGCGTGCTTATCGACTTGTTCAATCGCGAAATCATTGGTTACAGCGCGGGCAAAGGCAGCAATGTTTGCAGCAGGCTCTCCATGTCGGTGATCGGTATGGCCAATCCGGCCTTTATCATTTGGTCTTGATGCGTAATATCTCCAGTGGCGTATACAACGGCGATGGCTTTGCCATCCTCATTAATGACGGGAGAGCCGCTATTGCCGCTATAAACAGGCGCATCAAGGGCCATTACCGGCTGTTGACGACCTTGAATCGGGAATAAGCCGATTATATCGCCTTCAATTGCAATTTGCGTAAAATATAGCGGATTGCCAATCACGTAGATATGCTCAGCAGGCTCCCATTGCTTGTTGCCCCGCTCAATTTCAATGAACGGCAGCTGTTCGCTCCCAATGTCCGCCTTCAGTATGGCGATATCCAGATCGGGGTCACTGCCCGCCAGCTCCGCTTTATAGCTCTGACTATGCTCCGGAAAGTTCACTATGATATAACTGTTATCTTCGATTACGTGATAGTTGGTCACAATGTAGCCGCCGTTAATGTGAAATCCGGTGCCCTTGCCGTTGTCTGTGCCGATTAAGACGACCGCTTCTTTTAAGCTTTGAATTTCAGTCTGGCTGGATAATTCATTTGACTTGAACAATAGGGGCAGCGTCTTCAAATTGTAGATTTGCGGCCAGAATGCCAATATATTTCCAACTAAAGCGGCTACAAGCAGAAAAATAATCGTATTCTTTATCCACTTCCGCCGGATGATAGTTGAACTCCCGTCATCCTCCTCCGCTTCCGTCTCAAAATCCCACTCCACATCTGAATACGGGTTGTCATTCTCATTTTCTTGGTTGTCATCGGAATTGGGAAGAGCGTTCTCATTGTTTTTGTTTGGATTATTCTCCATAGGCATCCCCCGTACTTGCCGTTATCTTGTCCCGTTATTGTATCATCAATCTGCTTATAAATGGGAGGGAATAACAGCATACGTTGCTTTTGCCGCGAAGCTCTTTTCTTATATTTAATATGGCTGGTGAACATAGGAAGCCTAATAATAAAGGAAAAGCATAACCGCCCATAAAAAAAATCAGTCCCGAGAGACTGAAATCATATTCCATTGCTTATATTTATGAACATGAACAGGACTGTCGATCAGCAGCAAAGCTGCCTCCGGACAGTCCCACTTTATTTGGAGCATTTGAATGGCAACGTAAGATATACACCTTTGTCATCCATTTGTCCACATGATTTACGGGTTGATTTCGTCTTGCTTAGAGTAAGTTCAACTTGTCATCTCTGGGCTGCGGCGCCTGCTATTTACCCCTTGTACGCCAACATTTTCAGAAGCACCGTTATTGCCTCTGCTCTTGTCGTTTTATCTTTCGGAGCAAATGTATTCGCGCTTTTACCTTCCATTATGTTTAGCTTTTTCAGGCGCCCAACTGCGCCCTTTGCCCAGTCTGGAATGTCCTTGTCGTCCGCAAAGCCTGTTGCCGTTGCAGCTTCAACTGGCTGTTCCAGAGCTTTGGCAATCATCGCTGCCATCTCTGAACGTGAAATTGGGGCATTCGGTCGGAAAGTGCCGTCTTCATAGCCTGTAATGATGCCCGCTTGTACCGCTTGCGCGACAGCTTTTTTTGCCCATGTTCCGATTTTCCCTTTATCTGTAAAGGTCAGTTCGGCCCCATCCCCTTGCAGCTTGAGCGCATTCATCAGCATTGCCGCAAACTCTGCGCGCGTTACGGTTCTGTCAGGCTTGAACGTACCATTTGTGTAGCCGCCAACAATACCCATGCTGTTCGCTTTTTTGATGGACGCCTCGGACCAGTGACCGGCAATGTCGCTAAATTCAACGGTCGATTCCGCATCTGTTGCTGGCCCTGTTAAAGCCACATCTTCAGCGAATACCGCATATTTTGTAAAATGATCAACCTCTACGGAAATTTTGCCTTCGTTAATCTTACCGCCGGGGACCTTCACCCATTCCTTTTTTACTTCGTCAAAATAGAATACGGATACGGTTTGGTTGACGCCCACCTTTGACTGATCAAAAACAAACGTCAGCGTGATTGGTTTAATAAAGTTTTCCGAGAAGTTCTTCCTAATCTCAAAGACCGCGCTGGCTAACGCCTTTTGGTTGGTTAGAAGCTCTTGTGTCTCTACTACTTTATTAATCGTTATTTTTAGTTCTTGCTTTGTAGCGCCTGCCGGAATCGAGACTATGACCTCTTTATTCAAATTAACCTCGCCTGTACCACCCGCTGGAAGCGTTAGATTGCCGTCCGTATAGGTAACTGGGGACGTTGGTGCTGTTGGCACAGTACCTCCACTTGCACGCGTAATTAAAACCGTGTAGGTTTTCAAAGTACCGTCCTGCGCTGTCACAACAATGGTAATAAGGTTGGCTCCAACGTTCAAATTCATTACATCGCTTGCCCGACCACTTGTTACCGCGGTTCCGTTCACAGCTACCCTTGCATGGCTCTCAAATACGGTTGGCGTTACGGTCGTGCTGGAAACGCTATTCCCTACATTGGCTGTATACGCTGTGGTCCCGGAGATGAAGGCTGGCGTTAGCGCAATGCCCGACAGTGTCAATCCGCTGAGATCGGCGTTGTTGCTTAAACGGTTAACCGTTAAGTTATACGTATTTTGCGTTTGATCTTCGGCGGTTACCTCTATAAGAATCGTATTAGCCCCTACCGTCAGGTTTGATGCATAGTAATGATAAACATTATCCGCTGCCGTGGTGAACACAGCACCCGTCACTCCAAGAGTTTGACTCGCTTCGGCTTTGGTTGCTGCCACATTGAGACTTGTAACCGTGTTAGGAACATCCACCGAATACGTCCCCTGCTCCGATAAAAATGTCAGGACGCCTTGATCAACGGTTAAGTTAGCAAGCAGCGCGTTATCGTTTAATGGTGCAGTTGCCGGAAAAACTGCGGTTACGACGCCCGATTCGGCGTCCGTAGTTACAGAGCTTGCCCCGGCTACTGTAAAGAAGCTGTCACCGGCACCTGCTAATGTGTACCCATCATTAGGTGTGACGGTTATGCTGGCTGTGTAACTTGTATTCGGGGCGAATACTGCGTCTGAAGGCGACCAGGCTACCGTTGCTGTGTACTCACTTGTTGCCGCTATGGTGGATACCGGCATTGCTCCCCTAACTGGCGGTGTTACGCCAGCAATTTCTGTTGTTCCTATTCGTGTTTCTGTTGCTGGAAAAGATACCGTGAACGTCACGGTGTTGCCTACGCCTGAACCCGTTATCGTTGCAGCTCCTACCTCCAACGCATCCTCTACTTTCGGGGTGAATGCTTCTGTATGGAATGCCTTTGCATTTTGGGATGTTAGTTCAACCGTTGCTGTATAGCTTTGGCCGCCCTTAAACTTGCCGCCTGCTGTTAAAGCTTCATTCCAGGTTACCTGTGTAACCGTGTAATCCACATTGGCGGTTGCTGCCTCTATTGCTGCTGCATCTTGCGGAGTTGCGTCTAGCGCTGGCGCATCGATGGCTACTGCTGCAGCTGTTATTAACCACTTCGCATATAATGTATAATCGGCAGTAATGGCGGTTGTCGCAAAGTCAAACGGGGCTCCGCTAAAATTACTTGAGCTGTACCATCCCTCGAGCGTGTAGCCCGTTTTCGTCGGTACAGTCGGCTCAGTTGCATAATCATTCTTCAGCAAAATTTGATTGCCTGTTGTCCACAACGCATCATTAGTGACGAAGCTTACGGTGTGCGCAATCGAGTGTTTTTTAATTAAGTTATTATTCGTATCCGCCACATACACTGTACCGTCACTGCCTGCTGCTATACCACTAGGATTGTTGAATCCTTCTGAATGGCTGATGTCCTTCCAGGCGCTGCCTCCGTTTGATAGCTTTTTAACCTGATTATTTGCAGTGTCCGCTACGTACAATGTACCGTCGCTGCCTGCTGCTATTCCTGCCGGAAAAATCATTGCCCATGCTTCGGAAATGTTCTCCCAAGCATTCCCTCCGCTTGGCAGCTTTTTAATTAGATGATGATATGTATCTGCCACGTACAACGTGCCATCACTGCCTACCGCTATTCCCGCCGGAGAGTTAAAGCCCCCTGATTGGGTAATGTCCTCCCAGACTCCATTCTGAAGCTTTTTAATTTTGTTATTTATTGTATCCGCTACATACACCGCGCCATCGCTGCCGACTGCTATTCCACTAGGAAAGTTGAATCGCTCTGTATGGGTAATATCCTCCCAGACGCTCTCTCCGCTTCGCAGTTGTTTAATTTCGCTAATTCCAGCATCTGCTACATACACCGTACCGTCACTGTCTACGGCAATACCTCTTGGGGAGTAAAATGTCTGTATACCCGTGATATCCTCCCAGACGCTGCTCGTACTCGATCGTTTTTTAATTTTGCGATTATTCGTATCCGTCACATAGACCGTGCCATTATGGTCTACCGCCACACCATTCGGACTAATAAATGCCTCTGAGCCGGTGATGTCCGACCAAACTCTTGTATCCCACTTTGCGTATAGCGTTATGTTTGCTGTAATAGCCGTCGTTGCAAAATCAAATGGCTGCGTCAGCGCGCTGTCGCTAAACCAGCCTTCCAGCGTGCTGTATGCCTTGCTTGATGCCGGCTCTGTTGCATAACCGTCTTTGCTTACGGGCTGGGCATTAACGCTTGTCCCTCCCCTGCTGTCAAAGCTTACTATGTAGCCTGCCGACCATCTTTTAATTTGGTTATTATTCTTATCCGCTACATACACCGTATCGTCACTGCCTACTGCTATACCGCCTGGAGCGTTAAAAGTCCCTGCTTGGGCAATTTCCTCCCAGGCGCTCCCCCCGCTCGGCAGTCTTTTCATTAGCCCGGTAGCCACATCCGACACATAGATCGTACCGTCACTGCCTACTGCTATACCTTCCGGGCTGTTGAATCCACCCGAATGGCTGATGTCCTCCCAGGTGCTGCCTCCGCTCGGCAGTTTTCTAATTTGATGATCATATCGATCAGTCACATACAAGGTGCCGTCACTGCCTACCGCTATGCCTACCGGACTCCCTGAATAGTTGACGAGCTCCCAGGCACTGCCTCCGCTCGGCAGTTTTTTAATTTGGTTATAGCTAGGGTCCGCCACATACAGCGTGCCGTCACTGCTTACAGCTATACCCATCGGATTGTTAAATTCGTATAGCGCATTGGGGAGGTCCTGCCACGCGCTGCCTCCGCTCGGCAGTTTTTTTATTTTTTTATTCATGCCATCCGATACATACAACGCTCCATCACTGTCTACCGCTATCCCATTAGGATTATTAAATCCTCCTGAAAGGGTAATGTCCTGCCAGGCGCTGCCTCCGCTTGGCAATTTTTTAATTTGCTGATTATAGCTATCCGTTACATACAACGTGCCGTCGCTGCCCAAGGCCACACCATAAGGATGAGTAAAGCGCCCTGATTTCGTGATGTCAGTCCACACCTTGGCTTCAGTTGCGGCATACGCAACCCCACCTTCCAGAACACTCTGCATGACCGGAAGGACAAGCAGCATGAAGCTCATCAGCATGGCTGCTACTCTCTTATTGATATTTGTGTTATTCATCTTCGCCCGAACCTCTCCCTTTTTTAACCAGTCTAGTCGACCATCTGCAGATACAAACGATTGCCTATATCCGCATTCCCTCGCCATTCTTGTCGATTATTGTCACGTCGTCATTCATTTTATGACTTTTGTTCCAACAAAAAAATCCCCCATCAATGGGGGATTAACGTTTAAAAAATGGGGGATGTATCTCGTATCCTTGTGTACCGTATAATCTTGATTTGCTTCAATTGCAGTAAGTAGCCCTCTACAACCACTTTAATTTTTGTCCTTGTTCAAGTGCCTGTTCTCTACTGTTCACATGAAGTTTCCTATACATGCTCTTTAGATGGCTCTTAACCGTTTCGGCCGTGATTTGAAGTTGTTCGGCAATTTGTTTATTGGATAGCCCCATGTCTATCATCCGTAATATTTTTAATTCCTGTTTTGTAATAAGCGCTCCAGAGCTTGCAGTCTCATCCACATGCTCCGACATTAGCAGAAGCAGCAATTCCCTGGCGTACAATATGTTCGCAGACTTACGGCTAGCGCCCGGCTGTCTTTGCCGGATATATTCACGTAACAGCTCCGTCATTTTAGCACCTTCATCCACAAAACTGCGAATGTATTTCCCCGGTCCCGCCAGTTGCAGCGCCGTCTCCAGCTTCATGACAGCGTTTGTCCTATCTCCTTTTTGATAAAAAGCCATGCTTTGCAGAATGGCCACCTTAACCTTATCCCAAGTCCGATCGGCCTGATCGACAAGCCGGTACAATTGTTCCAGCAATTGCAAAGCTTCATCGACCTCCTGGCGTTCCACAAGCACGCTTGCCAAAATAAGGTATTCTTTAATAGGACCGAGCGGGATCGTGTCGGTATGCTTTATGCCGCAGGTTTGCAGCCAACGTTCATCAAATGAATCGCTCGCAAGCGACAAATATGCCTTTTCCGCCTCAATCCTCCTCATAAACATGCTTTCGTCCACCGAATGAATTTTAGATTTAACCCCCTCGAGCAAATCTAGCGCTTTGGCCAAATCCCCCTTCGCCTGATATATCCGCGCTTTATTAACCGCAGCGCTTAACAGAATAAGCGCATATGGCTGCATGCAGGTTGAGCCCAGCACCTTTTCCGCATAAGCCTCGGCCTCTTCCAAGCGATTCCATTCATATAACAGCAAACTGTACGTATTATAGAAAAAACCCACGTAGGGGTAATTGTCCCGCTCTTCCCATACTTGAATCCATTTAGAGAAAAATCTCTCGGCATCATGCAGATCATTAAAAAAACTCAATAACGTATCGAAATACATTGAAAACGAGTTTGCTTCAATCATTTGGACATAGCTGCCCTCCGGCGTATGCCGATCAAAAATCTCGAAATATTCATTTGCGCGTTGAAAGTCTCTTCGGTAAAAAGAAACGGCCGCGGATAAAAAATGAACGTTTTCTGCGTAAGGCTTCCATTCCGGATCAGATAGCTTGTCCTCCATGAGGCGAAGCCTTGCTTGGGCCAGCTCCAATTCATTGGTTTCCACCATCACTTTGACATAAAGAAACTGAAGTCCCGGCTTTCCGGTAAAACAGCTTTCCGGCAGGTTGCGCAACCATCGATAAAGCACCCCTCTCTTCGCATGAAGGTTTCGCAGATGCTTCTCGATCAAAAGGCTTGCTTCGTCATAATGCCCATTCATAAACAGTTGCTCTACCGCATCTTCCAAAAAACCATGCTCCTCAAGCCAAATGGCTGCCTTGACATGCAGTTCCTTTGCTCGTTCCGCATATCTCTGCCGGAAAAGCCTCCGTAAAAACTCGGAAAACAAATGGTGATAGCGGTACCATTCCCGCCGATCATCCAACGAAACAATAAACAAATTGTGCTGCTCCAGCATTTCCAATAGCTCCTGAGCATTCGCTCGTCCGGTAACCGCCTTGCACAAAGAGCCGTTAATTCTGTCTGCAATTGAAGTTTCCAATAAAAAGGATCGCATTTCGCTCGACTGGAGACTAAAAACCTCCTGAAAAAGATAATCGGCTATATTGCGGTGTTCCCCGCTAAAAGCACGGATAAAGTCCGAGTGGTCGCCGATTCTTTGCAGTGAAATGGCCGCAAGATATAGTCCGCTAATCCATCCCTCCGTGCGTTCGACCAGCACGGCTATCTTTTCTCCCGACAGCGGCAATCGCATACAATCCTGAAAGTATCGTATGCCATCCGCAAGTTGAAATCGCAGCTCCTGAATCGTGATTTTCACCATTTGGCCTGTCGCCTGCAGCCTTGCGGCAGGAAAGGGCATTTCAGCCCGGCTTGTTACGTAGAGGTGAATGTGAGCGGGTAAATAAGCAAGAAAATAAGCCACCGATGCGTGAATGGGAGCAAGCTCAATCGCGTGATAATCGTCCCATATGATGACCAATTCATCTGAGCAGCGGTCCAGCTCACGAATCATGGCTGAGAGGAATGGCTCAAACGCTCCCGACTTTAAGGATGACAAATACGGAGTGACCGTTTCCGCAAATTGGGGGTGCTTACTGTTGACTGCGGCAATTGTATAGCTCCAAAACTCAATTAAATCATTATCCTGAGGACCCAAGGAAATCCAAACGGCAGATCTGCCGGACTGCTGCAGCCACTGACTCAAAGCTGTTGTTTTGCCGTACCCCCCGGGAGCCGTAACGGATGTAAGCTTGCTTTTTAATCCTTTATTTAGTCGCTCGGTAATTGCCGCTCGCTCAACAAGGTCCTCGCTCCGCGTTTGCGGGATATGAAGTTTGGTACTCAGAATCATCGATCAACACCTCGGATTTGGCTGTTAACATCTATTCTTCATTGCTTGAATGCACAAGTAAACTTACCCCTTGATTACGAATTTGTCCATTCGCTCCTACAAGCTCTGCTCAGTCACTCCCGCTACCGGATCGAAGGTTAACATTTTTGTCCCGATTTTATCGATGAAGAAGCGATCATGACTTACCGTAATGACGGCGCCGGGAAAATGGATTAGAGCTTGCTCCATGACCTGAATACTCATGAGATCCAGATGGTTGGTAGGCTCGTCCAAGACGATAACCGCCGCACCCGATAAAAGACACTTGGCAAGCGCCACTCGAGCCTTCTGACCGCCGGACAGATTGCCAATCGCTTTGCTCAGATCCGCCTCCGAGAATTGCAGCATGGCTAGGAATTTGGCCACCTTTTTGCGCGGGGCGTCCAGTCCCAATCCATACGTATTCACCGAGTGACTGACGGTATCCTTGGGATCAAGCTCCTCCCACATTCGGTTAAAGTAGGCGTAGCTGACGCCCTTCTCCCAAATAACCTCTCCTGACTCCGGCTTCTCCGCCCCGGTAAGCATCTTGATGAGCGTGGACTTCCCGCTTCCGTTCGGTCCTGTGATAACCAAGCGATCTTCCTTCTGAATATCGAAGCTAACATTCTCGAAGATCTGCCTGCCTTCGTAGGTCTGCCCAATCTTCTTCACTTCACATAGCTTGTCCGGGAAGCGCAGCCTCTCGTAAATATCGGTAATCAGCACGTTAACGGGATGCGGCTCAATCCGCTTCTTGTTATCCGCCAGCTTCCGTGAAAGACGGTCTTTGGAAGCAGATTTTCTGCTCCCACGGTTGTCGATCGCCTCGGACTCCATGAGCAGCAGCTCTTCCTCCCATTCGAATTGGCGGTCCAGCTCCTTCTTGCGCATCTTCTTCTTACGGATGTATTCGGTGTAGTTGCCTTCGTATTGCTGAAAATGGTAATTTTCAATTTCGATCGTACGCGTGACGACTTTGTCTATGAAGTGCCGGTCATGCGACACCAGAATCATGGCTCCCTTGAACCGGTACAGCCACTGCTCCAGCCAAGTGATGCCTTCTATATCCAAGTAATTGGTAGGCTCGTCGAGCAGAACGACATCGGGCAGCTCAATGAGCATCTTCGCGAGCGCGGCGCGGTTACGCCATCCCCCGGACAACTCATCGATCGGCTGATTGCGAGATCTGTCGTTGAATCCTAGCTTCGTGAGCACAGTGTTAATTTCGATGGATACGTTCCAGCCATCGAGATGATCCATTTGCTCAAATAACTCCGCCTGCCTCGCTAACAGCCCCTCCATTTCAATATCGTCTGTAGACAAACCCAGCTTATCTCCGACCTCTTGCAGCTCACGTTCAATACGGGCAACCTGCTCGAAACACATTTCAAGTTCTTGCTGGACGGACAGGCTTCCTCTTAATTCCGAGAATTGCGAAAAATATCCGATTTTCACCTGAGGATCTATTTCTACTTTGCCGGACGTTGGCTCTTCTTTGCCCATAATGAGTTTAAATACCGTAGATTTGCCAGCACCGTTCCGTCCGATTAGACCGATACGTTCCCCTTGCATAACTCTAAAATAAATATCGCGAAAAATCATGGACTCTTCATACTTCTTCGTAACGTTCTCCAAACGTATTACGCTCATGGCTATCACCCTTCTGGTTCCAACACTCTAGAGTGATTATACCATCCTCGTCTTAAGGATTCTTCTCTGATCGCCAAATTGTTGAATCACGTTGCCGTCGTCTGGACCATTCGTCGACAACATGTTTATTCCGGACATATGTTTTTCTTGAAGGACCGTTTGGATCCTTTTGATTCCTCTGCTTTTGCAACAGACAATTACACTTCTAAACGATTTCCCATCATTTTTCGGCTTCCTTGGCAGCTTCCATCTGCTTTTCCGTTATGGGCATTCATTTAAATGTCTCTGGCAAGCTTTCATTTTGTTCTGGCATCTCTTTATTAGAGTTTAGCTCTTTTTCTTACTCTCCAAAAAACTTGTCTTTACTTGTGGTGCGGTTGTCTGCGCTGTCTGAAACGGCAAGTTTAGGGCCATCCACTGCGGAATGGCCCTTTCTTGATTTACATTAAGTCAGCTCGTTATACGATGCCTTGAAAACATGCTTTTTAGCATTGCTAGACCGCGCTAGCTTTGATTCATGAACATGATTGTAGAAATGCCTTTTTGCCGACGCAGTTCAGGTACTTTTAACATGCCGCAATCGACCAAATGTTTGAGGACGTAGGTGCTCATTTTTCCCGACGACATGTTGTTCTGCGACCAGTACCGCACATAATTATGCGCATGTTCTGGCTGACCATCAAGATGAAATTGATAGACAGCCTGATCCAATTCCGCTGCAGCTTCTTTGATTCGTTCAGACGGTTGCAGGAGCAACGCATGCAGGCGTTCTTCCGTCTGCTTATCCTTACAATAAACAATGTTGATTTCAGGACCGGATTCCGTTTGCAGCAAATATTGCTTGTCAAAAAGACGGCGGTAGGCATCAATGTTTGTATGGTTTTGGGGTAAATTCCCACTAATTACGTGCATGAGGCAGATAAAGTCCGAGCTTAGATTGTCTCTCCACCCGCCCTGCCTGCCGCACCACCACGTATCGACTTGCCAGGCCTTTAGTGAGAGTTCATCGGAGTTCCGATTCATAAAGCCACAAAAATAATACCATTTGCGGTCATAGCTCACGGCAAAATCTCTGTCGATCGTTGCATAGGCTGCGTAATGGCCGCCATCTTTACGACTCACTGACACCTCTTCATGGCTTACCTTATCAAGTTCTTTAAAGCTTAGCTGTTTACCTGCATACGGAATGAGACTCCACAACAGCAAGTTAAAGTCTCCGTCCGGGATATAGATACCCGTTTCTTTAAATGCTTCCGCCATTGAGAAGAAGCTTTTGAAATAATGCTCCACGGCAATCTCGGCATATTTTTTATATAAACGGTGCAGAGCTTCGCTTTTTGCTGGGGACGGGTCCTCAATATACATATTTGTACAATATTTACCGCCCGGCAGCTGATCTAAGAAGCCATATTCTTCAAGCGCTGCGACCTCATCCTCTGTGTATACAGGCGAAATGCCAAGTTCTTCGGCAATTTCTTTAATCGTAAGCGGCTTGTGATACGCGGCAAAAGCGATATTTTGTCGGATCGCCGTCGATAGAAAGTCGGAGGTGTCGCCTTTGTTGCCTGGTGATCCACTGTGCCCTAAACTTGACATGCGGATCGGGTTAATACCAAGATTACCCATGGTTCGAATGGTATTCATCTTGTGTTTCAGCTCCTTTTTCGCTTCGAATAAGTGCCATTTGACCGTGCCACCTGAAAGCCCCATCGCAGCCGCAATCTCTCTAATTTTCATACCGCCGTAATAGTACTTGATGACGATTTCACGTTGCTGGCGAGATAAAAAGGCGATTTCCCTTCGTAAGGCGCCAGCTGTTTCTTGATGGATCATCGCGTCGAGGCCTTCGTCTTGTGACATTACCTCATGATTATCAATCCGCAGCTGATTGGATGCTTTCACTTTCTCACCTACGTATTTCGCCCACACATAGTGCGCAATTTTAAAGACGTAGCTGTTCAAATCCAGAAACTCCGTCTTTTTGAGAAGCGTCTGGTAAACCGCCAGCGTGATTCGTCCGGCCAGTTCTTCGGCTTCGGCGATATGGCGCGTTT
Source organism: Paenibacillus sp. SY21-1 (assembly GCF_005222705.1). GTDB lineage: Bacteria > Bacillota > Bacilli > Paenibacillales > Paenibacillaceae > Pristimantibacillus. The sequence continues at coordinate 103,413 of NZ_STGF01000025.1, read as the reverse complement.
TGTTCAAAGCAAATCCATACAACGGCTTGATGTAATCCTGGATGACACGGTCAGCTTGTTGTTTATCCATGACTTAAAGCTCCTTCTTTTCGATGGCACTCATCTAAATACTGCAATGAAAACGAAAAAGGTTGGGGAGAGGAGGAAAAAAATTTCGTTTCGAATGAATCCCTTCAATAACTATAACTTTATTGCCCGTTTAACTGATTAAATAATTGTTGATTTATATCCTTCATATTCTTGACCCAGAGCCAGGACCCTTTTTGAGGGGTCCTATTCTTCCATAAAGGGAGAAATACTTTCTGCGACTAAGGAGCGAATTGAGGACAATGGGAAGAGCGAGTTTCGGTTGAATAAGTGAGGCTGCTTCGTTATTCTCAAATCGAGGGACAATGACTGCAATCTCGGCAACGTGGGGTTAGACCATAAAAACAGAGGGCTGCTTGGAAGCTACCTGGAGTATGTAGAAATGCGTAAATTCTCGACAATGGGGTTGTCTATGTTAAAAATCGGTTAAATATGAGGAAACAAGAATTTCAAATAATCGGGCATTAGTCATTTCTATAAAATGGATTACTTCTTCTAATAAAACACACTCCTCCCTACCTAACTTTCAGCTGACATAGGTCGAAGTGGAGATTGAATATCAATTATCCATTTCAATGTTACACCACCGTTCGCCATCGTGGTCTAGGAGCAAATTCCCCTCTCCAAAGCGAAAGTACCGTCAGAAGTGTAAAAGTTCCCAGCTTTGACACCTCTGACCCTTTTCTCCCCGCCCTTGGGACTCTCCTTTGTCTAAAATGTCCTCCTCCATTATTCTCAAACCTAAACGCACATATCAAATTCATGCCGGGCAAGGAAATTCGCAAAAAAGCTTGCCCTTATTTGTAATACGGTTCAGCGAATCATCTATAGGGCGAAAAAGTAAAGGAGACCCCTCGATTTGGAGGTCTCCTTTATACTTCTGCTTGTTAGCTTATTGGGTTAATCAATGAAAACAACAGCCTTTAGGAGCCTATATATATAAATTGCACTTTCTTCTCGCGTCGTTAGAGCATTAAGAGAATGAATCACATGATCTCGCGAACCAACGACACCCTTTTCGGCAATACTGATTAAAGCCTCCTCCAACCACTCTGGCGCTTCCGTCTCCATTTTCAATTGGTCCATGATTTGTATCTTCTGCGTCTCGCTTCTCTGCTGGTTGCCTTGGATGTATGCAAGCGCATTTCCTAACATCTTAATCATTTCCGCATGTGTAATCTTTTGCTGTGGTCGGAATGTGCCATTACCATAGCCATGGATTAGTTTTGCCTGGGCCGCTGAGGAAGCAGCCGTATAAAACCAACTATCCGTTGTGACATCGGAGAATTTTGCAGTAGTCTCGCCCTCTGGAAGAATACCGAGCGACTTGACAAGCAGCGTCGCAAATTCAGATCTCGTTACAGCCCCTTTTGGTCGGAATGTACCATCAGCATAGCCGTTAATAATAAGGCGCGTTGCCAGTTTTTCAATACTCTCTCTTGCTTCTTTGCTTGTAGGCAGATCTGAGAAATTTATCTCATTCTGCACAATTGCATAAGTTGAATTGCCCTTTCTCCATAACGTTCCCGTTATTTGGCCATTTTGATTAGCAAAAGTAGATGGCACAGGTAGCCATGACTTCGTTGACGGATCAAAGACAACTCCAGCAAGCTTGCTCGGGTTCACTTCACTTGAATCCATATGAAGTAAATGCCCCCAATACACGTCTTTAGGCTGAATCTCACGGATCTTGTTATCTGTAATGACCTCCACTTTATATTCTACCGGGGCACTTACCATACTCCAGGATTTTGTTGTATCAGACCTTGTTTCTGTGACTTGTCCGCTTGCATCTTCAATCGTAATTCGAATAATGGATCCTGGGGATACTCCTTGCAGAAGATCATCAGCACCAACGCGAAGTCTCCCAAAGCTGCCCGTTAGCTCTAGCTCCTTCCCGTTCAGTTCCTTTTGCACATCTGCTAAATCAGTATATTGAAACTCATACTGTAAGCTGTTGTATACTTCGTCGGTCACAGCCTGAATCTCAATAACATTTACATTTTGATTAGCTTCAAAATATTTTTTCATAGAGCCGATCTGTGCAACAACCTTCACTCGACCAGCAGAATCTTTATGAGAGTTCACCTGCATATCAATAGCAAGAGTATTATTCCCTTGCTCTTGCGTTGGATTCGCCGATGGCGACGGCATAACACCTCCGCCTCCAGATGGTGGCGGTACAACCCCTCCGCCTCCAGATGGTGGCGTTATAACACCTCCACCTCCAGATGGCGGCGGTATAACCCCTCCACCTCCAGATGGCGGCGGAGATGAAGTTTGAGACTGCCCGTATGTTTTCGTAATGATCAAACCTTCTGCCTTACCCTCCGCTTGCACACTTAGATATACCAGTCCTCCATGATCATCCAGATGAGTAACTTTCATTGAAACCGTACTGCTCCCCGCAACGACAGTCTCACTCTTCACCCAAACCTGGTCTTCATCATAGAGATGAATCGTCTCTCCTTGCTTTAAATTACGAACGGTAATCACATCATTCTGATTACCAGTTTTGTTATCAATTTGAACATCATTTTCACTTAATGTTCGAGTCATTCGATCCAATATTGGCGTTACCATGTAACTAGGTGCAAAGCCAACCAAAGGATCCTTAAACACCACTGCCAGCATTAATGCCTTATCAGGTATTGAAGTTCCACTAGGGATCTGAACCTGAATTGTATTTTTTACACTATTAGCTGCAAGCGGTTCTCCAATAAGTCCGTCTTTTCCGGCAAAGTATACTTCATAGACATCATCGGCTTTATAAGACCCCGAATGCTGCCACGAGAGTGTACCTCCAATCTGATCCAGATGTGAATCATTATCCGTAAATGATATATTTTGAGCTAAATAGGCTGGTGCATCCCAAATCCTTGTGAGTGCATATTTGCTCTTTCGGTATGTATTACCGCTGTTAGTAAGTGGAGTGAACCCGTATACAGCGATATATTTTTGAGTGCTCTGAATGTAGAAATTTAGCTCTTTGTAATAGATATCCTCCAAGCGATCTGTCTTATTTACTCTGCCAATAAAACCTCTTTCATTCAGTTGATCATCCAAATACACCAGTTCATAAAACGCAACTTCTTCATCTTTTTCTGCTGGTTCAAATATAACAACACCATTTACTAGGCCTTCCGTATAGTCAAAATCCAAAAGCATTGCATTTTGCGGAGTAAATTTGTTTGTGTATTCAACAATCTCTTGCATAGAATCAAATTTATATATCTGTTTAACTTCTGAGTTAGAATAAGTTCCGTCTAATCGACCTATATAAACAGCGCCAGATTCATCGAATTCAATCATACCTGCTTCGAAAGGCAGATCAAATTGTTTGACTGTAGAGGTACTATTATAAACAGACTTAGAGCTAAAAGCGTGATTTTCTTTGGCATAGATAATCATTTCTGGAAACGTAGCTTGCAACGAAAACCCATCGCTCAAATCGTATTTTTTTGTCCCGCCATACAAGGATGTACCATCGATGTGCATGTTGCCAATATTGTACGAAAGATAATGTCTACTAATAATATGATTAGGAGATTCCCCACTGATGTCATATACTTCTGAAACATTGAAACCACCGGCATAAACTTTACCCAATGCAGGTGCTACTCTAATTTGCTGTGAATTCACATCGAAAACACCTTGTTTGAGCTTATGAAAATCTTTCGTTATAAAAGAGTAGGATAGTGTACCTTCAGCGCTTCTTGATAAATTAGCAGTCGACACAAACATGTAATTCTCATACACTGCAACCCCGAAAGGAACAACCCCGGGCAGTTGGATCTGCTCCACGATTAAATCTTCCGCAGTTGCATCAGGGATTACGCTAATCGAGGATGCGCCTTGAGTAGCAATATATAGTGACTCTCCTTGCATAAATATGTTCACAGGTTTAGAGCCTACATATACCTCAGCTTCAACTTTTAATGAATTCTTGTTGATTTTCACCAAAGTATTGTCTTCGGTAATGGCATATATGTATTCATCATCAAAAACTTGATCTACGATTGGGGCCCGCAACTTTACCTTATTATCCAGGGTAATGTGATCCCCGTAGGATAAGTTAGGCAAGTCAATTTTCTTTTTGGTTATTTCTGAGTAAGATGCTGTGTAGAGATTATTATCAGCATCTAAAGCGACTAATGATTGTTCACTTGAGTAGCTGTATAAAATACGATAGGTCTCTTTATCAAAAATATGTCTACTCGTAATTACATAACGTTCTCGAACTTGTGAGATTTGATCAACATGATATTCGTTATAAGAAGAGTAAAGTCCCTTCACAACATTCAAATCATCTGCTCGAAATTTTCGTGCTGCAAAGAATACATCTTCTCCCTCTGTAATTACAGGCCCTCGAAAATTGTATCCGCCCATTTCCATTGTGGACACTATATTTGTCGTATTGTTCAAATCAAGCACATAGAAGGTATTCCCCCCTGCCAAATAAAGCAGATTGTACTCCTCATTAATGTCCAGATCGGTTAAAGATATCCGTGTGACACCTGCGGGAAGAGGCAGCTCCTCTTGATTCTTCGTAACCAAGTTGTATCTGTATACAAGATAACTATCATAGGAGTAATAGTAAATGTAGTCTCCCATCGTATCTAAACGGTCTACTGTTCTTCCGGTCGTAAATGTGTCTGTAATCTGCCCGCTCAATTTATTCACAGTCTTAAATTGATGTGCTCCATAGAACCCAATGTATATGTTCTCATCATCGAAAACTAAATCCGAAGGCCCCGAACCGACATCCACCGTATTCTGTAACGTCAGATCTGAAGTTCGAATCATAAACATCTGATTATTGGATAACGCATAAATAAAACCAGACGATTCGTCCAATACCCACTTTGATAATTGTGTACCCTGCGGTAATGTTAAAGAAAATGAATCAACCGAACTTGACGAGGAGGTTGCATTAACATAATTCCGGGATGATAAAGATATTGGTGATAAAAGATTCACCATTAGCAAAAAGGCCAGAATGAATCCAATTCGCCCCTTTATTTCAGACCTAAACTTCATTTTACATTTCACTCCTGTTTGTTTATGATATATTCTCACTCGCAACTGGCATTCAGGGAATATTTCGACATAAAGACAAGAGTTTCCTGTGTAATTTTTACTTTAGACCTATTATTTTTTTCTAGGGATTAGAGGAAAGAGAAAATGTCCTGGATAACCGATTTCAATAGCTTTGGTGCAAATTAATTTCGCCCTTATTTGTGATAGTTAAGCATATCATCTATAGAGCGAAATCGAAAGGCCCCCAATTGGGGGCCTTAGCTAGAAAAGTCGCGTAGTTCATGATCATTCCAGGGGCAACACTGCACCACGTAGGGCAGCCGCTTAGTTTTAATCAAATTTATAGGTTAATTTTCACTTTACTTGCCGTTATTCGCCAACAAGTTCAACAGAAGCGTTACAGCCTCTGCTCTTGTCGTAGGATCTTGAGGGGCGAATTCATTATTTCCTTTTCCTTGCACAAGCCCTGCTTGCTTCACGTAAGCAACGCTAGCTTTCGCCCACGCTGGAATGTCTTTATCATCCGTAAAGCCTGTTGTTGTATTCGCTTCGGTAGATGAACCTAGAGCATTAGCAATCATCGTTGCCATCTCTGCGCGCGTAATCTTTGCATTCGCCCGGAAGGTACCATCGCTATAGCCGCTAATAATGCCCGCTTGCACAGCTTGTGCTACCGCAGCCTTTGCCCAACCCCCGATGTCCGCTTTATCTGTGAAGGTCAGCTCCGCACCCGCTTCCTGAACCTGCAAGGCATTCATCAGCATGACTGTAAACTCCGCGCGGGTTATCGTTTTACCCGGCTTAAACGTTCCGTCATCATAGCCGTTTACGATTCCATCCTTGACTGCTTGCCTGATGCTTGCTTCAGCCCAATGTCCCGCAATGTCGCTAAAGCTAATTTCCGGTTTGACAGGGGTTACCTCCCCTTCCTCAGACACAGGAAGTCCTGTCGCCTGGTCTACAACAAGCACCGTGAACTTCGTAAAGTGATCAACCTCTACTGTAATCGAATTTCCACTTGTCTTACTGCCTTTCACTTCTACCCATTCTTTCTTCTCTTCATCGAAATAGAAGATCGCAACCCCTTGACCGCTCTTCACATGACTCGAATCGAAGGTAAAGGTTAACGTCACAGGCTTGATGAAATTACCCGAAATGTTTTTCAACACCTCATATACCGAGCTTGCAAGCACCTCTTTATGAATAAGAACATTTTCCGTATCCAGCCATTTTGAAATCGTTAATTTCAGTTCCTGATTGACCGCGCCTACAGGAACGGTAATCGTTAACTGATCTTCCAGACTAACCTCGCCAAGTGATCCAACTGGAATCGTTAGGCTGCCGTCTGTTGATGTCACTTTAGCTGGCGTTGACGGTGTCGCCGGCGGCACGACAGGTGTTGGTGTGATGGGTGCTGCCAGTACGGTTACCGTATAGGTCGTTTTCGTTGTTCCATCCTGCGCCGTAACAACGACCTTGCTGCCTGTCACTAATGCAGTCGCAAGATCAGTCCCATTCGCCGCATACACCTCGAATGTCGCACCAGCTGCAGGGGTGATTGCGGCCTTCAATGAGGCTAACGTTGTTCCGTAAGAAACGTTCGTCAGCGTTTCATTGGCCGTTCCGCCTGTGCTTACGGTTCCGATCGTCGAGGTCAAGGTGGATGCTGTGCTTCTCGGACGAATGTCCGTTTGGCTAACCGTTATTTCTTGCACAACAGAGGCCATGTGACCCTGCGTTGCTGCTGTACGGACGGAGATAATGTCTCCTGCTGCTACTGGAATGTTGTCTACAAATGTAGCTCCCGCTGGAATAGTCATGTAGCTCCCGTTATTTACTTTGTACTCCATGGCAGCCGTCACGCCATTCAAGCGTGTGGTGTCCACATGGGTGCCCTGAGCCAGCGTCCCCTCGGGAGGACCAGCTTGCATCGTAACCGTATAGGTCGTTTTCGTTGTTCCATCCTGCGCCGTCACAATAACCTTGCTGCCTGTCGCTAATGCAGTCGCAAGATCAGTCCCATTCGCCGCATACACCTCAAATGTTGCATCAGCTGCAGGGGTGATGACGGCTTTCAATGCGGCCAACGTTGTTCCGTAAGGAATGTTCGTCAGCGTTTCATTGGCCGTTCCGCCTGTGCTTACGGTTCCAATTGTAGAGGTTAACGTTGCGCTTGTGCTGACCCATTTCGCAAATAACGTCTTACTCGCCGTAATCGCAAAGCGGTCTGCCTCTGAATAGTTTTTGCCCGCTCCATCCGCTAATGTATTCCATCCCGCGAATGTGTACCCTGTTTTGACCAAGTTGCCTGTGTTTCCACTAACGCTAACCGTATCTCCTCGAACATAAGCGGTTTGGGCAATCGGCAATTCTCCATCAGCTTCACCATTCCCGTTATAGGTAACTTGAAGCTCTGAGCTCCGCAAGTAAGGATATCCATTATTGACCGCGGAATCCATTGTCCAGATCTGACCAAAATCCCAATCTGTATAGCTGGCTTGCGTCTTCATCTCCGCTGTCGTTAGTGCCGTCCCCAAACTCGTTTGTCCGGTTGCCTCACTTTCGTAAAAGCTATTGCTTACCGAACCGTCACCCATTCCAACTAAGCCGCTTAAGCTTCCTTCTCCTGTTACGGTACCCGTTGCATAGCTGTTATCGACACGAAACGAGTTTGCTCCAACTAATCCCGATGCAACATTTTTCCCATTTACGCTTCCATGGAAGTAGCTATGAGATAGATTTCCCCCATTCGATCCTACAAGCCCACCTGTGTACAGACCGCTAATGCTTCCAATAGCAAAGCTATTTCTAATCGTACCACCCTCGTTATAGCCGACCAACCCTCCTGCAACGACCGCCGTTCCGCTCAGATTCCCCTCATAGAAGCTATCGGTCATTGTGCCGAAGTTATAGCCGACCAACCCTCCTGCATATGAGCCGTCACCCCCGCTTACACTTCCTGTGACGACCCCGCTGTTTGTGATCTTTCCATCGCTCGCTCCAACCAGCCCACCTACATAGCCTCTACTGCTGCCTACATCGATATTTTCCAGAATGACATTATTGACCGTCGCGCTTCTCTCTATGTAGCCGAATAACCCTGTAAAATCAGAACCTGTGCCATTTATCGTTAAATTCTCAATCGTATAACCATTGCCATCGAAGTTTCCTTCAAACGCACTGTACCAATCAGAACCGATTGGCGCCCAGCCTGCTCCTTCCGCATAGCCGCTCAAATCGATATCCGCTGTCAGCTTAAAGCTCGAACCCAAGAAATCCCTGACCTTATTAAGCCCAGCCGCCGTTCCAATGTGATAAGGGTCCGTCTTTGTTCCCGAACCACTGGAAAATATGAGCTCTGTTGCCGGGAATACTGCCGTTACCACGCCGGAATCGGCTGAATTCGTTACAACAGTCGCACCTGCTAACGTGAAGAAATCCGCAGGCACTCCCGTTAACCCATACCCTCTCTTGGGTGTAATCGTCAGCGTAGCCGTGTAAGTCTCTCCCTGTGCATATCGGGAAGCCACCTCTGGAGACCAAGTGACGGATGCGGTATATTCATTTGCATTTATCCGTCGGATTGGCTCTTCGCCCACGACTGGCACAGCTACCCCGCTGATCGCTGCCGTCGTAATTGCCGTTAGAGCACTCATCGTCACAGTATACGTAATCTGCGTCGCTCCATCCTCAGCGGTAACAATGACTTTTATGCCCGTCTCTACTTCAGTAGCTGGCGTGGTTCCATCCGATCGGTAAATCTGAAACGTAGCATTCGTCGCTGGCGTGATTGCTCTCCGAAGATCTGCTAAACTCGTACTGTACGGAACATCGGTTATGGATTCATTAGCTGTTCCGAGTTCACTTACTGTTCCGATTGTTGAGGTCAGCGTGGCTGCTGTTCTTAGGCGGATATGTTCCTTAGCTGCCAGTAACTCTTGCGCATAGGACGCTGGGTTCTCATTGTCGGCAAGGAATCTAACATAGATTTTATCTCCCTGTTGCACGGGAATATTATCTACACTTGTGCCTGCAATACGTTGAAACGCTCCATTATTCACCTTATATTCCATAAGGCTCGTCACATTATTCAGCTTCGCTCCATACTGTGTCCCTTTCTCCAACGTTACGGTTGATGGGGCTGCTGATCGTATAATCCTATAGCTCTTGCTCATAATCGGGCTATCTAATTTTCCCGGATACACCGCCATCGCTTTGATCGTGACATCGTCATTGATCACGATTGGCGTGCCTGAATCGTATAATGAACTGGCTCTTGTCGGCGTCACGCCGTTTGTCGTGTAATAGATTTCAATATCCGCTCTCTCACCCGTAAGCGTCACCTCTGAACCTACCGCGACAGATCCACCTGCGGGATCTGGGGAAGCCACAGGTTCAGCATGAGCAAATATTCTTAATTGAGGATATTGATGAGGTGGAATAAACCAAATCTGATCGAAATCCCAACCTGCAAATGTAGTTTGGAGCTGCATTTCTTCTGTACTTTTTCCATTCCCTGCGCCACTATAGACTCCTGTTGTGATTTGGTCATAGTAGTTATTTATAATTAGGTTAGATCCACCACCTATTTCACCTACTATTCCGCCGGGATACCAAATTCCTGTTACGTGTCCTGTAGCATACGTATTTTCAATGATAACCTCTTGATGCTTACTCCCAGCTATTCCACCCACACCATAATTCCCCGAAGTGGCAGCCATCGAATAGCTGTTTTTAATCGACGAATTGCTAACAGCTTGTCCAGCCAATCCTCCTACATAACCCGTTCCCGATACGGTACCTGTTGTATAGCTGTTAGAGATCTTCCCATCTAACCTTCCTGCTATACCACCAACAAGATCCAACCCTGTTATACTGATATCTTCCAGACCAATTGCCGTAACAGAGCCAGTAGCCGTTATAAAACCAAAAAGTCCAATAAGAGAATTAAAAGAAAGATCTATTTTCAATCCTGTAATGATATGCCCGGCACCGTCCAATGACCCTGAGAAATTATCGATTGGATGCCAAGACGTACTACCGCCAAGGCCATTGCCCTCCTCAAGAAACTCTGTCAGGTCAATATGATTTGCCAGTTGATAATGCTTGTCCGGATAATCACGAATAGCGTTTAATTCCTCCGGTGAAGTAATTATATAGGGGTTCTCCACTGATCCATCACCACCGCTAAAATCAGCTGCAAAAACCTCCCCTCCTCCTGTTGTGAGCAATCCCGGCATACTGCCGATCACCATCATCATGATGAGAAAGAGCGCCGTTACTTTCTTACTAGCTTGAAATCTTGTACCCATGTCGATTTCTCCTCCATACGAATGAATTCGAGCCTAAGTATAGGCCTCAAGCCATAAAAAAAAACACTAACCAAAGTTAGTGTCTCGCAAATATTGTAGAAAAAAGTCTAATTAATGAGCTCCAACTCCTTGGCGCGGGCAATTGCCTGACTCCTTCGTTTCACTCCCAGTTTGCCGTATACGTTATGAATATAACTTTTGACGGTTCCTTCTGTTAACCCGAATCGATAGGCAATCTCTTTGTTCGACAATCCATCTGTCAGCGCGTACAAGATCTCTGTTTCACGATTCGTGAGTGATTCGAATGCCAGCTGTGAGGCTTTCGCAGGGGTGGATGACGGGTTATCTGACGAAACAATTGGTGAATCACTCTGGCCGCGTGATTCATTCAACGATGTCACATACATCATTCGGGCAATCATTTGCTCCAGCATGGTCCGCGTATCCGGAGTGAAAACGCCGGCTATGAGACTGTTCTCCAAGTAAAGCGCGAAGGGCGTTCGTTCGCTTGTGAAAAGAACAGGCATACACAGTACGGATTGGGACTGCCTGCTACTAATCGAAGGATCAGCGGAATAAGAGCTGTGCAAAGCATCCACAAGTATGACCGACTCTCCTGTTTTCAGAACATATCTGACAATCGACTCACCATACGAAGCTCCCCTGTGATCGCTCAACGAGCCTTCCTTTTCAATGGCGCAAATCTCTCCTTCACTACCGCTACCCACAATACATCCGCTTTCCGCACCAGAATAACGGATAGCAAGCGCCAGGAATTGATCCATGGTATGACAATTGTCTACTGATTCCATCCATTCCGGCTGCTGCTTGAATTGCCGATTGTCCGCAGTACGCCAAGACATAGCTTCAGACCTGATGTCGATTGCGCCATGCTGCTCTGTGGCTGGCTTGTCTTCCCCCACTCCCTCATTCGCAGCTGCTATTAACCCTGGATGGCTAGCTCTCAGTTGCGCTGCCTTGGCCGTAGCGCCCCATCTTGAATAAGCGTCGCAAGCATCAGCCATAAGTGCCTCCGCACCGCTCAAGCTCTCCATCTGCCTATAGAATACAGCGGCCCGTTCACAAGAAATAGCCTCCATGAGCCCCTCTCCTGCGTGGCGAGCTGCCCGAATGGCCTCTTCGTATAATTGTGCGGCATCGACTCTATTGCCCTCCATCCGATAGCGTTCAGCGGATAACAGCAAATAAGTAGACGAAGCCTTGCCGCTATAGCCAGACCATCGCCTCATGGCACGCAAGTGCTTACGCAGCTTCATCCGTATCTTCTTCTGCTCGTTAGGTGTCACTTCCGAATACATAGCAGCAAGCGTCAAGGAATGGTACATCCTTTGTTTACGAACATGCGGCCGCGTCTGGAGGAATGTATTCCTCTCCCCTCTATGGGCCCATTCAAGAGCTTCACGGTACCGACCGAAGAGATAAGCAATTTCCAGGTTACAGGTGCACGTGTAATAGACTTCGTTATTCACAAAATCCTTGAATGGCTCATTCAGTAATGGCGTAACATGGTCATCGTTATCTCCAGCCCCATCTTGCATTTGTGCGATATACCATTGTGCCCTTCGGAAAATGTTACGTGTGACGCCGTCCACAAGCTGCTGTGAAGTCACTTCATACTCTTGTAGCCGTGCAGCTAATGAATGCAAATTCTCGGTGAAGTTGGTTATCGTCGTCATCATCGCAATTCCAACATAGGTTAGATTAGCCGATTCCATCCCAGCCTGGATCGATTTCTCAAACTGCCTGATTCCTTCATCCGGGTTGATAATTCCGACAAGACCTTTCAGATAATACAATCGGCTTTGCAGGTCTGCGCTATCAAAGGAAGAGGCTAGACGGGATGCCTGAGCTACATATTGAGTCCCCGTACGGAAACCCGATATTTTATAAATAACCATCCCGTAGCTGGCAAGCATAAAGGAGAACGCCTCATTGCTTCCATGCTTTAGACCATATCGTACAAATCTTGAGAATAATACAGCCGACTGCTCAATACTTAATACATAGGCAGGAAGCGAAATCGCCATGACCAAATCTGACAATGCTTTATAGCGCGGATCACGATTAATCGGTAAATGAGGAATATCGTTAGCCTTATTGAACAATGCGCTCTGGGTGAGCAGGATTTCCTTTATCACTAATGCTTTGGAAGGCTTGCTTGGAAACTGCCAGCCCAGTTCTGCCAACGCCTGCTGCCCAATACGGACAGCTATTTCATCCTTCTTCAAATACGAATACATGGCAATACGGATCAAATAAATATGAGAACGTTCAACCACGTTCGTTGTACAAGACATTAAGTCCGCCAGTAGTTCCTCCGCACGATCCGTATGACCACACATGTATTCACATTCGGTTATCTCCAGCATGATACGGTAATCAAGGGAAGCTGTATTCCTCCAATCGCCATTAGACAGACGTAAAGCGATCTCATAGAAGTGAAGGGCAGACGTAAACGCGGTTGATGCCTTGGATTTCGATCCCGCCTCATAGTTACATTCAGCAAGCTCTCTTTTCTCTGCGTCATCCTCTATCTTCTCACTACCCAAATTCAAGTGGTGTACCCGATCAAAAATCGTAAATCCACCTTCATTGGATAAATCATCGCGTATCACCCGGCCAATGGTCAGATGTAAGCTCGTTTTGTTTGATTCAGACATGGTCATGTAAGCTGCCTGTTGAATACGGTCATGCAAAAATCGATAACGTTCCACATCGTCTGACGAATCACTCTCATGTTCTCGACAGATTAGCCCCTCTTCCTCTATAGCATGCAGAAGTCTGCGTACTTGCAGCAGAGGGTATCCGCTTACTAATGAGATCGTTAATGAACAGAAACGATGTCCGATAGCGGCACCTATCGCTAACAGCTCGATTTTGGCAGGGGATAGCATACGAATACGAGTCTCAATCAAGTGGACAATGTCAGGATCCTCAGGGATTTCCATAATGACAGATGGATTCCACGCCCATGACGCTTCTACCTCATCATAATAAATCTTATTCTCCCGATATAGCTTGTCTAGCAGACGATTCAAGTATAGGGGATTGCCGCCTGCTCGGTGGTATAACACCTCCGCGAGCGCGCGAATACGGGCTGAATTCTCATCCAGAACATCGGATACGAATTGTCTCACTTCGATATAGGACAGCGCCTCAAGATGGATATGATGGACAGATAATTGTGATTCATCGTGCAAGGCAAGCGACTCCGCCATCCATGCTGCCGCATCCACTTTATTTCCTTCGTTTTTCTTCCAGCCTGGAGCGGATTCCTCCCGAAACGCGCTGATTACTAGTAAGCCAGGCCGTGCCTGATCGTGTACAATGGTACGAAGAACATCTATCGTAGCAGGATCGGCCCATTGCAGATCATCCAGGAATATAATTAAGGGATGCTGCTGATCCGCAAAAACCTTGATGAATATGGGTACTAACCGGTTAAAGCGAATCGCAGCCTCCGCAGGCTGCAGCGGTTCTATCGCTGGAATGACATCGAACAGCTCAGCAGCTTCCGGTAAAAGCTGTACAATAACAGCTGCTCCCTGGCCTAAAGCCTTTGTTAATTGCTTCTTCAGCTCCGCTACTCGATCCGGCGATTCGCTCCAAAATTGTTGGATGAGGCTTCGCAAAGCTTCCAGCAAGGAGGAGAACGGAATGTCGCGATTCATCATATCGCATTTGCCACTAATGAACCGGCCTCCATCCCTTCTAACGACCATCTGAAGCGCCCGGACGAGTACCGTCTTGCCACTGCCTGCACTTCCGCTGATGAAAACGAACGAGGATGCACCCGTTTTAGCCTGTTCGAAAGCATCTCTTAGAGCTGCTTCTTCCCTTTCACGTCCAAAGAGAGTTTGAGGAAGCCGAAACCGGCTGGCCTCATCTGCACGGGCGATCTCGAAAGAGGTCACTTCTCCCTTTTCTTCCAGCAATAAAGCGCACCGCTTCATATCACTTAATAAACCATAAGCACTCTGATAGCGCGCCTCCGGATCCTTCGACAACAGCTTCATAATAACGGCCTCAAGCGAGTCGCTCAGATCTGAACGCCATTCGCGCAGCGGCTTCGGTACAACAGCAAGGTGCGCATGTATCCATTCTTCCGCACTGTGTGCATGAAACGGCAGACGGCCTGACAGCATTTCATAATAGAGCATACCCAGGGCATACAAATCGCTGCGCCCATCTGGGATATAATTGATTCTGCCCGTTTGTTCGGGAGACATATAGGTGTAATCGTTCAGTTGCGGATCTGTGAGAATAACGACTTCCCGATTGGACTGAATTCGAATATTCGCCGGATTCAAATTTCCACATCGTTCATTTCGCTTATGAGCATGATGCACCGACTCCGTCAGTCCTATTGCTATATGTAAGAAGGTACCGACTTCCATTGAGGCGCCGTTCATCATTTCCTTTAAAAGAACCCCTTCTGTAAAAACCATCCCAGCTCTCTCTCCAATCCGAACGCAGTACCTCTTGTTATTTTATCATTATTCTTGGGGTGTTAGAGCCACGAATTGATTATTAATGGGTATGATATGACGAAGGGTTTTGCTTACTTGTGGTAAGGCTCAGCATATCAACGAAAGAGCGAAATTCGTGAAAGTAATTTTTATAGCATACGCTGAGTGCAGTAAATAAGCTCTTCTACTTATAGCCTTATAAAGGTCCTTAATTTATTCCAAAATCATATTAAGGCCCTAACTCAAACCATTCTGGGATGAAAGGTTTAAACTTAGTTAAAAAAGCCCTATAATAATTAAAAAGGAGTGATCATATGAGAAAATTCAAGGCGAATGACGTTTTTAAACCTGGTTCATTCCCAGAGCACACATATATATCTCGTACATCTTCCGAATTTTCGTATTCTTACGAGTTTCGACTGAAACAAGCTCTTAACACTTCTGGATTTCTAACTTCGGTGATTGGACCGTCTAAAACTGGTAAAACAGTCTTATGTGAGAAAGTTATAGGACCAAATAATATTGTGTCTCTTACGGGAAGTGATTTTAAACACTCCGCTTCCTTTTGGATGACGGTAGCCAATAAAGCCGGGCTATCAATAGAAGGACAGCAAATTCAAACAACTTCAACAGCAGGAGAACGACTCCCTGGAGTCTCCCAATCAGTTTCATCCTCAACGATGGAGAAATTCGTCACTGGGAAAGATCAAGTCATTGAATACTTCAAAGAGAATAATTTAGTACTTCTACTAGATGACTTTCACTATGCTTCCGAAGAACTACAATTGGAAATTGCTCAACAATTAAAGGATGCAATTCGAAAAGAGTTTCCCGCAATAGTTGTTTCTTTGCCACATAGAGCAGATGATGCTATACGAAAAAACCCGGACTTGAGCGGAAGATTAAGTTTGATCAATATTGAACCATGGAAACCGGATGCTCTTCAGAAAATCGCGGTTACAGGCTTTGAAGCCTTAGGAATTACTATAGATCCTAGGCTTGTTGAAATTCTAGCAGCGGAAAGTCTCACTTCCCCTCAATTGATGCAAACGATATGTTTAAATTTATGCCTTCTATTGGAAATTGATAGTGATGTGAGCATCACCAAAATTGAAGATCCATCTACATTACACACTGCATTTAGAGCAACCACAACAAACTTACCTTATAAAGAAATTGCTAAACGTTTTAAAACAGGCCCCTCTACTCGGGGACAAAAGCGCAAAACATTTACGCTAGACGATGGTGAGGAAGCTGACACCTATGAGTTACTCTTAAAAGCAATAGCTATAGATCCCCCATCTACTGCTCTGAGTTTAGATAGTTTAAAACTGAGATTTGACAAAATATTAGGGGACCAACTAAGTAAACCAGATAAGAACTCAATAAAAAAGACCATCGTACAAACACAAACAATAATAGAAACAAGTGATTCTATTTATCAAGTATTTGAGTGGAAAGATGAGGTTCTTTATATCTTAGAACCGTTATTTTTGTTCTATCTTCGTTGGGGCATGCATTAATTAACGAATTCAGAAATGGAGGATAGCTATGCCAATTAGTGAAATCAGATATGAAAGGGAAGAGGCTATTGCACACTTGAGTAAGTTAGTTGACAGCGGAGCACAACTAATCCAGGAGATGCGTAAAAACCCAGATGCTGAGCACGAAATCAATTCTTGGTTAAATACATCTCAAAAAGTGCTGCGAAACTCTTTTTCAGATGATGAAGTTGCAAAATCATTTTTTCTAAACTCTCAAATTATTGAAACATCTCAGAAACGCCGAAATCACAAAGAAAATTCAATACAAACCATAGAAAAATCCATAAAGTTTATCGTAAGTCTCATAGAGGATGTTAAGAATGGACTTCACTCTAGAAAGCTGAATTACACCTTTGACCTACTCACTACTATCTTAATAATAAAGAGAATTTTGGCCAACTTCCATTTGCATTTAAAAACGATGTATCAGGATGATATTCATGGCAGTGCCAAAATTAAAATTGAGGGAGTGTAAAATGAAAAATGGAACCTTTGAAAACGATCTAGATGGGACATACTAAACCTATCAACAATCGAATTCGGAGGGAACAATCATGACAACTAAATTTTGGACCAAACAGGATATCCGTGCGCTGGTGAATGAACATCAATTCCAATCGGTGGAGCACATTCAAGCGACCTTAAAAGACATGTTTAAAGATGTACTGGAAGCCACTTTAAAAGCAGAACTGGACACGCAGCTTGATTATGCTCCGTATGATCAAAACAAGCAGACAAAGAATAGTCGAAACGGTTATGGCAAGAAGACGATTCACACGGAATATGGCGATATGGAGATTCAAGTGCCGCGTGATCGACTAGGTGAGTTCGAACCAGTGGTCATCAAAAAGAACCAAACCAACATGACGGGAATCGAAGATCAAATCACAGCCTTGTATGCGAAAGGTGTGAGTACGCGGGACATTCAAGACCATTTACAAGGACTGTATGGGATTGAGGTTTCGCCCACGCTCATTTCCAATGTCACGAATAAAATTATGCCCTTAATTAAGGAGTGGCATAACCGCCCATTGCAGCCGGTTTATGCGGTGATGTTTTTGGATGCCATTCATTTCAAGGTGAAGCAGGATGGGGCGATCGTAAACAAAGCCGCCTACATGGTCATCGGTGTCGATCTGGACGGTAATAAGGATGTACTTGGCATTTGGATTGGTGAAAACGAGTCCGCAAAGTTCTGGATGAGCGTGTTAAATGATCTGAAGAGCCGAGGTGTACAAGATATTTTGCTGGTATGCGTAGACAATTTGGCAGGCTTTACCCAGGCCATTGGTGCGTGTTATCCGAAAACAGATATTCAAAAATGTATCGTTCATCAAATCCGAAATTCAGTACGATACGTTTCTTATAAAGATTTAAAGCGTGTAACCGCAGATTTGAAGCCGATTTACAAAGCCGCGACAGAGGAAGCCGCCCTTCTAGAGCTGGAACGATTTGAAGAAACGTGGGGTCAGAAATACCCGCTTATCGTGAAATCTTGGCGACAGAATTGGGACGAGCTTTCCACATTCTTTATGTATCCGGCAGAGCTCCGCAAGATGATCTACACGACAAACATGATTGAAAGCTACCATCGGCAATTGCGCAAAGTGACCAAGGGGAAAAGCATGTTCCCTACGGATGAGGCCTTGTTAAAAATGTTGTACTTGGCCACGATGGATGTCGTACGAAAATGGACCGGTCGCGTGCAGAACTGGGGTCAAATCCTGCTGCAATTGACGGTATGTTATCCGGATCGCGTACAGGTGCGCTAAGCGGCTTTACATGGAGGAGGCGGGTCTGGTAGGCTGACCGCTGGAGCGATATCGGTCCTTTAACCACTTCGCCCATCGCGGGAGCACCGGACCAGCCAGAGGCTCCATGTCAAGCCGCGGCTCGCTAGTTGCTAGATTCTGTTTTCAGAGGTTACACATTTTAATTGACAGTCTCAAAATTGAGGATCTAAATCGAATAAAAATTGGAAATGAATATGATGTCCAACGTATTCTGTACTCTTTAATTAAGCCGCTTTTTCCAGAGGCTCGTCTTGAAGTTACAGTTGATGCCGGCTACAGACCCGTGCGATACGATATTTTTATTGACGAGTACGACTTAGCAATTGAAGTAAAATGTACTCGGGCAAATATGACTGAGCGAACTTTGAATGAGGAATTAGGCTCTGACTCATTCCACTACAAAGTGGAACATCTTTTTTTATTCATATACGACGATAAAAGAATTATTACTAATGCTGATGCTTTTAAGAGAAGCTTTACTAAAGAAAAAGGTTTACATGACAAAAATATAGACACATATATTGCACAACCAATTATACTTTAGTTCTCACAACCAAATAGAGAGAAGGCTGATAACTGAGCAAAATAACACGAATCTTACGTTCATTTCATGTTATTTTGCTTCGTAACTTCTTACGACGAAATATTACGATTAATTAACCCCATTTTTACCATATATATGCAATTTAACCGCATAACCATCATTCCGATTCTCGACCCTTTGTTTTTTTAATACTAACTACGGGATTTCCTTGATTCTTATCTACCAATGTCCCCTTATCTAGACCAAGTAATATCTCAATTTCATTACTATTTAAACTAAGATTGTTAGTAGAAAGTTGCCTGACAATCTGTTCCCCTGTCATGACTTGATTAATGATTAATATTTCAATCGCTTTTTTCATGAGCGTGGGTTTAGGGATTTGTATTACGTCGTCTAGAGGCTCTTTTGTCCTCCACCCTTTTTTTGACAACTGCTTCATTAGATTTTGGTATTGATTGTTGTTGATTACCTTTAACTGATAAGCGCGCACAATCATCGCAGAAACAGAAACTCTCCACTTTTTCTTTAGTTCTACATAATAGTCTAACTTATTGGGATATATAAGATCTCTAATAAAAGCGTCTTTTGGAAGCAAAAAAGAAGCAGCAAACTGGTTTGCTTCATTCTCAACTTGCCGAAATTCTTCACGAGACAGAGATTCAATATCATGAGTCCAATCATGTAATATGATATGACCAAGTTCATGAGCCGCATCGAATTGCCTTCTTGTTGCGGATCTCTTATCTTCTCCAAGGACCACAAAATAGTAGTCGTATTCCTCAACTTGCTGCCGTTGGCTAAAGGCATCTATTCCCTCACCATCTGTAGAAAATGAGGTAACAATAATACCGTTTTTTTCGAGAAGTCGCACCATATTAGTGAGTGGCTCATCTAATCCTATTCCCCAAAATTGTCGTAGCTGACTAGTTATTGACTCAATATCATGAGAGTCATATGAGTCACTGGGTAAGTTTAGATTAGGAAAATTAATATATTTATTTAAAAAATGATATATACCAGCAACAATTTTCATTTTTTCTATCTGTGACATCCGATCTTTTTTCTTGGATGTAAGCAAGGCACGAAAATAAGTATTTCCAATTCTAGCCTCATTCCTGTTCTGCTCATAAAAATAATCACGTGGGAACCCTAACGCACTTATAAGTCTTAACAGAGTTTCGAGCCCTGGTGTTTTTCCATTCTCAAATTGAGAAATTGCTTGCTTTGTCACCTCAACCTCTTCAGCCAACTCGGCAATAGTTTTCCCCCTATATATCCGAGCAGCTTTTAGCCTATCGCCATTAAAAGTCCTTGTTACTGTCATTTTGAACTCCTCCTCCCAAGAGAAGTCTAGAAATCATCCTTCATCATCCTCTTTTTGTTCATCTATTTTAGGTTGAACGAGATCGTCCTCTTGTTGCGGGACCACTCCATCTCGCAAACCAATTTGTATATCGTCATCTTCTGCATCAATCGGGAAGGCAGATTCTTCATAAGTATTAGAAAAGTCCGCAGTAATATATTCATTCCAATTTTCTTGATGTGCTATACCTAAATCAGTTGTCGGAATATATGCTGTAACTGAAGTTATTTCATCCTTTTCGGAAGAAAACGTTATTAATCCATAATACTTAATTGGACCATCAATGCTCATAATTAGTTCTTGCAATACTGCTTGAACTTCACCACTCCATTGTGTACCATCCATATCAAATAGATCTTGAGCAAATACCCTTTCGATGTTACTAGCATCGTCCAGATCATGATTTAATGAGGCGAGCGCATCGACATAATGAACACGATCCTTATTGACTCTTCCCTGTAATTCTAAAAATCGTTTTTCTCGCATAAGAGAGTATAAAAATCCAGACTCTTTGTCGTAAATTAACACGAATCTCCATGGACCTCTTTTTGCCTTTAAACATTGGAAGTGAGAGTTTTGAAACCCTCTTATAATATTGGTGTTTGTAAAATCCCATCTCAGAAAATGTACACAGTTGTGCGTTTCGAGCTCATATTCAATAAGAAACTCACGTACATCATTTTTATATGCATTATAAATGGCTTCTACTAGTCTTCCCTTCTCTTTATCTGACAAAGGAATACTTGAGTCAAATTTCACGCACAACACCTCGTCCCTAATATTGTATATCCATATTACCTCGTTTCTTCAAAAAAGTCCACCAAATATACTAATCAAATAAAAAACGTCCCCTTCTTATCAGACTGCATCAAGCTATTTGAGAAAATGTTATGAAAATGTATTTATCCATATATTATATTCATGAATACATTGAGGGAGGATACTATGGACAAAAAACACCATCATTTGCTTTCTATTCTCAACATTGCCTTCAACTTCGAAGGCGACATGAACTTTCTCGCCATCTCAACAAAACAAACTGAATCCACAGTCGAAGGACGACCCGTACATCAAGTGCGGGTCGCCCTCACTTTTAAGGAAGGAGACGGGATCAATCCCTACTATGATGGTACCGATGTATTTGTCATTTGGGACGAGGAAGGGATTGCTTTTACAAGGGAAGAAGAATGGGCAACCGGACCTCCGCTCGTAGAGGGCAGTCCGGTTGAACTTGCTGTGGGCTGGGTGTCTGAGCTCGCTGAGCCGTTTTATATTTCAGCCGAAGTATTTAAAACAGCCCAACCCTCTCCGCATTTTACCGACGGTAGCGACGATACCAACGATCGTTGTCATGAAAAGGAGTGATCCGGAAATTGATCAATCTCACTCCTCTAACGGATATCACTTATCTGTTTCAAGACAGCATTATCCCCCCAACCTGCCTCTATTTTCTGAACGATTACTTGAACCAGATCCGCATTATTTATGAAGGTGACAGCCCTTCCTCATCTTCCGCCCACTCATTTCACCTATTAGAAGCCGCCGACAAGCTTACTCCCAATCCCGAGCAGTCCCTGGCCTTTTCGTGCGCCGCGCTCACTTACTGGCCGGAATACATTGAGTGTTACGCCTTTGACGATGGCAGCAGCCTGTACAAAATCTTTATCCTTTTAGATAACGAATGCAGCATTACCTTCTTTACATTACAGGGCATTCACTCGCTCGAAGCTGAATGCTGGCTACACGAGCAGGCCAACATCTATAATCATTAATCACCTTGAAAGGAACATTTTCTATGTCCCTACAACTTACCGACGCCAAGAAAAAGGCCATTGTCGCCTTCGTCAAAGCCCACCACGAGCAGCACCTGGCTCGCTTTCCGTTTGCCCGCTACCCTACCGAGCCTCTGCAAGCCTGGAAGCGCGCGTTTGCCGACCAGGCTGCTGTAAACCCGCACACGCTCCGCGCCGCCCTCGCCTGGTCTTGCGGCAAGTGGCAGCAACAGGACGTTCCTTATCCCTACAAAAAGCTTCACTTGGCTGCCGTAAAAAACTGGGCCTCGTTTACCGAGCAATCGCTCTCCGATCTGGATAGCATTATTGCATATTGGAGCAATCTGCTGGGGGACAATGAGTACGCCTTTACAACGACCTCATTTCTCGTTTATCTTCTTTGTTCGGATCAGATCGAGCTGACTGACTCGGGCCGCTTGAGAGGCATAAAGGATTTACTGCAAGACGTTGAATATGACACTGACAGTATCGCAAGCGCGGCTGACTCGATTACATTGTACACGGAATTCTACCAGCAGCTTCTTCCCAAGGTGCAACCGCTGTTCGGCGATCAGGCTGCCTTAAAGCTTGATCGCTTTTTGTTTGCCTACGGTCACCGGGAGACGCTGGAGAAAGTCGCGCAGACCAAAGAAAGCAATGTCGAACCGACGATTACTGCGTTGGATTGGGAAACCGTTTCAAGCAAGCACTATAACCTTCACTTGATCACCGAACGCGCCAACGCCGACATTCTGTTTGCAAGCCTATTACTAACACTGGAACAGAAAACTGAACGACCCGAGAAGCTGAGGATTCAGGATATTATGAATGAGATTCCGTTAGGCAGTGGCGGCATTTGCAATTCCGGCAGCTACAACTATGCGCTGATTGCCATGTTTGGAAAGCAAAAGAACCGGGATTACTTTCAATTTGATAGCCCGACGATAGCTGATTCTTTTACCCAACAGGCCAACCAGTCTACGCGGGACATGGGATTCTATAAAAGACATGCCGATCTGGAAGTCACTATTAATGCGAAATATCGGGCAAAAGTTATTTAAAGTGGGGTCAGATTAGGGAGGGGCTATGAACAGAAATGGGGATCAGTAACAGGACAAGCTGCTGCATATCATTGAATTGGCGCAGGAACTCGTTCATGAAATTTCAGTTTGTGTGAAGGTCAGCAATCAGCCCGTTGAACGTGAGACGTTGATCCTCGCTTGTTGGTTTGCGCATCAAACATTTTCCTTATTGGATCGACACGCGCTTTTCAGGAAACTCAAACAAGAGAATTGAATATAAAAAATGGGCTAAGATCGACTGCATCTTGGCCCATTTCATTACTTCTGACGGTTCTGATATTGGCTATCTATTGTCTGGAACAAATCGTCCACAATCCGCTGTACAAGCTGGACATCCTCAAGCGACCGTGTCTTTAGCCTCGCCTTTATAATCTCAACGATCTGTTCCTTCTGGGACAGCGACTCCTGTTCCTCTATTCGGCCAAACTTAAACAGTTCGGCTACCGGAACGTCAAGTGTATTTGCAATCTTGGCTAACATCCTTAAGGAAATATTACGTTTGCCTCTCTCAATCTCACCAATGTATGTGTCTTGGGAGTTGGCCAGCTCCGCAAACTCCAATTGGGTCCATTTCTTCTGATTTCGCAACTCTTTAATCCGCGCTCCAACTAGAGCTAATAGTGCATCGTCCTCCATCGCTACCACCTCATACCTCTAAGCCTATTGACAATAATCGAATTTTTCCAGACCACAGAAGAGGTGTGTTTTTGTGTTGTATTACCCCACAGTTGTGAGGTAATATAGATGTAGGCTTATGGGATATTGGAACTATATCAAAGTTAATTTGTACTGATAGGCCCCTTCCACAATCAGAAATAATTTATAAACAATTAAAAAATAGTTCGTATGAAACCTTGCATATGAACATTTACAGTGCAAATTAATTACAGAAGCAGTATTGCAGAAAGGATCGATTATGCAAAAATCTCAAACGACAGTATTGGGCGTTTTGTTGTTACTGACATTGCTTTTGCTGGCTGGATGCGTGGGAAATCAAACACCCGCATCAGAAGATAAACGGGAGCCCGTGACGATCAGCGTAGAACGCGACGGCGGGCTGTTGACTGGCATCGGAAATGTAAAGGTCTACATTGACGGCAAGGAAGTCATGAAAGTAAAAAACAATCAAACCAAGTCGGTCGAGCTTCTCCTTACTCCCGGAACACATACCATTCAAACGAAAGGTCAGGGAGACAAAAGCTCCACTGTCGAGTTTCAAGTCCTTACCGGTGAAGTCAACGCCTTCTCATTCCATACCGAAATCAGCAATGTATACGGTGTCAGCCTGGAACGAGTTCGGTAATGGCAAGAGCGAGAACTATCTTGCTCATTTATGTGTTAATTAAAACGAGGGAGAGATAATAGATGGGATTCTTGGACAAGTTGAAAATAACAAAACTGGTAGCAACGGCGGACAAAGCAATAAAAAAGCAAGAGTTTGAAAAGGCTATCGAATGTTACACAGAAGCACTTGCCCTTAAGTGGCTGGATGATGCCGATAAAGGTTCCCTCGCCATATTTCACACGACGCGAGCCATCATTTTCTATCGTGATTTGAAAGATTACGATAACGCCTTGACTGATTTGGACAACGCTATCGAGTTAAATCCGCAGGACGATAACATCTGGACACAACGGGGAATTGTATTAGGCATTTGTGGACAAGACGATGAAGCCTATGAAAATCTACAAGAAGCATTGCGGCTGAATCCACGCAATACTACTGCGAAACAGTATTTACAAGCGCTGGAGCAGTAATATTATCACGTAAATGAAATATCGTCGCCCATGCACCTGCTAATCTACTACCGATACATAGAAGGAGAATACCATGGCAACTGAAAACACATCATCCACATTCAAACTGATCTGGAGAGGCGGCTTTAGCTACCTGACCTATTTGCTAAAAGAAACGACCATAACATTGAAAGAACAAGAAGTGGATATTCAAACACAGAAAAAAGTGCTTGGCATTATTCCATCCGGTACAGATAACAAAAAGCTCGCCTATTCGGATGTCAGAAAAATAACGACAGGAACTAAAATCAGTTGGTTCCAATTGCTCTTTGCCATCTTCTTTGCGGCGATAGCCGCCAGCCTGTTAGCAACCGGCTCCGGCATTCGCTGGGTTGCTCTCATTGCTGCAGCGGTGTTTTTCTGGCTGTCTTTTCGTAGCACGCACCTCACTCTATCCAATCGGACGGGGGCTACTACCAGCATCCGAAGCGACTCCAAAAAAGTGACAGGGACGCTGCTTGAGCGCCTTGTCCAGCGAATCGACCAAGTGCAGCCAGGCCAAGTTGACGTCATTCGCGAGGGCAAAGCAAAGAAAGCAATTGTCGCTTCTTTGTCTGCACTTGTTATTATCATTTTTGCCGTCGCTTCTCTTACATCTAAAGAAGGAAACCCGTATATTGAGTTGGTTCAAAACTCTGCTTTTGCAGAGACAAAATATAGCATGCAGGACATTGTCGAGCATTCGGAATACTTCTCCAATCCAACTTGGAAGATGGTTACTTATGACGGCGCTTCCGACTTGGACAACTATGTCATGTATGAAGGCTCATTCTCTGAATCAGGCGTTCAAGTTCTGACTCGTGCTATATTTCAAGTATTTGGGGAAACACACTTTGAAGTGGTCGAGTTTTCCGTAGACGGGGAATTGTTTGAGCCAGCATTTACAGAGTTCAATATGTTTATTGCTCATGTTGTTGATAAAATAGAAGGCCGAACACCTACGGCTGCTGACTTTGAAACCACGGAAACGAATGAGGTTGGGCAAGCAGATAACTCTGAAGCAATCACCACAGAAACACCTGTTAACGAGGAGATCATTGACACCGAGCCTGTAGCATCGCCTGCACAAGCAGAAATCCCTTCCGAACCTGCAAACGACGCTCTCACATTGAATAATTTCCTACAATGGATTCCTTCTAATGAACCACTAATTTCAAACCAAATACTGGATGGAAATGAAATAATAGTAACTATTGAACGTGATAATCCGATTGGCAATCTTATTCAAGCACATAGTGCTTTAATTGACGGACAATGGGACATCCCTTTACCAGTTAGTGAATTCATGGACACCCCTTTTGATGATGATTTTGAATTACGATCTGGATTTAACTTTTATTTAACCTATCACGACTTTTCAATGACCAATGACGTGCCTAAACTCATTATTGCTGCGAGTGATGAAATGCTGGAAACCTATGTATGGGTATACGAGTATAACTTTCTCTATGCAGAAGATCGCTCAAATCCATTTAACCTGATTTGGAGCGGTGAGGGACAAAGCAATGTGTTCATTCAAGACGATAGTATTCTACTGCCATTTGGCTCGCAAGGACTATTTGAAGAGTACATGTATAAAAATTCTGATTTTATCAAAATTAACTAACACACTTTACTGAAAAGCGAATCTCAAGATTCGCTTTTTTTATTTCCCAACCTCCTGGTTGAACTGAGTATGGATATGCAGTAAAGCCAATACAGCTATTCAAGACTGAAAGTTAAGGAAACAATTACTCGCTCATTCAAATTGCTCTGAAAATCAGGTAAACTACCCATAGCATAATCAATCCAATATAAAGGAGACGCTATGAATCCACAGGTAGTTAGAACCACGAGTACCGGCAAACACGTAATGGGATTAATTCAAATAGTTCATACTTTATACAAAGATTTTAATGTGGACATTTTTGATCATGCTACTGGAATGCAACTGCTACAGGATAGGAAACAATTAGAAACAATTCAACTGATTCTAAAAACTTCAGAGCCAATTAACACACTCTTTGTCAATAGAAGTGAAGCTTCCTATCAGTCCCTTCAGTGTAAAGATGCTCTTGAAGTAATGGGGCAATATCTAAAAAAGCTTCGACAAAAAGATACACGAAAAAAAAATCAGAATTTGGAATTGTCTATTGAAGAGACCATAAAAGTGTTGAGCAACCTCTCTAAGAAGTCCCTCATTAAGCAACTAATTGAAAATGTCCCTCCGGAAGATATACGAAAGTTAGTACAACGTACTCAAAAACTGCAAGAAGCAGCAAAAACCAAGTCTCCCTCAGAACAAGAGCAGAAATAAATTTCTGCTCTTTTATTCTTGATTCAGCATACGGTAGTAATTATGAGTAATACTTAGATAAACAAAGAATTTACCCTAATATCCCTCTACAATCACACTTCATTTTTTCGTGCAGTTGCTTTCCGCGAGTTCCCCCTGCCCTAAACCTAATCCATGTAGTTTCTCAGCAAGTTCAAGATCCCTAGAGCAAAAGTTTTTTTTTGATATTCTTTGAGTGCAAGCCATTGTTCCTTGATAACTTAATAGCTCCTGAACCTATACGCTTCGAACAAGTAGTCAGTTCAAGGGCAAATGCTTAACAACTCTGCTACGATGTCAACGCTTAATCTCTGAAATGGGGAGCCGATGGGGAGCCGATAGGGCACCAGTAAGTTGCCGAACAAATCACAAGATTAGGTAACCGCCTCTTGCAGAGAACACAAGAAAGGATGGGGAAAAATGAATCAACTATTGCAAACCAGTCAGCAATGCTTCACAGATGTGCAAAGTAAAAGACACACCGGTAGTTATCTCAGCTTCATTCAAATTAATGTGAGCGGATTTAATGACATCATTTTTAGTTCCTTGACCAATGAATACCTCTTGGAAGGCCTGTTACTCAAGACCAAAATACGTTTGACTGAACTACTTGTCCATCAAACGATTAATTACTACTTTGATTCGACCAATCAACAACTTGAAATACATTGGATTTCCCCCGATAAAGTTGAGGTCGAGCCATTTGCCCAAGCAGAAATTTCGGCTATTCAGAACCGGATAGAAAACCAATTGACAAAGGCAGGCTTTATCGTTGCCAATGTCTCTTTCTCAGTCGCCCAGATTGCTGGGTCAGATCAAACCTTTAAACATTTACAAGCTCAACGATCCTTCTATTCTTTGCTGGGCCTGCATCGCAAAGTAGAGATTTATTTGATGGATTCACAGTTAAGTAATGAGGATAGCATTAGTTATGAACGCTTGCCACATAATCATACTGTCGCTGACACGGCTAACACGACTGAATTGGTGTCGGACAAAAAGTTACTTGATTATGTCGTTGAAGATTCCGTTAACAGCCTTGTTTGTGAAGTTAAGAATAAGTTGCCGGAAAATTGTGGTTTTCAAGAAATTATAAGCGACTACTTCACAAGCCCAGACCTTATTCTCCAGTTCCAAAAAGGCTATGGCGATACCAGCTCATTCTTTATGCCTGATTTCATACTGGTCATTGATCCATCTCAAAATGATCTTTCCGCTAGCCTGGCAAGCATAGCCGAACATTATGAAATCTACCATACCAGTATTCAAGATCAGCTACTTCATGTTTACTGCGGTTGGGTTGAAGGTCCGCTCGTAGAGACCGTTGATCATGTCGTGGGCATTTGCCATGAAATGATTAATGACGTTCTTCATACTCGTTTAAAAGATGCTCCTGTAAGTATTCAGAGTATTATTCCACAGTTGAATTTGTATGTCTAAATACTTCGGTAATAGATGGGGGACTCCTCCATACTAACTTTGGAGTGGGAAGTGAAACAATGACCGCAGGTCTCAGCAATTTTCAAACTTATCAAGGAAAAAAAGAAAAAAAAGCAACTTCCCCTATTAAAGACCTTATGGACTTTTGCGATGAGCTCCGTATCTCATACAGCATAGATGACATGGGGGATGCTTATGCCCGCATTCCGATTCATGCATCATATCAATTATATAAGGTGCAAAGCCCAGAGTTCAGAAATAAAATTTTATATCTGTATTTTAAAGCGAGAGAAGATACCCCTATATCCGAAACCTTAGTACAGATGTGCAATATCCTGGAGCAAAAAGCACTTGAAAGCAATAACTTAAAACCAATTTACCGTCGCATCGGACGCAATGCTAATGCCATTTATTACGATCTCGCAAACCACAATCATAAAGTAGTAAAAGTAGAAGCCGAGGGGTATAAGATCATTACCAAAAGTAAGCTCAACTTTCTTCAAGTTTCAAATACTCGTCCCCAAGTAATTCCAAAAAGTGGGTCGGGATCAGTGAAATATGTATTAAAGCATTTTCGATTCAAAGAAAAATCTGATAAGCTTCTGTTCCTTGTTTATCTAATTTCTTGCCTAATTCCAGACATTCCTCATCCAATACTCATATTTGCAGGGGATAAAGGTGCGGCTAAATCGACGTCAATGCGTATGCTGAGGAAAATCATTGATCCAGCAAACGCTGATTTGATGGCAATACCCAAGTCCATTGAAAATTTGGTTATTAACTTAGGGAACAACTACATCAGTTGCTTTGACAATCTTTCTCACCTCTCAGACGAACTAAGTAATCTATTCTGTATGGCTTCTACTGGTGGAACGATAACCAAGCGAAAACTATATTCAGATAGTCAAGAAATTCAAGTGAATATTAAGCGTATTGTAACCATGAATGGCATTAATGTTGTAGCCGCAAAACCCGATCTTCTTGATCGATCATTATTACTTACACTGAATCGTATACCATCAGATTCTCGCAAAGCCGAATCCACGATTTGGCGAGAGTTCGATGATGATCTTCCTTATATTCTCGACTGGTGTTTTCGAACTTTGTCAAAAGCAATGGAATTGTTTCCTTCAACTTCTCTGCCGAACCTGCCAAGAATGGCTGACTTTGCCGCTTGGGGATTCGCAATTACCGAAGCAATCGGATGGAAGGGGCAATTGTTTTTGGATGCTTACACTGACAACCAGAAATTATTGTCGGAAGATGTTCTTAACTTTCATATCGTTGCGAGCTTGTGCCTCTTGTTTATGAAAAAGAGACCAAATTGGGAAGGCACTTGGACCGAAATGTATCATGAATTTAAGGAAGTTGCAAAATCCAACAATATTGATTTACAGCTAAAAGATTGGCCCCGAGGCATTAACCACTTTAGTCGAAGTTTGAGTGAAGTAAAGTCGGATTTAGAACATGTAGGGATTTTCTACAAGGTAACGCATGGGAAAGTAAAAAAGGTATCCGTTACAAACAAAAGTTATTCCGGCGATCTCATGGAACACAGAAGGCGTAGACAAATTAAAAAGTAGTCGATAGCGTCGTTACCGTCGATATTTCAAAAATAAAGGAGCCAGTTAAATGAAAAGTCCTAATTTTGCACCGCGTGCGGTTAGTGGCGATGTGTTGGAAGTTTGCTCTAAAGAACTGATACGTTTCCTGTTTGAGTTAATAGAAAACCGCCAAACCACCCAAGAAGAATTGGATTGTTGGCAGCAGTTTTCTTTAAATCAGTCGGATGCATCGGGATTACCCTCTGTTTCAATTTTGCATTGGGAAAACAGCTTCTTATATGAAAAAATGCATTCATTGGAAGGTTCTCATCTCAAAATACCATCACTTGAATTGTGGATAATTGACTATGGCACCCATTGCATTGTAGTAGAGGCTGATTGACCAATTTCTCCGCTATTAAATGCAAATATAAGTAAATATTATATATTTGTACGCTGTGAGTAACACAGTGATACCAAAATAAATATTTACTAGAGGTGAACGCCAATGCCTGGTCCAGCCAAACGCATTCCAATTATCAGCTTGCGCATGGTCAGGGAAAGCTCCCTGATCTACCCTTACCGCGCCATCCGTAAGCCGGGAATGCCGCCAACCTATTTCGTTGCTATGGGAGATTATAATTTCTATTAAGAGGTATCTTGTCTGCTCGCGCATATTGCCCACTAACAGTCCCCCAGTAATTGCTTAAGACTGGCGCGGTTTATCCTGAACGGCTAAGTAGATGACCCACCATTCTGCAATAGCTAGAGAAGATTGACGTTCTATTCCCGCGTGTTGGCGACTGAACATGAAGAGGCACTACCTATTAGAATCTACAAGGGGGAAGCTACAATGCGACCGGAACTTACAAATTTATCTAATGAAGACTTGGCCTTGGACATACTGGCTGACATGGTGTGCCAGTACCTGGACTCCTCGCAACAGGAAGCTACTGATAACAACAAAGGTGACACAACGGAGACAACCACCAGTAAGCCAGGAGCGGCTGCATAATGTTTGCAGAGTCTTTGAAGAAACCCATCGTCGCACTTTACATTAGAGTATCTACCGAGGAGCAAACGGAGGGCTTCAGTCTTGACGCGCAGCAGGAAGTATTGCAGGAGTATTGCACTAGAAATAATATGGAAATTTATCACACCTATGTTGACGCCGGGTTTTCCGGTAAATCAATTGAAGGCAGACCGGCTTTCAGGGAAATGCTACATGCTGTACCAAAGGGGCACTTTAACGTGCTCCTCTGCCTCCGACTCAACCGATTATCACGTAATTTATCCGATGTGTTGCATACCATAGATGTTTTGGAGCAACACGAGGTAGCTCTTCATAGCGCGACAGAGCACATACAGATTGATAACCGAAACATGGCGAGATTTATTGTTCAGATGCTGGGTGCTACTGCCGAGCTTGAACGCCAACAAATATCTTCTCAAGTAAAACTGGCTGTTCAATTACGTAACAAGCTTGGCAAATGGAATGCCGGTAATCAGGTGCTAGGCTACCGTTGGCACTCAAACTCTGCCCAGCCCAAACTTTCCTATGTTGAAACCGTTCCTGCTGAGGCTGATGTTGTTCGATTTATTTATCATCTTTATTTTCATGAAGATCTAGGGCTTAAAGCCATAACAAATCGTTTGAATAAAGCCGGGCACGTCACCAAAAAAGGATTTCCATTCAGCGTTTCTGCTATTAGGTCGATTTTAACCAATCCCAACTATATAGGAATGATTTCGTACTCTTCACCGTATCCTCATTCATTAAAGCGAGAAGGTGAAAAACAAGTAATTGCTGGTGAGCATGAGCCTATTATTTCAAAGGAATTATGGGAAAAGGTACAACAAAAACTCGCCCGTCGATCCCGCTGGCCCGTTAAGAAAGTGGAGCATGATTTTATTCTTGCGAATGGATTGCTACGGTGCCCTTTATGCCAACACGGAATGGTTTCGACACATGTAAGCCGAAAACGAAAGAACGGAAAAATATCGCGCTCCTACTACTACACATGTAGTCGATATCAAAGAAGCGGAACAGCAGTATGTCTACCCAATGCTATAAGGGCAATTGAAATGGAGCAGTGGGTGCTCAGTCAGTTGCAGGCTCTCTTCGCATGTAAAAGTACAGCCAGCCAAATACAACAAACAATATTGGTACGGTACAAAAAGACCATTGCTCCTTTAGACGAGCATCTCAAAAGGCTGGAAAAGGAAGCAGTTGCACTCGCCAGTCGCAACACACGCTGCTTTGAGTTGTTCGAAGACGGCCATTTGGATGAACATGCCTTAAAGGAACGACTGGCCGGGAACCGCGCAGAGCAAATAAAGATTGAAAAGCAGCAATCTGAAATTAAGCATAAATTAGCAGGAATGCCGCAAGAGGTACCGACCCTTCAATCAATTGAAACGATGCTGGCCAGGTTCAACATCTTGTTTAAGAATTCAGATTTGCGCCAGCGAAAAGCTTTGCTCCATAGCCTAATCGACAGAATTGTCATTCCCAATGATCGGGACATTACCGGTAGTACAATTTACGGTAAGACTGCACAATTAGGACTACCTACTTATAGCGAAGGAGACTAATATTCATGCAAGAAACTCGCGTTGCTATTTATGCAAGAGTCAGTACAGAAGAACAAGCTGAGTCCGGATATTCAATCGACGCGCAGCTCGATGTTTTAAGAAGGCACTGTGAATTATATGGCAGTAAAATTGCGGGGGAATACGTAGATCGTGGAGTCAGCGGTAAGAGCATTAAAGGAAGATATGAACTTCAGCGGCTTCTGAAAGACGCCGAGCAAGGGAGATTTAATGAAGTTATTGTATGGAAGTTTAACCGTATGGCACGAAAGAATATTGATCTGCTTCACATTGTAGATGTACTGGAGAGAAACAATATTGCATTTCGTTCTTTCTCTGAGCACTTCGATACAAGTTCGCCAACTGGGCGCTTTGCACTCCAAATGATGGGCGCAGTGGGAGAACTAGAAAGAAGCACAATAATTGACAATGTTAAGATGGGCATGCGTCAACGTGCAAAAACCGGGCGACATAACGGCAAGGTACCACTCGGATACAAAATCCTTCATGTTCCTGATGCCACGCGTGACGAATCAACTCAAGTCGTGATTGTTGAAAATGAGGCCGCTTTGATTCGTACCATATACGAACTCTATAGTTCAGGAAAAGGTCTGAAAGCTGTGGCCAACACCTTAAATCAGCAAGGACATCGCACGAAATTAGGTAATCCCTTTTCCACTTGTGCTATTGCTGCAATATTGGACAATCCCTTCTATATGGGACAGATAAGATATTCCCGATATGAAAATTGGAGTGAGCGACGGCGAAAAGGCCTTTCCAAAAATGTCATTGTCGTAAAAGGTCATCATCCGCCTCTTGTTTCCAAGGAGCTATGGGATAAAGTTCAACTGCTGCGTAAGAAAAAAAGCAGCTTGCCCAAACGAAACTTTGAAGGGAGTTACCTTTTAACGGGCATCCTGCGCTGTCCTGAGTGTGGGGCCGCGATGAGCACCAGCCGTACAGTTAATAAGCTAAAAGATGGGAGCAAGGTAACACGCCATTATTACTCGTGTGGAAGATTTAAAAGTCAGGGCAGTGCAATCTGCCATGCCAACAGCATTCGAAAGGAGGAAGCCGAACAAACTGTTTTGGAGCGTATTCAAACAATGCTCTCCAAGCCGGAGTTACTGAAGAAAATCGTACGCAAAGTAAACGATCGCAAACTCAACCGAACAAAGCCACTTCAGTCTGAACTTTCTGGCGCACACGAACGTATTCGAGAGCTCAGTGAAAAAAAACGTCGATACATGGACATGTACGAGCTGGAAGAAATGGATCGCAACCTGTTCTCCAATCGCTTGGCAAAGATAAGTCAGCAACTGGATCAGGAACAAGCCCGTGCCTCCCAATTTGAGCTGGAACTGCAAGGAGATCATGCCGAGCCTGTTCCTTACGAGCTTGTGCGCTCCTTAATTGAGCGGTTTGATCATTTGCTCCAGCATTCTCCCTACCAGCAACGCAAAACCTTGATGCATCTTGTCATTAAACAAATTACGCTAAACGACAAACGGCAAGTACAAGATGTTGAACTCATCTTTAATCAGGAGACTGACAAACATTTTTTAAGCCTTGCCCCTTCTGCCCATACATCGGCAGAAGGGGCTTTTTCGTTTAACGAAAAAGCCCCTTTACTCAAGTACCAGTTGACCATCAAGATCTGAAGCAGCCGGAAACAATTTAATACCGTGGAGGACGCGGACAATTTATCCCGTCTGTCCTCCGCCGACTATACCACATGGAGGAATATAAATAATGAACAGAAATTATGATTTAACCTCATTCAAAAGTTTACTGGCCGATACCCTATGCGAGAAGCCTTGCGGATACGTCATCGAAGAAATTTTCATCCGATTCCCATCCATCACCGAACTTCTGGCTGCTACAGAGCAGGAGCTAATTGAAATTAAAGGCGTTGGCCAGATAAAAGCACGGCAAATCATTTCCGCCATGCAATTGGCTAGAATGCTTACAATTAGTACAGACAGCCCTAGCATCATCCGCAGCCCAAAAGACGTCTGGCAGCTTCTCACGCCGGAGATGGGCTTTTTGCAGAAAGAACACTTCATTTGCCTGTTCCTTAATACTAAAAATCATGTCATCACTAAAGAGACGATTTCGATCGGAAGCTTAAGCGCCGCGGTCGTCCACCCGCGTGAAGTATTCCGCGCAGCTATTAAACGCGCCGCATCTTCTATTATCTGCGCTCACAATCATCCGAGCGGTGACCCTTCTCCTTCAAATGAGGATGTGCATTTGACTAAACGACTGGCCGAAACAGGAGCTATCGTGGGAATCGAAGTGCTCGATCATGTAATAATCGGCCATAACCGCTTTCTCAGCTTGAAGGAGCAAGGGCTGCTCTGATTCATTCAATCATTCGGTCAATTAGCCAAAAAGGAATAGGACTTACATTGTTCCTATACGCTATCGTTCATTGTTTGCCTTAGCTCCTGTGCGAATGTTAAACACAAAATGATTGCCACATAAATTGTGTTCGCTATACTTTTACCCTGTTCTTCTTCACTACATTCCTCGTATAATCGTAAACAAGATCTCAGATGATTCACAGCAGGGGATTTTTCAAAAAAATAAAAAGGGGAAAATAGAATGTTTGAACATAAGGTAATACCTGTTCTCAATCAACTTGATCCTAATGAGCAAAGGATGCTCAAATCATCCTTAAGGTCACTGGATTTTGAAGACGATATGAAATATAACAGCTTTGGACATAAATTTCGAGAAATGATGACCAAAGTTTTGCATCGCCTGGCTCCAGATGAGGCTGTACTTGCATGTCCCTGGTATGTAAATGAACATGATGATAAGCCGACTCGGCGCCAACGACTGCTATATGCAATAAAGAGTGGACTAGAGGACGATTTTATTCAATCCGAGCTCGAGATAGATCTAGCTCCTATCGCTAAACGACTTGGAAAAGTTGTTTCCAAACTGAATAAATATACTCATTTTGGTGATGATACATTTGATGTAAATCAGGAAGTCGGGGAGGCTTTTGTATCAGAATCAATTGATTTTCTCCTTGATTTCTTTTTAAGCATTGATGAAATTCGAACTCAGATTGTTGATGCTTACGAGGTCATTCTAGATGAAAAAATTACCGAAGCGACCGTTAATGATGTAATGCTAGAGATTGATGTGCTTGCAACCCATTATACAGTTGAAGGTAATACAATTGATACGATCTCTGTCACTAACATAGATGCTCATTATATTTATATTTATGTAGAAGGTTCAGTGGATATTAAACATCAGTATGGATCTGATGGAGACTTACGCCGGGGTGATGGAGCAGAATTCGAAGACTCATATCCCTTTGTAATTAACTTGCAAGTCTCTGTAATTGATCCTCTAGATATAGAAATTGAGACAACCGATATTGTGGTCGATACCGATCAGTTCTATGACGATGGTATTGAAGAGGAAGATTCTAATGAACCCGACGAATCTGATTATGCTGAACAACCGTATGAGTCAGATGAGCCTGATTATGACAATGAATTTTTTAATTACAATAATGACAGCAGAGATGAAGAGTATTAAAACAAGCATTACATACCAATGATTATTTAACTCATTAACATGACGAAGGGTTTCCTATGAGCCCGTGCACTCTTTGACGGGCAAGTTTGAAGCCCTGTTTCGCTGCTCGCCTTTAACTAGTAGAAGAAAAAGAAGCATTTTTTTTAAGTTTAGCCCCTTCAGTTGAATACTAAGGGGTTTTTCTTTGTATGAAAAACCCCCTTCTATCTCAAATATCAAAATAATCCTCATCAAAGTCTAAAGTTTTATCCAGAATTTCAATGCAGTCTCTATAGTTCTCCCCATCTTTTGGTTTGTATTTTTTAACCTTAATATTGCTTAACTGCATGCTAATTTCACTGGCTCTTTTGGGTGATAAGTCATCCTCATCAATTCCCCAATCCTCCATGGTAATCGCCTTATCCCTTTCATGCAGATCACCAGCGTAATTGTCCGCATCTTCTTCATCTGAAAAAGCAGCCTTTATATCGCCATCTACTTTAACCGCATACACTATATATGGGATATCTTCATATGCTTCGTCATCAGATTCTATATCCTCTGCTTCGTCATCAGACTTTATATCCTCAAGATCCTCATCCTCTTGAAGCTCCTTAATAGAGTAAACAGACTCATTTTCATAATTTAAACAAAGGCATTTCTTTGCATTTTCTAAATGAAGAAAAACCTCACAACGTTCTTCATTACTATAAATTGCAAACATAGGGTCACCCTTCCGTCATTATTAAACACGCCTTCTAAATCTGTACTTGTCTCTATCGACTACGTCTCTTTCAATTATATGTTGCAGAACAAGATTACTCAGCGCCTTAGATACTGATGACTTGTCAATAAATAGTTCAGCACAAATTTTCCTTTGTGATACTTTGGTGTAAAATAGGTCATCCAACTGAGTCAATAGAAATAAAAAAATTCTATAATCTTTTTTGGTCAGTTCCTCATTACAAGCAACCTCATTCAAAAAATCCTTCGAAACTTTTAGAGTTCTTACTTTTTGTTCGACTAAATAAATTTGTAGCACCCTCCTATCTCAAATACAGTTTACTATAAAGAAACCATTTAGTCATCCAAAAGTGAATCACTTTTGAAGGGTAACTCCTATAACAGCTTGATTTTATCAGCCTAAATTAGTTGGGTCAACAATTATTTTTCAAATATAATTATGCACAATTCGTGAAAACGATTTTTAAACAAACAGCTCAATATTCACAAAAAATTTCGCTCTATTTGTGATACGGTTCCCCCCGAATAATCTTCACCACGCGATATACCTGCTCCACAAGCACGAGGCGCAAAAGCTGATGCGGGTAGGTGAACCTACCGAATGATATCTTTAGGTTGGAGCGCTTCAGCACTTCGTCCGACAGGCCCAAGCTCCCGCCAATGACAAATGCGATCTGGCTCCTCCCGTATGTAGCCAACTCCTCAATATGCTGAGCCAGCTTGTCCGACGTCCACAGCTCGCCCTGGATAGCCGTTGCCACTACGTATGTGTCCTGCTTGATGTAAGAGAGGATTTTTTCGCCTTCTCGGCGTTTAACCTGTTCCTCTTCGCTGGCGCTTAGCTGCTCTGGCGCTTTTTCGTCCGGGACCTCAATCATCGTTAGTTTAATATAGGGCGTTAATCGTTTGGCATATTCCGCTATGCCTTGCACCAAATACTTTTCCTTCAGCTTGCCTACCGCGATAATCTGTATATTCAATATGTGCACCACCAATCATTTTGTAAGCCCTGCTGTCATAGGTTACCTGTTACTGCATGTACGGTTAGACTGCCCTTATCATTCATAGCATACTTTGCCTAAGTTAACTCCCTTCTCCCCGGTTTCATCGTCCATTCAACAGCGACGCTTCACTCACTCATGACGTTTATTCATAAAATCCTTATAGGCTGTAATTTTGAGTTCAAGCATTCCATCTGCGGCTTCTAACGTTTCCATTTGTTGCTTAATGTGTAGTTTGTGTTCTTCTAATAAACTCAACCGTTCAAGGGAGGTATGTTCCCCCTCTTGAACCAATGAAGCATATTTCCTGATTTTTGCGATGGGCATTTGGGTTTCTTTTAGCTTGATAACAAATTTGAGCCACTTAAGATGCAAGTCATTATATCGTCTATCTCCTCCGGCATCCCGAACGGGTATAATGATTTTCTCCTTCTCATAATACCGCAAGGTATGAGCGCTGATGCCGAGCATTTCGGATACTTCTCCAATGGTGAGCATGAAACACCTCCATCCTGCATTTATTATTGACTTAGAGTTTACTCTAATCAGTATAATCAACTCATTGAACATCCACAATAAACGCTAATGGTGAAACTAGGGGAGGAATTGAAATGAAGTATACGGTTATTACAGGCGCAAGCTCAGGAATCGGGTATGAATCGGCGCTTGCTTTTGCGAATCGTGGAAAAAATCTGATCTTAGCAGCCCGCAGAACGGAAGAATTGGAAAAGCTGAAGCTAAAAATCAAAGGAATACATCCGAATCTGGATGTTCTCCTGACAACGGTTGATTTATCTGTTACAGACAACGTCTATACCTTCTACGAGAGCCTTCGGAATTATCACATCGAAACGTGGATTAACAATGCAGGTTTTGGAAATTTCGCTTCTGTAGGGGAACAAAACTTAACGAAGATCGAAACGATGCTTCACTTGAATATAGAGGCTTTAACCCTGCTATCCTCCCTGTATGTACGAGATTACGCAGAGGTGGAGGGAACTCAACTAATTAATGTTTCATCTGGAGGCGGCTACACTATCGTTGCGGATGCTGTAACCTACTGCGCGACCAAGTTCTACGTAAGTGCCTTTACAGAAGGCCTGGCGCAAGAGTTGAGAGGAAAAGGAGCAGCCATGCAGGCGAAGGTATTAGCCCCTGCTGCAACGGAAACGGAGTTTGCAAAAGTATCCTTGGATGCAGACGAATTTCAATATGAAGGCGTCGTTCCCAAGTTCCATACGGCAAAAGAAATGGCAGGATTTCTGCTTGATCTGTATGATAGCGATAAAATCGTAGGCATTGTAAATGGTGAAACCTATGAATTCCTTTTAAGAGATCCCCTTTATCCGTATGTAACGAGAACAAGAAAATAAATCAGTGCCAGATTCGCCCTGCGCAAAAAGGAACGACTCTTCCACGGAGCCCGGAGGAGTCGTTTTGACGTATGCGGCATCAAAAGTTGAATTACAGCAGCGTATACCCGCCATCCGGGAACAACGTGCTGCCGGTCGTGAACGCACTGCTCATGAGGTAAAGCACCGTTTCGGCGATCTCTTCTTCACGACCGACGCGGCCTGCAAGCGCCAATTG
Source organism: Paenibacillus sp. SY21-1 (assembly GCF_005222705.1). Taxonomy (GTDB): domain Bacteria; phylum Bacillota; class Bacilli; order Paenibacillales; family Paenibacillaceae; genus Pristimantibacillus. Next base: position 63,824 of record NZ_STGF01000025.1, on the reverse strand, counting down.
CTCGTACTCTTTGAAATGCTCGCCGCGCGGCGTTCCCTCCTGCCCTTCCCGCCAGATCGTGCCAGGCGATACGACGTTGACACGCACGGGTGCGAGTTCGACCGCAAGCGCTTTGCCCAGGCTCTCAATCGCTCCGTTGCAGGCTCCGTAAGAGGCCCCTCCAGCCAGTGGCCGCTGGCTGAACGCGCCGGACATTAGTATGATCGAGCCGTCTGAAGACAGGTAAGGCGCCGCATACTTCGCCGCAAAATACTGCGGCCAGAATTTCCCCTCGAAGCAGCTCATTGCCGTTTCCCGATCCGAACTTAGCGGCCCGCGCGTATAGGAAGCTCCAGGCGTGAACAGATGGTCGATCGGCCCGATTTCCGCAAAGAACCGTTCCAATTCCCCGTCATTCCGGTTGTCCAACCGATAGGTTCGGATTTTGCGTCCCGTTCGTTCGCTTACGACCTCGCGTGCGCGGCGCAGCTTGTCTTCAGAGCGTCCCGCTATGATAACCTCCGCTCCCTTTTCTGCTGCCATAATGGCAGTCGCCAGCCCGATGCCCGAGCTACCTCCGATAATGACAATCTTCTTCCGTTCCCACTGCATGAGTCCCACATTTCCCAGCTCCTTTTTTTCCATTATGAGGGCGGTTCGCAGGCTGCGCCAGTAGACACTTTATTCGTACGTAGTCCGAAATTTCGTACTTATGCGCGGCTACAGCATTGGGAGTGCGAAATTCGAAAGAGTTCGTTATGATGATTAAAAGAAAAGGTTTAGGAGAGGAGGCTGACCAGATGGACTTGCAGGAGCCAAGGCTGAAGGGAGTAATCGCTACGCTCGAAGCCATCGAAGGCAAATGGAAGCCGCTGATTCTGTTTATTTTGCTTGTCGACGGCACTAAGCGCTTTGGCGAGCTGCGGCGGATGATTCCGGATGTTTCGCAGGGCACGTTGAGCAAGCAGCTGCGCGAGCTGGAACGGGAGCGGCTAATCGAGCGAACGCTGTACCCCGACGTACCGCCGAAGGTGGAGTACAGTCTTTCTGAACACGGACGTACGCTGAGCTCGATTCTGGACGCCATGTGCGGATGGGGAAGATCACATTTGACGGTATTGGAGAATGCTGTGCTTCAAACGACATGCAACAAGAGCAAGAACTGATTACGGAACAATCACCGTGGACGGTCGATACACGCAGCGCATTAGCACGGTATGTGCAGACCAAAAAGCCGATGCCGCGAAGCTGCGCCATCAGCTTTTCAGTCTGCTCGCGACGGCTCCAGCCTGAAGCGGCTTCTCCTTGGTCAGCTTGCCCACCGATACAATCTGAATCTGCATGCGCAGTCCTCCTGCGTCAATTGCCGCTATATGCAAAAACGCACTCTTTGCCAAGAGTGCGTTTATCCCGTTCTCTTCCTATAATGAACCGTCTGCGGGAGGGAGCAGCATACTGCCAGCCTAACCGCAGTCTAAGAATCCAAGCTATACGACCAAAAAGGCGGCAGCTTCCTCGCAAAAGTCGCATTTCCGCGGCGGGTCCCAGTCGGCAAACTGCGTTTCCTTCAGATCCACCACATCCGGCGCATCCTCGTATTCATCGACGAAACGATCCAACGCCTTTTCAATATCCGTTTTGCATACACAATACATACGATACACGCTTCCTATCCTCGTTGATATACTTACAACCAGCATAGCAGATTTTGTCGGTAGATGGGAAGCCATATCCACATTTTGCATCATGTTAGTCTAAGCTTCCGCCCCAGCTACTAAATCAAATTTCACTCTAGCTCCATCACTCAGCCTGCCTCCTTTGCACCATAAATAAAAAGAGCAGAACAGCAAATCCTGTTCCGCTCTCCTATTCACCCGAGAATCATTGATCATGGCAGCATCGTAACAGCATTGTCGCTCAGAGCCGGCGTCCAACTCCACATCAACAACCAATTGCCCCTACTCATACAGCTCAAACAATATCCCCAGCTCTTCAATCGCACGCTGCTCGTCCGGCCCTTCGGCCGTCAGCTTAAGCACAGTACCTGCTGTTACGTCGAGCGCCATCAAGCCAAGGATGCTCTTGGCATCCGAAATGATATTGCGAGCTTGCCAGATAATGCGGATCTCCGAGTCGAAGGTGCCCGCCAGTGTTGTGAACTTCTTGGCAAACAATACATGGAAGCCGTTTTGCTTCGCGACAACGTCTTTAGCCTGCATGAACAATCGCTCCCTTGATGTTTGTTTTATTCCTAGGGCGTGTCTGAGAACGCTGAGGACCGCAAATGTTGCCGAATTTTCGTCCCATGCAAGGCGCGTTTGTGAAGGTGTACCGGGGGTACATCAAGCAAACGGAACGAAGCAGGGGGCGAAAAAGCGGTGAAAGGTGCCTCTGAACTTATTTTCAGACAAGCCCCAATTCCCTAGCAAAAAAAGAGGTCTGCACGGACACGATGTCATCATATTAATCTAAGCTGTCTCGTTGCCGTATCCGTGCAGGCGAGCGGTATTAGCTGCCGTGCTGACACAGCATCCCCCACTCACCCTGCTCCCTTTTTCTGCCCTCATCTCCAGTCAAGCGCCTATACTTTGCCAGCTTTAATGGCCTTCAGATCGCTTACGATTTGCGGATACAGCTTGTCCAGCTTGTGGAAGTACAGAATAACAATTTGCACAACCGACAGGATAATCGGCAAATAAATAAACATAAAGTGTATGGCCGAGGTTGCCGAAGCGCTGATTGAGTCCTGACCGCCAACGTAACCGCCGATTGCCAGACCCCAGCCGATAATCGCTGCGCCAAAGCCGCTTCCCGCCTTCGTACCGAAGCTGCCTGCGCTATATACCAGACCTTCCGTTCGTACGCCAGTCTTCCACTCCCCGTATTCGACGGTATCTGCCAGCATGGCGAACAGTGTGCCGATAATTGGCGTAATGCCAATGGCCTTAATGATCAAGCCTGTCATGACAACGGGCACGCTCTCCGGATTGAATGCGATTATTACCGCGCCCGCGATCATGAGAAAGCTGCCTGTAATAGCTACATTACGTTTTCCATAACGCTTGATGAATGGCGCGATGACGAATAATCCAAGCAGAATAGGCAGCAAACCCGCCATTCCAAGCAGACCCACCAGCTCGGCATTTTTTAAGATGTACTGCGCATAATAAATGTTTAAGCCGCCGCCAAGCCCGTTATTAACGAATACTATAATGGCGAATATAACCATCAGACCCCAGTATTTATTGCGGAACAGGGCGCTAATCCCTTGCTTGAACGGAATTTCCTTCTGCGAGACGGTTGGCTTCACACGCTCCTTGGTCGTACTGAACGTAATGAGGAACAAGACCAGCGCAATTAAGCTGAAAATAACGAAAGCCATCGTCCAGCCATGCTTGCCATCTCCAAACGCCTTCACGATAGGCTGTGTGAAGAATGTCACCGCCAGTGCCCCAACCAACGCGCCCACCATCCGAAATATATTCAGAATCGAACGCTGGTAAGCATCCTGCGTAATTAGCGAGTTCAACACACCGTATGGCACATTAATAGCCGAGTAGGCCATATTCATGAACATATACGTGATATAGGCGTAGACGAGTGCTCCGCCTGGGCCGACATCCGGTACCGTAAACAGCAGTACGCCGGACAAGGCGAACGGGATAACCATCCATAGAATCCATGGGCGAGCCTTGCCGTATTTGCTTTTCGTCTTATCGACCATCGCGCCGACGCCAACATCAAAGAAGGCGTCCAGCACGCGGGCAATCAGCATCAATGTGCCGACAGCCCCCGCAGCCAAACCGATAATATCCGTGTAGAAAAAAGTCAGAAATGTAGCTGCGCCTGTAAAAATCAAGCCGCTCGCCGCATCTCCCAAGCTATACCCCAGTCGTTCCTTGACGCTTACCTTATGATAAGCCTCATCCACCGCTCCATGTGTTGCTTTATCTGTAGTCATTATTATTCGCTCTCCTTCGACTTCAATCAAGCTTCTTCTGCTGCTTGCTACAGCTTATTAAGCTCGGCAACCAGCTCATCCAAAGAATCGCCTGAAATAGCTCCGCCGCTGAACGCCTGCAAAGCTCGAAGCGGCATATACTGCATCATCATCGCCATCATCTCGCTATGCTCATTTTCCTCTTCATCGCCATCCGAGACGCCAAGCTGGCTGGCAGCCTGGAATGCAGCAAGCACAGGCTTAACTAGAGCAGCGCTGTCCTCGCTGGCGAACAGATCGCCAAGCGTCGTGTTGCGGCTGAACTTGCGCTTAAGCGCAACTGTAGATTCAACTTCAAGCGTGTCCTGCAGCTCAATCTTCTGAGCAGAACGGCCAATTAGAATCGCGAACTCGCCGCTTTCCACATGCCAGTCAGCCAAAGCTACATTGTAGTAGGCAAAAGAACGCTTATCGAGCGTGAACGAAACCGTCTTCGTCTCGCCTGGCTGCAATGCCACCTTCTCGAAGCCTTTCAGCTCCTTCTCCGGACGCACAACCGTACTTGCTGTATCGCGAACGTAGAGCTGTACCGTTTCTTTGCCGGCGCGGCTACCTGTGTTTGTCACATCGACAGTCACTTCAACTGTGTCCGTATCCTTAATATGCTTGCTGCCCAGCTTCAGGCTGCTATAGCTGAACGTCGTATAACTTAGACCGTAGCCAAACGGGAACTGGACATCCATTTCTTTCTTGTCATAATAACGGTAGCCGACAAAAATGCCTTCCTTGTATTCAACTTGATCGCCCTCACCCGGGAAGTTCAAGAATGAAGGATTGTCGCTAAGCTTTAACGGGAACGTCTCCGCCAGTCTGCCGGAAGGATTCGCTTCACCGAAAAGAAGATCCGCTACGGCGCCGCCAACGGCTTGACCGCCCAGATAACCTTCCAATACAGCAGATACGCTGTTTAGCCACGGCATAACAATTGGCGATCCATTCAGCAGGATAACGACAACATTCTTTTGTACGCCGGCAATCGCTTCAATCAGCTGATTCTGGTTGGACGGCATGTTCAGATGAGTACGGTCATACCCCTCCGACTCATAACGATCCGGCAGGCCTGCGAAAATAATCGCAACATCCGCCGTGCTCGCCGCTTGCTTCGCTTCTGCTACAAGCGCCTCGTCAACAGTATCGTGATCAACATTATATCCTTGCGCGTAAGTTACCTCCGCTCCGCTTCCGGCAAGCAAGGTAATCTCTTCAACCGGATTGTCCAGCTTGGTCGGCTTGATATGTGAGCTGCCGCCGCCCTGATATCTCGGTTTTTGCGCGAATGCGCCAATGACTGCAACCTTGCGATCCTTCGCAAGCGGCAGCAGGCCTCCCTCGTTGCGAAGCAGGACCATGCTCTCGCCCGCTACGCGGCGTGCCAACTTATGATGCTCGTCCTGATCGTACGACGCATTCTCTACCTTGGAATCGACCGCTTTAAAGATGATATTAAGCAATCTCGCAACAGCGCGATCCAGCGCTTCCTCTGTCAGCGCGCCACTGCGTAATGCTTCCAATACTTTCGCTTCGCCAACTCCGTTGCTCGCTGGCATTTCCAGCTCCATGCCTGCACCAAGCGCCAAATCACGCTCGTTAGTCGCACCCCAATCGGATACGACGAAGCCCTCATGACCCCATTCGTCCTTCAGAATATCGGTCAGTAGACGCACATTTTCCGATGCAAAAGCGCCGTTCACTTGATTGTACGAGCACATAACCGTCCAAGGCTGAGCCTTTTTCACTGCGCCTTCGAAGCTCGCCAGATAAATTTCGCGCAGCGTGCGCTCGTCAACAATCGCATTGGTCGACATCCGGCGATGCTCTTGATTGTTAACCGCGAAGTGCTTCAGAGAAGTGCCAACGCCTTGGCTTTGTACGCCATTAATATGGCTTGCCGCCATTTCTGAGGACAGGAACGGGTCCTCGGAGAAATATTCGAAGTTGCGTCCACACAGCGGCGAGCGCTTAATGTTCACGCCTGGTCCAAGCAGTACGGCCACATTCTCCGCTTGGCACTCTTTCCCAAGCGCCTGTCCGACACTGCCAATTAGCTCTTTATCCCATGAGGAAGCCATACCTGCAGCAGAAGGGAAGCAGGTTGCTGGGACACTGTCGAATAGACCGAGATGATCCGCTCCTTCTCTCTGCTTACGCAGGCCGTGTGGTCCGTCCGTTACCATAATGGACGGTACGCCTAACCTTTCAACGCCTTTTAGATGCCAGAAATCAAGGCCGGAGCACAATCCCGCTTTTTCCTCAAGTGTCATTTGCGAAATAATGTCATTCACATTTCTCGTCATGCTAATTCCCTCCCGAATAGTTAACTTACAACCTTATATAATCGTCCCAGTGCGGCACATTATCGTTTCATCTTCATTATAGAATCGGCAGTTCAGACATTCCTTCCCTCGTTTACTGAAAACAATGTCACTTTTTACGCTAATTAAACGCGAACGCTCAAGCAGCAAGCTGGCAGAACACAAAAAAAGACCATGTCCGCCCATTTCAGGCTTTCATAGTCTGTTCTTTCATTCATGCGCTATTCGTTTCAGCTCGTACAACTGAACTTCATGCGGCGCAAGTCGGCATATTAGCTGCCAATTCGCATCAATGCGCTCCTCCCGAACCTGTTGGCGCGGTATGCTGCATTCGTTTAAATATTGTACATCCTGCGGAGTAATATGCAACTGGCTGCCCATTTCCACCCATTGGTCGTAGGCGCTGCCATGCTCGCGGTTAATGACGTAGCTGCGTATTCGGTATGTGCCGTCAGCGAGTCCATTTAGACACACCGACAGCTCAAGCGAACCCTTATCCTCGAAGACAGAATAACGATTGTAGGCATCAATCGCTGAAGTGTCATTCTGACGGTAGAGCTGATCGTAATGACAATAATGGTACACCAGAAGCTGATAACAGTCGTCTGCTGGTTGTTGCGTCAGGCAATAGCCATCGCCCCGGTCCAATAGCCGGCTGCCGAGCTTGGCCATCAGCTCATACGCGTAGAAGACAGGCTTTCTTATTCCGTTATTCGTCATCATGCCGAGTCCGCCATGAAACGTATGCCCAGGCAGCGGAAGCTCCTCCAGCAAATCGGTCACCGTCCAGTAGCCGAGACTGTCCGTCTCGTCCAACGTTTCAACAACGCTTTTCGCAATAAACGCCGCCTTATAGCACGTATCATTTGTCAGCTCGCGATGATGGGATGTGGCATTCCATTCCGTAATGTGCAGCTCAGCCTCAGGCAGATCAAGCTCCCGAATTTTGTCCTTCACTTCCGTAATGATCTCCGTCAAATACGACTCCTCCGCGTATTGAAAATGCAGAATTTCGCCTTGATTAGTGAGATCGAGCGCTCCCGTTATCGGATAAATATGAATCGTCAGGAAATCGGGCATACAGCCCTGCTCCTCGCAGCTCTGGACGTAGTCGTTCATCCAGTTGGAATGTCGCGCTAGCGTCTCCCCCTGAATGCTGGGACCGCCAACTTGGGCATCCGGGCATGCCCGTTTGATTGCATGGTAGCTGGCGCTATAGAAGGACATATATTGCTCGAACGAATAGGGGAAAAACAACCAGCCGTCAGGCTCGTTCCAGAACTCGAACTTCCATTGGCGCAGCTCCGCATGACCGTAACGATTCAGAAGATGGTTCATGAATGCTTGCAGCAGTCCGGTCCATTCACACATATCAAGTGGCAGACTGACATAGCTCTTTTTGTGGAAGAAGGTTTTGGTCTGGTCGGCCAGCTCCCCCGGCATAAACCCAAGCTCCACAAAAGGACGCAGTCCGATACCAAGCAAGAAGTCGAAGATTTGATCGACGTAGCCGAAATTATAATGAAGCTGTCCGTTTCTATCGCGCGTTACGACCATCATCTCATCGTCAAAAATCCCGTGGAAACGAATATACTTGAATCCAATTCGCTGCTGCACGAGCTTCAAATGCTCCTGAACAGGGCCGAACAGCGCTTCCTTCGCTTTGCCGATCGTACATAATGTGCGCCACTTATGCTCCACTTGCTTGCCTTGCCCAGTGGCTCGCACCTTCAATTCGCGTGCGAGGATGGCCTGATCCGCCGTAAGCGATACGCCGTTCCCCCCAGAGGAGGGCAAATACTTGAACAGGCTCGTATACGCGTTCTCGCGGTCGTAAGCCAAATAATTGCTGCTTCCGGCTTGACCGCTGTCTTCCCGTTTCCTGGTACCCTCTCCGCTTGCCCGATATTCCGTTGGCGTCATACGATAGACGTCCTTAAACGCTTTGTGGAACGCTTTCAGGTTAGGAAACCCGCTATCCAGCGCAATCGCAATAATCGGCTCATTTGTGGTCAGCATGGCCTTAACCGCATGCTCCAGCCTAATGCGAGTGATATAGGCCCGGAAGGAGACGCCCATGCTTTTCTGAAAAAAGCTCGACAGATAAGAAACCGAGAAGTTCTCCTGCTCGGCCAATTCATTAAGGGTCAGTGTTTGCTGGTAATGACTTTGAATGTATTCATTGAGCTTGAGCAGCCGATCCATCGTCCGCCGATTGATCGCCGATTCGCCGCGCTCCTGATTGCTTACGAATTTACGCAGCAGCACATAGATTAGCTCCAGCAGGAGAGCACGAATTTTGATCTCAAAGCCGGTGCCTGCCTTGCTGTAAACCCACATGATCGAGGACAGAAGCGTACGAATTTCATCGAATCTTGCCTGGTCATCCTGACCGCTGTGGGAGGAGTGGCAATGAAATGTCGTATGCTGAGTGTCCACCCCCTGCTCCCGCAGAAAGAAATCAGGGATTTGCAGCGCCAGCAGCAGATTGTCATGCTCGGATTGAATCGTATGAATATCATTGCTGTTGATAAGGATGATGTCCTCCTCACGGAGAACATAAGGCTTGCCTTGCACCGCTACAATCGCCTTGCCCCTCAGCACGAAGAGCAGCTCCATGCTGTCATGCCAATGATTGGGCACATACCTGACCCGATGAAAAAAAATATGCATCGGCAGCTTTTGATCCGTATGAATGATTTCATAAGTATGATCCATATGCCACCCCTGCCCGTTGCTACTCTTCGTTCCCTTTATCGCCCAGCTTGAGCGTCACGTCATGCAGCTTGCCGCCACGGTAATAAGTGATCTCGATTTTGTCGCCGATCTTCTTCTGCTGGTACAAGTATTTGCGCAGCTCCATCGTGCTGCCGATCGCTTTGCCGTCAAGCTTGACAATAACGTCGTTAAAGGCCAAGCCCGCTTCCCCGGCCGGACCCGTCGCTTCCAGCACGATGACGCCGTCATACACCTCGTCCGGCAGCTGCAAATCGGCAATGCCCGGCTCCAGCTCGGCTGAAGGAGCTTGCGGCTCCTCGCCGGAGGACGCCCCGCTTCCATCCTCCGCTTCAGCCTGGCCCGAGCCGCCGCCGAAGCTTTCGCTCAGCGCCTTCTGCTCCCAGTATTGCTCCAAATCGAGCGTGTATACGCCCAAGTAAGGACGGGGCACATACCCCTGCTCCAAAAGCTGTTCAATAATCGGCATCGCCGTATTGATCGGAATGGCAAACCCGATGCCTTCAACGCCAAAATCTGCGATTTTCATGCTGTTAATGCCGACTACACGGCCATCCAGATCGATTAACGGCCCTCCGCTGTTGCCTTGGTTAATCGACGCGTTAATCTGTATAACCTCCGTTTCCCAGTCATAAAAGCCATCCTGATTAAGCGAGACGGGAACGGTCTGCTTCGTTTTGCTGATGATGCCGGAGGAGACAGAGTCGCCAAGGCCAAGCGGATTGCCGATCGCGATTACATATTCGGCCGCCTGCAGCGTTGACGAATCGCCAATTTCCGCAACGGTGTCGATGCCCTTCGCATCGATCTCGAGCACCGCCAGATCGGTAATCTGATCCTTGCCGACAACTTTCGCCTCGCGGCGCTCTCCGTTCACCAGCACAGCCTTTACAGATGCGGCCTTGTCGATAACATGAAAATTCGTAATGATAATGGCTTTTCCGTCGCGTTTATCGATAATCACGCCTGAGCCTACTCCCGCTTCGCGCAGGACGCCGCCTTGCTGCCCTTGCTCGCTTGCGCCACCGAGTCCAAACGACATGCTTTGCTCGTTAATAATGCTGACTACGGCAGGCCTGACTTTGGCGGAAGCCGCTATCGGACGCTCCAGCGGATCAAGCGTCTGCACTACGCCGGACGCCGGCTTGGAGCTTAGAGCGGCAGGCAGTGCGCCGCCGCCATAGAATGCGCCGAACAGCAGCACAACCGCTACCGAGCTCGATAGCGATGAGACTAGCGCAATGCGGGCGCTGGACCATTTGCGGCTTCTGCGAGAAAAACCGAATTCTTCTTTCCTTGCGGTGCGCGATGCGCGGCGAGATACTTTGGTCGAATAGAAATCATCATCGAACAAGCCCATATTCATCGCTCCTCTTTTAGCCGGAATGATAGGAATAATTTCACAAGAGTTGGACTACAATACTAATAGAATAGAGCGATAAAGCAGCCTGACCTTATTCATGACCGCCAGTCATCCTCGCACATTAAACGTCCAAGGAGTGATGTTACCATGAAATCGAAAACGCCTCCCGCTTGGGAGCTTGTACAGCTTGCCGCCAAGCTTGCCGACTTGAAGGAGGACCATTACCGCACTGTGCTTACGCTTAGCGCCATGCTCGAATTGTTTGTCGAGAAGGGCATTCTGACAAGAGAAGAGCTAACCGTGAAGGCCGAGTCGCTCGACCGCCAGCTGGAATCGCTTATTTCCGCCCAACTTCATCCCATGGCGTAGGCCGGTCATGGTAGGTGGCGCGGAGCGGATGCTCGTCTTTTTTGAAAAAATGGCCGTTGTCCTCCAGTATGTTGTTCACCGTCAGCATGGCGAGGTCCATCACATTATGGTCAAGGCTTAGATGGGCAAGATACACCCGCTTCGTCCGGTCCGTCATCAGCTCGAGCAACGCTTCGCCAGCCGCCACATTGGACAAATGGCCGACATCGCTCAAAATGCGCCGTTTCGTATTCCACGGATAGCGGCCCATGCGCAGCATCTCCGTATCGTGATTGGACTCCAGAACGAGCACATCCGAATCGATAATATGCTTTTTTACCTTCTCGCTCACATAGCCAAGGTCGGTGGCCAAGCTCAGCTTCACCCCGTCCTCGCAAAAGCAGTAGCCCACCGGCTCCGCCGCATCATGCGAAATCGGATACGACTGAACGGCCAGCGAGCCGAAGGTCAGCTCCTCTCCGGTCTCCATATATACCCGTTTCTCCGGCGCAATAACGCCGACATGCCGCTCCATCGCATTCCAGGTCGCCTCATTGGCGTAGATTGGAAGCTCGTATTTGCGGGCAAAGGCGCCTAGTCCTTTAATATGATCGGAATGCTCATGCGTCACAAACAGCGCATCCAGCTCATGTCCGGTTATGCCGCGCTCCCGCATCAGCTCGTCCAGCTTTTTTGCACTCATGCCGGCATCGACGATCATCGTTTTGCCGTTTCCCTGCACAATGGTCGCATTCCCCGTCGATCCGCTTCCCAATACCGTAAACTTTAGTCCCATAGCTCTTTATTCCTGTCCCTTCTCCCGTTGACCGCTGCCCGCTTCTTCGCCGCCCGTCTCGTCCGTCGCCACTTCCCCGCTGATTGCATGCACGTAGTAAGGCGGTCCGTTCTCAAGCAGCACGCGCCAGGACGGCGCCGATACCTGCTTTTCCGAGTCAAAAATCTGACCGTGATAACCGAGCTGAATATCCGCTATGACGGCGCCATCCGGCAAATACGTCTCAATCAGGCTCGCTACCACCTTTGTCGCCGGCAGCACTTGCTTCGCTTCTCCCATGCCGAGCAGCTCCACGCTGTCCTGGTGATAGGAGGTTATTTTCTGATTGCTGATATAGAGCAGCAGCTTGGCATCGAACATCGGATGTCCTTCCACCGCGCGATGCAGAACGCCCACATCGACGCTGCTGCTGATTGAGTCATAGACGTACTGGTCAATATCGGGGATATAGCTGCCAAGAGCCTTCACAAGCTCCGACTTTGAAAAAATAATTTTGCTGTCCACCGGAGCATCCAGCGGAACCGACTCCGCTGTGCCGCCGCTTTCTGTACGCAGCAAGTAGGTAAGATCGCCAAGCTTAGGCGTCTCCAGCGGCAAATTGGCATCCAGCGAAATGCGCTTCTGCTGCATGAGCAGAATTTTGTCCTGCGGCAGCTCCGCCGTATTCACATTGACATTCAGCTGCTCGCGTATGTCCAGCCACAGCTGATAGCCGAGCAGCACATTGAGCAGCAGAAACGAAATAATCAGCACGCTTTTCGCTCGTCCCCAATCCAAACCGCCTTACCTCCCTTGCCCGCTATTCATCGACGTTATATCGCTCTCCGCCTGTTCGTCCCCCAACGCCGTCTCCTGCTCTTCCTTCGCCGGCGGCTCATAGCCTGCCGGATAGGCGGACGCAAGCACCTCTTCCGTCCCGTCCGCAAGCCGCACGCCCCATACCGGCGTAAACCGCAGCTGATTGTTGTCGATCGGCGACACCTGCAGGGCAGGGAACAAGGCGCTTAGCTGCTCGCGCTTTTCGTAATGCTCCAGCAGCGTTTGCAGCTGCTTGCCGCCCGGCAAATACCGGGCTGTGCGGGAGTCCGTTTTGCTGCCCAGCTTGATTAACGATCTTTCGTATTCGGTTACGACCCCCTGCTGCACACGAAGCCGCATATAGCCATAACGGAACGGCGAGGTATCCAGCACCGGGTATTGGTCCACGTACTGCTTAAAGCGCAAATACGTGCCGGAGCTTTCAGGCGCCGGATTGACGAAGCGATGCGCCCCTTCCCAGCCGCCATGCTCATTGATAAAATCAACCGATGCGTACACGTTGTCGCTGAGCAGATTTTCCACGCTTTGCGAGGCAGCCGGGTTCGTGTACATAATCCACATGCCGTTCTGCTCAACCTGCAAGCCGCGCTTGCCGTCCGTATAAATCTGCGATCCGCTGCGGTCCTCGATCGCCCTTGTCGTGCTCGGGTCAAAAAACAGGCTGCGCTGCATCTCATCCTGTGAATACAGCTCGTACGGATAGACTAGCTCTGTCGCCTGCAGCGGCTCTTGCGGCACATAGATGCCATCCTCGGTCATCGTGTACCCCGGCTGAAACTGGCCAAACCCTACATAATCCTGCACATCGCGCACCGTCAGGTCCGCCCTCACCGATTCATAGACCATACGGCCGTCCGCGCTGAAGAAGAACGTTCGCACCTCCTCGGTGCCCGTCGTCTTAAAAATAAAAATACGATTAATCGTCTCATTCAAAAACAGCAAATCGCCTTCCAGCTTCAGCAGCTTTTGCAGCAGCTCTACCGGAATCCCGTTATCAAAGCGCATTTCGACGCCGATATCTTCCTTGCGGATTTGGTCCCAATCCAGCACATCGCTTGGGCTGCGCTGAAAGCCTTTGAATTCCCGTCCTTGAATGCGCTGGCCTAAAATCATTTCATAGAACTGCGTATCCGGATAAATAACCGTATGCTTGTTATCGCCCAGATGAATAATAATCTCCTCCGGGAAAATAACGCTCTCTACGCTCGCCGGAGCGCCCATCGGCTCGGCGTTCACATAATCCTGCTCGCTTCTGACTGTCGCGCTAAGTCCCGGCATGCTGTAAGCCAGCAAATAGCTTTGCAGCAGGCTTAGCGCAACCAATGCGATCAGCAATGTCGTTTTGGCACGCTCCATCATGACGGTTCGCCTCCTAGCTGAAGCAGCGGCAAGGTGAACGTTACCGTCGTCCCCTCGTTTAGCTCGGATTCGAGCGAAATCGTTCCGCCATGCGCCTTGACGATTTCCCGGGCAATGGACAGGCCTAGCCCCGTACCGCCCATATTTCGCGATCTGGCCTTATCTACCCGATAGAACCGGTCAAAAATCCGGTTTAAATCCTTCTTCGGGATGCCTATTCCGGTATCCTTGACGCTGATGGCCATTAGCTCCGTGCCCGGCGGCTGGCTTGCAGCCAGCTCGATCCGGCCGCCGTCAAGCGTATATTTGATCGCGTTGGAAAACAGATTGTCCAGCACCTGATCGATCTGGTCGCGATCAAGCCAGGCATCGCCAAGCGAGCTCTCAACCCGAACCGCCGCCTTGATCGACTTTTGGCGAAGCTGGAAGGAGAAGCGGTCCGCCACCTCATCGAGCATATCGTGCACGTTCGTCTGCCGCCGCCTGAGCGGAGCCTGATTGGAGTCGAGCCGCGACAAATGCAGCAGATCCGTCACCAGCCGAATCATCCGTTCCGTTTCATTGCGAATAACGCCAACGAACCGCTCCGACAGGTCGCGTTCCTCCAGCGCCCCGTCATTGAGCGCCTCCGCATAGCTTTTAATGGTTGTCAGCGGCGTGCGCAGCTCATGAGATACGTTGGCAACGAACTGGCGGCGGGATTGCTCCAGCCGTTCTTGCTCCGTAATATCCTGCAGGACGGCGATCGTGCCGGTAATGCCTTTATCGCGGCGGTTGATCGGCGTAAATGTCGCCCGCAGCACGCCTTCTATCAGCTCTGCGTCCTCCTCGCCCCGCTCAATAAGCAGCGTCTGGCCCCTTCCCAGCCGCAGCTCCCGCTGCTGCTGCTCGGAGAGCGCGAATAGCTGGGAAAGCTCGCAGCCCTCGCAGGTTCGCACGTCCAGCAGCTCTTGGGCGCGGCGGTTCCAGATCATGACCTTGCCGTTCTCATCGGCCGCCACCACGCCGTCGCTCATATTGGAGAGAATGGAAGCAAGCTTTTCATTTTCCTCCTCGTTAACCGACAGCGCTTCCTTGAGCCGCTTCGTCATATCGTTAAACGCCATGCTGAGCCGTCCGATCTCGTCATCGCCCAGCACCGGCACCTGCAAATCGAATTTTCCGTCCGCAACCGCCTCCGCCTGCTTCGTCAGCCCTTGAATCGGACTGGTAATGGTGTGTGCCAGCAGTACGCCCAGTACCCCCGTCAATCCAAGGGCGATCAGCGTCCCCGAGAAAAAAATCTGGTTGACGCGGTTGACCGTCTCGTACAGCTCGCTCATCGACGCCAGCACATAAACCGCTCCGACCACACGATTGTCGTTGACCGTAATCGGCTCGGCGATCATCTTCTTGCGAATGTTGTCCTCGTCGATAATTTCGTCTTCATTGTCCGAGATGTTCTGCAGGGCGCGGCTGACGGCCAGCGACTTGTTCTTTTTTCCAATGTCGGATTGATCTCCCTGCAAGGAGGTTGCCACCAGCCGGCCGTTGGAATCCAGCACCTGAACCTCGGCGCCGCTAATGCTGAACAGATTGCGAACGACCAGGTTCAAATTCTCGATCGTGCTCTCCTGGGCGTCGTTGTCCGGGTCCGGCTTGGCCGCCAGACTGGGGGCAGCGAACTTGGAGAGAATGTCCGCCTGCTCCTTGAGATTGTTCGTAAAGCTGTCAATGAGCGAGTTTTTGACCGTATTGATAAAATAAACGCCAATCAACTGCATCGCCACCAGGATAAGCAGCAAATAAATAATGACCAGCTTCACCTGTATCGTTCGAAAAAAGCTTTTTCCCCTCATCCCGGGCCCAGGCTTCCCGATTTCGGATTGCGCATCATATAACCCAGCCCGCGCCGGGTCATGATGTATTCAGGTCGGCTCGGATCGTCTTCAATCTTCTCCCGCAGCCTGCGAATCGTAACATCCACCGTACGGACATCGCCAAAATACTCAAAGCCCCATACCGCTTGCAGCAAATGCTCGCGCGTCATGACCTTGCCGCTGTTGCGAGCCATATAATAGACCAGCTCATACTCTCTATGAGTCAGATCAAGCGGCTCCTGATTTTTGTACACGACATACATGTCCGTATCGATAAACAAATTAAACAGCTTCAGCCCTTGCGGCTCCTGCTCGGCTGCTGCATCAGACGCCGTCGCCGCGCTTCCCGCCGCATCCGAAGGCTTCTGCTGTCTGCGAAGATGCGCCTTCACCCGGGCGAGCAGCTCGCGCGTGCTGAATGGCTTGGTCACATAATCGTCGGCTCCCAGCTCCAGCCCCAGCACCTTGTCGATCTCCGTGTCCTTCGCTGTAAGCATAATAATCGGCATATGCAGGCTGGCCCGCACCTCGCGGCACACATCCATGCCATCCTTGACCGGCAGCATCAGGTCCAGCAGGATCAAATCCGGCTGCTCTTCGAATGCGAGCCTGACCGCCTCCCCGCCATCAAAAGCGCAAATGACCTGGTGGCCTTCCTTCTCCAAATTAAATTTCAATATATCTGCAATCGGCTGCTCGTCGTCGACCACTAATATTTTTCCGTGCATCGCTTACACCGCCTGTCCGCTTGTCCTTGTATAATCCCTTCTATTCTATCACACGTTAACGTGCAGTTCACAATGAAACTTGCCCCATCCGCATCCGCATGGAGGGCAGCCTGCTTAGTTCCGATTATCCCTGCTGCAGCGTCGTAAAATCACCCATGCCCCCTGTCGCTGCCGTTCGCAAAAAAACACCCTTGCCCGAACGGCAAAGGTGTTTAACGAAACGCATCTATGGTTAAAAAATTATAAGTACTTTAGCGGATTTTGCAGTACGCCGTTTTTATGAACTTCCCAGTGCAGATGGACGCCGGTAGAATTGCCGGTGCTGCCCATTACGCCGATTTGTTCGCCCTTCTCGACGATATCGCCTGTGCTCGCAACGTACGAGCTCATGTGTCCGTAAACGGTTTTGTAGCCGTTTTTGTGATCGATAATAATCGTTTTGCCCAGACCCGGCTTGGTGCCGACAAACTCGACAACGCCTGTATCTGCGGCGAGAATCGCCTTATTGCCGGTAAAATCGACGCCATTGTGCATGCGTCCCCAGCGCGGGCCGAATTTGCTTGTCAGTCTGGCGTTTTTCACCGGATAAGCGAATTTGCCTGTTCCCTCGCCCAGTACAACCTTGGTGCCGCGCTCCACAATCTTAGGTGTCGGCTCCTTCAGCACTTCCTGGCTGACCAGCTCTTCGGAAACAACGTAGCCGTTCTGTTTCACGATACGGTATGTCATCTGAGTGGTACCGGAAGTTCCTTCTGAAATCGTCTTGGACTCTCCGACGCGCATGTCTGCGTTATTCTTTACTTCCAGCGGAGGCTCTACTGTCTCGACTTCAACAAGGCTTTCCACCGTTTTCACTGTAAGCTCCGGCTGGAGCACGGTCAGATCGAGCACATCGCCTACCGTTATTTTGTCATCCTTGATCCAAGGGTTATTCTCATAAATCACTTCAGGAGAAATATCGAATTTCTGTGCGATACAGCCGATGCAATCGCCTGCTTGCACCGTATATTTGGTAGGCTGAATGCTACCTTGCACGAGCAGCTGGTAAATGTCGTTAGCTGTTTTAATATCCGTTGGATCGGTATCCACCATTTCCGTCAAAACCGTCTCCAGAAACTCTACCTCCGTAACCTCGCGGCCCGGCTTTTGCGCTTCTGTCTTCTTCTCTTCCTCTTCCTTGCTGTCAGCGTTAAAGGAGAGGGCTTGTACTTCCTTCTTTTCCTTGCTTGCCGCTACCAGCTTGGGTGCGTATTTGCCTTGAACACGGAGCAAAATGTCGTCAGCTGTCGCTTGATCCTTGACAATTCCGATCACTTTGCCGTCAATCTTCACTTCGACGCCAATGGCATGAGAGGTGAACATGTCCTCCAGCTTAGTCAGCGTCTCACCTGTGGCAGGAACCGCCTTATATCCGCTGTCCACCTCGTATGTAAGCTCTCCCGTTTCAAGAACCATATTCACATCCGGATTGGCTTGCTGAATATCTGCCGTCGCTTGCTTAACCAACTCTTCTACTTCGGCAGGGTCGCTAACGGAACCAACCTGGGCTCCATTCATATATACGTTGTAATATTCGAATGTATGGGCTTGTACATATTTAAGGCTGCCAAAGCCGGTTGCCGCTACCAGCACGATAGCTGCGCCAGTAATGTGAACCGATCTCTTACGCCAAAATGGTATAACTGCGCTGTCGCTTGCGGATAGTTCTTTAGTCTTGCCATTCAAGTGTTGCGATCGGTCTTTGCGAAAATATTGGACTGATTTATCCCATATTTTCTTTATCCGACCTTTGTCCCTGAAAACGGTCATGATAATCTCCTTTTCGCGCATATGCAACTATTTTCCTATATCAAAACATAAAAAAAGGCGAAATCTCCCGTAGGAGCGCTCGCCTAATACTGTAACACATGCCCAACAATTGGAGCAACCTTTACCCGTTCTTCAAAATATTAATATTTTTTCAGAATGGTCATCATTTGTTCGTATTCTTCCTTGTCGAGATGCTGTGCCATAATTTGCTGAATAGTGGTAAGCTCTTGTTCTGTAAGGCCATTTTCTACATATTGCGAGATCGTTTGCCACGTATTTTGCGGTAATTTGTTCATTAATAATGCGAACAGTTTTTGTTTATCCTCGTCGCTCATCTGCTGCTTGACCTCACTTAGCTCCTCTGTGCTCATGGCCGTTTCGGTGCCGTCGATCTCGCCTCCGGCCGAGCCGCTATTGGCGCCTGCCCCGTCTCCGCCGTTTGCAGTCTGATCATCTTGGCCGCCGCTTGCACCATTCGAGTTTGCACCATTTGCATCCGTTGATCCTCCTGCGCCTCCATCGGAAGAGCTTCCATTAGCGCTTTCGCCACCGCTTCCGTCGCTGCCGCCCTGCAAATCGGCGCCGTCCGCTGTCCCGCCATTATCGCTTATGCCTCCGCCGCCGTCGGAGCTGCCCGAGCCGCCTACCTCCGCAACTCCGCCGCCTGGCGCTCCCGTGCCTCCGTTCGCTTCGCTTCCGCCGCCTACTCCCATTCCCGTAATGGGCGGCTCTTGCTCCTGTCCGAAAGCGTCAATTGCCAGCGGCGAATCGCCGTCCGCATCGGTATTCGCCACGTCACTTTCCAGCAGCGGGTCGGAGCCCCACAGCTTGCCCCAGACGCCCGTCATCGTCATAGGCGGAACCTCCAGCGGCAAATTAAATTGCTTCAATATCGACTCTACGTAGCTTGTCACAATGTAACCCGTCGTCCAAATCGATAGAAAGCTTAATATAAGTCCTGCCGCTACCAACTTGCCCAGCCAGGCAAACCGTTTCAACATGTGCGAATCCTCCCTTTCAACCATCTGTTATCTACCATTATGGTCAAGGAACGAGAGGATCATTCCTACGAGGACAGCGTTTTGATGCTGAGGCGGCCTGCTTTCTGGCTATGTGGGCCTACTCTCTGCATATGCTGAAAAACGTTTTTTCTACACGGGATGGGTGCGTGAGGAGAGGGAGTTTGAAGTAATGGACGAGATTGCTCCCCTTCTTTTATTGGTTGGTTGGTTGGTTGGTTGGTTGGTTGGTTGGTTGGTTGGTTGGTTGGTTGGTTGGTTGGTTGGTTGGTTGGTTGGTTGGTTGGTTGGTTGGTTGGTTGGTTGGTTGGTTTGCGGCGGGCTGTCAGCTGGTCAATTTGTTTTCTGTAGAGGGTTTGAATTCGACTGCTGTACGCGAGTGAGTAAATTTTCTAACTGTAGGCGCCTTGTTCTCTTCTACAGATCGCCAGTTAGTCATTCTTCTTACTGTAGGAGCATTGATTTCAACCTCAGGGACGTGAGTTAGTCACTTTTCTTACTGTAGACGCCTTGTTCTCCCCATACAGACCCTAAATACAGTCAATTTTTTTTATTGTAGACGCTTTGACTCCGTCCTCAAAAACGCAAGTTAGTTAATTTTCTAACTGCAGGCGCCTTGTTCTCTTCTACAGATCGCCAGTTAGTCATTCTTCTTACTGTAGGAGCATTGATTTCAACCTCAGGGACGTGAGTAGTCATGTTTCTTACTGTAGACGCCTTGCTCTCACTACAGACTAAGAGTCAGTCACCTTTTTATAGCTCGTCATACTCTCGTCCATTAGCGGCGAGTTAATCGCTGTTCTCTCTTTAGTCTTCATGCTTTCGCTACAAATCATTAGTTAAACAATATTCTGTGAAAGAGCCGCTGTCATGTCGAATTTATTTTAAAATGCCTTGATTGTTTTCTTAGTGTCGACTACTATCTCTAACCTACAGACCCTCATACAGTCACTTTTCTTACTGTAGGCGCCTTTTTCTCCACGACATACCACAAATCAGTCATTTTTCTTACTGTAGACGCCGTTTTCTCTCCTACAGACCCTCATACAGTCATTTTTCTTACTGTAGACGCCGTTTTCTCTCCTACAGACCCTCATACAGTCATTTTTCTTACTGTAGACGCCGTTTTCTCTCCTACAGACCCTCATACAGTCACTTTTCTTACTGTAGACGCCTTTTTCTCCCCATACAGACCCTAAATACAGTCACTTTTCTTACTGTAGGCACCTTTTTCTCCACGACCTACCACAAATCAGTCATTTTTCTTACTGTAGGCGCCTTGTTCTCCCCCTACGTACGACAAATCAGTCACTTTTCTTACTGTAGACGTCTTGTTCTCCCCCTACGTACGACAAATCAGTCACTTTTCTTACTGTAGACGTCTTGTTCTCCCCCTACGTACGACAAATCAGTCACTTTTCTTACTGTAGACGTCTTGTTCTCCCCCGACCTACCACCAGTTAGTCATTTTTCTTACTGTAGCTGCCTTGCCTTCGACCTCAGACCACGAACCAGTCACTTTCTTGCTACAGCTTTCCTTGCTTCCTCCCGCAGGGACGCAAGCGAATGGCTCTGCCAGCTGCATGAAGAAGGCTTTTTTATGACTACGCCACATTTAGAAGCATGTACAAACAAGAAAAGCCGCCCCCGGTTGCAATCAACAACCAGGGGCGGCCTCGCCAAGCGCCTGCCGCAGCTGCGCCGCTTGTACTCATGCGGATGCAGCATTTAACGGCGCTAGCAAACAGGTTCGAATCGGCAATGCAAGCCGATTCTATGCCATTCTATTCATATATCGGACGAACCGGGTTCGTCTGCTCGCGGTTGCGGCCTACGGAGAAGATCGCAATCGGGATGCCTGTCAGCTCGGATACACGCTGTACATAGTTGCGCGTGTTCTCCGGCAGGTCTTCCAACGACTTAGCGCCCGAAATATCCTCGGACCAGCCCGGAAGCTCCTCGTATACCGCTTCGCATTCGGATACCAGCTTCAAGCTTGCCGGATAGGTATTGATAATTTCACCGCGCAGCTTGTAGGCTGTGCAGATTTTTACCGTTTCCAGGCCAGTCAGCACGTCAAGCGAGTTAAGGGACAAGCCTGTAATGCCGCTTACGCGACGCGCATGGCGCACGACAACCGTATCGAACCAGCCAACACGGCGAGGACGGCCGGTTACAGTTCCATACTCATGGCCCTTATCGCGGATAAGCTGGCCAATTTCGTTGTCCTGTTCAGTCGGGAACGGACCGTCGCCTACACGAGTCGTGTAAGCTTTGGCAACGCCGATGACCTGCTGAATCTTGGACGGACCTACGCCCGATCCGATGCACACGCCGCCGGCCGATGGGTTGGAGGAGGTGACATACGGATAAGTGCCTTGGTCGATATCGAGCATAACGCCTTGCGCGCCCTCGAACAATACTTTTTTGCCGGCGTCGATTGCATCGTTCAGTACAACGGAAGTATCCGTAATGTACGGACGTAGCACCTCGGCGTAACCCAGGTATTCGCGGATAATCGTATCCGCATTAAGCGGCTCGCCGCCGTATACTTGCTCGATCAGCTGGTTTTTCTCTACAACGATGTGGCGAACGCGCGATTCGAACGCCTCCGCATCCATCAGATCGGCGATCCGAATGCCGTTGCGGGCAGCCTTGTCCATGTAGCAAGGACCGATGCCTTTGCGCGTCGTGCCGATTTTGTTGTCGCCCTTGCGGTCTTCTTCCAGACCGTCAAGAATCAAGTGATAAGGCATAATGACGTGAGCGCGATCGCTGATTTTTAAATTTTCGGAAGAGAATCCGTTATCATGAATATAATTAATTTCGTCAATCAGCGCTTGCGGGTTGATAACCATGCCGTTGCCGATAACGCAAGTTTTGTTATGATTGAAAATGCCCGAAGGGATCATAGTCAATTTGTATTTTTTATTATCGATGAGAATCGTGTGTCCGGCATTGTTACCTCCTTGGTAACGAGCGACGACGTCGGCTCCTTCTGCCAGGTAGTCAGTAATTTTGCCCTTTCCTTCGTCTCCCCACTGTGTACCAACAACAACAACCGTAGACATGTTCATACCCCCGTCCGGCGTATATGCACACCGAAAATTACCGTTCCCGCGACCTTCCTTCAGGCGCCAAGCTCATGAGCAAGGCTTGGATAGGTCAAAAAGACAGCACTAACATTGTAGCAGTCTCCCTATCAGAAGTCAAACTAAAAACGAACAATCGCATAGCTACCCATGCAATTGTTCGTGAATTTACGAAGCGTGTGAAGGTTCTTCATGCGTCCTGTCCAGGCTTACGAATTTATTGAATTGCTTGAGAAACGCAAGCTCGACCGTGCCTACCGGACCGTTACGCTGCTTGGCGATAATAATCTCGATAATGTTCTTCTTCTCCGATTCCTTGTCGTAGTAATCGTCACGGTACAAGAAAGCTACGATATCGGCATCCTGCTCGATTGAGCCGGATTCCCTCAAGTCGGACATCATCGGGCGCTTGTCCTGCCGCTGCTCAACGCCGCGGCTGAGCTGGGACAACGCGATAACCGGAACTTCCAGCTCGCGCGCGATATGCTTAAGCGTCCGCGATATTTCCGAAACTTCCTGCTGGCGGTTTTCGCCTGCCTTGCCTCTGCCGGAAATCAGCTGCAAGTAGTCGATCAGAATCATGCCGAGCCCACGCTCTTTTTTTAAGCGGCGGCATTTTGAACGAATTTCCGCTACCGTAATGCCGGGAGTATCGTCAATGTACACTTCCGATTCCGATAACGCGCCAATGGCCATCGTAAGCTTCTCCCAATCGTCGCCCTCCATTTGGCCCGTCCGCATACGCTGCGCGTCCACATTGCCCTCGGCGCACACCATCCGCTGAACCAGCTGCGCTGCGGACATCTCTAGCGAGAATATCGCGACGGTCTCTCTTGCGCGTACGCCGACGTTCTGGGCGATATTAAGGGCAAATGCCGTTTTGCCGACGGAAGGACGAGCCGCAACGATAATGAGATCGCTTCGCTGAAAGCCGGCCGTCATTCGGTCCAAATCCGTAAAACCGGATGGGATGCCTGTCGTGTTGCCTCGGTTGGAATACAGCTGCTCAACCTTCTCGAACACTTCCATCAGCACGTCCCGAATCGAAACAAAACCGCTGCCGGAGCGGCGGTTGGAGATTTCAAGAATTTTTTTCTCGGCATCGCCTAGCAGTACGCCAACTTCCTCGGCATTCGCATAGCCGTCCGAGACTATATTCGTCGCTGTACGAATCAATCGCCGCAGCATGGATTTCTCTTCAACGATTTGCGCGTAGTAGTCCACATTGGCTGCCGTAGGAACCGAGCTGGCCAGCTTCGCCAGATAGCTTACGCCCCCGATTTCCTCCAGCAGCTGCTGGTTCTGCAAATGCGCCGTCAGCGTCACAAGATCGACCGGCTGATTGTCTTCGGCCAGCTCCACCATCGCTTCGAAAATATGCCGATGCGGACCGCTGTAGAAATCCTCGCTCCGTATCCGTTCCATCGCCGCTATAAGCGCCTCCGCCTGCAGCAAGACCGCCCCAAGGACGGCCTGCTCGGCTTCGAGGTTCTGCGGCGGGACACGGTCAAACATTAACTCATTCTCCATGACCGCTCCCTCTTCATTCGATGGTTATTCCTCAGCTGCTTGCACGCTTAGCTTGGCTTTGACTTCAGGGTGAAGCTTCACGCTTACTTGAGTTACGCCCAACGTACGGATCGGCTCTTCCAGCTCAATTTTCCGTTTATCCAGTTTAATCCCTTGCGCTGCAAGCGCCTCGGCAATTTGTTTGCTGGTAATCGCTCCGAACAACCGTCCGCCCTCGCCGGCTTTGGTTTTGACCACTACCGTCATTTCTCCAAGCTTCTTGCCCAGCTCCTCGGCATCAAGCTTTTCCTGCGCTTTACGCTTCAGCTCAGCGGCCGTTTGAACCTCCAGCGTCTTCAGGTTGCCGTCCGATGCCGGCTTCGCCAGACCTTTCGGCAGCAAGAAATTGCGTACATAGCCTTCGGAAAGCTCCTTCACTTCGCCTTTTTTCCCTTGTCCCTTAACATCCTTCAAAAAGATTACTTTCATTCAAATAACCCCTCTTCCTCTTCAATTTCATTTAATACCTTCTTCAGCTTTGCAGCTACTTCCTTCACCGTGCCTTCAAGCTGAGCCGCGGCATTCGTCAAATGCCCGCCGCCGCCCATGCGCTCCATCACGACCTGAACGTTCATATGGCCAAGCGAGCGGGCGCTTATGCCGATAAGTCCATCCTGCCGTTCGCCGATGACAAAGGAAGCGAGAATATCCGTCATATTAAGCAGCGTATCGGCCGATTGCGCGATTAGAAGCTGCGAATATTTGCGTCCGGACTCCGTGACCGCAATGGCGACATGCTCATGAAGCACTTCTGCGTGCTTGATAATCTCGCCCTTGCGCACGTATTCCTCCAGATCCTCCTTGAGCATCCGCTGAATCATCATGGAGTCGGCGCCGCTGCGCCTCAGAAACGAAGCCGCTTCAAACGTGCGGGCTCCCGTGCGCAGCGAGAAGCTTTTGGTGTCTACCGTAATGCCGGCCAGCAGCGCGGTTGCTTCCCTCACATCGAGCGAAATCCGATCATGAATATATTGAAGAAGCTCCGTGACCAGCTCGCAAGTTGACGATGCGTATGGCTCCATGTAAATAAGAATGGCATTGGATATAAACTCCTCGCTGCGTCTGTGATGATCGACAACAACGATACGTTCCGTCTGCTGCAGCAGCTTCGGCTCCTTCACCATCGACGCCTTATGCGTATCGACGACGACAGCCAGCGTCTGCGGCGTAATTAGCGAAAAAGCCTGCTCCGGCGAAACAAACCGCTTGGAAAGCTTCTCGTCCTCGCGGATCAGCTCCATCATCTTCTCAATCGCGGGATTTACGCCCTCAAGCACAATATAAGCCTCTTTGCCAAAAAGCTGGGCAGCCTTCAGCACCCCGATAGCGGCGCCGATCGCATCCATATCCGGCATCTTATGGCCCATAATCACTACATTATGGCTTTCGCGAATAAGATCGCGCAGCGCATGCGCCACGACCCGGGCTCTGACGCGCGTACGCTTCTCTACCGCATTGGACTTGCCGCCATAGAAAGACTGGCGGCTGCCGACCTTGACCGCGGCCTGATCGCCCCCGCGTCCAAGCGCGATGTCGAGGCTGGTATGCGCCCAATGGCCCAGCTCGGTAATCTGCTCCGCGCCCGCGGCAAAGCCGATGCTCAGCGTTACCGGTATTTTGTGATCCCCGGTAATTTCCCGAACCTCGTCGAGCACGACGAAACGCGATTGCTCCAGCACCCGCAGCGTCTTCTGATCGGTGACCAGCAGGAAACGGTCGCTCGTCAGCCGCTTCAGAAAAATATGATACTTTTGGGCCCATTCCGTTATTTCAGCCGTCACCTTGGACAGCATAGAGCTCCGCTGATGATCGTCCAGCCCTTGGGAAACCTCCTCCAGGTTATCGATCATGACGATGCCCAGCACCAGCTTCTCGTCCTCGTATTTGCGGCCAAGCCGCCACAGATCGGTAATATTCTTGACGAACAGGATACGCTCCTTCTGCTTGAACAGCAGCTGGTACACTTCCGTACCGATCGTGGCTTCAATGGTTCCCTCGCGCTCCTTGGCTTGGGCCAGCATCGGGAACAGCTCCGCCAGCGGAGCGCCGACTACAGACTCGCGCTCCAGCATTCCGGCTATATACGGGTTGTGCCATTCCACCACTCTCTCCTCGTTATAGAGGATAATACCGAACGGAAGCTCGCCAACCACCTTGCTGCCCGCCTTGCGGACCCGGTCCGACAACGTACCCAAATACGCTGTAAGATCCTTGCGGAACGCTCGCTCGGCCATCACCGTATACACGCCTAGCCCAATGGTCAACAGCAGTCCGAGCAGACCCAAAAGCCAATTAAACCACGCCAGCGCCACCGTCATGAGGACCAGTACAACGAAGGCCCATATTTGATGCATGCCATGCCAGCGTGTTACCAAAAACTTCGGCATTCCCCAATCGCTCCTGTGCTATGTTTTCGTAAATGACTTACGGATCGGAAAGGCGGTATCCAGCACGCCGATCAAACTCAGCGGCGGGAACAGAATAACCGGTATCGCTATCAGCACCGGAACCGCAGGATTCCATCCCCTGTGATGGGCAAGGAAAAAGAAAAATCCGACAGCCTGAAACGCAAATACATAACTAAGCAAAGGAACCAGGTTCATAACCGCTACCGCAAAAAAAGATTCCCCTGCGCCCGACGAAAACATTTCGATAATGTACACAATCAAATAAATCATGACCAGCACTCGCGGCAAACGCCATTCGTATGCTCTTGCAAACCGCGGCACATCCAGCCCGGCAGTCCACTTCACCGCCCTGCGGGCGATATATTGCGTTACGGCTGTAAAGCCGGCGGCAATCATAATAAACACGACCGGAATCGAATTAACCATCATCCGGATCATGACTTCCGTATAATCGGAATTCCATTCAGCCGGCATCAAATTCTGCTCGGTCAATCCTGCCACAGTGTCGCGAACGACTGAGCCAAGCTCGCGAATAAGCGAAATGTCGAGGAACAGCTCGAATACCAGCAGCTCCAGCATCAATTGGGCAAGAATAACGACGCCAACCGTGCGGACGACTCTCGACGCGGGGGCCTGCTTCTTGTACAGATGACCCATCACCATGGCCGGAATCAGGAAGAACAATCCTACGATCAACGTCGCCGGACCGCCGACGAGGAAAGCGATAATCCATACGGGCAGCAAATGCAGCGCGAATGAGCGCAGCGGCAGCGTGGCGTACAGGACGACATACGGAACCATCAGGAACAGCATTAACAATACATTGAGCAGCGGCACAATCAGGCCGAGGAGCAGCACAAGCGCCGCCAGGCTCCATAGCACGGGCTTAAAGCCGGTTTTCAAACCGTTCACCTCTTGCGTCTATAATCTGTTGTCTCACAAAACTTTTACAACCCATTATAACACACAAGCTGAAAAAGCTGCACAATCGTTGCGTTTTCCGGGAAGAACGGCAAAAAGACAGAGCTGTCCGAAGCTCCGTCTTCTAGCGCCTTGGAGGGGCTAAACCTTCTGCTGCTCCATAATGATTTTTTCGCAATAATCAATGATTTCGCTTCTGCGAACGATGCCGATAAACCGGTCCATATCGTCAACAACCGGAACAAAGTTTTGCACCTTGGCCAAGGAAATAAGATCATCCATATCCGAATCGATGCTAACCGTCTTGTTGTTCAGACGCAGCGGCACCTCGCTTAGCTTCACCTTGCTGGCATTCTCAAGCTTCAGATCAGCGTTCTTCTTCAAATACCAGAGCAGATCGCCCTCCGTTACCGTTCCCGCATACCCACCTTGGGCGTCAATAATCGGCACGGCCGTATATCTGTTGTATTCCATCCGCTCAAGCGCCTGCCTAAATGTCATATCTTGCGTAAAACATACCACTTCCTGCTTAGGCAGTAGGAAAAATGCAATATTCATTCTGTCTACCACTCCGTTTCATTGGCTCCATTCTTATTTTCTTCAATTAACCGCCGGATTCCTTCCTTTGACTTTATTTTCTAGTCCGAACCGCCTGCACAGCCGGTGATTCTCGCATGAATGAAGCGGACTGCTTGCGCGCTGAAAGCCTCGCTCTATCAATCAAACCTATAAATTCTTATCATCCAAAAAAAGGTCTGTGACAGCTCTGTGACGAATACAATCATTGACAAGCGTTAACGGGCTCTACTCCTCTGGCGGTAAAGCCGACGTTTCGCACAGAAATATAAGCCGGGCATAAACGTGGAGCTTATCCTTTCTTATATTTCGACAATATCAAGATACTTGAAAGGAATGATTGCGTTGCTAGACAAACCGACTGTAAGTCCGGACCCGTCATCAACCGGGCTCGATCCTAAGGTGGCAGGCTTGCTGTGTTATTTGGCGGGTCCGATTACCGGTATTATTTTTCTCATATTAGAGAAGCAAAGCCGTTATGTCCGCATTCACGCTCTGCAGTCCATTATTGTTTTTGTATCTCTGTCCGTCATTAACCTCATCATTGGCCTTGTTCCATTTATCGGCGGATTAATCGCAGGGCTGCTTTCCATTGCTACTTTTATTCTATGGATCGGGCTTATGGTGCTTGCGCTGCAAGGCCGGATCTATAAGCTGCCGATTGTCGGCGATTTCGCGGAGCAGCAAGCTAATCGCTTCTAGTCGCTGCAGCCTGAATACGTTCGGTGCATGAAAGGGACGGCAAATGCCGTTCCTTTTTTCGTTCCTTTAAATAGTTCTTATGAACTTATCTCAAAAACTAATGATATGACCACTAATTGCAAGCAATTGGCTAATTGAGGCCCGCCAGCTGGCAGATTCGGATGTTTTCGATTTAAACAAACCGTTTATGAATGATTAAGAGGTTTGATGGGAATCGAGATTGGCCTTACCATTAGACATATAGTTTTGCCAAATCTAATAAAAAAGGATCGTGAGCATTTACAATGGGTATAGGACTTAATCTGTTTTTGGTTGCATTACTGATTGCGTTGACCGCTTTTTTCGTTGCTACTGAGTTTGCAATTATCAAGCTTCGTTCCAGCCGCGTTGACCAACTGGTCGTCGAGGGCAGAAAAAATGCGTTGGCCGTCAGGCGTGTTACGCGCAACCTGGACGGATACTTATCCGCGTGTCAGCTCGGCATTACCATTACGGCGCTAGGACTTGGTGCGCTGGGCGAGCCGACTGTCGAGAAATTGCTCCTTCCTTTTTTTGAACAATGGAATTTGAACAGTAACCTGAGCCATGTGCTGGCCTTTCTGATCGCGTTCATTAGCGTTACCTTCCTTCATGTTGTTATCGGCGAGCTGGCGCCCAAGAGCGTCGCGATTCAAAAACCCGAATTTGTAAGCTTTGCAGTCGCCAAGCCGATCATTTTCTTCTATCGCGTCATGTACCCGTTCATCTGGGTGCTTAACGGTTCGGCGAACTTCCTTGTACGATTGTTCGGCCTGAAGCCGGCAAAGGAGCATGAAGAGGCCCATACCGAAGAGGAAATTCAAATTATTCTTAGCGACTCGCTGGAAAGCGGAAAAATCAACAACACCGAGTTTGGCTACGTAAACCGCATTTTTGCTTTTGACGAAATGCTGGCCCGAGAAATCATGGTGCCCCGTACCGACATGGCCGTTCTATATAAACACAATTCGCTGCAGGACAATCTCGCCATCATTCGCAAAGAGCAATACACTCGTTTTCCGGTGGCGGGCGACAGCAAGGACCAAATTATCGGCATGGTCAACACGAAGCAATTATTCTTGCAATACCAGAATGGCAAGCGTATCGATTTCGACAAGCTGATTCAGCCGATTATGACGGTTTCCGAGGCGCTGCCCGTTAAGCTCTTGCTTAAACGGATGCAGCAGGAGCGCGTACACCTTGCAATCGTCGTCGATGAGTATGGAGGGACCTCCGGTCTCGTTACGATTGAGGACATCCTGGAGGAAATTGTCGGCGACATTCGCGACGAGTTTGATGGCGACGAGCGCATTCGCATTGAGAAAATAAACGAAAGCACCTATGTGCTGGATGGCAAAGTGACTCTAGCCGAGTTGGGGGAGCTGCTTCAGATCGATCTCGAGCACGATGAGGTCGATACGATCGGCGGATGGCTCTATAGCGAGGTTCAGGATGCCAAGCCCGGCATGCAGGTTGAGCACGGCAAGCTGCTGTTCACCATTCGCGAGATTGGCAAGCATCGGGTGAACAAGGTGGAGGTTGCAATCAGACAGTCGGAAACCGCTGCGGCAATTGCCGGCACCGATTCCTAGCAGTCGCATTTAACGATCACTATTGCCAACTGTTGCAGCTGAGTCAAATAACTCGACAGGGCGACAACCCAAAAACCCGCAAGCAGTCCCATGACCGCTTGCGGGTTTCTTTTATTCCTTCGTCGTGCCTTCCGTCTGATAAAGCGACGAACGAGCCGTGAACCACTCGAACATATGAGTCGCAAACACCTTCAGCACCGCATAGCCGGGTACAGCCAGAATAATGCCGACTACCCCAAACAGATTGCCTGCCGTCAGAATGACAAAAATAATCGTGATCGGATGAATCTGCAAGCTTTTACCCATGATTTGCGGAGAAATAAACTTGCCTTCAATTAACTGCACGATCGTCCAGATCACGATCATCTTCAGCAGCATGACCGGCGATGTGACTGCAGCTACAATCAATGCCGGCGTTATCGCGATAGCTGGGCCCAGATAAGGAATAATAGCCGTACAGGCCGCTACCAGCGCCAGCACCAGCGAATATTCCAGGCCGATGATCAAATAACCGATGTACAGCAGCGTACCGATGCAGAAGCTGACGATAATCTGTCCGCGAATATAGCTGCTGATCTGATTGTTCATCTCGGCCATAATACCAAGCGTCTGCGGCTGAATTCTGGGAGGAAAAAAGCCGACGATTTTTTTGGGCAGCAGCTTTCCGTCCTTGAGCAAATAGAACAGAATAAACGGAAGCGTAATGATTGCCAGCACCACTTCCTTCAATGCGCCGACAAAGGAGCCGATGCTGTTCATAAAGCTGTTGAGCACGCTGGTCGCCCGCTCCGTTATATTGCCCGTCAGCTCCGAAGGGTTCAGATTCAGCCATTCCTGCACTTGCGCGAAGCTTCCGCTCTCCATAATCTGATCGAAGTTGTCTCTTAGCTGCTCGAAATATTTCGGCAGATTCTGCACAAGCCCCGTCACCTGATTGTTGAGGAACGGAATGACCGCAACGAGCAGCACCGTAATAAGGCCGGCCACCACAAGGAACAGCAAGATAATGGAGTAGACTCGCTTGACGCCCTTTTTATCCAGATAGTCGACAATCGGGTTCATTAAATAATACACGATGCCCGCCAGAATAACCGGCAGCAGCAAGGTTTTGAGCAAGACGATGACCGGCGTGAATATAAACGATATTTTCGTCAGCACCATAATATTCAGTCCGAGCAGCAGCAAGCCTAGCAAAAACAGCACAAACTTGTTATTCAAAAACAGTTTTTTGAAACGTTCGGTTCCCGGTTTCCCCTGATCCATAACTCTTCCCTCTCTTCGCCCGATTCCGTCAACAGCCAATATGCCTATATTTTATCATCTGCAAAGAGATTTACAAAACGGGAAATAACATAGCCCGGTCATAATCGCTGCCTTTCCTTCTCAACCGAGTCGCCCCAATCGTCTCTAACGCTTTGTTCCCACAGCGGCACGCCCGAGCGATAGGCCGCTCTCCCGTTCAAATGTCCGGCCACCGGAGCGGTTACAAACACAAAGACGATGCCCAGCAGCAGCTTTGCGCTGACATGATCCAGATAGAACGAGAAATAGAGAAAGGCCCCGGTCAAAATAAACAAAACGCCCAGCGTTGCGCTTTTGGTAGCGGCATGCGTGCGCAAATAAAAATCCGGCAGCTTAATGAGTCCGTATGCGCTAATGGCGCTAATGACGGCTCCTGCAAGCACAAGCAGGCCTATCAGCGTCTCCCCCCACGCGCTAATCGTCTCCATGCTCAAGCACAGCCCCCCTTTCAATAAAACGCGCAAATGCGGTCGTTCCAATAAACGTTAAAATACCGAGCACAAGAATAATGTCAAAGTAGACCTTTGTACGCAGCAGCATGGCGATAATCGCAATCATCGACAGCAGCAGCACGCCAATCGTATCCAGTGCGGCAATCCGGTCGGCTATGGAAGGCCCCCTCAGCAGGCGGTACAAACATCCGGCGACTGCCAACGACAAAATAGCCAGAGAAAGCTGAAGCAAAACATCCATCATGGCCTTGTCACCTCCATAATCGCTTTTTCAAATGTACCCTTGATTTGATCGGACAGCTTCTTGGCGTCGGCAATATCCATAGCGTGAATATAGAGCATTTTATCGTCCTTCGATACCTCAAGCGTGAGCGTGCCCGGCGTCAAACAGATCAGACAGGATAAAACAGTAATTTCCCAGCCCGTACGAAGCTCCGTCTCAAGCGCAAAAATGCCCGGTCTCACCGCCAGCTTGGGGCGAAGGATTTGACCGATTACGGCAAAGCTGGATAGAAACAGTTCTCTGACGAATAGGGCAAGCAGCTTCAATACGAGCCAGAATCGCTTCAAATAAAAGTCATGAGGCCAGAAACGGCTGAATATCGCGATTAACAACAGGCTGAACAGGAAGCCCGCAATAAAGTGGGGCATTGTCCAGCTATCGTTCAAAAACATCCAAACGAAGGCCAGCAGCACATTCAATACGAATTGCAGCGCCATTTCACCCTCTCCTTTCCGTCTGCGTCTGAGGCGGAGGCTGCAACCAACGTAAGCAGCGCCTCTGTCAAATGAATTTGTTCTTGAATGGCAGAGCGGCTCACGGCGCCAGCACCGCGTTCACATAAACAGCGGGAAAAAGCAGCGTTTCCCCGGCTGCCGCCGCTAACCGATACACCCATTCAGAGCCTAGGCCCATCGCCGCCACAAGCAAGAACAGGCAGACTGCCGAGATATATGCCGCCTTTGAGGGAGCGGCGCCCCCCGACGACTGCTGCTTCGTCTCTCCCCAGCAAGCGCTCATAAAGACGCGGACCAGCGAGTACAGCACAATCAGGCTGGAGCCCAGAGCAAGGCCGCTAAGCACATACGACTGCTCCTGCAAGCCGCCCTGCACCAGCAGCAGCTTGCCTGCAAAGCCGCTAAGCGGCGGAATGCCGGCAATCGCCAGCGCCGCGATGAAGAACAGCGCGCCGACAAGCGGGTAGCGTCCAACCCGGCCGCCCATTTCGTTCAGCTTCGATGTGCCGCTAATTTGAATGGCCATACCTCCAAGAATTAGAAGCAGCCCCTTGGCGACGATATCATGCAGGAGATAGAAAACGGCTCCCTCCAAGGAGGCCGAAGAAGCAACGGCAAGACCAAACGCGATCAAGCCTGCGGATATAACAATATTGTAGTTCATGATGAGCCAGAGATCTTTATAGGCGACGGCTCCGCATGCGCCAAGCGCCATCGTTGCCCCCGCCATCCAGGCCATCCAGACATGAGTCAGCTCCGGACGATGGTAGAAAATGAGTGTAAACACCCTCAACAGCGCATACAGGCCTACCTTCGTCAACAGCGCGCCGAACAAAGCGGTGACGGCGGCAGGAGGAGCGCTATAGGAGCCGGGCAGCCAGAAAAATAGAAACAGTCCGGCCTTTAGCGAAAAAACGATGAGAAACAGCACCGCAACGGCATTTAATATGCCGCCTTGTCCCGCCTCCGCCACCCGGATGGACAGATGGGCCATATTCAGCGTCCCCGTAACGCCATAGAGGTAGGCCACGCCCGCTACGAACAGCGAAGAAGATAAAATATTGACCATCATATATTTGAGCGCTTCTCTCAGCTGCCGCTTGGTGCCGCCCAGCACAAGCAATGCGTAAGAGGAAATAAGCATCACCTCGAAGCAGACGAACAGATTGAACAAGTCTCCCGTCAGAAAAGAGCCATTGACGCCGACCAGCAGGAATTGCAGCAACGGGTAGTAATATTGCTTCTCTCGTTCTCTTCCCACCGTATCAAAGGAATAGATCAGGCAAAACAACGCGACGGCAGATGAGGCAAGCACAAGCAGCGAAGCCAGCATATCGCCCACGAACACAATTCCGTATGGCGGCAGCCAGCCGCCCATATGCAGCGTTTGAATGCCCTCCGCCTTCACTTGAAGGACAAGCAGCGCGGCGCAGAGCGATGCGGCAAGCAAGCTGAACACGCTTAACGTGCGTTGAAGCATAATGCGATTTTTGAAAAAAATGAGCGCAACCGCCGTGCTTAACGGAATCAATAACGGCAGTACAAGCAGATTATTCATCTCCGTCCCCCCTTAGCTGATCCATATCGTCCGTCCCGAGACGCTGATAGGCCTTGTAGGCGAGAACAAGGAGAAAGGAGGTTACGCCAAAGCTGATTACAATCGATGTCAAAATGAGCGCCTGCGGCAGCGGATCGACATACTCCTCCGCCTTCTGGCTCAGAAGCGGGGCCGCCCCCGTCTTGAGACGCGACATCGTAAGCAGCAGCAGATGAACGCCGTGCGTCAGCAGCGAGATTCCCAATATGATGCGAAGCAGGCTTTTGGATAAAATCAGATAGACGCCTATTGTGAACAGCACTCCAATGGCCAGCGACATATAGAGCTCCATCCTATTCATCCCTCCCGATTGCCAGAATGATGGTCATCGTTATGCCGATGACCGTCAGGTATACGCCCAGATCGAACAGCATCGCCGTTGCGAGCTCCGTCTGGCCGAACAACGGCAGAGCCGCATAGTCGAACGTATGGCTCAGAAACGGGGCGTCAAACAGGAACGACCCCATTCCGGTGAGCAATGCCAGCATAATTCCCGTCGCCGTTACTTTTCGGTAATCGAACGGAATGACCTTTTTAAGCGTACGAATGCCAAACGCCATAGCCAGCAGCACAAGCGCGGCTGCGGCCATCAGCGCTCCGATAAAACCGCCCCCTGGCTCATTGTGACCCGCCAGAAACAAGTAGAAGGAAAAAATCAAAATAATAAAAATAAGCAGCTGCGAAATCGTTTTAAGAATGACGTCATTGCTCCGCAGCCCGCCGGACTCCAGCAGACTGCCGGTTTCCCAGTAGCCCTTTCTGGCGCGCTCTCCGCTATCGCTGTCTGCCGGCTTCAGCTTGATTAAAGCGTAAATGCCATACGAAGCGATTCCTAGCACCACGATTTCAAGCAGCGTGTCAAAGCCCCTGAAGTCTACGAGTATAACGTTAACGATATTGTTCCCGCCTGCAAGCTCGTAGCTTCCTTTGACGAAATAGTCGGAGATGGACGGAAACGGGCTTGCCCCGCTCGCGCTGAGAGCAAGCAGCGTCATAACCGCGCCCACTCCAAGCGCGATCATCAGGTTTGGCAGCCGATAGGATATATGCTCCCGTTCCCGCTTTAGCTTAGGCAAATGGTAGAAGCAGAGCAGAAAGAGCGCGACCGACACCGTTTCGACAATCATCTGGGTCAGCGCCAAATCGGGCGCCCGGAAAATGACGAAAAACAGCGTCACCAGATAACCTACCGTACCCGTAAGAATAATCGCGAGCATACGCGTTCGGGCAAAGGGCACCGCGATAGCGGCAGCTACAAGCGCCATCAGCGTAATTCCCTCGTACAAGGTCATGGGCGCATGGTTGGCTGCATTCAAATTTAACGATATGCCCGTGCTCCTCATCAGCGTGAATGCCAGAGCCGCGATCATAAACAGGAAGATGTAAATAAGATAGTGCCGGTGCGAACCGGTCATATAGCGATTGGTTAATCCTCTGCTCCCTCTCTCCAGCCAGCGAAGCCCCCCGTCATACAAGCGATTTATCGAGACTGGGCCGTACCATTCAATGTTCAGAAACTTCAGCCTGGCATGCAGCCGGTACAAAACAAAGCCTGCCCCGGCTACGCCAATTGTCATGAACAGCTCGGTTGTCCAGCCGTGCCACAGGGCGATCGATACGTCGAATGCTTGTCCTGCGGGCAGCAGACCCGGATGCACCGCAGCTAGAGCCGGCTCAATCAATGGGTAAGTCAGCATGCCGGGAAACAGTCCAATCATGACGGCAAGCGTCACAAGCACAAGCGGCGGGAGAAGCAAGCCTAAAGGCGCTTCCTGCGGCTGCTTCTCCAGCATGGCCAGCCTTTTGCTCCCGGTGAAGGTTTTGAACACTACCCTCATGCTGTATACGAAAGTAAACACGCTCGCCACCCAAGCGACTGCTGGGAACAGCACGCCAACCGAGCTCATCCCCAGCGCATCCATACGCGCAATATGGAGCACTGCGGTAAAAAACAGCTCCTTGCTCAAAAAACCGTTAAACGGCGGCAAGCCCGCCATTGAAAACGCCCCAATGATGGCGATGGTGAACGTAAACGGCATCACAGCCATAAGTCCTCCCAGCTTGCGGAGATCCCGCGTCCCCGTCTGATGATCGACTATGCCGACCATCATAAACAATGCGCCTTTAAAGATAGCGTGATTCACCAAATGGAAAAGACCGGCCATCGTCGCTTTGGCATACACTAGCGATTCAGAGGTGCCCGAATAGAAATTGGAAGCGGAGCCCAAGCCCAGCAAGCCCATAATAAGTCCCAGCTGACTGACCGTCGAGAACGCAAGCGTCGCTTTCAAATCCGTTTGCTTCATCGCTTTGTACGAGCCATAGCTTAATGTAATCATGCCGGTTGCGGCGATCAACCAGAACCATACCGCTTCGCCGGCGAATACGGGGCTAAAGCGTGCGACGACATACAACCCGGCCTTCACCATCGTTGCGGAATGCAAATAGGCGCTGACCGGAGTTGGAGCCTCCATGGCGTCAGGCAGCCAGATGTGGAACGGGAATTGGGCCGACTTCGTGAAGGCTCCCAGCAGCACTAGCAGCAGCGCCGGAATAAACAAGCGATGCTCCGACAATGAGCCGGCTTGCGCAATGAGCTCCGATATACGGAACGTCCCCGTCATCGCATGCAGCAGAATAAAGCCGCCCAGCATAGCCAAGCCTCCAAACACCGTAAGCAGCATCGATTTCAACGCTCCGTACCTCGATCTCTCCCGCTTGTACCAAAAGGCAATCAGCAAAAAAGACGAGAGGCTTGTCAGCTCCCAGAAGCCGTAGAGGACAATCAGATTGTCCGTGAGCACAATGCCCAGCATGGCGCCCATAAACATCAACAGATACGCATAAAACCGTCCGAGCGCTTCTTTCCTTTTATCCATATAGAAGATGGAATAAAAAACAACCAGCGTCCCGATGCCCGAAATCAACAGCGCAAACAGCAAGCTAAGCCCATCCGCATAAACGGTAAAATGAATGCCAAGTGCCGGAATCCACGGAATGGACGCTGCAATCGGCTCGCCTTCCTGCACCTTCTGCAGCAGGCTTATAAAATAACTAAACGATAGAAACGGCACAGGCAGCGTCAGCCAACCGGTATGCGCCTTTTGCGTTAGCCGATTCAAAAACGGGCAGCATAGGGCAAGAATAAACGGAAATAGGATAACAAAATGCAGCAAAGACAATGCTTCCCCTCCTTACGCCAGCTTATATACTTGTACATTATTAACCACTTCCGGGCCGTATAAATGCAGTTATGGCCTAAAAAAACACAAAAGGAGCCTGCGTTTGGCAGGCTCCTCCGGTTAAAGCTTATATGATTGCAGTAGACTCACTATCTTCTACTATACCTTTCGTTGCTCTGCTTGTCAAAGCATATCGCGACAATGACGATGAAGAATAATTGTACCAGTTAAAGCCATACTACGGAGAACTCCCATCTACTTTTCAAAGGAGAACATGATGAGTAACCTTGTGCATAATTTGAAAGCCGCCTTCGATTACATTGATCAAGAGCTGGGACAAAGCTCGGATATTTCCACCCGGGAATGCCTGATTGGAGAAGAAAAAGCGTCATGCCTGATTATATGGATAGATGGCCTGGTGAACAAGCAAGGCTTGAACGACAATATCATCACCCCTCTTTTGGTCGATAGCAGAAACATCTCGTTATTTGATCAAAAAGAAACGCCGATACAGCTTATTAGCTATTCATTAATAACTGCGACGGAGGTCGTCCTTCTCGCCAGCCAGGAAAAAATGATTCCGCTGCTGATGGACGGATGGTCCATTCTCATTGTCGAGGGAATCGATACGATGATCGCCGCCAACGTGCAAGGGTTTGAGATGCGCAACATCGATGAGCCCGCTTCGGCAAGCGTTATCCGCGGCCCGCGAGACGGTTTTGTCGAAACGCTGGAGGTCAATATTTCACTCATACGCAGACGCGTAAGAAATAAAGACGTGCGGGTCGAAAACCACTTGATCGGCAATGTTTCCAATACAAAAATCGCGATTTTGTATTTGCATGAGCGCGCTCCCCAAGCCACCGTTGATGAAATCCGCAAAAGGCTCAGTCATATCGATATTGACGCCATTCTGGAATCGCAATATATCGAGGATTTGATTCGCGACAATCGCTATTCTTTTTTCCCGACGGTCTACAGCACGGAGCGGCCCGATGATGTAGCCGGCGCTATTCTGGAGGGACGGGTAGCCATCATTGTTGACGGCACACCGTTCGCGCTTGTCCTGCCCTGTACGCTGTTTCATCTGCTCAAAACGACGGAAGACTTGTATTTGGCATACCCGATCGCCACTTTTATCCGTTGGATTCGCTTTACCGGCTTCTTTATTACGTTGCTGCTTCCCGCCTCCTACTTGGGCATTCTTACTTATCATCCCGAAATGGTGCCTCCTCAGCTTCTCAGCAGTATTTTGTCCGCGCGGGACGGCGTACCGTTTCCCCTGCTAATGGAGACGCTGCTCATGGAGCTGACCTTTGAAGGACTACGGGAGGCCAGCATCCGTATGCCCAAGTCCATCGGCTCGGCCATCAGTATCGTCGGAGCGCTGGTTATCGGAGAATCCGCTGTAAAGGCCGGTATTATTTCGTCTCCCTCGGTTATCGTAGTGGCAGGAACGGCAATCGCTTCTTTTACCATCCCGTCCATTACGTTATCGGCAACGATTCGCTTGCTGAGGTTCGCGATGATCATTGCGGCTTCGTTCCTCGGCTTATATGGCATCATGATCGGATTATTCCTGCTCGGTATCCACCTGTCATCGATTGATTCGGTCGGAATGCCCTACCTGGCCCCCTTTGCGCCATACCGAGACAAGGAAGCTAAACGGGCGTTGGTCCGCATCCCTTGGTTCACTCTGAGAGGACGGCAGAAATAACATTCCAGCTTCAGCGAGGAGGACATCCGTGAAATTGCGATACTTCAAAGCCCTAATCGCCCTATCGGTTATCGTCATGCTTAGCGGATGCTGGAGCCAAATCAATTTTGATCAAATTACGGTAGTCTCGGCGATCGGTCTCGATATCGATAAAAATAAAAAGCTGGAGGTGTCCGTCCAGCTCGTCAACCCGACCCTGCCTGTCGCTGCAGGCGGCTCTACTCAGCAGCGCAGAGCCATCGCGGTTTATACCGCATCCGGAAATACGGTTCATGAAGCGATTGAGGTCATCAAAACACAATCCAAAAAAGATTTGTTTTTTTCACAAACAAGAGTCGTCGTGATCAGCGAAACCTTAGCGAAAAACGGACTAAACGAAATAGTCGATTATTTCTGGCGCGAGCCTAACCAGAATTTCAATAGCTGGGTGCTCGTATCCGATGATGGTCCGGTAAGGCATTCTCTTGGCAATTCCAAAGAATTGCTGGCCGTATCCGCCGATGAATGGAAAGCCTATTTAAAGGACAAAACCAACTTCACGGTACGGGGCGGCATTCAGCTGTATGAATTTCTATACCGCTTGAATCAGGAAAGCTACGGGGCAGTGGCGCCCGGGCTGACTCCGGAATCCGTGCAAGCCGGTGAAGTCATTATGGAAATAGGCAGGCTCGCCGTTTTTAACGGCTACAAAATGTCTGGCTGGCTGGATTCAACGGAAAGCCAAATCATTCATTGGCTGGCCCATTCGGCAAAGACGGGGGTTATACAAGTCAAAATTAAAAAAAACGAATATATCGATTTTGTGCTGGAGAACATTCATGTTCGAATGAATCCGCGCATCCAAAACAATCAGCTCGCCATGGAAATCAAAATGAGCTGCGATGCGCACATTGAAACGTCGACGACCGAAATCGACTTATCCTCCAAAGAAGCGGCGCAGCAGATTGAAAACAAGCTGAATCAGTATTTGAAGCTAGAAACGGAGCAAGCCTTGCACAAGCTGCTGGACAACTATAAAACCGATGTGATCGGTTTGGGAGAAGTGATTCACCGGAAATACCCCGATAAGTGGAAATCGC
Organism: Paenibacillus sp. SY21-1; assembly: GCF_005222705.1. Taxonomy (GTDB): domain Bacteria; phylum Bacillota; class Bacilli; order Paenibacillales; family Paenibacillaceae; genus Pristimantibacillus. The sequence goes on along the minus strand of NZ_STGF01000025.1, from coordinate 23,752 downwards.
TGAAGCCTGACTGGAAGCATCGCCTTCAGACCATCGATATTTCCGTACATACGGATGCCCATGTCAAAAAAGCAGGCTTGTTAATCGACGGCATTGTAGAAGAGGACGATCGAGATGAGTAGCCATAAAGTATCCAACGGACAGTTCTTTTTTATCATATTTGTCGCAATTGCCTCGTTAAGCTTCTTTTCCGTACCTAGCCAGTTGATCGGAAAGGTTAAGCAGGATCTTTGGCTTTCCATGGCTTTGGGTACGGTCATTGATATTTATGTGGCTTCTATTCTGTATTGGCTAGGGCTGCAATACACCGGAAAATCCATGGTGCAATATACGAACGAGATTATGGGCTTTGTCGGGAAAATCATCAATCTGATCTTTCTTCTCTTTTTTCTTGGGGTTATGATTACAGCGATGTGGATTTTCAGCGATTTCTTATCGAGATCGTTTATGCCCGACACGCCGCGAATTATTTTTTCGATTACGATGACGGTTTGCGCCGGCTGCGCCGCCAGCAAAGGAATTCAATCCATTGCGCGTCTGAGCCAAATCATGGGGGTGCTGATGCTGGTGGCATCGGTCATTCTTTTCGCCAGCTCCATACCCCATCTCCATCTGGATTACTTGCTTCCTCAATTCGAGAATGGCGTCATGCCGGCTTTAAAGGGAAGCATCTATCCAGGCAGCTGGTTTGGAATCTGCATCATTATGGGAATGCTTATGCCCCATATGAGTCAGCCTAAGCAAGTGCTAAAGGTAAAAGCGCTGGCAGTTATTCTCGGCGCTTCCGTAATGACGCTCTATTTGCTGTATAGCATCGCTGTTATGGGCCCGTATATGGCGGAACAATTTGAAAATCCCATTTACATCCTGTCGAGAATTGCACAGTTTATTATTTTCGAGCGGATCGAGGTGCTGCTGCTGCTCATTTTCATATCCGGCTCCTTTATCACCATTTCAACCTTGTACTACTCGCTCACCGTTGGCGCCGCCCAGTTGTTTAATAGCCGTTCCCACAAGCCCTGGATTTACGCATTTGGGGCCGTCATTGTGTTTAGCCCGGTGTTTCCCTATAGCCAGCACAGCTTTATCGTTGAAAAGTATTTAAGCATCTGGTTCCCGCTTGTTGCATTGGCCATTGAAGGCGGCCTGACCACGCTTATTCTGATTATCGCATTGGTCAGACGTAAAGCGCAGGCATAATGAATGCGAGACCTGTTGTATGAGCACAAAAAAAACGGAAGCCCCTTGGACAGGAGCTTCCGTTTGTTCTTGTTTCCTTGAACGGCCTATTCAGTCGTGTAAGGAAGCAATGCGATTTGACGGGAACGTTTAACCGCGATTGTCAGCAAGCGTTGGTATTTCGCGCTTGTGCCAGTCACACGGCGTGGCAAGATTTTGCCGCGCTCGCTGATAAACTTCTTCAGCAAATCAGTGTCTTTATAGTCAATGTGAGTAATTTTGTTTACAGTGAAGAAACAAACTTTACGGCGTTTGTTGCGTCCGCCTTTACGTCCGCTGAACTTACGTTCAGGACGCTCGTCGCCGCCGTTATCTCTTTGCTTGAAAGCCATGAGTCATATCCTCCGTTTCGTTGAAAATATTAAAATGGTAAATCATCTTCCGATATGTCAATTGGGCGACCATCATCCTGAAAAGGATCACGGTTGTCATTACGCGAATTATTGTTAGATCGGCCGCCGCCGCTAGAGTTTCCTCCACCGGAATAACCACCGCTGTAGCCGCTGCTTGTACCGCCGCCGGAAGCGCTGTAGCTGCCGCCGCCGCCGCCTTCTTCGCGCGGTGAACCGCCTTCGCGGCTGGATTCCAAGAATCGAACGTTATCGGCAATAACCTCTGTTACATAGACGCGCTTGCCTTCGTTATTCTCGTAGTTACGCACCTGAATGCGTCCCTCCACCGCCGTCAAACGGCCTTTGCGCAAGTAGTTGGCGCAAGTTTCAGCCAGCTGCCGCCACGTTACCACCGGAATAAAATCCGCTTCGCGCTCGCCTTGATTCGTCGTAAATGGACGATCCACGGCAATCGTGAACTGAGTAACGGCGACTCCCGCAGGCGTATAGCGCAGCTCGGGGTCTCTGGTTAATCTGCCAATTAATATTACACGATTCAACATCGTCTCCGACCTCCCAATCGAACCATCCTGCGTTGGACTAAGCTACGTCTCTAGTGATCAACGAACGGATAACTTCATCCGAAATCTTCATCACACGGTCGAGCTCGTTGATAACTTCAGTTGTAGCGTTGAAGTGTACCAGTACGAAATAACCGTCACGAAGCTTGTTGATCTCATACGCAAGACGGCGCTTGCCGATCACATCAGTCTTAGTGACCTCTCCGCCGCTGGAGATGATGCCATTGAATTTATCAACGAGAGCTTGAACGTTTTCTTGTTCTACACTCGGATGAATGATGTACATCACTTCATATTTGCGCATATTGTTTCACCTCCTCTTGGACTAACGGCCCCATAAATGGAGCAAGGAACGGGCTTTGCCCGCATCTGTATAGTATATCGAATATCACTTCATATTTCAAGTGTTAAGTTAGGGCTATGCTGAAGCCATAGAAGCTTCAGGGACGTCGTCAGGTTTCATCGTTCTGGTTCTATGTTTCAGCCTCTTTCATGTTAGGGTTGTAACGGAATGCCTTGCCTGTATTCTGTGATTGGTTAGGCTTCGTTTGTCGCTTTTCTAACGATATAGTGGATGATTTTTCTGCTTATGACCTTGTGAAACGAGGTAAATACTAAGCTGCGAACGGGCTGAATACATTCGCTCGTTAAGATTAAAGGGGCTGGAGGCGGTAAGCGTGGGCGAATGGACACTGTTTTCACCGGGCGACAGAGCGCCAAATGACGGAACCTATATCGAGGACGGCGTGAACTCCTTTCATATGGGCATCCAAAATCCCAAGAAGGTAACGCTGAGCAAAGGTCAGCGCTTCCCGGAAACAAGCAACCATGAACGGAAATGGAAACGAATGGGGCATTAGTTTTTCCTTAAAATTATGATTATCCATGCAGAAGACCGCGCTCGCTACTTGCGGGCGCGGTCTCGCTGTACATATGGATCAACTGATTGCCTCCAAATCATAATTGAAAGCAAATGATTTTGTTCAGCGCCGGCTGTCTGCACTCATAGCAAATTCGAATCTCCGTTTCCAGGTTTCTCCCCCGTCTTCTGTTGTATAGAGTACAGACGGCGTCTCCATATCGTTGAGCAGCCACCATCCATGGTCGGCATTGGCAAACCCGAGAAGCTGAGCTCCGTAACCAGCAAGCTTGTCAGCGCTGTTATGCCACGTTGCTCCACCGTCACGCGTCCATCCAAACGTATTCGGTTCATCGCAAGCGGAACACACGCCGCCCATTACGGCCGTTTTGGCGTCCACGACATATAGAGCACCTGGACCAGTGCCTTCATTGCGCGGGCCGGATGCGTCTCCTATCGGGAAGCCTGGCGCGGGACCGCCGCCTGCGGATGAATTAGCAATGACCGTCGTCCATTGGCTGCCTCCATCGCTTGAGTGAAACAATGAGTAAGAGGTCTGTGTCATTCCCGAGTCGCCAATCAGCTCTACCCACACGTCAGGCTTGCCCCCTGAACGAATGACTGCTCCATTCAGCTCCGATTCCAGCTTGCGGCTCATCACGGTGTCCCAGCTCTTCCCGCCATCCTTCGTACGCTTAACCATCACGTTGCCGTCTGATGTTGTTACTGCCCATCCATAATCCGAATTGTTAAAATAGGGCTCTCCCGTCACTCCCTCCGGAACGTTTCGCTCTTTCCACGTCTTTCCTCCATCGGAGGTCAAAGCGCTGCCGCTTAACCCGACTTTTTCGCTTACAAAATGAAGAAAACCCTCGTTAGGAACGCTGCCGGACTCCTCCCAGCTTATACCTCCATTAGTTGTGTGGAGCAGTTTGAGCGGTCCTCCGACAGTTTTGCTGGTTGATTCCATTTTTACGGTAGCCCATGCTTGTCTGTCATTCAATGCAAAGATCTGAGTAACTTCCCCTGTGCCTTTGTATTGATAACCCCAACTGGCGCCGCTGTTATCCGTGCCTGCAATCCAGCCATTTCCGCCAATCCAACCCTTATCGAAATCGGCCAGCCGCAAGGCTGTTATCGGTCCTGCCGGTAACGCATCACCGCCCTCCCCTTGAGAGGCCGGTGAAGGATTGGGGGAATTAGTCGTTGCCTGAGGCGCAGCTGTTGACTGTTCTACTGGCTGAATGTAACTGGATGCGTTTGTTTGCCCTGTTACTGTCCCTTCCTGCTTATTCGCTCCGCATCCGCCTAAAATAAGAAGTGACAAGCTCAATGACAATAGCCCCCGCCATTTCATATGCATAAAGTTTCCTCCCAACTGTCTTCCTGTTGATTTTAGTTCAATGATTGAATTAGTTTACCCATTTACGCGGTGTGCGAAGCGTCATTTTATTGGCTCACATTCATGATATAAAAAAACGAGATCCCTAAAGAGCAAACCTTCCCTTCAGGATCTCGTGTATGTGTATAGCGAAAGCTCCACCCCTTTAAGGGAAACCCTTCTCTATAACGATTGGTCTGTTCAAAATAAAAAGACGAAACACTAACCGAATCGCTGCATCAAAAATAAAAAAACCTCCCACATGGCAATCATGTGAAAGGTTAATTGGCTAGTTATGTAATTTCTTCGTTAAAGAGTAAGTGGCGGAGAAGGTGGGATTCGAACCCACGCACGCTTTGACACGCCTAGCTGATTTCGAGTCAGCCCTTTCCGGCCATAATTGTATTTCACCTTAGTACACAAGGGATAATGCTTAAATCAAAGCCTTACTAATTGAAACCGACCTACATAATTTAATTTGTTACCACTTCATTCTAGTCTATAAAGCGAATAATTTCAATAGTCGATTTCCGCAAAAAGAGTTTAAAATTAAATACCTTTACAACCTGTTTATTTGATGGCACATAAAAACTCAGGTATAATAATAAAGAACGTTAAATTAAGCTCTTTTTCTAAAGGATGTGGCATTGTGGAACGGTACAGCATTTCAGAACGCGCCAAGATATTATTTGAACTACTTGGTCACTCAGTCAAAACCTCTACGATTGAACAGATTTTACGTGCCAACGATTCACTTATTTTTCAAGAAGTTATTAATCAATCCAACGAAGTTGCTATCCCCTATACTGGAAAGTTTACATTTAGGGATTTTATTGGCCGTGAGATTAATTCCTTCAATGTAGAAGTTGTTCGGCAAAAAGATTTTGTAAAGTCAAAATTTGAATTTGGGAAATACGTGAAGCGTTTAAACATCAATCGAGATTGCTTCCACCGCATTGAAATTGATCAGTCTTCTTTAAAGCCGTGCATTATATTTAATTCCAAAGCAGCCGCAATCATATCAGGGCAAAAAGAACTGTTAAACTGCCTAACAACCGTTTACCAGCATGACTTTAAATTAAGCGGTAAAGTCGAGTTGTTTAATGAAGAAGAACTTTCACAATTCACTAACGCTATGGAGCAATTATTACAAAGCAACCCAACGATACACAAACAAATTGAACCTTTCATTGAGAGCATTTTGGCCTTTAAGGAGTGGGTTTAACGATGAATGCCAAAGAAAAAGTCCAGCAAGAACATCTCACAATCATGTTAAAAGTTACTGAACTGATAACACATCAACAAACGAACCAAGGGGGCTCCAAGGATGATAAAGGAATCCGCAAAAACACTTAAACGACAACTTCTTACACTGGATACAATTCTAATGCAGTGTATCGGGCGATATGGTCACATAGGTATTCAAGGTTTATCAGAATTAATAGCGGAGAAACGTCCTAAAAATACAATTTACCAACGAACAAGAATTTTAGTAGAACAAGACTACTTGGAAGCAGTTGTAGACAAGCGGAAAAATAAGATATACAGGCTTTCTCAACGTGGGGCTGACGAGTTAGATATGAGAGGTGTAGTCGTTCGAGGCAGAAGCTTCTTGCAAAGCGATTTGGCGCGAGTGGCTTGGGCGCTGAATCAAGTAGGTTTTATTGAAACGCTCGGTTTAGATGTCCAGGCTGCTACGAAACCGTTGGACGCAGTAAGCAAGGGTGAAGCGCCTAGAGTCTTGATTGTTGATAGCCCATACCAGCATATAGCTAACACCTTTCAGCGCATTGAGGAGCTTGTAAAAGCCGCTACGCCAAACGCGCCTTTGGACATAGTAGCTTTGACAGAACAGCGGGCGGCAGAACTACTGCGTTACGTTAACGGTAATGGCTTTAGTTTTAGTGTTGTACTCAAAACCATTGATATTTAAGTTATATCATGCATATACCACATACCCACTAACCCGACAATTCCTCTTGAATCCACAGGCAATTAAAATATTCCCGAATTTCCTATTTCAACCAATTTGATTACAAATCAATAATCAGACTATATAGCTTACTTCTAAAATCAACCAATTTGATAATTCATCTATACCACAGCCGTACTTAACTATTATCAAGGGGTTAGTACGGCTATTTAATTATTGAGATTCTGCCATTAACTCACCTATACTATTTCCGTGTAAAAAGTGGCTTTCGAGCAGAATATAACCCCTTTATTTTGCTGGCGGTTTCAAGCCTGCTAATCTTAAAGATTGCCCACAAGTTCTCTCCCCTATTAGCCAAAAAAATAAACCCATACAGAAATTGCCCCGATGGGTTCGAGAGTTGGGATAAATTAGTCACTCTTAGATATCAATTTTAAATTCCTATCCTTTATAGTCCCTCAGAATTTAGCTATCGTTTATTTCAGAATGTGGGTTGTCTCAACTCTTCCTTTCAATTCTAAACAGCTTATCTTGATCGGAGAGTCGAAGAACAATATGTTCACTGCTATTTAGTTCATTTGGTAATTTATCTTTTAAAATTGAGAATACTAGCTGGATTTCTTTATCTTTTGCAAATTTACTTACCCTTTTTAATTGGTTACCATGCATTAGTTCTTTTTTATCATTGAGAATAAAATTCAAATGAGGTAAGCCATTTTTTCTAGCAAATAAGATATAAGCAATATCAAAACAAATTATTTCTCCCTGTTTCTTACCAGAACTTGTGTTAGCATTAAAGCTTTCAAATTGGTAGTAGCTTTGTTTGGTCTTCTTATCTTCCTTGATAATAAAAGATAACCCATACTGTTCACCATACAAGTGTTTGGAAACCTCAGTAAAAATTACATTGAAATCCTTTAATTTGTTTAATAATCTTTTTTGAAACTCATCAGAGAACCTATCTCCATCCAGCAATTCAATTTCTTCATTTAATTGTTTAATATTCGTGTCTACAGTTTCTAATTGTTTAATTCCACTCTCCAATTCACCGACACGCTGATATGCTTTAGTCAATTCACTAATGATTTCTTCTAAATCTTGAAAAGTATCACTTGTAGATATTTTTCTAGACAATTGTTTTTCTCTATTTAAAAATTCACTCAGAGTTCTATTATGATCTTCAATTAAAGAACGAATTTTAGGAATGTCCTGTGTCACAAACCTTATTTTTTCTAATATCATTTTGTTATGGTACTCAACAAGTTGTTCAAAAGTGGTTTGAATATTACTTATATTTTTCTTAGCTGTTTTATAAATTTCACGCAACTCCGGTAAGTTGATTTCCGACATATCAGATTTTAATTCTGTTTCTGTTTCAATTAATAGTTGCTCACGTAAGCTTAATTCACCTATTCTTGAACTTACAATGCTTACCCTGTACTTAAGATCATTTAGCTCTTCCAATTCCTGCTTGTAGTTTTCATTTATATTCAATTTGTTTTTTCTTTTTTCTAACACTGCGATATTATTCTTGACAATGTCAAGTTGCAATTCCAATTCAGTTTTGGAACGTTGCTTCTCTAATCGTTTTTTATACTCTTGTTCACCTTTTAACTTTGTATTTAGGTGAGACCTATCTGAGACAGGTAGCCCAAACATAAACAGATGCAAAGTTTCATACTCAATATTTGTTGTGAATGTATTCAAAATTTTCAAGGTATTATTTATTTTATTATTTTGATACCGTATATAATGTGCGAATAATTGGCGAATTGATGGTTTTAGAATCTCTCTTTCCCCGACTAATAATAAATCGAGTTTTTTCTCAAAATCCTTTCCCTTATTCTTAGGAAGATTTACTCCGTTTACAGACATAATCTTTTTATTTCTTTGAAGAAAATTCCGTTTTATCACAATCTCATTTGAGGATTCCACAACTAGATTTTCTTTTAGAACTAACGTAATCTGAACCTCATTCCCGACTAGGTAGTTCTTAACATTAACTATTTCCTTTTTTGTTTCTGGGTCAATATAGATTTGCTCTGCATCTCCCCCTAAACAATAATCTATTAGTGCAAGTACCGTCGTCTTTCCAATATTATTGCCAGTTTCAAGATCAGTTTTCCCAATAGTTTCATCAACTATTAAATTTGCACCAAGATGAAACTCTATCTTTCGAATTACCTCTGAATAGGAAGAGATTATTAGTTCTTTTAAGTACATAGCAGAATTTGTCCTTCCTCATCTACTTTTACTGCTTCAATGAGATATAACCAATCTAAACAATATGCGAATACCTTTAGTGAAATGTCATGTTTATCTTTTACAGAGCGATAAATCATTATTATCTGTCTATCCTCACTACCTTGAATTTCTTTTAGAACTAGAGATGCATAATAGAAAACAGTTGATTCGGGTTTTATATCATTAGGAAGCAACATGATTATACCCCTTTGGATTTTTAAAAATCTTACATCTAATAAAAGCATCAACTGTAATGATCTTTACGCACATTTCAACAACATCCTCTTCAATCTCATTCAAATTGTAACTGTTGAATATGTATGATTCAACACTACTTACAACATTGAAGAATTTTTCAACGTTGCTAATTTCGTTATTGCAAAGCTCTTTTTCATAAAAGGATGTTATCTTTCTTAATACAGATACTCTTTTATTTTTTCCTTCATGTTCAAACTGCTTATACAACCTATCTAATTTTGAGTGGTACGGCATGTATTCATTTATAGTTGTTTCTTTTATGATTTCCAACTCATTAAAAACAATTTTTTCATCTATATTATACAAGTTAAGATTAGTTGTGGAGACTCCAGATTCATCCAAATCCTCTTCTGCTAATAGATTTACTATTGTTGCCAAATTGGTAGTAACCTTACTCGGATTAGGTGCTCCTCCAAACTCCTTAATAAACAAATCGTGCACAAGGTTGCACCGCGCAATACTTAATTGTGATATATATGTTAATAAACTAACCTTGTCTATAATGTCTTCTGTTGCTAAGAATGGAATCTTATGCGGATTAGCATATTTGTTATTACGTAAGTTTTGTACCCCATCTGCAATGAAAAGAAACTTAATTTTATAGTTCTCCGCAGCATATTCTGAAATCTTATCTTTACTCAAAGTGTTCTCTATTTTCTGCTTGGTAGCAGTAGAAGAGATTTGGATAATCAGTTTATTTTCGGTATCAATTAAATCAATGGCTTCCATATTAGCACTTGATACGTTTGCCGATTCCAACTTGTAGTCGTATATACAATTTAATAAGTCTCGGTAGAAAGTCTCGGCGTGAATGTTTAGGTCTAAGACATTTAACTTACCGTTAGTTTTAATTCTATTAGATAAAATTTCTAATCTGTCAGAAATATCATTAAAATAACGCTGTCTATTCATTAAAACTTTCTCACCTCGTAAGTTCTTAATGTATACAACTTCCTACAGTAAAGCACGCTTAATTCATTATAATCTTATGTAGACATATCCGATAGAAAATTTTTACTGGACTTCAAAGTTATCGTAGACAAAAGAAATCATACATTCTTTTATTTATCACCATCAACCTTTAAAGTGCAACGCCCAGTAGTGTTGCCGACAATTTTTTTGTCAGTGGGTTCCCAAAAAATCAATCTAGATACTTCCCACAGTATCCTTTAAAATAATCCGGTTCAGGCTTAATTACTTTAATCGCGATCTCTTCAACATCGTCTATGTCAGGGAGTACTCTCCACATCTTCTTTTTTAAGCCCTTATGATTCCATAAGTCATCGTAATTACTTAAGTTCGCATCAAACACAAAGTAAATTCTTTCACTCCTATTCGTGCCTCTCTTATTAAATATTCCAAAACAAACTAATAACACATAAGGAACATACTCGAAGGTTAAACCTTTATAGAGCCAGATTTCTCTTTCATTCGCAACTTCTAACATAGAAGTAAATTCAGCATGCCTTAACTTTCCGTTCATTATGTCCCTGCACATTAAATACACTAAATATATATTATCGAGCACTTGCTTTTTAACGAGAGCAGCGTTCGTGTGATCTCGCTCAGTTGGCGATAGCCCTTCATACTTTTTTCGATTAGATTCTACGGTTGGACAATCAGTACCCGAGTAATGAACAAAGTGTTTTGTGCCCTGAGGTGCGCTACTGTTCCTAATAAACATCTCTTTGTCACAAATAGGGCATAACGCTTCTACTCCTAATGACTTATACTTCAATTCCCATTCCTGTACAGAGACTTTTTGTCTTGTTATTGGATGGATTCCATGAAACATGCGCTCACCTCACAGACTAATTAATTGAATTAATCAATGCATTCCCGTTAACATCCAGCAGTTCATACGCTTCACCTATCATGTCTCTATCCTTACCATATAAGTGAATTGCCTTATCTCGTATTCCGCTCATAGTCGTAACAAAATTCATTTGTTGAACCATAAATTCGCTATTACAAAGAACCACGGCTTGCTTACTGTAAGCAATTACATTTTGTTGAAATGCTACAGCCTTCTCAGCTACTTCAGGAGAATAAACAACAGGTTCACCGTCCGCTGTTTTCATTTCTCGATGATCTACAAAGATACTTAATTCCCCTTCATTGAAAATAGAAGACAAACCAAACAAAGTCTTTGACATAAAATCGACATTCTCGCCTGTCAGTAACCCATTAACTTGAAAGGTCAGTATCTTTTTAGAACTATCCAAATGGTATTTGAAACGATCTAAGAATGGAACTTCAAAATCCTTCTTAAGATATGCTAGATTCGTGGAAAAACGCTCACTCGAAAACAAATATTCAATAGAAACATTTAAAGCAACAGCAACTTTTTCAATGTTAACGATACTAACATTGCGCTCACCGCGTTCTATTCCACTAATGTATGTCCTATCTAGTCCTGCTCGATCGGCTAACAATTCCTGTGATATACCACTTCTAGCTCGAAGTTCTTTTACTCTTTTTCCGAACCCAGATTTAATATCCATAAGACTCAACTCCTAACTACAACCAGCTTCTCTAATATTAGTATCGGATAAATAGGTCAATAGTTGTAGAATTTTGCACTCTATTGGTAGATGTGACTTAAAGTCCGTGGAAATTTCAGAAAAAACAATCCTATAATAACACTGTCCATAAAAGAAGACCGCCAGCAACATCAAGTTGATGTTCGACGGTCTTTCCACTCATCAATTTCACGTGGATCTTCTTCAAGAACTTCACATATATGCAAGGCTATATTCACAGTTGGCAAAGTAAGTCCGTGCTCAATATTCTGATAATGCTTAAGTGAAATATTTACTGCTCTGCTCAATTGTTCTTGAGTAAGCCCCTTTTTCTTTCTAACTTCGCTTAGTTTCATGGACAAACAGCCCCTAATTCGTTTGTCCTCATGTTACCCACTACGCGAACTTTTTTTAACATATTATAATTGGCGTATTATAATACATGTAGTATAATGCGCATATCATACAAAAAAATTAAGGAGAGATGATTTCATGAAACGTTTTAGATTCACTTTAGGTTTTGTAGCCGGTGCTTTAGTATTTGGTTCAATGGGAGTTTCTGCAGCTTCGTTAACAAAGACAATTGAAGTACGGTTTGGTGTGAAAGACGTAAAGATCAATAATGTATCTAAGATGCCAGAGCAAGCTCCTTTTCTTTATGAAGGTACTACCTACGTTCCACTTCGCTATATTGCTGAGAATTTAGGAAGCGACGTCCAATGGGACACCAAAACCCAATCAGTCATAATTAACAGCAAAGAGAACACATGTACTAATGAAACATTCAATATTACAAACTACATTGGAAACTGGGGGACTGCGTTAGCTATTGATGCAGATAAAAAGGATTGGGATCTGAACATAACCAACTCTTTTCGACTGGAAACCATAGATGAAAGCAAATTAAAAATTTCACAAGGGGATTTATACAGTTCACGAGTATATTATGATGAAAATGGGTTTCCGATAGACCAATCATCGTCCCCCGAAAATTGGGAAACAAAACCCTTTGCACTTAGTTCAACTGGTAAAGCAGATATCCTTATTACTGTAGAAAATCAGCCTGACAAAGAAATTAAGGCACTTATCGAATTGAAAAACAATAAAATTAAAATTACGACAAAGGAACACGAAGAATTGTTTTACTTTAATCAATCTTCTCCTTTCTCTAAAGTGGATTAAACTCAATAAAGAATTTACACCTGAATTTCTGAATTTTCTGCATGATTTTACGATCATAAGGAGGAAGTACGATGTTTACATATGACGATTTCGAAAAGCATTACAAGCACATTACTCTAGGAATGAGCATTCATATAAAGACTCATGAAGGTACATCTAACATTAACGGATACGTGAAAATGACATGCCTTGCAGATTTTAAAACGGATACTGTCTCCATTCACCTAACCGACCTAGTAACTGACCCTATTGGGGTAAAAGCAAAACATGGATGGATTTTTTCTGATGCTGCTGTTCCAGCAGTTCCCCTGGAACTCCATCAACAATATATTCTGCTTCTTCAATTCAGCACACATGAACTTGAAGCAGATATCAATTGGAAAAGTAGGTTTAAATCTTATCTGGATCAAACTAATGTACAGTTGCTTGAAGTAATAAACGCTTGTCAGATGACCAATGAGAAAAACCAGATGGTTCAATTGTCAGCTTTTGCAACAACTCAAATTTCAAACTTCTATTATATCAACTAATGTCCAGCACCATTAAAATTACGGTATCAGCTTTTAAAGCTCAGTGACTTGTCTTAATCCCATTTAATGGAGGCGTATTTAATGAACAAGAAGGTAATTACCTTAGGAATATCATTATTATTATTAACAGCTGCACCATTATCAGTGGCGGCAAATGAAGCACAAGTATCCCCAAGCCAGATTACCTTCAATGACGTTTCAAAGTCTCATTGGAGCTCTTCGGCGATTCAATGGGGACTTGATAACCAAATCGTCAGTGGATATCCCGATGGTTCGTTTAGACCTAATAAAAATGTTACTCAATCTGAATTTCTAGCAATGCTAATTAAAGCATACGAAGCTACTCCCACTAATTTTCAGCAAAGTGATTTATGGGATACTCCTTTTTTAGATTTTGCCCGTAAAAACAACTGGAGTCTTGTCACAAATTTAACTGCTGGTCAGATATTTAATCGCGGGCAAGTCGCTAAAGTGCTAACAAATGCATCGGGAAAAAACTATAACTTAGATGATTCCATTCACTATTTGTTAGATGCGGGACTGTCAAATGGTAAAACAGAACGAAGTATAGCAGGTTACAAAGCAAACGATCGATTAACACGTGCAGAAGCAATATCTTTTATCAAAAATATACATGAAAAATTAGATAAACTTAGTGCTGCTCCAGTCAAAGTAGATAAGTATAGTAATCCAGATAGTGATATTAAATCTTCTTTTGGTAATGTCATTCCTTTACAAAAAATTCAGCAGAAATTGCCGGCTACTATTGTTGCTTTCCGAGAGACATTGAAACCATTCAAAGTTAATAATATTGAATATACCCCATCAATTAATGATATTTCAGGGGCTATGGGAATTGAAACTAATTATGTGCTAAATGGGAAATACCTTACGTTTAATGCACAATTTGCGGTTGATGATAATTACAGTCATGATTTTTTGGGAATTAGTATTTATAGTGGCCGAACCCTACTTTATTCCGGTCAAGCAGTTAAAGGTCAAAATCCTCAAACAATTGAAATAGATTTGAGAGGCATTGATGAAATCATGATTCGGGCTGAAAATTATATTATTCAAGGAGGTTCCAATCAAGAACTGCAATTAGGGTTTGGAGATCAAAGTAAATACCATGAAACTGTTCATATTTATGATATCTCATTAACAGAAAAACTAAAATGAGGTGTATTTTCAAATGAAAAAAGTACATATTTGCATTCTCATTATTTCCTTGATATTAACTTCATTAGCCGACATAGCTATTGCTGAATCACAAAATCAGAATATCAGCGAATTAAGCGATATTTCCGGTCATTGGGCAGAATCGGCAATCAAAACGGCTTTTGAAAAAGGGTACGTTCAAGGATATGCGGATGGCACGTTCAAGCCGAATGCTGAGGTCACTCGCGCAGAGTTCCTGAAAATGTTGGTAGCGGCTTTGAAATACAATACGGTTGCTGCTAGTGGTTCTTGGTATCAGCCTTATGTAGATGCTGCAACTAAGGCAGGAATTTACTCAAAGGACTTCAAGAATACGACTTGGAACAACGCTATTCCTCGTAAAGAAATGTCACTGTTGGCAGTTCGCGCAGGAATTACAGGTTACAAGAAAGATTACGACATCAATCGTAACCTCTATGAAGCCGCAAAAGCCGGTATTATCCAGGGTGTCGGTAAAGGTGAAATTGCACCTGACGGAGTAACTACTCGTGCCGCAGCTGTTGCCGTAATCGAGCGTGTACTCCAAGTCAAAGATGGTAAAAAATTGCCAACTGACAAATATGCAACAAGCTCAGCGGAAATACTCTGGCATAAGACAAACATTCTGACGATGGCTCCGGAGTATTTTGAGAATGCCAAGGTAGAGGATAACAAACCTTGGGAATTTAACTATACTGCTATGAAGTCGGCTGATAAGTCAAACAAATTCGTTTGCGAAGTGGAAAGCTTCGTCGTAGTTGATTTATCTGATCCAAATGACCCGAATCGTAAGTACATTACAAAAGGTATGAAGTGGGGTTTATTCAATGACTACCATGACTTTAAGTCTACAATGAACGCATATCTACTTGTCAGTAATGTAAAATTTACAGTAAAGGGTAAAGTAGATACCCCTGTCCTTTCTTGTTCGGTTGACGTTACTAACAGGGGTTTTTATGAAGATATGGATGAAAAAATTGATATTGATAATCTCAAAAGGGATTATCAATTCGGAAAATACGAGCAAGAATCTAGAACTATCCTTATGCCATTTGTCGACTTATCGATTGGTGACGTAGTTAGAAATTATTCCGGTTTAATCATTCCTAAAGGTATGAATACTGATAAGAAATTCCAAGTAAATTTCGTCAACCATGGGTATTTCTCCGATGCTACTGTAATCTACCGCTCTTACAAAAAATAAAGAGAAGGTGATAATGTGCGACATAAATCAATGTATTTGGCGGCCATGTTAGTGGTCGTCATTTCCTTATTTATTGATGCTACAGGCGCCGTTAATGCTGCCGTTCCCTCTGGATATGAATCCATTGTTAATGTTACGCTTTATCGAAACTAAATATGAGCTTTCTATGCAAAGGATGACTATCACATTTTGTGATGCTCATCCTTTTTTTTAATGCGTAAAAAGCTCACATTTCTCATAATACACGCAAAACATTTTTTTGACCTTTCCTCTGCTGTCGCTTCTCGCAAAATCATAATTTGTCTGAAAAACAGCGCGGCGCAGAGTCTACAAAATTAATAAGGAGTTTCGTAGCGAAAGGAGAGAGTCCATCATGCGCACTTAACAACTTGGTTAGCTTACTTGATACACAGTCGAAAAGACATATAGGAGGTGACATTAATGTTATTCTCAGGGTTCATTATCATGGCAATACTTCTTTGGTGGTTATTCTTCTCTGGCAGAAATAAACCTAATCATCATATTTCGCCAGCAATGACGGGGGCTAAAGCTAATAAGACTGATTTACTTGAACAATTTTTAGACATGTTTCATGGTGGGTGGGCTCTTGTTTCTGCGAAGGTGCCAAAGAATAAATGGCCGGTGTTTGGTGCGTTGTTGTTTGTTTTTATTCGAAATGAAAACTATTTTTCCAAACGCTACAAATTGACTATTTCCGAGGTTATGGAGCATACCAAAACCGATTTTGAAAAAAGCGGTTTGATTGAATTAGCAAAAGCTGCTGCGTCAAAAGACTTATTGAAATTTGATGGAAATTCAGTTCAATTAAAAGATTCCCCATCTCTGGATGAACTGTTACGCGAATTGTTTTATTAAAAACGGGAGGCTTGCGCCGTTGTCTAATGCGAGCCTCTAACAAATTATCAGGAGGGAAAGCGAATGCGTGAACGTTATACCTTACAGATGGATAAACAGCTTTTAAAAGAGTTGAAACGCTGGGCGCTCGATAACGATATGAAGTTATCAGCTCTTTTTGACCATATGGCGCGGACGTTTTTAATACAAGCGGGTGCAGAATGTGAACATCAATCAAAAAATTAGTAAGCGGCTATCGCCCCTTTATATCCGTATGAAACGATTCTTTGCATGGTGGCGCATTGATGATCAAGAGCGGGTGCAGAGAAAAGTCATTTCCATTTGGTTAGAGAGTGCAACTGACGATTTGAAAAAAGCCTACAATTTGATTGTCGATCTTAGTAATAAATTGGTGTTTGAAATTGAAACACCGCAAACAACGATAGATTGGGCGGTCAGGCTTATAACCCGCTATGAGGTCATAAAATGTCCGTATACACCTCTAAATCTCCAATTGGCCCTTCGGCTTGGCTTGAGGGCCCCGGCGCTCCGGCGACGATTCGTGTGGCTTTTGGGTTCGGCTGCTTGGGCTTCATTGACTGTTTTACTCCTGCATCGGGTTAGCTGGTTGCCCTTTGACTGGTTTTTAATAAGCCTACTGGCGGTTGGATTCTTAATGATTGTTTGTACGTATAGAGGCTACAAACTACTACCCGTTATCCGAACCATTACCGCCAATCACGAAGCTGCCGAACAACTTTTTTATGCAAACCTTGCCGAATTACAGCGACAGGCCAAATCATTGCTTTTTAGCAATCGAATGAAAAAGGTTTCTCAGGTACAATCTGTCCTCCATGCCATCAGTTTTCAACAGCAGCAAGCAGTGGTTAGTATTCGGAGTGAACCTAAAAATCCAATAATTCATAAGAGAGAGCCAGTTATAGAAACTGATGGTGCAAATACGCACTACCCTATGAAACAAGCATGGGAACGGTTTTTTAATGAGGTATTTCGATTAAAAGAGGGCTTATATAACGTTCCTCTTCATCGTGACTTAGGCTCAACGGAAATCTTTATTTGGGATATTCCTGCGGTTAGCTTTAGCCGCTGGGAGGAGAGCTTAACCCGAATTGAAGCTTATTTAAAGAAACCCATCTTTTTTATCCATCAGGATTATGGTGGTATTGGAACTATTGGGATTGAAATTGCTAAGCAGCCGCTGCCTAAAGAAATTCATTTCAATGACGCAATTGATTTAAGTACCTCTGCTCAAAAGCCAGAATGTGTGATTGTGGGGTTGAATAGCAAGAATACAGTTGCTTGGAACTTTCGAAAAATTCCGCATGGCATCGTTGCTGGGACAACTGGGGCGGGCAAATCAACGGTTCTATATGCAATTATCTTGCAGCTTCAGCGGCAAAACCATTTACCATTATTCATTGATCTAAAGGGCGGGGTGAGCTTCGGATTTGTAGGAGATGTTGGTTATCCGATTGCTGAAACAAAAGAAACTGCTTTAACAATGATTAAGAGTGCGGCCAAAGAAGTTGAACGGAGGGAAAAGCTCTTAAAGGAGTGGGGAGTGTCACCTAATATTGTCGTTTACAACGAAAAAACAGGTGCGAATCTCCCTGAAATCTTTCTTGTATTTGACGAGTTCGCGCAGTTTACAGACAAATGGCAAGGATTAGAAGAAGGTATGTCTTGTATGAAAGCAATTGCTGCGAAAGGAAGAAGCAATGGTATTCACTTGTTAATTGCAACACAACGGGCTTCTCAAGAGAGCCTTGGTTCAACAGATTTTCGCTCCAATATCGGCTTTCGTTGCATTGGTCGAATGGATTCGGCAACATCGAGTCAAATCGCCCTTGGAAATAATGCAGCTTTTGAACGGTTGCCTTCTACAGATTATGCCGGACTTTTCGTAGTCCGGGGAACGGATGCACCAATGGATAGTTTGACTAAAGTTCCATTTATTAATGACATGGATTTCAGACGGTTGTTTCTTGAATACAGAAACCCGCACGAAGGTTATAAGTTAGGTTTCGGGACACCAATATCGGAAGCAATTCAGAAAGTGGAACCTAGAAACTTTAATGATATATTTTAAAGCAATTGCAGAGAAGTAGGCTTCCACGACATAAAGAGTCATTAACTTGTCGTGGAAATTCTTTTTTAGGAGGGGTTAAGCATCGAAAAGTTTGTCGTGGAAGTTCAGAAATTTCTTGCCGCTCAAGAAGGGATAGGGAAAGCGGAAAATACAGTTAAGACCTATCGGTATATTATGTACGCATTTTGTTCCTGGCTTGATCGAAACGGCGGCGAACTATCCGAGCCGACCAGGTATGATGTGCAAGCTTACATTAAAGCTTTAGAGACAGAGGACAAAAGCGCGGCGACAATTGATAAAATCTATGCTTGTCTAAGCGTCTATGCTCGATTCATACAGAAACCTGATATTGTCGAAAATATAAAGAGAACCAAACCTCAAAACAAGCGCCAAACAGCTCCTAAATCGCTGGAGGAGCTAGAAATCAAACGCATCAAACGTGAAATTGAGAAAAGCGGCAGCAAGCGGAATATAGCTATTGTCTATACACTACTTGAATCAGGTGTTCGTGTATCGGAGCTTTGTGCTTTGAACCGTCAGGATGCCGTCATAAACGAACGGAGCGGTGAACTAATAGTGAGGTGCGGTAAAGGTAATAAATCGCGCACTATTCCGCTTTCCCGTGAGGTTCGTTATCACTTGACGCAATACCTTGCAACTCGTAATGATGCCGAAGCATCATTATTTACAAGCATTAGGATGAAACGGCTTACCAGCAGAGCCATACAGCATTTGCTCACAAAATTCGGGACGCATCCTCACGCTTTGCGGCATTCGTTTGCGCGAAGATTAGTAGCTACTGGAACAGATATAAGCGCAGTGGCCGCCCTTTGTGGGCATAGCGATATTTCCATGACAATGCGTTACAGCAAGGCTTCGCACAAGGAATTAACGGAGTCCATTGACAAAGCTTTTACTTGAAAAAGGGAGCCGATTTGGGCTCCCTTTATTCATTTAGCATAATGCAGTTTTAAAGCCAAGATGTCGGATACCGGCATCAAACGGTTTATCAGGGTGGAAGTTAGTTAATTTAGTGATAATAGCTAACCTTGAAAGCCCCACTGACTTGAGTGACTGTTGACAGGCTTCAAAACGTTCTTGGTAACGTTCTTGCTTATAATCGTTTTGGTTGCAACCAATCTCCTTGACACATAGCAGGAATTCCAACATTTTGTCATCCAGTAACTCAATGTAATAAATAAGCCTAATTTTGTGTTCTTCATTTTGTTGAATGATTAAGGACTGTTCTTCAGACATAAATTCCTTCTGGGCCAGTTGTCGGCAGATAGTTCGACTATATTGCTCATAGAATTTCCACCTTGCATTGTAGCGGTCGTTGACTTCCCTTAAATGATTCAATTCCTCATCGTTAATAATCATTACCTATTCACTCCCTTTTCTTGAACATACTCATTAATAAATGCGCAAATTTTTCCACTACAAAACATACAGGTCAGGAAAATGTGCAAAGGTCGAATAAAAAGATGCAACAATATGATTGTGCTAGTTCATTCATTCAATAGTGTACTTCCTTGACTAGTCTGAAGATAATTCGTTAATTGTTCGTATTAATTACGTAACCTCTACAGATTAAAGACCCCAGCGCTCATGGCTATTTTCAAGAGAATTCGTAACTTCGTGAATTTCGTTTTATAATCGTTATAGTTAGAATCATAGAACTAAAGAAATAAACTATTTTTAAATCACAAAGGTAATACCTTACAGGGGTAAGATCAAAGATTGAATGATTTCTTTTTTATTTCTCTAAAGATTTGGATTGGTTCATCCTCTTGTGAACTAATCCATAGCTCTAACGAACTTAACGAATTTACGAACAAACCCGCCGAAACCCAGCTGTATCAAGGGTTCCGGCATCGAGTTTATACGAATTTATAACGGAGTAATTACGAATTCAATCTATTCCGAGCAACCGGACAACGGTTACTGGCTTGCCTTTTCCTTTGGGATTCGGTTGTTTTTCAATAGTGACCATCCCCAATTCGCGGAGTTTTTCAATAGCTGCTGCAATATCAGCGGCTTTTTGATTCTTTTTAAAAATATCTACATTAATTTGTGTGGAAGTCAGTCCCTTTGGTCTCTCTTTTAATACTGCGAGAATACGAGCCGAGATTGGGTCGAACTGTTTATGGTTTTGGCCGAATATAAAATGCACAGATTTCTGACAATATTCCCAAACAGCTAGTGCAGCTTTAAGATGCTCGACGCGAACCGTCCATGACAGATCGAGGAGTGCGTAAATACACGCGAGACGCATAACGTATGGTGTTCCCCTACTAGTAGCTGAACCAATAATTCCCGTAGTGTCACGCTGTAATGGCTCATATATACGTTCCCATAAGATGTTAGCTGTCGCATCTCGTTCTATTGGTTTACGTTCAATTGCTACATTGCCTTGCGCGAACTGTACAGCTTCCTGAATGCGTTGTACTATGGGTGCAATGTCAAGCTTGTGAAATTCACCGCCTGACGGTAATGACTTTGATTGCTCTACATATAGCCACAAGAAGCGATTCACAAAGCCATTATACATCTCATTATCTGAGATGAGCTTTCTTAACTCCTCTGGCGTAATGTGTCCCATAATGCAAATATGTGTGTCTGTAGCTGTCACGGGGTTCTTAGTTAACGTCTGAATGTCCCCTTGTCCATCCCAAGAGTTTCTAATAATTGCTCCAAGTGTGTTGCCTTCTCGACGAAGAACATTCAGCACTCCACCAAACTCACCTTCCACAACAAGCAGCCGCTTATCTTCAACGCCATAATCAATAATAACTTCCTCATACTCGCCAGTAGGTTTTCTGTTTTTACCGCTGCCCTCCATTACTGGTTGCATTTGAGTTACTTGGTCACGAACAGCTTGAATTATACCTTCTCCGCTTGATAAACCTGACTTCTTTCGCTTGGGTAACTCAGTGTCAACAGCACGCATTATCTGTAGAATCGGATCTAGGGAGGTTCCTTTTTTCCCTTTGAATGTTTCACCAACAAGTACCAAAAATAATTTCATACGATGTTCACCGCCCGAAACGGTGAAATGCGGCCAAGTCCCGACAGTATTTCCAAATATCGCGAGAAAGTTGACTAGCAATGCAGCAGGGTCGGCTTCCGAATGAGGTAATATGTGCTTAACAACATCCCCTGCCAAACCGTGAAACGCACTATCGGAAAGTGTTCCATTCCAATCCGATTTAGGTACAAGAAGTAATCCAAGATCGTCTTCCGATGCTTCTTCTGAATTCGGCTTTCCTTTAGTGACGTACTGTGCGGTAACGATTTTTAATGCTTGGGAAATTGTTCGTATTTGGTAATCATCTCGTTCCCACTTCTCGCGCATCAAGCCACTCCCTCGGAAAAGCCGGTCAATTTGTTCCGAGTCTTTGGTGTAGAAAGCTAATATATTACATAGAGCTTGGTCAGCCTCGCTCTGGCTGCCATAGTACTTAAGCCAATTTCCTGAATATAAGGCGGCAAACTTAATTCCATTCTTTGCCTTTACTGCAATACTGATGATATCTTGATCGGTTAGTGCTGAATCTCCAATGTGTACCTCACTGCTTTTTTGTGCTAATTTAGAGGATAGCTTATTATTTGCGAATTTCTGTATACATAACTGGTCTACTTCCTGCTGCCGTTCTTCAATAGTTTTTGAAGTAAGTCTCAAATGATCGCCAGTGATTGCGAAATAGCGTTTGCGGTCATAAATTTCAAAAGAGCCGGATCGGTTTCCTTCGCTTTTTAGCCTGGCTTTAACAATTATATGGACACCTGTCCTACTCTGACTACGTTCCGAATAGCTGTCCAAAGTGTTAATAATTTCATCGGCTTCATCCGTCAGTTTGCCTCCTACATCAATGCAATTATCAATGTCAATACCGGTAAAAGGATCATCCTCACTAAATACGTACCCAAGGCCGTCATAATTCCTTGGATCGTTCTCATAAACACTTAGCGCCTCAGCAAAACTTGAATAGTGATTGGGATTTGTTGTGTCTGCTCTTGTGCCGTCGAGTGTATATGGCATTTTTGTTGCTTTCTCTTTATCTTCTAGAGTCACTAACCGCCAAAGAATCCATTGCTCACGTTGTTTCATCTCCATTGGGATTTTATCAGGAAAAAAGCTTACTTCTCTTTGTCTATTAAGGATAGCAACGTTTTTGCTTGAAGCTGTATTCTCCTTTTGACTTTCGGATTGAACTGATTGTAAGATGGGTTTAGTTGAATTTTTCATCTCTTGAGTCGTTGTTGCCTCTGTAAAGGCAAGACGACTACTTTTTTTATTATTTTGCATCAGCTGCCTCCGTGGATTCTTTAATTTGCTTTTGAATCCATTGATCTAGGTATGATTGTTTTGTAAAAATGCGTTTCCCAGCCCTGTAGTGGGGAAGTTGATTCTTTTGGATAAGCTTACGAACGGTATCTGGCGAAATTCCGAGATATCGAGACATACCCCATACATCTAAAATGTTGTCTTTGTCCATGTGTCCAAATCCTTTCAGTTGTTTTTTTGTTTTACTTGGGTATTGTGGAAATTATGCTGGTTAGTAGGTATTAACT
Source organism: Paenibacillus sp. SY21-1 (assembly GCF_005222705.1). Classification (GTDB taxonomy): domain Bacteria; phylum Bacillota; class Bacilli; order Paenibacillales; family Paenibacillaceae; genus Pristimantibacillus. Next base: position 750 of record NZ_STGF01000025.1, on the reverse strand, counting down.
CCATTTCGTTTGTAATCTGAGTGTATATTAGGCGGCACAGCTGTTCTATATCGCTTGCGATATGAAGTTTGCATAAAAATCATGAATATTTCTATTTATATTTTCGTTTTAAACAAATTTCTAATAAGGATGGGTTAGAAATGAGCTTTCTAAAGATATTTGGAGAACAGGTTAGAGATTACAGAGTCAAGCTTGGCCTGACTCAAGAGGAACTCGCTTACCGAGCGGGAGGGTGGTCAACATCAACAATAAGTCATATAGAGAATGGAATCTTACAGGGTGGGCCAAAGCTGCTTCCTTTAAAAAATCTCGCCAAAGCGTTAGGGATTCCAGTTTGTTCGTTAATTGGAGAAAATGAAGATAATGTAGCCGGAATTAGTATCGAAGAAGATAGTTTTTTAGATGTGGAGAAACAATACGATCCTTATGAGTTATCACAGAATTTAACTGATTCAATTCATACAATTGATGGTATTGAACTCCAAAATGGGGAGGCGAAGCAAATCCTTGACTTTGCAAGATTTCTTATTTTACAGCGCGAGGAATTGTCTGGGGAGATTTTAATTAAAGTCACTGAATTTATAAAACAGCGAGAAGCATGATACTATTTCGCAACTTACTAGACTTTAACCCGGCTTTCCGCATGAATAAAATGGTAAATTGGAATTAATGACAGAGGAATTATCCCCGTTTCTCTCGAAAGGATAAAGAACGACACAGAAGAACGGGGAATAACGCATGCAATTTGAC
>NZ_STGF01000024.1 GCF_005222705.1 Paenibacillus sp. SY21-1 | reverse complement strand
CAAGATGAGATTTCCCAGTATGTAAGACCCCTTGAAGACGACGAGGTTGATAGGTTCGGGGTGGAAGCACAGCAATGTGTGGAGCTGACGAATACTAATCGGTCGAGGGCTTATCCTAAGAACCCCCACAAAGTGAAGCGAAGGCTTCGAGGCGTATGCCGGATACTTTGCGGGGATCCCATAATAAAGCAACAAGGCTTTCAGCAGCCTCGCTTTCGTATCCAGTTTTCAAGGCGCAATTTGCCTTGGTTTTCAACCGTGTCTCTTCTGCAGTTGAAGCTTTGGAAACATTTCAACTCGGAAGTGCAATGTTCCCTGATAGCTCAGTTGGTAGAGCACTCGACTGTTAATCGAGTTGTCACAGGTTCGAGTCCTGTTCGGGGAGCCATCACGCTCTCATAGCTCAGTAGGTAGAGTGCATCCATGGTAAGGATGAGGTCACCGGTTCGATCCCGGTTGAGAGCTCCATTTATTCTCGCTAGGACAAGCCATCATTTCAGCATGGCCCGTTGGTCAAGGGGTTAAGACACCTCCCTTTCACGGAGGTAACAGGGGTTCGAATCCCCTACGGGTCACCATTATTCGGAGGATTAGCTCAGCTGGGAGAGCATCTGCCTTACAAGCAGAGGGTCGGCGGTTCGATCCCGTCATCCTCCACCATATCGCTGCTGGGGATTAGCCAAGCGGTAAGGCAACGGACTTTGACTCCGTCATTCCTAGGTTCGATCCCTAGATCCCCAGCCATTTTATTACTTTGAGTCATTAGCTCAGTTGGTAGAGCACCTGACTTTTAATCAGGGTGTCGTAGGTTCGAATCCTACATGACTCACCATTTTCTTTATGCGCGTATGGCGGAATTGGCAGACGCACTAGACTTAGGATCTAGCGGGCGACCGTGGGGGTTCAAGTCCCTCTACGCGCACCATCCAATAAAGATAACCTTAAGATCATCGGATCTTGAGGTTTTTTTATTTTTTTATGCAATTAACCAGGCCTTCTGGGACCAGCAGCATTGACAAGGTTAAGATTACAGTTCTATAATTTATATGGCATTAATGAAACCCGTTTCATTAATGCGAATAGACGGCTCGTTGCTTGTTCGGTCCGGCAGCAAGGCTAATCGGTTTGATGCTATGCTGCTTTTTAACGGTATTAAAAATGATGCGCGCAGTGATTGAGGACTTGCGTTCGCAAAGGAAGGAACGGGATTCATGACGTTTACGACAGAAAACATCGAAACAGATGGAATAACAGGCAATGAACAACTGGGGCTGCAGCTTCGTTTTGATGCCAAAAGCTTTATTATCGGGGAAGAGAGAGTGTTTCTGAACAGCGCGTCCATTCACTATTTCCGGATGCCAAGGCAAGAATGGCGGGAAGTGCTGGTGAAGGCGAAGCTTGCGGGAATGAATTGCATTGACACGTATTTGGCCTGGAATGTGCATGAAGCGGAAGAAGGAAAATGGGATTTTAGCGGCGACAATGATTTTGGGGCATTTCTGGATCTATGCTCCGAGCTAGGGTTATATGTGATCGTACGTCCAGGTCCTTTTATTTGCGCCGAATGGGATTTTGGCGGTTTTCCTTACTGGCTTAAAACAAAACCTGGCATACAATTCCGGACAGATGACGAAACGTATTTGCAATATGTCGACAAATATTTCGATCAGGTTGTACCGATTATCCGGGCACGCATGCTGACGCAAGGAGGCACAGTCATTCTTGTTCAAGTGGAGAATGAATACGGATATATAGCGGACGATGAGGAAGCGAGCGTCTACATGAATACGCTGCGTGACGGGCTGCTGGCTCGCGGCATCGATGTTCCGCTGATCACATGCGAGGGAGGAGCTGCGGGTACGATTGAAGGGGCGAATTTCTGGTCGGGCGCGGACGGGCATTTCGAGAAGCTGATGCGCAAGCAGCCGGATGCTCCCAAAATCGTTACGGAATTTTGGACAGGCTGGTTTGAGCACTGGGGCGCTCCAGCCGCGACACAGAAGACGCCTGACTTGTACGAAAAGCGGATGATGGAAATTATTCGTGCCGGCTTTGACGGTATCAGCCATTATATGTTTTTTGGCGGCACCAACTTCGCTGGCTATGGCGGTCGAACGGTAGGCAGCAGCGATATTTTTATGGTGACCTCATATGATTATGATGCTCCACTGTCCGAATACGGCAGAGTGACGGCCAAATACCGAACCGCCAAAAAAATCTCCTTATTTACTCAAGCACTGAGCCAATTTTTGTTGGAGGCTGAGCCGGTGCAGCATGCGGAGGCAAGGTCAGTGGAAGGCGTTCAGCTTCAAGGCATGCAATGGAACGGGCAAAAGCTATGGTTTGCGGAAAGCGGCAAACAGGAGAAAGAGCTGTTCCCGATTACGCTGGAAACCGGAAGAACATTGCCTGTATCGATTAAGCCGGGTCAAATTATGCCTATTCTCGACCGGATCGAGCTGGTTGAAGGGCTGAAGGTGACATGCGGAGCTTTTCTCATTGGAAACGATCGGATTGGCGAGGTGCAGACCTTTATTCTGGCAGGCGAGGACGGTCAACGCACATACGTGGAGCTGGAAGCCGATCAGCCAATACAATTCAGCAGCGAGGGGACCATCCGTTTTGAAAGCGCCGAAGATGGCCGGACGCTTCGTTTGGATATTTTCCACTTCCAGACGCCGCAGCGAATTAAGCTAAAAACAGGCGGGCAATCGATCGAGCTTATCGTATTGAACGGTTATATGGCGGACCGTGCATGGAGACTGCAAGGAGAGAGCATACGCTGGGCCATTGGTCTGGAGGATCTGGATTTGGGAGCGGATGGCAGCGTAAGCGGGACAGACGGAAGCGTAGAACAAACCCCGTTGCTGCTGGGGGCTTGGGAAGCTGCAACCGATGCAAGCGATCGTATGGCGAGTATGGCAAGCGACAGCCTTCCAGCCTTCTATGCTCCAAGCTTGAATGGATGGGAGCATGCTTCGCTGGAGCTATCTGCCTATGAAACATCCGGTCAGGCCGAGCATCCGGCAGGTTTTGCCGAGCTTGATCTGGAATTTGGTTACCTGCTTTATGGCAGCGAGCTTGAATGCGAGCGCGGGCAGTATCAAACGCTTGTATTCACGGCCATTCAGGATACTGCGCGCTTGTATGTTAATGGACAAGAACAGGTTCTAATCCGTCAGGTTGGGGCGGCTTCTGCAGCCGTTAGGCTGGAGAAAGGACGAAACCGGATACAGCTGCTTGTTCAGCATATGGGAAGTCTTAATTTCTCGCCTTATTTAGGGGAGGAGAAGGGCATATTTGGCGCGGTGTATGCGGGCGGCTCTGCCTTGGATTTGCGCAGAGGCTGGACGTGCGGTGAGCGGATCGTGCATCTGGATGAGGTGTACGCGGAGGCTTTCCCATCCGGGCTGTCGCGAACGTTCGAGCTGAAGGACAACGAGCAAGCGATTCTCGTAGGAGCCATATACAACGGCTTGCGTATTAACGGCCAGGAGCTGAAGCTGGACGGATACAAGGACTGGTTCGCCAATCAGGCCATCGATATTACGTCTTATACAGTTGGCGGAACCAATACGATTGAAATGCCGGTTGCCAAAACGCCGCTCAATCGTCTGGATCTGTTGACGTTTAACGATGCCGGCGAGCTGAAGGGCTGGACCGTAGAACCGTTGACTACTCCGGCGGGCTTTAACAAGACGAAGACCGTTGAAACAGGCCCTGTATGGTCTCGCACCGTGTTTAATCATCCGCCGGTACCGGAGAATACGAAGCCTAAGCTCAAGCTGCGGCTATCGGGGATGAGCAAAGGCCACATTGTGCTGAACGGGCGAGATTTGGGCCGGTATTGGCAGATTGGACCGCAGGAGGATTATAAAATACCGCTGGCTTGGCTGAAGGAAAGCGATAATGAGCTTATTCTGTTCGATGAAGAAGGGCGGCAGCCTAATTCGGTTAAGCTTTTGTATGACAGTCAATCTGCGCAACGCTGGCAAACATTGAAATAAGCAAGAGCGGCACAGAATACGGGGACAGGAACGAACGTTCATCGAACGCGCCTGTCCCTTTTTGACTATGAAAGCTGTAACCCATTACATCATATGTCTGATTTTTGCTATAATGGTACGAGACTTGATAGTATGAAGGGACGCGTTAGGCTTGAGACAAGTCACCATATATGACATTGCCAAAGAAGCTAAGGTTTCGGTTGCGACGGTATCGCGCGTATTAAACGATACAGCGCCAGTCAAGGTATCTACCCGAGCCAAAATCGAAGAGCTTATTGAGAAATACAATTTTCAGCCCAATGCGATGGCGCGCAGCTTGTTGAAAAAAGAAACCGGCATTATCGGCCTGATCGTGCCCGATTTGACCAATCCCTTTTTCCCGGAGGTGTTCGCCGGGGCTGAACATGAGGCTCAACAATCGGGCTACACCTTTCTGCTGAGCAACTCTATTGGCGATTACGCGAAGGAATCGGAGTATCTTAGCATCATGCGCGAGAAACGCGTGGACGGGATTATGTTTATGGGCGGGAGAATTAATCTGAAGCAATGCGAGGAGCCTTTGGTCCAGGAACTCGTGCAGCATGCGTCCGTTATTCCAACTGTGCTTGTAAACGGCGGTTTGCGCAATACGGATTTGATCCGAGTCTCGACAGATGAAGCGGCAGGCACCGCTCTTGCCGTAAAGCACCTGATTGAGCTCGGCCATACGAAAATCGGCTTTATCGGCGGCGAGAGCCACATGACGACAACCTCCATCAAGCTGAGGGCTTTTCGCAAAACGCTGAAAGAGGCCGGCCTGGCAATCAGGGAAGAGTGGCTTCTGCCGGACAGCTTCTCCATCGATTCGGGCAAACGCCAGATGCTGAAGCTGCTTGCGATGAGCGATCGGCCGACGGCTATTTTTTGCGTTAACGATTATACCGCTATCGGGGCAATTAAAGCCGCTGCGGAGATGGGGATACGAATTCCCGAGGATATATCGATCGTAGGCTTTGACGATATTCCATTGGCGCATCACTTTATTCCCGAGCTTACGACCGTTTCCCAGCAGGCGAACGAGCTTGGACGAACGGCTGTCAACGTGCTGAAAGCGATGATGAACAAGGAGAAGGTTAAAAAGCTGACCTCTCTGGAGCCTCAGCTTATCGTTCGGCAAAGCACCGGAAAGCCGGCTGCTACTTAGCCATACCGCTTTCTAGTGATGGCGAATAGACCAAGCTCATAAGCAGTGGCCGGGCAGCGATTATGCCGGTTGCTGCTTTTTTTAATATCAGTTTGACACTTATATTCGGCGTATATGCCAACGCTGGCTGTTAGCTTTGCAAGCCAGAGAACGGCCTGGCCGATTCGCCTGCCTGCGCGATAGACGTGGGTCGAAAGAAGTGTTTGAGATGGGCGAACTGGAAAATCCAAACTTTCGTATTGACCGAGGAAAAGAAGCGAGCTATAATGAAATGGGTTTCATGAAAACCTTTACATACAGCCGAATGCAACGGGGCTGTTCTGATTTTTTTAAGCAAACAGGCTTGCCGAATCCTTATATAGCGGCATTCGCCGTTATGTAAAATTTCGCTGCGAGGAGGTTGAAAGCGCTTTAATTAACCCGTAGTTATGCCTGTCTTTATTTAATTATTGATGAAGGGGAGCGTGCTTAACAGTGGAACAAATGACAAAAAGGAAACCGATCTTGCTCGTAGTTGTAACCGCTTTAGCAACGATGTTGTCCGCATGCAGCGGAAATAACGGGGGGAATGCGCCGGCTACTCAAGCGCCTGTCGCAACGGAGGAAGCCACGCCGGCTCCAACCGAGGAGCCTGAACCGCCTGCCGCCAATCTTGGCGGAAGAGAAATTCGCATCTCCCATTGGTGGGACGCGACACCGGCAGGGGATTCCGAGGCGGACGAACTGGCCCGTGAAAGAATCAAGAAGGTGGAAGAAAAGTATAACGTTAAAATTAAATATTTGAACACGGAATACTGGTCGACGACCGAGAAGCTTTCCTCCTCCGTAATGGCTAACGACCCGTTTGCAGAAATCGTAAGGCTGCCGGATGGATTTATCTGGGGACTGATGCAAGGCGGTTTCCTCACTACGCTTGACGATTATCTTCAGGATACGCGCGTTGCGGCGGACGTAGTCGATTCGATGCGCTTTGGCGGATCGCAGGTATTCGGTCTGGAAAGCTGGTACAACCCTAACGATAGCGGAATGTTCTACAATAAGCGGATTTTCAAGGAAGCGGGCATTAAAGACCCTCAGCAGCTAATGGATGAGGACAACTGGAACTGGACATCGATGCTGGATGCGGCCAAGAAGCTGACCGTAGACAACAACGGCGATGGCAAGGCCGATCAATATGGATTGGCAGGCGCGCATTATGTCCTTTCGGAGCTGCTGATCGCAAGCAACGGCGGAAGGATCTATGACGAAGCGAACAAGAAAGTAGCGTTCGATTCCCCGGCCGCGATGGAAGCGCTTAACTTCGAGCACAGCCTTTACACCGAGCATAAGGTTGTGAAGGAGAACGAGGGCAACGACTGGGAGGACCCGGCGAAATACTTTGCGGAAGGCACGATTGCCATGTATCCGGGCGGATTATGGGAAATCGAGGGACGCATTCTCGACAAGTTGAAGGACGAGTGGGGCTACGTCTACATGCCGAAGGGTCCGCAAGCGACATCGTATCTCGACCCGCTGGGACAGACGGCTGCATATGTCATTCCTAAAGGCGTGAAGGATGCCGATGTCATCGTCAAAATCTGGGAAGAGCTTCAGGATTTCGACAACTGGCAGGAAAACCGCAGGCTGTGGATGGAAAATGTGTTGCCGGACGAAAGCTCCATCGCTAACGCGATGAATGACGACGGCAAGGTACAGCGCGTATACGGCGGCCGTTTCGGCGGACTTGGCATCAAGGATCAGCTGGACTCGGTGACAAGCAAGTTCGTGAAGGGTGAAATTACTCCATCAACCGGCGTAGCGCAAGTGATTGGGCCTGCGCAAGCAGCTGCCGAAAAGGTGTTGAGCGGAGAGCAGGACAAAAAAGAGTAGTGCTGTCGCACAACCGATAAGCAGAAAGGAGCTGCCCGGTATTCCGCAATCGGGGACGCCGGGCAGCCCACGCTCATGCAAGTGAAATCCAGATTCCGCTAGTTTGCAGAAGGGGGGAAGTAGGTGAAAACCACATTTTCCAAAATGACAGTTGCGTGGACGGTTGTCATCGCTATGCTGATCTCGACATTGGTTTTCCCTATCACTCGGTCCGGCGCGGCCGGCGATCAAGCCGAAGCGGCAGGCGATGCCGAAGCAAGCAACGGCGCGAGTCCGTTGTCGAGCGTACCGGGAAACAGCTACGAGCAGTATTTGCAGCGGTACTCGAATGAGGCCAGACCTGATCAAGAGATCGTCATTCAGGGAGCCGACTACATAAGCGCAAGCGAAATGGAGCCCGAGCGGATAGGCGAGCTTGGAGGAGAAACGGGAAGCTTTGTTAAAACGGGAGAAAGCGGCTCGATCGGCTGGACGGTGGATGTGCCGCAAGCCGGCTTGTATCACATGGCGATCCGTTACTTTCCGATTGAAGGCAAAAGCTCGGCGATTGAGAGAGAACTGCTCATTGACGGAGAGCTTCCGTTCACAAGCGCCAGAAACCTCACCTTTCACCGCGTATGGAAAAATGAGAGCGATCAAGTCGCCCAGGACAACCGGGACAACGATTTAAGGCCGCGACAGGTTGAAGCGCCGATGTGGCAGGAAGCGCTGCTTCGCGATACAGAGGGTTATTATGAGGAGCCTTATGTCTTCTACTTTTCGGCAGGCAAGCACCAATTGACGCTGGTATCCTCACGCGAGCCGATGGCGATTGATTATATCAAGCTTTATCGCCATGAAGCTCCCGCCATGTACGCAGAGGTAGAGGCAGGCTATCAGGCGGCAGGCTATACGGAAACGAGCGGACAACTGATCAAGGTTCAGGGAGAGGATGCCGTATACAAATCGTCGCCGACGCTGTATCCGATTACCGACCGTTCTAGTCCGTCAACCGAGCCTTACGATGTATCCAAAATTAGAATGAACACCATCGGCGGCAACAACTGGCGCGTACCGGGACAGTGGATTGCATGGCGGATCGACGTTCCCGAGGATGGATTGTACCGAATTTCCATCAAGAACAGACAAGAGCTGCTAAGGGGCATTTATTCAACCCGCTCCCTCTGGATTGACGGGGAAATACCGTTTCAGGAAATGACGCAAATTCCGTTTTACTATGATTCGGATTGGCAGATGAATGTGCTAGGCGATGGAGAGAAGCCTTATTTATTCTATTTGACCAAAGGGAGCCACGAGCTGAAGCTGGAGGTTAGCCTTGGCGCCATTGCGCCGCTCATTCGCCAGGTAGAAGCAAGCGTGCTCGAAATCAATGCCATGTATCGAAAAATCTTGATGATTACCGGCAACGTACCCGATCCTTACCGGGATTATCAATTAGATAAACAGATCCCTGACATGGTGACCGTGTTCAAGCAGCAAAGCGACATTTTATACAAGGTGTCGGAGGAACTGGTGCGTCTGACGGGAGAGAAAAGCGATAAAACCGCAACGCTTAACAAAACGGCTTACCAGCTGGCGGATTTGGCGAAAAAACCGGAAACCGTTCAGAAGCGGCTCGCCCAATTCAAAATCAACGTGGGCAGCGTGGGCGCCTGGATTCTGCAGGTCAGGGAGCAGCCGCTTGAAATCGATTACCTGTCGGTGGCCTCGCCGGATGTCAAGCTGCCTAAGGCGAATGCCTCGGTCGCCAAAAAAGCCGTTCATGAGGTGTCGTCGTTCTTTCATTCCTTCTTTGAGGACTACGATACGATCGGCAGCACGGCGGAGAGCGATCAGACGGTCACGGTATGGATCGGTACGGGCCGCGATCAGGCGCAGGTGCTGAAGGCGATGATCGACGATACGTTTACGCCGCTTACCGGAATCGGAGTCAATCTGAAGCTGGTCAACCAGGATGTGCTTCTGCGCGCATCGCTGGCAGGCGAAGGTCCAGACGTCGCCATGCAGGTAGGCAACGACGTGCCGGTCAATTTCGGCATGCGGAATGCGGCGGAGGATTTGACGGGATTTGCCGGCTACGAAGACGTCGTTAAGCAATTCCGGGAGAGCGCTCTTGTGCCTTATCAGTTCGAGAAGCAAGTATTTGCCCTGCCGGAGCAGCAGATATTCAATATGCTTTTTTACCGGAAGGATATTTTGCAGGAGCTGAATGTGGAGCCGCCGCAGACTTGGGACGACGTCTACGCCATGATTCCGGTGCTTCAGAAGCATCATATGGATTTTGCGCTGCCGATCGCCCAGACGACGGGCGTGCCCGTGCTGGAGGCGAACCGCGCATTTGCGATGCTGCTCTATCAGATGGACGGCTCTTTCTATTTGAACAACGGAGCAAAAAGCGGGCTGGATACGGAAACCGGACTCAACGCCTTCAAGAAGTGGACCGATTTCTATACGAGCTACAAGCTTCCGCTAATTTTTGATTTCCCGATGCGCTTCCGGACAGGCGAGATGCCGGTCGGCATACAGGATTACACCTTCTACAACTATTTGACCGTGTCCGCTCCGGAAATTAAAGGACTGTGGGAATTTATCCCCGTTCCGGGAACAGTGGAGCCGGACGGCTCCATCCGAAGGGACGTTGCCAGCGGAGGCACGGCGGCGATTATGCTGAAGCAGGCTAAAAACAAGGAAGCGGCATGGGAGTTTATGAAATGGTGGGTCGGCAAGGATGCGCAGGTTCGCTTCGGACGCGAGATGGAAGGGCTGATGGGAGCAGCGGCGCGTTATCCGACAGCCAATACGGAGGCGCTGAAGGAGCTGCCGTGGCCGGCGCGCGATTATCGCAGCCTAGAGGACCAGTGGCAATGGGTGCAAGGCGTGCCTGAGGTGCCGGGCGGTTACTTTACGGGCAGGCATTTGGACAATGCCTTGCGGGAGGTTATCAATAACGGTACGAATACTGCGGACGCCTTGTACGACTACGTGCAAGAAATCGACTATGAAATCGCGCAAAAAAGAGATGAGTTTAATCTGGACTGAAGGCGCTAGGGAGGGACTCTTTTGCAGAAAACAAAAATCGCTGCCGAAATCGTAATGCAGCCTAAGGGCCGCCCAGCCGGTTTGCAGGGGAAATGGGAGCTGTTCATCAAGGATATGAAGCGGGACAAACATCTGTTTGTCCTGCTGGCCCCTTATATGGTGCTGTTTCTGTTATTTACCGTGCTTCCGGTTATCATTTCGATTTTTTTCAGCTTCACGCATTTCAATATGCTTGAATTTCCCCGCTGGGTCGGCTGGGAGAACTACTCCAAGCTGATGTGGAACGACGATGTGTTTCTGATCGGCTTGAAGAACACGTTGATATTCTCCGTCATAACAGGACCGGTCAGCTATATCGCCTGCTTCGTGTTTGCATGGCTGATCAACGAGCTTAACCCCAAGGTCAGGGCATTTATGACGCTTGTGTTTTTTGCTCCTTCGATTTCGGGCAACGTCTTTTTTATATGGCAAATTATTTTTTCCAGCGATTCCTATGGGATTATGAACGGCTTTCTCATGAAAATCGGAATGATCTACGAACCGATCCAATGGCTGCAGGACCCCAAGTATATGCTGACGATCATCATCGTCGTTCAATTGTGGTTAAGCCTTGGAACCAGCTTTTTGGCGTTTATTGCCGGCTTGCAGACGGTTGATCGGACGTTGTACGAAGCTGGCGCGGTGGATGGCGTCAAAAACCGCTGGCAAGAGCTTTGGTTCATTACGCTGCCATCCATGCGTCCGCAGTTGATGTTCGGCGCCGTCATCCAGATTACGTCCTCGCTTGCGGTAGCGGACGTCGCAATGGCGCTTGCGGGCTTCCCGAGCGTTCAGTATGGAGCGCATACCATCGTTACGCATTTGGTCGACTACGGAACGATCCGTTTCGAGATGGGCTATGCGTCCGCGATTGCAACGGTGCTGTTCATACTGATGCTGGGCACGAATCTGGCCGTTCAAAAGTTGCTCAAAAGGGTGGGTGAATAGGCGGGATGAAGCTGGCCTTGCGTCTCAAAAAAAGAGTGAACCGTTCCTGGCAGGTCGATTTTATGCTGTTCCTGCTGCTGGGCGTATTCGGCGCCTTTATGGCGGTTCCGCTCATTTATGTCATTAATAACGCGTTCAAGCCGTTAGACGAGCTGTTTATATTTCCGCCTACGCTGTTCGTGCGCAATGCGACGCTCGAAAACTTTGCGGATTTGTTTCAGGTGATGAAAAATTCATGGGTGCCGTTTTCCCGCTATATTTTTAATACGTTTTTTATTACGGCTGCCGGAACCGTAGGCCATATTCTGCTTGCTTCCGCTGCGGCTTATCCGCTGGCCAAACACAAGTTTCGCGGCCATAAGGTGCTGTTCACGATAATTGTGCTTTCGCTTATGTTCTCGCCGCATGTAACGGCTATTCCGAATTACATGATCATGTCCACGCTAGGGTGGATCGATTCCTATCAGGCGATTATTATACCTGCGTTTGCCTATCCGCTTGGCTTGTACCTGATGAAGCAATTTATGGAGCAAATTCCCGATGCGCTGCTGGAGGCCGCAAAAATCGACGGCGCTAGCGAATATCGGATTTTCTGGCAGGTCGTTATGCCGCTGGTGAAGCCGGCCTGGCTCACGCTGCTCATCCTGATGATGCAAATGCTGTGGGGCACCGACGGCGGAAGCTTTATTTACAGCGAGCAGCTGAAAACGATGCATTACGCGATGGGACAAATTATTCAGGGCGGGATCGCCCGCGCAGGGGTAGGGGCCGCGGTTGCGGTTATTATGATGACGGTGCCGATTGTGACATTCGTTTTGTCGCAAAGCAACGTGATTCAGACGATGGCTTCGTCCGGCATGAAGGACTAAAGCGATGGAGGCGTATAAGGTTGAAAATAAAGCGATCGATTCTGATTCTGGCGGCAGTCCTGTTATTCGTCGTCCTAAGTCCGAAGCCGGCCCACGCATCGCCGTATGAAGGCTACACCTATTCCTATTGGGGAGAGGCCGTTAAATCGCCGATAGCCTATCTTCCTTCACGGACGATTACGGGGCAGGAGGCGGGCAGCGGGCCTTGGACGGCGCCGGGCGATATGTTCGCGGGACAGGACGGCAGGCTGTACCTTCTCGATTCGGGCAACGGAAGAATTGTCGTGCTGAACGGGCAAGGGAAGGCGGTTCGACAGATTGAAGGGTTTCAGCAAGACGGCAAGGAGGAGAGCTTCAACCAGCCGGAGGGGATTTTCGTCACCGGGGCAGGCCATATTTATGTGGCGGATACCGAAAACAGGCGGATTGTCGAGCTGGACGGCAACGGTGCGTTCGTCAGGGAAATTGGCGCTCCCAAGTCCGAGGTCCTTAGCGACAGCTTCGAATACTTTCCGCGCAAAATAATCGTCGACAAAGCGGGACGCATTTATGTAGTGGCCAGAGGGGTGTTTGAAGGGATCATCGAATTCGACAGCGATGGCTCCTTTACCGGATTTATGGGCACAAACCGCGTACAGTTCGACCCCGTCGATTTGTTCTGGAAAACGGTTTCTACGAAGGAGCAGCGGGATAAGCTTATCCGGTTTGTACCGATCGAGTTCAACAATGTGGACGTAGATGCGGATGGCTTTATCTATACGACGACAGCCGATAAGCAGACCTTGTCGCCTGTCAAACGGCTGAATCCGTCGGGAATCGATGTGCTGCGGGTTAACGGCAATATCGCCCCGGTCGGCGATTTAAGCAGGGACAGGTCGGCTTTTATCGACATCGACGTAAGCGGCGGCGTATATCGGACGCTGGATTCGACCAGAGGCCGCATTTTCACCTATAACGAGGATGGAAATTTGTTATATGTCATCGGCCAACTCGGCAATCAAGTCGGCACGTTTAAAAATCCGGTTGCCGTTGAAAGCTTGGGCGACCGAATCTATGTGCTTGACCGCGATTTGGGACGAATTACGGAGTTTACGACGACCAGATTCGGAAATCTGGTTAATGAAGCAAACGAATTGTACAGCATCGGGAAACACGATGATGCGGCCAAGCTGTGGGAAGAGGTGCTTCGGCTGGACGCGAACTACGAAATGGCCTACATCGGTATCGGCAAATCTTTGCTGCGCCAAGGCGAATACAAGGAAGCGATGACGTACTTGAAGCTCGGGAACGACCGGGAGTATTATTCCAAGGCGCTGACCAAATACCGCAGGGAGTATATGCGCGACAACTTCGGAGCCTATATGACCGCTTTGATTGCGCTCCTGGCAGCCATATTCATCATTCGCAGAAGTATTCGGCTTAGAAAGGGGGGCATGAAGCGGGATGCGGTTTCTCAGGGAGGCTAGATATTCGCTGCACGTCGCGTTTCATCCGTTTGACGGGTTCTGGGATTTGAAGTACGAGAACAAAGGCAGGCTGCGAATGGCGTTAATCATCTTGCTCGGCGTGACGATCACGATGATTTTGAAGCGGCAGTATGCGGGTTATGTCGTCAACTTTAATCATCCGCTCGAGTTAAACAGCATTGACGAGCTGAAATATATCGTTTTGCCATTTCTGCTCTGGTGCGTCGCGAACTGGTCGCTTACCACGCTGATGGACGGGGAGGGGAAGTTCAAGGAAATTGTCATTGCCACCGGCTATGCGATGCTCCCCTTGATTCTGATCTATCTGCCCAACATGCTGCTTAGCAACGTCATTACGCTGCGCGAGGCTTCCTTCTATTATTTGCTGGAATCCGCGGCCGGACTATGGTTTCTATGGCTGCTGTTTATCGGAACGATGACGATTCATCAATATACGGTAACCAAAACGATCATGACGATGCTGCTGACAGTGGTCGTTATGGGCGTCATTATTTTTCTGGGTCTGCTCTTCTTCAGTCTGATTCAGCAAATTGTCAGCTTTGTGTATACCATCTACCAGGAACTTTCATTGCGAGCATAAGAAAGGAGGCCATGCGGTGAAACGGAGGCTTGCGAGCACCATGATGGCAGTCATGATCGGCTGCTTGCTTATATCCCAGGGCGCCGGTTTGACGGAGGCTACCGCCGTGGCGGAGTCGACAACGGCAACCTCAAGCGAAGCGTCGGCCGATGATAACGCGGCTGGAGCAGAGGAGGGAGGGGACAGCGCAGCGGGGGAAGCATCAACCCAGCTTCCTGCACCTGAAAACGGCTTGGCCGAAGGAATGGAGCAGGCGGCAGAGAATGAATTTCTAATCCTGTACGTCAATCGGGAAACGACGGAAATTGCGGTTCAAGACAAGCGCAGCCGGGCGATCTGGTATTCCAATCCCCAGAATCGCGAGGAGGACGCGATTGCGACGGGCTACAACAAAGCCAAGCTTAATGTGCAGGTGGAAATTACGTATTTCGATAAGGCGGGGAACTCGCTGAAATATGACAATTACACGCACAGCGTCCAGAACGGCCAATTCGTTATCGAGGAAGCAAGCAATGGGGTGAACATCGTCTACACGCTGGGAGAAGTCAAAAGCGATATCGATGCGATTCCTAAATATATAAGCGAGGAAAGATTCCAAAGCGTCATTCTCGATAAAATTGCCGATGCCGGAGACAAGCGGGAGGTGGAAAAGCGTTTTAAGCATGACGAAGAGAATAAACGCTATGAACGAAGGGATTCCTCCTTTAAAGGAGTCGGCCTGACGAAGGTAACCGAGATTTTTAATGCCATAGGATATACCGAGGAGCAAAGAGCGGTCGATAAGGAAGCTTACGGCGAGTCGGCCGAGGGCAATGCGAATGTTCGCGTGCCGCTTCATTACAAGCTTGACGGAGCGTATCTTCAGGTTTCCATTCCGGCCGGCGAGGTGGAATATCCGGATACGATGAATATTCAAACGCTGTCTCTGTTGCCGTTTTTCGGCGCGAGCGGACGCGAGGACGAAGGCTATACGCTCGTGCCGGACGGCTCGGGCTCGCTGATCCATTTTAATAATGAAAAAACGTATGCCGCAGCCTACAGAACGGCTATGTACGGCAACGATGCGGCCATCAGCCAGCTTATTCGAATTCAAAAAGAAGAGGCGGCTCGGCTGCCCGTCTTCGGCATGAAATACGAGCATAAAGGGTTCGTCGCCATTATTGAAGAGGGAGATGCGGTTGCCGCTGTCGAGGCGGATGTCAGCGGTCGATTGAACAGCTACAACACGGTAGGCTCCAGCTTTACGATTCATAACCTTGAGGAGGTTACGCTTACGAACGGCTGGCGCTCCAGCACGGTCAAAAAGTTTCAAGCGGAGCCGTTTCAGGGGAGCATTTCCATTCGCTACGGCTTCCTTGGAGCAGAGGATGCGAGCTATTCGGGCATGGCCGAGCTGTACCGCGATTATTTGACCGAGCGCGCAGATATGGCCAGGCTGACCGTTGAGGAAGGCGTTCCGTTCTATGTGGAGCTGGTGGGAGGCATTCCGAAAAAGAAGTTTTTCTTGGGCATTCCATACAGCGCCTATGAGCCGCTTACGACCTTTGAACAGGCGGAGACGATTTTGTCGCATATGAACAGTCTGGGGATCGGGGATATCAAGCTGCGTTATACGGGCTGGTTCAACGGCGGCATCCAGCATGATCTGCCATCATCCGTTAGCGTAGATAAAAAGCTGGGCGGACGCAAGGGACTTTCCGACCTGCAGGCATATGCAGCCGGGCATCAGGTAGAGCTGTTCCCCGATGCGGCCTTTCTGGAGGTGGCGCCGAAGGCGGACGGATTTAAAAAATCAAGTCAGGCTTCCCGTTTCATTACGGGCAAAACCGCGCAAATCTACCCGTACTACGCAGCCAACTTTAGACAGGAGGAAGAGCGGGACCCGGGGTACGTGCTGAGCCCGAAGGCATTGTCTTCCGTTGTGGACGGGTTCCTGGACGATTATAACAAGCTTCGGCTTGACGGGCTGTCGCTTCGCGATTTGGGCAGCAAGCTGAATTCCGATTATAACCGCTCGGAAGTCGTCGACCGAGAGGAAGCGAAGCAGCTGGCGCTAGAGCAGGTGAAACGGATGAGCGATTCCGGAAGGCAGCTGCTGGTCGAAGGCGGAAACGCTTATACGGCTCCGTATGCGCATCATATTGTGAACGCGCCTATGGGCAGCAGCGGATTTAATCTGACCGATGAAAGTGTGCCGTTTTTCCAGCTTGTTTTCCATGGTTACGCGCAGTATGCGGGAAGCGCCTGGAATATGGGGGACAATCAGGATCTGACCCATCAATTTCTACAAGCGCTGGAGACGGGCTCGGGGCTTTATTACAACTGGTTTTTCGCCGACTCCTCTTCCATTAAGCTGACGGAGTTTGATTATCTGTATTCTGCAGACTACCGGCGCTGGATCGATGAAGCGGCGGACGCATACAGGGAGCTGAACGAGGTGCTCGGCGACGTGCAGTCCCAAACGATCGTCGATCACCGCAAGCTGGACGAAGGCGTGTATCAAACGACGTTCGAGCAAGGAAAAACGATTATCGTCAATTATAACGACACAGCCGCCAACGTAAACGGAATGACAGTAGGCGCCAAGGATTATTGGGTTGGAGGTGAAACGAGGCGATGAGATTCAGGAGGCTTTCGCTGGAGCAAAAAAATAGATATTACGGTCTGTATTTTATACTTCCCTGGTTTGTCGGCTTCCTGCTTCTGTTTCTTGTTCCGCTGCTGGCCTCGCTCAGGTACAGCTTGAGCAACCTGCAGGTCACCAATGACGGCTTCAGCCTGGACTTTATCGGCTTGGCCAATTATCGCGAAGCGCTGCTGTCGCATGAGTCATACGTGAGAATTTTAACGGAATCGGTTGCGAATATTGCCGTTAATACGCCGCTTATTATTATTTTCAGCTTGTTTTTCGCTGTGCTGCTCAACCAGAAGTTTAAGGGACGGGTGCTCGCCAGGGCGATCTTCTTTCTCCCCGTCATTCTGGCCTCGGGCATTATTGCCAGCATTGAAAACGGAGATTTGATGCAATCCGTCGTACGAAGCGCAAACGATACGACAGGCGGCGGCTTATCCATTATGAAGAACTTGGAGCTTACCGTTCTGCTTGTTGAATCCGGCATGAACATTACGCTGGTCGAGTATTTAACGGGGGCTGTCAGCCGAATCTATGAAATCGTCAGTCAATCCGGCGTTCAGATTCTGATTTTCCTGGCCGGGCTTCAATCGATTTCGCCTTCCCTGTACGAAGCTGCCAAAATCGAGGGCTCGACCGGCTACGAGGCGTTCTGGAAAATTACGTTCCCGATGATCAGCCCGCTCATTTTGACCAATCTGGTATATACGATTATCGATAGCTTCATTAGCGATGAAACGAGCCGGCTGGTCGTTGATACCGCGTTTAAAAGCTTTAATTTCGGATTAAGCGCCGCGATGGCTTGGATGTATTTTGCGGTGATTGCGCTTGTGCTGTGGGTGACGACGGCCATCGTATCGCGCAAAGTCTTTTATCAAGATTAGCGGTTTGGAGGAGGGATTGCATGAAGACGGAAACCGCAGCGGAGCGGCGGCCTGTGAGCGTGGAGCGGAAGCAGCGGTGGGCCTCCGCTGCCTATTGGGTGGAGAGCGCCAAGAAGCGGCTATGGAGCATCATACGGTTTGTGCTCATTTTCGGCATATCGTTTGTTATTCTTTACCCGATCCTGCTCAAGCTGTCGATCGCGTTTAAAAGCATGGATGATTTGTACGATTCAACGGTAATTTGGGTGCCGCAGACGGTGACGCTGGACAACTTCAAGCTTGTGTTCCAGGCGATGAATTATCCGAGCGTCTTGCTTAATACGCTATTTCTCTCCTCGATGGTTATGCTGCTGCAGACGATGACCTGCGTCCTGGCCGGCTACGGCTTTGCGCGGGTGAAGTTTAGAGGGAGCGGCCTGTTGTTCGCGGGAGTCATTTTTACGATACTTGTTCCTTCGAATACGATTATGATTCCGCTCTATCTGCATTTCAAAAACTTTGATGTGTTCGGCATCATTGAGCTGATCAGGGGAGAGCCTGCGAATCTGATCAATACCTATTGGCCGTTTATCATTTCCGCCGCGCTGGGGATGGGCGTGAAGACAGGCTTGTACGTCTATATTTTTCGCCAGTTTTTCAAAGGCATCCCGCGTGAAATCGAGGAGGCCGCTTATGTCGACGGCGCCGGTTATTTTGCAACGTTCTGGAGGGTTATACTGCCGAATGCCATTCCGTCGATGGTGACGGTAATGCTGTTCTCGTTCGTGTGGCAGTGGAACGATTCCTTTTTTACCAATATGTATTTAAATGAGCCTAAGGTCATGTCGTCGATGATGGCTTCCTCCGGCTATGCCATCGCTACGTTTCTAAGCGGGGGAGGACAGGCGGAAACGGCTTCCTACGTTCAAGATCCGTTTTTTATGTCCATGATGATGAATACGAGCGTGCTGATGGCTATTTTGCCGCTAATTATTTTGTATTTGTTCGTGCAAAGGCATTTTGTGGAGAGTGTGGAGCGCTCAGGTCTAGTCGGTTAAGGAGGAGCGGATGAAGCGAAAATGGATTTTCATTGCGGTTGCCGCCTTAGCCTCGGTCGCAGGCTTGTCTATCGCGCTCGCGCCTGATCGTACAGACCGCCCCGACAGCGTGCAAGAGGAGGAATCGCAAGTGCAGCAATTAACGAAGCCGGATGCCGTCGTAACGATTGACGGCTCCATTCGCTATCAAACGATCGATAATTTTGGAGCTTCCGATGCGTGGTCGATGGACCCGCTCGGCAAGCATTGGACCGAAGAAAATAAAAACCGTGTCGCGGATTTGCTTTTTTCCAGGGAGAAGGGAATCGGCTTGTCGGCCTGGCGCTTTAATATCGGAGCCGGCTCGACAGAAACGGATCAATCGATTATCCCCGATCCGTGGCGTCGGGCGGAATCGTTTAAGCAAGCCGAGGACGCGGAATACGATTGGAGCAAGCAAGCGGGGCAGCAATGGTTTCTGGAGGCGGCCAAGGATCGCGGCGTCGATACGCTGATCGCGTTCGTCAACAGTCCGCCGGTGTGGATGACGAAGAATGGACACGGGCAGCCTGATCCATCAGTCGGCTCCACCAATTTAAAGGAAGGCTATGAAGATGAATTTGCGGATTTTCTGGTCGATGTAATGAATCATTTTAAAGAGGCAGGGCTGGATTTCGACTACATCAGTCCGATTAACGAACCGACCTGGGACTGGAACCGCGCTCATCAGGAAGGAAACCGTTACAATAACGACGATCTCAAGCGCGTCATTCTTGAATTGCATGAGAAGCTGCAGCAAAGCGGGCTTGACGCCCAAATCAGCGCCCCGGACGGCGTGGAAATTACCTCGCTGCTCGATGATGAATATTATGCCCAATTCGCGGGCGGGGGCTCGTATTCCGGCGGGGCCAACAATCTCGGCACGGGAAAATACCGGGAATATATTAAGGAGCTGCTCGGCGACCCGGAGCTTAAAGCGGCGGTCGGCAACAAAATTGCCTCGCATTCCTATTGGTCGGACTACAGCAACCCGGGCGACGACCGGCTGGGCAAGCTGCGAGAGCTGCTGGACGCCAATCTGAAGCAGTACGATGCCAACGCCAAATATTGGGTAACCGAATATTGCATTCTTGGCGATTACGGTCCGGGCCGCGATCTTGGCATGGAGCCGGCTCTGCATGTGGCGCGCACGATCCATTTCGACCTGACGGAGGCGAACGCCGCCGCATGGCAGTGGTGGACGGCGGTTTCAAAGGTCGATTACAAGGACGGTCTTATCTATACCGATTTTAAGGAAGAGGGCGACGAGCAAAACATTCTGACCTCAAAAATTATGTGGGCGCTCGGCAATTACAGCAAGTTTATCCGGCCGGGAGCCGAGCGGGCGGCGCTGACGGGACTGGATGAGCAGGCGCGAAGCGGGCTGCTGGGCTCGGCTTACGTTCATGAGGGCGAGCAAACGGTAACGGCTGTTTTCGTCAATGACGGCGAAGCGGAGAAACGTGTACAAATCTCGTTGAGCGGATTGGGCAATGAAGGCCGAATCGACGCCTTGGAGGTTTATATCACATCGGCAGGCCGAGATCTGGCGCAAGCGGAAACGTTAAAAGTGAACGATGCTGGGCAATTCGAGGCTGTGGTGCCTGCCCATTCGGTCGTTACGCTGACAGGAGGCGGAGCCCCTGGGACAATCCGAACGAATGAAAGCAAGCAAAATGATGCGGAAGCTGCCGCGGACAAGACAGAGGCGACCAACGGGGCCGGTACAGAGGAGGCAGATAGGTCTGCCCTGTCGAACTCGCTTGCCGATGAGGATTATGCCGGTTATTTGTTCTCCTATTTTACCGGTGAAGGAACGCCGGAGGGCGAGCAGGTCTATTTCGCTCTGAGCGAAGGCAATAATCCGCTGCGATGGCGCGAGCTCAACGGCGGAAAGCCGGTGCTCACCTCTGCTTTGGGCGAACAGGGCGTAAGAGATCCGTTTCTGATTCGCTCGCCTGAGGGCGACAAGTTCTATATTATCGCAACCGATTTGAAAATAAACGGAGACTGGAACTGGGACAGAGCCCAGCGGCAAGGGAGCCGATCGATTCTGGTCTGGGAATCGGAGGATCTTGTGGCGTGGTCCGAGCCCAGAAGGGTAGAGGTTTCGCCTCCGGAAGCGGGCAATACTTGGGCGCCCGAGGCTTTTTACGATGAAGCGGCAGGGCAATATGTGGTTTTCTGGGCTTCCAAGCTGTTCGCGGGCGATAGCCGAATCGGAGAAGCGCATCAGCAAATGATGTACAGCACGACCAAGGATTTCCGGGAATTTACGAAGGCTAAGGTATATATGGATTTTGGTTATTCCGTAATCGACACGACGATGATTGCCCATCAGGGTAAAATTTATCGGTTTACAAAGGATGAAAGGGAAAGCCAGCCTGTATCCCCTAACGGAAAAGCGGTATTTCAAGAGGTGCTGCATTCCGTTTTCGCTTCCGAAGCCCGGATGATACGGGAGGGCGTCGGCGGCCTGAAGGGCGTTGAGGGACCGACCATCTTTAAATCCAATACGGAAGAGAAGTGGTATTTGTTCGTAGACGAATTCGGCGGCCGCGGCTACGTGCCGCTGGAAACGACCGATTTGGATTCGGGCGAATGGACAATATCCTCCGATTACGACCTGCCGAGCAGTCCTCGTCACGGTACGGTCATACCCATTACCAAGGCGGAATACATGGCGATAGAGGCGAAGTATCCGTTGCGCGGCTAAGCGGTTTCGACAGCGGGACGCAGGCTGACCCCAAATCATTTTTGATGATCTGGGGTCAAGCGGGTCGAGCACGCCAGGTAACTTGCCGCACGTCAGATGCAGCCTCTTAACGGGGCGGTGCTTGGGTTGGCCAAGTATTTTAACTTAATCAAAAAAATATTTGCATTCGTCGAGCCGATCTGGTATTATAAATCTTGTCGCTGCTTTAAGTGATTGAGCGGTGATACAATAGAATAACATTTCTCACGCGCGCGTATGGCGGAATTGGCAGACGCACTAGACTTAGGATCTAGCGGGCGACCGTGGGGGTTCAAGTCCCTCTACGCGCATACATGTTACAAATCAGACAACCACTCGGTCTACGGATCGGGTGGTTGTCTGCGTTATAGGCAGCTTTGTGGAAAATACACTTCAGGCAGGTGATGGAAGTGAACGTTGATATGCATAGCGCTTCAACTAGAAGGCTGGAACCGACCGCTTTATTGGCTTGCCGAAATATCGACTATTACCGCCCCTACGATCGGGTCGGCGGTCAGGCACAGGTGCTGGCGCATCATACCCTAATCGCCGTATGCTCAGGCTCCGGCAGGCTGAGCGTTGGCATGTGCAGGCTGGATTTATCCAGCGGCTGGTTTGTGCTGCTGCCGCCTGGCGCTTATATGGAATTGGAGGATCAGTCGGCCAGCTATGAGCACAAGCTCGAATGGCTTGTCGTTTCCTTTGATCTCATTCCATCGGGCGACAGCGACTCCGTCGAGACGGAGCGATTGCCGGAGTCCGCGTTCTACAGCGAGGATGCGGAATGGAATAAATCGATTACGGATTTGATGCTGCAATGGCCGCTTCGTCTTGCAGGCATGGCCGAAGCGATTCGGTTCCAAGGGATGTTCAGCATAAGAGTGGCCGATGTGCTGACGCGAATACAAGCTGCAAACGCGATGGATGTTAGACTGGAGCAGCGAAGTTCTATCCTGGAGCAGGTATTCGCTTATCTCCACCGCCATTACGATAAAAAAATAACGAGGGATGACGCAGCGTTGCTGTCCGGTCTTCCGATTCGCACGTTTACGATGCTCTTTAAGCAAAGACAAGGAATTACGTTTAACGAATATTTGACACGAATACGATTGAATAAAGCGATTGAATGGCTGCTGCTGACGGATGCCTCGCTTCATGAAATTGCCCTTAAAACAGGCTATGCCGACGAATTTTATTTAAGCCGCAAGTTCAAGCAGGTTATAGGACTATCGCCAAGCGCTTACGTGAAAAAACACAAAACGTATGCAACGATGGAGGATGCCTACACCGTTGATCTGCTGACGCTAGGAATCGTTCCTTGTACTGCAGTCATGAACGACTGGGTGGCTGACCGATTTGACGATGAGCTGGAAAGCGGCGGCTGCCGAATAATGGGATGGGGCATGATGAAGGAAGAGAAGCTCGACGTATTGCGGGCCATGAAGCCCGATATCATTATTGCGCCTGAGCTGGGAGTGATTGAGCGCGATCAACTGACAGCCATCGCGCCACTGATCGAAATGTCCTGGCAAGGAGTAAACTGGAGGCAGCATTTTGAACGAGTAGCCGCGCTGGTAGGAAAACAGAAGCAGGCGAAGGAATGGCTAGTCGCCTTTGAAGCGAAGCTTGGGCAAGCCGAATTGGCGCTTGCGGGCGAGCTGGATGAACAAGCGACTGTCGCTATCCTGAATGTGCGCGCCAATTCCCTGCGGCTATACGCTTCCGGCTATATGGGAGCCGATTTGTGCTATGATCTGCTGGGGCTCAACCCGCCCCCGCTTGTGGAGGATATGCGCCGCAAGGGAATAGCCAGCTTGTATATGAATGACGAGCAGATGTTTTTTCTGGACGCGGACCTTATTTGGTTGACGGTGGAGAATCACGCTACGGCATTCGCCAGACTGGACAAGCTGAAAGCATCGCCGCGCTGGCAAGCGTTTCGGGCCGTACGCAGCCAGAAGGTATATGAAGTCGATATGGGCAAGTGGTATGGATATGCCCCTGCGGCGCTGGATGCCCAACTCGACGATGTAATGGAGCACATGGCGGCCAAACGGTAGAAGGCCCTAATATTTTTGCCCAAAAATCCAAATTCCCAGTTCAAGTATGACATGTACAACAGCGGCTGCAACTGCTAAAGTAACTGTTGATAATAATTATCATTACTACTGGGGGAATTAACGGTCATGATGCTGCAGTTTAAACAAGGTTTAATGGGGATATTCATGGTAGCGGCGCTTTTGCTTGTTAGCGCCTGCGGCAATGCCGGGCAAAATGGAGATGCGCCTGCTGCTGGCGGCAATGCGACAGCAGCAGGCGAACCGACAGCGGCGCCTTCGCAGGAGCCGGAAGCAACGGCTGACGCTGTACGGGAGTACAAGCATATGGCTGGATCATCGGTCATTCCAAAGAAGCCTGAGCGGGTAGTCACCAATTGGTATTACGGCCAACTGGTTGCGCTTGGATTAAAGCCGGTAGGCACGGATGATTATGTGCTGAACAACCACCCTTTTATCGAGAAAGAGGGAACGGAGAGCATTGGCCAGTCGCTTGAGAAAATCATTGAGCTGGAACCGGATTTGATTATTTCCTGGGGCGCCGATAAATACGACGATTATTCCAAAATAGCGCCTACGGTTCCACTGGAGCTAAGCGGCGGGCCAATCGAGACTGTGCGCATTTTCGGGGATATTCTGGGTCGTGAGAAGGAAGCGGAGGATTGGATTGCTTCATTCGATAAAAACAATGCAGCGGCGCGCGCCAAGCTGGCCGAAACATTCAAGCCGGAGGAAACGGTAACGATACTGACCATCTTCCAAAAAGAGCTGCGCGTGTACGGCTTTGTCAATATGGGCGGTTACGCGCTCTATGAGGCCTTGCAAGTGAAGCCGCCTGCCAAGGTAGATGAGCTGTTCCGCGGCTCAGAGGAATGGAATAAAACCATTTCGTTCGAGGTGCTGCCGGAATACGCAGGCGATCATATTATTTTGACAGTATACGAAGGAAACGAGGACAGCGGCAAAACGCTTGAGGAGCTGCAGGAAAGCGCAGTTTGGAACAGCCTCGCAGCGGTCAAAAAAGGCCATGTGCATCAGGTTCCGTTTAACGACCTATACAATGATGATCCGGTCGCCATCGAGCATCAGGTGAAGCTGCTGACAGAGCTGCTTGCCAAATAGGCTGGAGTAGAAAATGGCTCCTTAGCATCCGATCGTCTCAGTCGCCAATTCCATGAACAAGCAGTATAATTTAAAAAAACGAAAATGCTCAAGTCCGGTTAATCTACGATTAACCAAGCATTAGGTAGGGGATTGGATATGGATCGAAATCGTGCACACAATCTTCCGTTTCGTGATCTGTTTGTTTCCATGAGGGACATGGAAAAGGTGTCGGTCGGAGTAAGCGAGCTACGAAGCTTACAGCTTAAACATGGTCATATGCTTTTGTTTGTGATGGAGGGAGCGGTAGAGTTCCAAGCCGGACAGACGCATCAATCATTAATGGCAAATGAAATTCTGGCTGTTCAGCCTGGCGAAACGTTAAGAATTATAAATGATGGAGAGATAGAGCTGCGGCTTTTCGTTATTTCCTATGATGTTTATCAAATCGAGGGCCGCGGCATTAAAGTGAATGCCGGAATACAGAGTGAATCTGCACCTTTTGATGGAGACTTTGCAGTTCTGAGCCTAACGGGTTCAATTAAAGATATGGTGAAAGAGTTATACAAATATGCAAACAGCACCGACAATAAAGAGCAGTTTGACAATTATTTTTTGTTCCAAAAGCTGATTTATGCGCTAGTTGATCAACAACGATTTCAGAAGCAGAGCATCGATCCTTATCAGGCCGTAAAAAGGACGATTCATTATTTATCCCGACATTATCATGAGGCGGTAACGGTAGAACAATTGGCGAATAGAGCTAATCTTAGTCGACGGTGGTATACGATTCTTTTTAAAGAAATGACAGGAGAAAACCCGGGAGAATATTTGACTGGGCTGCGTATCCGGAAGGCTAAAGATTTAATCCATCTATCGAGGGACAGTTTCTATGAGATCGCCCGAAGAGTGGGTTTTGAGGATGAGCATTATTTTAGCAGACGCTTTAAACAAAACGTGGGGATGTCACCACGTTTTTATTTGCAAAATCGCAGACTTCTTGGTACCACGGTCACTTACCCGGAACTGCTGCATGTGCTGGGTCACACCCCGATTGCAGCGCCAACCCCTCAGCCAGATTTTCCAACCTATTTGGAGGAACCCTTTAAGCATGTTCAGAAGCTGACTTGTGCCCAAAGGCTCAACATGGACAATCTACGTTCCTACAAACCAGATTTGATTGTGGCATCCGAATGGCAGGATAAAGATAGCTACTATGAGCTCAGCCGGATTGCTACGACGGTTTTGCTGCCGGAACGGAAAGATTGGCGAGATGAGTTGCGTGATATGGGCGAGGTGCTTGGGATTAGAAACCAGGCGGTTCAGAGCATCCAGTCCTATGAGGACAAGCTGGATATGGCTAGAGAAAAGCTGCATCTTTTGGTTCAAGACGAGAGCATTGTGTATTTACGCTATACTTCAGAAGGACTTGTAGCGTTCGGCAATAAATCCTCGCGAGGTAAAATTCTTTATTCAGAGCTTGGCTTGAAATCGCCGCAAGGATCTCAACTGCAAGAGCATGGAGCCTTGTTATCCGTTGACCAATTAGCTATGCTTCAGGCCGATCATATCTTTCTTCAAATTGATCCTCGGGCCGGCAGTCAGGAGCAGTTGCTGAAATGTTCGAAGTGGCAGCAATTATTTGCAGTTCAGCATAATCAGGTTTACGTTGTCGGAAATAAAGAGTGGTATAATTTTTCCTTTTCTCCCCTTTCCACAAGCTTTGCTATCCATGAAATTCTGAATGTTTTTGAATCAAGAAAACGTAAAAGATAAGCCGGAGTGTGTTCGCAAAAATCCATGAATGATTCCCGATCATCCATTTATTAATAAAGGAATCTCTTTATAATAAGAATGAGAACCAATATCAATGACTGGTTAATGAAAGGGATGGAGAAATGAACACGGGTAGAAAGTGGAGTTTTATATGTATCCTGCTTATGATGCTGCTAATTGCTGCATGCGGCAGTAACAATGAGGAAAAGCCGGAGTTGGCTCAAGACGGGGGTTCTGAGGCTGTCAGAGTGGTTGCGACTTCGATTACGTATCCTGATTTTTTGTATGTGTTGGGTGTAACGCCGGTTGCGGCTGAAAACTATCATTCCGAATTTCCGAGTTATTTTAAGGATACATTCAAGGATGCGACCAAGCTGGGCAGTTCCGGGCTTAATCTGGAGGGCATATTGTCGGCGGAACCCGACATTATCATTGCGCCTAAATGGCGGGATGAGAAGGATTATGATCAGTTGGCGAAGATTGCCAAGACTGTGCTTTTGCCGGATCGGGATGACTGGCGGGACGAACTGCGAGATATAGGAGGAGCGCTTGATTTGCAGCAGAAAGCGGAGCAAGTGATTCAAGACTATGAACAGCATATGGCTGAAGCGCAAAAAAGCTTGCAAGCTGTCGTCGGCGATGAGACTTTTATTTATATGAGAATCATGTCAAAGGAAAGTTATGTAATGGGGGAAACATCCAATAGGGGGATAGTTATTCATAAAGAGCTGGGACTAAAAACGGTGGAGGCTTTTCCAAAGGGCGAGGGTAGTGTAGCCATATCGCTGGAGATGCTGCCCGATTATAATCCGGATCATATCATTCTCCAAATTGATGGCGGAGATGACAATACTACTGCCCAAAAGCTGTATGATGATATGAAAGCAACGGCCATCTGGAAAGATCTGAAGGCTGTTAAATCAGATCAGGTGTATCTGGTCGGAGACAAGGAATGGATGAATTTTGGCTTTTCGCCTGTGGCCACAATAAAGGCAGTCGACGAAATTGTAGCAAGCGTTACGAAGAACAAATAATAGGACATTGCGCTCGTAGGTGGCGGGGGGATGAATGGCGAGTATCGCCTAACTCGCTTTGATTAAATGATAATCTATAAATGAGCAACAATATTTTTAGTTATCGTTTTTGCTCATTTATAGATTTAATTAATTTTATATGGATTAACGACGTAAAATATAATTATTTAATATTGTTATCTAATGTTCATACTCCGTTCATAATCGGATAGTATGATGGTCGGGTAATCAAACCGGATGTCCGCTGCGGTCTATTTTTTTTGCGCATCATATGATAATGATTATCATTATCTGGAAAAAAGCAGCTTTGTCTGTTGTTGACCGATGACGCACGGAGTTTCCGTTTGCGTTTCCATTATCATGTATCTGAATAAGGGGTGTTTATTGTTCATGAAGGTCAGATTTAAATCGTTAACCGCCTTGGCGGCCGCATTTGCATTATTTTTATCCATTTTTAGGTTTGATGTTGTGGTGGCGGAAACAAACAAGCTGGAGGACGGCACTTATAGCGCCAATTTTGTTATTTATTCCGACAATTCGGATAAAGAATCCGTTATGTATGATTACTCGGTACACGATTCCGGCAAGTTGATTGTTAAGGATGGGGAAATCAGCTTTCAGAGCAGCTGGAAAAACTTTGCTTGGTTTAAGTATCTGGGCACGCTGGAAGCCGGAAAAACCAAAAGCAATCCCAAAAGTTACGCCGCTTCGGCGGAATATGAGCTGGACAACTACGTTCCGCAAGACTATACGGCGGCAACCGTGACGGATACGGCCGGCACAACCCTTCTGCCAATAAGAGATGTATCGGCGAAGCAAGAGCTCCTTGTGCATGTAAACGCAACGCAGGTCATCCCAGGCTACAATTTCTGGTACAATGTGCAATTGGTCATTACGGAGTACTGGAAGGACGGCGACCAAGGCGGGGGAGGCACAGAGCCGGGCGAGCAAGCACCGGTCAATCTTGCCGCCCTGGAGGCCGCTTTGCGTGACGCTAAAACGTTTGATGATACTGTGCTTGTGAAAGGAACGATGGCAGGCAACAGCAGCATTGTGTCCGAGGGCGAATATCCGCCGGATGCGAAAAATAATTTGCAAAGCGCGATAGCTACCGCAGAGGCGGCTCTTGAAACAGAGGCTGCGACGCAAGCTGTGATCGATGCGGTTGTCGTCCAGCTCAATCGAACGGTCGAGGAAGTGAGAGCCCAGCAAATCCATGGCAGGCAGGTCAAGCTAGTTGTGCTTGACGGGATTTTGCCGAGCCAGCTGTCAAGCAACGCGGAAATGTTCGGCGAGGACGCAACGATTTTCCAGATAGGGACGAACTACTACGCTAATATTACGATTCATAACCCGGAATCCATCTATAAAATTGAAGAGCCGAACCACGCAGCCGGACCGCGAGCGGCATTTCAAAATGTAGAGGATCTGTCAAAGCTTATCACGCGAAACTTTTCTTATATTATGCTGAAGGCGAACAAGGACGAACATACGTATGTGGGCCAACTCGATTTGCGCTCTTACGGCATGGGCAAGCTTAGGTTCCAGACATCGGATGATGAGGCTACGCGCAAAGTTGTATATTTGAATTTTAACGGTATTGAGCTGAAGCATCTTCAGGACGGAGTTGCGGCTGCGCAGAAGATGCACGATTCTGCGGTTGTCGGAACGGGGACAGGACAATACGCCGAGGAAGCGAAGGAGCAATTCCAGCTTGCCATCGACGCGATTCAAATGACATCGGGCGATTATGCTGCGACGTTAACAGAAATGGCTGCTGCGGAGCAGAAGCTGTGGGAAGCGATCGAGGCTTTCGTTCAAACGCAGTACAAGCAAGCAGGCAGCTACACGACAACGCTGGTCGGTTCAGCTCCGGAGCTTTTGAACTATGTGGACGCATCCGGAAAAATTGACGTACAGGAAAACAAATACACCGTTACGTTCACGCCAAAAAGCGGCGTTACGATTAAGAAGCTGATTCACACGGTGACAAAGGAAGAATTCCTGCCGGTTGGACAGCAACCGAAGCGGCTAGCTGTAACCTCGCTGAGCGTTTCGGCGGCATTGGCAGCGGAGACGCCAAAGTTTGAAATCAGCGATATCCAGTCGCCATATACGATTGTTCTCGAGAAGGATAACAACGGAAGCGTTGAGGAGCTCTCCTATAGCATTGCCTTCAGCGACATTAAGCTTGAACAATCGGGATCGACTCCGACACCGGGCTCCAATAGCTCTGGCGACACAACGCAAGCGACCGTACCTGGAGATAGCGGCGTGTTGAAAGACGGCAGCTATTACATTCCCTATAAAGTGTTGAAGGCCGATTCGAACGAGGAATCGATTTTGAACCATTATGTCGTGCAAAAGGCGCTATTGAAAGCGGACAAAGGCGCATATACCGTATTTCTTACACTCAAGCAAGACAAGGAAATAACTTCATTGTCGATAGAGGGCAAGGAAACCGAGATCGTAAGCCGCAATGAGTCGCTGAATACGAGGGTCGTCTCATTTAAGGTGGATGATCTGTCCGTTTTGTTGAAGGGACATATTAAAATCGTATGGCCTGCGATGAACTATCAGCACGAGGACGACATTCGACTTTCGTTTGACCAGACCGGCTTGCTGGCAGCGGAAGCGGGCAGTGAAGCGCCGGGCGTGGAGACAGGCGTCGACAACGGCAGCGTGAAGTCATTTACAGACGTGGAAGGACACTGGGCGCAAGCTGCGATTGAAGCCGCGTTGAAGCGGGGCATTGTGGCGGAAGCGGACAAGTTTAATCCGAACCGGACCATTACACGTGCGGAGTTCGCGGCACTCCTTAGCAGAGCGCTGCAGCTTCCAACGCTCCCGGGCGAATCTACTTTTGCAGATGACAGCCAGATTCCGAATTGGGCCAAGCCGCATGTGGCGAGCATTCAGAAAATCGGCTTCATCAAAGGCTATGCGGATCAAACCTTCCGGGCGAGCCACTCGATTACGCGTGCGGAGCTTGCCGTTATGATTGCCAGAGCGGCAGAGCTTGAGACGAAGGCAGGCGCAGCATTGGCATTCGCGGATGCAGCTCAAGTTCCTGCCTGGGCTGCAGGTTCAGTGGCGGCGGGCGTTGAAGCCGGCCTGCTCCATGGCAAAGGCGGCAATCGCTTTGACCCAAGCGGCAGCGCAACCCGTGCCGAAGCGCTGACTTTAGTGATGAAGGTGCTGGAGTTGCGTTAAGCAGCCTTTTCTTTAAATGAATGTTACGGAGCATCCGGTCGTCCAGGTGACGGCTGGATGTTTTTTTATACGGATTCGCACAGCAGACGGTTATAAAAAAATAGGGCCATCCTGCACAGATAACGGATTGTGAAGCGGGAGCATCTGTTCTATACTGATGATAAATGATAATTGTTCTCATTTAATGATGCGGATAAAGGGTGTTGGCATGAGCGGATACGACAAAAGCAAGGCGATTCATAGAACGACTTCGCTTGTAGAAGAAGCCAGAGAAAAGGTCGAAAAGACGATTGCATATATGACGGAGCATTTGAGCGATAACATGACAAGGGAGCAGCTGGCGGCAATCATTCACCTGAATCCGGAGCACTACTCCCGGATTTTCAAAAAATATAAAGGCGTCAGTCCAGTGGACTATCTGGCATCGCTCCGGATGGAGCAAGCGAAGCGGCTGCTGCATGCCTCCTCGGAATCGATTCGGACCATTGCGAGGCTGGTGGGCTATGAGGACCCGTATTATTTCAGCAGGCGGTTTAAGCAGGTGGTAGGCGTATCTCCAACCGGCTATGTTCGTCAGCCGGGGAGGCGGGTTGTGGCTCTCGATTATTATGGGCAGTGCATGGCGCTGGGCGTTCAGCCTGTCGGAGCGAGCAGCGGGGATATCAGCGATTATTTTCAGGATTGGACGGCACAAACGCAGACAGTGGGCATATCCAGCGAGGACAAGTTTGATCTTCAGGCGATCCGCAAGC
This sequence comes from Paenibacillus sp. SY21-1, assembly GCF_005222705.1. GTDB lineage: Bacteria > Bacillota > Bacilli > Paenibacillales > Paenibacillaceae > Pristimantibacillus. Next base: position 86,780 of record NZ_STGF01000024.1, on the reverse strand, counting down.
TTCAGCCCGATCTTATTCTGACGGCAAGGAAGGAGTGGGAGGAGGAGCTTTCATCGGCTGGACCTACGCTTTTTCTCGATATGCATCAGGACCCGGTCTACGATCATCTCCCTGCGATTGCATCGCGACTGGACAAGAATCAGGAAGCGCTCCGCTGGATCGGCGCTTACGAGGAGCGTGCGGCCGAGTTGCGAGCGCAGCTGGGGGCGGGGATGAAAGGGCAGAAGGTTGCCGTGCTCCGTGTACGCAGCGAGCTGCTGCAAATGTATGGCATGATGAACATGGGTTATCCGCTATATCGCGGGTTGCAGCTGGCTCCGCCCGACAAAATCAGCTGGCAAAGCTTGTGCAACGCCCATTACCACTCGAGCGTGATTTCGTTGGAGGAGCTGGCCTTTTATGGCGCAGAGCACATTTTTGTCGTCCTTGAGCCAAGCGAAGCGGCGGAACAAACCTGGGCGCGCATTCAGAAGACCGAAGCCTGGAGCAGCTATCCTGCGGCGGTCAGCGGCAACGTATACGTTGTAAACGCCGGGCGATGGCTCGCGTTCGACGCTATATCGGTCAAGGAGCAAATGGGCGAAGCGGCCAGACTGCTTTTGGGCCGGCTGTAGAGATCATAATCATCCATCTTCAGCGCAATACGGCTGCATGGAATAGGGGGACAAGCCACGATATACTAATCGTTAATAATAATTATCATTGTCATCAAGGAGGCGCATGATGCGTAGAGAAATGAACAGGTTCGGAAAAAGAATAGCCGCTTGGCTTGCACTGGCCGTTTTGGTAGTGGCATTGGCCGCTTGCGGGACAAATACAGAGCCGTCGGATACCGTACAGCAGGCAACGAATGCGACAAACGAATCGAATCATGAGCAGGGGGCTAAAGCAGGCGAAGGAAAAGCGGCAGATACACGCACCGTAACCGACGATTTGCAAAGAGAAGTCGACATTCCGACAGCTCCTGAGCGGGTCATCGTCAGCGATTTTTCAAGCGAGGTCCTTGCGGCTGGTGTGAGTCCGATTGCGGTGGGCAATAATGATCAGAAAATTATCTATACGCAAAGCCTGCTCAAGGCTGCCGACACGATCGGCGATCCGCCTTCGGTGGAAAAAATACTTGAGCTGCAGCCGGATCTGATTCTGATGTCTACTGTCATGCAGCAAATTTACCCTGAAATCATGGAGCAAATCGAGAAAATAGCGCCGCTCGCGTATATTTCCTTTGAACAAGACCCTGTATACGATATTTTTCCTAAAATTGCGGATTGGGTCGGCAAACCGGAGGAAGCCAAACGCTGGATTGCCGAATATGAGCAAGAAGCGCAAGCGGCTCGCGAACAGGTAAAAGAGGCCCTTGGCGAGCAGACGGTGTCTATTTTTCGAATTGAGAAGGGACGCCTGCGGATATATGTAAACAGGAACTTCGCCGGGTATATGCTGTATAGAGGCTTGAAGGCCCATCCTCCCGCTGCCGTTGCCGATGAAATCGCGAAAAGCGAATTTGCTTCGGCGGTGGAAATTTCTTTGGAGAAGCTGCATGATTATGCGGCAGATCACATGTTCCTCATCGTTCGCGATACTGCCGATGATCAAGGAGCTTACGAGGAAATTCAGAAGTCCGCGCTATGGAAAAGCCTGCCTGCCGTGCAGAAGGGCCAGATTCATTTGCTGGACACGGATAAATATTATGGATCGGACATTGCCACGATTAGAGAAACGATGAAGGAAGCCGCTGCCATGCTAACCGAATAGATGGCCCCAGACCGTGCTGCATACGAATAGCAAGGCTGAAAAAAGGCTGCTTCCGCCCGTCTTTCGCGACGGCGGATCGCAGCCTTTTCCTTTTCCCATGCGCCAGATCAGCCGATAAATTCTTGTACCCACTCACCGTTGTAATAAGCGACGCCGATTTTGCTAAAGCTGTTGTTCAAAATATTGGCCCTATGTCCAGGGCTGTTCATCCAGTCGTTCATCACCTGCGTTGGACTGGATTGGCCGCTTGCGATATTTTCACCGGCAGTGCGGTAGGTGATGCCGAATTGCCGCATCATATCGAATGGCGAGCCATACGTTGGAGAGTTATGAGAAAAGTAATGATTGTCATGCATGTCCTTTGCTTTCACCATTGCCATATTGGCCAGCTCTCCGTCCATGCTGAGCGAGCCTAAGCCAGCGCTCGTCCTGTACTGATTCACCAGCTGAAGCACGTCCTCCTGAAATTTGGCAGGGGCGGCGGAGGTGGAGTCAGGCAGACCGCCGCCGTTTCTATTGCCAGGCGTGGTCGGGTTGTCGCTGCCCGAACGGTCAGGTGCGGAAGCATACGGATTGCGGTAGATGTTGCGGTATTGTCCATTGACAAGCCAATCGGGATAACCCGTCAAGCCTTCGGCGACGTTTTGCTTCATCGACATGGAGTTAGGCTTGGCAGCGGGAGTAGCTACAGAAGAGGCCCGCGTAACATAGGAGTCGTTTTGTGCAGAATTCGCAATGCTTTGCTGTTTTATTCCGCTGGAGTTTTTCGTATAAGTGTCATTATGATGTACAGTGCCATTTGCGGAACAGCCTGTAACAAGCGCCAGGGCTGCGATAGCGATCATTTTTTTCATGGATGAATACCCCCACCTTTCTTGTTGTGACTCGGATATTATCTCCGCTGCGGGCGGGGGCTATGCCTGATGAAGCCTGTGTTTGTCGGCCAAAAAAAAGAAACGCGCCTACGTTCAGGCGCGTTTCATCTATTCCATCGCTTAATCGGGCTTAGGCGCTTACCGATGCCGGTTTCACTGCTGCGTTGAAAGCGGCGCGATTGCCCCAGAGAAAAGCGGTAACAGCCTCGCTGTCCTCAAAAAAATGCTCTTCTTCATCCAAATAGCTCTCACCGCGCCCGTGTACGCTGTAGCGATCCTCTTCGTAGCGCATAAGCGTCCATTGCCCGCCGCGTTTGCGGTCCTCAAGGACCAAATAATATTTTGCGCCTGTTTCATCCCACTCCGCCAATGTTGAAAAGTTGTCCAGCACAAATGAAATATCGTTTTTTTTCCTAATTTGCATGCTCTCCCACCCTTTGTCTTAAATTATTGAAAACAGGAATGTTTCCGACGCTTGCCGCATATCATTGCTTTCAGCATAGCGGAACCTTCGGGAGAAGTCTGTCAAATAAACGGGGGGAGCGGGATGTTTTTTTGTCGAATTCAGCCGCCTGCCCCTTGATAGCGGTTAACGCCAAAACGCCAGAAGCGATAGCTGAGCCAGTAGCATAACGGTCCGACGACTGGAACGATGAGATAAGCCCAGCCTGAAAGATACAGCGTATCCTTGCCTAGTAAGACAGCTGCCGGATAATAATTAATAAACGCCAGCGGCACAATAAAGGTTAGCGTAATTTGAATGACGCTGCCGAATATCGGAAGCGGGTAGGAAACAAAATCCTTTAGCTTAAAAAATAAAGTAAACAAAAAGCCGGTTCGTACCCATACAAAAGCGAGTGTTCCGATCCCGCTCAAGACGGCGGCCTGAATCATCGCGCCACCGATTATAGAAGCGAGCACAAAAGCGACCGTAAGCGGGGACCAGCGGATATCCATTTGCAGCAGCGCCCACACCATAACGGAGCCGGAAACGAGCACATGCGCGACATAGCCCAAATTAAAGCCGCGGCATATGAGGTAAAAATAGGAATTGACCGGTTTGATTAACAGCGTGTCAAACGTTCCGTTTTTCACCTCGGCTTCCAATTGCCGCATTTGAACGAAGGAAAAGGCAGCCCCAATCGAATAGGTCAATAAGCCGAAGCTGTAAAGCAGGGAAATTTCCGGCCACGCCCAGCCTGCAATTGTATCGAAGCGTTGAATGAACAGCCAAATGACAACATAATCCGCAATGTAGCTTATCATCTGAGCGATTGCCCCCAGCGCAAAATCCCCGCGGTATTCCATCCGTTCCTTCACAAGCAAGCGCAGCAGCTTGCCGAACAGTCTAAAGCTCATCAGGCTCTCTCCTCTCTTTATCCGCCCTGAATGACCAGCCGTTTAATTGCCCGATGCCACAGCGCCATTACAGCAAGCCATAACGCAGCGATCCATACGATTCCGATAAGCAGCGTAGCGGCTACGTCCGCTTGCTCGATTTTGCCCAAGTACAGCGCGGCGGGGATATAGCCCATGTAGGGAAACGGCAGCAGAGCGGCTGCTCGGGCCCACCCTTCCGGGAAAAACCAAATGGGCAAAAATCCGCCGGCAAAAATGGTAATAAAGCCGCCAAGCATCCAGGTTAATGCAAAAGGGGTAAGCAGCCAGAAGGCGATAAGCGCAATCAGGTAGCCGATCAGAAACGAGATCATGAGCGCAAACAGCAGCGCAATTCCGAAGGCGGCCAGATGCAACCCGGATGCGGGCGGAAGCATGCCGAACAGCAGCCATGCCAGCAGAAAGGAGGGGGTAACGGTAAACACAAGCTGGTAAAGCGAGCTGCCCAGCCCATCCGCGAGCAAATAGAGCGGGTAGGAGAGCGGCTTCAACAGCTCGGTGCCGATAGAGCCGGATTTCAGACTGCTCTCGACCTTGCCGGTTACGTTGTAATTCAGCAAAAGCGAGAAGGTGAGCGTATTCAGCACGCTGTAAGCGATCATTTGCTCCAGCGTTACGCCTGCAACCTGCCCCTCGCCGATAACCGCTCGCCAAATGGCCAGCTGAATAAAAATGGTGACGAGGTTGCCGACCAGCCTTAGCCATACCTCAGACCGGTAGGCAAGCTGATTGGAGAAGGACTTCAGCCCGAATCGAACATATACGCTCATCTGACCAGCTCCATTCCCGGGTTCGCGAGCTCCGGCCTTGCTTCTTCCGATTCCAGCTGCTTGTAAAGCCTGCGGATAACCGTTTCAATGCCGGCGTTCTCCAGCGACACATCGGCAATCGGGTAGCGCGCGGCAATGGCGCTTAACGTCTCGAAAGCGGACGCTTCTCCCCGTTCGAACAGGTAGGTTTTACGCAGGCCGTAGTCATGGAGCAGCGTTATGCCGGGCCACTCGATGACGCCGGGATCATGACGAAATTCAATGGTTACCTGTCGTTCTTGTCCCAGTCTGCTCCTGAGCTCGGTCACAGAGCCGTCGTAGACGAGCTTTCCGCCGCTTACGACCAGCATGCGCGGGCAAATTTCCTCAATATCCTGCATATCGTGGGTAGTCAGCAGAATCGTTACCTTTTTTTCCTGATTAACGGTACGAAGGAACTTGCGAATTTCGTCCTTGGCCATCACGTCCAGCCCGATCGTAGGCTCGTCGAGAAAGAGCAGCTTGGGCTCATGCAGAAGCGCAATGGCGATTTCCGCCCGCATGCGCTGCCCGAGACTAAGCTGTCTGACGGGTTTGTGCATAAAACGGTCCAGCGACAGCAGCTCCGTGCAAAAATCAAGGCTGGCTTTATATTGCGCCGGCGTCAATTTGTAAATATAGCGATGAAGGTCAAACGAATCGAGAAGCGGCAAATCCCACCATAGCTGACTGCGCTGTCCAAATACCACCCCGATCTGGCTGGCGTTTTGCCGCCTGGCCTGATGCGGAATATTTCCGAGCACGGTCAGCCGCCCTGCGGTAGGAACGAGGATGCCGGTCAGCATTTTTATCATAGTGGACTTGCCTGCCCCGTTCGGTCCCAGATAGCCGACAGCTTCTCCTTCCGCAATGGAAAAGGAAATATGCTGGACGGCTTTTTCCTCTGTATATTGCTTGGTGACCAGACTGCGCAGCGCCCCGATAAAGCCGGGAAATCTTGCATATTGCCGATAATGCTTGGATATGTCGGCTGCCTCGATAATGTCCATGATATCGCCCCTGTCTCTTTAGCCATTTTTAAAAACGATAAGGATTTATAAGATTGACGCTTATAATCGGCTTGGATGTCAACGCGAAACGTTAGCTTTGCCGCCAGAGGACGGCGTCAACCGTTTGCGATTGATAGAGCCGTTTAAATGAACGAATTATTATAGCATAGAAAAAAAAGGGACTAAACCCGTTAAATTACTGCATTTTTCAGATGTATTTTAGAGGCGGGGATGGACTCTATTAAATGCTTGCCCGGGGAAGACGATATATCGAAAAGAGAGAATGCTTAGGCTTGCTCATGCCGATCGGGGCCATAGCCCAGGCTGCGTGTGCCTCTCCATCAGGAAACGGATAGCGAGGAGAATAGGAGAAATGAAAGGATTTACGAATATGGCGAAATGGCAGGCGAAGCTGCTGCTAGTGTGGCTGTCGCTCGCCGTGGGAGCAAGTCTGGTGTCTGTGCGAACGGAGGCCGTGCACGCTGCAGCCGCAGCGGCAACGGAATATTGGGTGTATGAAGCCAAGGGAACGCTGCATCCGCCTGTCGCTTTAAAGGACGGCCGGCTATTTGCAGCGACTGTGAACGGCTATATTAGCGTCATTAATCAAAATGGCAAATTGCAAGCTGAAACCAACGTGTACACAAATCTGTCGGCGCCCGTGCTGTCGCCTAAAGGGGAGATCTGGCTTGGCGGGAAGGGCGCCAGGCTGTATCGTTATGACGCTGCGGGCAAGGGCGGACAAAAGGCGATTTTCTATTTTAAAGGCAAAACGGAGGGGCTGCAGCCATCAGCCGCCGTCGCCGACGGCGACGGACTTCCTTATATGGCGTACCAGCATGCCGTGCTGTCGCTGGATGCGGAGGGAGCCAATCAGGCGGCGCTGCTGCCGGCCGGTGTCAGCGTGAAGGCGCTGGTCGGCGCGGCAAGCGGCGCCTATGCGCTCGGCAGCGACAACACGCTGTACGCGGTGCGCGGCAGCGAGCTGCTCTGGCAGGCGCAGCTTGCGCAGCCGCTGCGCGGGGCAAAGCTCGCCGCCGATCCGGCCGGCGGCGTTCTGCTGCTCGCGAGCGGCGCGCTCGCAGCTTATGAAGCGGACGGTTCCCTCCGCTTCATGCGCGAGCTTGCGGCTGCGCCCGCAAGCGGATGGACGTCCCCGGCCGTGCTCGGCCTCGGGGACGAGAGCGTGATCGTCGCCGCCGAAGCGGCCGGCGACGGCATTGCCGCGTTCCGCCCGTCAGACGGGGCGGAACGATGGCGCGTCAGCGCCCGCGGGGCCGGAGGCTTCGGCCCCGCGGCGCTGGCGCCGGACCCGGCGGCCGGCAGCGTGCTGGCCGGCGCGCGGTCCGGCGCCCTGTACGCGATCGACGGCAAAGCCGGTACGATCGCGGTCAGCTACGGCGGCCGCGCCGCTGCGGCAGCGAGCGGCGTTGCGCCGCTTGGGGGCGGACAGTTCGCGTATGCGTCCGCCGCCAAGCTGTACGCGGCGGGGCCCGTGCGGCCCGTCGCGCTAGGGTATGCGGCAGCGTCGATCAAGCTGCCGCTTGGCCAGCGGCTCCTGATCACGGACAAGCTGAAGCTGTCCGTTCCCGTCGCCCTGCGCTACTCCAGCGACAAGCCGGCTGTCGTGCGCATCAGCGATACCGGCATCGTTACGGCTGTCGCTGCCGGCAAAGCCAATCTGACGATTGCGGTCGCATCCGCCAGCTATAGCGGACAGCTCAAGCTGCCGATTGAAGTGACGGCAGCCGCTGCCGCGAAGGTGCGTCAGGAAACGCGGAAAGTGAGCGCGGCCGGCCGTTCTTTTACGGTGCAGACGGTTGTTGTTCCCAAGGGCATGCCTGTAACGGCAGGCTTTGCGAGCCGCAAGGTGGGCGCCGTGCAATCGCTGCATGCGATCGCGGCCTCATATCGGGCGGATGCGGCCATTAACGGCACGTATTTCGAATCCTATGGAGGCATCCCTGAGCCATACGGCATGCTGATTGCCGACGGTCGGCTGGAGCATATCGGCAATACCGGCACCTCAATCGGCTTTACATGGGACGGCAAGGTGCTGATGGACAGCCTGCGCGTCAAAATTGTCGGCGGCACGGACGACTCGTACAGCTCGCCGAACAACTGGTACGCCTACTTCGTGAACCGGACGCCGACACCAGGCGGCTCTGCGGCTATATTGTACACGCCCAAGCGGGGAAGCAAGCTCGGATTTGCGATGGGTACGGCCGTTACAGTCAACAAGGGAGTCGTAACCAAAGTCGCCAAAAATCACAATGCCGATATCCCCGCGACCGGTTATGTGCTCGTCTTCGCCGGGGCGGAAGAAAAGCTTGCCGAGCGTTTTAAGGTAGGCACAAAGGTTGATTATAAAGTCGAGATGACGAACCTGGCGGGACAAACGATCGACTGGTCCAAGGTGCATACGGCGATTGGAGCCGGTCCGAGATTGGTCAAGGATGGCAAGCTTGCGGTTAATCCGGCGGCGGAGGGCTTTGCCAGCGATAAAATTCTGACATCCTCCGCAGCGCGAAGCGCGGTTCTCGTCAAGTCGGACGGAACGCTTGTATTGGCGACCGTTTCCGGCGCAACAATGAAGCAGTGGGGCGAAATTATGCTCAAGCTTGGCGCTCAGCAGGCGATGAATATGGACGGCGGCGCTTCCTCCGGCCTGTATGCGCTGAACAAATATGCGACCGTGCCGGGCCGCAACATTAGCAATGCCCTCGTTTTTGGCAATGGGTTGAACTGGTAGCGAATGTAGCAAGTCGGTAAGTCTGTTATTGCATTCCCCGCAATTGCGCCGATTGGAGCGGCGCCGTTCTCGCGATTTCAAGCTGCATTTGAAATGGGATGGAAACGGAGCCGTCGTTCAATCGGCGGCGGGGAAGCCTGCTTGTGCGCTGAGCTAGGATGGCGAGGGACGGGATTATCGCGATAGTCGTTGACTTTTAACGTGAGAAACATTATCATTATATAGTGATTGATAATCGTTATCAAAAAAAGACCATCTGTTGATATAGTACGTACTAACCATACTTAGAAACTGTCTGCCTCTAGCAGCGGAAGGAGCGTGAATGTCCAATGATTCGCTTGACGACTTCGAATCTTGACATTGCTTATGATGACCGCCTGATCGTTCAAAATTTAAACATTGCCATCCCGCAAGGGAAAATTACGGCTCTGGTTGGAGCTAACGGCTCCGGCAAGTCGACGATTCTCAAAACGATGGCGAGAATTATGAACCCGTCGAAGGGCAGCGTATTGCTCGACGGCAAGTCGATTCATAAGCAGTCAACGAAGGAAGTAGCGAAGCAGTTGGCCATCCTCCCGCAGAATCCTACCGCTCCGGACGGTCTTACAGTGGCTGAGCTTGTATCATACGGCCGTTTTCCATACCAGAAGGGCTTTGGCTCCATGAGCAAGGATGACCGTCATATCGTGCAATGGGCGATTGAAGCGACCGGCATGAGCGATTTTGCCGATCGACCGGTCGATCATTTGTCCGGCGGCCAAAGGCAGCGCGCTTGGATTGCGATGGCGCTTGCGCAGGAAACCGATATTTTGTTCCTAGACGAGCCTACGACATTTCTCGACATGGCGCATCAGCTGGAGGTTTTGCATTTGCTGCAAAAGCTCAATGAAATGAATAATCGGACTGTCGTTATGGTCGTTCACGATCTTAACCATGCGACGCGTTACGCGCATCATATGATCGCGATTAAATCGGGTGTCGTGGCCGGCGAAGGTACGCCTGCAGAGGTTATGACGCCGGACATTATGCGCGAGGTGTTCAACATCGAAGCGGATATTGTGCCTGACCCGCGTACTGGCGTGCCATTGTGCCTGCCTTATGCGCTGGCCGGTCAACCTGTGGTCGATCGTGTCGCTCCTCCTTCAGTCGAACGGAAGAAGCTTGCTGCGGCAGGCGCCTAATCCTACAATCAGCGTTTCCCTGCGGGGAGGCGCTTTTTTTATTGTTTAAGACATTATGATTTTCGTCGATCGGGGATAAGGTGTGCATTAAATTGGGAGTAAGTTTTCGCCTGTAGGGTGATTTTGTTCTTTGTCGTATTTTAGAGACGGTTTGCCCGAGGTATGTCGAACGTTCTCTAAAAATATTTATTTGATCTGTAAAAGTACTCTGCAAATTATGAGAAATATTTTACAATAGAAGAAAGCACTTAGCGGGGGGAACAGGGATGAATGTTAGCTTTAGCTTAGTTAAAAAAATTGTGTTGGGCATTAGCATTGTCGCCGTCGTAACATACGGCACGAGCGCCTTTTGCATTTTCGTCCTGAAAGATCTGATCGCGCCTGACATGAACTCGCTATTGTACTCCATTATAACGCTCGCTTTGGGCATTTTCTGGACAGGCTTTCTTGGCTGGCTTACGGCCAGACTGCTCGTCAAACCATTGAATGCGCTTCATGCGGCAGCGGTCAAGGCGTCCAAGGGCAACCTGTCGACAAGCGTGGATATTCCGCAATCAAAAGATGAGCTGATGCAGGTATCGACATCGTTTAACGAGATGTTGACCAGCTTGCGCAGCATCGTTATAGACATCGACGGACATTCCTCCGCCACAAGCAAAGAGGTCGAACAGATGCGCAGCGCCGCAGAACAGGCGGCAGGGCTGCTTACAGAGATCAGCGAACGAATCGACACCATTTCGAGCAATACGGACATCCAGGCGAAGCTGTCGCACGGGATGTACGAAACGATTGAGGACATCGCCCGTTTGTCCGAGAATGCCCAGTCGCGCACCAGCACAGCGAAATCCGATGCCGACAGCATGCAGGAGACGATGGCCAGCAGCAGCCAGACAATCGGTTCTTTTTTCCAAGCGATGAATCAATTCGCCGAAGAGGGCAAGGAAACGGCCGTCATCGTCAAAAAGCTCGAGCAGCATGCCGTCCAAATCGGAGAAATCATTAACGTGGTTGAGGATATATCGGCTCGCACCCATTTGCTGGCACTAAACGCTTCAATTGAGGCGGCGCATGCAGGAGAGCAAGGCAGGGGCTTCGAGGTTGTTGCGGTAGAAATCCGCAAGCTGGCCAATCACAGCTCCGATGAGGTGAAAAATATCGGCGGCTTGATTGAATCGATTCAATCCGATCTCGCGACCGCGGTAAGGCGAATGGAGCTTCAGGCGCTTAATACGCAGGCCGAATCGGCGAAAACGTCAGCGGCTATCGATCAGCTGCATGAGGTATCGGATTCCGTAGAGCGTACCGTGCACGCGGTTGCCAGCATCGCCGAGCTGATCAGCGAGCAATCGCTGAAAATGAAAACGATCTTGTCGGGCGCTGAGCGGGTAGCGCATGCCGCAAGAGACAACGCCGATACGCTAAACGGCATCGCCTCCTCGGTGCAGGAGCAGAATGCAATGGTACAGGAGGTTGCGGCAGCCTCCAACGAGCTGCAAAGCATGTCTACCGCGATGCGCAGCCGGATTGGCAAGTTTCAGCTTCATTAATCCATGAACGGCCGCGATAGGCGCAACAGCTCGCATGAAGCGGGCCGCCTATCGCGGCCTTTCGTTTTTTTATGAACAACGATGGCGGGGTACGGGATGGCAAGGCTTCGGGAATAGAGGCGAGGGCTTGCTGTCGTTACCGCGGGGGGAGGGGGGATTTTACACGTTTTTAGGCGACTATATCGGGGAAATGCAGGCGGGAAAAGATTTTTTAAATTTTTTTAGAAAAACAGTTGCATTTTATTTCTGGGGGTGATATATTATTACTTGTCGCCGCGATGAAATGAACGAGCGAGCGACAGAGAAAACAACGTGCGGAAGTGGCTCAGCGGTAGAGCATCGCCTTGCCAAGGCGAGGGTCGCGGGTTCGATTCCCGTCTTCCGCTCCATAATGTGTGCCCTTAGCTCAGCTGGATAGAGCGTTTGACTACGAATCAAAAGGTCAGGAGTTCGAATCTCTTAGGGCACGCCATTTTCTCTAATGGTTGCAAATCCTTTTGGATTGCGGGACGTAGCTCAGCTTGGTAGAGCACCTGGTTTGGGACCAGGGGGTCGCATGTTCAAATCGTGTCGTCCCGACCATATAAGTTTTTGTTTTGCGGGTGTAGTTCAATGGTAGAACCTCAGCCTTCCAAGCTGATGGCGTGGGTTCGATTCCCATCACCCGCTCCAACCACACACGTCGAAAGCCTTGCTTAGCAAGGCTTTTTTTTGTTTTTGTATTTGCGCAACGAGCTGCATGATTTGCCTATATAGCTTGAGCTTATGATTTTAATGGCAACAAACACATTAGAAACCTATTCCACAGTTAAACGCTTACTTCTCAGTTTTCAAAGCTGAGCTACAATTACATATCTAACTAACGTTACTCCCGAGAGCTCCAAAAGTCGATCTATAATCACAAATCTAACTCATTTAGCTCCCGAGAGCTCCAAAAGTCGGTCTACAATCACATTTCTAACTCATTTAGCTCCCGAGTGCTCCAAAAGCCGGTCTATAATCACATATCTAACTCATTTAGCTCCCGAGAGCTCCAAAAGTCGGTCTACAATCACATATCTAACTCATTTAGCTCCCGAGCGCTCCAAAAGGCGGTCTACAATCACATATCTAACTCATTTAGCTCCCGAGTGCTCCAAAAGGCGGTCTACAATCACATATCTAACTCATTTAGCTCCCGAGCGCTCCAAAAGTCGATTTATAATCACAAATCTAACTCATTTAGCTCCCGAATGCTCCAAAAGTCGATCTATAATCACAAATCTAACTCATTTAGCTCGCGAGGGTACTCAAAATCGGTCTACAATCACATATTTAACTCATTTAGCTCGCGAGGGTACTCAAAATCGGTCTACAATCACATTTCTAATTCATTCAGCTCCGGAGAGCCCCCAAAGACGGTCTACAATCACATATCTAACTCATTTAGCTCTCGAGAGCTCCAAAAGCCGGTCTATAATCACATATCTAACTCATTTAGCTCGTGAGAGCTCCAAAAGTCGATTTATAATCACATTTCTAACTCATTTAGCTCCTGAGAGCTCCAAAAGTCGATCTATAATCACAAATCTAACTCATTTAGCTCCCGAGAGCTCCAAAAGTCGGTCTATAATCACATATCTAACTCATTTAGCTCGCGAGAGCCCCAGAAGTCGATCTATAATCACATATCTAACTCATTTAGCTCCCGAGTGCTCCAAAAGGCGGTCTACAATCACATATCTAACTCATTTAGCCCTCGAGAGCTCCAAAAGTCGATCTATAATCACATATCTAACTCATTTAGCTCGCGAGAGCTCCAAAAGGCAGTCTACAATCACATATCTAACTCATTTAGTTCAAGAAAGCCCCAAACACCGATCTACAATCACATTTCTAACTGACTTACTCCCGAGTGCTCCAAAGGGCAGGCCACAGTCTGTTCGGGCATTGGATTGAGCATGGACATATTGTTCGCAAATACATTTTTGCCATGTAACCTTTGGGGCTTTATGCAAATGTTTTGTTCAACCTGTATCTTTAAAAAAATCCAGCTGGAGCGGACCATGGCTAAGCTAACGCGGCCTATGACGAATTTGCGCAATCTATTAGTCTATGAAAATCCATATCGTTTTGTATAGGTATATTTTCAAAGAATCGGGATTACGTATGCGTATATCCCTCGGCATCTACCTGTTTTTAGATAAATGTGCGATCGTCTACTAGTTTAGTAGGTAAATATCCTTTCGCGAGCATGCATCTTTGCGTAAGATGTGTCAAATCCGAGGAGGTGCTTGTGTTGAATTGCTTGAAGACTAGAAAGTTTCGTAAAAAATGCCATCGTAAATGCCTTAGAAAATGCCACAAGAAAGTTGTGCTTGTATGCAAGCCTAAAAAGCACAAAAAAAGAAATATCATTATAAAAAAGAAAATCGTCAAAGTAACCTGTCCTAGACCTGTAGTCAATGTGACACCTGTTCCGGGGCCGCAAGGACCGCAAGGGCCTCAAGGACCTCAAGGTGCGCAGGGCGCTCAAGGTGCTCAAGGCGTTCAGGGACCGGCAGGTCCGCAAGGACCGCAAGGAGCGACTGGACCACAAGGCCCGGCGGGAGGCATGGCTGATTATGCTTTTCTGTGCAGCACTGCTGAGCAGACAATTGCAGCTGCGCCGGTAGCCGGCGGTCAAGGCGGAGCCGTGACCTTCACGGATTCGCTTATTAACGCTGCGGCGATTACCTTCGCTCCCCCATCCAATATCGTAATTAATCAAGCTGGCGTGTACCATATTGAATGGGAAGTGTTTCCGCAAGAGGGCGATACCGCCTTTGGCTTGTTCTTTGATCCTGCGGGCGCGCCCCCTGCGGCGCTTGTAATGTGCAGCAACTATGGTTCTGGCGCGGGCAACAATCCTTATCAAGGCCAGGTTGTGGCACAGTTGTCGGCAGGAGGCGTGCTTACGCTGAACCGAATCGACCAAACGGGAACTGTGGTACTGCGAAATGCGATCGGAGGCGGGGCGCCTACCGTGAGCGCGTCGATCGTGATTACCAAGCTTTCCTAATCATAACAAACAGCAAAAGCCGAGCGGGCCGTGCCCAGTCGGCTTTTTTCATGACAATAGGAAAAATGGGTTTGAAGACTGTCAACGGCTTGTCTGAAGCGCTGCTTGTGGTGACCGACTTTGGCAATATCCCGTAGCCTGTTTTTCCATTGTTTCTCTGAAACGCTCGGCGGGCTATAGGATCGAACGATTGCCAAGGGGATTTGTGCCATTTTATGCAGCGATTCAACGATTACGGGCGGCGTTTTTGAGCGGGGCTTCAACCCTGCAAAGTTTTGTAGTATGATGTAGGAAGCTTGAAATACGTTCGTGAAGTACAAATATGCAATTGAAGTGTATGAGTCTTCGCTACATTTTAGGAGGAACAGTATGTCGGATCAATCTGCATCAACTATGACTACAAGCCGGCCGCAAGCTAACAATCTGCTCAGACGGGATGTGCGCTTTCTGGGCAACATTCTGGGCGAGGTGCTTGTCCATCAGGGCGGGCGCGAGCTGCTGGACATTGTGGAGCGCATCCGTGAGCAGAGCAAGGCGCTGCGCGCGGAATTTGTGCCGGAGCTTTTTGACCAATTTAAGGAAACGATTGCAGCCCTGAGCCCTGAGATCAGACATCAGGTTATTCGTGCGTTCGCAATTTATTTCCAGCTTGTCAACATTGCCGAGCAGAATCACCGGATTAGACGGAAACGTGATTACGAGGTGTCGGCCGGCGAGTCCGTACAGCGGGGCTCTATTGAGAGTGCAGTACAGGATTTGAAGGAACGAGGCATCGCCGTTAACGATGTGCAGGACATTCTGAGCGGCATTTCGCTGGAGCTGGTAATGACGGCGCACCCGACAGAAGCGACTCGCCGCGCTGTGCTGGACATTCACAAACGGATTGCAGTCGATGTTATGGAGCTGGACAATCCGACATTGACGTACCGTGAACGCGAGAAGCTGCGCGAGAAGCTGATGAACGAGGTGCTGATTCTGTGGCAGACCGACGAGCTTCGCGATCGCAAGCCGACCGTTATCGACGAGGTGCGGAACGGTTTGTATTATTTCGACGAAACGTTATTCGAGGCGCTGCCAAGCGTGTATGAGGAGCTTGAGCGTTGCCTTGCGAAGTACTACCCGGACGAGAAGTGGCATGTGCCGGACTACTTGCGTTTCGGCTCATGGATTGGCGGCGACCGCGACGGCAACCCGTCCGTGACGGCGCGTGTAACATGGGAGACGTTGACGCTGCACCGCCAGCTGGCCATTCGCAAATACGAAGAGAAGCTGCATGAGCTGATGGATTTGCTGAGCTTCAGCACGAATCTTGTCACGGTGTCCGATGAGCTGGTTGAATCGATTCGTCTGGACCGGGAGCATGTCGAGCTGAAATGCGTCGACTTG
This sequence comes from Paenibacillus sp. SY21-1, assembly GCF_005222705.1. Taxonomy (GTDB): domain Bacteria; phylum Bacillota; class Bacilli; order Paenibacillales; family Paenibacillaceae; genus Pristimantibacillus. The sequence goes on along the minus strand of NZ_STGF01000024.1, from coordinate 71,048 downwards.
TGGCGCAATGCGAAGGAGCCTTACCGGATCAAGCTGGGCTTTATGCTTGAGAAGCTGGCCAACACGCGCGGCGACGGACTGAAAGGCACGCCTATGCGTTACAATCATCCGAACGAGCTTCGCGAGGATTTGCTTGTTATTGACCGCAGTCTGCGCAACCATTATGCCGATTACGTAGCCGACACGGATCTTGCCAAGCTGCTTCGCCAGGTTGAGCTGTTCGGCTTCCATCTAATGGCGCTTGATGTGCGTCAGCACAGCCAGGAGCATGAGAACGCCATGGCCGAGATTTTGGCCAAAATGAACATTGTCTCCGACTACGCTTCGCTGACCGAAGCGGAAAAAACGGAGTTGCTGCATAAGCTGCTAAACGATCCGCGTCCGCTCACCAGCGGTCATCTCGACTATACGGAATCGACGCGCGAATGCTTGAATGTCTACCATACCATTTATAAGGCACAGCAGGAATTTGGCGCGAACTGTATTTCCAGCTATCTGATCAGCATGACGCAAGCCGCCAGCGATATGCTGGAGGTTATGGTGTTCGCGAAGGAAGTTGGCTTGTTCCGCAAGGAAGCGGACGGAACGGTGCGCTGCACCCTGCAGTCGGTTCCCCTCTTTGAAACGATCGACGATCTGCACGCTGCCCCTGGCATCATGAAGGAGCTGTTCGAGCTGCCGATCTACCGCCAAGCGGTTGAGGCGCGCGGCAATCTTCATGAGATCATGCTGGGCTACTCCGACAGCAACAAGGACGGCGGGGTTGTAACGGCGAACTGGGAGCTGCGCGTTGCGCTGAAGGAAATTACGGCGGCGGGCAAGGAATACGATGTCAAGCTGAAGTTTTTCCATGGTCGCGGCGGAGCGCTCGGCCGCGGCGGCATGCCGCTGAACCGCAGCATTCTGGCACAGCCTCCGCACACGATTGGCGGCGGCATCAAGATTACCGAGCAGGGCGAGGTGCTTTCCTCCCGTTATTCCTTGCAAGGCATCGCATACCGCAGCTTGGAGCAGGCGACTTGGGCGCTGCTGACTGCGGCGCGTCTGGCGAAATATCCGGAGCAGGCTCCGCAGGCGGAAGCGGAATGGGACGAAATCGCTCGTTCGATCTCCGAAACGGCGCTGCAGAAATATCAGGATCTTATTTTCCGCGATCCGGATTTCCTGACCTACTTCAAGGAATCAACTCCGTTGCCTGAGGTAGGCGAGCTGAATATCGGTTCCCGTCCGTCGAAGCGGAAGAACAGCGACCGCTTTGAGGATCTTCGCGCCATTCCATGGGTATTCGCATGGACGCAAAGCCGTTACCTTCTCCCGGCATGGTATGCGGCCGGTACGGCGATTCGCGAATACGCTGGCGACGACGAGAGCAAGCTGGCTACGCTGCGTACGATGTACGAGCAATTCCCGTTCTTCCGTACGTTGATCGACAATTTGCAGATGGCGCTTGCCAAGGCCGACCTGCTGATCGCCAAGGAATACGCCAATATGATCAAGGATCAAACGATTCGCGACCGTATTTTCAACCAGATCGAAGAAGAATACAAGCTGTCCTCCGAGCTGATTCTCAGCATTACGGGCCAGCAGGAAATTCTCGACAACGTACCGGTCATTCAGGAGTCGATTCGTCTCCGCAACCCGTACGTCGATCCGCTTAGCTACATGCAAGTTGGATTGCTTACCGAGCTGCGCGCCCTGCGCGACAAGGACGAGGATGATCCGGAGCTGCTTCGCGAGGTTCTGCTTACGATCAACGGCATTGCCGCAGGTCTGAGAAATACAGGTTAAGGTTAACGGCGTTAAAAGCAACTGAATAAGATAAAATCCAACCTTCGTACTTCTTGCCGAAAGCTTCGGCAGGAGTCGAAGGTTTTTTTTATTTCACGTATGAGGGGCTGCAATTTCTTATGTTCCTTTATATTCCCCTTAAGATTCGTTTAAGGTACATCCTTCATGATAGACACATAGGGAATGAGAAACCTACTTGAGAGGATGATAGTGAATGAATGACAACAAACGCCCGGATATGAACGATACTTATACGCGCTCCCATACAACTTCCGATTCACAAAGCGGAGGAAAAACAACATATGTCTACGATTCTACCAAATCGGTGAACGATCTTCGCGGCTCCTATGAAAGAGAGCTTGGTATGCATATGGATTTAATGAATGCTTCTGGAGGCGGCAAGCGTTCGAAACGCAGAGGCGGATCGGCACGGGCGATGCTCGCTTCGTTTATGATCGGCGCTGCGGTAATCGGAGGCTTTTCCTACATGGCAGATAAAAATAATTTATTCAGCGGCGGTACAGATGCCATCGTCGAGCAGGCTGGCAGCTCCGCGGGTCAAGCCTCCGGCGTCCAAACGGCCTCGCTCAATACGAGCGAGGATATCGCCTCGGTGTACGCCCAAGCGAGCCCGGCTGTCGTCAAAATCGAAAATTACGCCGAGCCGCAGCGCGCGAACTCGATGTTCGACGATTCGGTGTTCAGACAGTTCTTCGGCGGACGCGGTCAGCAGCAGCAGCCACAGCAGCAAGAGCAAAGCTCGGAGCTTCAATTGGCGGGCTCGGGCACAGGATTCTTTTTTGAATCAAACGGCTATATTCTGACCAATGAGCATGTTATCGCTGACGCCAAGGAGGTAAAGGTGACGGTGCAGGGCTATGATGAGCCGCTGACGGCGCAGGTAGTGGGTTCGAGCTACGAGCTGGATCTCGCTGTGCTCAAGGTGGAAAGCCCTGACGGCAAAGCGTTTCCTTCACTGAAGCTCGGCAACTCCGACGATACGAGAATTGGCGATTGGGTAATGGCGATCGGCAATCCGCTTGGCTTTGATCAAACGCTGACGATGGGCGTATTAAGCGCCAAGGAACGCCCGATTACGATCATGGACGAAGAGAACGGCGAGCATGAGTACCAGCATTTGCTGCAAACCGACGCATCGATTAATCCCGGCAACTCGGGCGGTCCGTTGTTGAACGAGAAGGGCGAGGTAATCGGCATCAATACAGCGGTCAATTCCGAAGCGCAGGGTATCGGGTTTGCCATTCCGACGTCAACGATTCAAGAGGCGCTGCCTAAGCTTAAAACCAATTCATTGTAAAACAGGCCCCTGCGCAGCAGGAAGCGTTCGCTGCTTCCGCTGAACGGGGCTCGCAGGCGGCAAGGCTGGATGCGGCGAACCATCGCTGCGACCAGCCTTGCTATTTGCGCTTGATGAAGTCTTCTCCGTCCGCAGGCGCAAAGATTTAGACGCTGGTCGACCGGATACCTAGCCTTAGGTCGATTGCCCTGTCCGCTTCAAACGTTTATAATGGTTTGAAACGCTTGGAATGATGAACGGATGGTTTGGAGGAGACAAGGTGAACGTACTTGAGCCACGCCTTGCAAAGCTGGCGCTTAAAGGGGATCAGCAGGCATTTGCGGAGCTGGTCGACTTGTATCAGGATAAACTGTTTCACATGGCTTATCGCATGCTCAGCAGCCGGCAAGAGGCTGAGGATGTTGTGCAGGACGCCTTTCTGCGCGTATACAAAAATCTCGACCGCTATGACGATTCCTTGAAGTTCTCAACATGGATCTATCGTATAGCGACCAATTTATGCATAGATCGGCTGCGCAAGCGCAAGCCTACTTATTCGCTGGATGCGGAATCGTCGGAGCATGAAGGCTTGGACGGCTATTCCATGATCCCAAGCGACAATCGCACGCCTGAATCCGAGCTGCTGCTGTCGGATACGCAGCGAATTATTCACGGAGCGATCGCTTCGCTGCCGCCGAAGTATAAATCGGTCATGACGCTGCGGTATATGCAGGATTTATCATTGCAGGAGATTGGCGATGTGCTGGGTATGCCGGTAACTACAATTAAAACTCGCGTACATAGAGGAAGGGAATTCCTTCGGAAAAAGTTAGAACATAAATTATAAAAAAAATTGAAACATCCTTTTGACTCGTAACGTATCCTAATAACGAGAAAAATTTATGCGCGAGCAAGTGAAAGAAAGGACTGGCTGCTATGAAATGCAACGTCGCCATCGTATGGATGCATGACTATTTGGACGGCGAGCTGCCACGCGAGGATATCGTTACGCTCAAAGCCCATTTGCTTTCCTGTCCGGCTTGCCGCAGCCGCTTCGATCAGCTTCAGCAGACGGACGCTGCTGCGTTTCAGACGATGGAAGCGATGGGATCGACCGCGGGCTATAGCCATGAAGCTTCGGAGAAGCTTACGGACAAGATTATGCAGCAGATTCCGCAGCAGAAGAACCGCGAGCGCAAAGGCATCGTCAAATTTATTTACAAGTATCCGGGCTTAACGGCGGCAGCCGTATTCGCGCTCGTGATGCTTGGAAGTTTTTTTACGATGTGGGAAGAGGATACCAAGCTGGTCGTGTCCGGCGAGGATCTTCAGCAAGTCATCATAGAAGGCAATACGGTTATTGTGCCGGAAGGCGTGCATTTAACCGGCAGCTTGACGGTTGAAAACGGCATTGCGGATGTGAAGGGTGAAATCGATGGCGACGTAACGGTTATCGATGGCTCCCTGGTTTTGGCGTCTACCGCTCATATTGCCGGCCAGAGCAGAACAATCGACCAAGCGCTCGATTGGTTCTGGTATAAGGTGACACAGACGTTTGGCGGCAATCCGCGCTGAAGCTGCAAGCCTCCCTGTTCAGGGAGGTATTTTTTTTAGAATATAAGAAAGTATAAGTTTGACAACTATAAATAGCACGAGAGCTTTGGTTACTCCAAACTAACCTAAGCCGTTTACGCTTGAAATCCAAGTGTCTTTAGAGTAATGTCTACGACGACTCGGATTTCTACGCGAAACGGGAGCTTTGGATACTCCAAGCTAACCTAAGCCGTTTACGCTTGAAAAAAAGGGTTTCCGATCCCATATATAGAAAATAATAAAGTTGGATATAAGCGCATACCGCAGAGGCCGTGCCGGACAAGCGGTACGCGAGCGCTGTTGGGGGTTGGCATATGAGTTATTTTACAGACTTGACTTGGCATGACTATGTGAAGGATGCTATCGATGTCGGCATCGTGAGCTATTTAATTTACCAAATGATTTTGCTCGTGCGAGGCACGCGGGCGGTACAGCTGCTGAAAGGAATTTTCCTCCTGGTCGCGGTTTGGGCGCTGAGCACCTGGTTTAATTTGTATACATTGAAATGGCTCATCAATCAGCTGTTCCCGCTCGGAATTCTGACTGTGCTGATTATTTTTCAGCCGGAGCTGAGGCGCGCCTTGGAGCAGCTTGGCCGCGGCAAGCTGTTCTCGCGATCGTTCACGATGGAGCGGGATGCGATGAGCGAACAGATTGACGACGTTATCAAGGCTGTAAGGTATATGGCGGAGCGTAAAATCGGTGCCTTAATCGTGTTCGAGCGCAGCACCGGCTTGACGGAGCTTGTAGAATCGGGCGTACGGATGGAGTCGAAGATTACGTCTGAGCTGCTTATTAATATTTTTACGCCGAATGCGCCTTTGCATGATGGGGCGGTCATTATACGCGGAGAACAGATTATGGCCGCGGGCTGTTATTTGCCTCTGTCGGAGAATCCATTTATCAGCAAGGAGCTTGGAACACGTCACCGCGCCGCTATTGGCGTCAGCGAGGTGACGGATGCGGTATCGGTTACCGTTTCGGAGGAGACGGGACAAATATCGCTGTCGCTTGGCGGCATGATCGTTCGCGACATTAATGAGGAATCGCTGATCTCCAAGCTTTTCGACGAGCTTACACCGAAGACAGCCGGACGCGCCAAGGAAGGCGCCAGTGTATCTTCGCTGTGGAAGCGGAAAGGAGGCGGAAATGGATAAGTGGCTGAATCATCCAACTGCGCTGAAAATTATTTCCGTTATACTCGGGCTGTTTGTTTGGGTCATCGTCCATATCGAGCTGGAAACGCCAGGCCAGACGACTGCTACGAGCATCGATACAAAAACGATCGAGGCCTCTGTCATCGTTGCGGACGGGCTAGACGAAGATAAGTATCTGCTGTCTGCGATGGAGCCGACGGTCGTCAGGCTTGACGTGCAAGGAAGGCTGACTGACTTAAAACGTGCCTCATCCGACGAAGATTATGTGGTGATGGTCGATTTGAAGGATGCCAAGCCAGGCATTCAGGAGCTGCCGCTGAAGGTCAAGAAAATGCCTAAAGGCATTACACTGGTCCAGATGTCGCCGAATATCGTGACGGTTCAAATAGAGGAGATCGTTACCCAATCCTTTGACCTGCAGGTAACGAAGACGGGCGAGCCTGCCGCCGGATATCATGCCGCAGCTCCTACAGTGGTTGCAGCCTCGAGCAAGGTGGAGGTTACGCTGCCGAAGGATGACATGGGACGGGTCGGTTCCGTTGCGGCAACGGTTAATATCGATGGAGCGGACAAAACAGTTGTGAACAAAAAGGCGAAAATCATCGTTTTTGATACAGACGGCATTGAAATGGACAATGCGATCGTATCGCCGGAAACGGCTCAGGTCGAGGTGAAGGTAACGCCGCCTTTCAAATCGCTGCCGCTGCAGCTTGGCTATTCAGGCAAGCTGCCGGATCATTTAAGCCTTGTTTCCGTAAAGCCGGCAGTCGAAACGGTCACCGTCTATGGCGAGCAGCAGACGCTGGATGAGCTGCAAGTGTATGATGGAGCCGTACTGGACTTGTCGAAAGTAAAGCAGTCAGGCAGCGTGCAAGTTGCGACACCGGCTGTCAACGGTCTAAAAAGCGTAGAGCCCGTCGAGGTAGCGGTTGAGGTCGTTGTCGCGCCAATTGTGACTCGCACCTTTAGCGGCTTGCCTATTCATATTGAGGGCGTGAGCACTGGCTCAAACGCAGTAATCAGCACGCCGGCGGAAGGCAAATACACGTTGACGGTGAGCGGTGCGGCGACGGTGCTCTCCAAGCTGCAGTCCTCGGATATCCGATTAAGCGTCAATCTGGAGGGACTGGCTGCCGGGGAGCATACCGTACCTCTCGTTGTCGATGTTCCTGAATATGTCGACATCGTGCTTGAGGACGGAGAGAAGCTCACGGCGACCGTTAAGCTGACTGTCGATGAAACAGCCGGCAGCGGCAATGACGAAGACGCAGAGGAAGTGTCGGCTACCCCGACGACGGAGCCGGGGGGAGCTACCGACGCTCCGGATGACCCGGACAGTGACCCAGGCAGCGGCTCTGGAAATTCTAACACCAATACACCGCCTTCGTAATATTTATGAGAGAGAGAACCAGCTAACGAACTGATGACAAAGGAGCATTTGAACCAATGGGGAAATATTTCGGAACAGACGGTGTGCGCGGCGTAGCCAATCGTGAGCTTACGCCGGAGCTTGCTTATAAAATTGGCCGCTGCGGCGGCTACGTGCTGACGAGAACGGCACAGAAGCCAAAGGTCGTAATCGGCCTTGATACAAGAATTTCCGGGCCTATGCTGGAAGCTGCGCTGATTGCAGGCTTGCTGTCGATTGGCGCAAGCGTCGTACGACTTGGTGTCGTGTCGACTCCTGCAGTCGCTTACACGACCAAAGCGCTTGGCGCTGATGCCGGTGTTATGATTTCAGCTTCGCATAATCCTGTGGAGGATAACGGCATTAAGTTTTTTGCCGGCGACGGATTTAAGCTGTCCGATGATACGGAGCTCGAAATCGAGCGTTTAATCGATGATGTGACGGATTCGCTCCCTCGACCGGAGGGCGGAAGCATCGGCACCGTGACCAGCGATGAAGGCGCGAAGCAGCGTTATCTCGATTATTTGCGGACGACGATCAAGGGCGAGTTCAACGGTCTTAAAATAGTGCTCGATTGCGCAAACGGCGCGGCCTACGAGCTGGCTCCGGCGATTTTTCGCGAGCTTGGCGCGGATATCGTTACGGTTGGCGCCGAGCCTGACGGCTTGAACATTAACGCGGGCGTCGGTTCGACGCATCCGGAATATTTGCGCGAGCAGGTGCTGGCTGTCGGCGCCGACCTCGGTTTGTCGTTCGACGGCGACGCCGACCGGCTTATCGCGATTGATGAGAATGGAGAAGAGGTAGATGGCGATTTCATTCTCTGCATTATTGGCGATGCAATGAAACGCGCCGGCAAGCTGAACCAGGATACGATCGTCACAACGGTTATGGCCAACATCGGCTTCTTCAAGGGCACAGAGCAGCTTGGGCTGAAAGCCGCGCAGACGGCAGTAGGCGACCGCTACGTGATGGAGGAAATGCGACGCGGCGGCTTCAATCTGGGCGGCGAACAGTCGGGGCATGTTATTTTTCTCGATCATATTACGACGGGCGACGGCATTCTTACGGCATTGCAGCTTGTGGATACGTTGGCAGCCTCCGGCAAGAAGCTGAGCGAGCTCAAAGGGCTTATGCGCAAATATCCGCAAAAGCTGGTCAATGTTCGAGTGGCCGACAAAAGCCTTTACCAGGGCAATACGGCAATTGAAGCGGCTGTAAGGCAGGTAGAGGCTGAGCTGGGAGATAATGGACGCGTGCTGGTTCGCCCATCGGGCACGGAATCGCTGATCCGCGTTATGGCCGAAGGGCCGGACAAAGAGCAGGTTGAAGCTTACGTCGAGCAAATCGCAAGCGTGGTCAAAAGCCAGCTGGGCTAAAAGCTTGACGAGCATGAGTCTTATTTTATACAGGTAAAAGAGTCGGACTTCGGCTTGAGAGGGCATTATAATCTTTTATTATAGGAACGGAATGGATTGAGACGCATGAGGCTTGCGTTGTCCTTAGGACGGCGCAGGCTGTTTTTTGTTAACTGGCAGGCATCCGCTTTGGCGGCTCCCATTGATACTGATGGAAAAAGCTTCATGATTCAATAGCTGTCGAATGGGGGAATATGAAAGCGGTAAATGTCGAAAGTCGTGATATTGCGCGGGCTTTCGGCGCTTTTTTGACGATACGGGTTGCACAGTGTTATGAAAATGAATATGATAGGAAGTATGATTCAGGAAGGAAAGCGAGGATAGAGGTTAGACCGGCAACAGAAGCGCCAGAGCTTGCGTGATGACCGGTTGTTCAACGCTTGGCAGATGAGGCGGGGAATGACGGCATACGGCAAGCTGACGAGGTGAAGGTGTTCGAATGATTCGGCGGGGACCTTCCGGTAACAGCAAGCCAACCGATAGCCGCAACGCAAAACATCCGGGCGACCGGGTCGACAAACGTGCGGCGGGCTGCATGAAAGACTGAGCCGGGCTAGATAGCGGCTTGGTTGCTCCCGTATGTCCAGAAGGCCGCCAGCGGGCGGGCATGGGCAGAGGAGTTGCATTGCAGATTCCTGTACGTATTACGAGGGAAGATTGCATCATAACTTTAAAGGCGCATGCCACGCAGGCGGCTATCCGGTGCACATGGGAAATATAACCCAATCGGAGGCTTATTAAATTATGTGTGGAATTGTTGGATATATCGGAAAACGCGACTCTCAGGATATTTTGATCGAGGGCTTGAAGAAGCTCGAATACCGTGGCTATGACTCGGCTGGGATAGCGGTTTTTACGAAAAATGGGCTTGAAGTAACCAAATCCAAGGGGCGTTTGGCGAACCTGGAAGGCTTGCTGAACCAAGAGCCGCTTGAGGGCTCTGTAGGCATCGGCCATACGCGCTGGGCTACCCACGGCAAACCGTCGGACGTGAACTCGCATCCGCATACGGATACGACAGCCAAGTTCTCCGTTGTGCATAACGGCATTGTCGAAAACTACCTGAACCTGAAGGAAGAGCTTTCCGCAAAAGGGCATATTTTTGTGTCGGAGACGGATACAGAGGTTATTTCCCATTTGGTGGCGGATGAGTATCAGGGCAATCTGGTTGAAGCGGTACAACGCGCGGTGAAGCGGATGCGCGGTGCATTCGCGCTGGGCGTTCTGACGGAGCATGAGCCGGATCTGCTCGTTGCGGTACGTTACGCAAGCCCGCTTGTTATCGGCATCGGCGAAGGCGAGAATTTTATCGGCTCCGACATTCCGGCGATTCTTGAGCATACACGCGATGTATATATTTTGAACGACGGCGAAATGGCCGTTCTGACACGCAGCAGTGTCGAAGTTATGACGACTGAAGGCGAATCTATTTCCAAGCAAATATTCCATGTCGATTGGGATCTGGTTACTGCGGAGAAAGCCGGTTTCGATCATTTTATGCTGAAAGAGGTTTATGAGCAGCCGAAGGCTTACCGTGATACGATGATGAGCCGCATTACGCCAGACAATAAAGCTGTCGATTTGAAGGAGCTGGGCATGACGGCCGACTACATCAAATCGATTCGCAAGGTGCATATCGTGGCGTGCGGAACGGCTTATCATGCAGGGTTGGTAGGCAAAACAGTTATTGAGAACCTGGCCCGTATTCCGGTCGAAAACGATGTCGCGTCCGAGTACCGTTACCGCTCCCCGATCATTACGCCAGACACGCTCGTTATCGTTGTCAGCCAATCGGGCGAGACGGCCGACACACTGGCCGCGCTGCGTGAAGCGAAGCGTAATGGCGCACGCGTCCTGGCGATTACGAACGTAGTGGGCAGCTCGGTAGCGCGCGAAGCCGATCATGTCCTGATTACATGGGCGGGTCTGGAAATCGCCGTCGCTTCGACGAAAGCTTACACTTCGCAGCTGATCGCTTTTTATCTGTTCGGCTTGCATTTGGCAGGCGTATTGGGAACAAAGGATTCGGCTTATATCGAAGAAGTCATTGCAGCCTTGCATGAGCTTCCGGCTCAAGTTGAGCATATTTTGACGCAAGCGCCGGTATTGAAGCAGCTAGCCGAATCGATCTCGACGCATAAGCATCTGTTCTTCATCGGCCGCGGTGTCGACTATGCCGTCGCGCAGGAGGGCTCGCTGAAGCTGAAGGAAATTTCTTATATCCACTCCGAGGCGTATGCGGCGGGCGAGCTGAAGCATGGCACGCTGGCGCTGATCGAGGATGGTATCCCGGTTATCGCCTTGGTTACGCAGGAGGAGCTGTACGAGAAGACGCTCAGCAACATTAAGGAAGTCAAGGCGCGCGGCGCCCATGTCATCGGCATCGCTAACTCCGGTTCGGAGGAAGAGGTAGGCAAATCCGTCGACGAGCTGTTCGCCATTCCGAAGACGCTGCCGATTCTGTCGCCTGCACTGTCCGTCATTCCGCTACAACTGATCTCCTACTACGCCTCCCTGGCGCTGGAGCATGACGTAGATAAGCCGCGGAATTTGGCGAAAAGCGTGACGGTGGAGTAGGGGAATGGGTGGTTTAATATTATTTTGTCAGAAGAAAATAAAGTATTAGACTGCGCTGCTTCATTGAGCTAACGGGCAGTTTTGCTGAATAGATCTGCTGAGTATGTGAAGCATCTGGCCTCTCACGGTTGGTTGCGGACAAGAAAGGTTAAAAATCGTCAGATAAAGGAGAACTCCGACAGATACGATCGCAATTAAAAACAACCCATGACGCACATGCGTCATGGGTTGTTTTTAATTCATTTTCATACGTTCAGGAGGGGGGCGTGGCGCAATAACGATGACCTGATCACTTCGTTGGACAGACAGAGTTTTGTGTGAAAATGGTCATCACCCTGGAACGGCCATTCTTCGTATACATTTCCGAACGGACTTACTTGACCGGCCCCATCCAGGTTGAAATCGTCTTCTGCTGGTGCGGCAACGGCGGTTTCAGCTTCCCGTTATCGATCAAATGCTTCAAAATATAAGCGACCAGCCGGCCTCCGCCAGTATTGCCTCTCACCATGTAAGCAAGCTGTGGCTCCAAATGCTTCGGCTGATTTTGCAGGAACAGCTTAAGCATTTTATCGTAGAGCTTGCCGACAGCAGGCGCATACAGAGCGGACAAATCCGGCATTGCTTGGTTCAACTGATCCAACGTTTGCGGAGAGTCGATCCAAACCGCATTGAACTTGTACCCCTCCTCCGTCTTGCGGATGTACCCCTTCTCCAGCAAGAACGAATATTGCTCGCTGTTCTCTTCGTTGTCGGGCAGTTCCCCTTGTTGGAACGCATGACAAATCTCGACATTCCGGTATTCCAGGAAACGCCAATCCACCTGGCGATCGCTCCAGTACGTATTGAATTGCCACAAGTATAAGGGAGTGTCTTCGACGTAGCGGAGCGACGGACCGAAGGTGACGTAACTACTCAAATCAAAACCCGGATCGGTATAGCGGCTCCGGTTCAACGCCGCATAGGCAATATACTGCCCTCCGTCCTTTCGCATTGGTGCGACCTCATCGAAGCTGTCGCCCGCCGGCATGCTCCGCCTAGATTGCTCCTCGACGTTCTTGGGCAGCAAGGTCCAGAGCAGGAAGTTATAGTCGCCGTCCGGAATGTACACTCCGCTATTCTCGACTTGCCGGCGAACTTGCATTAACGTGTCGAAATGAACATCTGCCACTTCGGCGGCGCAATCCTGCCAAAACTGATGACCGGCTACGGCCAACTCGAAGAGGTCCCAGACGACGGTATTGCTTTGATATTTGCCGGGAGAAATTTGGATGAGAAAATTGTAATCGGCCAGGTGCCGGACTTCGCCTTCCAGCAAAGACGGCGGCATTCCGAGCTCCTCCGCGATTTGATGTACGGTACGCGCCTTGTGATAGGCTGCGTATATGATATTTTGCGCCAAGGCGCGTCCTAGAAAATCGTTGGTTTCGCCCAGTCTGCCGGCCGAACCGGAATGGCCCATTTCCCCCATGCTGACCGGATTGACACTCAAAGTTCCTGCTGCACGCATACGGTTCATCCCTTTCCTTAACTCCTTTTTGGCCTCGCTCAAATGCCACTTCACCGTGTTGACAGGAATGTTCAGAGCAATCGCGATATCGCCGATTTTAAGCTCGTCGTAGTAATGCATGACCACGATCCGGCGATGGATGTCGGACAGAAACGCGACTTCCCGGCGCAGCTCGCGGTAAGCTTCGGTTACCAGCAGCCGATCAAGCGGCTCCCGGGAAGGGGCGGCCGACAGTTCGGACATGCCGTTGATTTCGATCGCTCGGGGAGCGTGCGCACGCTTTTTCAACCAATTCACCCAAGTGTATCGGGCAACGGTCCAGACGTAGGCCTCAAGGCATCTAATGTCCCGCACCCCGGAGAAGGATTTCAACAATTGCAGCATAATCTCCTGAGCCAGATCCTCCGCCTCCGCCCGCTGCTTGAGCCGGTTCAACGCAAAACCGAAAATCGGTTTGACATAGCTCCGGAGCGCTTCCACTTCTTTTCCGTTCTTCCCGATTGAATTCATCTTTTGCCTCAGTAGTTGCATCTGTAATTCCTGACAATTAAATAGTGTGCCAGGCGAAATAAAGGTTGGGATATTTTCAAAAAAAAATTGTACGTCCTACCGAATCACTCATACATGAATAATTGCCAACATCATGAGTAGGTCAATTTGAATGGTTAAAGAGACGTTATGAACTTTTTGTTGAGTATATTGGAAAAGAATGAAACAAGCTGAAAATTACTTTAGATGTAAAGGTCTCACTTTTAGTATATAAAGATGCTTTTTTTCGTTCAACTAAGGGAGGATACAAACTAGGAGCACGAGCCGAAGTTCTTCTTCGGGTACTTGGGGTATTCCTTCGTTCCGTAGGTAAATCAGGAGTGGTCTCGATTAATGATGCAAATGCATAAGAGAGCGAGACTTTCTGCATCAATCACCAGTTTCCCGGAGTTATAGCTCAGTTTGGCTCCTTCTCCGTGCTCCAATTGTCTGCTTTAAGTTAAGCGAAGCCTAAGCAGGATAAGCCCTTTATTCGATATTCATTCATAATGTCAGCCTGCTTTCTGAATATTACATAAGTATGTGTTCATGAGTAAATCTACTCGGATAACTATGTCAACCATCTTATGCCCATTTCGTGCCTTTATACAATTGACTTTATGATTTTTCCTTAGTTGCTATATTGAAATGAGTTGATTAGGATCAAGAACTCAGATTTACATTCTTTTCAAAATGAAACATGACTGCTTTTGAATTCGTTCTAAGTTTAAAGAACAAAATAGCTGGGAGAGGAGATGCGTTAATTGTGAAATGAATAAAATGATAGTTACAATTTTAGCTGTAACGCTATTACTTCCAAGTGGTTGTTCTGCAACCTCAAATGACGGCAGCTTTGCATCCCAGGCAATGGTGCGCTAGGATGGTGTTTTATATACAGGTACAGAGGAAACCGTTCAGGAAATTGAAGAGGAACTCGGGCGTATGGGAAATTATGCAACTTACGAAACTCAGTCTAACAAAGATAGAAATTCCAATTTTTACGAAAAAGGAAGCGCCGTATACAAACTTAAAGACATAAGTGTTTCCCATGCTCTTGCAATTGAAAATGCAGATGGCTCTTATGTCAAGGCAATGGCTTTACAAGAATAGATAAGGTAACCTTCAATTAACTGGAAATTTAGCCGGTAATCGTTCTAAAACTTCAGCATAAAACAATCCTATTCTTCGGAATAGGGTTGTTTTATGACAGTACTTATAAAATTGTCAGCCTAATAGATAGTTGTTTTTTATTTTTACCGAATTCAAAAAGCAAATAGTACAACTCTATGAAAATGGAAGTGGACATCGCGAAGAAGACGCCGGGCAAGATGCTGCCCGGCGCCTTTTTTCTGATCCCTGGTACGAGCGTGCTCTCCGTTAGACTTAACCTTGTTCCGCATCCATGTTCATGTAGTTAATGGCCCACAGATGGCCGTCCAGGTCCACGAAGCCCCAATGATACATGAACCCGTAATCTTCAGGTTCAGCGTGCAATTTACCGCCCATGGAGACTGCGGTATTCACGATTTCATCGACCTTTTCCCGGCTCTCGAAGGCCAATGCGATCGTCATCTGAGCATACTTGCTCGTATCGACGGTTTCCTTCTCGGTGAGCGTAATAAAGAATGCTTGATTAATCAGCATGACCTGCAAGTTGTGGCCGATCACGATGGCTACCGAATTTTCGTTCTCGGGGAATTGCAGGTTGAGCTCGAATCCGAGTCCAGTGAAGAATGCTTTCGATTGCTCTTTGTCTTTTACAGGAAGGTTGAAGCTCGTGAAAGCGGACGTTAATGCCATGTTCAAAACTCCTCTTCGTCAAATTAATTGCTGTTCAATTATACCTTCGTTTATTATAGACGACAGCCGATTAGGGAATTCATCTGTACACGAGTTATTCTCATCCTAGACTTTAATGGATGGGGATAAGCGGCAAACCTATTGCATGTCCACACTTTGCGGCCTTTAAAATAACGGAATTTCTATAAAAATAACAGCAGTTTCGGCTTAATTCACTTCATCCTCATTTAATCATCCATGTAAACAAACGTGTTATTTATATATGCTTATACGAAAGCCAAAGCATTTTTAAGCGGCAAAAAATAAATAAAGGAGATTTTTTTCGTGAATTCAGACACTGCTCTTATAAGTAAAGACGGTACAAATGCTGTGTTGTCTTCTAGCCGTCTTCCGTGGGCCGGATTGCTGGCTTTAGCCATGGCGGGCTTCATCTGCATTCTTACGGAAAGCCTGCCTGCCGGATTACTCCCGCAAATTTCACAGGATCTTGGGGTCAGTGAAGCTCTTGCCGGACAATTGGTCACTCTTTATGCGGTTGGATCTCTACTGGCCGCCATTCCTTTGACAACGGCTACCCGTGGGTGGAGGCGCCGACCGCTTCTGCTGTTGTGCATCATCGGCTTTCTTGTATTTAACACCATCACCGCGTTATCTTCCGTTTATGTGCTGACGCTTGTCGCGCGTTTCTTCGCCGGTGTCTCGGCCGGTGTTCTATGGGGGATGACGGCCGGTTATGCACGGCGCATGGTGCCTGATTCGCTGAAAGGAAAAGCGATGGCTGTGGCCATGGTCGGCACCCCGCTGGCATTGGCGCTGGGCGTTCCGCTTGGCACTTTTTTCGGAACATATACAGGGTGGCGTCTCATTTTTGGAGCTGTATCTTTACTGACTGTTGCCCTTATTGGCTGGGTGCTCTGGAAGGTGCCGGATTATGCAGGCGAGCCTGTCGGGGATCAACTCCCTTTTTACAGGGTGTTCATGATGCCTGGTGTGCGGACGATTTTATTCGTCGTTTTGGCTTGGGTACTCGCTCATAATATGTTGTACACTTATATTGCACCATATCTTGCGAAAACCGCGTTTGCTCAGCGAGTGGATTTGGTTCTACTTATTTTCGGAATGACCTCGGTTGTTGGCATTTGGGTGATAGGCATACTGATTGACCGTTTTCTAAGAATACTGGTTCTCATCAGCATCACAGGGTTTGCTGTGGCTTCTGCAGCCATGGGAATCGGAATGAATCAACCTGCAATTATCATTTTTGGTGTTACAGTGTGGGGAATTACGTTTGGCGGGGCAGCCACGTTACTGCAAACAGCAATAGCACAAGCAGGGGGGAAAAGCGCAGATATAGCCCAATCGATGCTGGTTACCGCATGGAATGTGGCAATCGGCGGCGGAGGCATTATGGGCGGGTTTGTTCTCGAACGGCTTGGAGCCGGACTCCTTCCCGGGGCAGTAATCATCCTGCTGCTTCCCTCTTTGCTTGCGGCTTGGCTAGCTAAAAAGCATGGCTTTCCTTCGTAAAGGAATCCACGAGCATGTATAACATAAGCAAAAAAATGAATCCGCTATATGGCGCATTCATTTTTTTGGGAATTGCAGAAATACATTTATGCGAGCAAATCCGTTTCTCCAATGAGATTTTTATATGCGATCGGTGAAGACATTACAATTAAAGTCGTATAGGTTCCGTATGAATCACATCGGTTTTCAAATTCCTCCAGCCCCTGGGTCGTTTCCGTGAGGACCTTCAATAAATAATTATGCTCTCCGCTTATCCGGTAACATTCCATGACCTCCGGTGATGAACGACAAAAATCAAGGAAGGGATAGCAATTACGGGTTCGGACAAGCACATAGGCTGTGCATGGCTTACCCACTTTTTGCGAAGAAATGACGGTTCGGTATTCCTCGATAACCCCCTTTTCCTCCATGCGTTTTACACGTTCAGTTACGGCTGGCTGAGACAGTCCCACCAGCTTTCCTAATTCTGTCATTGATAATCTCGCCTGGTTCTGCAAATGGAGCAGGATGTCTTTATCGATTTCGTCCAAGAAAATCGTCCTCCTTTAATTTCAAAGTTATTTGTTATGAATGCCTTTATACTCATCGAAAATGGATTGATCTAACTTGTTTCTTTTATGTAAGGCGGCAGAAATTATTTATATAATAAACACACTTGCTATAAATAATCAAGTAAATTACAGAAGGAAAGGACAGGAAGCATGGGAACTATAGATCTGGAATTGCTGCATAAAAACGTCAATGAGGTAATTGAGCGCACACTTGAGGAAAAAAGGATCGTGGGTGCCGTGGTCCAAATTGCATTAGGCGGAAACCTCGTTTACAGCAGGCCTGCCGGTTGGGCCGATCGCGAGCAGAAACGGCCGATGCAGGAAAATGCTTTGTTTAGATATGCTTCGGTAACCAAGCCGATCGTGTCGACGGCAGCTTTAGTATTGATTTCGCAAGGGAGATTGCAGTTAAACGATTCGGTGGAAAAATGGTTGCCCACCTTTCGTCCCAAGCTGCCAAACGGACAGCATGTTACCATGACCGTACACCATCTGATGACGCATACCGCAGGCTTAACTTACCGTTTCTTCCAGGAAGAAAAGGGAACTTATGAGCTTGCCGGGATATCGGACGGCATGGATATGGCAGGAATTACACTTGAAGAGAATCTGCAAAGACTTGCTTCTGTTCCGCTCCTTAATGAGCCAGGGAGAATGTGGAGGTATTCCATAGCAACAGACGTGCTCGGAGCGGTCATCCAAAAGGTAACGGGAAAGCCGTTAACTGAAGCTGTACGAAAGCTTGTCACTCATCCGCTTTCCATGATGGACACGGATTTCAAGGCTGTGGACACGGACAGATTGACCACGGCTTACGCAGACAGCGCTGGAGAGCCCCGGCGCTTGCAAGATTTTGATACCGTTCCTTTCGTGGAGGGGACGGCAGGATTCCTGCTTTCACCGGGCAGGTTTACCGATAAGACAGCTTACCCTTCGGGAGGAGCTGGCATGATTGGAAGCGCAGGAGACTTTCTTAAACTGCTGGAGGCTTTACGGCAGGGAGGAGATCCGATTCTACCGAGGGCTCTTGTCACAGAAATGACTACCAATCAAATTGGTAATCTTGTCATGCCCTATTGGCCGGGGAGAGGCTTTGGACTTGGTTTCACGCTGCTTAAAGACCCAGTGGACGCCCATACACCTGAATCGCCGGGAACGTGGCGGATGGGCGGCACCTATGGTCACTCCTGGTTTGTTGATCCGAGTGAGGAGCTTAGTGTTGTAGCGTTCACCAATACGGCGCTTGAAGGAATGTCGGGCAGGTTTACAACGGAGCTGTGCGAATCTGTCTACAAGGGTATTCGAGGACTAAAGTAATGAGTAAAAGTAGAAGATGAGTTCAATAAACCGGCCCCGGTCCAGGACTTTATTTGCCAGTCCATGGCTGGGGCTGGTTTTATAATGAGGAAACGCTTGTCAATGGCGACGAGCCGTTCGTATTATGGCATCAGCGGTTACTTTGTATAGTTGATGCGGAAGGTCATGCCCCATGCCGTCAACCAACATCAGCTCGGCGCCCGGGATCGCAGAAGCCGTGTCCTCGCCACACGCCGGGACGAACAGGGGATCGTCCACCCCATGAATGACAAGTGCCGGCGCTTTTATGGTAGCCAGCCGCGGGCGACGGTCACCTGAGACAGCGATCGCGGCAATTTGTCGTCCGACACTGCCTGGATCGTAGGCTCTTTGGACTTCCTCCAGAATGAGCTCCCGATAAGCGTCTTCTTCAAACGGATAGCCAGTGCCGGCGATGCGTTTGGCAAAAGACAGGCTGTGAGCCAAATATCCCTTTTCATCCTCGAAGGGATTCGGTGCCGGTTTCGTCATCATCGCCATGACATCCGGGGAGGCTTGCGGAAGAGTGGGATTACCGGAGCTAGACATAATGGAAGTGAGTGATAAAACCCGTTCAGGATACTCACTGGCTGCAAGCTGGGCGATCATGCCGCCCATTGACCTGCCAACGAAATGGGCCCGGTCGATGGAAAGGGCGTCGAGCAGTCCAATAGCGTCCCCTGCCATGTCATCGAGCGTGTATGGGATGTCCGGTCGCTGCCCGGACATGAGAGCAGTCGCTAATGCGTCAAAATCCAACGTTCGATAATGGCTAAAATGGGTTGAGCATCCTGCATCGCGATTGTCAAAGCGGATCACCCGAAAACCCCGCGTCGCCAGTAGTTCACAAAATGGTACCGTCCAGCGGATCATCTGGGTTCCAAGCCCGGCGATCAGGATAACAGCCTCATCATGTTCGTTGCCGAAACTATCATAGGCCAACTCAACACCGTTAGCTTTTAGAATGTTCATGGTTATGTTCTCCTTCGATTCATTCGATATCGGAAGTTCTGAATAGGCTGGATCCTATGGTCCCGCATATCTTACTTTTCTAAATTCTCTTCAGGAAATGCTCTGGCTGCTAATTTCTTGATATGGTTTCTAATATCGGGTACCCAGTCATCGATATAATGGTAAAAGCGATCCAAATCACCGGCATACAGTGCTCGCAGAGCTTCCTCGTATTGATTGAAGTCCCCGGCCATAGCTGTCATAAAGTTATAGGCTGCTTCTTGTGACTCTTGGATCGTGCTCTGCTGTTCTCCAGCACGGCGGGCTTCATCGATGAGTTTTCGCAAGGTTACCGACGCCCCTCCAGGCTGACTCTTGAGCCATTCCCAATGCCGAGGCAATAACGTTACTTCACCGGATACGACACCCAGCTTGGGTCGGCCGACCCGCCGTGTAGTTTGTTGATTCACTTCTGTGCCGGATGAGTCTCCAAACTGTTTAAGCACATCATCTATTTTTCCGCGAAAATCAACATCTATAGGCTTGCCCGTGGAGTCGTCAAATACAAGCAGCTGTGTGAGCTCTCTGTCACTCAGAGTATCCTTCACTGCAGCAACAACGTGCTGTAAGGAACCACTGGCGACGACCGCTACATCCAAAAATGCCGTGCAGTAAAACTGTGTTAGGGTATTACTCATACTGGCCTCCTCTCAGCTCGCCACAATTATACCCGGGTAAAAATAAAAAATCAATATTACCTGGGTAAAATGTAATTTCCCTTTTGTAATGAAGGGAATACATACAAGCGATTCGGCCTAAAAGGAACTGCGCTGCTGAGGGAGGGACGGCAAAGCAACGATTTGAAATGAAAGCAGCGAGGAATTGATAATTTTCAGATATTCGCTTCTTTTTGAAACTTTTCCCAATTTAATACGTCTAATGCATGCGTCTATTTTGGGATGGATAAAAGGGGTGGATGTCATGAAGCGGCGCAGTCGCTCTTTCATCGTCGTAAGCAGTTTGATTGTTATTACCATCTTCATTATTTTGTTTCTTTTAATTATGAATAAGAAGGATGACCAGTTGCCCGTTGCTGTGGTGCCGACACCTTCAGTCCAATCGCTTGATGCAGAAGAAACGTGGAAGCCTCTGGAAGGTGAATTTTCAACTGACCTGAAGGAGCCGCAGGTGCTGTGGAAGCAAGGTCAACAAACGATTTATGTGGAGAATCTTCAACTTAACTACGTTTCGGAAGACGCAGGCAAGGAAGTGCTGTACGAATGGAAAAAACCGATGTCTGCGCAGGCTTGGCTGAATGGAGAATATCTGCTCATTGCGACTCAGCTAATAGAGGAGGGTTCTGGGGAGGAGGGGCATCGAGGAGATTGGATGGCTATTCGTATAGAGCCTAAGCCAACTGTCATTGCTCGGCAGGAATTATTTTTTGGACCGCAAGAGGTGCTTACCATGACGGCTGCAGAGGAGCCTCGACTATTTTTCGTTAAGGCGCTCAACGGATCTGGTTTCTCGGAGCAGCTTTTTGATCCTTCCCGCATGGAGTGGGTATCCTTGGATAGGGAATTCATGAATGGTGCTGAAATCAAAATGCCGGCCAAGACACAAGGCTTGCGTTACTTCTCTAAGAGCCAATCGTTTCAAAATATATCCGTATACTCTTTCAGTGACGAGCAGGGCGTTATTGTTTATATCCAAGAACCTAATTATGCTGCGTGGCGCTATACCGATTATGAATTGCTTGACGCCAGACAGGTGAGCTTTTTGGAGGAATTCCCGCAGATTCTGGGACGTTTCCGCAGTCAGGACGGGCAGGAAGTATTGACGTTTATTAATCATGGCGTGCGTTCCTTGCTTCGAGCAGAGCCAAGATTGTGGCAAAAAGATTGGCAAGCGCTGAATCCTCATACATTCACGTACGCTTCGCCTAACGGTTTGGAAGTGATTCAATATAAGGACGGGGACACGAAAGAACTGAACCCGCCCATATACACGCAATTTTCAACCCAAGGTGCAAGGTTAGTAACAACTAAAGGTTCACTGATGGAATTCGAAGTCAATGGAGAAACCAAATATATCTCCTGGCATGATCTTATTCATACCGAGGATTCGAACCCGGAAGCGCTCTGGGCATCCTCTTTAAGCAATTTCACGGTTAAACAAGAAAATCGACCGCCCCATTCCTTTGATTGGGTCAGTCACGATGTCCTGGAATGGAGCTTTGAGGAGGATAATACAAACGCTTCAGTTCCAAGAGAGATTAAGGAGGCTGTCGACGAGATCCATCAAGATTCAGATTATGGGTTTGCAAAAACATACCGAAAGCTCGGGTCCAGGTGGTATGTGCTCGTTGACCAGCACTTCTACGAATACAAAGATAACGAGCTTCTAAAAATCGGCGTGTTGCCGATAACGGTCTCTGTTACTACTGGAGAAGGGTTTTCTGGTCGCGGCGCGAGAGATTTTGTTCGTGTAAAAGATGGGTGGATCGTTGCGGATACGGAAGGCTCCCGGGTGCTCATGCTGAATGATAAGCTGGAGATCGAGACAACGCTCGAGGTTGCAGTTCCTTACCAGCTTACGCTTGAAGGAGAGCAATTGCATATTGATTCAACTGTCTACCGCTATACTACAGACATGGCCATGAAGCTGCTAAGCGCGAAGCCGCAAGCGTTTCAATCTACAGCCGGTTTGAAAAAGACGACGTTTGAGCATTTTCGCCCGCAAGAGTGGTATCAAGATCGGCAAAGCGGCCTCACATGGTACTATCTTCATGGATATTTATATCAATACAATGAGGGGAAGCGGGAATATCGTTCATCCTACATCGGTTATAATGAAAACGCGATCGCAGAGGTGCGGATTTTTTCCTATAAAGACGAGGTCTTGGTGTTGCTTGACCGCCGATTAGAACGTTTTGACCGGCAAGGAAAATGGCTTAGCTCGGCAGCGTTTCCGCGTTCCGAGCCCGATGGCCTCTATGATCGCACGACCCAAGGAGAGAATAGTCTGATCATTGACGAAGCGACGGATATCTTTTACCTTGTGCAGGGCTATCGCATTCTTGGAATCGATTGGAAGCGAAATGAAGTGAAGACGGTCTTTCGGCAAAATTATGCGGACATTGGCAAGCTTATGAGGCAGGGGGACGAACTGTACTTTTTGCTGCACAGCAACGAGAATGATCGATACTTGCTTCAAGAGACGGGTGAGCTTGCAAGGGAGAACCTGTATACCGAGATTGTGAGAATGGATCTGCAATCTCTCCGTGTGAATCGCTTCTTAGTCGAGGGATATATGGATGAAATATTCATAAGTGCCGATGCTGGCTCTGAGCCTGCCTTCATTCTGATGAATTACGACATAGAATTCGCGGAGGAAATGAGAGTACGGCAACAGTAAGGCAAATAAGTATCACATCGATTTCGGCGAATGGTGGTCATGCATATCCACGATTCGCCCCCATACTATGCGGAATCCACAACCGCCACCGGTTGTAGCACATATGAGGCATGTACAATAATAAGTAGAGCCTTTATTTTATATGGCATGACTCATTAAGCCCCTAAGAGGTTAGGGGCATAAAGGATTAATTCGGCGTTATGACAACGTCCGGATTTATCACCGGCGGAGCTGGGCTGTATTTCGCCAGCCCCGCCGGTTTTATTTTAAAATAAAAATTCGAACAGGCAAGCTATCCCTGAAATATCAGTCCATAAATCCCGTCTTCTTCAGGAAGCGTCCAAGCATCACGGCGGCTTCGGCACGGGTCGCCTGGGAGCGTGGAGCAAGCAGGGCGCCTCCTTTTCCGTTTAAGATGCCGGACCGAACGGCTTGTGCCAGCTCTTGCCGCGCCCAGAGAATGTGATCCGCGTCCATGTATCGGCTCAGAGCTTCGGACTGCTCATCGGGGCTTAGCTCCTCGGCCGGGCTGCCTGCAAAATGCATGACGCGGATGATCATAGCCGCCAGCTCTTCCCGCGTGATGAAAGCATCCGGTCGGAAGGTTCCGTCCTCATAGCCGTGTACGATCCCGGCATTTGCAGCTGCCGCAACAGGCGCGGCATACCAGTGATAGGCTGAAACATCGCTGAAGCCGGTTATGTTTTCGCGGCCTACGGTTAAGCCTAACGAACGAACAAGCAGCGCTGCGAATTCAGCTCTGGTGATGCTGCGGTTAGGGGCGAATGACGAAGCCGTCGAACCGCTTATAATCAGCTTGCCTGCCAAGGCTTGAATATCCGCTCTGGCCCAATGCCCCTCCAAATCCGCGAATATTTTGCCATATTCGATGACGGTGTAGATGCTGTTTCCCGGCCGGAAAAACGCCGCTTCCCTTTCGCCAATACGGTTGGGAACGAAGGAGAGTTTTTTGCTCTCCGGATCGAACAAGACGACCGTAGCGGAAGCAGAAGCCTTCTTCGCCAGCGGAATGCTCCGCTCCACATACAAGGCGCCAAAGCTGTCGATGGCAACGGATCGTCCATCCTCGGTTTGGACGGACAAGCTGAAGTCGATCACATTCGCCATCGCTTCCGCACCGAGGGAGGCGATAGCGTCTAAGGCCGAATTTTCCACATCAGCAGCTGCCTTTGCCACACTCACATAAATGCTGAGCTCCATTGCAGGTGTCTGCAGCTTGGCAGATAGCGTCTCCCAATCCAGTGCCGCCAGCGGCAGCGTAAAGGTGCCGTTTGCCGTGATGATGTTCAGCTTCGAAGCCGCCGTCTTTGAGGCGTCCTCAAGAGCGGAAGCGGGAATGATGACGGTATCTCCTTCCGTCCGGATCGTCACGCTTCCGGAATTTTTTAAGGCGTTTTTAAGCGTTGCGCCATCCACGGCGCCATCTGGGCCGATGTTCAGCAGATCCTTGCCGCCTGGGCTGACGCTGACTGTCGTACCATTGTTATGGTCGTCGGGATTGCCTGGAGGCTGCTTCTCAACCGCTTTGTATATCGTCAGACTGGCTGCTTCGGCCGTCACGGCTACAGCGCCCTTCGAGGAGGGGTAGACCGTTCCGTTCTTCAAATCCACGAGCGCCTTCACGGATGGAAGAACGATTTGTTCTGCCTCATCACTATTGTTGACGGCTGCGTAAGTCTGCTGTCCAGACGCCGTTTCCAGCACATAAAGGTCGACAGGGCTCGCGCCGATATCAAGCTTTTCGGCTTTTTTCAATCCTTCCGAGCCTTTCGCTTTTGGATAAAGAACCGTTAAATAGTTTTGGTTCGGATCATTCGTCACGCGAAGGTATTCCAGCTTCGTCTCGCCGTCGACGGCAGGCACCATATTCGTCGACCGGCCCCACTCCTGGGTAATTGACGGATTGGTAGGCTGGAGAATGGTCGTTTCCAGATCTATGCCGTAATGGCCGGTCGATGTTATTTTGTTGCCGTAAATATCGGACAAAGCGGAGGATGCGACGGGCAAGTTCCAGATTGTCCCGGCCGATGAGCCTTGAATCCGGTCCCAGATCAAAAATGCGTCCATGTCGTCCTTCACATAAGCAATTGTCCTCGTCTGAGAGCCCGTGGAATGGGTATTGGGATCGGCGATTGTTAGCGATATCGTATCCAAGTGCTCATTCGACGTAAAAGCATGGTTCGTGCTGACAGCCGGCGTATTCAGGTAAGAGGTGTTGTCGGCTTTTCTGAATTGAACCGTGGCATGCGAGGCGGAGCCTACATACCAGGACTTGGTGCCGGCAAAATAGCTTTCAATGCCGGGGTCCAGCACCAATGGCGTGCTGCCCGCATACAAGGTGAAGCTGCCTTGATCGTAGTGGCCGTGCCCTAGCGGCGTTTTATTGGCCATAATGGACATAAACGTTTCCTTTGGCGTGCCGAAGCGATGGCGGAACATGACGAGTCCCACGCCTTTGTACCGATCCGTCGATTGAAGCGAAAGCGGCGCATATGGCGGCGCATCATCCATTGGGGCAAAAAAGCTCTCCAGCAGAATGGTTTCAACACCGTTGGCAGGCAGTCTGCTGTCCGCTTTTTCCCAAGTCTGATACATATGCGAAGCGAGCGTCCGGTTGCTTCTCGCCACCTCGTCGTAATAAATGCCCAACAGCGAAAATTCATTGCCGCCAGTCATCGTATCATCGCCAAAAACCGGCGAATTAATGGAACCGCCGGTATAGGCGTAAGCCGGCGTCTGGACTTCCACATTGTACTCGAACATTTTCACCAGCTTAGGCAGCGCGAACCAGTCTTCGCCCGTCTGGTTGCGCAGAGCTTTGGCGTAAGCCGCTAATCGCTGGAGCACGGCGAAATGGTAACGGACGGATTCAGGCCATTCCCCCTCGCTGCCTACGGCATACTGCAACTGGGCTTTAACCAGATGATTGGCGTTTGCGAGATACTGCTTGGATTGGTTGAGTTCCGGGTATACCATGGCCAGCATGGCGGCTCCGAGCACGGCGTCGGATTCCCAGTTGGTTGCGCCCAACTGAACAGTATAATCGTCCATCTCGTTCCGGTCTCTGCCGTCATTCAGGAAGAGCATGAAGTAGTTCAGCTTGCGGATTAAATCTTCATGCTCCGCTTCGGAATACACCTCTGCGGTTTGGATAAATGTTAATGCGGATGCAAGGATGGAGGCCACGCGGCCGCCCTGCACCTTGCCATATGCGTCGATATTATCCGGCCTGGCATCCTTGACCAGCCAATGCTCGGCGCCCTGCAGAAAGTCGTTCAGCTTGAGATCGACCAGCTCCTTGGTTTTGCGGGCATAGACGATGTCCCCGGTTACGGCGTACGCCAGCGCATTCGCTTGAATGGCCAGATTGGACGGAGGAGCGATCGTCGATTTCCGGTTCGTGGCAAGGGTAACAGAACCCAATGTCGATCCGCCGGCATCTTTGTAGGTAATGACGGCTTTCAGCCCGTTCTTCAGCTTGCCGTCAAGCTTCGCGGCAAACGTTAACGTATGGGACAGTCCCGGCGTAACGGCGATTGATTGACTGGATGTCCATGCGCCTTGATCGTTCGAGGTCGGGTTTTCCATATAGAGGGAGCGGGCGCCGTTGTTGCTGTAGTTGGCGCGATCCTCCCAAGTCATTACGGGATTGCCTTTGACCGCTGTTGGCATCCAATGCTCAGGGGTGTTTTCCCCCTCCTCGAAATCGGCATTCCATATCGTCAGATCCGCCGAGTCGGCAGGGGATATTTTGACGCTGTCCACCCAAGCGTGGCCGAGTCCGCTTGCTTCGTTGTCCGCGGGCTCGAGCGTAAACTGCAGCTGAATGGAAGCCGTTCCGGACGGAGGCGTGAAGTTCAACGATTCGGAGTTGCTCCACAGCTTGTAGTCGGCGTTCATCTCATCGTAATCGACCCCCTCTTCGAGAAAGCGTCTCTGCGCCACAATATCCGCGAGCGACTGCTCATCCGCGATTTGCTTCGCTTCCTCGTACTTATCCTTCAGGCTTTGGTTCCTCTCCATCTTGTCCCTTAGCGCTTGCAGACCCGATTCCGTAAAATAAAGGCTGGATTCCGGCTCCGCTTCGCTCCTCCATACTTGAACGTTCCGCATCGCATTCATGGCGTCATACACCTGCACCAGAGCGGCGGCGATTTGCTCAGCATTTCCTTCAGCCTTTGCTTGCTCCGCCTCTAGCAGGTTTTCCTTCACGGCGTCGACAGCCGCTTGCGGATAGTGCCAGGCTCCCGAGCCGATGGCGGCATGCTCTGCAAGATCGTTCGCTTGGCCGACGACGCGGTCGAATTTATCCCGCAGCTTGGCATCTACAATCTGGTTCAGACTAAGCTCCAAATAAGGTCGATAATCCGGATTATACGTATCCTTGGAGTGAATCTCCGACGCCCAACGCGTTCCGGGAACGTTGCTGAAGCCGAGCGTCAATATTTGATCCCCGAGGAGCTCGACCCTAACCGGCGTCGTCAAATCCGCATATCCATTTCCAGCGGCGTCTTTGGCTCCCAGAATAAATGTTGCGACGATCGGTCCCAATACGGGATCGCCGGTTGTCGGGTACATTAGCGTGCTTTCTTCCCAATCATCGTTCGCTTCATAGTGTACTTGAGTCGCGTTGCGGTCAGTTTTCCAGTTGGTGACTCGAAGCTCCGCCTTTTTCACGCTCCCTGCCACTTCCGACAGGTCGAACTTCATGTATGAGGTACGGCCCTCGCTATAGATGAGGCTGCTTCCGTTATGCGCCGATGCTTTCTCCGAAGTCCAGACGAAGGCATCATCCGACGGATACAGACGGACGGTTTGATAGGCATCCGCCAGAATGTGGCTGTCCGGGTATAAGGCGATAAGCTCCTTTAGGCCGTATTTCTGCGAATAGGGATGCGACGCTTTGGAATAGTGCTCAATGGCGAACTGAATGTCCTCGTCCGGTCTCGGCTTGTAAAATTCACGGTGACGGACAAACGGGACCTCGTACGTACCTTTCAAGACGGCCTTGGCGTGATCGATCTGATCCCGGATGGCCTGCTTCGACGCTTGCGTGTACATGTCCGGCTCCATGAGCAGCAGCGTTTCCGCTTCCCATACAAGAGAGAGCAGTTCTTGCCGGTAGCTCGAAAATTCCAGCCTGTTTGCGGCTTCGTCAACAATCCGGTCAGAGGTTAGGAGGCTCCCGAGAAAAGAGATGCCGCCTTCCCGCAGCTGCTTGCTGCCCCATTCGAGATCGCCGTCGGGATCGGCTAGGGCAGCCTGCGCAGCTGCAATCCGCGTTTCCCATTGCTCCATCGCGGGCTGGGGCACTTGTCCCGGATTTGTGCCTATGGCGTATTGCTCCTTAAGCTTGGCGGCGAGCTCGAGCATGCCCGCCAAAGACTTCTCGTTAGAATCGGTCCTAGCGCCGAGTTTGGGGACGAGCATGCCCAGGACTACCGTTTCGGATGCGGTCCCGAAGCTAATGGCGGCGCTCATCTTAACGTTCGCGTCGTGCCCGTCCGCCGCAGGCCGGGTTACCTCGCCGGCATCCGAGATGACGTCCGGAAGGGAGGAGGACCAGGCAATAGCGGAGAAGCCGTAGCCGCCGAAGGATCGTAAATGGACGTCCCCGTAGACGGTCATATTGTTGTATTCGCCAATCAAAAGCTCTTTGTCCCGCGCGACCCGCTGCGCATCCGTAGGCGTAGGCAGCTTCTGCACGTTGACAACCATGACGGCGGAGTCGGTTGCTGATCCGAAGGAGACGGTTGCCGTCAAGCTCACTTGTACGTCTGAGCCGGTGAACTCCGGTCTTGTCACTATCCCTGAATGGCTCAGCACGTCCGGATGACTGGAGCTCCATGCGATAGCCGTATTGGTTTCTCCTTCGGCAGGGAGAAGCAGATTGTCCGTTACCGTCTTATTGTTGAACTGCTCAAGCAGACTGCTCCTGTCGTTCGCTACTCGTTCGGCGTCGGTCAGATGACGGAGCGTCGAAACTTCCAGAACCGGCCTCCAAGCCGCATTCGCGTGTTCCTTCGAAGCGAGGTCGGCTCCCGGGCTGGCGGCGATGTCGTCCCGCTTAAATACGAGCGAGAGCAGCTTGTCGCCGGCGGCTTCCGCGATAACGGTATCCGTGAGCCGAATCGGCACCAGCGTCCCGGCTCCCCCGATGGCCAAGCAAAGCCCTTCGCCGCAGGCGTCGCCGATCCGATCGTCTTCAGTCGGCTCCGGGGGTCTTGTGGCGTACGTGATGGAGGCTTCGGACCAGTCGTCGGCCTCGCTTCGGTATACCGAGAATTGGGCGGCGTTCGTATTCGTTTTGTAAAGCTTTAGCGTGGCGCTTGTAATGGGATCTGTAATGCCGGATAGATCAAATTTCATCATAAACTGGCGATTGGCGCCCAAAATGAGGGTGCCCGACGCATAGTTGGTATTGACGGCGCTGCTGTGGGCATTGACGCTGGCGTCATCGGTCGGGCTCAGCTTGACCACGACCGTGCCGGGATTCGCTTCCTCTGCCGCATAGGCGGCAGGGACCGCTCCCGTTGTCAAACCGAGCGTCAAGAGCGCTGTCAGCGTCAGGGAAAGAGATTTTCTCCATACTTTGTTGAACATGCTTCGAATAACCTCCATATCTCCAATAGATGTGTAAACGTTTGCAAGGAAAGCCGCAGCGAATTCACCTCCTGCAGCCAAAATAGCACAGGCGCGAGTCCGCTTTCTTAACATCGTCAAATTTTGAGCACCAACGTTTTTGGACGAATGGTTCGCTTAAGCCTTAGTCGGATCTTTCGTTATATTTCAACCCGATCTTTATATTTCTATGCTTACGCGGAGAAGGCGGACATGGAAAAATGGGGGGAAACAACAAGGAAGGAACGATGCAAAAGATGGAACTTGCAACCGGCAACAGAGAGAAGCTTCAGGCTCTTGCGAACCGGGCAGCCGAATTGCTGGAAACGAGAGGCCGATATTACACCGATGGCGCGAAGCTGGCTATAAAGGAGATGCTCCAAGCGGCGCAACGCGCGCTGGATGGGAAGGACGGCCTTCCGTTTAAGAGAAATCGGGAATTCTATACGCCACGAGAAGAAGAAGCGATCAGGTTCGCGACCAGACGGTATACGATGGCGCCTCCATTTAAGGAAGGCAGTGTATTTGCGGAATATGGCTTGGAGCCTGCGCTCGAATGGTTTGAGCAACAGGATATGCTTGCCGGCGGCAAAGAAGCGCTTCTTCGCAAATCGGAGTTGGTCATCGACATGGCGAAAGAGCTGCTTGCTGAAGCGACATTCGGGGCGACGGTCGGAAGCTTCTGCGAATCGGCAGGCAGACGGCTGAGGGAAGCGCTGCGTACGCTGGAGACAGAGCAGGACCAGTACAGCGCTGGAGGTTACCAGGAGCCGCTGGCGCTGGCCGTCGTGAATGGCTTCAACCGGCTCCGCGAGCTTCGCCATTCCCGTGTGCTCCGAACCGATGCGGACCCATCGGCCTCCCTTTATTTGGATCAAGCGGGACTGGAGCGGGTTAAGGCCGTCATCGCTTCCGACACGCTTGTAGGTCGGCAGTACGAGGAGATTATCCGAATATCCGAGCATTATAGTTCTGATTATATCGAGAAAGCCGCCGCCATGATCATGGACGGCAATGCGGACTACCAAGAGCTAAATCGTCATTTCTATCTATGGAGCTCCACCGATAAAATCATCAACTTCAGAACTCCAAAGGAAGCCGTTCAGGCTACGATTTCATTCGTGCTGCCTTCGGAGGAGAACGAGGAGGGCGGACTGGGTCATGTCTGGATTGATAATGTGGACATTCAGTCGGCGAGCGGAGGGAGTCTGAGCATTCGAAACGGGGGATTCGACGAAGGAGAGGAGATGCCGGACTGCTGGATTCCGGAAATACGAAGCGGGAATCCCATTATGAACTGGGAGCAGAAGTATCCCTTCTGCGGAGGCGGAGATCGGAGCCGGCTGGAGCCGGCCAATCCATCCTCGCAGACTATGCCGCAGGTTGCAGAGGGCGTTCAGCCGCGTTCGCTGTATATTTGCAACCCGACCAGGGAGGATGAAGGCGCCTGGCGGTACGGTGAAACCTTCGAGGTCGACGGCGAAGCCGGGTATACCCTGACCTTCGAGGCTAAGATGGACGGCAAGCTGAAGAAGGGGCTGAAAGCCGTCCTTACGTTTTTAGACCAGGCCGGCCGGCAGGTTGGCGTTTTCGAGCAGCGGTTCAACAGAAAATCCTCAATTCCCGGCGGCAGGTTCCAACTGGCCATGCAGTGCGATGCCATCCGATACGCGATGACGGGGGAAGCCGCTTATGCCCGCAAGGTTAAAAATCAGATGCTGTATATGTTTCATGACTTCTGTCAAGGCGCCGAGCATTGGCTGACGACGAATCTGCGCCCGGAGGGCAGCGATAGCTACGGAGCTGTTCAGGGCGGCAGGCTGCTGAGCAGCGCGGCGGTCAGTTACTCCCTGATCAGGCAAGCGGACGTGTTCTCGGGCAGAGATAAGGACCGTTTATACGAATTGATCGCCTACCTGCTTCACTACATGCTGGATCTTCGGGATCGAACCGAATGGACGCCTTGCGAGGCTCAGCGGGGCTGCAGCAATTGGCAGACGGACATGTGCGCCGGAACCGGCCTTATGATGATGACGCTGCCCGATTTCCCGAATCGGCATGCTTGGCTGTATAACGCGAACGCGATATTAAAGGCCCAGCTGGAGCTGAACGTCAACCCGGATTCGTCCTGGCCTGAATCCATTCGCTACCACCATGCGGCTCTGGAGCGGTTCGCGGGTTATGCGAAGGTGCTGCATCATGTTATGGGGGAAAATTGGTTCGAGACGACGCCGCTGGCGCGAATGTTCGGCTTCAGCATCGAGATGCAGACGCCGGGCTACGCCTACTTCTCCGGCCATATCGGTACGCCTCCATTCGGCGATCACGCGCTCTCCGGGGGAGAGGAGTTCGGCAGCTTCGCGATTTATATGGCGGATGTTGCAAAGCTGGACATCGAATTGGCTGATCGGATGCACCAGACGTGGACGGCTGCGGGCAAACCGTTCAAGAAGCTGTGGGGTGAAGGCATTGTGCTGGAAAACCTGTTGAGCTGCGGGGACGTCCTTCTTCCTGCCAAGCCGCTTCGGCTCGGTTCTACGGACCGCTTTCCCGACGCGGGCATTTATATTTTTCGGAAGCAGCTGGAGCGCCGGATGCAAAGCTACTTTGCTATCATGTCGAGTCCTAAGCCCGTCGGGCACGGCCATCTGGATCAAGGCTCGTTCATTTTATACAAAAACTCGGTTCCTCTTGTCATGGACTCCGGGATCGAGGGCTATTTCGACAGCAGCACGAGTTGGCACATCAGCTCCTACTCCCACGCCTGCCTGCAATTTGCGACGATGCTGACGGAGATTCCCAAGAAAGGCAGCGGCGCGATTAATCTGTCTGCTGGAACTTACAGCCTGGAGCGCGGATGGGCGGATGGGCCGCGAACAAGCCGAGTGTTGAATGTCACGCTGGGACAATCCATAGACAGCATTACGATCGAGATTGCCAATCCTGAAGGGAAGGGCCGCCATATTCGGCATGTTTCCTGCCTAAAGCAGCCGGAATTGTATGTCATCCGCGACTTGGTAGAGGATTTCGATGGGCAGGTGCTTTTCACGCTGCCTGTGGCCGCTGCTCATACCACGCTCGAGGGGAAGAGGCTTTATTCGCAATGCGCGTACAATGTCGATCTGGAGACGGCGTTTCTCGGTCCGGTTCATTCGATCCGGCTTGAAAAGGGGCGCTCGACCCGCTTTTTTGACAGCGGGGACGCAGGTTTTTCCATGATGGACTATATTCGTGCCGTCGCCGATGCGAAGGATGGTTTTTTGACTATCCTGCATCCGAAGGAACGAGGGCAGCCCAAGCTGGAGTTTGCTGCCCAAACGGACGGAACGACGCTGGTGAAAGCAGACAACGAATGGATAAAACTTTCGGTGGCAGATCATTCTTACGGCGTTGGGCTGCTCCGGACTGAGCGGGGAGGAGACAGGTAATCATGCAGGTTTATATCGATTTGATCAAGGATTGGAAGCTGTTCGGAACGAGGGACGGAACAGGATTCCCATTGCAAAATAAGCTTCTGCTCGAATACCCCATGCCTCAGGACGCTGTGGGCTGGTATCCCATCGGTTTCGAGCGGGGGAACGATTCCGCGCTGGATGCGATGGATTGGTACGGCTTTGCGTTAGGCTTGCGTACGGAGGATGACATCTCTCATCTCTCTGTCCAAGCGAATTTTGCGGACGGCAGAACGCTGCAGGCTTCGCTATCGCTGGCCGGGGCAGGCGATCACGAGCTGCGGCTCAGGCTGGAAGACTTCGAGATCGAAGGGGCCAAGTCCAATGTTTGGCGGTTTCTGAGCAGCCTCGAGCTTCAGGGGAATGCCACGCTTCAATCGGCGCGCCTCTTGCGGGCGGAGAAGCTGTTCGTCCATGCGGCTGTCAGAGGGAAAACGGGGGAGGCGGGAGAGCCCGTCGCCTATACCATGCGCGTCTATAACTGTACCCCTATCCGGCAGCTCGTGGCAGTCAGACAGAAGTATGAAGGCTGGGAGTCCCTGCATGCGGAGCTGACGCCAAGGCAGTTCATCCTGGAGCCTTTTGCAAGCCGGGAAGTGACCGCTGTCTTACAAATGCATGATGCCATGGTGGCTGGAGGCCACGAAACGACCCTCCTTGGCTTCATTGCGAACGGCGACGGCGGAAGCGAGGCCCGCGTGGAGCTGAAGACGATGCGCGGGCTCGCTCACCCGTATATTTATTGGAACAAGGAGCAGTGGACGGAGCGCAAGGCGCTGATCGACCGCCATGACTGCTTTCAGCCCGGCTACGCGCGCATTCTGGCGGATGCCGAAGCATGGGTCGTAACGCCGCCTGTACCTGTAGCGGAGAGGGATTACTGCTACGATACGAGCGAAGAACATTACATCATGTCGGCGGCTTACGCCTACGCATTGACCGGAGAAAAGCGGTATGCGGACAAAGTGGCGCAATTTCTTCGTTATTTTATCGATGAAGAGACAGGTTATCCGAGGAAAAAGAAGGGCTGCAGCCAAAGCTATGTGCAGGAGGGACATTTCTTCCAGCATCTTGCGATTCCGTACGACATCATCCATGATGCTGGAATTCTGACGCCGGAGGAGCACAAGGGCGTGGAGAGCTGCTTCCGTCTCTATATGGAAATGCTGGATCATCACATTCGGAGAGGTCATATATCCAACTGGCTGCTGTCCGAAATTACGGGCGCCTTCTATTGCGCTCTCGCGATTCAGGACATGGAGCGTGCGCTGCGATTCGTATGGGGACCTGGCGGGTCGATCGAGCAGCTGCGCTGCGGCTTGTTCAACGACGGCTGGTGGCATGAATGCTCGGTAAGCTACAATACGTGGGTATCGTCCATGTACATCCATACGGCGCATGCGCTGCTGCCTTTCGGCATGAATATTTTCCACGAGCACTTCCCGATTCCGCATAACGATGAAGTGAACAGCACCTATGGCGGTCAGGATGCCGAATTTCGTTTCGGAATGGTTAACAAAAAGTGGGGCGGCAATCGCAAAAGCTACGTTCGCATTAAAGACATGTTCGATGCCCCGCTGCCTTTTCTGGATGAACGAGGCGTACTGTTCGGCATTAGCGATTCCGAGGAAAAGAAGCTGGAGGGGGTCCATTTCGGCTCGACCTATGACTTGGCTTACGCTTACTACAAGGACCCCGGATATATTTCGGTTATTCGGATGAATAAGGAGACGGACCCGATATTCGGCCACGCGGAGCTTCCGGATGTCCCGTCCTCGGCTGCGAAGGAAAATGCGTTCGCCGACAATGTGGGAATTGCCATGCTGCGCAGTCAAGCAGCCGGGAGGGAAGCGGGACAGCAGATTCAAGCGGTGCTTCGCTACGGCTCCCATGGTTACGCACATGGCCATTTTGACCGGACCGGTCTGTTGTCCGTTATGCG
Organism: Paenibacillus sp. SY21-1; assembly: GCF_005222705.1. Lineage (GTDB taxonomy): Bacteria > Bacillota > Bacilli > Paenibacillales > Paenibacillaceae > Pristimantibacillus. Next base: position 36,158 of record NZ_STGF01000024.1, on the reverse strand, counting down.
CTATGGACGAAGCTTCTTCAATCCGGAGCATGTGTGGTGGGGCTACGGTCACTTCATGTACAAATTTTACGTGCAGAACTCCATGACCAAGAATATGGTCGTCGTCGACGGTAAGACGCAGACGCCTGCCGATGCCAGAAGGACCCTGTTCTACAGCGGTCAAGCGATTCAAGCCGCTGCGGTAGAGACGACCGCTCAATGGGCATATCCTCCGTACGGCGGCATGGTATATCGGGAGAACGAGACGCTGCAGGAGCGCTGCGCCATGAACGCCAGCTATCTTCCGGAGACGCCCGACGGTGCCGTATATGGCGAGCTGTCGGCGTTCACCGAGCCGGTCAGACAGAAACGGGTCATGGGCGTCACGGACGATTATATCGTCCTGTTCGATTACGTGGAGGGAGAGCGAGCGCATCAGTTTGACTGCTTATTCCAGATTAAGGGCCACAAGGGTCTGGAGGCAGAGCGCCTGACACATACGCAGCATACCAGCCAATGGTCGGATAACCCGCTATCGGATGCCCAGTTTATTACGGATTGTCATTGGTATGAGGCGGAAGGGACGAGCGTCGCTCGATTTGAGACCCATTTTGGCGAGGGAGAAGATTTGAGGGGAACGCGGACGGCTTACAATACGCCCGGCACGCTCAAGATGGACGTGCATGCCGCCTGGCCGCGGCGGACGGAGCAGATTGTCGGCAGAGCCGCCGAAAACCATGGCATCACCATCCCGATGGCATTCACGGTCGAAGCGGATGGCGTGACCGTGGCGGAGGGCCGTTTCGGAGCATGGATTCTGGGCGAAGGCAAGGTCGACGCAGAGCTCGGCGCACATGTTCAAACCTTGACGCTGCGCGTGCGCAACCAGCCAACGTATACCGAGCAGGGATACCCGGAGCGGACCAAGCAAGGGCTGTTCTGGGGAGAGGCATTTGTCCTGACGGCCGATGGAGCGAAGCTTCGGCTGAGCGAGCTGTCGCATGAATGCGTCAATGTGGACATGGGCTGCGGAATCGGCAAGGATTACGAAGGCGGGCGCGTTACGATCGTAGGGAACGAGTATCCTTGCGCGATCCCGACTAGTCCGATCGATCACGGCCATGAGGCAATGATCAGGATCGATTTGTCGAAGGTGCCGGCAGTCCGGTTCATCGGTCTGATCGGCGCGGATGCGTTCCCGGGAGACGAAGCCCAGAGACGAATCACCTACGGCATTCGGACGAAGGGCCGAACAGGACGGTTCATTACGGTTGTCGAGGCTTATGAATCGAACGGCGTGATCGAAGCCGTGCATGCCTTGGACGAGAACACGGTGCGGGTCGCGCTGCGGGACGGGCGCACGCAAGTAATAGCCGTACAGCAGATCGAATCGAATGGCAACGCCGTTCTGCTCCGGGAATACCGGAACGACACGCTGCTGCGGGAGGAGAGGGCTGAACCGCGCAGCGCGGCGGGCGAGTAGCGGCAGAGAAACAGGCATGAGACGGGCCGTCTCATGCCTGTTCCGTATGAAATCTTAAATAACCGTACATTTCGCCTTAAAAAACCGCATTCCAAAGCCAGCTCTCCTCTTTCTATAATGAAGGGTACAACGAAAAAAAGAACGGAGGAGGAGCCTATGAACACCATTCGCGGCTTTTTGCTCAGAAAAAGCTTGTTAGTCCGAATTATTTTATCTTATTTGGTTGTTGGTCTATTGATTCTTGCAGCGCTGACGCTCGCGATAACGTCAAAAGTATCCGAAAGCTTGAAGGACGAACTGACGGAATCGACAGACCGCTCGCTGGAGCAGTCCTATAATACGGCGAATATTTTGCTTAGCTCGACATACCAGCAATTTGCAAACGCTTACGCCTCGGCGGATCTTCAGGCAGGCTTTTACGCCAGTACGTTCGACACGGGCATGATGGGCAGGATCGGCGCCAAGCTTACGGAGCTAGCCATTACAAATCCGATGGTGCATTCCGTTTATTTAATCAATACCAGGCAGGAGCTGGCCTTTTCGTCGCTGACGACGGTTAGATCGTTTTCCGATTTTTATGACGAACAAATTCTTCACCTGCTGAAAAATACGAATGCCATGCGTGGCAGCATTTTCGTTCCCCGGACTACGTCGTTTGTGCATGATACGAAGCCGTTTAACGGCAATCTTATCTCCGTCGCCTATATGAGCACGCGCGATGGCGAAGCCTCGAATGGAGCCATGGTCCTGAATTTGGATCAACGGGTGCTTCAGACGATGATGATGAACGGAGCCGGGAGCATGTCGTTCCAGTCCATGATTATGAACCGGCAGGGTGTTGTCATCTCTCATTCGGACGATACGAGAATCAACACAAACCTCTCAGAGCTACCGGCCATCCAGTCGATCCTGCAATCGGACGACGCTCGGGGAATCGTGGAAACGGAGGTAGACGGAACCGCCCATCGGCTGTTCTACATCAAGTCCGACAGCCTGGGCTGGATCTTTATCGGGGATGTCAATTACAAGAGCTTGCTCGGCAAAGTGAACGCAGTCAAAGATTATATTCTTTCGGTTACCGCCGTTATTTTGTTCATCGTTCTGCTCACCGGATTTTTCTTTACCCGCATCATATATGGCCCCATTCACCGACTGCTCAAGCATATGGCCAAAACGCCGGATGCGGAGTCGGGCAGCGAATTCGAGAGGCTGTCGGGGACTTTCCGTTACCTGGAACGACGAGTGCAGGATTTGCAGACGAGCATGGCGGGCTACCGCTATACGGAGCGGTCGGAGACGCTTCGGCAGCTTGCCACGGGCGCCTGGAGCAGCGAGCCGGACATGGTCGGCAGGCTGATCCGGCTGGGGGTACAAGCTCCGGCTCCGGGATTTCAGATTGGCATGCTGCGTCTGGACAATTACGAAGAGCTGAAGCAAACGTACAGCCACAACGATCTTTACCTGCTGAAATACGGCATGTCCAATATCGCGGAAGAGCTGGGAAGCTCACAGCTTCCGACGTTCAGCTTCGATGGGGGAGAGGATATGATCCTTATTCTGTTCCTTTGTACAGGCGGCAAAGAAGAGCAGTTGGAGCAACTGATGCTGGACGTCCAAAGCAACGCGGAGCGCTACATGAGGCTGTCGGCCACGGCGGCTCTGGGCACTCATGCGGCCGACCTTAGGCAGATTCCCATGTCGTGGCAGTCTGCGTACAACGCTTCGAGGTATCGATTGGCCTTCGGCCGTAAAAGCTTCATACCCGCGGCTATTGAGAACAGCCGGGAATCGATTCCGGAAGGTCTATCCTCCACGATGGAGAAGCAAGTGGCCGACCATATGAAGCTTGGGGACTCTGCGAGAACCGCCGACGCTTTCAAACAATATTTCAGCCTGCTGCGCAAAGCTCCTTTTGATGAAACGATGTTTTTGCTGAATCAGCTTCTGTTTATCGTATCCAGAGCTTCCAGGACGATGGCGTCCGGGGATTTGAGCGGGCTCAGCCACGATATCGGAACATTAGGTCAGCAGCTGTATAAATGGGAGACGCTGAATCAGATCGAGGAATGGTTTATCGGACTGGGAGAGACGGCGATTAGCTTGAGAGATCGGCAATCTTCGCAGAAAAATGTCGTAATCGTGGAGAAGCTGAAGCGCCATATTCAGTTGCATTATGAGAATTCCAACCTGACCGTGGACATGCTGGCGGACGTCGCGGGACTTTCCGTCAATTATATGAGAAAGGTTTTTAAGGATATCGCCGCCATTTCCTTGAATCAGTATTTGACGGATTACCGGTTTGAGAAGGCGAAGGAGCTGCTCCTGACGACCGATCTTCCCGCGAATAAAATCGGCGAGATGGTGGGGATCGATAATACGAAATACTTTTACATTTCCTTCAAAAAGCATTGCGGAAAAACGCCGGATCACTTTCGTAAAAGCAGCGGCGAACATACGGAAATAAATGCTTGATTGCACAAGACGCCCCCTTCTTTCGTTGAAAAAGGGGGTTGTTTGTTTCAAAATGGCTGTTTATTGAGCGAATCATCGGATTTCATACCCTCCGTTTCGGCCGCATTTGTGCTTTTTGACCGGTTTTTGAGGTGTTGCATTCAGGGAGGAAGGAGTAATGTGGGGACATGACATCAGCAGCAAGAGTGAAGGAGGAACGAAATTGAGCGCTACCCAAGCAGGCTTTGCCGATCAAGCTTATCCCCAAAACAAAAAACGAAGCGCGGTCGGCGCTTTTATGTTTGAACTGTTGAGAAACAAGTTTTTGTATCTCCTGGCTTTGCCGGGTATCCTCTGGTTTTTTGTTTTTGCTTACCTGCCCATGGGCGGGATCATCATTGCATTTCAGGATTTCAAGGCGATGCAGGGCATTACCGGCAGCGAGTTCGTCGGCCTGAGGAACTTCCGGTTTTTCTTTCGCTCGAATGACTGGATTCAGATCGTCACGAACACGTTGTTTTTGAATGTGCTGTTTATCGTCTTTAATACGCTTGCCGCCGTTGTGATCGCCGTAATGGTCACGGAGCTTGGAGGCAAGTGGTTCAAGAAGCTGACTCAATCCGTCATGATTTTTCCGCATTTCCTGTCGTGGACGGTGGTCGCTATGTTCGTTATGGCTTTTATGGCAACGGACGGGGGCTTCATTAATCAGATCCTGTCCGCATTCGGCATTCCGCCTGTGCAATTTCTGTCTTCGCCCGAGTATTGGCCGGCCATTCTCGTCCTGCTGAAGGTATGGCACGGGGCGGGCTTCGCTTCCATCGTGTATATGGCCACGATATCCGGCATTAATCCGGATATATACGAATCGGCGTCCATCGACGGGGCAAGCCGCTTCCAGAAAATTCGTTTCATTACGCTCCCTTTGCTCAAGCCTACGGTCATTCTGCTGCTTATTCTGGCTGTAGGCGGCATTTTCAACGGAGATTTCGGCATGATCTATGCGATTATCGGGCGCAACCCGCCGCTTTATCCGACGACGGACGTCATTGATACGTATCTGTTCCGGGCGATGATGGATCTTGGCGATATGAGCATGTCCGCCGCAATCGGCTTTATGCAATCCCTTATCGGCTTCGTGCTCGTCTTGAGCGTCAATGCCATCGCCAAGAGGTTTGCGCCGGAATCCGCCATTTTTTAGATAAGGAAGTGAAAGAAACTCATGATTAAGGAAAGCTTATCGGATCGAATGCTGAAAGGCTTCTTCTACGCGGCGATTGGGCTGTTCTCTGTGTACTGCTTGCTGCCGTTCTGGTCTGTCGTAGCCAGCTCGTTTGCCACCGAAGCCTCCATTCTGAAGAACGGCTACACGTTCTGGCCGTCCGATTTCAGCCTGGACGCCTACAAGCTGATCTTCCGCGACCATACGATTTACAAGGCATACGGCGTTACGACGTTCGTCACGCTGACCGGCACGGTTCTATCGATGATTCTCACCAGCGCGCTTGCGTATGCCTTATCGGTCAAGTCGGTCAAATACCGCAATCATATCGCGTTCTACGTGTACTTTACGATGTTGTTCCATGGCGGCCTGGTTGCCACGTACCTGCTCATCTCCAAGTATTTGGATATGAAGGATACGATTTGGGTGCTTATCGTTCCGAGCCTGCTGAGCGCCTGGAACATGTTCCTGCTCCGCAATTTCTTTGCGTCAATCGACGATTCGATTGCAGAATCCGCAAAGATTGATGGCGCCAACGATATCTATATCCTGTTCCGAATTATTCTGCCGATTTCGCTGCCTGCTTTGGCCACAATTGGGTTGTTCTACGCCTTGAGCTATTGGAACAAATGGTTCGACGCGGTGCTCTATATCAACGACAAGGATCTTTATCCGCTTCAATATTTAATCCAGCGCATTATGAACAACCTGGACTACATCAACCAGATATCGGCGGATGTGAGCATTCCGAATTTTATTCCGCCGGCCATGACGGTCCGGCTGGCGACGACGGTCGTCACGATCGGTCCAATTGTTCTGCTGTATCCGTTCCTCCAGAAATATTTCGTAAAAGGTCTGATGGTAGGAGCGGTGAAAGGCTAATTCCGCTGTCCAAGCGGTTTAGTATAGTTTCAATTTCAAGATAAGAAAAGGGGATGAATGAGCACGATGAAAGCAAAACGTCTGACTACGGCATTATTATCCTTGGTTATGGCCGGCTCCCTGGCTGCGTGCAGCAGCAAGGACAACGCGACCAACACGCCTGCGACAAACGAAGGCGGATCGGCAGCGGCGCCAAGCGAGGTCACGCTTACAGGCATGCTCTTCGGCGACGCGCCGAAGGATCTGCCTCTGGTGCTGGAGGAGTTCGAGAAACGAACGAAGGACACACTGAACACGAAGATTAAGATTCAATGGAACGCGCCATCGGATCATAAGCAAAAAGTAAAGCTGATGATGACGGCAGGCGAAGAGGTCGATTTTGTTTTCGACGCGGATTTTCAAAATCTGAGGGAGCTGATTCCGCAGGGCGCCTACGCCCAACTGGACAAATACTTCAACAACGACGAGTATCCGGGGCTGAAGCAGGCGTTCTCGCCCGAGTTTGTCGAGATGAATAAGCGGTACGACAATCATCTGTACACCATTCCGTTCACGCAATATTTCTATGATATTCCGGTCGTGTATATCCGCAAGGATTTGCGGGAGAAGCTTGGCTTCTCCGAGCCGATCTCGAGCTATGACGAGCTTCAGCAATATTACGAAAAGGTGCTGTCCTCCGAGCAGGGCATAACGCCGCTGGCTGTCAGAGGGATCGGGGGTTTTCAAGAAATGCTGGCTCCTGAGCGAGAGGAGCTTGACACGGTTCGTCCTCTTAATCTCGGAGGTATCCCGTATTTTGTTCATCTAAGCGACGATTTAAAAACTGTGCAAAACGTAATCGCGTTAGGCGACCCGGCCGCCGAATGGGCGAAACTGCCGGCTCCGCTCAACACTATGAAGTCAACCTTTGAGCAATATGACAAGTGGGCGGAGTGGAGCAAATATCTCGAGAAGGATGTCCTCAGCCAGAAGGATCACAAGGCCTACTTTATGTCCGGCAAGGCGGCGTCCTATTATGGAACGATTTCTTCCTTCGCGGCGGACCGGAAGCTGCTGCAGGAAACGATCTCGGGCACCGATCTGGAGTTTTTTGTCCTGAAGGAGAAGATGCGCAACATGGAGCCGGGGGCGATTCCGACGAGCTTTAAGGCCAATAACTCCATCGCGATCCCGGTGTCCTCCAAAAACATCGACCGCACGATGAAGTTCTTCGATTGGCTGTTCCAAAGCCGCGAGAATCACGATCTGTTCGAACACGGCATCGAGGGCAAGCACTGGGAGCCGGTTGGCGAAAATCAACTGAAGCTGCTGGACGATTCGAAGCATTACATTTTCCCGGGCTACGAATTTACGTGGAATCCGACGATGATCCGTCTGCCGGTAGATTTGGAAGAGTCCGCGAGGAGCTACTTTGAATATTCGGCAAAGTCTGACACCTATTACGCTCCCGTACTGGCCAAGTTCGCCTTTGACACTGCAAACGTGAAAGGCGAATTCGCCAATGTGCAATCCAAAGCCGATCCGTTCATCCAGACGCTGAAGGCCGGTCAGGTGAAGGATTGGGAGGCGGTTTCAACCAAGCTGAACGGCGAGTTAAAAGGTCTTGGACTCGATACGATCCGAGAAGAAATTACGGCGCAGGTTCAAGCGTATTTGGATGCAGGTGGGAAGTAATTTTACCGTTTACTAGAGATATTTTGCCTTGAAAAGGGATGTCCCTCAGTCAGCTAACGTTGACTTTTGGGGCATCCTCTTTTGTTTTAATAGGTAGGTTATACGGGCCAGCCCATGGATGATGGAGGAATCTGCCTTGATCCGTGCCCAGCAAAGCGTGGCAAAGAAGGATTCTGCGTAGTGGCTAGCCCAGTAAATCTCTATAACGCCACATGAAGTGGAAGGGGTCAATGACTAAATCCAGTATCAAAACAAAGATGAAAATGGCTGCAATGGCTGCGATAAATTCTAATTTTGTCGTATGAAGCTTGCGATAAATGATACGATTAAAGACAATGAGGAAGAAGAGAAAAGCTGCTGTAAATATAAGAGTGAACAATATAAAAAAGGGCAGCAGATCTCCTTCGCCCCTCATATGAGCGGCAGCGCTGGAATCGAGGGTACCCGCAGCATACATGATGTACTCAGCGTCAATGATGAACAACAATAGCAGGTAGGGGAGAAGGAGAGCCAAAACTGAATTTAATAGCAGAGTGAGCATATAATAGCCATATTTTTTCATGATATTCGCAGCGCCTCCCTTGTTGATTGTCTCGATAAGGGATAATCCCCAATCCAGCTTAACGGGATCGATTCGTAATTTCAACAATATCTTGAAACGAAGGAAAAACAGGCTTGTGTGCTTCATGCTTTTTATAAAGAAGATTTTATTGCTTATCTCATTCGCTTGAATCCATCTTGATGATGAGAATGGAGGATAGCTGGAGATCAGCGTTCGCACCGTGTACCGGTGTATGGACGCCGTATGCGCCAGCGAGCTGAATGAAGATCCCGTATGCGGTACCAGGCATTAGTCTATCAGACTATTGCCCCTGCCGCTTGTCATTTGAGCCGACGAATTTCAGGTATTCTCTCCTGAGCTTCGTGCGGCTTTTTTATATGGAAGCAAGGTAGCAGCCCAAGGCGAGAGCTCAACTCGGACCTCGACTCGCAGCTCGGCGTGCGCCTGTCCAGCCTGTCCAAATCCTTTAAGAATTCATTAAGTAAATAGCCTGCCATCCTTTTATATAGTAGTATCAAAGACTTTGTGTTGCATTATCCATTTATCAAGATGAAGAGTAGGCGGGGCGTCGACCCGATAGGCTTCATGGGATACGGCGCGGAATTGCCCTGGACTCTTACTGAGTCTCTCATAGACAATTTATTGTGGAAAAGAGTGTGATAGCAGTGAAGGGATTTTTTTCTTCCAAGCCTTACAAGACAGAACAGCAGACGCATTCGGATCTAAAGCCCAAACTGCAAGACCGCCCGACGATGCAGCTTAAAATAGGTTCTCCCCATCCGGCGCAGATTTCCGCTTTGCAGAGCGTTGTGGGCAATCAGGCGGTTCTGCAAATGTTCAAGCTGAATGGCGGCGGAGAAGCCGGGACCGTTCAACGTTCGTCTTCGGCCGGCACGCAAACTCGCATGCCGAATGCTGTGCAAGCCAAAATGGAGGGCGCGCTGGGCGCCGATTTTTCGGATGTGCGCATTCACGCCAATTCCTCCAAGGCCACCGATGCGGGCGCACTCGCCTACACGCAGGGTACTGATGTGCATTTCGCTCCCGGTCAGTATAATCCGGCTCAGCCCGGCGGGCAGCGTCTCCTCGGTCATGAGCTGGCGCATGTCGTGCAGCAGAAGGCCGGGCGTGTTTCGCCCACGGCACAGCTGGCTTCAGGTGCGCTGCTGAACGACAGTCCTGCGCTTGAGCAGGAGGCGGACAAGCTAGGCGCCAAAGCTGCGAACGCGCCGGAGCCGGAGCGGCTGACCATTCAGCGGAAGGAGGCCGGCAGCCGGACAGACGCGAGCTTGGGCAGCGGGGGTTCGCACGTCATCCAACGCTTGCCAAGCCCCGAAGAAGTGAAAAGAGAGCTCGGCGAGCCGAAGGAGCATAGCAAGGTTTTTGGGAAAAAAGTCAGAAAGCATAGCACGCATTACAGGGAGCTTTTAGAAAGGCTTCAACATTTCGATGATTACATGGTTAATAATCCGCTGGCCGAAACGCCAAATGAAATCAATGAACAGCTAAATCAGGTGCTGAATCAGTATGCGATGGTCGAACGGGCCAGCCAAGAGTATCTTGAGCACAATAAGAATGCGAAAAAGGACAACAAAGTTATTTATATAAAAAAACTGAAGGAAATGATTCCGTTCGAAAGGACGGCTGTTCTATCTGCAGCTGCGGAATATAAGGCCGATCCGAGCAAAGGGCGTCCTCTATGGAAGCTTCTAACGAGTACCAGCTTAATCCACTTGTCTCCCGAAATGAGTACAGGAGAGACGAACCAGGGCGGCATCAACAGCGTCGAGTTTTTCGAGATCGGACCGGGTATAGAGGGGGTATTCAAGGCGACGAAAGACCGAATATTGTCTGATCAGGAGCTCCCCGAGACAGCAACGATAGAGGAGCTTGACGTTGCCTTTTCAGAGGCAGGCGTCGCCAATCATGCGAAAATCGACCGAAAGAATGCCCGGCTGGCCAATCGCAACGTCGCGATGTCGCGTCTCGATCAGCTGCTTGGGGCCGGCGTCATTGCCAAAGCTGAATTCGCGATCTACAATTCCGGATCGGGCATGGTGAAGGGCAGCTATATGGAGAAAGCAAAGGGAGAAGCGGGCAAAACGGTGCTACCAAGGCTGAAAGAGGATATTGAAAATGGCAGGGAAGAGAGCTTCGATGTCAACGACCCCGCTTTCCAGCGGGCCCTGTCCAGGCTGCATCTTATCGATACGCTGGCAATGCAGGTGGACCGGCATACCGGAAACTTCTATATCAACAGAAATGACGAGGGCAAGACGCTTGGCGTCACGGGCATCGACAACGATATGGCCTTTGGCACGGAAACGAACCTTGACCTCAGGCACAATGAATATCATGGCTTGAGCCGTTTTGTCGATCGGGAGCTTGCGGAGCGAATTATCTCACTGAAGCCGGACGATCTATCCGTCATTATGGAAGGCTTGCTCACGGTTGCCGAAATTACGGCTTTGCTCGAACGCTTGCATAAATTGCAAGCCCATCTGATGAAGGAGTCGACGGTGCTTCTAGGCGAGGATGAATGGAGCCGCGTGGACGCCAATGCGCGGATGGATGACAGGGGCTACGGCGGCCTCCTCGACAAGCCTTTAAACGCCGCCAGAGAAAGGGCAACGCAGAATAGAATATAGCAAACGGGACCTATTCGTTGTTATCCGGCAATAGTTCACTATCGCGCAGCCTGCGCAGACGGTAGGCGTTCACGGCGGCTTCACCCAGCTCTTCAAGGATGGTGTAATTCGCCCATGCGCCTGCCACGGCTCCGATTCCCGGCACCATTTGCAGCATTTTTCGAAAATCGATGGAATCGCGGTACTCCTTCTGGAACGTTTCCCAGTCCATCGTTTTGGCATATTCGCCATCCGAGGACCATTGCGTTTTCTCGCTTTCCCAATGCTTGATAGCGTTCAACAGCCTGGCTCTTTCCTTGGACCCGGAAAAAGCCATCTGGAACACCTTGAGAATGAACACCCGCTCGGAAAAATGCTTGGTATCATAGCCGTACACATGAGCCAGCTCGAACAAAAATTTCATTTTAATAGCAATTAGCGCAGGGAAGTCCACGACGCTAAGCATAATGCCGCCTGCTCCGGTGCCTGCTCCCTCGGCAGTCGCGACTTTTTGATAGAAGGACAGCAGGCGTTTGGCCTCCTGATCGGCGAGATCAAGCGTCAGCGTATGCTGCACCGCCCGTTGAGGCGTATACTCCGCTCCGAACAGCGCTGTGCGTACGATCGATTTGATGGTAGTTGTGATGACGTTATGCACCTTTGGCGGTATCAGGTCGTTTATTCGCTGGCCGATCGTCTTTGAGGCTCTTTCGAGCCATCCGGGCGGCTTAAAAAACTGGAGCTCCCAGGCATCGATTTCGTTGCGCACGCTCTGCTCATAATTCATGATCAATCGCTCCTTCAAAGCATTTGGCTCTATTGTACCGAAGTATGCCGCGCAGGGGAACGGTCTGCGGCTGGTCCCGCTCCCCGACGAAGGTCGGGGAGGCGGGATCGCTTATACATCCGGCATAAGCGACGGACAGAGCCAGTCTAAGAGCCTGCCTGCGGCGGGAGAGCGGACGCAAAAAGCCGTCCCCGAGCCCTGCTGCAGAAGGGAAGGGAACGGCTTTTTGCAAGCTGCATGGAGAAAGCTTACTCCACCCACGTTACTTTTTGCCATGTTTTCGTTTGCGCGCTTTTAAGAATCGCGTCGTTGATCAGCATAATCTGGTAGCCGTCCCTGATGGATGCGACGGAGTGAGGCAGCGGCGTCCCGTCCATAACGGCTTGATAGAAGTTGTGCATCATGTTTTTAAGGCTGTCCGTCCAGCCTTCCTCATGCCCGCCTGGGTAATGCACATACTGCTGCGCCGATTCCTTCAGCAGGCCTGGATCGCGAAGGTAGGTTTCTCTCGCTTTGTCGCGGTAGCCCAGAAGCAAACGGAACGGTTCTTCCTGATGCCAGGAAGCGGATGCCTTGGAGCCGTCGATGTGAATTTCCAGCGCATTTTTTTTGCCTGCGGCGACCTGGGATACCGTCAGCACGCCCTTCGTACCATTGTTGAATTTAACAAAAACGGAGCAGTAGTCCTCTGTATGCACTTGAACCGGTTCGAGCGGGCCGTCTGCAGAGCCTTGAAAGGATTGTCCGGCAGCATTCACCGGCTTGAGACGTTCCGGATATACGATGGAAATATCGCCCATTACCTCTTCTATCCTCAGCTCGCTCACATATTGCACCAAATCGTACAAATGGGAGCCGATATCGCTGATCGCGCGGGTTGCTCCGCCAAAACGCGGGTCCATACGCCAATTGTAGTCGGTTTGATACAGCAGCCAGTCCTGCAGATAAGAGCCTCTTATGATGTTCACCGAACCGAGATCCTGGTCCTTGATCATGCTTTTTAATTGCTGAATCATGGGGAACTGGCGATAATTGTAGTTGACCCCGGCGATGAGCTTCTTCTGGCTGGCCAGCTCATAAAGGCTGCGCGATTGTTCGGTAGTCAGCGTCAGCGGCTTCTCCGAGAGGAGATGCTTGCCATGCAGCAGACATTGCTTATTGATTTCATAATGAAGATGGTTAGGAGTGCAGTTATGAACGACTTCGATTTCGTCGTCCTGAAGCATTTCCATATAATCGCCGTACGCTTTCGGAATCGATAGGGACTTCGCGACCGCATCCGCCTTTTGTTGATCGTGCTGCACAATCGCGCCGATTTCGGCAAAACCGATTCTTCTAATCGCTTCAATATGGGCTTTTCCGATAAATCCGGTGCCAATTACCGCGGCCTTAATCTTTCGCATGGACGATTCCTCCTTTACATTCAATATAGCACGCATACTTTTAATTTTCAATATTAAAAGTAACTTATAGAAAATGAAAATAAACAAAAAAAACCGAAGCGCTTGGCTTCGGTTCAAAAGAAATGATCGGGATCATCATCGGTTGCTTGCAGAATGAGCTGATCGATGGTCATGTAGGCGCCGCCCATCAAGCCAACCTTTTCGCCCGCTGCCGATGTGCGGATCTGCAGATGCCTGCTCGCGAGAGGCAGCGTGTTCTCATAAATGCTTTTTCGGACAGACGCCAGAAAGATATCCCCAAGCTCGGTGAGCTTGCCCCCTAACACAACAAGCGACGGGTTGGAGAAGTTGACGACGGCGGCCAGCACCTGCCCGATCTGTTGGGCGCTGCGGCGAATTCGCTCCAGCGTGCCGCTATCCAGCCGGAGCACCGCCTGCTTGATGTCCTCAAAAAGGACAGGCATGCCCGCTTCTTCTTTCATCTGGAGCAGGATGGCATTCAAGCTGGCCTCGGCTTCCAGACAGCCGTACTTGCCGCACCAGCATTTGGAGGGACCGCCGATGGGGAAGTGCCCGATGTCGCCCGCGCTCCCGTCCGCCCCACGGTACAGGTTTCCATTATAGACGACGCCTGCGCCGATGCCTGCGCCCGCTTCCACGTAGATGAAATGAGGAACGCCGAAGCGCAGGCCGATTGCATGCTCCCCCAGTGCCATATTGTTCACGTCATTGTCGATAAAGCACGGACAGTCAAAATGCTCGGCCCAAAACGCTTTAATCGGATATTGATCCCAGTTGGGCATCAAGGGTGGGGCGACAGGAGTGCCGCGTTCGAAATCGACCGGACCGGGAAGCCCCATGCCAATCCCTTTTATTTGACGGTCATCTAACCCCGATTGTGCAATCAGGGTTCGGGCCGCTTGAAGGAGCTCGGTGAGCACGGACTCGGGCCCCGCTTCAATCAGAATAGGGAAGGCATGCTGCCAGATCAATTCGCAATTGAAATCGGCAATGGCAAGATGGGCCGAGGTCGTACGCAATTCCATCGATAAAATATAACCGAACGCCTCGTTCAGCCTGTACTGCTTGGGCTTGCGCCCGCCCTGCGAAGGGCCGATGCGGGATACCCTGATCAGCTCTTGACCGAGCAGGCGATCGATATGTACAGACGCCGCAGATTGGGAAATGCCGAGCTGCTCTGCAACCTCCGATTTGGATAAGGGCTCGTGTGCTTTTCTAATTTGTTGAAGCACGCGGGCTGTAAGGGTAAACATGCCAGTCACCGCTTTCTCGTTCATAACGAAATCATTTATATATTATAGTCGAAATCGGGCCGCAGGGTAAGGCAATGGGCGATAAGGGGGCAAGGAGCGGGCGAAAAAGGCAAATAGCAGGGGGGCAAAAAAACACCGGCAAGCCCGCAATGCGATAGGGGCTTGCCGGTGCATGGATGAGGCATCGCTTGTTTAGCGAGTCCCTTCCTTGGCATTTAATTCAGCAATCAGCTTGTCGCCTTCCACGTCGAGGTTGGGCAGCAGGCGATCCAGCCATTTCGGCAGCCACCAGGCTTTGTCGCCGAACAGGGCCATAACGGCGGGCACGAGCGCCATCCGGACGACAAATGCGTCGATCAGGATGCCGATGGCGAGCGCAAAGCCGATCTGCTTGATCATAATGTCGTGCGTAAAAATAAAGCCTGCAAATACAGCGACCATGATGACGGCGGCGGCAACGACGACACGGCTGGCCTGATCATAGCCGTGAATAACGCTTTGCTTGCCCCGGTGTCCGTGAACGTACGATTCACGCATGGAGGATACGAGGAAAACCTGATAATCCATCGCAAGTCCGTAGAGAATGCCTGTTACCATAATCGGAATAAAGCTCATGAGCGGACCGCCTGTGTCGACCCCGAACAGCTCGCTGACCCATCCCCATTGGAATACGGCCGTGGTGATGCCGAACGTTGCCAGCACGCTCAGGAGAAAGCCTACTGTGGCTTTGACCGGGACAAGAATCGAGCGGAACACAAGCAGCAAAATGATCAAAGACAGGACAACGATAATTCCGATATAGATTGGAAACACCTCTGCGAGCTTGGACGACATATCGATATTGATTGCGGTAAAGCCTGTCACGCCAAGCGAGACATTATATTTGGTTGCAATCTCCGAGTCGCCTGCGCGCAGGTCCTGAACGAGGCTTTTGGTCGCGCTGTCCGTCGGTCCGGTTTTTGGAATCAGGCTCAGAATCGCAATCGAGCCCTCCGGATTTACGCCTAGCGGTGAAACGATCGATACATTTTCAGTCATTTGAATGTCTTGCACGAGACCGCCAAGCATCTGCATATCTATCGGGGCAGACGACTCCTTGGCTTCGGCGACGATCAGCAGCGGGCCGTTGAAGCCTTCGCCAAAGCCATCCGAGATCGCGTCATAGCTCTGTCTCGCTGATGTGTCCAGATTGGCTGTCGCCCCGGAGGGCATTCCCAGCTCCATGCGGGCAACCGGGATCGCGCCGACGCCGAGAACAATGACAATGGCGAGAATAACGATCCAGCGAAATTTAACTATGCCCTTTACCCAGCTATGGGCAATGCCGTGCCGCTCTTTGCCTGACGATTGGGTACGGCGCTTCTCGCGGGCTTTGGCCGAGCAGATCCGCTCGCCAACCAGGCCGAGCAGCGCCGGCAGCAGCGTAAGGGCAACCAGCACGCTGAGGAGGACCGTAACCGAGGCGACAAGCGCCATCATGCTTAGGAACGAGATGTTGATGACGAGAAGTCCGCATAGGGCGATGATAACCGTCAGTCCTGCAAAAAATACCGCGCTTCCGGCCGTGCCGACTGCGCGGCTCGCGGCTTCTCGCGCCGTCAGACCCTGATCGAGAATGAGGCGGCGCTGACGATTCACGATAAAGAGCGCGTAATCGATGCCAACCGCAAGACCGATCATGAGAGCCAGAACGGGCGTGAAGGAAGTCATGGTGACGAAGCTGGACAGGGCGAAGGCGCCGCCAACCCCGATGCCGACCCCGAACAGCGCAATGACGATCGGCAAGCCTGCCGCGACGACTGAGCCCAGCGTCATAATGAGAACGATCGCCGCCACAATCAGACCGATAATTTCATGAGCGCCGATGGGAATTTCCGGCGTCTTGAGGGAGTCGCTTGGCAGCACGGCAATGCCGGTGCCCTCAGCCGCTTGAGATACCGCTTCGATAACGGAATCCGTTACGCCTGCCGGCAGGGAATTCTGCTGAACGGTGAACTGGAATTGGAGCATGGCGACACTGCCGTCGGTTGCAATCAGCACGCCGGGTACGGGCATGCCATCCAGCATAAGCGGGCCGTAAGGAGGCATTTCGACAGGAACAGAGCCGGCAGCGCCCGCTTCTTGCGAGCTTGGGTCCTGCGCGGCTTGCCCGTCTTGCTGAGCCTGCCCGGCCTGAGCCGCGCCGGCGCCGTTAGCGGCGGCCAGCTCGGCCGGATTAATGACGTAATCAAGCTCGTAGACCTCATTGATTGCGCCAGTTATGGCCGCTATGCGCTCGGTCGTATCCAGGCGCTCCCCCGCCGGCGCAGTAAATACGACGCTTGCTTGGCCGCCGGCCGCTTCCGGAAGCTCCTGCTCCAGCATATCCAGCACCTTCTGCGACTCTGTGCCTTCAATTTTCATTTCGGAGCTCGTATGAATTCCGTTGCTCGCCAGCATGGCAATAATGATGCCAAGCACCACGATCCAGCCGGCAAGGAAAATCCATGGCTTGTCAAATGAGGTTTTGCCGATTCTATACAATAATCTGGACATGTAATGGTTCCTCTCCCTGCTTCTCTAGCATGTGTGAATGATTGAGACTAGAAGCCGTCTCGCAAATAGCGAAACGTCGTATCCAAATATTGCTCAAAGGTGGGGGGATGATTGGTTTCGTCCGCCGGATCGCCCGGCAGGAGCACTTTTATGCTGCCGTCGACGATCGGGAGGACGGACCCGTATACCGCACCAAGCAGGATATGACTGTATTCCTCCGGATAACGTCCCTGAAACTGAGCGCTCAGCATGTGCTGCGCCTCCTTTTGAAGTTGATGGAGCATGCTGAGGATGTATGGCTCCAGCGTGGAATGACGCTTGGACAGCGAGATCAGCTCGCGTATTTTGCGAAGAATGCCAGCTGTCAGCTGCAGCTTCATCCATTGCTGCAAAGCGTCGAGCGGAGTAGCGTGTTCCGACATATAAAGCGTATTGAACTCTGCCTCGTCGCCATTTTTTATCGTAATGGCCGCCATGACTATCGCTTCTTCTTTGCAGGAGAAATGGTTGGCAAACGTCCTTCGCGAATATCCCGCGCGCTGAACAACGTCATCGACGACAAAGCCGTCGAGACCCTTCTCAAGCGCAAGCTCAAAGGCGGCTTCCGCAAGCGCGTGTATCGTCGCTTCTTTTTTGGCTTCGCGCAATCCAGATTTATGAATCAACGTATTTTCACCTCCAGTCGGTAGAACGTTGTTGTGCAGAACTAGCCTAACTCTAACAAATAAATGCCCAAAGTGCAATGTTGCACAATGAGAAATAATGCTTAATGGGCAAAAGAACGGTTTATACAGTAAGGGATAAAATAAAAGGGCCTTCTATCTGGATTTCAAGCTCTGCGACAACCGGTCAGGAGCTTCCTCAAGAAGGCGAGCCTCCCGCTTCTCCTGCGATTTTCAAGCGGCAAGCACGCTCGCCCCTTCAAGCCAAGCATACTTTATGATAAAATAGTAGGTTGGGACTAATGAATCAGAAAAGAGGGATGGCGCTTTGTTTATATAGGTATTATTACCTATAATATTGCATCAAATTTTGTCGATTAATGTTTTATCACAAAGAGTGGGGTTGATCACATGGCCATGTTTCGTAAGTTATCTTTAACAGCCAAATTTATTGCGGTGGTCGGATTGGTGATTGTTGTTGTTCTAGGCTCGATATTGCTGCTTAATTTGCAGCAGGTAAGGTCGCTAAGCACGAGCAAGGGCGAGCTGGAAGCCGAAAAGGCAAGCATCGAGTACGCTACCACCATCGAAAACAAAATGACGGAGCTTGAAGCAACCTTAAAGACGCTCTCGTCGATGCTGCTGGAGACCAGAAAAATAAACAATCTCTCGCGGGAGGAAGTCGTTGCGATTATGAGCCAAGCGCTGCTGGATCGCCCGGGCATATTTGCTCTTTACACGCTGTGGGAGCCGGATGCGTTCGACCGCAACGACCAGGAGCACCGGAGCAAAGCCGTATACGACGATGAATCCGGCAGATTCGTGCCTTATCTTATTCAGGACGGAGGCCAAATTATTGCCGAGCCGTTAAAGGATTACGAGACGCCGGGAGCGGGCGATTACTATTTGTTGCCGAAAGCGAGCAAAAAGCTTTCTTACATTGAGCCGTACGTTTATGAGGCGGCGGGCGTGCAGACGGAAATTATGTCGGTTGTTTATCCGATGCTTGACGAGCAGGGCGCTTTTCTTGGAATCGTTGGCGTAGACATTACGCTGGACCAGCTGCAGAAGGAAGCGGAAAACTATCATCCGCTTGGCGGGTATGTATCGCTTGTGACCGGTGCGGGAGTGTATGCCGCCAACCCAAATGATCCGGACTCGGTGCTGCAGCCGTACGGTGACAATCCGGAGAAGCAGCAGCTATGGGAGCGGGTAAGAAACGGCGAGAAGCATTTGGGCTATACGATAAACTCCAAGGGGATCACCGTGCTGCGGGTGTTCGATCCGATTCGGATGCCGGGCAGCGAGCAGATATGGTACACGCAGTCGGCCATTTCCAAGGATGTGATTTTGGCGGATTACAACCGGGCAAGGCTGATTGCCATCGGGGCGGGAGCAGGCGCGATGCTGCTATTGGCGGCGATTGTGGCCTTTATGATTTGGAGTATGGCCATCAAGCCGCTGCGCTTGCTGTCGGACAAGCTTCAGCTGATGTCACAGGGCGACCTGACTCAGGAGCTTCCTGTTCGGACGGGAGACGAGTTCGGCGTGATGGCCGGACACTTTAACGAAATGACAGGCAAGCTGCGGGGAATGTTCCAGCTGGTAGCCGATTTATCGATGGCGGTAGGCGCGACCTCTCAGCAGCTGACGGCGAGCGCAGAGCAGACCAGCAAGGCATCCGAGCTGATTGCGGTATCGATCGGGCATGTGGCTGAAGGAGCGCAAAGCCAGCACAGCTATGCATCGGATGCGTCGCAGGCGATGGGAGAAATGGCGGTAGGCGTTCAGCGGATTGCCGATTCATCGGCTGTTGTATCGTCTTCCGCCGAGGATGTGGCAGAGCAGACGAGGGCTGGCAGCGCCCAGCTGCAGGAGGCGGTCCTGCTGATGGATGAGCTCGAAACGTCGGTAGCGGCAACAGGCGGCGCGATCGATCGGCTGGGCGATCGGTCGAACCAGATCGGCGGCATGATTGAGATGATTTCCGGCATAAGCACACAAACGAATTTGCTTGCATTGAACGCAGCGATTGAGGCTTCGCGCGTAGGCGAGCATGGCAGAGGTTTTGCAGTCGTGGCCGCTGAAATTCGCAAGCTCGCCGAGCAAACGAAAAAAGCGGCCGAGCAAGTGACCGTCCTGGTGGAGGCTGTGCGCGGAGATACGAATGAGGCTGCACAGGCGATGTCGGCTGGCAAGGAGAAGGTTCGCCAAGGCGTAAAAAGCGTCGCCGACAGCGGGCAAACGTTTGCTGCCATTCTTACGGAAATGTCGCAGGTCAACCACCAAATTCAGGAGGTTTCGGCCGCGGCGCAGCAAATGACGGCAAGCACGGAGCAAGTGGCGTCGAGCGTTGGCGAGCTGGCCGACCTGGCCGCGGATGCGTCCTCGCAATCGCAAAGCGTCGCCGCGGCCTCGGAGGAGCAGCTTGCATCCATGGAGGAGATATCCGCTTCCGCAGAAGCACTGAGCCATATGGTGCAGGAATTGCTGGAGAAGCTGTCCGAGTTCAAAATCTAGCGAAAGAAACGGATTCATGCGTGTCGACGCTTGCCGGCATACCCGGCTTGTACCAGGCCATATGACGGGCGGGTTTGATCGAGTGCCGGAACAGAATGTTGTACAAAGGGACCTTAATCTCCACTTATTTGTGGCGGTTAAGGTCTTTTCGTCTGCAAGGGGAATGCGACTGAGGAGGAGATGATAGCGATTGGCTCTGACGGTCTAGCGCATCTTGGAAGGGAGCCATTCGATTTACCGTAAGAAAGGGGGGCAGTCCCGTGGCTTCCTGCGTACATGCAAGGACCGCCCAGTCCTGGTGGATGGGCGGTCCTTGCGGGTACGGTTATTCCGAGCGTGCCGTTAGTCGGCCGGGATGGCTATTGCGCTTTTTTAAGGCGTTTGGCAGAACGCACTTTGTAGAAGATATAAGCCGCTAGAATGAGGCACAGCCCCAGAATAAACGGTTTGCTGTTCTGCGAGACGATGGACGCGACATTCTCCCAATTGGCGCCTAAACGGTAGCCGAGGTAAACGTACAGCGACGTGATCGGCAGCATAGCCAGAAACGTATACAGTGAAAAAACGAACACATTCATTTTGGCAATTCCGCAAGGAATGGATATGAGCGTTCGGACTCCGGGCAGAAATCTGCCGAAGAAGGCGACGCTGCCGCCGTATTTTTCAAAAAAGCGGTCCGAAGCGACAAGATGCTTCTCGCCGATAAACAGGTACTTGCCGAATCGCTTGATAAACGGGCGGCCTCCAAAACGGCCAATTGCATACAAGGTTAACGGGCCGAACGTTCCGCCAACGGTACCGGCCAGAATCGTAGGAATAAGTCGGAAGGAATCGCTGTCCGAATAAACCCAGTAGCCTGCCAGTGGGAGCACAAGCTCAGCGGGCACGAACTCAAAGGTAAGCGCAACAATAATACCGGCGTACGAGAAATCTTTTAGAAAATAAATAAGCTCCAAAATCAATTCTTCCATCATATCACCTGTAATCTATTTAATGTTGTTGCATGGCTTACCGGATGGCAACGGGAGACGGTTATGGCAAAAGTATTCTATTAAAAATTTTCTCCCGAATTATATGAAATATCTGAAAGAATGTCAAATCGTAAGTTCGTCTTCATTGTCGTATACTAATAGGTACATAACGGCATTAGCCGCTGAAGAAGGTGCGAACAGATGAAGTCTCATGCCTCTGATTCTATAAAAATACCGCCCGGTCTATGGGCAGGGCTGAGCGCATTAGGTATTTCCGCCCTCGATGTAGCTCGCAAGGCGCAATTGCCGCTTGCTGTCATTACGGAGCAGCAGGCTGTTGCCGATAGCCACTATTTTGCGATGTGGCGGGCGTACTCCGAGCTTATCGGCGATACGGCGCAAGGTATCGTCAAGCTCACGAAGGCTGTGGCCGGCGAGCTTGGCATGAGCGACCGGACCTTGCAGCGCCGTCTTTCCCTCGAAGGGACGAGCTTCAAGCAGCTGTTGACGCGGGCGAGGCATGAGCAGGCAAGGGAGTATTTGGCCGACCCCTCGATCGCTATTAAGGAAGTGGCTTTTTTAATCGGCTATGAGGATCAGAACTCGTTTTAACGGGCTTTCCGCATGCGGGAGGGAGATACACCAGCCAATTGGCGCCTGCGGGCATGCCGATGATCGCTCGTTTCCATGCAGAAGCCCTGAATGGCAGCCGTGCATGAATTGGCGGGTCGTGCATGCACATTGGCGCCAAACGCTAGTTACGAAGCTCCTTGGGAAATAGGCCGACTCGCCGCGTTTATATGCAGTCCGTCCGCCTCCGCTTTTAAAGGCTCTCCGATCCGTATGGACGGCGGAGTGGTGCCGACGATTTACTAAGGTACTGGAAGCGGCCGGTTGCCCGGGCGCTACGGGCTTCTGGAGGTCTGGCGATAAGCCGAAGGCGTTAGCCCGACCGTCCTTTTAAAGGCGGCGTTAAAGGCGTCTATGCTGCGGTAGCCGACCAGCTCCGCAATCGCGCCGATTTTCAGCGTGCTGCCGCGCAGCATTTCGCAGCTTTTGCGAATACGCAGATGCTGTACGAACGCTCCGAACGTTTGACCTGTATGCTTGAGAAAAATACGCTGAAGATGTCTGGCGCTCCAGCCGGCGAAACGGGAAGCGTCGGACAGCGTCAACGATTGCTCCATATTTTGCTCCAGGTAATAAACAATATGGCGAATGTCGCTTGGCATGCTGTTCCCCTGCCGCTTGCTTGTCCCGATAGTCAGCCTATACACCGTTATAATCAGCTGGTTCAACAGCGCATGCAGCATTGTGATGGAACCCGTTTCCCTTCTTGACATTTCCAGATGCAGCTTCAGCATGAGGCTTTCTATGCTCCCGTCCTTGTCAAAAACCGCGTAATAGGAGGATGGCCTTGTCGTCAGCTCCTCCAGATGCTCCCGTACGAGCTCCTCATAATCATGAGCAAGCTCCCTTGCAAGCTTAACATCAAACAAGCAATTGTAGACGACCGGCGGCTTGCCGGAGGAGTCGGGGGTAGTCGGCCTGAACACATGCGCGGCGCCCACCGGGAGGACAAACAGCCAGCCCTTGTGCACCGGAAACGTTTCCCGTTCAATATGGTGAAAGCCGGTGCCTTCGGCTACGTAGCAAAATTCAATAAAATCATGTTCATGAAAAGGAACCTGAAAATCCTCCGTAAATCGGCTGACAAGCATGTGCGCGTGCTCCTGGATAAAAAATCGGCTTTCAAACCGTTCCGCGTTTCGTTGCATCCCATCATTCCTTTGTTAGGGTTACTCACAGTATAGACCAGATCACTGGCGATGTCCTGATAGCGGGGATAATATGTCCTTATTTTCCGATAAGCGGACATATCCAGCCGATATAATGGAACCGAAAACCACTACTGAGGGTCTCCGACGTGCAGAGGCCGGGAAAGGTTGCGAGGACCATTGAGCGAAAAATCATTATGGATATGGTATCCGGGAGATTTTGAAATTTATCATCATCTTGTGCTGAACACCCGCCGCGAAGAAAGAGAGTGGCGCTGGCCCGCTTTCTGGCGGCTTGACGATTGTTATCACAATGTACGCTTTCGCAAGCGGCTTAGCTGCGAGCAGCCGGAGGAAATGACCGTCTACGCCCACGGTATCGGACATGCGGTGGTTGACGGCAAAAAACATCCGCTGGGGCAGCTAATCAAGCTGGAGCGCGGCGAGCATGAAATTATCGTTCATGTTGCCCGCCCGGAGGGTCTTCCCTGCGTTTATGTGGAAGGCGGGCAGAGCGCCAGCAATGCGTCATGGGAGGCCAATGAGTTCGGTTTTGACTGGCTGCCCGCCGGCTGCAGCGACCGGTACGCGGACAAAAATGGCGATCCTGGCCGGTTTGCCTTTCATTACGAAGCCATCGAGCCGCAATGGATAGACAAACGGCATGATGGGATTGTGTACGATTACGGCAAAGAAACCTTTGCCGCGTTGACATTCGAACGGATTCACGCGCCGGGGGGCATCCGCTTCAGCTACGGGGAGTCGTTGGAGGAAGCGCTGGATACGGAGCACAGCATTCTGATAGATGAGGTGCCAGCGGGCAGCAAAAGCTATCAATGCCCTGCGAGAGCTTTCCGCTACGTGTTTGTTTACGAGGCCGAAGAGGCGCAATTCGAGCTGACCGCCCGGTATGAATACTTGCCGCTGACCCGCCGGGGCAGCTTTGTTTGCTCGAATGATGCCCTGAACCGGATTTGGGAAACGGCCGAGTATACGTTTCATCTGAACAGCCGCGAATTTTTCCTCGACGGCATTAAGCGGGATCGCTGGGTATGGTCGGGTGACGCCTATCAAAGCTACTTGATCAACCATTATCTTTATTTCGATACGGATATTGCGAAGCGAACCATCATTGCGCTTCGCGGCAAGGACCCGATTGCAGCCCATATCAATACGATACTCGATTATTCCTTCTTCTGGCTGATGAGCGTGTATGACTATTATCAGGCGACAAAGGATCTGGCGTTCATCCGGTTTATGTATCCGCGAATGAAGTCGATGATGGATTATTGCGTTTCCCTTGCGGATGAGGACGGCTTTATACGCGGGAGAGAAGGGGACTGGGTATTTGTCGATTGGGCGGAAATCGATAAAACCGGGGCAGTCTGCGCGGAGCAAATGCTGTTCGCCCAAAGCCTGAAGGCGACATGGGCGTGCGGAGAGCTGCTGGGCGCTGCGCAGCCGGCTTATTTGGAACGTCATGATCGGCTCAAGGACAGTATTCGGGCGCGCTTCTGGGATGAAGAGCTCGGCGCTTATATCGACAGCTTTGAATCCGGCGCCCGTCATGTCACCCGCCATGCCAATATTTTTGCTCTGCTGTGGGGCTTCGCCGTGCCGGAGCAGCGTCAGAGCATCATCGCCAACGTGCTTCTAAGCGATGCCGTGCCGCCGATCAGCACGCCGTATTTCAAGTTTTATGAGCTGGAGGCGATGTGTCTCATAGGGCAGCTCGAAGAGGTTACCGGGCAAATGGAAGGGTATTGGGGCGGCATGCTCCAACTGGGAGCGACAACCTTCTGGGAGGAATACGATCCATCCGTATCCGGAGCGGAGCGATTCGGCATGTACGGGGACCGCTACGGCAAAAGCTTGTGCCATGCCTGGGGAGCAAGCCCGATCTATTTGCTTGGCCGGTATTATCTGGGCGTGTATCCGACCTCTCCCGGCTACGAAACCTTTGCGGTTGAGCCGCAGCTTGGCGGGCTGGACTGGATAGAAGGAACGGTTCCGGTCAACCAGGGACAAGTATCCGTTAAACTGACGGGCGATACGCTGTCTGTCACGGCCGATCAGGACGGAGGAGTCGTACGCTTCCAGGGACGCGAATATACGCTTGCGAAAAACGTGCAGTTGCAGGTTCAGCTTGGTTAGCTGCGTGAGAAGCGGCTTGGTATTGACAACCTTTTTAACCGAATATATAGTGGAATGACTGACATTTTATTCTAATGCTATGATGTGGACGACCACATTTATGGATAGCGCGAGACTCGCGGCTGCATCAGGCGGGTGTCCGCGCGGAGCTCCGTCCTTTATGGAACGGGGCTTTTTCATTAGATCGCATGGAACGATTGGAGGGACTGCATGAGCCGGCGCCAAGGGAAGAAAGGACGATTTTCGAGATTCATAGAAAAAGTGGACATCCTGTCCTCAATTGTTGAGGCTATTTACTATGTAGGAAGAGGATGCTTGTGGCTGTTCCGGTTGGTTTTCAAAATTTTCGATTAATGTCTGCATAAGCTGTGACTGCAGAGCTGAATGGCGACAGGGCGACCGCCCTGGCAACGTTCGGCTTTTTTTGCATGGAATCGTATGCGCGAACGTTTGCTGAATGTTCATAGTCGCATAGCTCGAACGGGTCATGTGCGGCCCTGCGAGAGTGCGTATAGTATAAAGGTGCTTGCAGCCTTAACCGGACACGAGCGGTCATGGGGCTTGCGGCCAGATCATGATACGATTGGAGTAAAATGCAATGCTTGCTAATGAATCGACGCAATTGGGGCTGGAGCAGCCCTCATCGGATGACAAAGCTTTACCTGGAAAGCAGCAGCTATACCGGGCGGTATGGCGATGGCATTTTTATGCGGGCCTGTTGTTCGCTCCGTTTATTCTGATTCTTGCCGTTACCGGCTCCGTCTATTTGTTTAAGCCCCAGCTTGAACAATGGATGTATAAGGATCGTTACGTTGTGGAGGCGCAAGGGAACAGGCTGGCTGGATCGCAGCTGATAGAGAACGTTCAGCGGGCATATCCCGAGGCGCAAATCAAGCGCTACCGTCCGGGTGAAAGCTCGGAGCGCTCGGCGGAAGTCAGAATAGCGCGGGGCGAGGACTCCATTACGGTGTTCGTCGATCCGTACACAGGAAACATGATTGGCGAAATAAACGACGCCGACCGGCTCATCGACCGGTTCGAGGAATTTCACGGCGAGCTTATGCTCGGCACGACCGGGGATCGTATCGTAGAGCTGGCGGCCTGCTGGACGCTTATTCTTATTTTATCCGGCGTCTACTTGTGGTTTCCCAAGCAAAAGCTGCGATTGGCAGGCGTGCTCCTTCCCCGTTTTCATAAAGGGAAAAAGGTTTTGCTGAGAGATTTGCATGCGGTCCCGGCCTTCTGGCTCTCGCTCGCGATCCTGTTCCTCGTTATAACGGGCTTGCTGTGGTCAGGCTTCTGGGGAACGAAGGTGCAGCATCTGGCGACCAATGCCGGGGCAGGCTATCCTCCTTCCATTTGGGTGGGAAGCGCCCCTTCCAGCACCGTAAAAACAAAGGATATTGCCGACGTCCCTTGGGCGGCGCAGAATGTGGATGTCCCGATGTCCGCAAGCTCGCTTGGTTACGTACCCGTATCCGTTGATGACATTGTTGCGACGGCAGCGAGGCTGGACATCTATCCGACGTATGAGGTCGTGTTCCCGCGAAGCGCCGAAGGCGTCTATACTCTGTCGGCTTTTCCGCCGAAGGCGCGGGATGAAGCGACGGTTCACATTGATCAATATACAGGCGCAGTGTTGGCGGATTATCGCTATCAGAACTATGAGCCGATCGGCAAGCTGATGGCTTGGGGCATAACGGTCCACAAAGGGTTGGAATACGGACTCTTGAACCAGCTGCTGGGTCTGCTAGTGTGCGTGGGCATTGTCGGCGTCGTCGCCAGCGGTATTCTGTTATGGTGGAGAAGAAGGCCAAGCGGGCGTATCGGCGCGCCAAAAGCGCCAGAGCTCAAAAAGCTGAAAGGCCTTGCCCTTATTCTGCTGCTGCTGGGCCTGCTGTTCCCGTTGGCCGGCCTTTCCATGCTTGCAGCTATTGTGCTGGATCAGCTGTTGATTCGGAGAATCCCACGGCTAAAAACATTTTTTAACGCTTAATGAACTTTGGAACGATGGAGGAAGCAAAAAATGAAAGGAACAGCCCGTATCATTCTGACGCTGGCTTGCGTGTGGCTGCTGCAAGGCTGCTCTGCCGCAAGCGAAGGAGTCGAGCATAAATATAAGCAGGAGCAGGTTCTGATGATCGATATTCGAATGCCGGAAACCGTGGAGACCGATCAATCGCAAACGTTTCAGGTGTTGCTGTCCGATCATGGGCGGCAGGCTGTAGAGGCCGATTATGTCCGCTTCGCCGTATGGGGCAAAGACGAGTCCAAGCCGGAGCAGCTTATGGACGCGGTTAAAGAAGGCAATGGGGTGTACAGCATCAAGCGGAAGTTTGACGAAGAGGGGATTTATTATTTGCAAGTGTATGCCGCCGCTAACGGCTCAGAGGTCATGCCAACCAGACGTTTTGCGGTGGGCGACGTAGCAGTTGAGGCTGAAGAGGAACAGGATGAAGCCGATCATGGTCATAGCGGGGGAGCGCATCACTGAGAACGCCTGATCCGCGTATCGCCGTTTGTCAGGTAACGATTGTGAGAAAAGGCGCCCGTGCACAGCAAACGGTTTGTGCACGGGCGCCTTTGCGGCGCGTTAGCTCAAGCAGCCATATATCGCATTTCTCAGCCGCGGATGCACGTAAGGCTCCTGGTTGTTCAGCAAATGCTGAGCATACATGACGGTAAGCTGCGAATCGGGATCGATAATGGCGTGGCAGCCCGCCGCTCCGCCCCAGCCAAATTCTCCGAGCGGGCTCAGCGAGCCGCTGACGGCTTTGGACACATGGGTGCGAACGCCAAGGCCGAAGCCGTAGCCCGCATGATGCGGCCAGTTGTAATCGCCGTGCATGCGCTCTGTCAGGTGATCGGTGCGCATGAGCTCCACTGATGCGGGAGACAGAATGCGCGCGCCGTCCGGACTGACGCCACGGTTCGTTAATGCGTTTAGAAATAAGACATAATCGCTGACAGTCGAAAATAAACCGGCCCCGCCGCTTTCGAATTTCGTGCCCAGGCGATAAGGATTGTCGTCTCTGCGTATCGCTTTGCCAAGCGCGTCGTTGAATTCATACTGCGGCGCAAGGCGGTCCTGCTGCTCTGCCGACAGGGTGAAGCCCGTATCTGTCATGCCCAGCGGTCCTGTAATTTCCTCCTGTACGTAAGTCCCGAATTTCCTGCCGTCTACAACCTCAATAAGGGCGGGCAGCACATCATGGCACAGGCTGTAGTTCCATCGGGTTCCTGGCTCGAACAGCAACGGCTCCCTGGCGAGCGCCGCGGCAAATTCCCGGGTAGACAAGTTGCCTTCCGCACGCTTGATCGCCTCCTGGATGGATGGAGCTTCAAGATTGTAGGAAAAACCGGCGGTCATGGTGAACAAATCCTTGACCGTAATCGGTTTAGCTGCCCGTTCCAACGAACGATTGCCGTTCGGCGATGTATGGAGCACGTCCATTTCGGCGTATTCCGGAAGATAGGCGGACAAGGGATCGCTTAACAGCACACGTCCCTTCTCAACAAGCTGAAGCGCTGCCGTGCATGTGAGTATTTTGGTCATGGAATAAAGATTGAAAATTTGATTCTCGCCGATCAAGGCTTGCTTCTCCAGATCGGCAAAGCCGTTCCGGTAGCGAAACACCGTCTCGTTGCGGTGCATAATATGCACCTCCGCCCACGGAATGCGCCAGTCGGTAATATGGTCGATAAGCTGGGATACCGGTTTGAAATCCAATTGCCTCATCCTTTGCGATCAGTTTTCGGGAGCGAGATCCTCCAGGCTGCGCAAGCGCTGCATCATCAAGCTCTTTATCCCATTATTGCCAAGCGATTGCGGACATGCAACCTTTTTTCGGATGCGCCTCGGCGCTACACTCCCTTGCGGGCCTAAG
The DNA here is from genome assembly GCF_005222705.1 of Paenibacillus sp. SY21-1. GTDB lineage: Bacteria > Bacillota > Bacilli > Paenibacillales > Paenibacillaceae > Pristimantibacillus. The sequence continues at coordinate 7,307 of NZ_STGF01000024.1, read as the reverse complement.
CTTGCCTCCACCACGCGCCGGTAGGGAAGCTGGCGGAACGGATCGCGACAGGCTCGCCGATTTTTGGCGTGGCGACGCTGACCCGATGCGCGGCTGCCGCCTTCGTCACTCGTTCGACGGGATCGGTCCAGGCATGATAGGCGAGAGTGAACGCTCCCCAATGAACCGGAATCAGCAGCTCTCCGCCAAGATCGAGGTGAGCCTGCACCGTTTCTTCCGGCATCATGTGAATGCCCGACCACCTGTTGTCATATTGGCCGCATTCCATTAGCGTCAGATCAAATGGACCGTATTTCTGCCCTATTTCCTTGAAATGCGGGCCATATCCGCTGTCTCCGCTAAAGAACACCTTCGTTTCCTGGCCGCGAACGACCCATGAGCACCATAGGGTGGAGTTGCGGTCGAACAAGCCTCTTCCCGAGAAATGGCGCGCCGGCGTGCAGGCCAAGGATAGGCCCGCCACCTCCAGCTCATCCCACCAGGCGTGCTCGGTTATTTTGGCGGCGTCGACTCCCCATTTGATTAAACGCTTGCGTACGCCGAGCGGAACGACAAACGCCCGGGCTTTATCCTTTAATTTGCGAATAGAGGAGTAGTCCAGATGGTCGTAATGATCATGCGATAAAATAATGGCGTCAAGCTCGGGGAAATCCTCCGCCCGGAGCGGAAGCGTCCGGCTGTAGCGCTTCGAGCCCGCCCAGGAGACGGGAGATGGCCGGGAGCCGAGCATCGGGTCGAACAGCAGCCTTCGGCCTTCGATTTCAAGCAGGAAAGCGGAATGGCCGAACCAGGTCGCTCTTGATGCAATCGGGTCCGCGAACGCCGGCTGCAGCGCTTCTACGGGAAGGACGCCGGCAGGCCTGCGCAGAGCGCCGCCTGTCATGGAATCGCGAAGCATGCTGATCAGGGCTTTGAAGCCCATATTCATCGGGGTAGCAATTTGATTCTCATATTTTGTCATCGCCAGTCTCCTGTTTGCATAGTATTATTCATTTGTTTTCTGACTGATGGCGTCCCAGCTAAGCGCAAAAACCGTGTTGAATTGCTCCTCGTCCACGGCTTCCGTATGGTCAAACATAGATTTTGCCAGCTGAATGACGGGGAAATAACAATAAGACAGCAATAAAGAGGCTTCCACTTGCTTTAATTGCCCGCTGCGCTGACCGTCCTCTACGAACCGGTATAGCGGCGCGAACAACGGAGCCGTATCCTCGATGCACAGCTTGTCGATCAGCGGCGAGGAGGAGAACTGCTCCAATACGAGATACCACCGCTGGTTATGCAGAATAAAGTCCAAGGCGTTTCTCATGAACGTATAGCAGTGCTGCTTGGTGCTCATGCCCTCATGCACGTCCTTCAACATGCTGCTGCCCATTTTTCCTTTTATGTCGAGGTACAGCTTGAGCAATAAATCCTCCTTGTTCTCGTAATACACGTAAATGGTGGCGGAAGAGAGCTTCGCCCGCTTGGCGATTTTGGACATGGACAGCTCGGACAAGCCGATTTCATGAATAAGCTCGATGGTGGCGTCAAAAATAGCCTGATTTTTGGTTTCATCTTTTAGTCTCATGGCTCAATAATAAACGATCGTTCGTTTAAAATCAAACCCCTACGATTGGTTGTCATATCGGCAAGCTTATGTTAGAATACTCGTAATTTAAGGATTGGAGTTGAAGAGCATAATGTAATATTTCTTGCAGGTATTATGAAACGATAAAACAACCAAGCGGAAGCTTCGTCTGTTTTATTATTTTGTATGCAAGAAAGTTACATCATACTCTTGGACTCAATCGATATATCCTCATCTGGCCCCGTTGCGGGTTGGATTTGTTGTATCTATTTGAGCTACAAGAATGTAACTTTCTTGTGGCTCTTTTATTTTACACGGGAGGATACGCTTTATGTCATTAATTAATGTGATGAACCTTACGTTTGCCTACGAAGGCAGCTACGATCCGATATTCGAAAATGTGAATTTCCAAATTGACACCGATTGGAAGCTGGGGTTTACCGGAAGAAACGGCAGGGGCAAAACGACATTTCTGAGCTTGCTGCTGGGCAAGCATGAATACAGCGGCCATATTTCGGCGCAGGTCGGCTTTGAATATTTTCCGTTCTATGTGGAGCGCAAGGAAGGTCTGACGTACGAAGTGGTTGAGGATATTTATCCGGATTACGAGCATTGGCAGCTCATGCGGGAATTTTCGCTCCTTAAAATCGGGGAGGACGTGCTGTACCGGCCCTTCGAGTCGTTGTCGAGCGGGGAACAGACCAAGGTGCTGCTGGCCACCTTATTCATTAAGGAAAATAGCTTCCTGCTTATTGACGAGCCGACGAACCATCTGGATTTGAACGCAAGAAAGCTGGTCGCCCACTATTTGAAATCCAAGAGCGGCTACATTCTCGTATCCCACGACAGAGCGTTTCTCGATCATTGCGTCGATCATATTCTCTCCATCAACAAAACCAACATTGAAATCCAGAAGGGGAATTTTTCAAGCTGGTGGGAAAACAAGCGGAGGCAGGATCAGTTTGAACTTGCGGCGGACGAAAGGCTGAGAAAGGACATCAAACGCTTGTCCGCTTCAGCGAGGCGCACCGGCGACTGGTCGCATGCGGTGGAAAAAAGCAAAAACGGCACCCGAAATTCGGGCTCCAAAATCGATAAAGGCTATGTAGGCCACAAGGCTGCCAAAATGATGAAGCGCTCAAAATCGATTGAACAGAGGCAGCAGTCGGCCATCGAAGAGAAATCCAAGTTGTTGAAAAATATTGAAAGCTCGGAAAGCCTGGAGATCGTACAGCTTGCCTTTCATAAGCCGCAGCTTGCGGAGCTGGATGCCGTTTCGATTTATTACGGGGACAAACAGGTGTGCCCGGAGGTAAGCTTTACGATCGAGCCGGGCGAGCGCATTGCGCTGACCGGACCTAACGGCTCGGGCAAATCCTCGATACTCAAGCTGATATGCGGCGAGCAGCTTAGTCACACCGGCAGCTTGCGCAAGGACAGCCAACTGAAAATCTCCTATGTGTCGCAGGATACCTCCCACCTGAAGGGTAATTTATCGGACTATGCGCGGGAGCACGGCATTGACGAAAGCCTGTTCAAATCGATTCTGAGAAAGCTTGATTTCTCCAGAGCTCAGTTCGAAAAGGATATGGCGTCGTTCAGCGGCGGCCAGAAGAAGAAGGTGCTGATCGCCAAAAGCTTGAGCGAACGGGTGCATGTGCACATTTGGGACGAACCGCTTAACTTTGTCGACGTCATCTCGCGTATGCAAATTGAGGAGCTTCTGCTGGAGCATGAGCCGACCATATTGTTTGTGGAGCATGACAGCGAGTTTTGCGACAATATCGCGACCAAGCTTGTCGAGCTGTAGCTTTCCCGCATAGGCTGGGCGAAGCCTGGATCGTTGCTCCGGAATGCAACAAAACTCCATGGGCAAGTGTCTTCTATCTATAACGCTTCCTTGTGCGATCCGTTAGAATGGCAGTATGGATAGAAGCTAAAGGAGCGACGATACATGGAAAAGTATATAATCGGCATCGATTTGGGCGGAACCAATATTAAAGCGGCTATTTTTGACGCGGAGTTTCGGGCTGTAGTGGAACGCAGCGATGCGACTGAAGCGGCTTTGGGTCCCGCTCATGTCCTTGCTCGTATCAAGTTGGCCATTCACGCCATGTTGGCCGAATCCAACCTTGACCAGCGGGAAATCGCGGGTATGGGAATGGGCATTCCGGGCCTGCTTGATCCCGAAGAAGGGCTGTCCATTTTTTCGCCTAATTTTCCGGGCTGGGAGAATGTACACGTCGTGAATGAAATGAAGGAAACGTTCGCCTTTCCTGTTTGTATCGATAACGACGTTCGCGTCAATCTGTACGGTGAATGGCTGTTCGGCGCGGGAATCGGGCACAGGAATGTGCTGCTCCTTACGCTTGGGACGGGGCTTGGATCAGGCATTGTCGTGGATGGCTCCGTTCTATACGGAGAAACCTACAGCGCGGGGGAAATCGGGCATATGAATATGTACCGGGAAGGCCGTCCGTGCCGGTGCGGCAGCTCAGGCTGTCTGGGAAGATACGTTTCGGCTGTCGGTATGGTACGATCCTTCACAGAGGAGCTGGAGGCAGGCAGGGAGAGCGTCGTGCGCAGCTGGATCGGCGAGGAGTTTCAGTCCATTACCGCACAAATGATATCGGAAGCTTATGATCAGAAGGACCCGCTTGCTATTGATATTATGAATGAAACGGGACGCATACTTGGCTTCGGCCTGGCTACAGCAATCAATTTGCTTAACCCCGGGCTTGTCATTATTGGCGGCGGCATGTCGGCGGCGGGCGAGCGTTTGCTCGCTCCTGTACGGGAGACGGTCGGCCAACACAGTCTGAGACTGTCTTCCGGCGCTTGCAGCATCGTTGCCGCTTCATTGGGCGGAAAGGCGGGTGCAGTCGGCGCGGCCGCATATGCGGCAAGGAAAGTGGGCCTGTCTTCGGCTCCGGAAACCCGTCTTGCAGCTGGAAATATAGGCTAACGCACAAATTTTCGAAATACTGTTTACCTGCGGGCCGATATTTGATAATATAATGGCAAATTCAAATGCTACGACGAGACGAGTAAATAAATGAATTCTTTCACAGAGAGCTCCAGCAAGCTGAAAGGGAGCAAAGAAGGCTTTATTGAACAAAGACTCCGAGCAGCATGCCGGAACTCCCGCAACGGAGGGGTGGCATGCCAGGCGCTCCTGTTACAGGGCTAGAGTATACGCATGTTTTGTGCATGCCTGTACTTGAAGAGGCTGCTATGGCGACATACCGGCGAATATGGGTGGTACCGTGAGAATATAAATCTCATCCCTGAGACGAAGCAACGTCTTGGAGATGGGATTTTTTTAATCTAGGCATATATTTGCTGATCACTTATACTCGGCTTATATGGCTATCCGATACGTTGACCTTTGCCGTCAGGGGGCGGAGTTGGCCGTTTACGCCTGAAATGTAAGGTCGGATAAGATTTAGGTTTATATCCGCGCCTACGTCTTCGCGAAACGTCGGCTTTTGCCATGAAGAACGGTGACAGTCGCTTACGCTTGAGACTACACTTGAAAGGATTGAATACATGATGGCGGAAAAATTGAAAGTTGGCATTGTCGGAGGAACAGGCATGGTGGGGCAGCGGTTTATTCAGTTGCTGGATCAACATCCATGGTTTAGCGTAACGGGCATTTCGGCAAGCGCAGGTTCTGCGGGCAAAACCTACGAGGAAGCGGTACAAGGCAGATGGAAGCTGGCTACTCCGATCCCGGAGGCCGTGAAGCAAATCGTCGTTCAGGATGCTTCCAAGGTGGAAGAGGTTGCGGCAGACGTTGATTTTGTATTCTGTGCGGTGGATATGCCAAAAAAAGACATCCAAGCGCTGGAGGAAGCGTACGCCAAAACCGGAACGCCTGTTATTTCCAACAACTCGGCGCATCGCTGGACGCCGGACATCCCAATGGTGATTCCGGAAATTAATCCGGGCCATATCGAAATTATCGGAGCGCAAAGAAAACGTCTGGGCACATCGACCGGCTTTATCGCGGTTAAGCCAAACTGCTCGATCCAGAGCTATGTGCCTGCGATTAACGCGCTGCTCGATTTCAAACCGACGAAGGTGCTGGCATCGACCTACCAGGCGATTTCCGGAGCAGGCAAAAACTTTACCGATTGGCCTGAAATGCTGGACAACGTTATTCCGTACATTGGCGGCGAGGAAGAGAAAAGCGAGCAGGAGCCGCTTCGCATCTGGGGCAGCATCGTAAACGATGAAATTGTCAAAGCAAGCTCCCCGCTCATCACGACGCAATGTATTCGTGTTCCGGTAACGGACGGTCATTTTGCTACCGTATTTATGTCGTTCGAGAACAAGCCGTCCAAAGAAGAGATTCTTGCTCGCTGGTCGCAATTCAAAGGGCGCCCGCAGGAGCTTGGGCTTCCTAGCGCGCCTAAACAATTTATCACTTACTTCCAGGAGGAGAATCGTCCTCAGACGAATCTGGATCGCGATATCGAGCGCGGCATGGGTGTCTCCGCAGGCAGACTGCGCGAGGATTCGCTGTTCGATTTCAAATTCGTAGGCCTGTCGCACAACACGCTGCGCGGTGCCGCAGGCGGCGCGGTGCTGATCGCCGAGCTGCTCAAGGCGGAAGGTTACATTCAGGCGAAATAATGGCGGCCGGAGGGTCTGGCTAATTCTAACGGGCATTTATTTAGAAGGTATGCCTGATGCAGTAGCCTGACGGCTGAAGCTGGATGGGAAGTGGATGGACGAATTCTAATGGCGGCTTTAGGGCGTGCCTGAGAACGCTGAGGACAGCAAGTTTTGCCGAATTTTCGTTCCATGGAAGGCGCGTTTGTTAAGGTGTACCGGGGCGGGGTACATCAAGCAAACGGAACGAAGCAGGGGGCGAAAAGGCGGTGAAAGGTGCCACTGAACGGGTTTTCAGACACGCCCCTAGTTAGAAGGTGCGCATGACGCGAGGTTCTGGCAGCTGAAGCTCGATGGAGAGATTTATGAAGAAGGGGCTGTCCCAAAGGTCATGGTAGATGACGGAGGGACGCCCCTTCTTCAAATGGCTGTTGCAATTTGGATCTTTTATTTGCCAGGTGTAAAAGGGCAGCCAGCAAGCAAGGGCTGTTCTTTTTGTTGCGTTTCTTAAGTCTGCCGCTTCAGGAAACCTTGATGAAAAATAATTCAGCCATATTTATATTCTGAATAGAACGGAGTGGGGCGGGACAACATCTTTATATATGACGATAACGATTCAACAATGTAATGACTTGGCGGTCAAAAAAATCTCGCGAATAGTAAGAGTAGATATCCCGGATTATTTATAAAGCCTTTCGAGGTTCGCTATAATCACAAAACTAACTTCTTTGCTGCTTCGAGAGCCTCCGAGGTCCGCTATAATGAGAAAACTAACCCATTCGCCGCTTCGAGAGCCTCCCAGGTCCGCTATAATCAGAAAACTAACTCATTCGCTGCTACAGGAGCTCCCATGGTCCGCTATAATCAGAAAACTAACTCATTCGCTGCTTCAAGAGCCTCCGAGGCCCGCTATAATGAGAAAACTAACTCATTCGCTGTTTCAATATCTCTGGAGTTGTCAATAAAAGTGCAGTTTGAAAACACACTCATGCTGAAATCCCGTTGCTAGGCTGCTTGTGACAGCACTCTTTCGCGATAAATAGCTGGGGGCCAGCCCCCTGGATTGGAGGTGTAGATTCGCTGCCTGTTGTAGTAGACCATGATGTATCTGAAGATAATC
>NZ_STGF01000023.1 GCF_005222705.1 Paenibacillus sp. SY21-1 | reverse complement strand
ATGTATTAGGCACGCCGCCAGCGTTCGTCCTGAGCCAGGATCAAACTCTCCATAAAGGATTTTTCGCTTCGACCGAGGTCGGAGAGAAAAGATCCAGGTTTGTTTGTAGCTCATTACTTGTTTTATCGCTTTTCCACTCCGCAGCCTAAGCTGCTTCATGGGGCAGTTTCACTCGTTGTTCAGTTTTCAAAGAGCAAGCTTTTCTTTCGTCCGTGCCGTGTTTCTCTCGGCCGGAATTAGAATATACCATAGCCTTTTTGGTTTGGTCAAGCTTTTTGCAAAACTTTTTTTGATTTTCTTTTTTTATTGCTTTTATTGCGTCTAAACAGCTAGCAATAAATGAATGATCGCTTGACCAAACGAAGCGAGTTCCGGCTGTCCATTAACATTATGAATGTCTCGCTTCATTTTGCAATCGACCTATTCCTCTCAATCAACCTACTCTTACCAACGGCTCCCGTTACGCGCTCAATCGCGACTAGTTAGGCAGCCTCCTCTCAGCTTCTTAGCTTCGTAGCCTCGTAGCTCCTTACCTTCTAATCTGTTTTTCTTCTTTCTTTTTATCCCGGTGGTTCTTTTTAATGAGAAAGCCTGTAAGTCACCAGCGGATTAACTCTTCCTACGATCACAGCTATTGTCCGAGTTGCCGGTTTGCAGCGTAAACGCTTTATCTGCCAGCTTTCGTTTCAATGCGCAGTATCTCCTAATATAAATAAGCCATAATACAAACATTCCATTATGCATAACGGTTTGCAGACAGGCTCGCGACACGACAAGCGAAGGCAAAGTATACTTAGCCCCGCTGTTGCTGAGCACCCGCTGCTCGGCTCACTCTATGAAATGACTCATTAAATCGCTGTAAAACAATAAATGGTTAAGCAAAATATCCAACATACAAAGGATTGAGCAGAAGTTCTCTACGCATAAATAGATGGGACGTGTCCTGAAAAAAATGATTTGACCTTCTCGTAACGTGAAGGTGTACGATGATGTTGTCAGGAGGCGATCACATGGAATATACCATACAAAAGCTTGGGAGGCTTGCGGGAGTAAGCGCCAGAACGCTCCGTCATTATGATGAAATCGGATTGCTCAAGCCAGCTCGAATCAATACTTCGGGCTACCGGATATACGGGCAAACCGAAGTGGATCTGCTGCAGCAGATCTTATTTTATCGCGAACTCGGCATCAGCCTGGAAGAAATTCGCAGCATAATGGCATCCCCGGATTTCGACGGATACGCTGCGCTTCAAGAGCACCGCAAGCATCTGGTGGAGCGCCGCAGCCAGCTTGACCGCTTAATCGCCAACGTCGACAAAACCATAGCCGAGCGGGAAGGAACGATTACCATGACGAACGAACAGAAATTTGAAGGCTTTAAACAGAAGCTGATCGAGAATAATGAAAAGCAATATGGGGAAGAAATCCGCGCCAAGTACGGCCAAGAGCACGTCGACCGCTCCAGTAAACAACTGAAAAACATGACAGAGGAGCAGTACAGGCAAATAGAGAAGCTTGGCGAAGAGGTGCTGTCGAGCCTTGCGGCAGCTTACGCAACCGGAGATCCAGCCGGAGAGCTTGCCCAGAAAGCGGCGGATCTTCATCGCCAATGGCTTAGCTTTTACTGGGGGTCTTACAGCAAGGAAGCGCATGCGGGCGTAGCGCAAATGTATGTGGACGATGAACGTTTTACCGCTTACTATGACAGCAAGCAGCCGGGTTCGGCGGAATTTCTACGAGATGCCGTTCTCATTTATACCGGAATGAGCAACTAATTGAAAAACGCACAGCCGGCTCCCTTCCAGACGAAGAGGCGACTGTGCGTTTATTCGTTTTCATCTTCCCATTCCGCATCCACTTTTTCTAATGGCGGCTTTAGCGGGAGACGCAAAGTAAATATGCTGCCCTTCCCTTTGACGCTGGCTAGCGATAATGAGCCTCCTAGCGCTTGGGCAAGCTGTCTGCTAATTGACAGTCCCAGACCGGTTCCCTCATATTTTCTGGAAACCTCGCCGTCCTCTTGCTGAAAAGCCTCAAACACTATATTCTGATTTTCCGATTCAATGCCTATGCCGGTATCCGATACTGCAAACAGCAGCCACTCGCCGCTCGAATCCAGGTTCACTTCCAAGCCGGCGCTCCCCTTATCCGTAAATTTCACGGCATTGGATAGCAGATTCCGCAATATTTGTGTCAGACGAAGCCCGTCCGTCACGATTAATTCGGGCACGTCATCGCTTTGTACAATTGAGAACTGAAGGCCTTTTTTCGCGGCAATCGGATGAAGCTGCTGATAAAGAAGCTGGGTAACATCTTGAGTGGAGACGGGCCCCCACTCCATATCCATTTTGCCCGCTTCTACCTTGGACAGGTCCAAAATGTCGTTAATAATTTGCAGCAGCTCCTGGCTGGAGCTGTGAATGATCGACGCATACTCGCCGTTTTCCGACTGTTCATCCTCATTCTCATAAATGAGCTGAGACAACAGAATGATGCTGTTGAGCGGCGTTCGCAATTCATGGGACATATTGTACATAAAATCGGATTTGTATTTGGAGGATTGCGCCAGCTGCTTTGCTCGCTGCTCCAATTCGCGCTTGGCATCAAGCAGCTCCATCGTCTGCATAATAAGCGTCCGGTTCATCTGGCTTAATTCCTCGCCTCGCAGCTTTTCCTTATAAAAATCGTAAACGATAAATAAGAACAATGCGCCGGACAGCAGGCCTAGCGGGAGCGTATAAGGCATGATCTGCGACAAATACAATTCGCGCGGTAGTGCGCCATATAAGGAAATCCCGACCACCTGCGCAACGTTGATTGTAACCAGCGAGATTGCCGCCTTCCGTACGTAGCCCCAATGCTCCCGTCTTTGATACAGCATAATCAGGCCGGCTGCAACTATTCCCAGCATCGTTATATTAATGGAGCCGGTCATGGCGTTCATCGATACTCCATTTACCAGGTAGCGGCAAGCGGCGATCCCTATGCCAATCAACACAGCGAAATAGGCTCTGTTGAACATTAGCGTAGCCAAAATAATCGGTACATTCCGCAAATCGAAAACGGCTCCGTTCAGCTCAATGCCAAACTTCATCGCCAGCCAGCCTGCAAATACAAAGGTCAGGATTAACAAGGGGCGCTTGGCAGGCATCATACGATTTCTGAATGTATATTTGTAAATTAAATTAAACAAATAAGCACAGGTAATCAATAGGCTGATATTTGTAAAAAAACTGGTGTAAAAATTCATGGACAGCCCCCTTTTTTACGCGCCATTCGCTGCTGCGGGCTTTTACACAACATGATCTATTCAATCCATACACGTACTGCTATACTATATTAAGTTTGCTTATTTTGGAAGCATTAGGCTGCACGGCGTCATCGCCCTTTTCCATTACTGGAATGCCCCTAATGTGCACGCTGTTGTGACCAAAATAACATGTTTCATACATGCGCTACAAGGCCTGTTTCACAATTGGCGCGCCTGGCAGCTCAAATTTACCGCAGCTTCATACAATCGACTTCATACGGCTCGTTTACTGACAACGCTTACGATTGAATAAGGCCTTATTTACATCAAAAGAGGAGGATTTGCCTTGCAGCTCGGCTTTAAAGCTAAACTTATGGCAATTATGGGCGTGTTCAGTATATTGTTAACGGTGACCGTATCGCTAGTTAATCATAACCGTGCCAAAGAGCAACTGATTTCCGGTTATAAACGGGAGTCTTCCTTGGTAGAAGATATTGTCGTTACAGCTGTTTCCGATGCAGACAAGGCATTTTTGCTATCCGATTCGGAGCTCGAGCAGCAAATGCGCAAATACTCTTCCCAACTCGTGGAGAAGTACCGGCAGAATCCTGACATTGCTTCGTGGGACTACCAAGAGCTGAAGCGGCAATTCAACGGCATGGATATTTATATCATCAACGACAAGCAGCAAATTGTTCAAAGCAGCTTTGTCACGGATATTGGACTCGATTTTCGCGCGCCTAACGAGACAATGGGGGAATTCGCCGACCTGCTGGCGGAACGCATGCAAGGCGAGGATTTTATCGCAGACGGACTTGATCAGGAAACGAATACGGGGCTTCCCCGCAAATTCAGCTACGAACCTACACCAGACCATAAGTATTTGATTGAGCTTGGTGTGTACCAGACCGAAAACCCCGTGTTCGAGAGCTTTAACTTTCTTAAAATCAGTGAAAATCTATCGAACAAATACAGCTATATTGAAAATATTACCGTCTATACGACATCGGGCAAAGCGATCGGCAAACGGGGAGCAGACGGCAAAGCGTTGCGCGTAGCCGCCGACAACCGTCCAACCTTCAATGAAGCAAGATTGAGCCAAGAAAGACGCATATTTGCGAGCGAGCTTGACGGACAGGCTGTCGTTTACCACTACGTACCCTACTCGGTTCAATTCAATAAGGATGTATACCGTTACAGCGATCATCGCGTAATTGAAATTATCTATAATGAGCAAGAGCTGCTCGACAAGCTTGCGCAGAACAAGCAGGTATTTATGCTGCAGCTGCTGGCCACAATCGCGATTGCCCTCCTGATCTCCTACATCATCTCGCGTCTGGCTGCCAAACCGCTGTATTTGGCCTCCCACGACTGGTTGACGGGGCTTTCCAATCGCGCCTATTTCGAGCACACGCTGGCAACGAGCATTCTCCGCAATGCGAAGAATGGCAGCAAAACCGCTTTGCTGCATATCGATCTGGATAACTTCAAGCAGATTAACGATACGTACGGCCATGATGCCGGAGATGCGTTTCTAATAGAAATAAGCAAACGAATCCGCAGCGCAGTTTCCCACCCGGGCTCCGCGATTGCTAGATTGGGCGGCGATGAATTTGTAGTCATTCTCAACCATATTCACGATGTTCAAACCGTTCAGCATACGGCAACCACTATTATAGATACGATTCGAAAGCCCATGGAAATTAAGGGGGTAGACCTTCTCAAGGACTACCGGACAACCGCTTCAATCGGCATAGCGCTCGCTCCTGATCACGCGCAAGACTCGGATACGCTCTACAATTGTGCCGATCAGGCGCTCTATTCGGCGAAACGAAGCTCAAAAAACACATACATCACTTATAATGAATCCATAAATATGGAATCGACAGGGTAGCGGGCGTTAGCGCTCAGCCGCCCTTTTTTTCTCCAACAGCCCCTACATATACCGGAAGCTTGCCAAGCCGCTGCTCATGCGGGTCCAAATAAAGCTGAACGGAAGCGAATCCAGCCGCTTCAAGCTTCATCCGCAGTCCGCGCTTCGTAAAGAAATGCGAAGCCTGGCTACCTCCTGCCGCAGACTTGGCCGGCCGACCAAGCCGCTCAAGCACGGATTTGCCAAAGTATTGAAGGGTTCTTTGTCTGAATGCGCCTTTCCTTCTCCATATATAATCGATTCCGTACCCCGATCCATGTACAACAACAAGCAGCTTGCCGCCCGGCTGCAAAATACGATACATTTCCGCTAGCGATGCCTCTACGTCCATATACTGCAGCGCCGCGCGGCAAACGACCATATCGTACGTCGCAGCTTCAAGCGGCAGCCTGCAGGCATCCGCCACCGTACAGTCGATTGCAGCATCATGCGGAATTATTCGGCGTGCTATCAGCTCCTGAAGCAGCGCAAGCTGTCCCGCATTCCGATCAATGCCTTGCAAGTGACTGCGCACACCTTCTTCGTGAAGCAGTGCATGGATAGTCGCGCCCGCACCGCAGCCAACATCCGCGATCCGCTGCCTTCCCGCAGCTTCCTGCCGCAGCAGCCTGTCGAAATACCCGGGCGACTCCAGCTGTCGGTAGTACTCATAGCAGGCGTAGCCGAAGGCTTCATCCTGCAGCTTCATAGCTCCGTTCAGCAGCCCCAGCTCTCGCAATTGCTGCAAAATAGACGAAGCCGGGCGTCCCGGCTTTCCTTCATCGCTCAGTAATCCCCGTTCGTGGCAAAATACATAAGCGGCCGCTTCCAGCAAGTTGCGGTCTGCTATAATCTCCGCTTTATTGCGCATATTCTGTCACTCCCGCCAAATGAGGATAGCTGCCGGCAATCGATGAGCTTGAATAGCTGGCGAGCAGCTTGCCGATTTTGCCGTACGTTCCGGAAAGTCCGTAATATCGGCGAAAGCGTGTAGCCCATGATGATTGAAATATGCGTGGCTGCCCCTTATCCAGATCATAGGGATGAATGTAGAACACAAAATCAGTTCTTCCTCTCATCAAGCGATTCGCCCCCTGCTGGAATACGCGATAAGGGTACAGCCTGAAATAGCCGCCGCCCGCCCAAGGAAGATTGATCCCTCCCAGACGATAGACAGGCATAGGGAGCTCCCATAACCGTTCCGTCACCCGAAAAAGAGCCGTCTCGCTTGAACGAATGGCAGCCGTATGGAACAAGCTTGGCATCAAGCTCGAATCGTATACATAACCTTCCTCTTCCACTATGCGAAGGCCCCATTCCGTCATCGAAAAACAAGGCGCGCGGTACCCATGCACGCCTGTTCCTAGCATTTGCTCCAGCAAATGCTTGGATTTCTTAATATCCTGCTTGAACGCCGCTGGCGTCTGCTCATATACCCGTCGGTGGGAATAGCCGTGCGATGCGATCTCATGCCCCCTGCGGCAAATTTCCCGAATAAGCTCCGGCCTTTTCTCCGCAATCCAGCCAAGCACAAAAAAAGTAGCCGTCCCTCCATGCTCATCCAGCAAATCAAGCAGCTGATGCGTCGGCCGCTCCAGACGTATAGGAAAGCGTTCCCATTCCGAAAGAGATAAATCCGGGCTGCAGAACCAGTCTTCGACATCCACAGTAAACAGGATGTTCAAATCTCTCACCCCTCCGCAAGCATTTAGAAGATTATGTATCTATTATAAATGTCTGGTATGAGGGTGGCAATTAAACCTGTTCATAAATGTTTTACCTCGGCTGTACAGCAACCCTAGCTATCAAAAGCGTCTTTTGACCCTTTATCGTGCCGTATCAAAAAAAATAAGCAGAGAACAAGCCCGATGCTTATCCCCTGCTTGCCTATACAACATTCGGCTGATGCAGATGAGCGCTTCGCTTATCCCATCAGCTCAACGATCGGGGGGCGCTTCTCTTGCCGCTCCTTCTGCTCATCCAAGTATAGCGTATACTTGGATTCTCCGCTGTAGCTGATGTGAAGCCACTCAAGCGCTCTTGTCATTGCGACATAAAACAATGAGACCTCTCGCTCCTCTACTTCCTCCAGCAAAAAAGGCAAGTTTTCCGCATTTACGATAAAAACAGCCCTGAAGTCCAGTCCTTTCGCCGCTTCAATCGAAGAGACGCACACCCCTCCGACAATGGACGGCCCACCTGCCGGCTCCTCCTCTTCGGCGTTCCAGTAAACAGGCAGCTTTCGCCCGGCAAACGCTCGACGGATAGCGTCCACATACGAAGAATGATAGTTGTCCTTGACCCGGTACAAAACCGCGATATCGGCTAACGCGACCTTGCGCTTTTGATTCAGCTCGACGATTCGCTCGGTTACCCTCTCCAGCTCCTCGCGAAAGCCCGAACACCGCTCAACGACAGGCTCCTCGCCGGTACGGCGGGCGTACTGGGGCGGAATAATATCTACGCCTTTGATAGTGCCGTACTGCACCTTGTTCCGCAATGGCGAATATCGCTGATAGAAGTTCCATGCAAACCAGGCAATTTGCGACGTATTCCGATAATTGACGGACAGAATACGGGAACGCCCGCGAAAATCCAAGCCGGTTTCACGAAGCAGGCTGGTTTTACGCTTCCGATAGGATTGGGCTTGATCCTCGACCAGCAGCAGATTTTGCGTAGCCGGATTCAGCAGATGGCTTAACAACCTTAACCATTGCGGCTGAAAATCCTGTCCTTCGTCGATCAGGATCGCCTCATACATCGGAAGGATCGCCTCCTTGCGCTCGAGCTTTCCGATCAGCATGCCGATATCCGATTCCTTTGCATTCAACGAACCGCTTAGCCATTGATGAAAATGGTAAACCTCCACATTTTGCAAATGCGGTTTTCCGTCGCGTTCCTCCTCCAGCCTGATCCAGTCCAGCAAGTCCTCCGGCTCGTCCATCATCCGATTGATCGTGTAACGAAGGTTGCGGGATAACGGGATACTGCGGCACAGCACAAGAATACGCCATTCGGGATAATGCTTCGCAAGCACATTCGCGCGGGTGGCCAGCACAAGCGTTTTGCCGCTTCCGGCTACGCCGCGAATCAGACGATGCCGATCGCCAAGCTGCTTGGCGATCGACTCCTGCTGCAAATCCAGCGCCTGCAACGGATGGTCGGACAAGACAAGCTGCTCCGAAAAATCGATATGCGATTCAGGCTTCGCTCCGAGCTGGATCTCCGGCATAAAATGGCTGCGAATCGCCGCAAAGTCCGACGTCTTCAATATAGAGCGAGGCTGACTCCAATCGGCGAACATGCCGTGCAGCTTTTCAATAAGTCCATCCTGCTGAAACGCGGGATGAGCAGCGTCAATCTCTTCTCGATGCAGCACGAACGCTTCTGAAAGCGTCTCGTACAGGGCTAGCTCCTCAAAGTCCTTCCTCGTTAATCGGGGGAATACAGCGCCAAATCCAAAAGGAAATTTAAGCTGTCCAAGCCGCTTGCCCTTTGCCGCAAGAAGCCTATCGTCCTGCTTGAGCCGCTCCGCGACAAGACGGGAGCTTGTCCTCGCTTGCCGGTACGGATTGGACACAGACTCCAGCTTGCCGGCGGCCGTATGGACCTTCCATTCCTCCTGCCCCGTTTCCACCAGCGACGAGCTTGTATACTCCAGAATCGTCAGCACCACGATACCCAGATCGGGCCCGATTACGACAAAATCCGGTCGTTCTCCCTCGACCTCCGGTTTGGCGTAGACAGCATAGTCGCTAGGCAACAACGCTTTAAGCGCACGAAACAGCAGCCGTTCTCCTATGGAAGCTCCGGTCCCCAGCTCCTCGGGGATCATGTAAGCCATTGTATCCTCCACCTCGCCCGTTCAATTTAGTGACTGACACTAGGAAGCAGCCCATTCGTAACTTCATCATAACACACAAGCAAAAACGGCTGTAACTGTTCTTGGAGACAAGAGCTGACGTTTAGTTTGGTCATAGGCAAGCAAGCCGGACATTCGTGAACATGCGATCCGCGCCTGCACATAAGCCTACCTTCTGGCAACGACTTGCGATTACCCGACCGGACTTTTCATAGGATCATTCTGAATTTGCCAGTCTATCTCGGGCAGTCCTTGCTCCCGAAGAAACTGATTCGCGCGGGAAAAAGGCCTGCTGCCAAAAAATCCGCGATCGGCCGAATACGGGCTCGGATGAGGCGACTTAATCTGCATATGCCGATGGTTCGTAATCAGCGCCGCCTTTCGCTGAGCGTGGCTTCCCCATAGAATATAGACAACCGGCTCGCGTTTGCCGTTCAGAGATTCAATTACGCGATCCGTGAAGCTTTCCCAGCCAAGGTCCCGATGGGAGTTCGCTTGACCGCCCCTGACGGTGAGCGCCGTATTCAACAGAAGCACGCCCTGCTTCGCCCAATGCACGAGATGGCCATTGTTCGGAATACGACAGCCAAGATCGCTCTGCAGCTCGATAAAAATGTTTTGCAGCGAAGGCGGCTGCTTAACGCCAGGCTTTACCGAAAAGCTTAGTCCATGCGCCTGGCCCGCTCCATGGTACGGGTCCTGCCCCAGGATAACCACCTTCGTATCGGCAAAAGAAGTGAAATGCAGCGCGTTATAAATATCGTACATGTCCGGATACACTCTTCCGGTCCGATATTCCTCGGCAAGCTGGCGACGAAGCTTCAAATAATAAGGCTTGGCAAACTCCAGCTCCAGATGCTCGGCCCAATCGTTATGCAAAATAGCCATGGTTGCTCTATCCTTTCATAATCGGTAATCGTCTGATGTCGAATCCATTCCATTTTGCCATCAGCACACTCTGGTTTTCCGATCCAAGCGTTCGATTCATTATAACGTATTTTCCAGCAATTTCTCGCCTGTTTATCGCAAAACTCAACCTCTGCTTACATGCAAAGGAAGCAGATAAACCCTAATGATAGATCGCAGGCAGCAGCCAGTTGGCTAATCTACATACCAAAAAGCCCCTCGGCAGCAGCGCTTCCGGGGGGCAATTGGTTCTAAGCTCGGCTTATGCTCTTAGGCCTGAATAGGCCGCCTCTTCGCGTAGCTACAAGCTTATAGACTTAACGATGGCTCGACTTCAACGACCGTAATTTTCTTGCCTATCTTCTTCTCGATATCTTTCAAATACGGTCTTTCCTCCGTTTCACAGAAGGAAATTGCCTTTCCGCTCAGCCCTGCCCGCCCAGTACGGCCAATACGGTGAACGTAGGTTTCGGGAATGTTCGGCAAGTTGAAATTAATGACATGCGATAACTCGTCGATATCGATGCCCCTGGCCGCAATGTCAGTGGCAACCAGCACTCTCGTCGTGCCGTTCTTAAAGTTCAGCAGCGCATTTTGTCGCGCATTCTGGGATTTGTTCCCGTGAATCGCTTGTGCTGTCACGCCGAATTTGGTCAAGTCCTTGACCACGCGGTCCGCGCCATGCTTCGTTCGGGTGAAGACAAGCACCGATTCTATCGAGCTGTCGGCAAGCAAATGCTTAAGCAGCGCCTGCTTTTCGCTTTTTTCAACCATATAGACAGATTGGGTTATTTTCTCCGCTGTAGAGGCGGCAGGCGTTACTTCCACCTTGACCGGATTAACGAGCAAGCTCTTGACGAGCTTCGCGATTTCCGGGGGCATCGTGGCGGAGAAAAATAGCGTTTGACGCTTGGCGGGCATTTTGGCGATAATCCTTTTCACATCGTGTATAAAGCCCATATCCAGCATCCGGTCGGCCTCATCCAGCACCAGAATTTGCACATGCTGAAGGTCGACGAGCTTCTGATTCATCAAATCAATCAACCGGCCGGGCGTTGCGATTAAAATATCCGTCCCCCGCTCAAGCGCGCGTTCCTGGCCCTTCTGAGAAACGCCGCCTACGATGGCCAGACTGCGCAGATCAGTAAAACCGGCATACGCCTGAATGTTCTCCAATATCTGCAGCGCGAGCTCGCGCGTCGGCGTCAGAATAAGCGAACGTATCGGCTTGCGGCCGGCTGCGGCTTTGCGAGGCTGCTCGCTAAGCCGTTGTACGATCGGCAAGGCAAAAGCCGCGGTCTTGCCCGTTCCCGTCTGCGCGCATCCGAATAAATCGCGCCCGCCGAGCACAACCGGAATCGCCTGCTGCTGAATCGGCGTTGGCGTCTTGTAATTTTGTTTGTCCAGTGCCTTCAATAGAGAGGCGTTAAGCTTTAAATCCTGAAAATTCATGTGATCTCCTTTAATGTTGACTGTCTGATTGGCCGTATCAATCTTTAGATAGGGTGACGATACAAGCCCTGGAATATCAAGCGAAAACGGCTGAAGCCGTCCACCGGCGGCAAAGCTAACGTTTACGCGTTGAGATAGAAAGCGATTATACGTGTAAAGCTTATACGTGCTTATATTGAAAAAAAGCCCCAATGGGCTTTTTTTCGCAGATAATGAATGCATTGTATCACACTTTTACGTTAGATTGCATCCGGAGAACGTTTATTTCTTATGATTATAAAAATACATCGTAAGAGGCGCAAAAATGATAACGAGCGCCGCCGAGATGATTAATACGACGAGCAGTTGACTGCTTGCTACGGAGCCGTGAATAAACTCCCGCACGACGTTGACGACAAGCGTAATCGGATTGATATCCACAAACCGCTGCAGCCAGCGAGGCATCGTCGTCGTATCGACAAAAACGCTGCTTAGAAAGGTAAGCGGGAACAACACCATCATGCTAATGCCCATAAGCGCCTTCTCCGTTCTGACGATCAGACTCAGAAAGGTCCAGATCCAGGAAAGACAGAAGGCGAACACCAGCAATGTCAGCACGCCAAGCGCGAGCCCGCCGAAGCCATTCTCCGGCCTGAAGCCGAGCAGCAAGCCAAGCGCAATAATAATCGTGGACGCGAGCAAATACCGCAGCGCATCGACAAGCAACGCGCCTACCAGCGCAGCCGGGCGCCAGAACGGCAGGGTGCGAAAGCGGTCGAATACTCCCTTTTGTATGTCCTTGTTCAAATCAAGCCCCGTATACATCGTAATCATTGCAACCGTCATGACCAGAATGCCAGGCAGTACAAAATCCAAATATTCGCCTGTCGAGCCCGCAATGGCCCCGCCGAATAAATAGGTGAACATAAGCAGGAAGATGACCGGAAACGCTGTTACGTCAAACAACTGCTCAGGCACATATTTGATTTTAAGCAGCGCCCTCCAGCCAAACGTCAGCGAAGCTCCAAGCGCGCTTGGCTTCTGGGGCCGCTCGGCAAGGGTCAAAGCTTTTTGCAGATCGGCATGATCCTCTTGTTTAATGAGCACCGGCAATCTCCCTTTCCGTATCGGCTTGGCTTGCAACCTTGCCGGTTAAAGTCAGAAACACCTCGTCCAGACTCGGCTGCCCCATCGAAAAATCGGATATGCGCAAGTTCTCGGACACCAGTCTGCCAAGAGCGGCTGCAGCCTCGCCATGCTCCGTAATAGCCGCCGTTAGCTGCAGTGTACGTTCATCCATGACGATTTCCTCTCCGGTAATGTCGCGCAAAATATCGCCGGCCTTCTTTAAATCCTCAATGGAGTGCAGGTGCACGGAGAGCCT
The DNA here is from genome assembly GCF_005222705.1 of Paenibacillus sp. SY21-1. GTDB lineage: Bacteria > Bacillota > Bacilli > Paenibacillales > Paenibacillaceae > Pristimantibacillus. The sequence continues at coordinate 105,653 of NZ_STGF01000023.1, read as the reverse complement.
TCCCCCGCCGACCTGCGCCTTGAGCTCCTTGCTTGTACCTTCAGCGATAAGCCTGCCCTGGTCAATGACGCCGATCCGGTCAGCCAGTTGATCCGCTTCCTCCAAGTATTGCGTCGTCAAAAATACGGTTGTTCCGTTCGCTACCAACGCTCGGATGATATCCCATACCTGATTCCGGCTGCGCGGGTCAAGCCCGGTCGTCGGTTCGTCCAAAAAAAGCAGATCCGGCGCCGTCACAATGCTCGCCGCAATATCAATCCGCCTGCGCATGCCGCCGGAGTATTTTTTGACCTGGCGTCCTGCAGCCTCCACCAGACCGAACGCCTTCAGCAAATCATCCGCCCTCTGCTTCGCTCCGGCTCTGGAGAAGCCGACAAGTCGAGCGATGAGAATCAGATTCTCCCTTCCTGACAAATCCTCGTCGACAGAGGCGAACTGCCCGGTAAGGCTAATCGCCGCTCTAACCTGATTGGGCTGCCCATGCAGATCAAAGCCCATCACCTGCGCAGAGCCTCCGTCGAGCGGCAGCAGCGTAGACAGCATGCGAATCGTCGTCGTTTTGCCCGCACCGTTGGGACCCAGAAATCCGTAGATGGTCCCCTTGGGCACCTTAAGCGAAATCCCGTCAACTACCCTTTTATCGCCAAAGCTTTTGACCAGTCCGACTGCTTCTACGGCATATGGCTGACCGATACTGTGCGAATGTGTCATTGCAACCGTCCCCCCTGCATCATAATGGTTCTAACCTCCATTATAGCCACGAACGGTAGAAATCATTTCTTTTTGTTTGCTGTGTTTGCAATATCTTCTCTTACCATATCGTTCATAATTCCGAAAGAAAGTAACATACTGATCGGCCACTACTTTGGTTAACATGAAGAGCCGCAAAAATATCAGAGAGATGCAGTGCCCCTATCAACTGTCTTTAAAATCAAGCTTGTAAAGCTATAACGTTGTACAAGTAAAGGGATTATTTTCAATAAAGGGATTTAGGACTCAGAACCAAACGCCGCTAAGCAGGGAGGCGATAATTTGCTTTCTTCCGGGCGGCGTCCAGCTCATGGCGAACCAATTCGGAATGTAGCGGATTCGGTCATGCTGAACGGCCTCGTTCTCCGTCCAGAAGGCGCTGCTTCTTACTTGTCTGAGAATATCACGGTTCCTCTCGCCCCAGAAATGCTCCTCGACAAATAGAAAATCGGATTGGATCGATACGGAAGAAAGCTGCTCCGGCGCAAATTCCAGCTTGCTGGAGCTGAAGGGCTGCAGTTCTCCCGCAGCCAAGCCTAGCTCGGCAAACAATAGATCATTCAGCGGATGCATGGGCGCAGGCTGTACACGGACAAGCTTGGGCGTGATGCGCATAAGCGCCAAGGTCGCGGAACCCGCAGTTCGTCCCAACCGGATGCGCGCTTTGGATGCCGCCGCCTCCAGTTCTCCAAGCACCCTGCCGACCTGCTTCTCCTGCCCGCTGACCTCGGCGATGCGCCTATAAGTAACCCTCCAGTCCTCTTCGTAGGGCAGCGCAATGACAGTCGCTATCCGCTTCAGCCGAGCATGCAGCTCTTCGTGATAACGGTCAGTCACGATCAAATCCGGCTTGGCGACAGCCAGCGCCTCCAAATGCTGCTCTAAACGAACAGCATGTTCCCGCTCGCCCATCCCCGGATACCTGTAGCCATTGAGTCTGATGACAGGCTCCACTCCAAGCGAACGAAGACTCTCGTCGTAGTGATTGCACGCCATCGTCGCAATAGACAGCTTATTCCGCCGAATGTACAGGTTCGGTGAAAGCCCGGTGGCTTCCTTAAACGTCCTGCTAAAATAAAACTCGCTATTAAAACCAACTTGGGCAGCGACCCCTTTCACTGTGCTTCCTTGCTCTGAAAGCTGCTGCTTGGCCGTTTCGATTCGAAGCTTATTCATGTAGTCTACCGGAGACATGCCCATCCGCTGCTTAAATTTGCGAGAATACGAGGTAGGAGTCAAGCCGGCCACGCCCGCAAGCTCGGCAATGGAAATCGGATGCTGCAACCTCCCCTCCAAATATCGAACGCTCTGCTCGAAGCTGTCCTGCGGATTCGAGCGCGGACGATTGCGTTCGGCCTCTCGAACGAGCGCTGCCAGCAGCTCCTGAAAAGCCAATTGCAGGGCAGCGTCATCTTTGCCCTTTTTGGCGCTCTGACGGAGAAGCTCCAAACGTTCGAGTATTGCCCTCTCTTGGTATAGTGTGCCGTTCATTTGCAAGAGTGCTGACGGCAGCTCAGGTTCGCCCGCTTCCGTCCATCTGCTGTCTCGTTTGCCCAGGCTCACCGCATCCAGCGGCATTATCACGTATTCCGTCTCCTCCTTCGCCCGGAAGCTCACCCGCATTCCCGGGATTAGCAGCATCGCTTGAAGCGACTGAATGTCACTGGCTTGGCCGTCGACAACCAGTTTGCCGCTGCCTCTGACCAGCAAGACCAGCATGTAGGCGGGAATACGGCGAAGCTCCGCCCAAGTGCCGGCAGCCCTGCGACGGTAACGAATGGAGGATATAAATAATACGGTACGATTCACGCACAGCGCCTGCTTTCTTCCGGAGCGTCAACAGCATCGACGCCTTTGTGGGATAGCTATATTTTATTTGAAAATCATTCTCACCGTCAAACAAAAAACGCCCGAGCTCCCCTTTGCTCCCATAAGGCAGAATCGTGCATGCAATTGGACAAAATCCTTTATTCACAAAAATCGGTGTACGAATTATGATTTTAACTGAGAATAATTCTCATAATATCGGTTGCAAAAACCGTTAAATCAAATGCATGGGGGTAACAAAAGATGAAAACGTGGAAAATATCCGGCTCAGTCATGATGGCTGCAATGATGGTTCTGTTAACCATATTAACGGGCTGCGGAGCAAGCAACGGAAGTGGGACGGCGACAGAAGCGCCAGCCCAGCCTGCGGCAAGCGAACCGGCAGCCGAACAAGATGGCGGTACACAAACGGTCAAGCATGCGGCCGGTGAAACTGAAATTCCGCTGCATCCGTCTAAGGTCGTCGTTCTCGATAACGGGGCGCTCGACAATCTGCTGGCGCTCGGCGTCAAGCCGGTAGGCGCTCCTTCCATTATTTCCATAGAGGACGGCTTTGCATCCTACCTGAAGGATACGGACGGCATCGCCAACATAGGCACAGTAGAGCAGCCCAGCCTTGAAACCATCGCTTCGCTTCAGCCTGATTTGATTATCGGAATCAAGGATACGCAGGAAGCGATCTACGACCAGCTTAATCAGATTGCGCCAACCGTGTTCACCGAGGTCGGCGGCGCCCAGTGGAAATCTAATCTTGAGTTCCATGCGCTCGTAACCGGCAAGGTGGATGAAGGAGCGAAGCTGATTGCGGACGTTGATGCCCGAATCGCCGATTTTAAAACAGAGTTCGGCAATAAGCTTGAGACGACAACGATTTCACTTCTTAGACCCCGCAAGGACCGCGTATCCGTCTACCTTTCTCCTTCGTATACAGGCAGTGTAGCCGCTTATTTCGGAGTCAAGCGCCCCGAGTGGCAGCAGCGGGATGATGATTTCAATTTTAACGTGACGGATGAGCAAATCGACCAATTGGATGGCGATATGATTATTTTGTTCGGACGCGAAAGCGAAAAGCAATATTTTGACGAGAAAATAAAGGCAAATCCGCTATGGAATACGTTAAAGGCGGTACAGAATGATCAGGTGCATCAGGCCAACTGGATCGTATGGCTGAGCGGCCACGGCATTCACGCCGTTAATCTTATGCTTGACGATCTGATATCGTTTTTGGACCAGTAAAGCTTTATTCCATGTGCTTCGCTCACAGGAGGTTCCGCATTGAAAATCAGGCTGACAGGCATCCTTTTGACGAGTTTATTTCTTATACTCTGTTTCGCAGCCAGCATCTCGCTTGGCAAAACAACGATTCCGATACAGACGGTTGCCGATGCCTTTACAGCCTTTGACGGCTCCAGGGAGCATTTGATTATTTGCACAGTCCGGCTGCCGCGGGCGATTATCGCCATTCTGGTCGGCGCTTCGCTGTCTGTAGCCGGGAGTGTTATGCAGGCGATTAGCCGCAACCGGCTTGCGGGGCCCGAAATATTGGCCAGCAACAACGGGGCAGCCTTGCTGCTTGTCGTTTCCATGTTCCTGTTCGGATACGTTACGACGACAACCCAGCTCATTACAGCGTTAGTCGGGGCCGGCGCGGCCAGCCTGGTCGTCTATTCGCTCGGCTCTATCGGGCGCGGCGGCCTGACATCCGTAAAGCTTATATTGGCTGGAGCAACCATTAATTTGCTGCTCTCCTCCATGGTGCAGGGCGTATTGATTTTTAGCGAGCAATCGCTGGATGAAATGCGCTTCTGGCTTGCCGGATCGCTTACCGGCGGCAGCATGGAGACGTTGTCTTACGTATGGCCCTTTATGGCTGCCGGTCTGCTAGGCGCGCTATTGCTCAGCCGCTCCATCAACCTGCTAAGCCTTGGCGAGGAGGTTGCGCAAGGACTCGGTCTTAAAATCGGCTGGATCAAAACCGGAGCGTTGCTCATCATCATGTGCCTTTCCGGCGCATCGGTCGCCATTGCCGGGCCGATCGGCTTTATTGGACTCGTCGTTCCGCATATATGCCGTTTCCTGATCGGGATCGACTATCGCTGGATTATTCCTTACTCGGCTCTTACAGGAGCGGCTTTGCTGCTGCTCGCCGATATTGCCGCACGGTTTATTTATCCCCCGCAGGAAATGGCGGCTGGAGTCGTGACCGCCATGATCGGCGCACCGTTTCTGATCTATCTGGCGCAAAGGAGGCAGAACTGACCTATGCAATCCATTTCCGCTTCCAAAAAATTCATTGTCGTCGTTGCGAGCCTGCTTGCCGCCATAGCTGCCGTGTTCGCCGTTACCGTATCCACGGGTGAATTCGCCGTCCCTCTCCCCGACGTATGGAGAACGATAATCGGAATTGGCGGCTCCGAATATGACTTTGTCGTGAACAAGCTTCGCTTTCCGCGAGCCTTGGTCGCCTTTTTAGCAGGCGGAGGACTGGCGCTGTCCGGCGCGATCCTTCAGGGCATTACCCGCAACCCGCTCACCTCGCCGGGCATAATCGGCATTAATGCGGGGGCTGGTCTTATGGCTGTTACGTTCATCATCGCATGGCCTGTCCTGCCGATCGCCTTGCTCCCGTTCGTCGCTTTTGCCGGCGCCATGCTTGCGGCGGGGCTCGCCTATGTGCTCGCCTGGCGGCGCGGCCTGTCGCCGATGCGGCTGCTGCTCGTCGGCGTCGGCATCTCCGCGGCCGGCAATGCCTATATGACCTTTTTGCTGACGACGCGGCAAATCAACAACGTCAAGCAAGCGCTGCTATGGATGACCGGCAGCGCCTATGGACGCGGCTGGGAGCATTTCTGGCCGCTCCTGCCGTGGCTTGTCCTGCTGTTCCCGGCCGCGCTGTTGCTTGGGCGCAAGCTGGATGTCCTGCAGCTAGGCGATGCGCTCGCGATCGGACTTGGCGCGCGCGTGGAGCGCATCCGCTTTTTCCTGCTGCTAATCAGCGTCAGTCTGGCTGCCTCTGCCGTTGCCATGGCGGGCACGATCGGCTTCGTCGGCCTGATGGCCCCGCATATTGCCAGGCAGCTTGTCGGAGGCTCCAGCCGAATGCTGCTGACCGCATCCATGCTCGTCGGCGGATTGCTTGTCTTGCTCGCCGATCTGATCGGCCGCGTGCTGTTCCCGCCGATTGAAATACCTTGCGGCATTATTACCGCTGCTGTCGGCGCTCCGTACCTCGTCTATTTGCTGTACCGGAATCGCAATAAATCGCAATCCTGATCAAGCGCAGCCGCCTAACTGCTTTAGCAGCAAGCACCGTCTCGAAGCGGCCAAAGCAGCCTCAACGCAATACGATGTCAACTGAACCAACAGCTGCAGCACTAGGGAGAGCACGACCTCCCGCAGCAAGCCCAATCAAGCGATAAAGAAAGGTGTGACAATCTTGCCAACCTTCGAAGGTAGAGGTATAAGCGAGTTAATCAAGGAGCGGCGTACGGTTCGATTATTTCATGAGGAGCCTGTCGCTTTGGACAAGCTTGAGGAGTTGCTTGATATAGCCGTATGGGCGCCAAACCATAACCTGCGCGAGCCTTGGCGGTTCATCGCGTATACTGGAGACGGCAAGCGGAGCTTCTCCGACGCAGTGCTTGCCACCTTTTCCAAGGATGAGCTTGAAAAATACGGCGAGCAGCGTGAACGCAATTACCTGCGTATTCCGCTGCATTTGCTAATCGTCATGCCCGAGGATCCCCGCCAAAAGCAGTGGGACGAGGATTATGCGGCAGTATGCTGTCTTATTCAAAATCTTCAGTTGGCTGCATGGGAGCAGGGAATCGGAATGGTTTGGAAATCCAATCCGTATATGTACCACCCGGGCTTCCGCGACTCGGTCGGCGTCAAACCCGGCGAAAAAATCGCGGCGGTGCTGCATATCGGCTATCCGCGCATCATTCCGCCAGCCGCAGCTCGCACGCCTGCGCGCGAGCTGCTCAAAATAATCGACGGCGCAACGTAAACGTCGCCATCAGCCTTGCGTCCTTCAAAACGGGTTGCTCCGCGTTGTTTTCCATGATATGCTAGCGAAAATATTTTTCAGGAGGCTGGCGCATGGACCATGAACAGGAAGCACCGATCATGCTCTCCTTCCCCGAAAGCTTCGAAAGCGAACGTCTGCTTATTCGCGCACCGCAATGGGGGGATGGAGCGGCCGTCAACGAGGCTATAACTGAAAGCATAGAGCAGCTCAAGCCATGGATGCCCTGGGCGCAAACGCTTCCTACCCCCGAGCAAACGGAGCTTAATATCCGCAAATCCCGGCTGCAGTTTTTGGAACGGAGCGATTTGCGCTTGCTGCTGGTATCCAAAGACGATGGCAAGCTGGTTGGCTCCAGCGGTCTGCATGATATCAACTGGCAAACCCGCAAGTTTACGATCGGCTATTGGGTTCGCGCCTCCTGCAGTCAACAAGGCTACATTAGGGAAGCGGTCCAAGCGATTACCGCATTCGCCATCCGCGAGCTGCAAGCGTCGCGCCTCGAAATTCACTGCGATTCACGCAATCTGCGGAGCGCGCGAGTCGCCGAAACGGCGGGCTATACGCTGGAGGGGATTCTGCGCAGCCACACGCTGGACGTCTACGGCGCGTTATGCAGTACCAACCTGTATGCGAAAGTGCGTGGCGTAGAATTTTAACCAGACGATCGATGCTGACTGGCCCGCTCCATCTTGCTGAAGCTCATCGGCTGCTGGATCTTTCCGTTGCCTGAGCTTTGACCGCCAATTCCATGCCCTCTACAGAAGCATCCATTCATCGAGAATTCTCCTCTATTCTGCATCCGCCGAGCTTGAAGAACGCTCTGATAGACGCTCGTTGATCAGAGTAGAGGGGTTATTCCGGTCCTATTTTTTCCATTCCACCTGAATGTCCCCCACATTGGTCGTTGCTTTCAGCAGCTGACCATCCTCGCCGATCATTAAGCTTGCTCATATTCCGACTGTTTTTCATATTTCATTTCCCCTTGCCGTAAATTTCTGACTGTTATTATTGTAGACAACATCCTTGATCTGCAAAATAGACCTCAGCCCTTCCTGCGACTGGACCTTGGTCGGGTCTTACCACGGATGCCCAGCCAAAAAAAGACCGCTAAGCCTAAGCCGGGCAGTCTTCCCTATCCTTGCTGTCATTCCCAATCCGGATTGTTCGTAATAAGTCCATCGACCCCTAAGCGCTTCATCCGTTTCATATCCGCTTTGTGATGGATCGTCCAAGCCATGACAAGCTGGTTGCGCCGATGGAGCTGCTTGACCAGAGAGGCGTTAAGCCGGCGATAACTGCAATGAATGGACGAGGTGAAGGAGGCCAGTCTCCCGAGCTGCGCTTCCGACGGCGGAAGCTGCTCGTCGCTTAACAGCACGGCTACCGGAAAATCGGGCAGCCATTCATGCACCGTTCGCATCGATGAAGCATCAAAGGATTGAACGATTGCCTGAGGCGCACGGGAGCTCGAAATGACGCCCGCTTCCAGCCGGTTAAGAAGCCGCAGCAGCTCATGCCGGCTAATGGCTTCGGCAACTTTTCGTTCTATTCCCGGATACAGATTCGGCTCCTTCAGCTCAATAAGCAAGCCCACTTGTCCATAGAATCGATCAAGCACCTCTTCAAGCGAAGGGATAGGCTCGCCTTTGTATCGAGCCCCGAAGCGGCCTCCGGCATCCATCGCATGCAGTTCGGCCAACGTAAAGTCGGCTACTGCCCCGCTGTGGCTTGTCGTACGATCAACTGTCCCATCGTGAATAACGACCAGCTCGCCATCTTTACTCATCCGCACATCCAGCTCAAGCAAATCCGCCCCCAGTTTCACCGCAAGCACAAAAGCCGCCATCGTGTTCTCGGGGGCGTATCCCGAGGCTCCACGATGAGCGGCTATTAAAGGCTCGGGCGACGGCTCCTTAGCTCCGGTTGCCGCAACGGGCACCGGCAACAGCAAAAGCGACACGACGATGGCGCCAAGTATGGTCAGCAGCCCTCGCCCCCGTCCCTGCACGTATGCTATCGTGCGCATTCCAGCACCTGCCTTTCGTGGACTATTCATCCGGTAGTATGCAGAGTGCGCAGTCTTTTTATCCTTTTCCTCCGATTGCTATCGCAATTGATTCCTGACCTTCAAGAAAGCTCGCCAATTCGTCAGCAGGAAGCGGCTTGCTTAGCAGATAACCCTGCACCTCATTGCACTGGCGCGAAGCGAGAAACGCAAGCTGCTCCTTCGTCTCCACCCCTTCCGCAACGACACGCAGTCCAAGGCGCCTGCCCAAAGCGATAATCGTTTTGGTAATGGCCGTATCTTTAGGCGCTCCGGGAATATCCTTTATAAACGAGCGATCAATCTTGAGCGTGTCGATCGGAAAATGCTTCAAATAACTAAGAGATGAAAAGCCTGTCCCAAAATCATCGATAGCGAGACAAATGCCCAATTCTTTGAGCTGCTTCAAACGAACCGAAGCTTTGGCGCTAATATTCATCACGACGCTTTCGGTCAACTCCAGTTCCAGCCAGCCTGCTTCCAGCCCCGACTCCTCAAGCGCGCTTGCCACCGTCCGGTAGAAGTCTTCGCGCTGAAACTGGGCGCTTGTAATATTAACCGAAATCCGCAGCGGCGCAAGTCCGGCATCCTGCCACGCCTTGTTCTGCTTGCAAGCGGTACGGAGCACCCACTCGCCAAGCGGTATAATTAACCCCAGCTCCTCTGCAACCGGAATAAAATCCGAAGGCGGCACAAGCCCAAGCGTAGGGTGATTCCATCGGACGAGCGCTTCTGCGCCGCACACAACACCGGTCACCAAATCCAGCTTAGGCTGATAATACAAAGTGAACTCTTCCCGCTCCAGCGCCCGGCGGAGGCTCGTTTCGATCTGCAGCATTTGGCCGGCCTTTTCATTCATATGCTGATCGAAAAAGCGATAGCAGCCTCTGCCCAGATTTTTGGCCGCGTACATCGCGGTATCCGCATTTTTAATCAATTCGCCGCTATCTGTACCGTCTCCCGGAAACATGCTGATGCCGATGCTGCCCGAGATATACAGCTTATGCTGGTCAATTTGCACCGGCGCCGTCAGCGCTTCTGAAATTCGTTCGGCAGTTTCCCTGGCATGCTCGACTCCGCCAATATTCGGCAGGACAAACAGAAACTCGTCGCCGCCCATCCGGCACACCGTATCTTCCCCGCGCACGCACTCTACCAGTCGCTCTGAAATCCGTACGAGCAGCGTATCTCCTACATCGTGTCCAAGCGTATCATTGATCAGCTTGAAGCGGTCGAGATCTAGAAACATGACGGCAAGCGATTGGTCCCTGCGAATCGATTCCGTAATCGCCAGCGCAAGGCGATCGGCCAACAGCGCCCGATTCGGCAAGCCCGTAAGCGGATCATAGTGGGCCTGATACACAATCTGCTCCTCGTACCGCTTTCGTTCCTGCATCATTTGACTAAAGGAGTCGGCCATCTGATTAAAAAACATGCCGACCTCCTGCAGCTCGTCTTGCGAATGAAGCTGCACCCGTGTCGTCAGCTCGCCTGCCGCAAGCTTCGTCGAGGCTTCTTTTAGCGTCAGAATGGTGCGCGTCATCGATTCGTAGAACGCCACGAACAAATAGAGAATGACCACTGTCGCGATAATGGCTAGTCCAAGCACCATTTGCTTCTGCCTTTGCAAGCTTTCGAGACGCTCCGCCAGCAGTTCGTTCAGCATCGGTACTTGAGCGTCGTAGAGGTCATAGGCCGCTTTAATCGCATCCGTGCCTTGAGCGTACAGCTTTTCCGGGTCCGCCTCTAAAGGCTCGGAATACAATAGCTGCTGTCTCACATCGGTAATAAACGAATACGTTCGAAATTGATGACTCGTTCTGAGCGTCAACAGCTGTGACTGAAGCTCTGCACTTGCCATTCGCTCGCTGTATCGCCCAAGGTCGATAAGATCGCCCTCCAGCGTGCCTGTCAACGTAATCAGCCGCAAGTTATCCTCAATATCCAGCTTGCCCGCGACGGCTACTCCCGTCCCTATGCCTCTGATCTGTCCGGTTGTTTCAATGATAACTGGAAGTTTCTCGACCAAAACCGACATAAGCATATAGCTGTCCGTACCCGGGTCCAGCTTTAAACCGGAAACATCGGCGACATGCATGTATAAATGAAGAATTTTCTCGATCAGATCGGTGTGAATTGCAAAATTGGCCTGCTGCCCTAGCTTTTCGCTTCTCCCCAGCAACGAATTCCAGTCATTCTGAATCTCTTCCCACTGCTCTGTCGTTTCAAGCCGCTCCCCAAGCTGACGGTCTACCTGATCAACCTGCTCAATTGCATCTATAATAAGCTTGCGCTGCTGATCAAGCAGCTCCCCAAAATGCTTGCTCCCGCTCTGGTACGCATTGAACATTCCCCGATGCTGCTGAAGCAGCTCCATTAAATCCCGTACGGCCAGGTTATAGGCTACCCCGCATCGTTCCTTCTCCGTCGCTTCAATCTGCTTGTTAATGCCGGTGAAAAGCAAATTGACAGACAATAACACCGGCAGCACGACCAACACGCCTATAAGCATAAATTTCTTCACATAGGTAAGGCGATTCATTAAAGCTACAGCTGGGTATAGTAGACCTCTCATGGCCTGGTTTCTCTCCATTCTGATCAGGAGCCGCGCCGTGACCAAGCATCACGAACATGTCTGAATTTGTATTTTTATTATACCCGCCAAAGTCGAATTTTGTCTATAAAATGGAAATCGGATTGCACTGACACGATAGATCAAGTCCGAATTATCTTGTATAAAATCATATTGCAGTTTACATTATAAAAAAGCTGTGTTATCTTATTTCTACAAATATAGAAATAACAACTTTGAAAAGGTGAGCCGCAATGACTGAAGATGCTTCAAACGTAATGGAAGCCGTCAAAGTGTATAAAGCGCTTGGCGAGCCTACCCGTCTGAAAATCGCGTTGCTGCTAACGGAAGAGAAAAATTTATGCTGCTCCGATATCGGCTCCAAGCTGGAATCCGTTGCAGGCTCTACCCTTTCTCATCATCTGAAGCAGCTGACCGAATGCGGACTGCTCAATCTCCGCAAAGACGGAACGTACATCTATTACAGCGTAAATCGTGATATGGCAATCAAATACGCGCCGTATTTGCTCAGGTAATTTTTTTTAGTTGTTATTTCTATATATTTAGAAATATAAAATCAATGGTGCGGGAGAGGTGCTTTACCACATGTCTAATAGTTTGAAAATTTATATGCTGGCCATAATCAGCTTTTTGGTGGGGACATCCGAATTCATCATTGCCGGCATTCTGGATAAAGTCGCTGCGGACGTTGGCGTTTCTGTGGCCGCAGCAGGTCAGCTTATTACCGTTTTTTCACTGGCCTATGCGTTTGGCACACCCATACTTATGGGCTTGACTGCGCGGGTCGAACGGCGCCGATTGCTGCTATATGCGCTCGGCGCGTTTGCGGTGGGCAATCTGATTGCCGTCGCTTTGCCTGGCTTTGCTTTTCTGATCGTATCGCGCATCGTGCTGGCGCTTAGCACGGGAGTATTTGTCGTAACCTCGCTCACTGTGGCTTCCAAGCTCGCCCCTGCAGGCAAGCAAGGCAGTGCAATCGCTACGCTTGTCATGGGCTTCAGCACCGCTTTGATTATCGGCGTTCCGCTAGGCAGATTGGCGGCTTCCGCTTACGACTGGCCGTATATTTTTGGCGCCATCGGGCTGCTTGCCCTGCTCGCCATGCTGCTTATTGTAGCCGTCATTCCTCAATCCGACGGCGAAGCGCCCGTCCCGCTGAGCAATCAGCTTTCTTTGCTGAAGCAGCCTAAAATCGCGATCGCTCTAAGCGTCACCTTTTTATGGATCGGCGGCTACTCAATCGTCTACACGTATATTTCGCCGTTTTTGCTGAACGTAACGAAGCTTTCCGAGCAGGGCGTGAGCATGGCGCTGTTCGCTTTCGGCATTGCAAGCCTGATCGGCTCGAAGCTTGGCGGCATAAGCACCGACAGATGGGGGGCACCAAGAACGCTTGTCACCGGCATGCTCCTTCACACTGTCGCCCTGCTGCTGCTGACGTTTGCAGGCTCTTCCGCGATGCTCGTTTTTCCGTTGCTCATGCTGTGGGCTTTTACCGCTTGGTCTTCGGGCCCAACGCAGCAGTATCACCTGATGACGCTGGCCCCGGAAGCCTCAGGCATCATGCTGAGTCTGAACAGCTCGATTCTCCAGCTGGGCATGGCGGCAGGAGCCGGCCTTGGCGGCGTAATAACCCAGCAGGCATCGCTTTCTTCTATCACCTGGATTGGAGCGACAGGAGTCATTCTCGCCGCGGCAATAGCCACCACTTTTTTCCGCTCGACGCGTACGCGTTCACACCTGGGCATTGAGGAAACGCAGACGGCACCCGCTATCAAATCATGATGAAAGGCTGAAAGCTGCTAAATAAATTAACGCTTGAATGCTATAAAAAAGAGCAAGCTGCAAGGCATCCTTGGCCTTGACCGCTTGCTCTTCCTCCATTTCTTCACTTCAGCACGGATGGATTCGTTCCAGCACCCAGTCCCGAAGCATATTGCAAAAGCGCGATAGCCGCCCGTTCTCTCCGCTCGGCATCCGGACCTTGCATAGCCTGCTTCAGAATGGCAATCGCCTCCGCAATCGTCGCTTCATCGAGCGGATTGGCTGTATCCCCCTCTGCACCGGGACGACCAGATAGCCACTGCTCCAATTGCAGCTCCGTCACTGTCATTTCCAATCGGCCCATTGACGGGCCTGCTGCAATAAACTCCTGCAATGATTGGACCATCATGCCGATCGGCAGCGTACGCAGCCAGGTAACGCCGCGCCGATGGCAGCTGCCATCCTCTGCACGATCGGCGGAATCTACGTAGTAGTAGTCTCCGAGATCTCCTACATGCACGTACTCACCGTCTGCAACAAGCACATAGTCGCCATCCTGCATAACGTCAACGAACAGTTGCAGTTCCTTAATTCGCATGTCCAATTCATACGCAGTAAACATGCCGGATTCGGCTAGCCTCTGTCGCCATACCGGAGCTGCGTGCCGCTCCAAATCGCCTATGCCCGGGGCATACAAGCATACGAAGCAATCCTCGCGAAAATCCTTCATCCGGTTTGCCTGTCCGACCAGCGGCTGCATTCGAAATAGCTGCATGCTTCGCTCTCCCTCCTGTTCCAACGCAAGCTTTTCCCTTTGGGGCGGCTTGTACATGGACTCCCGCTCTTCGCTCTGAGCGTTTCTTATCTCTTCACGCAATTCTTGTGTGAACAAGCGCAGTTGCTCCATCGTTGCTACGAACCAGAGCAATGGCCCTGATCCGAAGCTTCTGGCAAGCGTGCATGACACATGTACCCGTTCGGAAGGTAGCTCCGGATGAGGGACAATTTGAACAATGAAGCCCTCTTCGGTCGCAGATAACGTTGCCGGTTGATGCGCCTCCAAACCATCTATAGAATCCAGAAGCCGGTCAAAATAGCTGTGCAGCCATACACATTCAACGCTCCAGACCGGCGCAATTATGCTTGTAATCTCTCCACGAACAAGAATCGAATCATTTTCCTCGCCCTCTCTGTTAGAAAAATAATCCAGCACCCTCAGCTCGAATCTGTCGACCTTCTGTGCATCATGACTCACTAGAATCGCCATTCCCGCTTCGCTCCTCTTTTGGATCGGCATATGTCCCTAGCTCCGCAATCGCCAGCGAAGCAGCTTGGCTGACCTCTTCCCAATATGTCGTGATCCTTAGCCCTGGTCCGCTGTTGGAGCGAATGCCGGAGCTTGCCCACCCCGTGTCCAGCCACAAGCATAAACTGACATACTCTCTTTTATCTTTAGGTACTTCAATTAGGAAAGAGAGGCCGAGGCGAGGGTGGCTTATCGTCCGAAATGACCCTTGAGTCACGCTCTGCAGGTCTTCTAGCAAGAGCGTCATATCACGGGCCGAGCAGGGAAATACTAGCCGCCAGTCTTGGAAAGGAACGGAGAATGTCGCCTTCAGCTTCACTTCAATTTGGCCTGGCTCCGTCAAGCTCCGAAAATCCAGCGCGAAGCCAGGTCTATTTTCACCGTCGCCGTTTCTGTCATGAAGTACAAACATATCATTGTTCCCCCGCACGAAAAATATTTCTTTAGCTGCTGTAACCGTCTTGCTGAATGACTGCCAAAATGACCTTGCCGCTACAAAGTCATGGCATGTCCATAGCGCGCCAGAAATCTCTCCTTTTCCTTATAATCAGGCATGATAGCGCCCACCCTGCGCCAGAAGGACCGGTCATGATTCATATGCAGCAGATGGCATAGCTCATGCACAATGACATAGTCGATCACATCCACCGGAGCCATGGCCAGCAAATAATTGAAGGCCAGCTGACGGTCCGAGCTGCAGCTCCCCCACTTGGTCCGAGATTCAATAATCTCGAACGATTTTGGCTTGACCTTCAGCAGCGCTTGATAAGGCTTGATTCGGTCACCAATTATTTTTTTACAGCTATTTATATAAAATTTTTTCAGGTCTGCTCTCAGCTGCTCCTCGCCCAGGCTGTCCGTCTCAATAAGCTCATGGAGCAGATGGTACTGTCCAAGATAGAGAAACTTCCCTTCCTGCTCGTACTCCCTCAATTTGTCAGGGCCCTTGCGAATTTCCTCAAGCTTGTTCAGCCTTTGCCAAATCTGCGCCCCGTGCTGTCGCACCAGCTTTTCAATTTGCTCGTCGCCCGTTCCTTTGGGAGCCTTGACCGTCAAATGTCCGTTCGGCTCCATTTGCAGCGACAGCTTGCCACGGTTCGCATAGACGACATGCACGTATACGTCTCCTTGCTCCAGCTGGATCTTCATTTGAGCTTGCCGAGCTCGTCCAAAAAGGCGGGTCTGCTGCTATAGCGCCCGCTAAGCTCGTTCACAACCCTCTCCATGCCTTCCTGCCCTGCATATGCCTTAAATGCTTTTATCAAGTTTGTTACCTTTTTATACTCCTTGCGGTTGGAGGTCAAGGAAGCCTGTTTTAGAATGTGTGAATGGTAGATTTCAAGCACCTCCGGCTTGTACATTCTCGCCAGCTTGGCCGCGTGCTCCTCAATTTCACTGACATGGCTGCGCGTATGCTCCAGCAAGGCCTCCATATCGTCCTCTTCCAAAATAAGCTTCACATACAGACGCGCTTTGGTACAATCTCGGCTATGCCTGAGCTCTTCTTTAAGCTCCCGGTAAACCACTTGCCTATCTTCTTGAGTCAGAGCCTTCAGCTCATGGTAGTAATTAAAATCTCCCTCCAAAAGCAGCTCCCTGGCCAACTGCCTTTGCTCCCGCGCCATGGACAGGTTTCGGTAGGCCTCATATCTGAGCGTTTTCCACTTCGTAACGAGTCCTGGCAGCTTTCGATCTTTGCGTTCTCCGTCGGAAGCAAGCTGCAAAGCGTAATCGTAGCGCTTCTGCTCGAATGCTTGGGCAATCGCGATCTCTCTAAAAATCGGAAGGCGAAGATGCGATTGCAGCATCCGTTCAGCCGCTTCCTCTGATTCATACCTTCCAATTACCTCATACTGAAGGCGAAGAACGTGCTCGTAAGCGTAACTGCTGTAATCGCCCTTCTTCCATACCGACGCCCATTTCAAAAGCTCCGCGTTCAGCTTCTCCCGCAGCACCTGATCGCCGCAGAACCTTGCGCTAATGGTTAGCAGCTCCAGCCTGAATTCGTCCCAATCGTCAAACACCTTGCTCGCGCACATAACCATTAGCTTATCGAACATGGCATACTGTGCTGCGATAGACAGGCTTTCGCGACGTTCGGTCAAGTCTCCGAGCGCATGAATCGCTTCCTGAACGACTGCTCCGACTTCGCCATTGGAATCATCCGCGTACTGAAAGGCTTCAACCGCTTCTTCAAGAATCAGCATCGTCATAGTCTGGGCAGCCAGCACATTTGTTGTCGCTGCAGCTTTATTCAATAATAGGAGCAGCTCATTGCTAAAGCCTCCCACCTGCCGATATTCAATAAACCCGTGACGTCCCTGATATTGTTTCACGATGGCCTGCAGCAGCTTCTTGAACTGGTGCAGCTCCTGCTGCCCTTCATAGCCGCCATAGGCAACGATAATCCGCCGTTCGAGCACCTTGTCGTCTCTTGCCGCCTCTTCAATTATATCGATCAATTCTTCCTTGGAAAGGCTCTGAAGAACCTCCTGAAGCTTCAACTTTTTGCTCATTTGCACACCTCTTGTCAGGGTTTCAATCCATGCTCTTTATTATACTATTTTTCCAGATACCGATCGACTCGTTTTTGCGAGAAACCCCGTAATGGCGCCGGGGGCGAATTCCCCGGGGATTTTATGTGAGCCTGGGGGTCTCATCAAAAGAGCTCCTTCCCCAGCAAATGGGTAAAATCCTTGTTCGTTATCTCCTCGCTATCCTCCAAGCCCTGCAAATGGACGGCGATGGCCTGCATCGGACCATCAAAGCTGCTGACCGCATTTTTCTCTACCTCTTCTGTAACATATAGGTCTAGCTGCTTCTGCAATACCCATGCAAAAATCTCATCCTTGCTCTGCACATAATGAAAAATGGCCCCTGTAGCGAAATTGTTAGTTCGCTCCAATTCAAAATTCTGGTATAATCAACCATGCGCTACTAAACTATGCTTTGCTTCTATAATAGTAGAAAACAGATTTTCATTTCAGCTAAAGAGGTGTTCATCATTAACAGTCATTCAACGCGTTTAACGGGTATTGACGGCATCAGAGGTCTTGGGCTGCTCGGAATTTTGCTCGCCAATATGCTGGCTTTCCAATACAGCATCTGGGAGTACAGATTTATTTCGTTTTTTGAGCTTTCGGGTATCGATCAATTTGTTTATTCAGCGCTTCAAATCGTTGTAGTCGGCAGCTTTGCTCCGATTTTTGCGTTTCTTTATGGCTTTGGCACAATTAAAATGACCGAGGGACTGGAGCAGCGCGGACTATCTCCTTACCCTTTTCTGATCAGGCGTTTCCTGTTCCTGCTTGCGGCAGGATTGCTGCATTTCTTTTTGCTGTGGGAAGGGGATATATTGGCTACTTACGGTTTAGCCGGCTTCCTGCTCCTCGCTTTTTTACGGGTGAAGCCTAAAGCGCTGATTATTTCCGGGGTGTGCGTACTGCTCTTATTCAGCCTGCTTTCCTTTGGCACAACGACCGGTATGGGGTTCCTTAACGACACTTGGACTGAATTCGCGCGGACATCGATGGAAACTTACCAGCAGGGCTCGTATGCCGATATTCAAAGCCTGCGGCTGCAGTTTGGTCCGGAGCCTTTTGGACAGATATTTTTTGCTTTTTCTTGGCTGCTTATTCCTATTCTTATCTCGTCTATGTTTATGTTCGGAATGGCTGCTGCTCGGCTTAGGCTGTTTCATCGGCCTGCGGAAGAACGCGGACTCTACAAGAAGTTCGCTGCGACCCTCATTCCACTCGGCTTGGCACTGAAGGCATTCGCAGTTGTTCAACCGGAGTATACCTTTAGCGGGGGATTGGAGGTTTTGGGAGGAACCGTGCTGGCTCTAGGTTATGTGTTTGCATTTGCGTTATTTTTCGGACAGCAGTCGGGACGTTTATCCGGAGTGCGCGAGCGGCTGATTAGTGTCGGACGATTGTCCATGTCCAATTATTTGCTGCAAACCTTTTTTGGCGTATTTCTCTTTTACGGCTATGGCCTTGGACTATTCGGAAAGCTCGGAACGACGATAGGATGTTTGGCCGCCATCGCCTTCTTTATGGTGCAGGCCTGGGCAAGCGGGCTCTACCTGCGCAAGTTCCGCAGCGGTCCCGCGGAGAAGCTGCTTCGCTCCTGGATCTGGCTCGGAAAACGCGAGAAAACGAAGCGCGACCATACCGCCAGCTTATAGGCAGCAGCACTCCAAGCTGTACGTTGATCATGCGAGATTTGGCGTGCTGAGGACATGGAGAAAAGTGTAGAGTTACCTGCTCGCGGGGAAGCGAGAAACATCAAAAAAAGGAGAGGCCGATTCTTATTCAGCCTCTCCTTTTTTTATACGGTCAAAGCTTGTCCAAGGTCCTTGCGTATACGCAGCAAACTTTAATTCACTGGCGCGTCTTGAATAATGTCCAACAACAGCGCTCTGCCCTTGCCCCCATCTCATCGTCAACATTTACCCCACCACATACACGGTTAATTGGAATACTTTTAAACACCTTATTAAGCTTTTAATACTTCATCTACAATATCTTCAAAAATTGCTGTAATGGTTTCATTTGAACGATCAGTAGCGTAAAAAATACGTTTAAGCTCTTCGTAGGCTGATAATATGCCGCTGCGAACACCTATGCCATACTTCAGCACGTTTCTGATACTCATTTTTCGATCTTCCATTAGTAACTCTCTCAGCTTGCAAATATATAAGTCTGCGAAATCGTCCAGCTTGTCTTCTTTTCTTACTAATCGATTGAAATTCATTACATCGTTCAAATAAATTCTTGAATTGTATACATTCTTTCCAAGCTTTATCGTGGAATTCACATCAAAAGGATTTCTGCTCTCACCGTCATATAAATTGACAAGCAGTTGTTTAAAGGAATCCTTTTTTTCTAAATCTACCGTGTTGTCTAGAGTATAAATCTCCACACTCGTGCCTAAGAAATGTTCTCTCAGATCAGTCAGAGCAGACTCTACTTTATCCGAATGTCCCACGACAAGTTGTATCAACTTTTTTGTATATCGTGTGTTCGAAAAAATTTTATCATAAGATATGCGGAATATATAATCCCATCTGTGCAGAGACGTTCGATTCAAGCCAAGCTGAGGTCCCGCTGCCTCTCTATTGGTTCTTAAAGCATTGTATATAGCTGTCATATGATGATAATCTCCCCAATTTGTAATGGTGGCTTTATCAAAAAATAACAGCAGCAAGCTTTTAACTTCTGTGTGTATCACCTTATAATCCGAACTCTCTTTATTGCCTAATTGATTCAGTAATTTTTCGGAAATGATGTCTACACTATTTTTCTCTTTAATAATTGTTGAGATAAGTATTTTTCGGATGCCAGCTTTATTGATTTCTCTATACCTTGGGTCACCCGTACCGCAAAAACCGCCTACCTTCTCTCCAATTAATCGATAGATGATTTCCTTTTTTTGTTTACTGAACGCTAATTTTTTGTCCAAGGCATCTTTGAAATTCGATGAGAAAAGATACTGTACTGCTTTGGGGGCAGCCATATCGCCGCTTCTCCATGAATCGCTAAAATCTGAATTGCCAACATTAAAGATATCAATTCCAGTAAATATGCAAAACAATGCAACCTGCGGCTCTACTTCATAAATTAAAGGTATAATGTAGTCTAATTCTGTAGGTCGCCCAGAGTCTAATTTTTTCAAGTAGAATACAGCATCAATGCCCTTCGTAGCTTTTCCCAAAATATCTTCTCTTATCTCTTTTTGCTTTCCAAAAAACGTTCTTAACAGTCGTTTTTTACTTACTCCCTGTTCAATATGATCCAGTCCGTGTGTATCTACAAATGTAAGCGAGTTGATATTCAAATCATCTAAGAGCATCGCAAAATCGTTCGAGAAGGAATCTTTAATCAAAACCTTCTTAACCATTGCAGTTAGTGAATCTGTTCTAAACATAATCTTCCCAGCGTCATCCTTTAAGGAAACGGTGACCGCTTTTAGACATTTAGACAATAATTCTTCTGTTTCTGTAGTCAAAGTTTCCAAAGCAAAAATCTTAATACCTAATTGCCTCAGCTTTTTCATCACATAGTAATGAATACGTGCGAAAAAATTACGAATTAGATCTTCTATCTTTTTCACACTTGCAACATGATCTTTCTGAGCGGCATCCGATGCTACAATGCTATCCGTAATTCGTTCAATAAACTCATTAAAGGATGCAATATCCGGGAACTCTTCCTTATTAAATTCTCCTGCTTCCAGCTCTTGATTAAAAGTTATCTCCCGCAGCTTCTTGCTTGTTGCATCACCATGTTGAAACAAAAAATCAAACTCATCTATCGAAAAAAAACCTTTTTTTTCAAAGAGTATTTTCTCCAATTGTTTATATAAATTGTTTTTGTCATTTTTTGAATCCTTTATTTCATCCTTTTGATAGGAACAATCGAAAATTCGTCTTACGATTTCATCTTTTATTTCTCCTCTTATTTTCTCTGTTGTTATTTCATCGTTCTTTTCTTCTGCTACTGTCACTATTATATTTTTAATTCTTTCGTTTAACGCACCATATACACCCACATCGTAATCATTCATCTTAAGTCCATTTTTTCTGATTAATTCAAATTCCAAATCCTCCAAAAAGTCATTGTCAAAAATCTTCATGCAAGTGATAGGATTGTGCCGTTCAGAAAACTTATCTAGAATCGTCTCATATCGTTCGAACAATTCTTTATTATCGATTTCCTCCCGACCGCTCAATAATGGAAGAGTAATATTTAATATATCGTTTATGTACGTATCAATTTCTGTCTCGCGAATGTCATCATTACTTTTTCTATCCTTTATCATAAGCAGTTTATTTGTTATCTCTTTCATATAAATGAAACGGTCTTCATATAGATCAAGTTCTTTAAACCCATAACGATTAATAAATATAAAGGAAATGACATCCAACCAGATGTCCTCCAGCCTTTTTTCACAAAAATTATCTTTATTGAGGAATGAAACCTCAGCTGTTGGATTTTCTTCATATCGTTTAAGATTATATTCGACTTCAGTTCTCGTCGTTTGTCCATCGCCTGATGATTGGATAAAATCCTTATGTAACGCAAACGATTTAATGAATGTGGATTTTCCTGCTCCGCTTCCCCCGATGACCAAAACTCGCATATTCTCTTCCGCTTGGTCCTTATTTTTAATCCACTTAATCTTTAAGGCTTCATTTGCGTGTTCATACATATGCTCATATAGGATACACCCCGACTCTCGCAAATAATCCATGATATGCTTTAATGTTATGAAATAAATAATTTTAAACGGATTGCCCTCATTAGAGAAATAAGGAATTGACTGGTTCATTCCGATTAAAGTATGTCCGTTTAAAAACACAGGCGCCCCTGATAGTCCACCTAATATCTGATGATCTTTAAGATCAGAATAATGATGATAATTATCTGTAATTCTATAAGACATAACGGAAGAAGCACTGGATGAACCAAAGTCAATTTCACCATTGAGCTTTAATTTATCCTGTATCTCTGCACTGATAATGCCTGGGAAACCAATCGTTTCAATTTTTTGATGGGGGAGAGGAGTTGCAAAGGATACCTTTTGATTGAACATCAACCTATTTTTTTCAACCCGAATCAATAACGCAAACACATCATCTTCTTTTGATTTCGAGGCGCCAATAAATACATCACGCACGCTATACTCGATGGCGCATTGATTAGCATCGCTAATATCTACCCTCAAGTAGTCCTTTGTGTTTCTCATTACAGCATTTCTAAGCTCTTCGTTGTTTAACACATCTAATTCCATCAAATGTAACGGAGCCATTACAAGATAAAAGGCAAACTCGGATGACTCCTCGTAATTACAAGGTAGCATTATGCCTGTCGATGCATTGCTAAATGTCGATACCCTTACTATGCTAGCCAACATAACTGCTCTTCCTCTCCCTGTTAGAGTATTTGTATGGTATCTGCATATATAATCTGCGCTCCCGGACTTCCATTCTTCTGAAGACTTTCGAGCTGTTCTCGATTGGGTGGCTCACTTGGAACGTAAATCACACTTTGCTCATACTTTAAAATCTCGCTTAATGTTGAATAACTAGGGTGGAAATTGGTATTTTTGTAAAGTGGCAGCATGGCTTGAAATGATCTATTTCGATCGATAAGGTCAGTTATTCTTTCGTTATTCGGTTTGGCCCCATGGTGGGCAAGCTTAATTAAATCAAATGAAATATGCTTATCTTTCAAGCTATGTAAACGATCTATTATCTTCGAAAAAAAATGATCTCCCGTCAACAAAACTCTTTTTTCTCTGTATTCCACAGTGAACACGATCGAAGACTCATTTTTCAATTTAGAATTTCCTTTTTCCAAAAACCATTTTTTCATCAGTTTAATGAGGGTGGCTTTCTCTGGAAGTAAGATATCTATAAATATAATGTCTTTCTCATGGGCAATCGGCTTAAGCGGGTTGTTATTATGAATAAGATTTTGAATACATACTTCAAACCCATTGATTCTAAACCTTTCATTCTTGCGGTAGCTGCGTACTAAAGACAGCATAGGATGTTTATCAATCAATTGCTTTAATTGAACTCCTTGATTATAGGTAATCGTAGCCGGGTCTACAAAATCGTTAAAAAGGATGAAACAATCTTGCGTCAGATCAACATATCGTTCAACATCCTGGAGGTTAAGAAGATTCAAGATTCCTCCTATATGATCATCATCAATATGTGTCACAATGATCCCATTAAGTTTTGGATAAGAAGCTTCCTCTGATGGCTGCTCTGTGTACGAGGAAGACTTTATCTTTTCTAAAATGTTCTCCAGATTCTTTACTTTTTTTTCGGATCCGCCATCAACTAAAATTCTCACCATACGATTATCCCTTTTAAAATTAAGAATATAAGATTCTCCAAAAGCCACATCAAGCATTTCAATAAAAAACTCCAAGTCTGACTCCTCCTAGAATGCAAAAACAAGCACAACGATGTTGGGGATCATTTTGTCTTCTCACGTCGAATTAATGTCTTATTATCAACTAAATACAGGATAACTCTTCTATCAAGCATTAAAAAATGGAAGAAATACTAGAGTTAGGTCGACTTGTACTACAGTTTACTTTATACTTTTACATCTTGCAATTAGGCGCCATCCAACCAAACAACAACGCAAACACCGCACTCCCCTGCCGGGAGTGCGGTGTTTGTTCCAACCTATATTAGCGGCCTAGATTGCAGCTGTCACGCCTTGCTCGAAGAATCGTGGCTCTGGCTGCTATCAGCCGCTCACGCTCTTCAAGTAGGCTTCAAGCTGATCAAAGGTACCGCCAAACCCTTCGTTCATCGAATCGAACATACTCTCGAAGAATTGCTGCTCCGCCTCGGTCGCGTGAAGCGGCCCCCCGGAAATGGTTAGAATTGTTTTGCCGTCGTGCTCTTCAAAGGTAAGCACGTTTCGGATCTCCAGCGGAAAATTCTCATTGAATGCCGCGCGCACCGCATTTCCTTCCTTATCGGAGAACGCATTATGGAATACGATTTTTTCATTCGGCACAATCTCCTCGAACACGAATCTGCCCCACATTTCAGTACCGTCCGGCATCGACATCTGATAATGAAACAAACCGCCAGGTCTGAAATCCAGCTTGGCATAACCGAAGGTTAGTCCTACCGGGCCCCACCATTTTTTCAAATGCTCAACCTCAGACCAAACTTTAAATACCAATTCGCGGGGAGCGTGAAGCTCGCGCGTAATAACCAGTTGCTTAGCCATGTCCATCCTCCATTCTTGTCCGCCTGGCAGACTTATGTGTAGTATGCTGCGCGCTTGCTTTCTCTACTACCTCTTACTGACCGACAGGAAAGCTTCTGCCGCTTATTGCTCCTCGTCCTCTTGCGCCAGCTGCTCTTGCAGCTGCTGCAAATAAGCTTCCAGATTGTCGAATTTCTGCTCCCACATGCTGCGAAACGAGTCGGCCCATTCGTTGATTTGCTGAAATGACTGCGGACGAAGCTTGTAAAATCGTTTATTCGCCGCCGGCTGAACCTCCACAAGCCCTGCATCGCTTAGCACCCGCAAATGCTTGGACGTCTGAGGCTGATTTAGCTCAAGCTGCTCGGCGATAGCTCCTACTGTCAGCGGTCCCGAACGCAGCAGTTCGACCATATTTAACCTGTTTGGCTCGGCCAGCGCGCTAAACATTGTGGCTTTTGACATTATGCATCTTCTCCAAACGTTTCCCGAATTAAATATACATCAAAAGGAATATTCCTGTAAAGGAATTTATACTGCTTATTTTCACCAATGAAACCGTTGACGCTGGACGATGTGGAAGCCCGCCGTGCAAATCGAGCGACCCTTGCAGCTGTAGCCGCCTGTCCCCTTACAATATAACCTATTTCCGAATCAGCCATTTCAGGCCAAACCAAGCGTAAACGGCTGACGCCGCCCTTTGCTGGCGGCAAGGCTGACGTTTCGCGTCGAAATAGAAGCCTCGTATACGTGTACAACTTATAAATCCTTAAATAAAAAAGAGGCAGACATATCGTCTCCCTCCCTCTTTGAATGAATGCGATGTCCTCTTTTGCCGGCCTTCCATTACGATCATTCTATCGGTCTTAAAAGAACATCTTCCCAGCAAAAAAGCAGCCGTTATGCCGGTCTTTCGCTTTCCCTTTGGCCGCTCTCCGGCAGGCTCCCGTCCAAATCGGGCCTTGCCTGTGCGACTACAAAGCTCTCTCCGGTGTCTGTCATGTCGTACAGCTTGCATCTGGACTCCGGCATGCGGAAAGGCGAGTGCAGGATGAGCATCCAGTCCCCTTCAAAGGTTTGAAATAACATGCCATGTCCGCTATCGTCGAAAACAAGCGGAGCAAGCTGCTCCCACGGTCCTTCCAGACGTCCGCTGACGGAGCGAGCGATGGTCTGGACATAGCTGCCCCTGTCGTACGTGGACCATAACATCACAAGCCGGTTGCCGCTGGTACGGTATAGCTGGCAGCCATCGGTTACGTACATGGAGGCGGCTTGTCCGCCCGGATGCTCTCCGTTGTCCCACGGGGCGTCCGATCCGCTGAATAGATGCAGAGGCTCCGAACAGCTGTCGCTTAAATCCTCCTTCATCCGCACCGCCTCGATTGTTCCGTCTGCAGTCTGCACCCACTCATGGCAATACACCATCCATGGGGCGCCCTCTTCGTCAACATAAAGCGAGCCGTCAAGCGTCATGAGCTGCTCCGGTACGGCGGGAGCATCCGGCTTCAGCATGACGAACGGTCCCATTGGAGTATCCGCCGCCGCAATCGCGGTGCCGCGCCATTGCATAGGAAAACCTCCGTGCCCCTCTCCCTCCAACAGTCGATCGTTGTTATGCAGCGTCACAAACAAATAGTAACGCCCCGCGTACTCATGCACCTCCGGGGCCCATGCGCCATGCTGGGGGTTGGCCCACACGTTATCCGGAATTTCGAACACGATGAACGGACCTTCCCAGCTTGCAAGATCCTTGCTTTTGTACGCCAACACGCCATAACGGTCCATGTCGTGCAATCTCGGACTGCCGCCCGTATACAAATAATAGGTTTGCGTCGCCTGGTCCGTCACGATAAACGGGTCATGGGCCGGAATATCTGCCAATCTGTGGCCCGCTTGCGGGCTCGCAGTAGCGCATGCTTCATTAAATATATGCATCATTATCTTCCCTCCAAAAGGAATTGGACTGCAGCAGCAAGAATAAGGACGTAAAGCCAGGATAGTGAGAATATCGAGCTTGTTCCAGCAAATTGAAGCGGATTCATAGTCATTATACTAAATTTTAAAGCGCTTTACCGCATCTGCCATTCAACGTCATAGCACCGCATACCAAATAGACCGCATCCCCCAAAAAGCCGGGAATACGGTCTGTCTGTCCTTGCTATGGCTTGTTGCCGTTCTGCTCATGCTGCTTTTTGGCTTCGTCCAGCATCGATTTCCAGCTATCAAAATCTGTTTCTCTGACGACATGACGATCAAAAAACTCATCCGGCAGCTGAGCGATATCCTCTTGCGTCTCCACTTGAAAATTACCCTTCTCAAGGAAGGCCTCAAAGCTGCCGTGCTTCGTATAGCGGGTCATAAACGACTCGCCGAACAGCTCTTTTAAAGACGTTTCGCCCGTTTCCTTCTGCTCTTTTTGTCCTTGCAGCTCTTTCAGCAAATCCTCAAATGACATCGGTTTTTGCTTTCTCAGATGACCACTCCTTAATATAGTGAATGAGACTCACAAGCCTGCTTTATCGCCTGTGGCTTTGCCTGTCTTGCCGGCGGCTCCTGCCGGGCCTTGATTTTTGGTTCCTTTGCTTTTGTACGGCTTAGGTGCGTTCTTAGCTCTGTTCTCTGCGGCCTGCCAGCGATTCCAGCCCTTCTTGCCTGTTCCTCTGCCCGTTCCGCCTTTGCCTTTAGCCTTGCTCAACTTATCACTCCAATACTCGTTTCGCTTCCGAGAAATATAGAGAAAGGGATGCGAAATGTTATTCAATATTATGTTTAAAAAAGGACCGCTTCTTCCCCATATTGCGGCCTGCCCGTACTTCATCCCATTATTGTCGCTGTACACGTTCGGAACCATTATACCATGCAAGCGTGGAAGACGTAACCATTTGCCCCTCCATATGGCCAAACGCTGTACCTTTTGTCTTCTATAGCTGCAATTCACGCAAAAAAGAGGGGACGCATTGCCCCTCTCTCGTTGTTGCTTTATGACATCCTCCAGGGATGCAGACAAGCATTTGCTTATTTCAATTTATCCCAAGCCGCTTGCATATTTTCAGTCCAGCTTTTCACGTCGCTTTTGCCTGCAAGGAACTGCTGGATGGCGCTGCCGAACTCTTGCGCTACGCCGTCCGGGAATTTGCCTGCATGGTGCGGGAAAATTTCTCCGCGCTCTACATGATCCCACAGCTCAGCTGCGATTGGACCCATGTCCTCGTCCGTCGCTTCAATCGTGTTCATCGCCGGGATGAATTTAAACTTTTTCACAATGTACTCTTTGCCGATATCCGATGTTACCAGCCAGTTCAAGAAAACTTTCGCTTCTTCTTTCACCTTCGAATCTTTGTTGACGACAAGATTAACCGGCACGCCGATCGTCACTTTGCCCGTCGCTTCCGCATCATCGCTAAGCGGCATAGGAAGCACGCCGATATTCATATTCGGCGTAATACCGTCGATCATCGTCTGTGCCCAGTTGCCTTCCTGCATCATAGCCGCTTCGCCGTTCGCGAACATCGTAACTTGCGTATTGTAGTCGGTTGTGAGCGGATTTTTGTTGCCATAGTCAAGCGTTAGCTGCATCAGCTTCGCCCAGTTCTCAAAATGCTCGTTTCCGACAATCGATTGCGTGCCTTCATTCAGACCTTTAATAAACTCGTCCGTGTTGTCCTGGTTCGAGAAAGCTACGCTGATCCCTTGGCTTCCTACCAGCCACCACTCTTGATAAGCGTTCGCAAAAGGCGTAATGCCCGCTTCCTTCAGCTTTTTCGCAGCCGCTTCAAGCTCAGAGAACGTTTTAGGCGGAGTTGTAACGCCCGCTTTCGCGAACAAGTCTTTGTTGTACACGAAGCCGAAGCCTTCAAGGTCAAGCGGCAAGCCGTATACCTTGTCCTCGCTCGTAATCGCTTGCGCCGCCAAAGGCACAAGATCCTGTACCCATGGCTGGTCGGACAAGTCCTCCAGACGCTCTTTCCACATATCCAGCTTGGCATACCCGTTGTTGGAGAAAATATCCGGACCTTCGCCGGATGCGAATTTGGTTTTCAAAGCCGCATCGTAGTCAGCGCCGCCGCCAACCGTTTGAATGTCCAGTTTAATGTCCGGATGCTCGGCTTCAAACGCTGTTTTCAGCTCGTTCAGACCTTCTACGATCTCGGTTTTGAACTGGAATACCGTTACCGTTTTTTGCTCCTGCTTGCCTCCGGCACTGCCGCCGTTGTTACCGTTTTCAGCTTTGCCACCGCAAGCGGCCAGCACGAGCGAACTGATCAGAACCGTAGACAAAACATACGTAAATTTCTTATTCATACGATAATTCCCCCTAGTCTAGTTGTGTTTTATGGAAACAGGGGATCGGAAGGGATTAACCCTTGACCGATCCTGCTGCGATTCCTTCGACAATATAACGTTGCAAGAACAAGAAGAACACGATAATTGGCGTAATGCCCAGCACGAGCGCAGGCAGAGCAAGGTCCCACTGCTTGGTGTACTGTCCGAAAAAGGCGAAGGTTGCCAGCGGAATCGTCCGCATTTCCGGATTTTGCAAAATAAGCGATGGCAGCAGGTAATCGTTCCAAACCCATAGACAGTTCAGTACGATAACGGTCATCAGCATCGGCTTCAGCATCGGCAGAACGATCCTGAAAAATACGCCGATTCGCGTAGAGCCGTCAACCGTCGCCGCCTCTTCGATTTCAAGCGGAATCGACTTGATAAAGCCGTGGAACAGGAACAGCGCCATCGGCGCGCCAAGTCCGAGATACGTCATAATCAAGCCTGTCTTCGAATTATTGACGCCCAGCTCGTTCACGACGCGCAGCAGCGGCATCATAATCGACTGGAATGGAACAACCATCGCGGCGATCAGGGTAAAGAAGAAAATCCGGTTAAACAGCGTGTTGGAGCGCACCATGCGATAAGCCCCCATACAGCTGATCAAGCCGACCAGCGCAACGCTGATAACGGTAATGATAAAGGAGTTGACGAACGCTTCCGGGAATCTCGTAAGCTCCCATGCTCTCGTATAGTTGTCCCATTGGAACACTTTAGGCCAGCTTGCCGAGTCGGACATGATTTCGCCAAACGGCTTGACGGAGTTGACTATAAGGAAGTAGAAGGGTGCCAGAAACAGCAGAGACACAACGATCATAATAATCTCTGTTGCCAGCATGCGGCCGTTATAACGTTTTTCCATTATGCCTCTACCTCCTTGCTCTTCGTCAATCTAACCTGAATGATCGTAATGATGGCAACGATGACAAAGAATAACATCGCTTTCGCCGTTCCAAGCCCGTAACGGTTGTTCTGGAACGCTTCGTTGTAAATATTCATCGCAACCGATTCCGTGGATTTAAACGGACCGCCGCGCGTCAGCGACAGGTTCAGGTCGAACATTTTGAACGCCCATGAAATCGCAAGGAACAGACAGATCGTAACGGCAGGCATGATCAGCGGCACGATGATGCTCCGCAGCAGCTGCCAACGATTCGCGCCGTCAATTTCGGCGGCTTCAATGATTTCTTTTGGCACGTTAGTGAGCGAGGAAATGTAGATAACCATCAGATAACCGGCAGAATGCCAGATAAACACAATGGTAATTCCCCAGAAGCCTGTGACGGAATCGCCTAGCCACGGCAATCCGAAGAACGACCAGCCCGTAAGCTCGAACATCGTATTAAAGCCTTTGATAAAAATAAACTGCCATATGAAACCAAGCAGCAGGCCGCCAATGACATTCGGCATAAAGAAGATTGTACGCATGAAATTGCGCAGCTTCAACGCTTTAGTCAGGAAATAGGCCAGTGCAAAGCCTACGACGTTCGCCAGTACAACGCCGACAATCGTGAATTTAACGGTAAAACGGAAGGATGACCAGAAATCCGGGTCATTCACAAAAATAGCCTTGAAGTTGCTGAACCCGACCCAATTGACCGTTTTGGCCACGCCGTTCCAGTCCGTCAAAGCGTAATACATCCCGAGAAAAAACGGCACAACCATAATTAAACAGAAAAATATAAATACAGGCCCGACAAAAAAGGTCTGTAGTCCCCATTCGGATGCCTTGCTTCCCCTCATTCCGCAGTCCCCTTTCTTTGTTGCTCTTTCGCTGTTGTATTGTTATTATGACGATTAGTTAATGCAATAAACACCTACTGTCGTGAACTTACAGGTGTAATTTATTGATCGGGAGTGTACGATTTGAAATGGAACACCATTCGCGGCAAGCTGATTGTCTTTTTACTGCTTGCTACGATTATTCCAATTGCTGCGACGATGCTCGTAAGCTATCTTTATACCAGTCAATCGCTCAAAACGCGGGTCGCCGCAGAAAACGTCAATCTGCTCTATCAGGGCGGACGCAATCTTTCCGGACTCCTCGATGATTTGAACCGGAGCACTACAAACGTCTATTCGATACTCAATTTGCTGCAGGGCGGATACGACGACGTGCAGAGCGAGGCCAGAGTTTATGCCGTACTGTACAATATCGCGAATTCTGTGCCGGATATTTTTCAGGTTTATTTGTACGAAAAAGCCAACCGGAAAGCAACGTTGGTCACGCTAAACACGCCGCAGCGCAGCTACAATACCGATGTCTTTATCGAGGAAGGCGAGGGTGTCCCGGCCAGCGTCTGGGTACAGCCTACTCATATGAGCCACAAATACGGGTTAAAGGATGCACAGCCCAATTACCCGTCGCGCCATGTCTTTACTCTGCACCGGCAGATCGAGAAGGTGCCGTCCAGCGAGGTCGTCGGCAATCTGGCAGTTGATGTGGACATGAACGCCATCTCCGATATCGTCGATCAGCTGTACGAGAAAAACCGGGAAAAAATCTATATCGTGGACGAGCATGACGCTATCATCTATAGCGATGATTCCGCGCAGAACGGCGTCAAGCTGACTGCCGGCTGGTATTCGGATCAGATTGCCGGAAGCGAGCTGTCCAGCGGACACTTTGAGGATGACGGCAATGTATTTATTTATCAGAAAATCGTGGATCGAAACACAAGCTGGACGTTGATCAAGCAAATCCCCGTTTCTTTTCTGACAAAGGATGCTAATCGTGCTGCCGGTATCAATCTGCTGCTGCTTGCTGTGTCGTTGTTGGTCATTGTATCCGCTACGATTGTTATATCCATCCGAATTACGGCGCCGATCAGGCAGCTTGTCCGATATATGAACCAGATTCAGACGGGCAATCTAAGCGTGATCATCCCTCCGGCGGACAGCAATGACGAAATCGGCTCGATCATGAACCGGTTCCGCGATATGATGGGAACGATCAACAATTTAATTTTGCGTGAGTACAAGCTGGAGCTGTCCAGCAAAACCAATCAGCTAAGGGCGATGCAGGCGCAGATCAATCCGCATTTTCTTAACAATACGCTGCAAATTATTGGAACGCTTGCCCTTGA
The DNA here is from genome assembly GCF_005222705.1 of Paenibacillus sp. SY21-1. Classification (GTDB taxonomy): domain Bacteria; phylum Bacillota; class Bacilli; order Paenibacillales; family Paenibacillaceae; genus Pristimantibacillus. Next base: position 74,175 of record NZ_STGF01000023.1, on the reverse strand, counting down.
GATGAAGGCGCCGCAGATTTACGCCCTGCTGTCCGCACTTGCCAAAATGATGCGCTATAGCATGCATAACGACAGCAAGGTGGTTACGCTGCGAGAGGAGCTGGAGCATGTCAAAGCCTACATTGAGCTGCAAAAAGAACGGTTTGAGAACCGTTTCGCCGTCAGGTACGACGTCGACGATTCGTTGCTTGAGCTTTTGATGCCCAAAATGATTCTGCAGCCTGTCATTGAAAATTACTTTAAGCACGGCATTATCCGTCAAGCTGCAGATGGCGAAATCGTTGTCGCGGCAAGCGCCGCCGTACCGAATCAGGCGGTGATTTCCGTTTCCAACAACGGCGCGCCAATTCCGGAGGAGCGTCTGGAGCAAATCAGAGGGGAGCTTTCCGAGCTATCCGCCAGCCTGATGAAAAATCATGCGGATGCCATTGGAGAAGATCCCTCCAGCTCTTCTATCGGGCTTGCTAACGTACTCGCGCGATTGAAGCTTTTTTGCGGAGAAGAGGCCCGACTTGAACTGAAAAATAAAAAGGGTCAGGGCGTCGATATAACCTTGACCATTCCCGTGAATCGGCAAACGGAGCGTGAAACTTAATGAGAGCAATCATTGTGGATGATGAATCGAGAGTCCGCAGAGCGGTCAGACTACTGGTAGATTGGGACTCGCACGGCATTACGGATATCGAGGAAGCCGAAAGCGGCAATGAAGCTATGGACCTGATCCGCCGCCGGAAGCCTGAACTCGTCATTATGGATATGATGATGAACGAGGGCAGCGGGCTGGATTTGATGGCCTGGATCGGCGAGTTTGCCGACACGGTTAAATTTATTGTCGTAAGCGGCCATAACGACTTCGAGTTTGTACGAAACACCGTTCAGCACGGCGGCGTGGACTATATTCTCAAGCCGATCGAAGCAGAAGCCATTAATGCAGCCGTAGCCAAGGCGGTTCAAGCCTCCCGATCGGAAGAAAATGAACGCAGTGCCCAGCAGCGTCAAAATATAAAATTAAATGAATTCAAGCCGGTGTACGGAGAGAAGCTGCTTTCGTCGCTCATTCACGATTCGGTGGCCGCAGAATCCGCTTTTAGACGGCTGCAGGCGGAAGGCGTTATTCCCGGGCAAAGCGCAAACGCCAGGCTCGCATTGCTCCAGATTGATGCCGGGGACAAGGCACTGCTCACACGCTTCGGCAACGACCCCGATCTGCTGAATTACGCGCTCACGAATATATGCAATGAGTTCGTCACCGCAGGCGGGACCGGCATTGCCTATAAATATTGGGGGGCTCCCGACCAAATCATCCTGCTTGTCTGGGACGATAAGACGGACATGCATGATCTGTTAAGCCGGATTAATCAAGGTCTTCATATGACCCTTCAGCGCAAGGCTCATTTCGGACTCGGCCAGCCCGCCCCGTTGCCTGCCAGTCTTCCCGCTCAGCATGCGGAAGCGCTGGCCGCGCTGTATGAGCGCAACCTGCTGGACAGCCAGTCCTTTATCCACGTTCGCTGCTCTGGAGGAGAGCAAGCCGGAAGCGCGGCCCGCATCGCTTTTGCCCATGTACGTGAGGAGTGGCGGGTGGCGGTTCTAAGCGGCAGCGACAAACAAATCCGGGAAGCGTCCAGCCAATGGGGCGAGCTTATTCAAAAATCCGCACGTATTACCCAGAAGCAGCTTAGCCAATGGAAAACAGATATTCTCGACTTCAGGCTTTCCCTGCTGCAAGAATCGCTAGGCGATAAATCTGGGGCCGCGCAAGCGGAACTGGAGCAGCATGACCGAAGCAACCCGCATCCTGCGCTTAACGGCTACTCCTTCTCGCTGCACGCATGGCGCGAATGGAGCTTTGAGCTTTTAACGGCTCTTTCGGCAGCGATTACCGTCAGGCAAACCAAGGAAGCGCATACGTTTCGCGATATTGTAAAATACGTGGAGCAGCACTATGCCGAGGAGCTTTCTCTCCAGCAAATTGCCGGCGCTTTTTTTGTAAGCCGCGAATATATTTCACGCAAGTTCAAACAGGAATACGCCGTTAATTTTACCGAATACTTGACTGCCTACAGAATGAACAACGCCAAGCTGCTGATGCTTAATCCTAACTTGAAAATCAACCAGATTGCCGAAATGGTCGGCATTAAGGATGTTAAATATTTTAGCAAGGTATTCAAAAAACAAGAGGGGCTGTCCCCCAAGGATTACCGCAGCACCCTCTAAAAAGCGGCAATCAGCGCCTGCTGTCGTACCGCAGAATTATTTTGGGGAGATGGCCCGTTGGTAGCCTCACTGAGCGGTGACCCGAATTGTGGACAAATAATAAAAGAGCCCTATGGCTAACTGTGAACTGTGACCCATAAGAAGGACACTTTGAAAAAAGTGACCCTCTTGTGGTGAACTGTGACCCGAATTGTAGACGATTAAAACCGAGAGCCCTAAGCTCAACTGAACTGTGCCCCCTATAATAGATACGTTGAAAAAAGTGCCCGTCGTACGGATCACAGTTCATAGAATCGGCCGGATCATCCCTCATTCAAAGGATATTCCGGACCGGAACCATTCGCTGGTTTGGTACATAGCCGGCACCTCCCCCTCCCCCGATTACACGACTTAGCTTCACTTTTCACCTCGCCTACACCTTCAGCCATCAAAGCTTGAGATCAGCCGCTGCTCTCCCTCCCTCGAATGTACGATTCAGCTTCACTTTTCACCTCGCCGACATCAGTCTGCCATCAACCCGTGAGATAAGCCGCTGCTCTCCGTTTTCAATTTCGGCAAACAAAATGTGACCAAGGCCCGTCTTTAACTGTGTTATAGGTAAAGGAGGGCAGAGCAACCATGCAGCCATTCATGACCCGGCCGGGGAATCGTGTAATGAAGAGCTATGAAGCCTACGCCAATATGCTGTTCCGGATTGCCATGGTCCACCTGGGCAGTCGCGAGGATGCTGAGGAAGCCATTCAGGATACCTTTATCAAGCTGATGGAAAAAGAGCCCGAGTTTAAAGATGCCGAGCATCAAAAGGCATGGCTGATCCGGGTTGTCACTAATCATTGCAAAACATTGCTGGGCAGAAGCTGGCGCAAGCGCGAGGTAAAGCTGGAGGGAACTGAGCCGGTGCCTGCTGAGACGACCGAGCTTGTGATATTGCTTCAGCTCGTGCTGGCTCTGCCTCTAAAGTATAGGACCGTCATCCACCTCTACTATTACGAGGGATATCAGGTTCATGAAATCAGCCAAATGATTCGAATCAGCGAGTCTGCGGTCAAAATGAGACTGCAGCGTGGGCGAAAGCTGCTCAAGCTGGAGCTGGAAGGAGAAGAGTCGCTATGAATGAAGAAGAGTTCCGAACCAAATACAAGAAAGCGGTGGATACGATGATGCTAGACGAAAAGATAAAAGAACAATTGGAAAACAAGCTGGCCTGGCATGCACAAGCCAGGCCAGCCGAACAGGCAGGATCGCTGAGGGAGAGTCTAGCGAAGCGGCAAGAGCGGAAACGGCCGCGCCGGACGTTATATATCGCTGCCGGCATCGTGCTGGCTGCAGGAATCGGACTGGCCGCGCCAAGCTTCTGGCAGCAAAGCAGCGCGCCGGAAACGGCGGACGTCATGTTAACCGAAACAAGTTCGAATACTGTCGCCAATACGGCTGACAGCGTGGTTATTCCTGTCATGGAGCTTCCGGATATGAGCTCCGGCGCCATGATGAATATGGTTACACTTGTCGTCTATAAGGGCCAGGTGTACACGCAATCTTCAACCCTCATCAATGCCGCCTCCGCCGAAGCGCTGCGCGGCGGCAAGCTTGGCCGGACGACCGGCGGCATTGACGAATGGAGCGGGCAAGACAAGTATATCGAGTTGGCCTCCAACATTGGCGAAACGGATATTTTTGCGGTGAAGGGATATGATTCCGACTTTCGGATTATGTCTTACCGAGTAATTGACGGAGAAGGGTATGCGGAGTTGTATGAGCGGACCAATGGCATTTCGATCCACAGCGGAGCCGATCTGCTTGGCAAGCTCAAGCTGGAAGGCCGTGTCTCAGCGGCCGAGTGGGAGAGCTTTGAGAGCTGGAACAACGGACTGAGCAAGCTTGCTCCATTAGCCGGCAACGACTTGCTTGGCGGCTTTATCGCCGCGCTCCAGGATGCACAGCCGCTTGCAGCCGAGCCCCTATTCGAGCAAGGCATTTATGACGGCACCAATCGTAAAATCATTTACCTCACGCTGGAGGATAACACACGCGTCGAGCTGACGCTTTTCGGCGAGGGACTCGTTCGCTATGGACACGCTCCGGTATTTTTCAAACCGGCTTCCGCAGCGTTCCAAGCGCTTTGGGACAGCATGCAGGCAGCCTCAAAGTAAGCATCGCATCAGATCGCAACAGTAATTTGGGGGCCAGGGGCGGCCAACAATTGCCGTCCTGCTGGGTTGATGGTTTTTTTTATTTACTGGTTTGATGGTTTGCTATTTTGATGTCTCGCTGTTTTGCTGGTCTGATGACTTGAGGGTTTGATGTCTCGCTGTTTTGCTGGTCTGATGACTTGAGAGTTTGATGTCTCGCTGTTTTGCAGGTTTGGTGGCTTGCGGATTTGATGTTTCGCTGTTTTGCTGGTCTGGTGGGTTGCTGATTTGATGTTTCGCTGTTTTGCTGGTCTGGTGGCTTGCAGTTTTGATGTTTCGCTGTTTTGCTGGTCTGGTGGCTTGCGGATTTGATGTTTCGCTGTTTTGCTGGTCTGGTGGCTTGCGGATTTGATGTTTCGCTGTTTTGCTGGTCTGGTGGCTTGCGGTTTTGATGTTTCGCTGTTTTGCTGGTCTGGTGGGTTGTGGGTCTGATGGCTTACTGCATTGTTGCCTACACTTTTATGACTACCTCGATATACTGCAGAATACTAACGAAAACTTCTGAACATCGCGCTCGAGAGCACTTCAGGTCCCACTTAAGCTTGCATTCTAATTAGCATGGCTTCTCTACATTTCCCAAAATCGCTATATTCACTTTTTAGATTAACTCCACTTCTCGACACCACTAGAAACCTGCTACATTCACATTTCTTACTAATCCCGCTCCTCTTCACCACAAAAACAACGCTACATTCACATTTCTTACTAATTCCGCTCCTCTTCACCACAAAAACCCCTGCTACATTCACATTTCTTACTAATTCCGCTCCTCTTCACCACAAAAAAACCTGCTACATTCACATTTCTTACTATTTCCGCTCCTCTTCACCACAAAAACAACGCTACATTCACATTTCTTACTAATTCCGCTCCTATTCACCACAAAAACCACGCTACATTCACATTTCTTACTAATTCCGCTCCTCTTCACCACAAAAAAACCTGCTACATTCACATTTCTTACTATTTCCGCTCCTATTCACCACAAAAACCCCTGCTACATTCACATTTCTTACTAATTCCGCTCCTCTTCACCACAAAAACCAAGCTATAATCACTTTTCCGATTAACTCCGCACCCTGGCCCCCACATCTCCGCCTCTTTAACAAATATGTTAAAAGCATACTTCCACGACGAGATTGCGGCTTAGAATCTATATTTGCACTCTTAAAAGCTTCACACGAGGATGACAAACAAGAGCCGATTGTGCCAAACAGGCGGACTAGTGGCCGGAGTTATCGATATGTTACTGCATAGAGTTTACATACAATCTGGTATGATCAGATATTAGCTTCCAAATATGAATAAGAAGTTCGAATCCTATTGTTGAGCCCGCGCTTGAGGCTCGATAAAGTGTGTATTTGAATCTCCCGACTCCCGCCTACAAAGAAAAAAACCGTTCAGCGTTCGCCGTTGTCGCGCGGGCTACATCCTCCGCAGGTTTACCCATGCTGGCGGCTACAGCCTGCAAAATATGCGGTAAAAACGCCGGTTCGTTGCGCCCGTCCTTTGGCTTCTCCGCTAGATCGCGCGGCGTCAAAAATGGCGCATCCGTCTCGATCATCAGCCGATCAAGCGGTATCGTCCGGACAAGCTCTCTCAGGTGCCTGCCTCTGCGTTCATCGCATATCCAGCCCGTAATGCCGATGTAGAAGCCCAAATCCACATAAGCCTTCAACTCTGCCTGCGATCCGGTAAAGCAATGAACGACGGCTTTCCGAACTTGAAGCTCCTTCACCAGCGCATAAAAATCCGCAAACGCATCCCGCTCATGCAAAAACAACGGCAAATCCAGCTCCTGCGCGAGTCGAATCTGCTCTGTAAACCATCGGCGCTGCACGTCCCTCGGCGAGAAATTGCGATTATAGTCCAGCCCGCATTCCCCGATCGCCACCACTTGGGACAAAGCGGCGAGCTCCCTTAGCTTTTCAATGGTGTCTTCCCGGCAGTTTTTGGCGTCATGCGGGTGTACGCCTGCCGTCGCATACAGCTTGCCTGCATGCTGTCCGGCATATCGCGCCGCTTCTTCGCTGCTCCGCAGACTGGTTCCCGTTATGACGATTCGCGATACGCCGTGGGTATCCGCCCGCTTGACAACCTCCTCGCGATCCCCATGAAACGAGCGGTGCATTAGATTAACGCCGATGTCCGTAAGCTTATTTGCCATCCTTCAACATCTCCTTTCCCGCAATGGCCGAGAGGCTGCAGCATTGCCGGGGCACCGACTCAGCCAGCCACACCTCATTGCCCGCATAATAAAAAACCACACCCGCTTGCTTGGCCAGGATCGTATCCACTTGCAGCATAACCAATGCCCCTCTGCGGCTGCCCGCCAGCGAGGCGAAATGGGTTCCCTCGGATAAATGCACATATTGCCTGCCCATCGGAAGCAGCCCCGTTTCCATAATCGACGGAAGCGCCTGCCGATTCGTGCCATGAAACAAAATGGCGGGAGGCTCGCCTTTCTCATAACGGATTTTGCCCTTACTGTGCCCGTATCTTGCCTTTATACGCCCCTGTGTCAGCTCGTATCGCTGCTTGTCCGATTGCCTTACGACCTGCTCGATATCTTCATGCCGGACCCACGCCCACCTCGGCTGTTTTTGAATCGTCTGCAGCAATGCATTTACCGGACAAGAGCCGTCTTCGGCGTCAAGCGCAAGCCCATATTCCTCCGGCGTGTGGCGCAGCAGCTTGCTCATAAATTTACTCAGTCTTTTTTCATTGGATTGATTTAACATCTTGCTCACTTCACTTTCTTATTATGCCTATGCCGCATCCTGCGTTTCCCTTGATTGCATTATAGCCGCGTTCAAACGCCGCAGGCAGGTAATATTTAATTTTATCCAAAATATACCTTACTCCCAAATCCCTCGGCAGCTCCTCCTGTTGTCCCCTCAATCCCATCCCGGTTGCCCTTGCATCGCCACTTATTCTGATGAAAACCATATGTTCCCGTTAGAAGCATTCGATTATAATGACAATAAACGATCACGATTTTATTATGAAAACGAGGTGATCCAGCATGCGAAACGAGCAAGAAATGATGGCAGCGATTGAACGGTTTGCACAAAAGGATAACCGGATTCGCCTGGTTACGCTGGAAGGCTCCCGCACGAATGACCGCAAAGCGCCCGATCGGTTTCAAGATTACGATATTTCCTTTTTCGTTACCGATATGGAGCCCTATAAAACAAACGACCATTGGCTGGATAGCTTCGGACGCCGTTTAATGATGCAGAAGCCTGAGGATATGGAGCTGTTCCCGCCCGAGCTGGGCAACTGGTTTTCTTATTTGATCTTATTCGAAGACGGCAATAAGCTCGATTTAACGCTTATTCCGCTTGACGAGCATGAGGAATATTTTGCAAACGGGGACGGCTTGGCGAAGGTGCTGCTGGATAAGGACGGTTTAGTGCGCGAGCAGCCGCTGCCAAGCGATCGGCACTATTGGATCCAGCAGCCGAACGCCCGGCAATTTGACGATTGCTGCAATGAATTTTGGATGGTGTCAACGTATGTGCTAAAAGGGCTGGGGAGAAACGAAATTCTGTTCGCCATTGACCATCTGAATAATATCGTCCGCCCCAATCTGCTCCGCATGATGGCCTGGATGATCGGCTTGGAGAAAGGCTGCGATTTCAGCCTGGGCAAGAACTACACGTTCATCGATCGCTATCTCCCGCCCGAGGACTGGCAAGCCTTGTTATCCACTTATTCGCTGGGCAGCCGCGACCATACGCGGCAAGCTTTGCAGGTTTGTCATGCGTTGTTCAGGCGATATGCCAAGACGGTGGCGGCAAAGCGCGGATATGTCTACCCGGATTACGATGAGGCCGTCGCCCGTTATGCGCAAGCGTCGGGCCTCCCCTCTGTCTAGGCGCACCAACGGGACAGCCCGTTAAGCATCTCCTAAAATCTCGATTGTCACGTCGGCTGCGGAAATGGCGAACGAATCCAATGAGCTCAGCAGCACCCTCAGCTCAAAACCGCCATCGACGGCATTTAGCTCATCGTACAGCCACCACTGCTCCTCCAAATTCGGCAGCTCTGCGTGCGCGACTCCGCTAAAAGTAACGCGGATATTCGTCATATAGTGAAAAGCTCCGCGGCAATCCAGCTCCAGCACAAGCGTGTCCGCCGCTGTACGGCGGCCGGAAAGAATCCTCGCATCATGAAGCGATTGTTCATGCAGCTTCACCGCACCGCTCGGCAGCTGACTGCGGATCGAATCGTAATAACTCCTGTAGCTCAAGGCTAATGCGCGCATCCGTTCTTCATAGTCCTGCCGCCATTGCTTGGCCATTTCCCGCAGTTCCGCAGACGGAAAAACCGTTTTCAACGTGCCGTCATGAATATATGAATGGAAAAAGTCCGGCAAATGTTGGAGCAGCATCTCTTTGCGGCCTTCCACCGACGCTTTCTCCATCTGCAGGTAGTCTATTCCTTCTGCTTGATAGTAACCGTTTATTTCCTCCCATTCCTCTCTCGTTTCAGGAAAAACCAGAAATCCTACCAATTGCATTTCCTCATACCATTCTTTTGTCCAATACTTCACAGGCCTTCCCTCCATCTGTTCGCTCTGCGTAAACGCTTAGAGCTGTCTTTCATAACCAAATCTATAGTTTTCAGAGAAAGCATAAAACGTCGTCAAACAACAACCCTTCACCTTCCTCTTTTTTCAAAAATAACAATCTATCATCATGACATTCTTTCATTCTTTTTTCAACTCCGCTCGCATTTGGGAGACTCTACTCCACTACGGTCGTCCAACACGTTCTTGCTGAACATAATGCCGCTCTCCAGACGAGACGGAGGAAGAAGGTACAAAAAAAGCCGCGTCCGATAGACAAGGGCTTTAACCTTCATATTTAATAATGAGAAACTGGATGTTATGATGGATCTAATCGGATTGGAGGTGGAGAAAACATTCGTTATGGAGCAAATGCGGGAATCTATCTATGCGAATTGGCAGAGTCTTACACCGATTCCACTCGAGGAATGGGAAGCCTTTAGAGCCATTGCGGTACATCGGACCTTTGCAAAAAATAGCCATTTCATCCGCGCAGGGGAGCATGCAGACTCGATCGGGCTATGTGTGAGCGGACTGTTTCGGCTGTACTATACGACCCCTGACGGTCATGAATTCAACAAAAGCTTTTGTACAACGCATGACTTCATCGCCGCCTACAGCTCCATGCTGCAACGTACCTCTGCGTATTTCTCCATTCAGGCATTAATGAACAGCGAGCTGTTGATCATTCGATATGAAGATTTTCAATCGCTGTACTCCCGCCATATTTGTTGGGAGCGGCTTGGGCGAATGATGGCCGAGCAGCTGTTTATCAAAAAAGAAATACGAGAACGCGAGCTGCTAATGCTCACCGCCGAGGAGAGATACTTGCTTTTTCTGGATAGATACGGTCATGCCGCAAAACACTTAAAGCAATATCATATTTCCTCCTACCTTGGCATTACTCCAGTGGCCCTTAGCAGAATCCGCAAAAAATTAACCTCGGTTAATGAATAAATCCCCTTTCGGCTCTAAACTGTAGGAGCAGGAAGGGGAGATTAAGCATGCAGCTATCTGGCCATACCGTTCTGATTACAGGCGGAGCTTCGGGAATCGGACTCGCCTTGGCTGAACAATTTATTCGTCTTCATAACGAAGTCATTATTGTCGGCCGAAATGAACAAAAATTACAGCAAATGAAAGAAACGTATCCGAACATCACGACTTATGCTTATGATCTAGGGGTAACTGAGCAAATAGACCTGTTGGTCCAACAGCTGTATGAACGCCATTCCAACCTTAGCGTATTAATCAATAATGCAGGTATTCAATACAACTATTCGTTCATGACCGCACAGGCCTCTGAACAAGTGGAAGAGGAAATCGCCATTCATTTAACCGCGCCCATCCTGCTTATATCCAAGCTTCTCCCGCTGCTTAACCGCAGGCAGCAGGCTGCCATCGTTAACGTTACATCGGGCCTGGCGATTGCACCCAAGCAATCCGCTCCCGTGTACTGCGCGTCCAAGGCGGGCATGCATATTTTTAGCAAGGCCCTGCGCTATCAGCTCGAGAAGACGCGAATTCAAGTTTTCGAGATTATTCCCCCCATCGTGGATACCGAAATGACCAAAGGCAGAGGTCGCAACAAGATTTCTCCCCAGCAGCTGGCCGAGCAATTCATCAGTTATTACCGGAAGGACCAGCTAGTCGTACCCATCGGAAAAGTGAAATGGCTGCTTCGGATAAATCGTTGGTTGCCATCGCTTGCAGCAGCCATATTGAAGAATAGCTAGAAGAGCAACTAGGGCGTGTCTAAGAACGCTGAGGACAGCACATTTTTCCGAATTATCGTTCCATGCAAGGCGCGTTTGTGAAGGTGTACCGGGGGGACATCAAGCAAACGGAGCGAAGGCAGGGGGCGAAAAGGAGGTGAAAGGTGACTCTGAACGGGTTTTCATACACGGCCTAGACTAGAGATCGAAGCAGCAAATAGCCGGACTATGGCGGCAGGTGTACCCTGCCGCCAGCTCTGCCCTAACATCTGACATACTTGCGTTTGAAGCCGATTTGTCCTTTGTCGATTGCTTTATTAATATTGATCGAAGCGTCAATCAGCTTGACTTTGGACTTCGGTCCAGGCACCTCCACCGGTCCGATGGCCGCAGCGGTTTCTGCCGCCTTCTCATGGAGCGGAACGAACGATACAGCTGTCGTATACACAAAATTGTTCATGGCGTATTTAGCTCGCACAGGAGCGCTGTGAATGGTCTCACGGACTCGGTCGAGCATCTCCGCCAGCTTGCTTTCGGAAAATTCGCTGTCAGGCCGGCTGCCAAGCAGCCAGCAGTAGCAGCTCCAGCCCGCCGACATGCGCAGCTCCTCGCCGCTGGCGATCCACTTATCAGCCACGTCCTGCGCGATATCGGTCTCCGCAAGCGTGACCGCAACGACGTAATCGGACAACATAAAGAAATAAGCGCTATCCAGCCAGCGATCGAAGTCGGCTTCCGTCATCGCATCGGGCTCCGCAATAACGCCGGCAAAATACATCGCGTCATAATTGCCGGTCGCGTAGAGCTGCTCGGCCAACGGCTGATTTTTTTTCGTTTTGCGGGCGATAGGCTTCATCTCCCCAGTCGCCACTCCAAATAACGGCTCATGCGCTCCGTTGGAGACATAGATTTTTTTGGTACGTTCCTTCCCCAGCGCTTCAAGCTCCTGGATAACCTCTTCTGCGTTCATCGTATGACCTTCCTTCTCCAGTAAAGTTTATACCGTAAGTTTGCGGCTATACTAACATTTTCGAGCGTCGGTTGCCGTTATCCTTTTTGATTCCCCTTACTATTGTCTCCAAATCATGACTCTCTCTTTCAATGTGTGGACATAAGCTTATGATTCGTTATCTTCTACTTCGATTAAATAGATACGTTTTTCAAACGCTCCCCGCATTTTCGCTTTTTCTGCTCGAATTCTCTCCAGTTCAACAGCGCTTACTCCATTTGCTTCAGCTAGAGCATATGCGACCTCCAGTAAATCCGCCAGTTCCTCCACGGCAGCCATACCGGGTTCCGCGTTTAAAAACTCGCCCGCTTCCTCCTCCAGCTTGGCGTGAAGCGCCTTCATATATTCGTCTGCTTCAAGAATACGAGTCGTACTGATTAAGCCTTTCTTATCAAGTATCTCCGGAATACGATCGCGTACAAGCTTGTTATATATCGTCATTGTGCTGAATCTCCTTTAGCAGCTGATAATAAGGATAAATTATAGCAACTTTTTCAGACAAATTGTGTATGAATATACAATCCTTTTTTCAATATTTGATTAAAATGCGGCAACTAACAATTAAAACGCCTAAAGGCTGGTTCAGAGTGCAGCCTGCCTATTAAGACTCTATGTCCGCCGAGTTGATTAGAAATGTGATTGTAGATCGGCTTTGAGGGCCCTCTGGCGCTAAATGAGTTAGATATGTGATTGTAGATCAACCTTGCGGGCTCTCTGGCGCTAAATGAGTTAAATATGTGATTGTAGATCGGCTTTGCGGGCTCTCTGGCGCTGAATGAGTTAGAAATGTGATTGTAGATCGGCTTTGCTGGCTCTCTGGAGCTAAATGAGTTAGATATGTGACTGTAGATCGACTTTGCTGGCTCTCTGGCGCTAAATGAGTTAGAAATGTGACTGTAGATCGGCTTTACTGGCTCTCTGGAGCTGAATGAGTTAGAAATGTGACTGTAGATCGACTTTGGGGGCTCTCTGGAGCTAAATGAGTTAGAAATGTGATTGTAGATCGGCTTTGCGGGCTCTCTGGAGCTTAATGAGTTAGAAATGTGACTGTAGATCGGCTTTGCTGGCTCTCTGGCGCTAAAAGAGTTAGATATGTGATTGTAAATCGGTTTTGCGGGCTCTCTAGAGCTGAATGAGTTAGAAATGTGACTGTAGATCGACTTTGGAGGCTCTCTGGAGCTTAATGAGTTAGAAATGTGACTGTAGATCGGTTTTGCGGGCTCTCTAGAGCTGAATGAGTTAGAAATGTGACTGTAGATCGACTTTGGAGGCTCTCTGGAGCTTAATGAGTTAGAAATGTGACTGTAGATCGGCTTTGCTGGCTCTCTGGCGCTAAATGTGAGTTAGATATGTGATTGTAGATCGACTTTTGGTGCCGGGAAGTATAGGTTTATCAATGGGTTAGGTTACTCCAAGGTTGGTATCCAATAAATTAAAAAGTCCATCCTATACTAATGAGGTGAAAAAATGAAAAAACAGGACGGTTTCTAGCTTCCCCCAAGGAGGTTAGAGAAAAGATGAGCAGGAGTGTCAAACGAGCGCCGGTATGGAAAGAACACAGCTCGTCCGGCTCCAGTTGGAGCAAGCGCCAAGCGAGTAAAGCTACACGACGGTTCACCGACCATGTATCGAACGGGAAGTGGTACAGGAGACTGTACTGCTCCTGGGATATTAGCGATTTCCGTTTTTATCAGACTAAGCAGCAAGCGAAACAAGATTGGTCCGTCTGTCCCTTGCTTAGAAAAAGCGTACGGTCCGAAGCAGAAGCAGTAAACAACTGGGCCAAGCTATACCATAGGAAATAAACGCAAGCGCCGGTCAGGGAAGCCCGGCGCTTGCGCCATGATATCCGTGCAGCCTCATAATAAGCCGCCCGCTATGGTCCGAAGCAGAAGCAGTAAACAACTGGGCCAAGCTATACCATAGGAAATAAACGCAAGCGTCGGCCAAGGAAGCCCGGCGCTTGCGCCATGATATCCGTGCAGCCTCATAATAAGCCGCCCGCTATGGTCCGAAGCAGAAGCAGTAAACAATTGGGCGAAGCTATACCGTAGGAAATAAACGCAAGCGCCGGTCAGGGAAGCCCGGCGCTTGCGCCATGATATCCGTGCAGCCTCATAATAAGCCGCCCGCTCTATTTCAACCAGACCTGGCGAAGCCATACAACCATTCGTACGTCCCTTGCCGAGACTCCCATCCCCATGCATATACTCTGTGTCTCCATTCTCCTCCAGCCGTGTAAACGCCGTTGCCGGCGCAGCTAATCAACATCGCATCTATTTTTTCTTAGCTTGGTGCAGCCTCCCCCGTTGTTCATTCAATCATGCTATGATAAAGCCATATCATACTTGGCGGTGGTGACAACAGTTATGGAACATATACTGGTAGTGGATGACGATTCGCAAATTCGCGAATTGATTCGTACGCATATCGAGCAGACAGGCATGCGCGTAACGGAAGCAGAGTCCGGTCAGCAAGCGATAGAGCGGCTGGAAGGCGATCAGGTGGATGTTATTATTCTTGATCTGATGATGGATAACGAGGACGGCTTTGGGGTGCTCCGTTATTTAAATAATCGCGGATTGGACATCCTGACGATTGTCGTGAGCGCAAGAAGACAGGAGCAAGACAAAATTACGACGCTTGGGCTCGGGGCCGACGACTATATGACCAAGCCCTTCAGTCCGATGGAGCTGATGGCCCGGATTCAAGCCGTTCTGCGCAGGCGGCATCCGGCATCCGGCCGCTCCTCGCTGGTTGTTCGCCTGAACCAGATGGTTCTGGACGTCGATAATTACACTCTTCTTATCTATAAAGAGAAATTCACTTTAACGTTGGTTGAACAAGGACTTATGCAGCTGTTTATGCAGAATCCTGACCGCGTCATGACAAAGCTTGAAATCTACCAGCAGGTTTGGCAGCATGAACGCTATGATGACAATAACCTAAGCGTGTACATCAGCCGGTTGCGCAAGCTGCTGGAACGGGCAAATTCGCCTTGGGAAATTCAATCGGTGCGCGGCGTTGGCTACCGGTTGACGGGGGCCGGGCTATGAAGCTGCGCACTAAATTGTGGCTGCTGCTGGTTCTGGGCGCCGTTTTGAGCATGGTCCTTTTTGGCTTTTCATCCGTCTGGATGGGAAAGGCCTCCAATAAAGGCTACGCGTTGTTTGAGTTGAACCCGCTGGCTCGTGGCATCGCCGATACCGTCATGGAGCAGCCTGAATGGGATGCCGATTCCCTCAAGCCCGTTCTGGATAAAGCGCATCAGGAGCATCCCTCCATCCGTTGGCTGTGGCTTGATGATCAGGGAAAATCCGTCTACGATACGGCAGGGGTCAACCCCGTGTTTACCTTTAACGACCTGGCCATGCTTATGCACGACATGCCTGAGCGCTATTTGACGGAAGACGATGTTCACCTCATCACCACGGCTAACAAGAACGGACAGGCCTACTACCTGATGCTTAGCGTGCCTGCTTCCGCGATGAAGCAAGGCGAGGTTTATTTTCTGATCCGCACGCTCAAATCGCTGCTTACGCTCGTGTTCCCGCTGCTTCTATCGTTTTCCGTGCCTTTTTTGCTCGCCATGTGGATGTTCTCTACCATTAACAAAAGAATACGCCGTTTGAATAACGCGCTCAATCAGTTGAGCATCAACAGCGATTCTCCTTTTGCCGAGCTTATCGACCCCTCCAAGGACGAGCTGGGCCAGCTTACACAGCATTATAATTCAATGGCCCATCGAATCCGCAACCAGTTCGCACAAATTCAGCAGTTCGAGAACAAACGCAAGCTTCTGCTCTCCAACCTTTCGCATGATTTGCGAACGCCTTTGACTACGATGCTTGGCTCTGCGGAAATGATTCGCACCGGCAACTATCATGACCAGCAGGAGCTCCAGTCCCGGGCCAAAATCATTCTGCAGCGCTGCAGATATATGGATAAGCTGCTTGACCAGATGCTCGACATTTCCCGGCAAGATTCGGATGAGCTGTCGATCCATTTGACTCACCATAATCTGTCGGAAACCATGCGCAAGCTGGCGGCCGAATATATGATGATATTCGATGGGGACCCTTTTATTTTTGATATAGAAATACCCGATGACGATATTTATGCCACTATGGATGCTCAGCTCATGGAGCGGGCCATTCGCAATCTTCTCGACAATGTAATTCGTTACGGGAAGGATGGGCGTTACCTGTCTCTTCAGCTGTCCAGTGACGACCGTTCTATACAGATAGCTGTCAAAGACAAGGGGAAGGGCATCCCGCCTGAGCATCAAAAGCAAGTATTCGAGCGCTTCTATCGGGTGGATGAGGGAAGAAAGGGAGAAGGGCTTGGCATTGGGCTTTCTATCGTCAAGGACATTGTTGAAGCCCATAAAGGGCGGATCGAGCTAAGCAGCACCCCTAACGTGGAAACGTCGCTCCACATTTATTTGCCCCGTTAACCAAGCTAAGCCATTAGGTCTATAACAGGAAGCCAGGTCGAAGCTTTCTGCCACTCCCATTTCAAGCAGCCAAGCCCGGATGAGGAAAAAGGCTCTCCCGCAGCAGGCAAATATGCCTCATGCAGGAGAGCCTTTTATAAAACCATAAAACCCTAATCGCCTAGATCAAATCGGAATACTTCAGCAACCGCTGAACGATGGCCGCAACCTCCGCTCTTGTTATAAGCTCCTTCGGAGCCAGGCGTTCACCGCTTCGTCCAACAAAAATGCCGGCTTGCAAAGATTTTGTGATGCCGATTCTGGACCACTGGCCCGCTTCGAAAGCATCCATAAACGAAGCCATCGGATCTTTGGACGTCTGGTCGTTAAGCTTGGCGCTCAAAGCTGTTATTTCCATCGCCCTCGCCGTAATGACCATCGCCTGCTCCCGCGTAATTGCCGCCTCAGGGCGGAACGTGCCGTCCTCAAAGCCATCAATCAGCTTATACGCATATGCGGTATGCACGGCTCCGGCGTACCAGTCCGAAGACTTCACATCGGCAAACGGCGCTTCTCCCTGCTCCAGCCGCAATCCCAGACCGCGTACGAGAATGGCCGCAAATTCCGCGCGCGTAATCGACTGCTCGGGGTTAAACCGTTCGCTGTCGGTTCCGCTCACAATGAGGCGCGAGCCCATATCGTTAACCGCGTCTTTGGCCCAGTGATCGGCAACGTCCTTAAATTCGATAGGATGCCATACGACCGAGTACGTGCTGTTTGTCAGGCTGTTGATGCGGGCGTAATACTTGCCGTTTTCCACAAAAATCTTTGTTGGCACATGACGAACGGTTCCGTCTTCCTCAATGACGACACCCGTCGTGATTTTGTCAGGATCAACGCCATCCGCAATAGCGATCGTCCGCTCGACATATGCGTTGAACTTGGCCACTTCAATCGTTGAACCGCCATACACCGCTTTGACCGCAAAGCTGAGCGGAGGCGCCACAATCGTGAAATGTCCTTCTTCTGCGGAACGCTCGACAAGCTTCACCGTATCGTTGGCAGGAGCCGCAATTTCAATAAAAATTTTAATAGCTTCCAGCGCGACATCCTTGCCTACTTTCTCCGCAATCGATTGAATGTCGAGTTGCCCGGCAGGAAGCGTGTAGGTGGCCTTATCCGTTTGGATCTGGACAACTGCCTGCTTGTTCTCCATGCTTTTGACCATCAGACCGTTGAGCTCCCCGACGATGACATCGGATTGCGCGCTGACGGGAATCGTTATAACGGCACGCTCGCCCTCAGCGGCAAGTCTTTGCTCCAGCTTGCTGCCGTCAATCGCCACAGTAGTAACCGTTCTGCCGTTGACCAAAGAGGTGGATGCCGTGCCGGCGTTTTCCGCCTTGCCGTTGACGAGAATGTTCACTCCCTGACTCGGCTGCGTCTGACCTCCGCCGCTTTCGCTCTGCTCGGCTTGCGGCTTGACAACCGCTACCTTTCCGGCCGTCACGGTTTTAGACAATTCCTGCATGGAAGCGTCCGTAAACGTGAAATACATGATATCGCTGGTATCGACGGTTAGCGGCTTGTCGCCCAGCGCAGCTTCTGTTTTAATTTTGAACTGGACCTTCATGATTTCGCCCGATTGGATGGCCTTCGTCCCGCCTGCGGCGTCTACCCACCCCGCCTTAATAAAGCCGCTCCTATTGTTTATGGTCGATTGGAACAGCTGCCCCGACGAGGTCCCGTCAACAGCGACGGCCTCCAATGCCTCGGCATCAAAATCGATCTGCAAGCCGTAGGACGCAATGCCCGTTGAAGCTTCGGTGATCGAGACCGGCACGACGACCGTATCTCCCGCCTTGCCTTGTACCGCCCCGATGCTGATTGCTACGGTGCCCTGCTGAGCGGCTGGGGCTGTTGCAAATGTCCATGTGGTAAGGTCCGAGATGCCGGCAAATCCGTTTCCTGCAAGATCCTTGAACGCCCCGGCGTCTACTTGCCCGTAATAGGCGCTTCCTTCCTCCAGATCGTTGTCCAGGTTGATCGTCACCGTCTCCTGCTGTACGGCAACCTGGGTTGCATCGTCTGCCGCGATCGTTGCGACTGTGCTGTCGTCCGAGGTTTTTCTGATGACAATATTTTTTCCTGACACCGGAATCACGCTCTCGCTAAAAACAAGCTTAAGCTCAGCGTCAGTCGGCAAATCTGTCGAATTTGTGTTTTCCGTCAACACAGGGGCCGTCGTATCCGGCGGAGCTGTGACGGTAATTTTTCCAGAAATCAGATTTTCGCCAGCAATGGCAATGGGGTCCTCATCGTCCGTGTAAGCAGCGGAAGCGATTGTGACATTCGCAACGCCCGGTGCCGCATTGTCCTTGATTTTAAAGGAAAGAGTCACCATCTTTTGTTTGGCAAAAAGAAAGTAGCCAGTGAAATTCGTTCCAGCAATCGTTACTCCCCCTTCCGACACTTTGCTTAGCGTCACCGAAGGAGCTGTGCCGGCTTCATCCACAATGCCATCAGGCTGCGCGAGCAACTCCAGACGGGATGAATCGTAGGTCAGACTCATCGAGTAGCTCCAGAAAGGATAGTCGTTCGGGTCCATATATACGGCCAGCTTAACCTTTTCACCGGGAATGCCGGAGGTGCTTTCAGCCTCAACCGTAACCGGGAAGCCTGCCGCAAATGCAGAAGCCGGAATGAGCATACAAACCAGGCACAGTGCCAACAGCGCGGACACAGCCTTGCGCATGGAAGGTCGCTTGTTCATTAAGATCCATCCGCTCATCATTTCTTACCTCCTACGTAGCTCTGCATGATCAGGTCCAGGTCAACGGAATCCACAACCTGGTCATCGTTCATATCAAGCACTTCCAGCTCCTCCGGCGTAAGCTGGAGCAGACCGTTCAGATACTTGGTAACAGCTAATGCATCCGCCGGCGTAATTTTGCCGTCGCCATTGTAGTCGCCTTTGATTGGGGCCACCTTCTGCGTCACTGTAAAGGTGACCGGACTCATGCCGGCAGCTGTAACCGTTACGGTTGCCGTATACGTGCCACGCGGCAATCCGTCTTTGGCGCTAACCGTAAAGTCCGTTGAGAGGCTTCCATCATTCAGCGTGGTTGCCGCGAGCTGCGAGATTGTAAATCGGCTTGCATCGTCACCGCTTAACGCAACGGCTAACTGAAGCAGGTCGCCTGTTCCTGTGCGCGTAACCGTAATCGTTTTGGTTTCTTGCGCGCCGGAGCTATAGCCGATTGGCAAGGAACTCATCGTCTGGTCGCTGATCGTTTCTATCGTGTAGGTGATGGGCTCATCAGCGACAACGGCTGTCGTTTGTCCGAACTTTACGACCACGTTCGAGCTGTCTACCTCCGCTACGCCTATCTGGTCGCCGTTTGCCGCGGCAATCGTTCCTCCGGCCGGCAGATTGGTATAACCTGTCAAGCTGTCGCCCACATAGGGCACCGTCGCTGCTCCGCTGCCAAAATTTTTATACTGCAGCTTGTTGCCGGCAGCAACGTCCGGTGCAACGGCAAGCTTAGTCAGTCCGTCGTTTGCTGCGCCCGCTACGTCAGTTGACGTTACCGTCAAACCGCTCGCCGGTGTTTTTGGTTCATCCACGACAACGGCTGTAACCTGGCCAAACTTCACAATTATGTTCGAGCCGTCAACTTCCGCTACGCCTATGCGATCGCCGTTTGCCGCGGCAATCGTTCCTCCGGCCGGCAGATTGGTATAACCTGTCAAGCTGTCGCCCACATAGGGCACTGTCGCTGCTGCGCTGCCAAAGTTTTTGTACTGCAGCTTGTTGCCGGCAGCAATATCCGGTGTAACGGCAAGCTTAGTCAGTCCGTCGTTTGCTGCGCCCGCTACATCGCTGGACGTAACCGTCAAGCCGCTCGCAAGAGCTTTATCCGGCGGAAAATCGAATATGTACGGGTATCCGTCGTATTTGTCGCTGGACATTTTCCAAATATTCGTGAAATCCCAGCCTGTGAACGTGCTCCGATTGTTCATTTCCGCAGTCGATTTTCCCGTGCTGCGGGCACTCGTTGCCACACCGGATAACTCTGTATCCCAGTAGCTGCTTGTAATGGTCGTGACATTCGGATACATCGACGCATTGCCCGGGCCGCTGTTGTTATCGGCAATTGAGCCGATCAATCCGCCAGGCTTGGCATCGGAAGGCACATTAAAGCTGTTTGCCGCATAACTGTTAATAATTTCGGCCTTGTCGAATGCAATGCCGACCAGTCCGCCGATACTCGAATTTGCAGACGCATATTTAGAGGCAACCTCACCGGTTGCGTAGCTATTCTGAATAGAACCGATAAAGCCGGGGGTTCTATTGCCGTTGTTTTGTCCGACCAGCCCGCCTATTCTGTCAAAACCGTCCACAGTAGAAGTAGACGCGCTGTTGGCAATCGTTCCTCTGTTCTCTCCGGCCAAACCGCCGGCCATAGTGTGGCCTACTACACTTCCCCTTGAATAGCTGCGGGTGATTGTTCCATCATTTGTGCCTACTAGGCCTCCCGTGTTAGTTTTCATGGTAAAGCCTCCCCCGAACGGGCTCGGGTCGTCCTTAGCCGCTACATCGCCTGTCACGTAGCTGTCCTCTATCGTTCCCTTGTTCTGCGCAGCCAGTCCGCCGGTCATATAACCGCCAGTAACGTTGACATTAACCAGCGCTACGTTAAGGAGCTTGCCGGTTTGGCCCACGGTACCGAACAATCCCTGATTGTTGCTGCCGGGACGATTGGCAACCAATCCGGATATGATATAGCCGTTTCCATCCAAGGTCCCTGAAAAGGCGGAATTGCTGCTGATTGGCAGCCAGCCTGCACCGGCATTGTATCCGTTCCCGGATGCGGAAAGATAAGAGCTCAAATCAATGTCCGAGCCGAGCTTGAAGGACTGATCCGCAAAATCCCTGATGCTGTTCAGTTGCTCTGCCGTATTGATGATGTAGGGATCAGAGGAAGTTCCGCTACCTCCGGCAAAAGGCGACACGCCCGCTTGTACAACATTCGCCTTAAAAAAGCCCGGCGATAAATGCAGCAAAGCCAGCATAACGCATAGTACTAACGGCGTTTTTTTAAGTTTCATTCGCTTATTCCCTTTCTCCAAAATGGATTGACAGCATTCGACATTTCAAGTCCCTTCCATCATACAAGGCGGGTTTGAGGTCGAACAGTGACGTTTAGTCACGATTTTTGGAGAATAAGGAAGCGGCAACAGGTTAGCTGCTTATGTAGGGGCAAGTTGTTCCTTGAGAGAGTGAATAATGGTTATCTCCGGCTTGTGGGACAGATTGATTTCATAGGGCCACATAACCGGCGTACCATCCGCTTCGCGAATGACCCGGACAATCGGCCGATGCAGCAAGCCCGAGCCAGAACCCGCTACAAGCCCGATCTGTCCATTGCTGAGGCGTACGGCCCGCGATTCGGGATAGCTCGCAACATAACGAAGAAACAGCTTGACGAGATCAATGTGGAAATAGCTGTGTCCCGCGGCAAACAGGAATTCCAGCGTTTCGGTTTCCGTGTACGCATGGCGATACATGCGAGGGGAGAGCAGCGCATCGTATACATCGCAAATCGCTACGATCTGCGCCTCCTCCGAAATCTCTTCCCTCTTTAACTGGTGCGGGTAACCCGAACCGTCATAGCGTTCATGATGCTGCAGCGCACATTTGGCTGAGGCGACAGGCAGCCCAAGCTCCAGCATCCGCCTATGGCCTTCTGCCGGATGAGCATGCAACAGCTGCCGTTCCTCTTCCGATAGAACTCCGGCCTTCTTGATCAACGTTTGCGGCAATGCCGTCATCCCGATATCGGACAGTATGGCCCCGGTCGCCAATTCCAGCAGCCTGGACCGATCATAACCGGCCGCCATTCCCAGCATGCCTGAATACCAGGCAACCTGAAAAGCATGCTGAAACAAATGGCGATCGTACTGCCACAATACCTCCAGCTCTCTCTCTATTCGAGGTTCGGACACAATCTCTCGCATAATCAAATGGAATAAATAGGGGAATCGCTTGTCCATCTCGGCAGGCAGCGAGCGTTGAAGCATATAATCCAGCAAGCCGGACAAGCGGGAGCGGAGCTCCGGATTTACAGCATCAGGCTTCATGCCTGAGCGCGCGCTGGCGTTGATATGTGGTCTTGCATGGGGACGTGCCTCGGGGCTTATGACGGAGGGCGATAGGCGTTTGGCTGGCATTTCCCCCTTTTTCTCTATTTGCGCGGATACACCTGCGCTCTCCGGCTTGATCATGACCGATGTAATTCTCATCTGCCGCAGCCGTTCGATATACCGGTTAGTAAGAACTATTCCTTCTTGCAGAATTGCCGCCCCCGCAGGATTGCAGACGGCTGCCGCTACTACATGCCCCGGCTTTAATTCATTGACGGTTACTTTCTTCAAAACCACCCAATCCCTTCTCGCCGTCATTATCAAAAAAATAACAGGCTTCATTCCTAAACCAAGCCTATCACTCCCAAGTGAAATCAAGGTAAAATAAAAGACTTTGACGATCGCCAAGTCGGGCGTTATGCTAAAAAAGCCGAAAGCTCCAACCGGGCCGAGAGTATTCATTGAATGTACGGGAAAGAGGAATCATCATGCGGTTCATATATGGCTTGCTGGCTGCCCTTATCTTGTGGGTCTTCGGCACCGTCGCAATCGAAACGGCATACGCCAACAGCAGCTCCGATGCTGCTGCACAGCTGGTCATACGGGACGGGGGCGGCGTTTATTCTGTCAACGATTATCTCGAAATACTGGAGGATACGGAGGGTATGTGGCGCCTGCAGGATGTACAAGCTCCGGAATTGCAGGAGCGATTTCGGCCGATTCATGGCAAGAGCTCCTTCGGCTACAGCCGCTCCGCGTATTGGATGAAAGCGACGATTCGCAATGAATCCAGAAGCGCCTACTGGCAGCTTAGTCTGCAAAATCCGCTAATGGATCATTTCGACCTGTATTCATCCTCGGAGACGGAACGAATACGGCATCATTATCCTGCTTACAGCCTCCATCTGCCTGCCCATTCCGTGACAACGATCTATATGCGTTTCGAGACGCCCGGCCCCTTTATCCTTCCATTGCATTTAACAGAGCCGGCAGCGGTCTATGAACGTACCTCACTGGAATTCATCCTGTACGGACTGTACTATGGCATCATTCTGTCCATTGTCATGTACATGCTGTCGCTTTATGTGTCCATTCGCAACTCTGCATACCTGTATTACATCTTATATATTTTATGCTACAGCGCCTCTCAATTTATTTGGGACGGGCTTGCGCTCCAACTGTTCGGCAGCAATTGGTTTACGGCCGGAGGGGACGGCAGCCTGTTGTTTGAAAGCCCGGTCAGCACCTATGAATTCTTTTTTGTTCTGAGCATCTGGTTCGGCTTCATCGCAACCTGGAAAATAGTGAAGCCTGCCGCATACGCTCCGTATCTCGACCGTCTATGTCGCATCATCATTTGGTTATGTCCGATTGGCGCAATCGGCAATGCTTTTTTCTACACTTACGGGCTGACAACCGTCTGGTTCTGCTTCAAAATCGCTGCGATCATGATGCTGCCGGTTGTGCTGATCGGGTGCGCCTTGCGAGGCAGCTGGATTGCCCGTCATTTGACGATTGCCATTGTGCCCCTGTATGCAATCGCCTTGCCGAGCTCGCTGCTCTCTACCGGCGTTTTGTCCAATAACCTGTTTACTCATTTCGGCATGCAATTTGGATCGGTCATTGAGTTTATCATTATGTCGATTGTTCTCTACGAGCAGGTTGCCCAAATGCGCCAGAAGCAGCATCGCGTGCAGAAGGAGCTTGCCCATACGCTCTCCAACTGGAATAAAACGCTAAAGATAAAGGTGGAGGAGCAAACGGAAAGCTTAAAGCGCTCCAACGACGAGCTGGTGCTCGCCGAGCAATCCCGCACGAGACTTCTGCAAAATATTTCGCACGATATCCGCAATCCGCTCAATTATGTTCAGGGGGGCATTCAAGCGCTCAAGCAGCGGCTTGTTCAGGAGCCTGAGCGGCAGGAGGAGATTCTGGACAATGTGTACAGCAAGGTGATGGAGGTCAACCATTTCATAGACGAGATGAACAGGCTGGAAGAAGGTGATCGTCCTCAGCCCTTGGAAATGGTCATGTTCGCGGAATGGATTGACGACATCTTCAACGAGCTGGCAGCGGATATACGTTTTGCCGATCAGCGCTGCGAGCTGATCGTTAAGGTGCGGGAGGATGCGGATGTGCTGATCGCCCCGCATGCCGTTAAACGGGCAATCGTTAATCTGATTCATAATGCCAGCAAATTTACGCCGCCGGACGGATTAATTATTCTAAAGGCGGTCCAGGATGACAAATGGGTGACAGTCACCGTCGAGGATACCGGACAAGGCATTGCGGCAGAACGTCTGCCTTACATTTTTCTCAGGCATTACATGGAGAATAAGGGGACGGGACGCGGCCTCGGGCTCGCGATTGCGAAGGAAATTATTGAGCGGCACGGGGGACAGATCAGCGTCTGGAGCGCCGAAGGCAGAGGCAGCCGCTTCTCGTTCACCCTTCCGCTCGTCCAATGATGAATCAATTGGTCATGCTCCGCTGCCGGCTTAACTGGACATCCAATCGGCATTTAACCGGCTGCGGCAGCTGTCACGCCAGAATGGCTCTGCTTACAGGAGATTTTATAATAAATGGCTATAGGGCGGGGATTGGCTCGAATTTGTAGCCAAACCCCTTTACCGTATGAATATACTTCAGGGCGAAAGCGTCCGGTTCGATTTTTTTGCGCAGATTGTAGATTTGCGATTTGATGACATCCGGATTATAGGCGGCCTGATCGTTCCAAATTAATTCGTACAGCTGTCTCGGGTGGTATACCCTGCGTTGATTCTGAGCAAGAACGATCAGCAAATGCAGCTCCTTGGCCATCAGGATGACAGACTCCCCCTGCACGCTCACCGTAAGGCGCTCCAGATCGATTTCCAGACCGGGAAAATCAAGCCTGTTCCCCGGAGCCTGCGGCTCCTTGTATTTGCGAAGGAGCTGGCTCCAGCGCAAATGCGATTTCACTCTTGCCAGAAGCTCCAAATGATCGAAGGGCTTGGTCATATAGTCGTCGCCGCCCGCCTGAAGCGACAGCAGCTTCTGTTCCCGTTCCGTATTGCCCGT
Organism: Paenibacillus sp. SY21-1; assembly: GCF_005222705.1. Classification (GTDB taxonomy): domain Bacteria; phylum Bacillota; class Bacilli; order Paenibacillales; family Paenibacillaceae; genus Pristimantibacillus. Next base: position 48,830 of record NZ_STGF01000023.1, on the reverse strand, counting down.
CAGGAACAGAACCGGCTGGTCGTACCGTTTTCTAATACGGCGGCATAGCTCCATACCGTCCATCCCCGGCATCGACAGATCAAGCACAATTAAATCCGGCTGCGGCTTGCCCTCCTCCAGATAACTGAGACACTGCTCTCCATCGTACGCCTGCCACACCTCGAAGCCTTCCGTTGCCAGAAAAATACGCAGCATATCCTGTATTTGCGGATCGTCATCCACCGTCAGAATCGTTGTCACCGTTGTCCGCTCCTTTATCTTCTCGGGGAATCTCTATGGATTCTTCATCTAGCTTACTACGCGATGCAACCTAGACTCAACCCATTTTCGGAGCTTACAGGCGATTATCGGCCAGCGCGATCATTCCTGTGGACGGCCCGGCAGACCAGTTACGTTAATTCCGTACGATCGCGAAAATCTTGCGGGGTCATATTCGTAAAAGCCTTAAACAGCTTAATAAAATGCGGGACAGCCTGATAGCCGATTATTTCGGCGATTTCGTAAATTTTTTTATCGGTGCTTCGCAGCAAATAAGAGGCCAGCTCCATTCGATAGCGCATAATATAGTCGCTCAGATTGTTTCCCGTTTCGGCCCTGTATGCTCTCGACAAATAGGCGGGATGCAGGCCGATATGCGCCGCGATGGTCTGAAGCGACAAATTGCCGTCGGTGTTCGCTTCAATGAAACGGTGAACCTTGTCTACCAAGCCCGCCTGCTTCACCGACGAGTCCCTGGCTTCCTCTCTCAAGCTCCGCAGCATATAGAAGGCCCATTTCTCCAGCTGCTTAAGCGAAGGCGCGGCAGGCATGAGTCCGAAGGAGGATTCGCCGAATTCGCTCAGCAGCTTCCCTTTTTTGTGCGCCATATACTGATAGGCGTTGGCAATGGCGAAGTAAGCCTCATTCGCATGCTCGGGAGGGTAGTTTTTGCTTTTTAATTCATTGAATATTTCGGTCAGCTTCTCCTCGGCCTGTCCCCAATTCCCCGTATCAAGCATATGAATCAGCAGAGGTGGACGATACAGCGACGTCAACGTTCCAATCTGGACCTGATCGGCACTATCCGCGATTCGCAGCAAGACGCTTTGCCGCTTCTCCTCTATTTCTCTCATTCCGTCGATGACTGAACGATACAGCCCGGGTACCCCTTCGGGAAACGGCATCCATTTATCTGACATCGCAATTGAAATACTGCCGCTCAGCAGCGACTCCACCTTCTTCTTTAATGCCGCCATCTGGCTGTCCATCCCGCTGCGCAGGTGCTTCTCGCTCGCCAGCGTTCTCTCCCTGGCAGACACGATGAATACCAGAAATTCGTTGGGGTCCCTGCAAAACCATAAATGAAAATCGTCCTGCAGGAGCTCCTCCGCCATATTTTTAATCGCAAATTCGATAAGCTCTTTATCCCATTTTTGATAATCCTGCAGCTTTCCCTCCAGCCTAACCATAAAGATGCTCACTTCCTGCTGCAAAAAGAAAGGCAGGCTTAACAGAAACAGCTTCCGCTCAAGCTCTGCGTTAGGAATAACGTAGCCGTACAGCAAGCGATTCAACAGCTCGCCCTGCAGTGCAGGCAGATTCTCTCGAAAAGCGTATACGTCTCGCTGCTGCTGTTGCTGCAGCTTCCTTTCGCAAGCAATCTCTTCAGCAAGGCCGGCCAGCATCTCGCGCATTTGGTCCGGGTTGACCGGCTTCATCAAATAACCGGATGTATTATACGGGACTACGCTTTGCGCATATTCAAAATCCGCATACCCCGAAATAACGATGATTTTAACTTTGCGGCCCATCTCGCGAATTTCGCGGATAAGCTCGATGCCGCTCATCTCGGGCATCCGTATATCAGTAATGACAATGTGAATCGTCTGCTCCCGATACAACGCTAAAGCCTCTTTGCCGGAATAGGCTTTATGAATGCGGCTGATGCCAAGCTCCTCCTTGGGAATGGTAGCGGCGAAGCTGTCAACTTGAGAGGGGATATCGTCTACGATCAGAACTTCCAACATCGGAATCGCCTCCATCCTTAATCATTAGCGCCACGCGGAGCCCGCCCAGATAGGAATGCTCGATGAGAAGCCCAGAGGATGCTCCGAAGTAATGCTTGAGACGCTGATGAACGTTTCGCAATCCAAGGCTGCGATCCGCGCTTGTCTGAAGCGACAACGTATGTCTCAAGGCTTCCAGCTCTTCCTGCTGCAGGCCAACGCCGTTGTCCTCTACGCTGATCTCCCAGCCTTCCTCGGTCTTGTTGCCGGTAATCACGATTTCAAACTTCCCTGCTATGCCTTCCATGCCGTGCACGATCGCATTCTCGACAAGCGGCTGCAGCAGCAGACGCGGCATGAGGACGGACATCATGTCTTCCTCGATATGCTCATGAAACTGCAATCGTTCGGACTGCATCCGGTGAATTTCCAAATAATTGCGGATGAGCTCCATTTCTTCAGCCAATGACGTTAGCTGCTGCTCCGTCCGTGTCGTATATCGGTAGTATTGGCTCAGATGCTGAGTGAAGGCGACAATCACTTTTGTCCGCTCCAGTTGGGCCATGCTTTGAATATAAGCGAAGTTATTATACAAAAAGTGCGGATTGATCTGCGCCTGCAAATGCTTGAGCGACGATTCCTTGGCATGAAGCTGCTCAACGTATACCTTATCGATCAGCGTCTGTATGTCTTCGGACATCAGGTTAAACTGCTCGATTAAATAATGGAACTCGTTGGCGGGACCAAGCTTGATCCGATGATTGTACGCGCCTCGCCTGAGCGATCTCACCGCCCGAATTAAATCATTGATCGGTTTCTGCACGTTTCTGTACAGCAATGCTGCGGCAGCCATGCCCATTAACAGCAATAGCAGCCCTGCCGCATAAAACATCCGTTTGCTGTGATCGATTGGCGCAAGCACTTTTTTCATCGGCTGAAAATCGACCATATACCATCCCAGAGCGTCAGAGGTTACATAATTGACAAGATAAGGCTCATCCTGAAACGTCATTTTGACTGAGCCCTCGATTGGACTTTGCGCCTTGATCGTATCGAATTGCTCCGCCATCGCCGCGGCCAAAGCCGGATTAAGCTCCCGCGGAATAATAGGATCAAAGCCGGGCTGGTAGAGAAACGGCTGTCCCGCGCTGCCTTGCACAAATCGTTCAAGCATTTTAACCAGATTGCTCGCTGTAAAGGTGACCTCCACATACAAATTGGGATTGCCCCATTTGGACAGGGACTCGAAGGGGGTAATCAACGTTCGCACAAACGCCTTTTCCGGTCCCCGGTCCGCCACGATGATGCGATAATCCCAACGCTCCTGCAGAGCGTCCTTAAAGTATTCCGCATCGTAATTCTGAATCAGGTTCGTCGAAACGACGACATCCGAAAGAGGAGAGTATACGGTGAAATCATTCACCCATTCGAAGGAGGTCGACTGCATATCCAGCTTCTGCTGCAGAAGCCTCTTCGATGCGAGCGAGGAATAATCGGGCTCAGAGGAGGTCCGCAGCTGCATTTGCAGCGTATCCGGGTCGGCTGCGATAACAAAGGCGGATCTCCATAATCGATCCGCCTCAACGTCCATTTGCTCCACAAAAAACTGAATCCGATTCAAGTTCATCTGGAGCAGCTCTTCCTCGACAACACCGGTGCTGGTTTTATTCGAAGAATTGTACATGATTATAGTAGGGATAAGCATCAGCACGATCACGATCATGACTTTTGTAAAAATATTCAGTTTGCCGATCGTTATTCGTCTGAATTTATAAATAGGGCTCACCCGATTCGATCAAATTTGGATAGGGCTGAACGGCTTCTAGGACTTTACTGAGCCAAGAACGATGCCTTTCACGAAATACTTTTGCAAAAAAGGATAGACGAGCAAAATGGGCAGCGCTCCGATAAAAATTTGCGCAGATTTAACGGTCCGATTTGAAAAGTTTTCTATACTTTCCAAGCTTACACCAACCCTCGACAGGTTGTCACTAACTATCATGGAGTGCAAATAAGTGGCTAAAGGATAGCCGTCCGGATTGGACATATAGATCATGCCGTCGAACCATGAATTCCAATGAAAAACCATCGTAAACAAGGACAACGTCGCAATAGACGGCATCGACACAGGCAAATACACGCTCCATAGCACTCTCAGGTGGGAAGCCCCGTCGATATAAGCGGCCTCCTCCAGCTCCTGGGGAATCGTCCGGAAGAAATTAAGCATCAGAATCATATTCCATACGCTGACGGCCGAAGGCAGCACAAGCGCCCAAAGGGTATCGATCATATGCAGCTTGCTTATCAATACATAGGAAGGAATCAGCCCTCCCGAGAAGAGCATGGTAAAAACAAACACCCAGATATAAATTTGCCGTCCGGGAAATTTATGCACCGATTTCGATAGACTATAGGCTGCCATCGTAATGACCGCCATGGACAGCACGGTGCCGAGCGCGGTCCTCTCTACCCCCGTCCACAGGGATTGAATGAACATGGCGTTGCTGAGCGTCTTCAAATAGGCATCCGTCGTAAAGCCGATCGGCCAGAAATTGACGATATTGGCCGTTGCCGCCGCCCGCGAGCTGAAGGATAAGGCAAATACGTGGAGGAGAGGAAGAATGCAAATCAGCGACAGCAGGCTTAGAAAAATCGTGTTTGAAACTGTGAAGACGGTGTACCCTCTAGAGCGATAACGCATAGTCTTCCCCCTTAAAAAATGCGGTAGTTGGCCAGTTTGAACGCCATTCTGTAGCTGATTACAATCAAGATAAAGCCAATCGCCGATTTGAACAGGCCGACCGCCGTACCGAAGCTGAACTGTCCGTTGTTCAATCCTTCGCGATAGACGAACGTATCGATAATGTCCCCGTGCGAGTAGACAAGGGGGTTATAAATATTCAGAATCTGATCGAATCCGGCATCCAGAATACGGCCAAGCGACAAGGTCGCGACCACGATGACAATCGGCATCATAAGCGGGATGGAGATTAGTCTGACTTGCTGCCAACGCGTAGCTCCATCAATCTCGGCCGCTTCGTACAACGCCGGATTAATGCCCACCAGCGTCGCCAGAAAAATGATTGCCGAGAAGCCAAACTCCTTCCACACGTCGCTGATCACGACCGTAAACCGGAACCATCTGCCGTCGCCTAAGAAGAAGATGCTTGGCAAACCTAACGAATTGAGAAGCCGGTTGACGCCCCCGCCCTCCGTCGATAGAATATCGATTAGAATTCCGCCCAATATGACCCACGACAAGAAATGCGGCAAATACACAAAGGTTTGTACAAATCTTTTAAATACCGTTTTACGGACTTCATTAAGCAGCAGAGCGAATACGATCGGGACGATTAAATTTACAATCAATTTGAATGAGGAGATGATTAACGTATTCCATATGATCTGCTTGCCGTCCGGGTACGTGAACAGATACCGGAAATGCTCCAAGCCAACCCATGGCGAGCCTTTGATGCCCAGCCACGGCTCATAGTCCTGGAAGGCAATGACGGCCCCGAACAAAGGCACATAATTAAATACAAAGACCAATAGTAAGGCCGGCAACAAGAGCACATGGAACGGCCAGGTTTTTCGCCAATACGCTGCCATTACGCATCCTTCCAATCTTCGGAGAAATAGCGGAGGAGAGAGCCAAGGCCGCCCTCTCCTTCGTCATCCTTTTCTATATTTTTCACAATGTGTTCGGCTATTCTTACTGGTTTTTCGCGTACCATTCGTTGACTTCATCCGTAATCTTCTGACCGCCGTTGTCCAGCCACTGCTTGACGAATTCGTCGAAGTATTCTACCGGCTTCTCGCCGTAAATGATTTTCAGATAGCTTTCCGTAGCGAGCTTTTTAAGCAGTTCGCCTTTGGATTTCATCGTAGGTGTCATAGGACCGGTAAAATAATTTTTGCCTTCGTTGACGGTTTGATTGATTCGTACGCCTGCCGCATCAAGCTGTCGCTTCTTCATCTGCTTGGTGTCGAATTCCATAGCCGTTACGGCTTCTGCGTCCGGATCGGCCAAAAACTTTTTGACGGCTTCTACATTCGAGTGAGGAATACTCGTAAAGTTGCCCAGAATATTCGTCATCATAAAACGGATATCCATCGTGCCGCCGTCTTTGAGCGGCCATTGGTCTGCCGGAACTCCTGCCTCTTCGTAGTTGCCCTTAATCACTTTGCCGTCCAATTTCACATAGTCGTAGCCTTCATGGTAACCGTCCTTCCAACGCGGATCGAAGTATGGGTCGCCTGTAAGCTCCAATTTTTTTGCAAATACTTTATTGAAGTAGGCGAACCACGCTTCAATATGCTTGAAATCTTTATTGAACACCGTAAAGCCTTGAGTCAGCGGCTTCTCTGCACGGCCTACCAGACCATTGGGTCCGGTCGGAAGCGGGAATGCCTGGAAATCCGCATCCGGATTGTTTTTGGTCGCGTCACCGAGCGGCCAGTCGCCCATCCAGAACGGTCCGAACATGATGCCCGCCTTGCCGCTCGCAGTCAGCTCCGAAGCCTTGCCCGGGTCCTTGATTCCGGCTTCCTTGTCCAGATAACCTTTGGCCATCCAGTCTCTCATCTTTTGCAAATACAGCTTGGCATCCGAATGAATAGCGCCGTAGCTCAGCTTGCCGTCAGCTCCCTTATTCCAGAACAAGCGTACATCGTACGTATTGATCATTTGATCCGTAAGAGCGGCGACAATCGCATCTGTCTGCCCCATCCAGGTCCAAGGCCCTTCCTTGAGCGGCACGGCCAGACCAATCGTATCGTTTTTGCCGTTCTGATCGGGGTCGCCCTCGGTAAATTGCTTGAGAACGTTTTCAAACTCATCGAGCGTTTTAGGCGGCTCCAGACCGAGGTTTTCCAGCCAGTCTTTGCGAATCCACATAACCGTGCCCTCGTCCCCCATAAAGAAGGCGGGCAGACCATAAATTTTGCCGTCTTTCTTGACCTCGCCCATGGCATAGCTATATTTCTCCAACAGCTTCTTATACTCGGGATGCGCGTATTTCTCGATCGCTTCGTCCAGTGCCATCAGCTTATTGGCTGCGAGCAGGTTCTGAAGCGGATCGTTTCCTGCGGCGAATGCATCAGGCAGCTTGCCGCCGCTGGAGAGCAGGAGACGCAGCTTCGTATCATAATCTTCCGGTTTCGTGACGATAAAATCAAACTTTACGTTAATCCCTATATTGTCTTTCATCCAGCGAAGATTCGCGTTGTCCTCCATCGATTCGCCGGGCTTGAACGCATTGCCCCTCGAGGTTCCATCGTCTACGATGGCCGTTGAAATCGTAACCGGAGGATCAAACTTCTGATTCCATTTTTCGGTCGACTCTTCCGTTTTCGCGGGCTCCGTTGCTGCCGGGCTTGCGTTTGTCGCTGTCGGACTTCCCGAGCCTGAATCGTTGCCGCTCGTACAAGCAGCTAATGTCGGTAACAGTGCAATGGCAATCGAAAGCGTTACTAGTCGTGCAGCCTTCACATATCGACTCATAAAATTCCCCTTTTCTTCGACATTGGTGGTACGCTTCAAATTATATGGACTTCGCAGGGGAACGTATATATTCGATTTTTAACGTGATAGCGCAAAACGTACATTCCTTGTTATTCGGTCAAGTTAGATTGTTACTGGGGGGATCGTTACGGTGTTATTGGAATTGATCCGGATACTCGGCCAGCTCTCGCTGTTGCTCCAGAGGAATAATATCGATAATCGGCTTATAGCTTAAGCGGATAATTCGTTCATTTTCTTGAGTCGTATAGGGAACAAATGCCGCATTCACTATCCCACTCAGCTGGTTATCCAAGCGCATGCACAAGGCCGGCTCCGTCTTGGAATAATTAAATGAACCCACCTCAATAGACCGAACTTTTTTGTTATGGTAGTCCTTGAAATGGATCTTGAAATGCTTTAAATCAAACACGATACTCCAGTATGTAAATGTAGGAGGCGTCTTACGACCAATCCACTTCCAAATGCTATCCCATGTTGGTTTGACCGATAATTCCTTCAATACGTTAAAAGCTTCGTTCGTCGGGATAGGAGTATTCGCCATCAACGTATTTATACGCATAACATGACGATAAGCGAGTGTAAAACGATCAAAAGAGGCGACTCGCTTGGATAGCTTAGATATAGGTGTATCCATGAATGGTTCAGCATATTGCTTAGACGCTTCGAAGCTGTTATTGGTTGATGCAAGATTCTTCTCATCACGAATAACTTGGGCAATGCCATCAATAAATTCAATAAGCACGGCATTTCCTTGTGCATCGGCAACGGTATAGTGCAATACATACACCGACTTCACTAATCTGATTTCATCAAGATGATGAATCACTTCATCCACCGTTGCATATTGGTCTAATTGATATTGAATCCATTGCAGCTCATTCATTGTAGCTCGGTCATCTTCTTGAGGAAATTGCCCATCATCATGATACATCATGGCAACAACCAATCCCTTTTCGTTCATTCCACTCATTGGCAGCTCTCGGCCAAACTGCGTAAAGGAAATACTTCCATAGTTGACTGTCCACTTGAGAGCCTTTTCTCCTTCTTTTTTAAGCGACTCCTTCTGAACACCACGCTTGCCTACCACAACTAACCCATGACCGTAATAGAAATCGTAGTTTTGTCCGAGCAGCATGGATTGATCATTCTGAAGAATAAATGTCGTACACATCGCAATAGCCCTCCAATTATAAATTCGGTCTGACAGGTATCAACCTGCCATTTGAATTCATTTTATCAGAGAGCATTTGCTCTAATTTGATGTTCTTTGCTACCTTTTACTGTATGGAGAAGGAAATTTGCATAACAGAGTCTTCAGCATCAGGCCCTTTAAAATCAGAGCCATATTTCTCAAGCAACCATTCATTTGTCAGCGTATGCTCAGCGTAAGGGATACGGTAACGATACAAAAATTGATAGGTATCAATGATTTTTTTTTGCCCATCGGTAAACAGCTTGCCTTTATGCGTATAGGTCACAACTTTGGCTAGCTTGATCTGCTTCAACGTCATCCCCTTGGGAAGGGTCAAAGAATTCGTGACCTGAACGGCAATTAACTCCTTATATTGACTCTTATCTGCAGACTCGTCGATATCATAGCATAGTCGATATATCGTATCGTTCACTCTATGGGGTATCCTCTCTGCAACGCCCAAAAAATTCTGCATCGCCTCGATAACCGATAATCCTTCGTCATTCGTTGTCATTCGCTCTAGTCCTACTAAAGTTAGGCCGCTTATGTACTCCATTTTTTCTTGAATGAATACTTTCCCATTAGATGCCTTGACATCTAATCTCAATGCATCCACATTGATTTTATTCGTTTTAAGCGCTCTCCAGTCACAAGGCTGCAGCTTCCTGAATTGAGCAGGCGGATATCCAAACAGCTTCTTGAAATTGCGCGTGAATACTTCCTGTGAATGAAAACCATATAAGACTGCCGTCGTAAGTACATCTTCATTCGTAGACTGTAAATATTCAGCAGCCTCGCTTAGCTTCCTACGTTTGATATAATCATGAATCGTTATCCCAACAACAGATTTGAATAATCGATAAAAATGAAATTTGGACATATGAGCCTGATTGACAGCCTCGTTAACGTTCAGCTCTTGATCGAGATATCTATCTATATAGTCCACACATTTCTGAATACTCGTGAAATAATCCATTGCAATCTTAACCCCCTATTTTATGGAAAGCAGATAGCGGGCATGGGAATGATACCGATCAATGAGTGATTCATGTTCATGACGTACTGAGCCGCAGCTCATAGAAATACTGCACCATGGGATGCTTTAGCTTCATCTTATCGGCCATGTTCAACATTCGTTTTTTGCCCACTCGTCTGTCCACCAAAGCCAGGATATTCAACAGTATATCATTGCTCTCCAGGCTTTCATCTATAGAAGTGGATAAAAACTGAGTAGCTGCAACAATAAAGTTGGATTTACTTAATGCTGACTGTGCCGACAAAAGCTCCTTGGCATGTATGGATATTTTTCTGCTTCTTGCCATAACCTTCAGACGATCCTCGGGTACGTTCCCTTTGGTCTCGGATCGGATTGCTTCAATTTCCGCTTCGCTGATAGGAATTTGAATAGCTGTATCATTCTTAATTTCCAGCTCCGTTTTGTACCATTGGATGGGACCGGCCGGGTCCCCTATTTGGAGGATGTTCTTTTTATCAACGGTAATATAGCAAAGTCCTGCTTTGTCAGGTACGTAACGATAGCTGCTTGCGCTGTATTCCACCCTTCCATGTAACGCAGGGCTAAGAAAGCTGTCCAGATTTTGTTTCATTTTGCTCCAGGTCATATGCCCCTCCTTGTCCGATATACCTTCATCATACAATATCCAAAGGACAATAAAATCAAAAACTTGAATTGAATTTTTATTCTTATTTATGTATAATTATTCAAAATTGCAAGGAGGCTGAATATGGAACATAGATTTATTGAGGAGCTGTCTCTGAATCATTGGCAGCCGTTGTCCACTCTTCTATTCGATGGATGGGTATTGCGCTTCGCTGACGGCTATACGAAACGGGCAAATTCGATTAACCCTATTTTTCCATCAACCTGTGAACTACATGATAAAATAAACCATTGCGAGTCCCTCTATTCGGCTCATCGTTTACCGACCATATTTAAAATGACTCCCTTTGCGTCGCCCCCGCACCTCGACAACATATTAGAGAAAATGGGCTACTCCTTGCTTGATACGACAAGCGTTCAAGTGCTGGACTTAGAGCGCATAAAAGAACCCAAACGATTGTCGGTCCATGTCGATGAGAACATCAACGCCGCCTGGTTGGAACACTTTCGCAGACTTGCCGGCATACAAGAAAAAGACTATCACGTAATGGAGCGAATGCTATCCCATATCAGGACCAAAAAGGGATTTATCTTGCTGTATGACGAAGAACAAGTAGTCGCTTGCGGGCTTGGCGTTATTGAAAGAGAATACATAGGATTATACGATATTGTGACAGACGTTAAGTATCGTAACCGTGGTTTCGGCGAACAGCTGCTATTAAATCTGCTACAGTGGGGTAAAGCAAATGGGGCCAAACACAGCTATTTAGCCGTGGTATCCACCAATGAGCCCGCATTAAAGCTTTATGCAAAAATCGGTTACTCGGAAATCTATACATACTGGTATAGAGTTAAGGGGGGAATTTCATGAACTACGCTTTCATTCTTAGCTTTCGCATGGCAAACCTTCTGGTATCTTCATAGCTGTCATACAAGCATTCTTCCAACATCGCCTGAGAGAGCGCTTTCCTTTTGGACATTTGTTTCAAGAGCGAATGGCGGCAATAGGAACACAGTGTTTGTCTATACATGTAAACGAACACGGACGAATTGATTTTAACAGATCGATTCTCTATTAATTTCTCGACGTTCATATAGACGCCATGCCACTCGCCACTGTCATAAGATACGGTAAGGCTTTGAATTCCCTCCAACAGCACATTTTCATCTTCAGACCTGTAGCAGACACTTAGAAGGCTCAAAGCATTTCCCAATTCTTTCTTTTGGTTAATTCGTTTTATTGCATAATCATGAATCATTGGCGACGGCAAATGCTCCATCATCTCAAAAGCTACATCACGTATGGATGGATCTGCACATTCCGCTAATTCAAAAATTAACCGTTCATCCAATGGAAAACGAACTTTTCTAAACACCCACAGCAATTGAAGCTGTATCTCCAAGTCAGTTTCTTCCATTGCGCATTTCGCTAGCGTTAGCAGATCATCTTCTGTGGCCACTTTTGAAAAACAAAGAGCCAGTGCCAGGCCTTGTTTCTTTTTTGCAGCACGAATCATATCTTCTGCTGTCGGGGGAACAGCATCTTGTTTATTATACATCCGGGGATATGCCACAGAGCTTAAAAAGGCTTCTACATGATCCAATTTAATTGCACTCTTTTGCAAATAAGCATCGATACGTTTCTCTCCAAACTTATTTTTGGCATTTGAGTAGAACCAGTCCATATTCAAAGGATAACTTTCTTTTATAATAACCGCTCCCACCTGCTTCACAATGCTTTTAAACGCTGAAAACCCATCTAGAGACGTTAGCCATACACAAAGCCATTCAAAGTTATCCACTACTGTGCGGTTGACAGGAGCTGAAAGTAATGCGAGCAAGGTATTATATTTTTCATAAAGTATTTCTTTAGCTTTTACGCTGCCGTCTTCTGCAAAGAGATATAATAGTTCGCACAACTGACTGAACAACCAACTATCCAAATTTTTTTGCCTATATTTTCGAATGATTGCATCCTCAAAGTAACACTTGTCTTCATAAAGACAAATGGCACGATATAAATAGATGCCGCGTCCACCTTCGCATTGCATGTCATAGCAAGTATTACGAAGACAAGCCCATAAGACTACATCTTTAAACTTTTCACGAGATTTACTTTCTTTTAGCTCTATATAGGAACGGCCTAGCCCGCGCTTGAAGTCCTCTCTGAATTGAGCCTTTGTTCGTTTTCTCTCTTTCAATAAACGGCCTCCCTCTGCTGCGCTTATATAGACGTAGATTTATAATGCTGCTGCAAGCACTGCTTGGCGATATAAAATATTTGACCCATATGCTCAGAATAATGGGCGGCGCATTGATGCAGCATATCCAGGTTCGTACGCTCCCGATTTCTTACCTGCTGCGTCTGCTCCAGCTTCTCATCAGATATATCTGCAAGAGTATCCATAATTAATTGAAATCGCTCGGTCACAATAGCTTCAAGCTCTTCTTTGCCAATAGGAGGCGTTGCAAACTCGCGGTCCCGATCACGCAGAATCGGCTCATGCCGTATACCGCTAACGATGCGCTCAAGTATATTCCCTTCGATATGCTTGATTAAACCGGCAATGCTATGGCTTGTGTCATCCGGTCTCCAGTTTAACTGTTGGGCATCTAACTGGCTTATGGCAAGCAGCAATCGTTTGCGAATCTCTTCGAACTTCTTTGTTAACCAAACCCGATTAAAATCGTAGCTCATCGCCAATCCCTCCTTAAATTGCTTTAGTCAGAATAATTTCCAAAGCCTGATTTTCCCACATCAAGCAGCCTGCGTCCTTGTATCCGAGTTTCCGATAAAAATCTCGTCCGCCTGCGTTGAGGTCATGACGAGCTTGCAGCCTTGCTCGCGCATATGCTGCTCCCAAAGCAGCATCGCAGTTTTGCCTAAGCCCTTTCCCCGCTCCTGCTCATCCAGCCAAATCATGTTCAAAAACGGTGTATTGTCCCAAAAATAGCCGTGCCTCATCCAGCCGATTCTATCGCCTAGCTCGTTCCGGAACACATAATATTCGCGATGTTCAATCTTCCTGCCAATGAGACTTGCCAAAATATGATGATCCCGCTCAGCAATAAATGCCTCATCCGCCGCTGTCGCCCATTCAATCGTCATGGCTTCACTCCCTCATGTCAATCCATTAACAATAACTATAGCACGCAGCATTTACACTCTCCTAGGTAAAGATTCATTTAAGAACAACTCTTGAATGAATGACGCGCGTTTCTCTGCAACCATCAGTGAGCAAGTCCTTATCGCGTCGCGTGCATTGATCGCAGATGCAGCAAAAAGTGCAAACAAAAGGGCCTCAACTTCCACTGAAAGCGGAGATCAAGGTCCCTTGGTTGAAAGAAACTAAGTAATGTTCAGCTATTGTCTATCTCTAAAAAAATGAATCACACCTTACATCAGATAAGTTTGGTTTGCTGTAAAAGCTTCCATACGATCATGGCTACTTCCGCCCGGGTGATAAACGCTTTCGGCGATAGCGTGTTTCCTCCGCGGCCCGTTACCAGACCAGTCTCCACTACCATCGCAGCACCGCTTCTCGCCCATTCCGACAGGCTATCCGCATCTACAAAACGGTGGAGCGGAGCAGAGGGGTTAACCGTCTGCTCGCTTTTATCCGTATGAATCAGCATCATGGCTTTGGCAAGCATGATAAACGCCTGTTCGCGCGTTATGTTATCGTTCGGTCGGAACGTGTCGTCGCCGAATCCTGAAATTAAGCCATACGCATAGGCCGTTTGCACGGAGCCGCTATACCACTCCTCCTCCTTCACGTCCACAAAACGCATCGGCCCCTTCACCCTGCTCAGCCCAAGGCTCCGCACGAGGATTCCCGCAAACTCGGCTCGGGTTATGTCGCGATTGGGATGGAAAAATCCGTTTACCGGAGCACTCAGAATCAGACGCGACCCCAGGTCATTTACGGCTGCTTTGGACCAATGCTTCTCCACGTCGGTGAAGCGTTGCGAATGATGAATAACGGCATAGGCGCCATTCGACAGGTCGCTGATTTTGACATAGCGTTTGCCGTCGACCTTCACGATTCTGCTCGGAACATGACGAATCGTTCCATTCGGTTCAAGAGCGACTGCCGTCGTGATCCGATTCACATCCACCTCCGGTGCAATCGCAAGCAGTCTATCTGGGTACTTCGAATACCGGACCTCGTCCTCCATCTTATCGCCATACTCCACCTTGATGGCAAACGTGATTGCTGGAGAGACGATCTCAGCGTCTAACCGCTCAGCCGCAACCTGCAAGCGCTTGGACGTTTCACTCCCAGCTAGGCCGACGGAGAGCCATACCTTTACGTCTTTCAGCGGGATATGGCTACCCAAACGATTCGCGACGATCGCATCGCTATAGATGGATTGGGCAGGCAGCGTAAAAACCATCTTCTCCGTCCGAATGACCAAGGTCGTCGCTTTCTGCTCCAGGTCGTGAAGCAGTTGGCCGTTTAGCTTGATGTTTACCGTGTCGGAGCCATTAGCCGCGACAATGGACAGGACAGCTCCCGGCTTTTCTTGCCCTAACCTGGCCGTATGCTTAGCGGAATCCAGCTCGGCCGTGATGACCGTTCGCCCCGCTACTGTCGTTGCGATGACAGGACCAAGCTGTTCTACCTGCTGCCCGTTTACCAAAAACTTCACCCATTCAATCGTTGGAGACGAAGTCTGCGTCGGTGCCGTTGTGACGCTCGCCGTCGGTCTAACGGAATGAGATGCAGAAGATACGGCACCAGGTCCGACGCTGTTGATTGCCCGAACCGTAAACGTGTAGTCCGTCCCGTTGGTCAGCCCTGTAACCTCCATTTGCGTTGTCGTTCCGACTACCGTTATTCCGCCCGGACTAGCCTTCACCTCATACCGAAGAATAGCGCTCCCCCCATGGTCAGCCGGAGCATCGAAACGAACGGTGGCTGTCGTGTCGCCCGCGCTCGCTCGCACGTTCGTCGGAGCTAGTGGCACAGAAGCAGGTATCGCACTGGCTTCGTCCGAGAAGGGGCTTGAGCCTCCCGAATTGCCAGCCTTGACTGCAAAATAATAGGTAACTCCATTGGTTAACCCTCTCACTTCGTAGTTTGTATCCCTCACCGTAGCGACGGAATCACTGAAATCGCCCGCAGCCGTCGTTACATAGATCTCATATGCATCGGCATGCTCCACCGCCTCCCAATGCAAGGCAACGCTTCGATCTCCGGCTATAGCTTGTAGCGAAGTCGGGCTTGCAGGAACGTCAGGCAGGGTAATGCTCTGAGTAACGGTAAAGGTCCGATCGCTCATAAGAGCAGCGGATACGGTAACCGTTGAGGTATAACTCCCGGCTGGGAGACCATCCTTGACTTTGATTGTAAAGCTGGTGGACGGCGCACCGCTATTTAAGGTGGAGGCCGGCTGCGAGATGTCAAAAGCTTCGGCGTCTGCTCCCCCTTTCGCTACGGATAAGCCTGTTAAATGCCCCGTACCGGTATTCGTAACGGAGATCACCAGCGATTGCTGAGTACCGGGTCCATACCCCTGCGTCAAGACAGATGCAGTCTGATGATCTATCGCTTCTATTTCGTAAGTAAGAACCTCAGTTGCGGTGACGGAAACGACATTGCTCGTTACGCTGGCGGTCTTCGTCCCATTAACGCTCGCATTCGTGTTCGTCACTACGACGTAGTAGTACCTCGTGACGGCCGTTGCTGTCGGCGCATTGTAGCTTGCGCTTGTCGCTCCGTTCACCAGCGTGCCTCCGCTCGTGCTGTTGCTGCCGTTGCTATACCACTGGTAGCTCAGCACACCTCCGTCGCTCACGCTGGCCGCTACATTAAGCGTAGCCGTTCCTCCAACGTTCACCGTCTCATCCGTCGGCTGCGTCCCAATGCTCGGCGCAGCCGCGTTCACAAGCGCGTTCACCGTCACCAGTGCGGCTCCACTCGTCACGCTCGACGTCTTTGTTCCGTTCACGCTCACATTCGTGTTCGTCACTACGACGTAGTAATATCTCGTGACGGCCGTTGCTGTCGGCGCATTGTAGCTTGCGCTTGTCGCTCCGTTCACCAGCGTGCCTCCGCTCGTGCTGTTGCTGCTATTGCTATACCACTGGTAGCTCAACACACCTCCGTCGCTCACGCTTGCCGCTACGCTAAGCGTCGCCGTTCCTCCAACGTTCACCGTCTCATCCGTCGGCTGCGTCCCAATGCTCGGCGCAGCCGCGTTCACAAGCGCGTTCACCGTCACCAGTGCGGCTCCACTCGTCACGCTCGCCGTCTTTGTTCCGTTCACGCTCGCATTCGTGTTCGTCACTACGACGTAATAGTATCTTGTGCCAGCCGTTGCTGTCGGTGCGTTGTAGCTTGCGCTTGTCGCTCCGTTCACCAGCGTGCCTCCGCTCGTGCTGTTGCTGCCGTTGCTATACCACTGGTAGCTCAGCACACCTCCGTCGCTAACACTCGCTGCTACGCTAAGCGTCGCCGTTTCTCCAACGTTCACCGTCTCATCCGTCGGCTGCGTCCCAATGCTTGGCGTAGCCGCGTTCACGAGCGCGTTCACCGTCACCATTGCGACTCCACTCGTCACGCTCGCTGTCTTCGTTCCGTTCACGCTCGCATTCGTGTTCGTCACTACGACGTAGTAGTACCTCGTGCCGGCCGTTGCTGTCGGCGCATTGTAGCTTGCGCTTGTCGCTTCGTTCACCAGCGTGCCTCCGCTCGTGCTGTTGCTCCCATTGCTGTACCACTGGTAGCTCAGCACACCTCCGTCGCTCACGCTTGCCGCTACGCTAAGCGTCGCCGTTTCTCCAACGTTCACCGTCTCATCCGTCGGCTGCGTTCCAATGCTCGGCGCAGCCGCGTTCACGAGCGCGTTCACCGTCACCAGTGCAGTTCCACTCGTCACGCTCGCCGTCTTTGTTCCGTTCACGCTCGCATTCGTGTTCGTCACTACGACGTAGTAATATCTCGTGCCGGCCGTTGCTGTCGGTGCGTTGTAGCTTGCGCTTGTCGCTCCATTCACCAACGTGCCTCCGCTCGTGCTGTTGCTCCCGTTGCTGTACCACTGATAGCTCAGCACACCTCCGTCGCTTACGCTGGCCGTTACACTTAGTGTTGCCGTTCCTCCAACGTTCACCGTCTCATCCGTCGGCTGCGTCCCAATGCTCGGCGCAGCCGCGTTCACAAGCGCGTTCACCGTCACCAGTGCGGCTCCACTCGTCACGCTCGCCGTCTTTGTTCCGTTCACGCTCGCATTCGTGTTCGTCACTACGACGTAATAGTATCTTGTGCCAGCCGTTGCTGTCGGTGCGTTGTAGCTTGCGCTTGTCGCTCCGTTCACCAGCGTGCCTCCGCTCGTGCTGTTGCTGCCGTTGCTATACCACTGGTAGCTCAGCACACCTCCGTCGCTAACACTCGCTGCTACGCTAAGCGTCGCCGTTCCTCCAACGTTCACCGTCTCATCCGTCGGCTGCATCCCAATGCTCGGCGCAGCCGCGTTCACGAGCGCGTTCACTGTCACCAGTGCAGTTCCACTCGTCACGCTCGCCGTCTTCGTTCCGTTCACGCTCGCATTCGTGTTCGTCACTACGACGTAATAGTATCTTGTGCCAGCCGTTGCTGTCGGTGCGTTGTAGCTCGCGCTTGTCGCTCCATTCACCAACGTGCCTCCGCTCGTGCTGTTGCTCCCGTTGCTGTACCACTGGTAGCTCAGCACACCTCCGTCGCTCACACTCGCTGCTACGCTAAGCGTCGCCGTTTCTCCAACGTTCACCGTCTCATCCGCTGGCTGCGTATCAATGCTCGGCGTAGCCGCGTTCACGAGCGTATTCACCGTCACTTGAGCTATTCCACTTATCACGCCAGACACCTTCGTTCCGCTCGCGCTCATATTCGTGTTCGTCACGACGACGAAATAATACCTCGTGCCGACCGTTGCCGTCGGTACATTATAGCTAGCGCTTCTCGCTCCACTCACGAACGTGCCTCCGCTGGTGCTATTGCTGCTGTTGCTGTACCACTGATAGCTCAATACACCTCCATCGCTCACGCTCGCCGCTACGCTAAGTGTAGCCGTTCCTCCAACCTCAATCGTCGTATCCGCTGGCTGCGTCCCAATGCTCGGCGTAGCCGCATTCACGAGCGCATTCACTGTTACCGAAGCAGCATTGCTCGTAACGCTCGCCGATTTTGTTCCCACAGCGCGAGAATTTGTATTCGTCACCTCGACGTAATAGTACAGAGTCCCTTCAGTGGCAGTCGGCGCGTTATAGCTTGCGCCGGTCGCTCCAGTCACAGGCGTGCCGCCGGCGGTGCTGTTGCTGGTATTGCTGTACCACTGGTAGCTCAACGTTCCGCCGTCGATGGTGTATGCCGTCACTCTAAGCGTCGCCGTTCCTCCCACATTTACCGCCTGATTCGCCGGCTGTGTACTGATGGTCGGAAAATCAGCGTTAATCAACATCCTGGCTGCCCTCACCTGACCGGAGTAACCATTGGCTTCAGCCCAAAAAGCATATAAATCGCCATTGAATTGTTGCAGGGAAGGCTCCCAAGCTGTATCGGCAACACCGGCATTAATACCAATTGAACCTCCATCATCTACAGATGACCAGCTTGTTCTATCATACTTTTTTACCCGAATTTGAGCTCTAGTAGTGCCATTATCTTCAAGCCATGTAACGTATAAATCATTATTGAACACCATCGGTTTAGGAAAAGATGCTTCCCTGTTCATATTTACATTCAAGCCAATCGAACCACCGCCATCGACACTCGTCCAGCTTGCTCCATCATACTTCTTGACTCTAATCTGACTACTCTCGTACCATGTTGCATACAGAGCATTATTAAATTCAATTAATTCGGGCGCTACTGCGTTGAAAAAAGGATTTACGTTTATACCGCCGCTTCCTCCGCCATCGACACTAATCCAACTGGAGCCATCATATTTCTTTACTCTCACTTGTGCAGCGCTGCTATTATATTCATACCAAGAAATGTATAAAGCGTTGTTGAATACAGCCATCGTCGGATAGGTTGCAGAAGTCAAAGGATTTGCGTTCAAACCTGTAGGGCCTCCGCCATCGACACTGGTCCAAGTGGTACCGTCAAAGCTCATGACTCGAATCTGATTAACTCCGCCGTCTACCCTCTCATGCCAAGCTACGTAAAGAATGTTGTTCATGACGGCCATGCGTGGAGCAGACGATGTTGCCGAAGCGCTTCCATTCAAGCCCCCTTCATCCACACTGATCCAACTGGTTCCGTCGTATTTTTTTGCGCGAATCTTGCCCGTTTCCTCCCAAAGCAAGTATAAAATATCCTCATATACAATTAAGGATGGGTTAAGCGCTCGATCTGCTGGATTTATATTCAGCCCGGTCGCACCGCCTCCGTCTACGCTTCTCCATGTTGTTCCATTAAAGCTTTTTACTCGAACCTGATTAACTGACGATGCCCTTTCAATCCAGGCTGCATAAAGAATATTATGGTGTACGGCCGTACGCATAGCTTGCGGTGCATGACTCGAAGTGTTCACATTCAGGCCAGTATTCCCGCCGCCATCCACCATAATCCAATTAGAGGCTGCTGCCTCAGCTGTTCCAGGCCCAGCTATCAACGTCAGCATTATACTTACTATTAACAAATAAATCAGCGATCTGCGTTTCAAAAGCTTCATAAGTATCTTATTCCTCCTTGTAATTCCATTTCTATTCTGAAAAAAATAATAACCATTCTCGACTACCGAGCCTCTAAACTATCTCCCTCCCGTCAGAGCTTACGATGCGATTCCTGTTTTTATTGTCAGAGTATTTCTGTGTTGGTCTGATCGAGTAATACTGGCAGCAAAGATGGGGGACCACTTGCGTTACCTTCTGCTGAGGAATGGAGAAGAGCCCGGGGACATGTTGTGCCTAAACGTATGTATTGACTCATAGGCATCTTGATTAGCAGCGATTAGATGTTGGAAAAAGCTGCATTGTAAAAAAATCTAAATACTCGCTTTCCGCATGGCAAATCTAAATTAAGTATAATAGTTGAAAAACAAAAAATGACCTACCCAGACGGGTAGGTCAACAAGGAAAAGGGGTAGGTAAACGTAGGCGTTCTATAATCACATTTCTAACCAATTTGTCTCCCTCAAGCTCCAAACGATGCTCTACAATCACATTTCTAACCAATTTGTCTCCCGCAAGCCCCAAACGACGTTCTATAATCACATTTCTAACTAATTTATCTCCCTCAAGCCCCAAACGACGCTCTACAATCACATTTCTAACCAATTTGTCTCCCGCAAGCCCCAAACGACGTTCTATAATCACATTTCTAACTAATTTATCTCCCTCAAGCCCCAAACGACGTCCTATAATCACATTTCTAACCAATTTGTCTCCCACAAGCTCCAAACGACGCTCTATAATCACATTTCTAACCAATTTTGCTCTAGCGTTACTTGTTCCTATCTCCAGTTTAATCCCTATAGAAATCATCTGACGTATACCGTCTGGAACAGTTGGAACATGGCAAAAAATAACTTAGCTTATACTGCTTGCTGTGCGAATTCATTCCCATGGAGCTTGTCCAGCCTTCATCGATTAATTATTCTTTTTTTCCTCTACTCAATGGATGTCCGCAGTTTTTACAATAATCACAATGGAAAGAAGAAACCACTATGTTGCCCATTGAACCAAACATTTTTTCAAAAAAAGGAATAGGGTATAAACGTCGTATAAAGGACCCCGGCATCCACTTGGATGAAGTGGAAACCGAGGTCCTTTCGCGCGTGAGACGAGACGTCCCCTTGTTATGCAAGTATTTTGTGGGTGCGAGCTTCTCTCCAAGTGCTGCGTCTGGGAAAAACCTTTAGGGTGATATGGCCCACCGAGCCGCCGACAAGGACAAGCTAACGTCTCTTGCCGTCAGCGCTCACGTACTTGTCAGTGTAAATGTCGAAATCACTGTCATTCACATGAGCTTCGAATTTATTGGCGCATCATTCCTCTGCCTCCTCCTGCGCCTCCCCTGCCGCCGCCTCCTTGCGATTTGGTGATTTCAGTGATTTTTTCCCCATTAACCGTGACATCGCCGCCATTAAGCTGAGCTGTACCATCCGCATCAAAGGCAGACATGGCTTCAACCGTTATCGTGCCCCCATTAATATAGAGATCGCCGTTCGAATCAAAGGCATCCGTATCGCCACTGGCCATCGTGATGTCAATGGTGCCTCCATTGACTTCTATAACGACATTGCCATCCACTTTTTGCGAGGCGTTAATGCCGTCATCCTTCGCATTTATCGTGATCTGGCCGTCGTTGATGGTAATCGAGGTTGACTCAATACCTTCTTCGCTGGTCTCTATATTTATTGTACCGCCATCGATTTGAACATAGCTATTGCCTTGAATCGCGTCGTCGACAGCAGAAATTGTTAAGTCGCCGCCTGCAATATAGATATATCCAAGAGCAGCATCCTCATCATTCTCGCTATGCAGGCCATCCTTACCCGAATTAATCGTTATCGTCCCATCGTTGATCAGGATGGCATCATTAGCCTCCAAAGCATCCGCAGAGGATTGAATGTTGTACACACCTCCGGTTATTTTGAGATCATCCTTGGAAGAGATCCCATTCCCTTCGTCAGATACAATTTCCAGACTTCCCGTTCCATTCAGGGTCAGATCCGCTCTGGAGAAAATAACCGCATCCAAATTCGTATCTCCGTCTGCTACGTAGCTTCCGGTGACCTTCATAACATTCTCGCTGTCCGTGGAGGTAACGAATACTTTATCCGCTTCTTTCACATAAATGGCCGGTGAATCCTCATTCGTTATACTGACACCGTCAAGAACGATTTGAATTTTCGCCTCCTCGGCAGCCTCAACCACAACCGTCACATTCGTCGCCTCGCCGCTTAGAACATAGATACCTTCTGCATTCAGCGTAACATCCTGATCGCTTACCAATTGAATCTGCGTGGCAGCGGCAAGGTCCGCCGACTGTTTCAAATCCCGATCACTGAACCGTTCCGATGTGTCTGAAACCGATGCTTCCGTTACTGTCGTTTCGCTTGGCGATGCTGTCGCGGTTGTTGTCGGTGCGCTTGTTTCTTGCGTAATAGTTGTTGGGATGGCGGCTGTATTCTCACTGCCGTCTTGTGTGGAAGAGCATCCCACTACAGCCGCGCTAAGCAATATGGCCATCGTAATGGCAGCTATTTTTTTCACTTTTTTTGTTTTCATTCGTGAACACTCCTTGAGTAATGAAGTAGTAATCTTGCTTTTTTTATCAGAATGACGTTATCGCCTCTTGTCTTAGTTAAATTCTAATGCTTGTAGCTTTAACCAACCTTAAATCCCGTTTTTAATTTTCACTTCCCGCTGCAAAAGACTTTAACAGCCTAACTAGTCGCCCATTCGTACCGTAAAACACACAAAAAATGACCTACCCGGACGGGTAGGTCAACGATAAAAAGGGGAAGGCAGCGCGCAAGTAGGCGAATCAGTATAGCTTGTTCGATGCCTTAGGGGGGGGGAGCCCCCCTCTAGCGGTTCAATCCTGCCAAAATCATGCCTATAGAAAAACTCTCAATACGTGTTTTAACCTCTTGATGTTCAAACGCTATTCATGTTTTATAGAACGTGCTTCTAATGCGCGCTGGGAAGTATAACGGTTTTCTGGATAGCTTAAGCCTAAATTTCCTCTAAATGTGTCCGATTCATATTCCTCGCGAAACAGTCCTCGCTCCTGCAGGATAGGCACGACCTGCTCTACAAAAGCAGGCAAAGAATCATAGACGCCTGGTATCAAAATAAAACCATCGGCCCCCTTTTGATCAAACCATTCCTGAATGCCATCAGCAATTTGCAAAGCTGTGCCTAAAAAATGAGGCGTAGGCGCCACGCTGCGAAGAGCCACTTGACGAAGAGTCAGGCCTCCAGCCTTGGCTTCAAGCTTGATTCGATCCGTTGTACTCTGAAAACTGTTTTTCCCCAAGTCCCCCAGCTCCGGAAACGGCTCATCGAGTCCATATTGCCAGAAATCATGGTGATCAAAAAAACGTCCCAAATAACTGATTGCATTTTCTATCGATATAAGTTGCAGGGATTCCTCATATTTTTGTTGAGCATCCTCAGGCGTTTCTCCAATAATAAAGACAGCGCCGGGCAGCACTAACAGCTCTTCTCCATTTCTGTCATATTGCTTGGCTCTTTTCTTGATGTCCGCATAAAAGGCCTGAGCTTCCTGCAGCGTTCGTTGATCGGTGAAAATGGCATCTGCTGTTTGGGCAGCCAGGTTCCGACCGCTATCCGAAGACCCTGCCTGAAATACGACAGGTTGGCCTTGACGGGAGCGGCCTATATTTAATGGGCCCTGCACTGAAAAAAATTCGCCTTTATGATGTAGCGTATGCAGCTTTTCCGGATCAAAAAACTGCCCCGTCTCCTTGTTCCGAATAAAAGCGTCGTCCTCCCATGAATCCCACAACCCGCGAACAACCTCGACATATTCGGCAGCAATCCGGTAACGTTTGGTATGATCAGGGTGCTCTTCAATCGTTTTGTTATAGTTCAGGGCTGATTTTTCAAGTGGAGAGGTTACGACATTCCAGGCTGCTCTTCCTCCGCTGAGTTGATCAAGGGAAGCAAATTGTCTGGCGATCGTAAACGGCTCGCTATAAGAGGTAGACACGGTTCCTGCCAAGCCGATTCGTTCGGTAGCACCTGCAAGTGTCGATAAGAGCGTCAGAGGCTCAAAGCGATTTAGAAATTGCGGTATTGAAGTTTCATTAATATATAGCCCGTCTGCAACAAACACAAAGTCGAATTTCCCTTTCTCGGCTAACTGGGCCTGTTTCTTGTAATACTCGATATTTACACTTGCGTCAGAGGGGGCTTGCGGATGTCTCCAGTATGACATATGACCGCCTATGCCATTAATGCTTAAACCAAATTTAAGCTTTCTGTAATCGTGGTGGGCAATATTCGACATCTACAAAGCTCCCTTCAAACTGTTAACCGTTTATTATAGATACGACACTTGAGCAATAAAGCAGCACTTAATTCTTATAAATCACATGGATTTTATATGATTAATAACATGAGATCATGTTATCATTTATTTAATCGCATAGTCAACAAGTCCATAATAGACAGTTTCTATATCCAAATAAAAATAATGAATCATTTTTTAAGAGCCTAACCGTAAAATCCCAATGATGACTTAGCTATTTCACTCGTTAACTTTTAAAGTCCGTAGAATAAGCGATCTCTTTTTGATTCTCTAACGCTGCTAAACGTGCGGCCAAGTTTTTATGGACGAGCTCATAAGCGTCGCTGCCCAGTGTTAGCCGCAGCGGAGCCTGCTCAGAATCCGCAGATACCATGATGGCCTGAGCCATTTTAACCGGATCGCCAGGGAAGCTGTCCTCTCCAGCTTGCTGCGACATTTGCCGAATATATCCCACAGGAGTTGTATCATATTCACTCATCGGCTCTCCTGCGATCATACTGCTGCCACCGAAATTGGTTCGCGCGCTGCCCGGCTCAACGAGTGTGGCCTGAATGTTGAAGGGAGCCACTTCCTGGGCAAGCGATTCGATAAAGCCTTCGATCGCCCACTTTGTTGCATGATAGATGCTCAGTGCTGGAAAGGCAATTTGCCCACCCATGCTGGATAGCTGAATGATACGGCCGCCGCCTTGGGCACGCAAATAAGGAAGCGCCGCACGAATAACTTGAATGGACCCCATAACGTTTGTGTTGAATTGATGAGTAATTTGATCGTCACTTACTTCCTCGGCCGCACCGAACAATCCATAGCCTGCATTGTTAACCACAACATCAATCGCACCTAAATCCTTGAATGCCTGATCTACAACGCTCCGAATCGCTTGGTTATCCGTCACATCCAGTACAGCAACCCGCAATTGCTCGCTATACCGCTCTTTGAGATCATCCAGAGCATGCTCTTGTCGAACTGTTGCGACAACCCGATCGCCTCGTTCCAATAAGAGCTCCGTCAGGCTCCGGCCAAAACCACTTGAAGTACCTGTAATCAACCATGTTTTCATAAAAATCCTCCTCCAGATTCCATTTAATATCAAACTCGCGAGGGCTTGCTTTTCTTGCTGGTCTTGAATGAGATTTCTTCCGACTCAAGCACTTCAACCGCTGGGCCTGATTCATGCGCCGTCATAATCATCGCTTGAGCCACATTCTTGCACGGAATGGCCTTCATTCTGGCTAACTTTCCGACCAATACCGGATCAATCAAGCGGAATATGGTATACGAAGCCCGATCACTAAAGCTCTCATCCTCCCGAACCCCGAGCACGAGTGAAGGTCGCAAGATGACAAGACGCGGCAACCCGAGAGATAACAGCTCCCTTTCGAGCTGTCCTTTGACGCGTGTGTAGAACATTCTGGATTGTTCGGATGCCCACATTGCACTCACAATGATGAAGCTTGCCGCGCCATGCTTGAGGGCCGCTTTCGCTAAAGCTAACGGATACGCATGATCCACTTTAAGAAAAGCTTCCTTTGAGCCGGCTTGTTTCATTGTAGTGCCTAAGGTGCAATAGACGTCAGCGTCTTTCAATACTGAAGCATCCAATTCATTCTCCAGCCGGTCAAAGGAAATGTGTTTCTCCACCAGCTTCGGGTGGGAAATGCCCAAGCTCCGACGAACAAGCACAATGATTCGTTGATACGCCGGGTCCTCCAGCAAGAGCTGTACAAGCTGTCTCCCCATCATTCCTGTAGCGCCAGCTACAACGGCCCTGTTTACCTGTTTTCTGTTAGTCATCCTGCACCTCCGTTGGCAGAAAAACGCCTGATTCCGCATCTTTATCCTCAAGCCTTGCGGCTCTGTTGCAGCTTGCAGCGTTGAAATGCTTGTGATATCCTTCCAAATAACAAAGCATGGTATGTCGAACATCATCTTTGAAGTTACGTTTGAACCCTTCCATCCCATTCTTCTCGATGATTTCAACAACCTCAGCGGGCAAGGTGGCAGATAATTTGCAGCCTGTTATGATGGAGGCCTCCGCTTGAAGAACCTCCATCACATCCTCGGGGCTTAGGGCTTCCCACGCGCAAATATTGTCTACTAACTCCTGCATTAATTGATATAGCTTGATTTTCTGATTCAGCATCGTTTCCGGGTCCACATTCTTCTCAAAAACGGCTATACGCATAGATTCAAGTCGTACATAAAGGGGATTATGCTCGACCAGCTCCATTAGTTCCTTCATAACGAGATTCTTGAAGTCATCGAAGCTACGGATCGGTATTTCCTTTGCCATCTCCTTCAGACGAGCGAGCCGCTTCTCGTACTCCCGACATAACAGACTAAAAAACAAGGCTTCTTTTGTTTTAAAGTAAACAAACAGTATTCCGTTCGACATGCCCATATGCTTGGCTATATCGGACATCTTTATCTTTTCATACTCCAAAGAAAAAAACATTTCCGCCGCTTTATCTATAATGGCTGTTGCTTTTAAGGCTTTTGCCTCCGGTGTCATTGCACGTTTGGCCATAGCGTCCATCACTCCATTCGAATTTTTATTAGCTCATCGATTTGGAGTCAAGCATAAACTCGCCTGTCGCTTATTCTTGCAAGAAGGCTCGAACCGATTCATCGAAATCACTGCAAAACGCCCTGGACATTTGCTCGGCTCCGTTACTCCGGGTAAGCCGGTTAATCTGCATGGATGCGATCGCATCTCTCGTTAACGTAGCGACCTTTTTTGGGATCATATTATCGAATTCCATGCCTACCTCGACCCAGACTTTATTAGCTTCTTGCGTCCACGCACCCTTTGCCTCACGATTGTCAATCACAATGGCATTCGTTTCTTTGTCGCGATGAGCTTCTCTTAGCAAATCCCCGATAGCGTCTATTTCCTCCATCGTTACAAAAAAATTCGTATGCTTGATAAAGAAAATTCCGTCTTCTTTCCAATACGTAGTCGTTTTTGGTAGAGCAAGATTATAGTTATTCATATGATCATCATCCTTTCCCCAAGGTTAAATGGTATTTTAGCTAAACATTTTAATAATCCGATCGTAGGCACGATCTCCAAATACATTTTTCATAAATACCATCGGCTTTGCCATAAAGCCAACCAGATAACGTGTTTTCGGCCTTTTCACAGTCACGGCTTTGCCGATCGTGCGCGCGATTAATTCCGGTTTCGATAGCTGGTTGCCCGAATAATTTTTAATCATACCTTCGGCCGCTTTGTTGGCAGCCTGAGCATATGCCCCTTTTGCAGATACCTTTTTCAAGTTTTCGGCGGCAATAATGCCCCAGTCCGTTTTGATTCCGCCTGGCTCCACAACAATGACATCAATTCCAAACGGCTCCAATTCCAGGCGAAGGCAATCCGACAGACCTTCTACTGCAAATTTGGTCGCATGATACCATCCGCCAAACTTGGTCCAAATCTTGCCTCCCATTGAAGAGACATTCACAATTTTGCCGTACTTGTTTCTCCGCATGCTCGGCACCACAAGCTGAATCAGTCTCGCCAAACCGAAGACATTCACTTCCATTTGTCGCCGAGCCTCTTCCATAGGGATATCCTCGACTGCTCCATACGAGCCATAGCCTGCATTATTAACAAGGACGTCAATTTTCCCTTCCTTCTTGAGGATATCGTTGACTGCCTGAATCATGGATTCCTCATTGGTGACATCCATAGAGATGGGACGAATGCCCTTAGTCGCAAGATCCTTCATATTGTCGATACGCCGAGCGGCAGCATACACCGTAAAACCTTTGTTTTTCAGCTCAAGCGCCGCCTCTTTACCAATCCCAGAAGATGCACCTGTTATTAATGCCACTTTTTGACTCATGATTATAACCTCCGCGTTGTTATTTGACTATGGGTCAATTATAAATGACTTAGGATCAATTGTCAACAAGCCTTTTTTATATTATTGGTTGGGCGCATAAAAGCTATCCTTTTTCCGTCACCGAATTTTTACGCGCAGACACTTTTCAATGGCCCTCATCAGTTTGAAGCTACGTACCAATAGCACGCCACACAAAAAAGAATCGTCCCTAAGTTGCAGACGATCCATTCGTACTTAGTTGCCTAAAAGAAAAGCATTCATAAATTAAGCCTTCTGAAATCGGCAGGACTGACGCCTAGTTGCATTTTCATAAACTTGGTAAAGCTGGAGGGCTGTTCGAAACCAAGTCTTTCAGCAATCAGATAAATAGGCTCATTGGTTGTGACAAGCAATCGCTTTGCAATCTCTGCCATGTTCCATTTAATCCATTCCTGTGCAGTCTTCCCCGTTTCTTTTTTCAGCATGTCCGAAAGATAATTTGGGGAATATCCCATCGCCTGCGCAAGTCCTTTGACACTGGGCATTCCTTTCTTTTCAATCGTTTCCGTCGTACATTGCTCCTGCAGCAGCCGTTCGAATTGGGTGACAGAGTCTTTGACGATGGCCTTTCTTGTAATAAACTGTCTCCCATAAAACCGCTTTGCATAGTTCAGCAGCACTTCCAGATTGGAAAGGAGCAGGTCGTTGCTGTACATGTCCAGATTCCCGCTGTATTCAACTTGAATATCGCTAACGATACGATCTACAATCCCTTTTTCTTGGTCCGAAAGATGCAAGGCTTCATTCGCCTCGTACTCAAAAAAGCTATAATCCGGGAGCTTATGCCACAATGTGCTGCCTCTGATCAAATCGGGGTGGAAGCACAGCATCCAGCCCTCCGATTTTTCCTGATTTTTTTGGTTCCCCTTTGCTAGAACTTGTCCAGGCGCCGCAAACATCAGGCTTCCTTCATGAAAATCGTAATATTTCCTTCCATAGATTAGCTCACATTCAGCATTGGTTTTAAAGGAAATCATGAAGAAGTTCAGCTTGAACGAGGCGTTGTAGCTGGATTCACGAGGATGAATCGAATGGTAATCAATCAAGGTGATTAATGGATGCCTCGGCTTTGCGCAGCCCAGTATGTCGTGCAGTACAGAGATGGATTCAATATTGATCATATACCCACTCCTTCTTCAAGCTCAATTTGAGCCATGCCAATCTCGTCAGTTAAAAGTAATGGTCATTATACCCTCCTAATTATGCCCCATACATAGTCAAATCCACGATAAACTTGTGCCAATTACAGATGTAATCGAATCCGTAATTCAACCAACATGTTCTGTAATTTGGATATGTAACCTCCTATGCTTTTCATCTATTGTACAGAGTAGAACCACCACAAACTTGACCGAGCCTTGGTCAGAAAAAGGAGCATGATGCAGGATGAGGGACTTTACATTTTACAACCCGACGAGAGTAGAATTTGGAAAAGATAAAGAGCGGGCAATCGGAAGCTACATGGCTCCTTATGGCGTAAAAAAAGCGCTTCTGGTATACGGTTCAGAGCGAATTAAAACATCCGGCTTGTATGACAGAGTTGCGAAATCGCTTGGCGAAAACGGAATTGACTTTGTAACCCTGGGCGGGATCAAAAGCAATCCGGTCGTTAGCAAAGCCAGAGAAGGCGTACGTATCGCCAAAGAGGAAAGCGTGGATGCCGTTCTTGCCGTAGGCGGAGGCTCTGTGCTTGATACGGCGAAGGTGATTGCGGCCGGAGCGGTTTATGATGGGGACGTTTGGGACTTGTGCAGCTATAAAAAATACCCGGATGCCGCTTTAAAAATTTTCGACATTCTAACGCTATCGGCAACCGGAAGCGAGATGAACGCATCCGCGGTCATTACAAATGAAGAAACGACCGAAAAATTCGGTTTCTCCAGCCCCGCTGCTTTCCCAACTGTGTCGGTTATAAATCCGGAGCTTCAGGAATCGGTGACCAACGAATATTTGGCGTACTCCGCCGTTGATATTTTGTCCCACTGTATGGATTTATATTTTACCGCCTCCTATATCCCCGGCATAACCGCAAATTATATCGAGAATATGATCAAAACGGTCATTCGAACTACGAACGCCCTGTTGAAAAATCCGGGAGACTACGAAGCCAGGAGCGAATTTGCCTGGGCTGCGGCGCAAGCACTGAACCGGACTACCTTCGCCGGAGTGGAAGGGAATCGCTATGACTCCCACCTAATCGAGCACTCTCTGTCAGCCTTGTACGACGTGCCTCATGGCGCCGGTCTCTCCGTCGTGTACCCTGCATGGATGAATTGGCACTATTCCCAAAACCCGACCAGATATGAACGATTCGCACGCCAGATATTCGACCAGCAAACCGCCGAAGCGGGTATCGAAGCGCTAACGCACTGGTTTGTCAGCATTGGCGCTCCGGTCAAGCTGGAGCAACTCCATATTACACAGGATAAAATCGAAGAGATTGCCGCCCATATTTATCGCACCATTGAAATGGCCCGAATGCAGCCCCTTTATCCAAAAGAAACGATTATCGAGCTTCTAAATCGAATGTAAGCAGCTTATCGCTACTGGGTCCCCATAGGTCCATGAGGATTTTTTGCTTTAGCCGGCGAGGGAGCTTTTTTCTCCCTCTCCACTTTGCCATTTCACACCGCTTCTGATTAGAAAGCTTGCAGGATGCATGTAATCACTTGCTTGGCCTGCTCGCGGGCACGCTCCGGATCATCCGATTCGGCGATGCCGATTCCCGCTTCCGTTACGGCGCCAAACAGCATATAGGCCGGCATGTCCAAGGGCTGGCGCTTTATAAGTCCCGCCTCCATTAATTGCTGCAGCAGCAAGGTCGACAGTCCAACCACGCTTTGCCGCTCCTTCTCCCGCCATTCCGTCCAGCCCAGTACAACCGGTGCGTCCCTCAATACGATTTGCCGGTACTCCCTGACAAGACATCCCTCCAAATACGTATCGATGGCGGTCAACGCTTTTTGCCACGGATCGTTCTGATGGGCAATGGTCGTCGTGATTTGCTGCACCATACGATTTAGGAGCCGATCCACCACCTGGGCAAACAAATCTTTTTTATCCTTGAAATAGTAGTAGACTGCTCCTTTCGTCAATTGTTCCCGCCTTACAACTTCATCAATTGAGGTTCCCGCAAAGCCGTACTCGGCAAATTGCATTTGCGCCTGCTGCAGCAGTGCTTCCTTCGTCCATTCGGCATCTTGTTTTTTTCGTCTTTTTTCGCTCATACCTGTATTATAACGGTTAGTGCGCCAATTTGGAAAAGCTTTGAGCAGAAACATACTCTCGGTATGTTAAACATACCCAGAGTATGTTATACTTTCTGCATAACCAATTTGGGAGGCTGATGGGATTGAAAACAGTAGCCATTGAGGCAGGCACCATGCGCTATCGGGATGAGGGGCGCGGCAGAACCATCTTATTTTTGCACGGAGCGTTGAGCAACGGACATACATGGCGAAAGGTTGTACCGCACCTGTCCGGAGAGTTCCGCTGTATCGTTCCCGACCTTCCGCTCGGCGGCCATGCCATTCCGCTTGCCCGCCAGGCGGATCTTTCTCCATACGGCGTTGCGCTCATTTTAAAGCAGTTTATCGAAGCTCTGAAGCTGGACAACATCGTTCTTGTCGGCAATGATACGGGGGGCGCTTACGCGCAAGTTTTTGCAACCATTTATCCGGATCGCATTTCTCATCTTGTTCTGTGCAATACCGATGCCTTTGAGGTTTTCCCTCCCAAGGCGTTTGCCTCGCTGGAAACCGGCGTCCACATTCCTGGCTTTACGTGGCTCATGGCTCAATTATTCCGCTGCAAAGCTCTGCTTACCACTCCTATCGTGCTTGGCCTTCTCTCTCATCGCCTGACCAAGCATGAGG
The DNA here is from genome assembly GCF_005222705.1 of Paenibacillus sp. SY21-1. Taxonomy (GTDB): domain Bacteria; phylum Bacillota; class Bacilli; order Paenibacillales; family Paenibacillaceae; genus Pristimantibacillus. The sequence continues at coordinate 16,755 of NZ_STGF01000023.1, read as the reverse complement.
CGTCCTCTCTCTATATTTCATCGTTTATTAGACAACGCGGCATTCGGGCCGACTTCAGAAAGGTTGTAAAAGGCTGGTCTCCCCGTATCACGCTGCAAGCCGCCGAGCAGCTTCGTTCATTTCGTCAGCCGGCGCTTGTCCTGTGGGGAGCCGATGACGACAAGCTGTTTCCCCAGCAATTGGGGCTGCGGGTTAACGCTATTTTTCAACAGTCCACCTTCAAGCTGATCCAAAACTCGCGCACATATGTTCAGGAGGATCAGCCGGAGGCCTTTGCAGTCGAGCTTGCACATTGGCTGAACAGTGCCTCGCCGGACATAAGTTAGGCTGCTGAAAGGTTCACTGTCATTAGCATCCTAAGTAAAATTCATCGAGCAGCTTGTTTAGTGAAACTCGAAACATTTCCACATTTTTCACGTATATCCCCTCAGTTTCATATTTCAATAGAGAAAGCGATAGAAAAGTATGCAGACTATCGTAGAGGTCACGTGAATGTCGGTTTTGAAAAAACGAAAATGGATGTTATGGATGTTGGCTATAGTCCTTATTCTTGCAGCTGCCCTTGCAATTTTTTTGCAACTACTCATTCATTCTAATGTGCCGGAGCTTGCGAAAGGTAGCCTTGAGCAGCGTTATGCCCAGCAAGGAAGCTATCCTGTGAAGGTAGAAGAGGTTGAGAGTACGATGGGGGAGGCATTATATCGAATATACTATCCCGCCTTTCAAGGTGACGAATCGTATCCGGTTATTTCTTGGGGGAATGGGACTGGCGCCACGCCAGATCGTTATGATGAGCTTTTGACCCATCTTGCTAGCTGGGGATTCATCGTAATCGATTCCTACAGCACGACTACAGGAACAGGCAAAGAAATTGGAGAGGCTATTCATTATTTGGGCAAGGAAAACGAACGAGAAAACAGCTTGTTTTATCAAAAAATACAAATGGAACAGATTGGTGCAGCAGGACATTCACAAGGGTCGACTGGAGTCATTAATGCTCACACCAACTATTCGAGCGGATCATTGATTAAAACGGTTGTATCCATCGCTCTCCCGGATTTAAAGCATTGTGATCCAGAGGATGTGTACAATACATCGCGTATTACCGCCCCTTTCCTCATTATGGGCGGAACGCGAGATTTTCTAATTTCACCGGTATCAACGAATCAAATCGCCTTGCAAAACGCTAACGCGAGCACGCCTGTTATGATGGGGATGGCCAAGGGGGCAGCCCATACGGCAATTGAAGGCAACGGCGGCAATCACAGGGGATATTTGACGGCCTGGATGAGGTACCGGCTCCTTGATGATCAGGAAGCCATGAAGGCCTTTCACGGGGATGCCTCCGAGATGATGCACAACCCAAACTGGTCGGACGTGACGCAAGCAAATATGGCTGATCTTTAATTCATGCATCAATAACAGCAAAAACGGCAGGTTTGCCGTTTTTTGCTGTTTAACACTCATAATTGAAAGCCTTATTTTGTCCGCCTAATCCTCGAGATTTTCCGCCACATCCTGATCCTTGCTTTCAAATTCAGCCAGCAATGCACGCGCTCGACTTGTTGACTTGGCGTTCATTAAGCTGTTTCTGAGCTCGCCTGCCCCTCGAAACCCGCGGACATAGATTTTGAAGAAGCGGGCAAGGGCGCTAAATGACCGCGGTATCTCTGCTGAGTAATGATCATGAAGCTCCAGATGAAGCCGTAGGAGGTCCAGCAATTCCGCACTGCTATGATCCCTCGGTTTTTTCTCAAACGCAAATGGATTCTGAAAAATACCGCGCCCAATCATAATACCATCCACACCGTATTGCTCAGCGAGTCGCAGGCCGGTCTGACGGTCAGGGATATCCCCGTTAATGGTCAGAAGCGTATCCGGCGCGACCTCATCCCGAAGCTTCTTAATCTCCGGAATCAGCTCCCAGTGAGCATTTACTTTGCTCATTTCCTCTCTTGTGCGCAGATGAATGGACAGATTCACAATGTCCTGTTGCAAAATATGGGTTAACCAGTCGCGCCATTCGTCTACAGCACTAAAACCGAGCCTCGTTTTTACACTGACGGGCAATCCTCCGGCTTTTGCGGCCTGGATAATATCCGCTGCGATTGCAGGACGGCAGATCAAGCCGCTTCCCTTCCCGTTCTCTGCTACATTCGCCACAGGGCAGCCCATATTAAGATCGATGCCCTTGAAGCCTTCCTTCGCCATTCCAATGCTCATCTTGCGAAAAAACTCCGGTTTATCGCCCCAGATATGAGCGACGATAGGTTGTTCATCCGCAGTGAAAGTCAAGCGACCGCGCACGCTTTTGTTCCCCTCCGGGTGGCAATAACTCTCTGTATTCGCAAACTCCGTAAAAAACACATCCGGTTTGCCTGCCTTGCTTACGACATGACGAAAAACAACATCCGTTACATCTTCCATAGGCGCCAGTACAAAAAAAGGGCGTGGCAATGCACGCCAAAAATGCTCTGTCATCTCATTAACCTCTCTACATATACCAGGACAAATCTATATCCCGAAGCGGTAAAATTAACCTGATTATGCTCTCGCTTTTTTCAGTTACAGCAGCTTAAACCAACGCATACCCAACGGCAGTATGTGTTAATGGCAGTCTTTTAACGATTATATCATAACCCCGAGAGAAGCATAAAGAAAGGCCGATCCTCCAATCATTAAGGTTGGAGGATCGACCTGGTCGGGTACTTTGCTTTACTATCGTTACTCGTTAATCAAATCGGATTTTTGCAGCAGCCTCTGCATCATCATAGCCACTTCCGCCCTTGTAATAAAGGCTTTTGGCGCTAAGCGATCATTGCTTCTGCCCGAAATGATTCCTGCACTTACGCTGTCCGCAACTCCATTCAACGACCAATTCGAAACATTGGCAGCATCAGAGAATGCATCCAGAACGTGATTCGCGCCTTGATCAGTATTCGTTCCTTTTAAGCCCGTAATCTTCATCGCTTTCGCTACAATCAGCATCGCTTGTTCACGGGTAATCTTGTCGTTCGGACGGAAGCTACCATCCTCATAGCCGGCGATTAGCCCGTATGCGTAAGCTGTCTGAACCGCGCTGCTGTACCAAGCGCTTTGCTTCACATCTGTAAAGATGCTTTCCTCGCTCTCCAGTCGAAGGCCTAAGCCTCGAACCATAATCGCCGCAAACTCTGCTCGGGTAATGTCCAGCTCCGGACTAAAAAGATTATCGCCCGTTCCACTTACGACCATCCGCGAGCCCATGTTGTTAACAGCATCCTTCGCCCAATGGGTCGCCACATCCTCGAACATAAGCGGGTGCCATACAACCGAATAGGTACTGTTAGTCAAGCTATTGATTTCCGCATAGTATTTGCCATCAATCCTGACAATCTTCGTTGGAACATGCCGTACCGTACCGTCTGTTTCCACCACGATCCCTGTCGTGATCCGATTTGGATCTACGCCATCCGGGATGGCAACTGTGCGCTTAACATAGACGTTAAACCTCGAAATTTCCTCCGTACGTTCCCCGTAAATCACGTTTACCTTGAAGTCAAGCGGAGGAACGACTAGCGAAAAGCCTCCTTTATTGGCTGCATCTTCAACGACGGTGACCATTGCCGACTGTGTTTCGGCAATCTCGATCTTCACCTTTATATCCTGCAGGGCCAGATTGGTTCCGAATCGTTCCGAAAGTGCATCAATGTTGATCTGTAGTGCAGGCAAAGTGTAGGTGGCTTTTTCGGTACGAATTTCGACAACAGCTTGCTGATTTTCCATGTTTTTAACCATGCGTCCGTTCAGTTCGCCAACCACAACATGGCTCTTCGTTGACACCGGAATCGTGATGACGGCCCCGTTCCCTTCCGCATCCAAACGCTGCTGCAGCTTCTCTTCATCAACCACAATGGTGGTGACTTGCTGCCCATTTACTTCAACCGTTGTAGCCGTCCCTGCCTTCTCAATCTTGCCGTTCACAAGAACGTCAACGCCTGTGCTGCTTGTCGATGCTGGCGTAGATGGTGTACTGCCGCCGCCACCATTATCGTTTGACGGCGCTCTTGGCGTTACCGCATTGGAGGATGCTGATGAATCGCTCACTCCTGCAGCATTCTTGGCCTTCACTGTAAATGTGTAGGTGGTTCCATTTGTCAATCCTGCAATAGTTATCGGGCTAGAATTCCCTGTCCCGACCAGATTGTTTTGAGCATCGTATACTTCATAGGCTGTAATGACAGTTCCGCCATCACTCGAAGGTGCCGTGAAGGTAATCGTTGCACTGCCGTTCCCCGCTGTTGCGGCAACAACGGTTGGCGCCTCCGGCACTGTAGCAGGTATAGCGTTCCCTTCATTCGATTCGCCGCCTAGCCCGCCAAGGTTGCCCGCTCTCACCACGAAATAGTACGTTTGACCGTTGATCAAATTGTCGATGGTATAGGTTGCATCTGCCACAGTTGCCACTGGAATGTCGTTATACTGATTCGATGATTCGGACATATAAACATTGTAATAGGTCGCTCCGGTCACCGCATTCCAGCTCAGCTTAACGACATGATCTCCTGCTGCTGCCGTCAAGTTCTGCGGATTGGCAGGCGCATTAGGGAGGTTAACGACTTGAGTCACCGTAAACCTCACATTTGTCATATTGCCGGCGGAAATCGTTACAGTTGCTGTATAAGTCCCCGCTTCCAGGCCGTCTTTGGCTTGTACTGTAAACGTCGTGGCTGGATCGCCACTGTTTAATGTTGCCTCAAGCGGCTGAGTAATATCGAAAGCTTGAACATGTGTGCCGCTGAGAGAAACGCTCAAATTTTCTAAAGCGCCGGTCCCTGAGTTAGTTACAGAAATCGTCAGGGCTTCTTGCGTTCCACTGGCATAGCCTTGCTCCAGTGCATTCGCACTTTGATCTTGAATCGATGCAATCGAATAAGTCAACTCAACATCCGTTGCGAACGTCGCTCCTGCGCTCGCCGCCGATGCCCCATGCATCGCCGTCGCTTTCACCCGCGTCACGAACGTGTAGTCCGTGCCTGGCGTCAGACTCGCGAACGTCGCGCTATCCTGCCACGTCGCGCCGTTGTCCTTGCTGTACTCCTGACCCGCAACTGCGGTCAGCGTTATGCTTGTTGTTGTTTTGCCCGTCAGCGTCGCCGCCGCCGGAGCCGCCGGTCCGTCCGCCTTCGCAACCGTCGCCGTGCCAGTGCTTGTCACGTTGCCGGTCGCGTGGCTGCCGTCAGCCGTCACCTTCACCGTGATAACCGCGCCGATATCATCCTGTACCAGCATATAGCTCGCATTTGTCGCTCCCGGAATCACATTCTTGTCGCGCTCCCATTGGTACGTCGGCTGATCGTTATTCGTCGCTGGCGCGTAAGTCAGGCCGCTCAGGTTCGCTGTCAGCGTCTGCCCAAATTTCGCCGTTCCGTCGATCGTTACCGTCCCGCCCATGACTGGGACAGCATCCGTTGCGAACGTAGCTCCTGCGCTCGATGCCGATGCCCCATGCGTCGCCGTCGCTTTCACCCGCGTCACGAACGTGTAGTCCGTGCCTGGCGTCAGGCTCGTGAACGTCGCGCTATCCTGCCACGTCGCGCCGTTGTCCTTGCTGTACTCCTGACCCGCAACTGCGGTCAGCGTAAGGCTTGTCGTTGTTTGGCCCGTCAGCGTCGCCGCCGCCGGAGCCGCCGGTCCGTCCGCCTTCGCAACCGCCGCCGTGCCAGTGCTTGTCACGTTGCCGGTCGCGTGGCTGCCGTCGGCTGTCACCGTCACCGTGATAACCGCGCCGATATCATCCTGTACCAGCGTATAGCTCGCATTCGTCGCTCCCGGAATCACATTCCCGTCGCGCTCCCATTGGTACGTCGGCTGATCGTTATTCGTCGCTGGCGCGTAAGTCAGGCCGCTCAGGTTCGCTGTCAGCGTCTGCCCAAATTTCGCCGTTCCGTCGATCGTTACCGTACCGCCCATGACCGGGACAGCATCCGTTGCGAACGTCGCTCCTGCGCTCGCTGCCGATGCCCCATGCGTCGCCGTCGCTTTCACCCGCGTCACGAACGTATACTCCGTGCCTGGCGTCAGACTCGTGAACGTCGCGCTATCCTGCCACGTCGCGCCGTTGTCCTTGCTGTACTCCTGACCTGCAACTGCGGTCAGCGTAAGGCTTGTCGTTGTTTGGCCCGTCAGCGTCGCCGCCGCTGGTGCCGCCGGTCCGTCCGCCTTCGCAACCGTCGCCGTGCTAGTGCTCGTCACGTTGCCGGTTGCGTGGCTGCCGTCAGCCGTCACCTTCACCGTGATAACCGCGCCGATATCATCCTGTACCAGCGTATAGCTCGCATTCGTCGCTCCCGGAATCACATTCCCGTCGCGCTCCCATTGGTACGTCGGCTGATCGTTATTCGTCGCTGGCGCGTAAGTCAGGCCGCTCAGGTTCGCTGTCAGCGTCTGCCCAAATTTCGCCGTTCCGTCGATCGTTACCGTACCGCCCATGACCGGGACAGCATCCGTTGCGAACGTCGCTCCTGCGCTCGATGCCGATGCCCCATGCGTCGCCGTCGCTTTCACCCGCGTCACGAACGTATACTCCGTGCCTGGCGTCAGACTCGTGAACGTCGCGCTATCCTGCCACGTCGCGCCGTTGTCCTTGCTGTACTCCTGACCCGCAACTGCGGTCAGCGTTATGCTTGTTGTTGTTTTGCCCGTCAGCGTCGCCGCCGCCGGAGCCGCCGGTCCGTCCGCCTTCGCAACCGTCGCCGTGCCAGTGCTCGTCACGTTGCCGGTTGCGTGGCTGCCGTCAGCCGTCACCTTCACCGTGATAACCGTGCCGACATCATCCTGTACCAGCGTATAGCTCGCATTCGTCGCTCCCGGAATCACATTCCCGTCGCGCTCCCATTGGTACTTCGGCTGATCGTTATTCGTCGCTGGCGCGTAAGTCAGGCCGCTCAGGTTCGCTGTCAGCGTCTGCCCAAATTTCGCCGTGCCGTCAATCGTCACCGTCCCGCCCATGACTGGGACAGCATCCGGCGGTGTTGCGGCACTCGGCAACTGTCCGAACGAGTTCCATGTAACCAAAGCGATAGCTTGATTAGTTCCGAAATTATTCGTAGCATTTAATGTCGTCGCTCCGCTTGGATCGACATCGGCACTTCCTCTAATGGTAGCGCCAACCTTGATGTTGCCGTTGCTGTAGATTCCTACTCCCCCTGCAGCATCTGCTCCTGCACTTCCGATAGTATTAACCCACTGCATGCTGCCGTTGGAAGAAAATAGCTTGATGATAAACAAATCCGTATTTCCAGCAGAGGTAACATTGGTGGAACCAAAAGTAGCCGTTCCATTAAAAGTACCTAATACGTACAAATTTCCAGAACTATCAACGTTTAAGTTAGTGCCAATGTCGTTTGCGGTGCCTCCACCAGTAAACTTCCAAAGCAAAGCCCCATCTGAAGGATTCAATTTCACCACATACACATCACCAACACCTTTAGATGTGGCGTTGGAGATGCCTGGTCCAGGGTCAAAATCGTTGGTTCCCTGGAAGAACCCAGTAACATATACGCCGGTACTATCAGTGATCACATCTCTGGCATTACTGAGCGAGGTAGACTTGAATTGATCAGCCCACTGGGTAACACCGGAACTGTTCAATTTCCAGACAAAAGAATTGGCAGTTCCGGTATTGTCAAAAGTTTTGCTTCCGAAGGTCGGACCGCCATACACATTACCTACGGCATACACGTCTTCGCTGCTATCCAGAGCAAGTGCATAAACGGTATTATTCGAATTGTCGGTTGCATTCGTTGTAAACCAAGTTAATGCGCCTGTAGCGGCATTTATTTTCGTAACAAAAAAAGTATTTGTCGGTGCCGCTTGTGTGAAAATAGCACCTGTACCATCCACAACAGTGTTCGGTTTATTATTCAGCGAGTTGAAGGCGAATGCGCCTCCCCAATAAATTGATGTACCTGCGCTGTTGATGGCTATGGCATCATAGGTTTGGGTAGAGAGCGGGCCTCTATTCGTAACAGCCCATTGAAATACACCCGAGCTATTTAATTTTAATAGAAAAGACTGGCTGTTCGCTGTTTCCCCTTGAATATTTTTAGTTACGCCAGGATCAGGATCTACATCTAACAGCCCCGTTGTGCCGTCACCCGTGAATTGCGCGGCAACGTACACATTTCCCGAGCTATCAACAGCAATTCCTCTTCCAAAGTCTCCATAGCTGGAAGATCCCTTTACACTTCCGATCACTTTTACCCAAGTTAAAGTACCTCCGGAAGCATACTTAGCAATAAAAATAGAGCCGCTCGTCCCAGTATTCGGATCTTCAACTGTGTTGATTCCATCGAATTTCACTTTGCCGTTAAATGAACCCGTCATATAAGTATTACCGCTTGCATCTACCTCCGTAGCGTTAACAACAACGCTGGAACTATCGTCGGCACCTATAATGTTAATTAAATTCTGATTGGAAGCTAATGCATAGGAACCAAAAAAGCAAAGAGAAATTAAACTCAGAGCAAGAAAAGCCATCCATCTGAGAGAGCGAGCATTAGACCACTTGGTTCTTCTTAAATATCCGAGAATCATAGCATTTTACTCCTTTCTTGTTGCCACAACATTAGTGGATTGCTGCTACCGGTTACTTAGAAGTCGTTACAGCAGCACCCATGATTATTAAACACACCAAAATACTGAACAGCAGTATCTACTGCCGTGTATAGTTTGAACATACGAATATGCTTATCAGAAATCGGAAAGCTCTCCCAAACACCATATATCATCGTCTACTTCCAAGGTCTTACGCATATCTCCACCACCGTTTCTATCAGATTCTGGTCACTTATAATCATTTTATTGAGCCGCACTAGCAAAACTCTAGCAAAAAGCGCGAAAAACGGCGTTTATTCGCCATCTTTCGCGCTTCTTTTCGAAATACTTGTAAATTTTTCTGTAGAAGAGCCGATTATTCGCCAGTCTCCGCCGTTTCCTCCAGCAATTTTTCATATTGCCGAAAATAATGCTCGCGAGGGATGTCAGACCATAGCCAGTCCTCACCCTCCAGATAATCGCCGCGGTAAAGGCTTATCGCTTGTTGAGCCGCTTTGAAAGAGCGTGCTTGGCTAAAAACCTCTAATGCTTCTTTGAATGCGCGAACATCCCAATCCGCTTCTTTAACCCTTAAAATATATCGGTCGCCTGAATATGCAATCTCTAGCTGCGTACAGCCGGCCTCACTGAGATTTTTGCGTAATCTGTAGACGGACGTTTGGAGGTATGCAAGTGCTTGCTCCGGCTCATACCCTAACCACTGCTCCTCGCAGAGCCTGTACTTTGACACCCATTTCCCCTCATATTGAAGCATATAAGCCAGAAACTCCTTCGACTTCGAGCGCCCCCATTTCACGGGTTTTCCGTCCATAAGAACTTCAAATGAGCCGAAGCATCGAATCGAGCAAGCGAGTGGTCGATCTGGCTGCTCTGCGCCTCGATTCCGTCGCAGCTTGTCGACGGCTTTCCCGATCCTCTCCGGCCGTATAGGCTTGAGCAGATAATCGACGGCACCGACATTAAAGGCTTCGGACGCATAATGATTATATGCCGTCACAAAGATGATCTCCAGCGCCTTATTGGCGGAGACGAGCCGCTCTGCCAGCTCAATACCGGTCATGCCCGGCATCTCGATATCCAAAAAGGCGCAGTCCGGCTTCGTCTTCGGCAGCTCCCGCAAAGCATCCAGAGGGTCGGTGTAAACGCCCACGATTATGAGTTGCCGGTTCTCCAGCAATTCTCTTAATTCGTTCAAAATAATAGGCTCATCATCCACCAGTATCGTACGCAGCATGCTCGCTCTCCTTAATCGGGTATTCTCATAGTGACCCTTGTTCCTTGACATTCCAGACTCTGGATTTCCAACCCTTGTCCATAATACAGAATCAGGCGACGTTGAATATTTTTGAGTCCGACTCCGGTTGTGGACGCAGGCTCGCCAAATATTTCCGATAGCTTCCAATCCGGAATGCCCTCGCCGTCGTCATGTACTGAAATCACCGTACATGCTTCGCCTCTCTGCACACTGATCCTGACGGTTCCGCTCTCCGATCTCTTCATGATGCCATGGCGTATCGCGTTCTCCACCAAAGGCTGGATCGTAAGCAAAGGAACCGGGATTGCAATCGACTCATCGATATCGTATTCCACATTCAGCTTCCCTTGAAAACGCACCTTCTCAATGGAAAGGTAGGCTCTGACGGTGGATAGCTCGCTCTCAATTGGCGTCATTCCGTCATAGTTTTCAAAATGGAAGCTGCCTCTTAAATAATCCGACAAGTCGTACAATAGTGATTTAGTCCGTTGCGGATTTTTGGTGCTGAGAGCCGTGATGACGCTCAACGAATTGTATAGAAAATGGGGCTTGATCTGTGCTTTTAAGAAAGCCATCTCCGTTTTGACCAGTTCATCTGTCGCTTCCTTTTCTTTCTTCAATGCCTCGCCCAAATGAAAGGTCAGCTGATTGGCCCGCTCATAAGCATCGGCAAACCGCCTGGCAGAAATAAAGGAACACACGCACAACAACAGAAAAATACCGACAGACATCAATTCTCCAAAAGAATTATGTATGATAGACGAATGGTATAAGCTATCATGCACAATAGTTGCCAATATGCCAACAAGGGTAACCAGAACAAGCAGCGCCCCTTTTTCAGCCCGCATATACGCCCCTACAGCAATAATGATTAGCCAGCAAACCAACATGGACCCGATTACTGTTATCACCGGGGAAAATTTCGTATAGATTTGCATGGGAAGTATAGCGGTAATAAGCGACTCCGCTATCCCATAGATCACAACGGCTTTGCTCGCGAATGGCGGTATATTCTTAGGATATAGGCTGGCGATCATCAGAAAAAGAACAACCGGAATCCAGTACATATCCACATAGGTTAGAAACACGAGAAACTCAAAGGACAGATCGGGAAAAAGCCTGACGATAAAACTGTCTCCAAACAAAGAGATGCGTACAATAAAAATCATGCATAGCAGCATTAAATACCGGCTGCTTCTATCCTTGCGCATGACACTGTAGAAGCCTGTATAATGCATAGCCATAATCAACAGGCTGCCAATCAGGATGGCATCCTTATAGATGTTCATGCGATCTAAATTGTCCATCTGCTCCGGTGTTCCTATGCCGATATCGTACCACACGCCGCCGCGAGCGTAGCTGAAATTAGAAACCTGAAGAATAAGAGAAAATTCCTTGGAAGGAGGCTTAAACGTAATCGTCCTCGATTGATAACCAGGCACAGTGCTTTGACGTTCCGTACCGACCGTCCCATTAGTTGCAAGCTCTATATCATTGGCAAACAGCCGATAGGCTGTCGCAATATTATTCAGGCGCAAGCTGAGTGACTGCTCTGCATCCCTTACGATAATCTTGAGCTTGTAGGTTGCATAGCCCAATCCCGGGAGCTTTTTCCCATCCTGCTCGTAGGCATCCCATGTCTTAGGCACATAAACAATCTGTTTGGGAGCAGCGTCACTGGCCTGAAGCTCACTGTATGTATACAGGTTTCCCCAATAAAACTCCCATTCTCCGGCCAGACTTGGCTTCTCATTCACAAAAGTCCATTCCGACAGGTCCAGCACGCCGTTTGCAGGTTTTGACGCGTCCGGATTGTTTTCTCTCAAATAGAGCACAGGAATAGCTGATGCAACAACTATAAAAAGAAGAATAGGAAGGATCACTTTCTTCAGCTTGAGATACTTCAAGTTCGTAAACATACACGATGCTCCTGCACTTTGTTTCAGCTCTCCTGCTTTATCATGAGAAAGAAACGCTGTCTAATAGCGCTATCGTACCTAATCCTAATAGGTTTCGCAACCATTCAATTGGGCTCTATGGAATAAGGCTGCTTACGATATAATCAATCATCTTGTCGTATCCAATCGGACCCTCTCCGCCAACAAAATCACGCGTGTCCAAATCAAATACCTTGCCCGTTTTTACAGCCTTCAGATTTTTCCATACAGCAGAATCCATTAATTGCTTGGTTGACTCATTTCCATTAAAATTTTCCGCTTTCCGATTTTCAAGAAAAATATAATCAGGATCGAGCTCCGGTAAAATTTCCATCGATATAACGGTGAACCACGCTTCTTCATCTGCCAGGCGCTCAGGAATGTTCAAGCCAAGCTGTTGATAGAACAGCTTGCTGCTTCCCATATTCGCACGTTGACCCAGAACGCGATAGTTCTTATCATCTGCTCGCAACACGAGCACTGTACTGTCCCCAATCGCTTCATCCAAGGCCAGCTTTGCCTTTTCCGCTTTATTATCGAACGTTTCCTTAACTGTCTTATATTCCGTTTCCTTATCGAATAATTGCGCCAGTATTGGCATTGCCTCGTCCATTGAAGGACCTGCATCAATCGCTACCGTTGGAGCAATCATCTTTAATTGATCATATACGTTTTCTTCCAAGCCGACACCCATAGTCAGCATCATATCCGGAGCAAGTGTCAGAAGCAGCTCGTAATTTTGCTCATACTGCGGGTAGTCTATGAATTCGACCCCATTACTCTTGAAATACTCCAGGCGATATTCCGGCTCTACACTCGGTACGCCCAAGACCATTGCAGGCTTGATCCCCATCGAAATTAAATATTCTGCATACCGAGTACCAATTACTAACATCTTCTTTGGCGCCACTGGAATCGTTACATCTCCAAATCTATCCTTGTACGTGCGCGTCTCGGCTTCCGCACCTTCCTGAGCCGGCACTTCATTCGCAATAGACTCCACATTTGCACTAGGCATTTGTTGCTCTGACTCTTTAGCTGCTGAACAGGCTGACAAAACAACCATAAGCAAAACGGCTACAAACATTCCCATCCATTGCAGCGATTTTTTAGACATGTTACTTTCTCCCCTTCGTTATGTATGAGAATAATTATCACTGATAAAGCGTAACAGATTGTTGCCATACACTCTATAGGGGATAGTGCTATAGTTTCTGGATAATTGTGCTGTTTTCATCCGATAATGCCGCAACAATCTGCTCCATCACAAGGGGATAGCCAAATGGCCCGCAGCCAATCCACAAGCTTGTATCCATCATAGAAACACAATCGTTCCTGACGGCAGAAAGCCTGCTCCAGCACGGATGATTCAGTAGCGCTTCTCTCATAAAGCGCGTATCGTCGCCCTCCATGACCCGATCTTCCAGAAAGATATAGTGTGGATCAATGGCAGGCAATGTCTCTATATCCAATGAATTAAACCAATATTGCCCTCTATTCAGCAGTGCGGGAATCGTCAAGCCTAATTCCCGGTAAAGCATGCGCGAGAGACCTAGCGAATGCGCGCCAAGGTAGCGATAGCCGTTTGGCTCAATGCGCACTACCATAACCGTTCGACGCTCCTGAATGATCTTCTTTAATCGTTCACGTGCCAGAACGTCCACCCTCTGCAAATAACGGTATATTTCCTCGGCCTCATTTTCTTTTCTAAATAATGCCGCCAATTGTGCAGTGGCAGGGATCAGGTCCAGCGACAGCCCTGATAGCAGAGGAGCGATCGACATGAGCATGCGCCTTGATTCACTGTGAAGCGTTGGGCCTACAATAAGCTGGGGCTTTGCTTCAGCGATAGCACCCAGATCAAGAGCAAATTGCGAAGTTGGAATCATTTGCACGCCATGCTCTTCCAATAACAAACGCTGATGCGGTGGCAGCAGCATTGGAACCGTCACAACAGAATGCGGCACAATTCCCAGCTTTATTAATATTTCGGCATACAGCGGGGACAATGCGCACAATCGCCGTTCAGCAGTAACGCGAGTATATTGTTTCGGCGATACTCCCTCCATCTGCTTAAATTTGCGGCTAAAATATGCAGAGTCTTCGAACCCCACTTGTTTGGCAACATCATGCATGGGACCGCTCCTTTGAAGCAGCCGCTCCTTCGCACGGTAAATCCGATAATTATTCAAATAATCCAGCGGAGACTTGCCCGTCAACGCTCTAAACTTACGCGAATAGTGCCAGGGGCTAAGACCCGCTATTCTTGCCAGTTCATCTCGTTTAATCGGCTTGTAGTAATACTGCTCCAAATAGGTTATGGACCGTAAGACCGCTTGCTCCGTAGTCTGAGTGGACCACTCCACAGGCTTATATAAAACAGCTAGGATCATGTACAGGACGTGATGATAACGCACCGCTCTCTCCACAGGGTCGGCTCCAAGCATACTCAATTGCTGCAATTGATCCCTGATTTGGCTCCCGGTAATGATGCCCGTCAAGAAATCGCAATGATCCGGCAGTTCCCAACGGCATTCACTTAGCTGCTCGCCATTTTCACTATTCATCTTTAATTCAAGCTGACGAAATTCGATAGCCCATCCTTCGAGTCCATATGTCTGCAAGCGATCCGGTTCAATCCAGGTCCCGGCCCGCAATCCAACGACCATGCCTGACTTCAAAAACACCTCCTGATCATTCAATTGCCAAACTGCCTGTCCGCCCGTAAAATAGAACAGCGTATTCTCGACCAGCCCCATACGATCAACCGCATAATCCATATAATCATTCAGCAATTGATAGCTGTGCCAACGAAATAGAACCTGCTCTCCATAAGCTGTTTCTCCGTACAAAAACGTCACCCCGTACCCTTTCAATTACTGTATGGTCATCATATCATAAATGCCTTTCCTATAATTAAAATCACTAGCGTAGATTCATAATAACGATAGCTGAATTGACTTTCGCTAGTTTCCATATTATGAATTTGGTGAATGAGGCCGTTGACGATGTTCGAAGATCGGAACAATAAGAAGCCCGGCAGATCAAGAAAACAACATATCTCTGGTTGAAGATTGAAGACAATCTACAGGCTGAACATAAGGAGGAGCTACCTTGTGAATGGATAGGTTGGGGTTGGTTGGGGTTGGTTGGGGTTGGTTGGGGTTGGTTGGGCCAAACGTTCTCAATTGGAGCCGATGATAAAACTTGCACAATCCATTAAATCGCATGAAGAGAACTTACTTTCGATGGTTTCACAGTAAGCTGACCAATGGTGTTTTTTTGCAAGCGAAAAATGCTTACATTTGCTGCGAAGAATGCCGAGGCCACCTGTCAGTGTAATTTTACTGCGGAATACGTTCCATCGCTTGCTTACATCCATTTCCCCCTAAGGTCAGCAACAGATGACAACGTCCCATCCAGCGTAATGATTGCTCTACATGCCCCGGCAACAGTCGGTTCTAAGGATAGCCCCGTCTTTGTAATCATCGACATCAGGCGTCTCATCATGATACCCGTGGGATTATGTGAAATGAGACGCCGTTCTATCCGATCTTAATCGGGTAAATGTCCTTCTTCACAAAGCCTCTTCAAACCGTGCGTCATCTCTTTTGTATCTTTACTGCTGTAACCAATCAAGTAGCTAAACCTACCGCCTGATTCATCATCCGATATATATCCAACTGAACCAAAGTCAATAAGCGCAACTTCGCCAACGGTTGTCAACATGATGTTCAAGGGATGGGGATCTGCATGGAAGATGCCTATCATCAGTATTTGATCTGAAAATGCATGCATGAGCATTTCTGAAACGTCAGTTGTCACTTTTTTTGTAAACGAAGTCCTTCTATATATTCCATCGTTAGGATTTGCTTAGTCGAATATTTAGAATAGACTTTAGGTACTCTTATAGTAATTGTCTCGAACAGCATCATGAAGCGATACCAGGCAAAGCCGATATGATGGAAGGATCGTTAAGCAGCGGCTTTGCCGAGAATCGAGTCGGTTTTGCTACTCTCTAGCAAATGAAACCAGTTCTATTGAATGAGAAGCTTGCCATTACAAGGACTCCAGTCGACCTTCGCTCTGATAAAGTTTTTAAGAACGTCTTAATCGTTCAATCGAGTGAATGATTACAACTGTTCCCCATATAGATAAGAAGAGCAAGAAGAGATGCAGGAAAAAACCAATCACACTCGACCACGAAAAGACAGCTCCGCCTACAAATATCCACCAAAAAAGGGGGGGGAATTGTGCAACAATTAACAAGAACATAGAGATCAGCGCAATACTCAGAACAAGACGTTTACCAAAAGTCGTTAGAGAAGCGTTCAATGAAAAAGATCCTAGAAAAATACCTAAGCCACCATATACAGCATACAGTCCCCACAGTTCAGCCATCTTCTGTCCTTCGGTTAATTCAGGGCCTAAACCAACTATGGGAAGGGACATATTAAATATAGATGGTGTATACAAAAGTCCGATGAGCATAGATACAACAGCACAAGCTCGAATTAGTGTATTGCTGCTAAACTTGGTAAGTATCATAAGAATTAGTCATCTCCTTCTAAATTTTTGTTTTCTAAATTTAGACGCTCAAATTTGTGGATTTGTTTCTAGGTTTTTGAATTTACTTATTACTCTACTCAATAGAAGACTGAATTATTCTTTTTAAGATTGGACAAGGACCAGACCAGTCTGACTGAGCTAACTATCCTTTTAAAACATTATCATTAAAGTTCTTTCTGTTCTGAAATATAGTGAAATTTCGATAAGACAACAGCCACTAAACACGAAATCCCCTGTGTTTAGTGGCTATTATTTTGAATATGATACTGGGTCAAATCACTAGCGTTGCATAAAGTCGTATCACTTTCGAAAAATGAATATTCAGAAAAAGAGTTTTCGCGGTGAAATGAAAAAGGTCGGACAGCCCTCAAAGGTAGCTTATCCATTTGGTTGAAT
>NZ_STGF01000022.1 GCF_005222705.1 Paenibacillus sp. SY21-1 | reverse complement strand
TTTCCAACTGCTTGTCAAGTTCTTTTATACTTTTCCATGCAAAAAAAGAGCAGGCTATCTTTTCGATAACCTGCTCTTTTACATGGATATTTGATCATGCACTTAACTTAATGACATTGCGATGATCGGGGAGGCTTTTTTTTCATGTTAGGCAAAATCGTTTTCAAAGCAGTGCTCGTTTTCCTGACGTTGACGGGAGGAGAGCATGACGCGCATGATGTCTCAGCTGCTCACGGGCAGCCAGGCTCCGTTCAGTGGGGGCAAACGGTGATGAGGGAAACGGCTCTGCGTTACAGCGATGCGGAAATCATCGATTACCGCTACGATGGAAGCTTTCAACTGCCGAGCGGACAAACGGAGGAGCGCTTCAAGCTGTGGCTGCGCGGGCAAGGTCGGGAATTTGGCGTAAAGGTCGTCCTTCGCATAAAGGAGGATGCGCAGCGGATGGACGAGATCCTCTTTACGGAAACGGCAGATTGACGGGTTCAAGCGTAGAATGAAACGAGGAGCAAAGGGAGCTTTCTGCCGCTGCAGGGCATGGTTAGATGTGGAATTGAGCATTCAAACCGGGTACAATAGGGAAGGGAATCGTTATCCATTATCCTCGTTTCGCGAAAAGCGGGTTGGCCTCACTTACGCTGGCTGATCTGAGAGCTTGTGGACAGGTATTCGGGGTAGCGCAACTATGTGCTATAGCTGCAGTAAGCTATGCAAGTCGAAGGGATGAAGGACATGTACAAAGAAATGACTACAGAAGAGCTGGAGCAGCAGCTTAAACAAGGCAAGCCGGTCAACCTGATTGATGTGCGCGAGCTGGACGAATGGGAAGAAGGACATATAAGCTCGGCTCGGCTGATTCCATTGTCGGAGTTCACGCAGCGCATTGGCGAGCTGGCCCAGGACGATCAGGAGATCGTGCTGATTTGCCGCAGCGGAGGACGCAGCGGCCGCGCATGCGAGTATTTGGACGCGCAAGGCTATGACGTCGTGAATGTGACCGGTGGCATGCTGGCTTGGCAGGGCGACATCGTAACCGGAGCCTAGCATTTGCTCACAGCATCAAACCCGTTTGCGCGCATTTGCGGCAAACGAAAAGCCGTTATTGTTGAGAAATCATGGGCGCATATGTCCTTGGAGCGTTTGCGCTCCAGGGACATGCAAGCGCGCATAGGATTTCTTTGCAATAGCGGCTATTTTTGTGCTTGCAACAGCGCCTTCTAACTGTGGGGCAGCATGACTTACATTCATGCAAACCGCATCCTGCACATATAGTAGAACGCAGAGGTACAGGCTGCGGCTTCAAGGATGGAGGCGGTGCAGATATGGACGGACAGGACAATGGGGTTGGCAATGAAGCGAAGGGGATGCATATCGACTTTGCCGTACAGGGGATGAGCTGTTCGGCCTGTGCGGCGCGAATCGAGCGCGCGGTAGGACGTTTGCCTGGAATCGAGCATGCGGCTGTAAGCTTTCCGCTTCGCATGGCTTGGATTCAATATGCGCCGAACAAGCTTACGGCGGAACAAATCAAGGAGCGTATCGCTCAGCTCGGGTTTACAGCCGAATCGCATGAGGGGCCGCAAGAGGGGCTGCGAAAGGAAAGACGCTCGCTCAAGCTTCGTCTGGCCTTTGCGCTGGTTCTGACGTTGCCTCTGCTTGCCGGGATGGTACAGCATATCGCTTGGCTGGAGCCAGTGGCAGGCTTTTTGCCGCCATGGCTGTTCAACTCTTGGTTGCAGCTTGCGCTTGCCACCGTGATTCAGTTTGTTATCGGAATGCCCTTTTATTTTGGGGCATTTCATGCGCTTCGGCAGAGGAGCGCCAATATGGATGTGCTGGTCGCGGTAGGCACAACCGCCGCTTATCTATACAGCCACTATATCGTCCTGCGCGGTCTGCCGCCGGCTAGCGGTGTCGAGGGCCATGGGCTGCCGCTGTATTTTGAGACCTCGGCGGTTGTTATCACAGCGGTGTTAGTAGGAAAGTACCTGGAAACGTCGGCTTCCCTGAAGGTTCAGCAGGAAGCAGGAGGCTATGAACAAGCCGTAGGCTGGGCCAATGTGGAACGCGGCGGACAGTTGGTCAGGCTGCAAGCGGAATTCGTCCGTGCCGGCGAAATCGTAAGAGTGGGTCCGGGAGAAGCGGTGCCCGTAGACGGAATTATCGTCGAGGGGGTCTCATCGTTTGACGAAGCGCTGCTCACGGGAGAAGGCATGCCGGTCGCCAAACGCCCCGGAGAGCAGGCTTGGGCGGGGACCCGAAACGAAAGCGCTCCGATCCGGCTGCGCACGGGGGCGGCCGGACATGAAACGATGCTGAGCCGCATTCAAGCGCTGGTCCGTCAAGCGCAGCGCTCCAAATCGGCGCTGCAGCGAAAGGTGGACGCGGCGGCCGGCTGGTTTGTGCCCGTCATGCTGTTGCTATCGCTGCTTACGTTCCTGCTCTGGGGTTTGGCCATTCGGCCCGGCGAGTGGCAGCAGGCTTTTGTATGCGGCATCGCCGTTCTGCTTGCGGCATGTCCGTGCGCGCTTGGGCTGGCGGCGCCCATCTCGCTGGTCATCGCCGCGGGGCATATGGCTAAACAAGGAATCATAGCCAAGGAAGCCGGGGCGCTGGAGCGGCTTGCAGGCGTACAGACGCTTGTCATCGACAAAACGGGAACGCTGACCGAGGGCAGGCCAACGCTCGCCGCCATCTCGGAACAGAAGGGCAGCGGAAACCGGCTGCTGCGGCTGGCCGCTGCTGCGGAGGCCGAAACGGTTCACCCGCTTGCGCGGGCAATCGTATATGAAGCGAAAAAACGGGGACTGATCGCGCCTAAAGCAAGCGAATTCAAGCATGAGCCGGGAGGAGGCGTAGAGGCCGTCATTGAGGGAAGAGCTTTTGCGCTCGGCAATGCACGCTTTGCCGCACGCCGCGGGATGTTGCCGCCGGAAGGAGAGCTTGCCTTTGCCCAAGCGGAAGAGCGAGCCGGGCATACCGTCCTGTATGCCGCGCTTGACGGACAGCCTGCAGGCATGCTCGCCTTCCAAGACAAGGTCAAGCCTCAGGCAAGAGCGGCTATCGGACGGCTGCAGCAATTCGGAGTTGACATCGTGCTTGCTACCGGAGACCATCAAGCCCCTGCTCACGCAGCGGCCGAGGCAACCGGGATTACGAATGTCAGGTCGTCCTTGCTTCCTGAAGCGAAAGCCGCGCTTGTAGAATCGTTCAAGCAGAACGGAAAACGGGTTGCCATGGCGGGCGATGGCTGGAATGACGCCCCGGCGCTGGCTACAGCCGACGTAGGCATTGCGATGGGAGACGGGTCGCAAGCAGCGCTTAGCGCCGGGCATCTGACCTTGCTTTTCTCGCGTCTCGAAGCGATTCCCGAGGCAATTGCGATCAGCAGGCTGACGCTTCGCAACGTCCGCCAAAATCTGGCCTTTGCTTTCGTCTACAACGCTTGTGTCGTCCCTTTTGCCGCGTTTGGGCATTTGGAGCCATGGATGGCGGGAACTGCGATGGCGATGAGCTCGGTTTCGGTTGTGGGCAATGCGCTTCTCCTGTCGGGAAGACTGCGCGCTTATCAAGAAAAGGAGCAGGGAGCGAGGGCT
This sequence comes from Paenibacillus sp. SY21-1, assembly GCF_005222705.1. GTDB lineage: Bacteria > Bacillota > Bacilli > Paenibacillales > Paenibacillaceae > Pristimantibacillus. The sequence continues at coordinate 117,621 of NZ_STGF01000022.1, read as the reverse complement.
ATGAAGCGATGAGCGCAGCGCTTGGTTACGAGCAGGTGGGATTAATTGTGTTGACGGGGCTATTCAGCGCTCCCCATTGTACGGTCATGTGCGGAGGAATTGTTTCGACCGTATCGCTCCACGCCAGAATACCCGCCTTGCAATCGATCATGCTCTATAATGTCGGCCGCATTTTCTCTTACTCGCTGCTGGGTGCGGCAATGGGGGCCATCGGCTCCTTCGTAAACGTTGCGGGCAAGCTCGCAGGCTTGCAGGGGCTGGCCTCCATCATTGGAGGCCTGTTCGTCCTGCTATGGCTGTGGCGGCGCTTCCAGCTGCCATTGCTAGAGCGAATTTCCGGGAAGCTGCACCGGCGTTTAGCTGCGGCAAAAGGGAAAACGGAGCGTAAGGATCGCTGGCAGACGATAGCGACAGGCATTGCGTTTGGCTTTCTCCCCTGCGGGCTTACGTATGCGATGCAGATGACGGCAGCCGCCACAGGATCGGCAGCGGAGGGCCTTGCCGTTATGACTCTGTTCGGAGCGGCGACGCTGCCTGCCCTTGCGGCTGCGGCGCTATTGTCCTCGTTTGCCAACAAACGTTGGCGGCGCTTTATGCGCAGGGCAGGGGTCGCCACTGCGCTTGCGGTGGGACTGCTCTCGATTATGCGCGGGCTTGTGGCGAGCGGAATCATCGTCCCCCTGTATCCGCTGCTATGGTAGCAGCGGAATTACCGAACGGCTGTGAGCAGCCGCTCGACGGTCGTTGCCTGGCCGTTATGGTCGAGCTTCAACACCGCCCTCCATGTCCCCGGCATAAGCGGGATACCTTCTCCGCTGTACTTGCCCGGTGCAATCTCATGCAGCTCGAAGGACATATCTCCGCAAATCATATTCATCATCTCCAGCATGATGACCATGCTTGCGCCGGTGAGGGGATTTCCTTCTTCATCGGCGACGGTCAAGATAAAGGTGTTCTCTTCCAGCGCCAGCGCCGGGTAGTCCGCAATGGCCCACTGCATCTGACCGCCTGAAAAAGAATGCTCGGTAGTAGCGGAAGCGACGGCAGTGTCCTTTTGCAGCGCGAACACGGCGCCTGCGACAACAAGCGCTGCGGCTGCGAGCATGGATAGCCATTTTGCCATGCTGCCAACCTCCTTTCGTTTAAGCCGGTGCCCATTAAGTTACCTATGCGGCAATCAAGCGGCTCAGAACGAACGTGGCGATTACGTTAAATTACGAATGCGGGAGGCGGCGGAATGGACAAACGAAGCATTCCGTTGTATAGTAACAACTGGCTGCTTTTTCCGAATCGGGAAACCTGTCTGTAGGCTTTTGGCTGACATCCGTTGAACGATAGGCGGGTAGAGGAGAAGCTCTCGCCAAGCGCAGTTTTCATAGGACATCAAGCAGTATTTCCGGCAATTTGCCGGGATGCTGCTTTTTTTATGAGCGGGGGTTTCGGGATAGCTGCCCGACTCATGACCTCCGAGGCTTGAATGAAACTGGCAGCTTGATGTCCGCGGCGCCTTCTAAACGTTGGGGCAGAAACCACGGAGCTTACAATTGAAACAAGTTAGGTATGCTAATAGGGATCGCGTGACGTATGTTCCCGTCCGCTGTCGGAAACCGTTGCGAGTCCTGACGATTACAACCATGAGGAGTGCATGACGAATGAATAAGCGTAAACATCCATTGACCCGATCCCTTATTGCCCTGTTTATGACGCTGGCTGTTATCATGACGGCCGCATGCGGACAAACGGCGAATACGGAAAAGGAAGGTGCGGACAGTCGGCCGACGGCCGAAGCATCGGCCACCAAAGAGCCTGCTTCCTATCCATTTACCATTAAAGACGATACCGGAGCGGAGCTGACATTCGAGCATGCGCCAGCAACCATCGTTACGCTTGCGCCAAGCGAGACGGAAACGGTTTTTGCCATTGGCGGCGGAGAACGGGTTGTCGGCGTGGACGAAAACAGCAACTATCCGTCCGAGGCTCAGAGTATTGCAAAAATCGGCGACGTTACGACGAATGTGGAAGCCGTCGCGGCGCTTGATCCCGAGCTCGTGATCGCCTCCTCCTCTATGAATGCGGATGCGATTACAAAGCTGAGGGAGCTGGATATTCCGGTATATGCGACCGATCCGACAACCTATGATGCCGTTATCTCCAAAGTGGAGACGCTTGGGGAAATACTGGACATGCACAAGGAAGCGGAGGCCGTTGCCAAGCGGATGCGCGAGGTGAAGGAGGAAGTTGCCGAAGCTGTCAAGGCTGCTGAGAAAAAGAAGGTATATCTTGAGTTTTCCCCGGGCTGGACGGTAGGCTCGGGCACCTTTCTGGACGAGCTGATCACCCTTGCAGGAGGCGTCAATATTTCAGCAGCGAAACCAGGCTGGTTCGAAGTGAGCGCGGAGGAAGTTGTAACGCAAAATCCTGCGCTGATCATTTACCCGGATTTTGGCGAAGAGCCAAGCCCGATTGTACAAGGCATTGAAAGCCGCCCGGGCTGGAGAGCTATCGACGCAGTAAAGAACAAGCAAATGGTTAAGGTGAGCAATGATCCGCTTGTACGCCCTGGACCGCGTTTGGCGGACGGTTTGCTTGAGCTTGCCGCAGCGATTCATCCGGATCTTGTCGACTAACGATGTTACACGCAAAGCTGGTGACGTACGGAGGGGCAGCCCTGCTCCTTCTTGCCGTTTCTGTCGTTGTCAGTCTGTCCATCGGTTCAGCGGGCATATCCCTCTCAGACGTGTGGACCATTCTCATCCATCAGTTGCCGTGGATGTCGGATGAGCATCTTGCCTATTCGGCGGGTGAAATCGCGATCGTCACGAAGGTCAGGCTGTCTCGCATTTTGCTAGCCGTGCTTGTCGGAGCTTGCCTTGGAGCCGCGGGGGCCGGCTTTCAGGGGGTGCTGCGCAATCCTCTGGCTGATCCGTATACGCTTGGCGTGGCCTCGGGAGCATCCGTGGGCGCCGCCTTTATGATCGTATTCGGCTTTCAGACGCTGATCGGCATGTGGACGATTCCGCTTGTCGCTTTTTTGACCGGCCTGGCTACGATTGCCGGAGTGTTCTGGCTCTCTCGCAGCAAAGGCTTGATGCAGATCGAAACGCTGATTTTATCCGGTGTCATTATGCAAGCATTTCTTGGTGCTTTCGTTTCCTTTATGATTTCGTTGTCGCAAGGGGTCGTCAATCAACTCTTATTCTGGCTGATGGGCTCGCTTGCCTTGCGAAGCTGGGACAATCTGTATCTGGTGCTGCCGTTTTTGGCCATCGCGCTGCCTGCCCTGCTTGTGTATGCCAGGCAGCTCAATTTGCTGGTGCTAGGCGAGCGGCATGCCGCTCATCTGGGCGTCCATGTCGAGCGAACGAAGCTGGCCGTGCTCCTCTGCGCTACGCTGCTTACGGCTGCGGCCGTCTCCGTATCCGGCGTGATCGGTTTTGCGGGTCTCGTTGTGCCGCATGTGATTCGCCTGCTTGCCGGCCCCGATTATCGCATTCTTATTCCGCTGTCTGCTATAGGCGGAGGGATCTTCGTCTTATGGGCGGACACGCTCGCGAGAACGATCATGTCTCCAAGGGAAATCCCTCTTGGCGTCGTAACCGCGCTGCTAGGCGCGCCGTTTTTCGCTTATCTGCTGCATCGGCGCAAGCTAAAGGAGGACACGCTTCCATGATTGAAGTCCGAAACGTTGTTCAGCATATTCGAGGCCGCGCCGTGCTGGAGAATTTAACCTGCACGTTTCGCAAAGGACGGCTATACGGCATTATCGGGCCGAACGGGGTCGGCAAATCGACTTTGCTGCACCTGCTCTCTGGTTTTGCAAAGCCCGTGCAGGGGGAAATCTTGCTGAATGGTCAGAGCATCAGGAGTTATCCACGCAAGGAATTGGCGCAAAAGCTGGCCGTGCTGCAGCAAGGAGGTCTGCCCCCCGCGGCGTTTTCGGTGCGCGAGGTCGTCAGCATGGGCAGGTATCCCTATCAAAGCTGGCTTGGCAAAGAGGAGAGCGACGGGGCCTCCGTTGTCGATAACGCGCTGGACGCGATGGGACTGACCCGGCTGGCGGAGCGCAGACTTGATCAGCTAAGCGGCGGCGAACGGCAGCGCGTCGCTCTGGCCAAGCTGATCGCGCAAGAGCCTTCCGTTCTGTTGCTGGACGAGCCGACGACTTATCTGGATATCGGCTATCAGGTTCAATTGCTCGACACCGTAAGAGAATGGCAGCAAAAGCGGGAGCTAACGGTTGTCGCCGTCCTGCATGATTTAAACTTGGCTGCCTTGTACAGCGAAGAGCTGCTTGTGCTGCATGAGGGCAGGATTGCCGCTTTCGGCCCGCCTGCAGAGGTGCTTGATGAAAAGCTGATTTCCTTTGTGTACCGCACTGAAGCTGCTGTACTGGCGCATCCGCAAAGCGGAGCTCCGCAAATTATGCTTCGTCCCGGCGGGAGCAAGCTGACTGCTCGGGAGTTTGACCCGAAACCAAACGATGGATGAACTGGAGGATGAGAAGGTGCAGAACAAGCTCGAAGCGGAGTTGGCAGATATCGTTAACAGCATCCGTCCGTTTGACGAGGCGTCGGCCGAAAAGGCGCGTCAGCATTCGGCGCAACTTACGAAGCCGCCCGGCAGCCTGGGCAAGCTGGAAGAGCTGGCGTATCAGCTGGCGGGCATCGGCGGGGAGCTGTGGCCCGACCTGCGTCGCAAAGCGGTCATCGTTATCGCCGGGGATCACGGCGTCTGCGAGGAGGGGGTTAGCGCCTTTCCTGCTGCGGTCACGCCGCAAATGGTTATGAATTTCCTGAACGGCGGAGCTGCGGTCAATGTGCTTGCCCGGCAAGCAGGCGCAGAGGTTGTATGTGCGGATTTCGGGGTGGCCGCTTCACTGGAGCATGAACGGCTGATCAGCCGAAACATTGTCCGAGGTACAGCAAACATGGCCAAGGGTCCCGCGATGACGCGCATGGAGGCGTTGCGGGCGTTAATGGCAGGCGTCGAACTTGCGCGGGAGCAGGCTGAAAAGGGAATCCGGCTGTTCGCTACGGGAGAGATGGGAATTGGCAATACGACGGCGAGCGCGGCCATTACAAGCCTAGTGACCGGCATGCCGCCAGAGGAGGCGGTCGGCCGCGGCACAGGCATAAATGACGAGGGCTGGCGCAGAAAAGTGGAAGTTGTCAAACGAGCGATTGCCGTTAACGCCCCTGACAAGGAAGATCCGATCGGCGTGCTTGCGGCCGTCGGCGGTGCGGAAATTGCCGGACTCGCTGGCGTCGCAATCGGGGCTGCCGCTTCCGGCTGCCCGGTCGTCCTTGACGGTTATATTTCATCCGCCGCTGCGCTGCTCGCGGTCCAAATTGCGCCGAGCGTGCTGCCGTATATGATCGCATCGCATTTGTCGCAGGAGCAAGGCCACGCCGGAGCGCTGGGCGCAATGGGCCTTAAGCCCATGATGCAGCTGGAAATGCGGCTGGGAGAGGGAACAGGCGCTGTTCTGGGCTTTCATTTCATCGATGCGGCGTTGCTGTTAATGAACGAGATGGCCACCTTTGAAAGCGCCGGGGTAACGAGAGAATAGGAGATGGAGCATGGCTGTATTGATAACGGGCGGGGCGCGCAGCGGAAAAAGCTCCTTTGCCGAGCAATATGCGCTGCGCTGCGCGGAACGCGGCGTATATATCGCGACGTGCCAGCCTTACGATTCGGAAATGAAGGAACGAATTGGCAGGCACCGGCAGCTTAGGCAGGCTTCCGGCTTTGCTTGGGAGACGGTGGAGGAGCCCTACGAGGCTGCGGCCTTTTTAACGAATATGGCCAAGCAGCCGGCGCAGGAAACCTCTGGAGAAGGCAACCTTGATAAACAGGCAGCGGCTGCAGACACAGTCAACGAAGCTGGCGCCAATGCATCGGTCCGCCCTCCGGCGGTGCTGCTGGACTGCGTAACGCTGTGGCTTACCAATTGGATGCTGCTCACCGAGCAAGCTGACTGTGCCGAGGAGCAGCTTGAGGCAGAGATTAGGCGGCTGCTCGCTGCGATTGAAGCTTATCCGCATCCCCTTCTTATTGTTACTAACGAGGTCGGCGACGGCATAGTGCCCGATTATCCGTTAGGCAGACGCTTCCGGGATGAAGCGGGGCGGCTTAATCAGCGTATCGCTGCGATTTGCGACCGTGTATTTCTCGTAACGGCCGGCATTCCGGTCGAGCTGAAGTCGCAAGCCTTCAGGTGGGAGCAGCTGTGATGATGTATTCCTTTCAGGAATTGCTGCTGCTATGCGCAGCGGCCATTCTCATCGATTGGATTGTTGGCGATCCGCAGCGGCCGATTCATCCCGTCATATTGTTAGGCAGGCTGATCCGTTGGCTGGAGCGATTGTTGATCCCTGAAGGGCATGCGTTCTCCTCCGGCACCGTCAAGCTGCGGGGCGTGTTGCTGACGCTGCTGACGCTCGCCGCGGCCACGGGGGCGATGTGGCTGACGGCGTGGGCGGCGAGCGCTGTGCATGTGTGGCTTGGTTACGCCGTAAGCGCATGGTTTATTTCGACGACGATTGCGGTAAAAGGCCTCAAGCAAGCCGCGCTGCTGGTATACACTCCACTCATCGCAGGCAATCTTGCGGAGGCTCGCCGCTTTGTCGGCTATATTGTGGGCAGGGATACGCAGCATTTGAATGAACGCGACATTTCCAGAGCGGCTGTCGAAACGGTAGCGGAGAACATCGTGGATGCCCTCGTCTCTCCCTTGCTATTCGCATTGCTTGGAGGAGCTCCGCTTGCGATGCTGTACCGTGCAGCCAATACGCTAGATTCAATGGTCGGTTATCGCAACGACCGCTATTTGCATTTTGGCTGGTGCTCGGCTCGTACCGACGATGCGCTAAATTGGGTTCCGGCGAGGCTGACGGGTGTTTTGCTGGCGTTTACGGCGTTGCTAATGCCCGGCATGGACGCGAGAAAGGCTATTCAGTCCGTTATAGTGTTTGCCGGCAGGCATCCAAGTCCGAATAGCGGAATTCCCGAAGCGGCGGTTGCCGGAGCGCTCGGCATTGAGCTTGGCGGCACGAACAGCTATTTCGGCGTACAGAGCGAGCGGGCAAGAATGGGATGGCCTCGTAGGCCGCTGGCGCCAAGCGACATCATTCATACCGTGCGGCTTCTGTATGGCGTAAGTCTGATTCTTTTCTTGGGGGTGATTGGACTGTGGCTGGCCATTCATTAAAGCTGCATTTGCAGGCGGCTATAGCCGCCTTTCAATTTTTAACGAGACTGCCGATACCGGTCGCGGTTCCGTTCGAGCCGCAGGTGCTGTCGCGAAGCGTCATCTATTTTCCGCTGGCGGGCCTTCTGATCGGCTGGTGTACGGCATGCGCAGGCTGGCTGCTCCTTCTATTTTTGCCTGCGCCGCCAGCTACCGTGCTGACGCTCGTAATTTGGACGGCTCTGAGCGGCGCTCTACATTTGGATGGCTGGATGGATACGGCCGATGGCGTATTCAGCCATCGCTCGCGCGAACGGATGCTGGAAATTATGAAAGACAGCCGGGTTGGCGCAATGGGAGTCATCGCGGCCGTGCTGCTGCTGTTGCTCAAAGCTGCGCTGCTCGGCGAGCTGCTTCGGCTGCAGCCGTCCTCCGCGGAGCTGTCGCTGCTGGCCATTATACCGGTGTGGGGCAGGGCATGGATGGCTGTCGCCATCGCCGGCTGGAGAGCGGCCCGTCAGGGAGAAGGGCTTGGCGCGCTGTTTGCGGGCACGACCTGGAGAGGGGCCGCTGCCTCTCTGTGCGTATGCGGAGCTGTCTGCTTGCTGGCGCTTGCCGCAGGCGGCTGGTCCGCAGCCATGGTGCTGCTTATTATGGCATCGGGGCTGCTGCTGACAATCGGCTGCGGCACGTTGCTCGCGATGTGGCTGAACCGCAAGCTGGGCGGTTTGACCGGTGATACATACGGAGCGATGAATGAAGCCATCGAGGTGATTTTGCTGCTCGCAGCTGTAGGAGCGCTGGCAGCCTGATCGGGCAAAGCCTACAACGAAAAACGGGATGAATGAAGCCCGCTTGAACAGAAAGGGAGGCTATACTAGCATGCTGGAAAGGTACGGACACGGAGGAGATTTACGGACGGCGGAGGAGGCGTTTGGACTGCCCGCCGAGCAATTTATCGACTTCAGCTCCAATATGAACCCATTTGGCGCACCGAATGCTGTACGGCGGACGCTGCTTGGTTACGCCGAGCATATCGAGCGGTACCCGGACCCTGCCGTTCGCGGCCTGCGAGGCAGGCTCGCGATCCGGCATGGCATTGAGGAACGCAATATCGTAGTCGGAAACGGCGCAGCCGAGCTGATCGACTTGATTGTTCGGGCGCTAGCGCCCGAACAGACGGTGCTCGCTGTGCCGTGTTTTGCCGAGTATGCAGATGCCGTCAGCAAATCGGGCGGCAGCGTCACCGAGCTTTTATTGGAGGAAGCAGGCGGCTTTAAGCTGGAGGCCGACCGGGAGAGGCTTGTCGAGCTGGCCGAGGCAGGCGCATTATTTATGCTGGGCTCGCCTAACAATCCTACGGGCCAGTTGGTCGAGCCCGAGATTATCGGGCTGTTGCTGGAGCGAGGAGCGACAGTCGTCGTCGACGAAGCGTTTATGGACTTTGTCGCGGAAGAGGAAAGCTACAGCCTCGTTCAGGAGGCGGTTCGTCATGAGAAGCTGTTTGTCATTCGGTCCATGACGAAATTTTATGCGATTCCCGGCATCCGGCTCGGCTATATGGTGGGAATGCCGCAGACGCTCGGCAAGGTCAGAAGGCTGCAAGTGCCATGGAGCGTCAACTCGCTCTCCCAATTGATCGGAGAAGCCGTGCTTGAGGAGGAAGAGTACGCCAAGCGGACGATCGCTTGGCTGCAAGAGGAGCGGCCATGGCTTTCCGGACGGCTTGAACAGCTGGGTTTTACCGTCTATCCCGGCGTGACCAATTATGTGCTCGCACGTCTTCCATGCACGTGCCGGCTTAGCGCAAGCATGCTCCAGCTTGAGCTTGGCAAGCTCGGCATACTTGTTCGCGATGCTTCGCGGTTCGCCGGACTTGATCACACCTATGTTCGGTTCGCCGTCAAGCTGCGCGAGCAAAACGAGCGGCTGCTGGGCGCCTTGGAACACGTATTAGGCATGCATCGCGACGAGGGGGAAACGGGACGATGAGCCAGCCCTTCCGCAGCAAGGAGCTATTCGAGTCCGGCTTATGGCCGGAACTGCGAATTCGGCTGAAGGAAGACCGAATCGAAACGGCGCTCCCCCAGCCGCTGCTTGCTTTAAGCAGCGCTGTGCACCCGGGCGGGTTTTCATTTGCCGACCGGATCGTAAACTGGAAGGTGCCTCTGAGCTACCGGTGCGAGCATCCTGTCCAGGATATAATCAGTCAATGCGAGGCGTGGCGCTGCGATCCGAACCGTACGATCGGCTTGATCACGGCTGCGAAGCTGACGCACGCTTCGATTCAAGAGGCGGAGGGCGACCGTTTTAATATGCTTTGCTGCGTAACGTCAGGAACGCGCAATGCGGCACGCGCCGGCATGCCGCGTCCAGCGTTCCCGGCGTACGCGCCGGGAACCATTAATACGGTCGTTTTAATTGACGGTCAGCTTACGCACTCGGCGATGGTCAATGCCGTGATTACGGCAACGGAAGCGAAGACTGCCGCCCTGCAGCAGCTTGGCATCGTCGAGAGGGCCAGCGGCTTGCCAGCCACCGGCACGACGACCGATGCCATTGTAATCGGCGTCAGCGGTCGGCCCGAGTGGGGCGTATGCCACGAGTATGCGGGCGCGGCCACATCTATCGGCTGCCTCATCGGCGAAGCCGTCTATGCCGCTGTGCTGGAAGCAACCCGAACGCAGCAGGAGGAGTAGACTGCCGCCTGGCTGCTGCGGTCCCCCATGCTTGGCGTGAAGTGCGCAGAGACGAGAGGGATAGCGCTGCTTGCCAGCCTTGTGTACAATGAATAAGTCGTACAAGGGAGGGGTAACGATTCTACATATTATCGGGTATACAAAGGACAAGCAGTGGAAGACGGACCTTGACATCGAACACTTAAAGCAAGCCGATCTGGCATGGTACTGGATCGATTTCTGCGCTCCAAGCGAAGAGGAGTGCAGGCTGCTGGAAACTTTTTTTCATTTCCATCCGCTCGCGATCGAGGACTGCTACCATTTGCTCCAGCGGCCTAAGCTGGACCACTACGATGACGTTCATTTTCTCGTTCTGCATGAAATTGAGCAGCACAATCTGAAGGTCAACGAAGTGAATATGTTCATTGGCTCCCGCTTTCTTGTCACGTTTCATTATGAGCCGTCACCGGAGCTTGAGCAGGCAAGGCTGAAGCTGCAGCAAAGCAGCAAAATCGGCGACGAAGGCCAGCTGTTTGCGGCCTATTTGGTTATGGATAATCTGGTTGACCAGTACTTTCCGGCGATGTATGCCCTTGAGGATCAATTGCTTGATATTGAAATCAGCAGCGGCGACAGTCCAAGCGAGCAGGTCATGCACGCGATATTCAGCATTCGGGCCAGGCTTTTGCGGCTGCGCAAAACGATCGTGCCCATGCGGGATTTGCTGTACCGGCTCGTCAATTCGGACCGAATACCGGCCATCAAGCCTTATTTGGCCTTTTATCATGACATTTACGATCATTTGCTGAAGCTTTCCGAGATGATGGACGCGAATCGGGAAATGACCGCCGACTTGCGCGACAGCTATATTTCTTATACGTCAAACCGGATGAATACGATTATGAAAACGCTGACGGTTATTACGACGATCTTCATGCCGTTAACGTTTCTTGCCGGCATTTACGGCATGAATTTCGTCAATATGCCGGAGCTGGAATGGCAATGGGGCTACTTGACCATTATTCTGGTCATGCTGGTCATCGGAGTCAGCATGTATGCATGGTTTCGAATAAAAGGCTGGTTTAAATAAAGAGGGAGGGCGAGCGGGTTTTGACCGAGGACAAGGAAGTCGCAATGAGCGGCAAAAAAAGAGCATGGATCGTAAGCGGCGTGCTGCTTGGCGTTATGCTCGTATTCGGTTTTATTTTTTATGTCATGCTTGCAACGATTGGAAACCGCGACGCGGGACGGGAAGCAGGGCCTGAGCAGACGCTGCACTACCGGTACCTGAGCGCGACGTCCAGCAACGGGATGAAGCTTCATGCGCTGCAGACGAAGCCTGCGTTCGTAACGCTTGAAGCCATTCAGAGCAATGTGGCCTCAGCCGGGAAAACAGGCATCAACGGCGGCTTTTTCTTTGGCGAGCAGCTGCTCAGCATCGCTGTGGTGGACGGCTTTTCCGTTAACAAGGGGGTAGGCGAATACGGCTCGGGCGGCGAAAATGTGAAATATGACCGCGGTACGCTTGTATGGGACGGCGCCTCCGATTCGCTTAGCGTTCAAATCGCAGGTCAAGCGTCCCAGTTAAAAGTAAAAGACAGGACCCGATTTTGGGCGCAAGGAGGCATCAGCATGACGCTTGGCGACGATAGCCGCTGGCAGGAGCAGATCGCCGCCGAGCATGCGCCATTTCCTTTGGACGACCGGCTTCGGTCTGCCGCTGTCTATGACAGCCGGGGAGCTCTGTATCTGATCGTCAGCGAAACAAAGGGCACGCTCGCGGCGTTTCGGGAAGCCATTATTGAAACGATAGGGTCGGACAAGCTCGTAGACGGCATTTTTCTGGATGGGGACGGCTCATCGCAACTGCTAAGCAAGGAAGCGGCGCTGCCGGGAGATAACCGGCCGGTCGTGCAGATGATGAGAATAGTCAAATAACGGGCGAAGGAGGAGGATGGCTTGAAGCCATTGCCGATAGATGAGATTCTGCCCCGGCTTAGGGAGGCGCTGCGCAACGGCGTTAATGCCGTGCTCGTGGCCCAGCCCGGCGCCGGCAAAACGACCCGGGTGCCGCTGGCGCTGCTCGAAGAGCCCTGGCTGGCTGGAAAAAAGATCGTCATGCTGGAGCCGCGCAGGCTTGCCGCACGTTCAGCCGCGCATTTTATGGCGGCTTCGCTCGGCGAGCAGGTCGGCCATACGGTCGGCTACCGGGTACGGCTGGATACGAAGGTAAGCGAGGCGACACGAATAGAAGTTGTTACGGAAGGCGTGCTTACGCGCATGCTGCAGGCGGATCAGGCGCTGGAGCGCGTGGGAGCGGTTATTTTTGACGAGTTCCACGAGCGCCATTTGCATGGCGATCTGGGGCTTGCGCTCAGCCTGCAGTCGCAGGCGCTGCTTCGCGAGGAGCTTCGGCTAGTCGTAATGTCGGCGACGCTTGCGGCGGAACCGCTTGCCGCGCTGCTTGGAGGCGCGCCGGTCATTCGCAGCGAAGGAATCGCTTATCCGGTCGCCACGCATTACGCCGCTCGCCGGAGCACGGCTCCGCTGGAGCAGGCAATCGGCCAAACGATCGTCCAAGCGCTTCGGCAGCATGAGGGGGATGTGCTCGTATTTCTGCCTGGCGCTGCGGAAATTCGCAAGACGGCCGGATGGCTGGCAGCGTCGGGTTTGCCCTCCTCGACGCGGGTCGAACAGCTTCATGGCAGCCTGCCGCTGGATAGGCAGGATGCCGCTATCGCTAAATCCGCGCCGAACACGCGCAAGGTCGTGCTGGCGACGTCGATAGCCGAGTCGAGCTTGACCGTTGAAGACGTCACGGTCGTGGTGGACAGCGGACTCATGCGTGTTCCGCGTTTCTCGCCGCGCACCGGAATGACGCGGCTGGATACGATTCCGGTTTCTCAGGCGTCAGCGGACCAGCGAAGAGGGAGAGCGGGCAGACTTGCGCCCGGACATTGCTACAGGCTGTGGACAGAGCAAGAGCAGCCGTACTTGCCTGAGCAAAGCGCGCCCGAATTGCTGGATGCGGATTTGGCGCCGCTGGCGCTTGAGCTGGCGGTTTGGGGCATTGCCGATCCGCAGGAGCTGGATTGGCTAACGTATCCGCCGGCAGCCGCGTGGGAGCAGGCAGTTGCCCTGCTGCAGCAGCTGCAAGCGCTTGACGGCGCGGGCAAGCCGACAGCTCTGGGCAGGCAGCTTGCCAAGCTTGGCGCTCATCCCCGTTTGGGCGCCATGCTTGTGAGCGGCGCTCGCCTGGGAGCGGCGCGCGCAGCGTGCGAGCTGGCCGCGCTGCTTAGCGAACGGGATCTGCTTGCACAGGAGCGCAATGTGGATGTGCAGCTAAGATTGGATCTTATCAGGCAGCTTGGCAGCGGACGAAGCGGGCATCCGCAAGCCGGCGCAGCGAGCCGCTTGCTTGCGCAGGCGCGGCAGTGGGAGCGAACCTTACCGTTGCCTCAGGAGATGCCGAATGAAGCTGGGCAGCGTCAAGACGAAGCGGGAGCTGGCGCTAATCCGCTGCAGGCGGTTGCCGGCCGCTTGCCGTCTCTGGGCGTCCTGCTTGCCATTGCTTACCCGGACCGTATTGCACGGCGAAGGGAGGATGGCAGGTACTTGCTGTCAGGGGGACGGGGGGCGGCGCTTGCCGAGGCGCAGCCGCTGTCGCGCTCGGCGTTTTTGGTCGCCTGCGAGCTGGACGACACGGGCGCAGAAAGTCGCATCCGGCTCGCTGCCGAGCTGGAGCCTGATGAAATAGAGCGTTATTTAAGCGACTACGTAACGAGCGAGGAAACGCTGGAATGGGAGGAGTCGGCGCAGGCGATTCGCGCCAGAGCGCGCGTGCGGCTTGGCGCAATTGTGCTGAAGGAAACGCCGAGCCAAAGCGTAAACGAGGAGGCTGCCGCCTCGCTGCTGCTGTCCGTCATTCGGCGCGAGGGATTCGCGCTGCTGCCGATGTCGAGGCAAGCCGCGCAGCTAAAGGCGCGGATGGCGCTTATGTCGCTTAGCAGCGGCGACTGGCCGGATGCCAGCGATGAAGGGCTGCTTGCAGCGGCGGAGGAATGGCTGCTGCCGCATCTGTACGGCATTCGCAGCCGTGCCGGACTGCAGAAGCTGCAAATAGTCTCGCTGCTGGAAAGCCTGCTGACGTATCGGCAGCGGAAAGAGCTTGACGAGCAGGTGCCGACCCATATTGTTGTGCCTAGCGGTTCCCGCATTCCGGTCGATTACAGCAATCCCGCCGCGCCGGTGCTGGCAGTACGGCTGCAAGAGCTGTTTGGATTGCGGGAAACGCCGAGGCTTGCGCGCGGCAAGCTGCCTGTCACGCTGCATCTGCTGTCCCCTTCCCAAAGACCGGTGCAGGTGACCAGCGATTTGCAAAGCTTCTGGGAGCATGCCTATTTTGAAGTGAAAAAGGATTTGAAGGGCAGATACCCGAAGCATTACTGGCCGGATGATCCGTATGAGGCTGTCGCTACCAATCGCGCCAAGCCGCGGCCGCCGCGCTAAGCGGGACAATCGGCCGAGTCAGCCATCCCCGCAGATGGCGGAGGGAACGGCATGTTTGGAGAGGAGGAGCCGAAGGTGCAAACGGCATTTTTAATCGTATTTATCTATATGGCGGCAATCAATGCCATCGCGTTTGCCGCGATGGGCATAGACAAGCGTCGCGCCAGAGCCTCGGGGAAGCGCCGCCGCATTCCGGAGCAAAGACTGTTTTTGATAAGCGCAATCGGTGGAGCGGCAGGAACGCTGCTCGGCATGAAGGTGTGGCGTCATAAAACGAAGCACCGCTCCTTTACGGTAGGCGTTCCGTTTCTGCTAAGCCTCAACCTGCTATTGCTGTTGTTCGTCGTTTGGCTGATCGCCTCGGGTACGGCTCAATAACGGAGGTGGAAAAGGCGGCGTGAGCGGAGTGGAACAATTCGAATGATTGCTCTGCAACTGGTAATATGCTATAGTTAATTTCCTATTTTACCTGTTGGCCATAAATCGCGCTTCATCGGCGCATGAACGGAGAATGCCGCCAGGAAGACGGCGTTTACGCTCTCAAGCGTGGAAATATAGCGGCAAGTATAAGCGAAAGGCTTACGCTTGCCTATCTTTCGTTTCAAGCAGCAGGCCACGCTTCCAGGCGGAGCGGGGCGATGCTGCTCTTTTCATCTGCTTCTGGCAGGGCTGATAGGGTGAAGGCTGAAATACTACTTACTTTTAGGAGGTAACTGACTTGACGGTTCAAAGTGCCTATCAAGAGGAGCAGCAGCGGCTGCAGGAGGCTCTGCGCGATATCGTTTTACAGCTTGCTGACATTGGTCCGCGCTACAAGGGCGACGATTTTACCGAGCAAATGCTCGATTTGCAGCAAGAGGAGCGTCGTTTGCGGCTTGAAATTTCACGCAAGGAGCCTTATTTCGGCCGCATCGATTTCCAGGAGCTGCCGGGCGAACGTTCCAAAGAGCTATATATCGGCAAGGCGGGCGTAGCGAGGCGGGGCTCGAATGAATTGCTTGTCATCGATTGGCGCGCGCCCGCAGCCAGCGTATTCTATTCCTTTACCGGCGGCGATGCTCCGGTTGCTTACGAATCGCCGGACGGGGAAGTAAACGGCTATGTGCATTTAAAACGAAATTTTATGATTCGTCAGGGAGAGCTTCAAAGGCTGGTCGACAGCTATGTGCGCGGTCAGGAGGGCGAGGCGGTCACTGACGAATTTCTTCTGTACCGGCTTGGCGAGAACAAGGACAACAAGCTGCGGGATATCGTATCGACGATACAGGAGGAGCAGGACCGAATTATTCGCGCGGACCGCAGCAAGGCGTTGTTTATACAAGGGGTTGCCGGATCGGGAAAAACGACGGTGGCGCTGCACCGGCTCGCTTTTTTGCTGTATCAGTATGCGGACAGGATGAGGGCGGAGCGGATGATTATCTTTGCACCGAACCGGATGTTCCTCGATTATATTTCAGGCGTCTTGCCTGAGCTGGGCGTCGGTGATATACAACAGACGACCTTCGGCGATTGGACGGTAGACCTGCTGGAGCGAAGCGTTAAGCTAAGCGATCCGGCGCAGACGCTGCAGCATTGGTTCGAGGAGCGGCGATCGCTGGCGGACCTTGAGCAAGCGCCGGGCACATTCAAGGGAAGCTTGGCCTTTAAAGCGCTGCTGGATGAGCGAATGGCCGAGTTTGAGCGTGCGATTGTGCCAACTCAGCCTTTTGAGCCTATCGATGGACTCGTCCTAAAGCCGGGCCAGATGTCGGAATGGTATGCAACGGATTATGGCGAGGAAACGCTTATGAAGAAGCGGGACCGGCTCGTGAGCCGTATCCGCCGCTGGTTTGAATCGGAGATGAAGCTGAGGGGCATTGCCGACAAAAAGGTGAGGGCCAAGGCGCTGTCCAGATTCAACAGCTTCACCAAAAAAATTCCTTCGTATACTGCATTGGGACTGTACGCTTCTTTATTTTCCGGCAAGCAGGCGTCAAGCGCGATTCCAAAGGCGATCGCGTCGGCGACTGCCGCCAGATTGAAGCAAGGCGAGGCCGCGTCCGAGGATTTGGCGCCGCTCGCATACATCCAATTGGAGCTGTACGGCTTGCCTAAGGCGCCGTTCGATCATATCGTCATTGACGAGGCGCAGGATTATTCACCCCTGCAGCTTGTCGTGCTGGGCAAATGCCAACGCTCCGTATCCATGACTGTGCTGGGAGATTTGCAGCAAGGCATCCATGCATATGCAGGGGTGCAGAGCTGGCAGCAGCTTACGGATCTGTTCGAGACAGAGCAAACGGGCTATCATGAGCTCAACCGCAGCTATCGCTCGACGACGGAAATTATTGAATTTGCCAACCGCATCCTGAGCGGCATGGAGGGAGAAGTGAAGCACGCCGTGCCGGTATTCCGCAGCGGTGACGAGGTCGCGCTGGAGCAGGTGGATGAGAACGCCCACCTGGATGCGATTGCGGCGGACGTCCAAGCTTGGCAAGCGGCGGGAGCTTTCGAGACGATCGCTGTCATTGGACGGACCGAGCGCGAATGCGAATGGATTTACAACCACCTGACTGCAGGCGGTTTAGAGGCTTCGCTCGTGCAAAGCAAGCAGCCCGCTTACGGCGGCGGCCTGTCGGTCGTCCCGGTCTATTTGTCCAAAGGGCTGGAATTTGATGCGGTGCTCGTCGCCGATGCCGGCCTGGAGGCTTATTCCGAGCTGGATGCCAAGCTATTGTATGTAGGCTGCACAAGAGCGCTGCACAAGCTGAAGCTGCTCTATCGCGGAGAACTGACGCCGCTGATTCGTTAAGCCAATTCCGTCCATTTTGTGAACGCCGAATCCGTTATGCCGGGTTCGGCGTATTATACGTTCATAAGGAGCGTGGAGGAGATGGCAACGGTGGAATCAAAGGCGGAACTTTCCGCAGCCCTGCTGGACATAGAGAAATGGGAACGAGAGCAGAAGGACATATGGTTCTGGGAGAAGCTGGGCCGGCTTCCGTTTATGGTGCTGGACAAGCTGACGCCAAAATTCATTCAGGAAAAGCTGGGCCAAGCGGTTGAAGAGGTCGGCAGCTACGTGCAAACCGGCGGCAAATATCTTATTTCCGAAAAATCGGTATTGGCGTGCTTGAAGGCGCATGCGCATAACCAGAGGCCAAACGAGACAGCGCCAGATTACCCCTTGACGATGGAGGAGGCACGCGAGCTGCCGCTTGCCGTCATGAACGCGGCAGCCGCCGAGCTCGCCGGCAGCCGTTCATCGATGGCGGCCCTGCAAGGAGCAACGACCGGCTTTGGCGGCTTGTTTACGCTCGCAATCGATATTCCGGCCGTGCTTGGCTTGTCGCTTAAAATCATCCAAGAAATCGCGATTTGCCACGGCTTTGACCCGAAAAGCAAAGAGGAAAGAATTTTCGCCGTGAAGGTGATGCAGTTCTCCTCATCGGACATTGTCGGCAAACAAGCGGTATTGGAGGAGCTTGCCGCTATTGACACAGACAAGGGCGGTAAGCAAATGCTGTCGCAGCTGCAAGGCTGGCGCGAGGTGGTGACGCTCTACAGGGATAATTTTGGCTGGAAGAAGCTGTTTCAAATGATTCCGGTCGCCGGCATGCTGTTCGGAGCGTTTATCAACCGGGGGATGCTGAACGATGTTGCGGAGGCGGCGACGATGCTTTATCGTAAAAGAAGAGTTTTGATGAGGCTGAGAGAGGGCGAGGAGAACTAGGTGATTACAGCAGGGACGAGCAAGGAGCTTGAGCGGCAGGCGGCGGCGTTCATCGGGGAAGCATACTTTGAGCTTGGCAAAACCGAAGCGGAGGCGCTTGCGCGCATCGCTCAAATACGGGAGGAAATTCAGGATACAGGAACCTACCTGCATACGTACGAGGAGCTCAGCTATGGCGCCAAGCTCGCTTGGCGCAACAGCAATCGCTGTATCGGCAGATTGTTCTGGCAGTCGCTTGAGGTATTCGACGCGCGGAATGTGCAGAATGAGGAGGAGGCGTCCGAGCGAATATGGGCGCATATGCGGTATGCGACCAATGGCGGCCGTATTCGCCCGGCGATTACCGTGTTTCCACCCGCCTGCACGACTGGCGCTAACCGCATAAGAATCTGGAATCATCAGCTGGTCCGCTATGCGGGCTACCGCGATGAGACCGGCGTCATCGGAGATTCGGCTTCCCTCGCCTTTACGGAGGAGTGCGAGCGTCTCGGCTGGAAGGGGGAGGGCACGCGCTTTGATTTGCTTCCGCTGGTCCTGCAGTTCAACGATCGCCCGCCGCAAGTGTTTCGTCTGCCTGAGGATACCGTGCTGGAGATTCCGTTGACTCACCCGGACAATCAGTCGTTTGGCGAGCTGGGCCTGAAATGGTACGCGGTTCCGTTTATCGCCGATATGCGGCTGGACATCGGCGGCATCATTTATGAGGCGGCCCCGTTTAACGGCTGGTACATGGGCACGGAGATCGGTGCGCGCAATCTTTCGGACGTCGAGCGCTACAATCAGCTGCCTGCTGTAGCCGAGGCATTCGGCTGGTCTACTCATTCCAATGCCACCCTGTGGAAGGATCGCGCGCTGGTCGAGCTGAATGTGGCCGTGCTTCATTCCTACAAGCAGCATGGGGCAAGCATCGTCGATCATCACACGGCATCCGAGCAGTTCCTCCGCTTTGAGAAGCAGGAGCAAAGCCAGGGACGAGCCGTCACCGGCCGCTGGTCCTGGCTTATCCCGCCGCTGTCGCCGGCAGCAACAAACATCTGGCATCGCAGCTTTGACGATACGGAGCGCACGCCAGGCTTCCGCTATCAGCAGGCTCCTTACCTAACTAGCCGATAGCGGACTGCTTCTGCAGATCCTCCTGAATCAAATCCGCCGTCAGCTGGCCGCTTAGCGTAACCATGGGCACTCCTCCGCCAGGATGGGTAGAGCCTCCGACCGTATACAGATTGCTGATAATCGGGCTGCGCGCCGGAATTTTAAAGCCTCCGTTAAGCTTGCGGTCTGTAACGATGCCGTAGATGGAGCCTCCATTGGCGCCATACAACCGTTCAATATCGTTTGGCGTAAAGGCGTACTCCCATTCGATATGCTCGCGGAGACGACTGGCCCCCATACGCTCCAGCTTGTCAAGCACAAGCTCGCGATACGCGTCGCGGTAGGTTTCCCAGCTTTCTCCAGGGCGCAGCGGCGGAACGTGGGTCAGAACAAACCAGTTTTCTTTGCCAGTCGGCGCTTGCGAAGGATCGCTTTTGGACGAGATGCCGACATAGACGGTAGGATCGACGCTTGGTTTTTTGGATTCAAAAATATCTTGAAATTCGCGTTCAGGCTTGCCTGCAAACAAAAAGTTATGATGCTTAAAGGATTCATAGCTGCGGTTCACGCCGAGCAGCATGACGAAGCCGGACACGGACGGCTCGTATTTGGCGTACCTCCGAAGCGTCGCGCCGCTTTGCGGATGCTGATCAAGCAAATTGCGATACATCGGCACCGCTTCGAGGTTGCTGACCACGAGATCGCAGGCGATGGTTTCCTCCGCAAGGCGAACGCCGGTCGCACGGCCATGCTCGGTCACGATTTCCAGCACTTCACAGCCGGTGCGCACTTCGACCCCAAGCTCCGCAAGCAGTCGCAGCATCGCAGTCGCAATGTTGTACATGCCGCCTTCCACGTAATAAATGCCCAGCCCCATTTGCACGTAAATGAGCTGGGATAACGCCGCAGGCGCCGCATACGGCGACGAGCCGATATACATAATCATAAAATTGAACAGCTGCTGCAAGTGCGGATTGCGCAAGTAATCCGCTGTTTTGTGCGCCATCGATTTCATCGGGTCCATCGCCAGCAATTCCTTCAGCGAATGCTGCTGCCGCATGTCGGACAATCCGCCTATGGATCGTTTATAGAAGCTTTTCATGCTTAACTCATATTGCTTGCGGCAATAATCGACATAGCGGATAAACCGGTCCCGATCCGCTTTCGACAGCGTTGCGATTTGCTCAAGCATGTTCGGCAGATCTCCGAGCACATCCAGCTGTGTGCCATCCTCATACATGGCCCTCCACTGCGGCTCGACCCGGACAAGCTTCACATAGTCCGAAAGCTCTTTCCCGGCCGAAGCGAACAATTGCTCCAGCACCCACGGCATGGTTAGAATGGAAGGACCCGTGTCGAACCGATATCCTGCTCCCTCGCGAACATTCAGCTTGCCGCCAGCCCGTTCATTTTTTTCCAGAACCAGCACCTCGTGACCGTCTGCTCTGAGCCGAATGGCCGCAGACAATCCGCCTAGTCCGCCTCCAATGACAACTATTTTTTTGCCCATACTAGTAATCCTCCTGATTTCTTCTCATCTATTTGGTTGATACTGGATGTATGCAAGTTTAGATTACGTGCTGTCTACCATTGTGTACGCTTTTTGTGGAAAGCATACCGCTAGCAGATAGGTTTGGCAGAAAGGGATGGAAGATCATGGTTTGGGATGGATTATTCTTGCTGGCAGGCTTCCTGCTGTTCGGCCCGCCCGTTCGGGCATTGTTCAGTCGCCGCGAGGCCGCGCGAGCCTTCGTGCACAGGGAGAACGAAGACTCTGCCAGCCGAATTAGCGTTATTGTCCCCGCGCGCAATGAAGCGGATAATTTGCAGGAGCTGCTGCCGCTGCTGCTTGGGCAGACAGAGACGCCCTATGAGGTGATCGTCGTAGACGATGGCTCGGATGACGGTACGGATGCAGTGGCCGCAAGGCTAGGGGCAGTCGTCAAGAAGGCCGAGCGACTTCCGGAAGGCTGGCAAGGCAAATCGTGGGCCTGCTGGACGGGGGCGCTGACGGCAAAAGGCGACAAGCTGTTGTTTCTGGATGCGGATACGCGTCCCGAAACGGATTTTCTAAGGAAGATGAACAAGCTGCATATGCAAAAAAAAGGGCTTGTTACGGTACAGCCGCATCATGAAGCGCCGACATTCCGCGAGCAGTGGTCGGCTTTTTGCAATCTGGTTCTGCTTGCCGGCTCGGGGGCGCGAAGCGGACTGCGCTGGCGGACGGACGGATTCGGACCTTGCGCACTTTGCAGCAAGGAAGAATATTTTGCGCTTGGCGGGCATGAACGGATTCGCTCGGAGATTCTGGAGCATTGCGCCCTCGGCAAGCAATTCAAGGCCGCGCGTATGCCTGTTGCGGCGATGACTGGCAAGCATCTGCTGGCCTTTCGAATGTATGCAGCCGGCTGGCGTGAGATGGTGCAGGGGTGGTCGAAAAGTATCGGTCTGGGGGCTGGCTCCGCTCCGCTGCCGATGCTTCTGCTTACTTCGATCTGGTTGTCGGGATTAATCGGCGCCGCGCATCGCCTTGTTGCCTCGCTCGGCAGCGCTGAGGCGCCTGCGGCGCTTGCGCTGTATGGACTGGCGGTTTGGACGGTCGCGCGCGGCTTGCGGCAGTGCGGAACGTTTCGCTGGTATACGATGCTGCTGTATCCCGTTTTTCTGCTGTTTTTTATCGGGCTGTTTGCCTATTCGCTGCTTCTTTCGTACGGCCGCAAAAAAGTGGTGTGGAAGGGGAGGAGAGTCGATGTTAAGTAATCTGCCGACAGGCAGCGTATGGCTGCTGAATATAGGTGGTTGTATCGCGATCTCGCTGGGGGTTAGCTATGCGTCCATTCGCCTGCCTGATCGCTGGCTGGCCCGCGACCGCGGCCTGCTCAAGCTCCATCGGTTCGAGCAAGATGGCAGCTGGTACGAGCGCAGGCTGGCGATTGCATGCTGGAAGGACCGGCTGCCCGACGGAGGCTCCTGGATGAGCAGAGGGTTCGCCAAAAAAAAGCTGAAAAGCCGCAACCCCGCTTACTTGCGGCAATTTATTCGGGAAACCCGCAGGGGCGAATTTGCGCATTGGGCGATGCTTGCGTTCACCCCGTTATTCCTGCTGTGGAACGAGGGTTCGGGCTGCTTGGCGGTCTTCCTTTATTCGCTTTTTGCGAACGCTCCCTGCATTGCGGTACAGCGTTATAACCGGGCAAGATTGCTGCGCCTGATGTTAAGGGAGCGGCGGATATGCTATGCTAGAGTGATGACAAAAGTTGCTCTGGAGGAATGAATAACGTGGATTTTCATATGCACTATTTATCTTTTTTCGTCATCCATACCGATGGGGAGGAAAGCGCGACATCAAGCGGCAAGCGGTTTAAGCACTATCAGACGATGGAGGCGGACGATTACGAGGAAAGCGAGATCCAGAAGTTTCTGGACGGGGAATTTAAGCGAATCGTCAAGCGCAAAGTAGAGCGCAATCCGAATACGGCGGGCGCACCTACCAAAATCGGTCGGTTTATGGTAGAGCCCGGCTATGAGCTCGGCAGCAACCAGAATTTCAATTTGTTTCAGCGTCTGCGGGATGCGGACTCGAAGGAGCGTTTTCTAGGCATAGCCGACGAGCTGGTGCGCATTTACATGGATACCAGCGCCGTGCGGGGAGGCGCCTTCATTATCGCGCTCTCTACGCTGAACACCTTTTTCGACGAGCCGTTTCTATTTTTGCTGAAATGCGATTTCGAGCCTAAAATAGCCAGAATTTCCGACGAGCGAAATCTGATCTCGCAGGTAGAGATGGCGATTAGCGCGCGCAGCATCAAATCGATACAATATCCGCATATGCCGGAGGATGGAATGCTTGAACATTGGGAGCTGAAAATTCATCAGGCGTCGCATGCGCGTTATTTCGAGGATTTTTTGAAATATGTATCGTATGAAAAGCCGCTTCCGGAAGTAATGGGCGAGCAGGTCGTCGAGATGGTGCAGCAGTATATCGCCGAGAAATGGCAAGAGGAGGATACGACCGAGCGGCGCGAGGAGGAGAACGCGGTCGAGGTGTGGGCAGCGAGCGAGAAACGCGACTTGCAGGAATGGTGGCCGCAGGAGCAGGTTGAGGTGGCAGCGGCCGCGCTGGTGGAGATCAAGCCGGACCTGCCGTTTACGTTCAAGCTGGACGCGATTACGATCAAAGCGCTGCTCGCCGATTTTGGCGCATCCATTCATATTGCCAAGCACAATGGCCGCTACGTTGCGGTCATCGAAGGAGATCACTTTCAATTCGACAAGGGCATGTCGCCTGTCGAGCTGCTTCAGCCGCAAGAGCTCGCGGACTTGCTGCCGATTATCGGCACGGGCAAGCCTTCGGCAGCAAGCGAGTTTTCGGACGATTTGACGTATGACGGCCAGCCTGCTTCGTCTGTGTCAGCTTCGGATGACGATGTTCCCTGGTAGTGGCAGAAGGGATTAAAGTTGCCTTCAAACGTATAATTACCCCCCATAGAAGGAGAGGCTGTATAAGTGGACAACTTATTTTTTATAGAAATTGGAATGGGCTGCGACCTCCATGGCCAGAACATTACGAAGGCTTCCGTGCGAGCCGTGCAGAATGCGATTCATCACAACTCGATGCCGGGGCTGCGTTCGGTGCTGCCTGGCGGCAGCTTGGATGAAATGAAGGTTCATGTCAAGCTTGCGCTTCCATGCGACAAGGAGAAGCTTGACATCGAGCAGGTCAAAGCAGCGCTGCCTTACGGGAAGGTGACGGTTGAGCTTCAAGACGGAGGCATGCTGACGACGAGCGGCATTGTCTTGCCGGACAAACAGGACGTTAACGATTTGATCTACGTCGTGATCGCTTCCGTCGAAGTCGGGTACTAGCCCAGAGGGCGCCGCATTCCATGACAAGAGGAGATTATGATGCTTGTAAAATTGTTGTTATTTGCGGCGCTGCTGGTGCTGACTGCGTTTTTTGTGGCAACGGAGTTTGCAATTATCCGAATTAGAGCAAGCCGGGTCAATCAGATGGTCGATGAAGGCGTCAAACAGGCGCGTGCCGTTGCGCGCGTGACGGGCAATCTGGACGGCTATTTGTCCGCATGCCAGCTTGGCATTACGATAACGGCGTTAGGCCTAGGCTGGCTGGGGGAGCCGACGATTGAGCAGCTATTTCATCCGCTGTTTGAACGGCTTGCGCTCGGCGCCGAGCTTCGCACGCTGCTGTCGTTTGGCTTGTCTTTTGCGCTTGTGACCTATTTGCATGTCGTGCTGGGCGAGCTGTTTCCAAAAACGCTGGCGATTATTATGCCCGAGCGCATCAGCCTATTGACGGCGCCGCTCATTATTGGCTTTTATAAGCTGATGTTTCCATTCATTTGGCTGCTGAACGGCTCCGCCAACGGGCTTGTCCGTTTGTTCGGCTTTAAGCCCGCCAGCGAGCATGAAGCGCATTCGGAGGAGGAAATCCGATTTATACTTTCCGAAAGCTATGAAAGCGGCAAAATAAATGTGAGCGAATACGGCTATGTCAGCCGCATTTTTGATTTCGATGAGCGGTTAGCGAGGGAAATTATGGTCCCGCGGACGGATATGATCTGCTTGTATACAGGCCGGACACGCGAGCAGAATATTGCGATCATCAAACGGGAGCAATATACGCGATTTCCGGTAGCCAGCGGCTCAAAGGATCATATTGTCGGCATTTTGAATACCAAACAGTTTTTCCTGCAGGAGCCGTCCTCAGAAGAGGAGGATATTCGGGATTTGCTGCAGCCGGTGATGTCCGTACCCGAAGTCACCCCGATCAAAACGCTTCTTCGCAGCATGCAGCAAGAAAGAGTGCATATGGCGATTCTGCTTGACGAATACGGCGGTACGGCGGGTATGGTGACTATTGAGGATATTTTGGAGGAAATCGTGGGGGAAATCCGCGATGAGTTTGATGCCGACGAGGACAAGGAAATTGAGAGGCTGCCCGGCAATCGCTATCTGGTTGACGGCAAGGCATTAATCAGCGAGGTAAATGAAGCGTCCGGATTGCATTTGGCCAGCGCAGAGGTGGATTCCATCGGCGGCTGGCTGTTTAACCACAGGCCCGATCTGCCGGTGAACGAACCATGGTCCTTTGAAGACTCCACCTTCATTATCCGCGAGAGGGACGATAATCGGATTCGGAAAATCGAAATTCAGACGGAATTTGCCGAATCCGAAATCCATGAGTTTGGACATGCCTAGCTGAGGATGAGCGTGAATCGGGGAAAAGCCCGTTTCCTCCTTGGAGCCTATGGTTATTTGCTGTTTTGCAGCAGCTTTTTGTCCACGATAAAGGGACCAAACGGCAGAACCGACGCCAGTCCGGCGAGCAGCACCTTTAAGAAGGACCAGCGTTCGACGATCCAGACATTAAGCACGGCAAGCAAATAAAGCACGAACAGCAGTCCATGCAATGCGCCGACAATGGTGACCGCTATCGGGAGATCTGCCCAGTATTTCAGCGGCATGGCAATGAGCAGCAGGACGAGGAAGGAGGTTCCTTCCAAAATGCCGATTATGCGCAAGCGTCCGATTGCAGTTGTAAACATCGTATCCCTCCTGGTTGTCTAGTTAAGCAGGCTGACGGGGCGTTAGTCCCGCCCATAATAATTTTACGATGTCTTCGGAGATTTGGGAGATGGAATTGTGAACATTTATAATCTCTTTGCGATTACGCACCATCATCATCGAGGTGAACAGGTAAGCAATCAGTTGAGGATCGCCTTGAATAATTTCTCCCTCCTCCATGCCCTTGCGAAATCCTTCCGCGAGCAAAACATGCAAGTCGTGCTCCTTCGAACGGATGGCGGTTGCCTGCTTTTCCGTAAGGGAAGAGGAGGCCTCGCGCATCATCGTTTCAAAATCCACATAAGCTGTACTCATATGCCGCAACGCAATTTGGGACATTCGCTCCTTCAGCGTTCCTTCGCCCGCCAATATTTTTGCCGTTTGTGCGTACGCCACTTGCAGAGTAAATTGCAAGCACTCCGTGAACAGCACGCTTTTATTGCTGAAATGATAATAGACGCTGGCCTTCGTAATGTTGCAATCCTGCGCTACGCCATCAAGCGACACCTTCTCAAAGCCGTGCTCCATAAATAGAAAAGCCGCCGTCCTTAAAATTTGCTGCATCGTTTCCAATGAGCCTGTCCCTTTGGGACGGCCCGGTTTGCGTTTAATTGGCTTCTCGTCCATTGCCCAGCCCCCCATTCATCAAATTGTAACAATCCATGATTGATTAATTAACCTTCGGGTATATATAATTAAATCGATTAACTTGTATTTTAACTGAAAAACGCTAAAAAGTGAAATGGAGGCTTTATGTACATGATTGAGAAATGGGCACAACTATTTGCCGGGAAAAAAATGCGCTACGTTACGCTCGCGGCCTGGATCGTCATCGCCGTGCTGCTGACGCTGCTCCTGCCCGCTGTCGGAGACGAGGAACGAAACAATGCCCCGAATTTGGAATCAGACAGCCCGTCGGTGCTGGCCGATCAGATCATCAAGGAAAAGTTCCCCGGCACCTCCGGCGTGCCAGCGCTTATCGTATGGCATCGTGAAAGCGGCTTGACCGGCGACGATTACAGCCTGATGCAAGCCTTCACGCAGGCGCTGGCTGCGGAGCCGCTGGAGGCGCAAACCGAGCTTGTGCCGCTTCATGAAATGCCGGCGCCCGCCTTGCAGCAATTTGCCTCCGAGGACCAAACAACGCTTGTCCTGCCTGTATCCTTCGCGGAGCAGACGGAGACAGAAGTGCTGTCGCACAATCTGGACGAAATCAAGCGGCTGGTGGAGGAGCAATCCGGACAGAAGCCGTTTGATACGGCTGTAGACGATCCGAGTGAGCTTAGCGTTCGCGTCAGCGGTCCGGTCGGCATTTCGGTGGATGCGACAGCGCTGTTCGAAGGCGCAGACGTTACGCTCCTTATTGCGACGGTGCTGCTTGTGCTTGTCCTGCTGCTGGTCATTTACCGTTCGCCGATTCTGGCCATTATTCCGCTCATCGGGGTAGGCTTTGCATACGTCGTGACGAGCCCGCTGCTGGGCTGGATGGCGAGCGAGGGCTGGATTACGGTTGACGCCCAAGCGATTGCGATTATGACTGTGCTTTTGTTCGGCGCGGGCACCGACTACTGCTTGTTCTTTATTTCTCATTTCCGCCAAGAGCTCATGAAGGAGCAAGACAAAATGCTGGCGCTGCGCCAGGCCTTCAAAGATGCGTCAGGCGCGATTGCGATGAGCGGCTTTACGGTCGTGCTTTCATTGATCGCCTTGCTTGCGGCGAAATACGGCGCTTATCATCGTTTCGCCGTACCTTTTAGCTTATCGATCCTGATCATGGGCATTGCCAGCTTGACCTTGATTCCCGCGCTGTTATCCATCATGGGCAGGGCTTCGTTCTTTCCGTTCGTGCCCCGCACGGATGAGATGGAACGAGAGCGCGCAAGCAAGCGCGGCAAGCCGTTTCACAGAGCCGACCCGAACAAAAAGCTTGGCGCGCGCATCGGACATCTGGTGGTGGCAAAGCCATGGACAGTCGTTATTTCGTGCGTTGCCGTGCTGGGCATATTGGCTACGTTTGCGACGCAAATCAAATTTACGTATGATTTGTTATCGTCGTTCCCCGAGGATATGCCTTCCCGCGAAGGCTTCGACGTCATCTCGGACAGCTTCTCGCCAGGGGACTTGGCCCCCATTACCGTCATTGCGAAGACGGATGGCGCTGCCGCGGATATCGCGGGCAAGCTGGCGGAAGTCCCGCTGGTGGACCGGGTTCAGGAGCCTAAGCCGAGCACGGTCGATCCCGATTTGTTAGCCTTTACCGTCACGCTCGCAACCAATCCATATGCCCAGGAAGCCATGGACGCCATTCCGTCGCTTCGACAGGCGGCGGAGAGCGCGCTTGCGGACGCGGGCATCAGCGATTCGCAGCAAAAGGTATGGATAGGCGGTCAGACGGCTACCCAATACGATGCCAGGGAGTTGACGAACCGGGACAATACGGTTATTATTCCGCTGGTCATCGGACTGATTATGATTTTGCTGT
Organism: Paenibacillus sp. SY21-1; assembly: GCF_005222705.1. Classification (GTDB taxonomy): domain Bacteria; phylum Bacillota; class Bacilli; order Paenibacillales; family Paenibacillaceae; genus Pristimantibacillus. The sequence continues at coordinate 89,374 of NZ_STGF01000022.1, read as the reverse complement.
TGGCTTACTTGCGCTCCATCACGGCAACGCTGTATTTAATCGGGACAGTTCTGCTCTCCTATGCGGCGGCGCTGGGTCTTGGCTGGATCATTTTGCATCATTTTATGGGAGCCGATGCGATTCAAGGCGCGATTCCGTTATATGCTTTCGTATTCCTGATCGCGCTTGGCGAGGATTACAACATCTTTATGATTTCGAGCATTTGGAAAAAGCGCACACAAATGCCGCTGCGCCGGGCCATTAAGGAAGGCGTAGCCGAAACGGGGGGCGTCATTACGTCCGCCGGGCTTATCCTTGCAGCTACGTTTGCCGTTTTGGGAGGCTTGCCGATTCAAGTGCTGGTGCAATTCGGCATTATTACGGCGATCGGCGTTCTGATGGATACGTTTATCGTAAGGCCGTTTCTGGTACCGGCCATTACGGTGCTGCTGGGCAAATGGGCGTTTTGGCCGGCGAAGCCCACGCTAATGGAAGAGGAGCGGTCCGCGCAAACGCAGGCTGTGCCGTCAGCGATGAAATAAACGAATACAAACCTACTGGCAGCTGCTTCCCCTTGCGGAAGGGCTGCTTTTTTTCTATGGCTGCTTGGCCTTTGGACGTTCGATTCTCGCGACGGAGAAACGGGTATTATAAAATCATACTTATTACGCAACATTTTCCTAATAAAGCGCGTCTTTTACTAAAGCCCTGTTGCTTCAGGGGATAGAGAGAAGGGGACTGATGAAATGATTGTATTACATCGAGGCTTGACGTTACTGACCGCTTGTCTGCTGCTGGTCGGCTTGCTGGCGTTTCCGCCGAAGGCGGCTGCCTGCAGCTGCATAGGCCCGGGAACGGTTCAAGAGCGCAAGGACGGCCACCATGCGGTTTTCGACGGGACCGTAATAGCAAGCAAATCGACGGGCAAATCGTTATTTCAATCCGATGTGCCTGCGATTAAAACCAGCTTTCGGGTGCACGAGGTATGGAAAGGGCTGGTAACGCCGGAGCTGACGGTTTTGACCGCAGAAAGCTCGGCTTCCTGCGGGTCACATTTCCAAACCGGCGAGCGGTATATCGTCCATGCCTACGAACGAAATGGCAAGCTGGAAACATCGCTGTGCAGCGGGAATTTGCTGTATAGCGAAGCGGGCGCCGAGCTCATTGATTATGGAAGCGGTTCAGTTCCTCCCGAGCCTTCCGGTGCGGAGAATAGCTTGCGCTCGCCGATTGCAGGTCCATTCGCCTGGCTGTCCGGCTTGTTGATTATCATAGGGGCGTTGGCGTTTATTGGATACAGACGCTCAAAGACATTTAAATCAAAAATATAGCGACAACCGTGGTGACGGCAAGGCCGATCAGCACGGGCTTCAAATTGCGGCGCGCCAGCTCAAACGGATCGACGCCGCATATGGCGGCTGCGGGAATGAGCGCCCAAGGGATCAGCGTCCCTCCGCCAACCCAAATGGCGGCGACTTGGCCCAAGGCGGTTAAGGTGGCCAGTCCGGAGCCGATGGCATGGGAGAACAGCTGGGCGATGGAGCCCACGAGTGAAATGCCGGAAAATCCTGAACCATCGAGTCCGGTCACCGCCCCGACAGCCGTAAGCGTTATGGCGCCGATTGTGCCGTTGACCGGCACTGCCGAGGCGAGCGCAACGCCGAGATCATTTACAATGCCGTGGGAGCCTGCGGGCAGCGTTTCGCCAAACATCGCGAGAAAACCGGAATCGCCCAAGTAGAAAAAGGCGGCGATCGGAATAACGGGACCAAACACTTTAAAGCCAAACAAAAAGCCTTCTACCAAATAGCCGGTCGTTTTCTCAAGCCCCTTGCCCTTGTGCGTCAGCATCGTGATGACGAGCATAATCAAGATGGCCGTCCCGCCGACAAGCGCAGTAGCGTCGCCTCCTTGCAATTGAAAGGCGAACATAGCGGCAACGTTGAGCGCGAACAGGACGGGAATCAGAATGGCGAAAAAACGTTTGGCGGGCAGCGATAGCGCACGTTTGTCTGCCAGGCTGGACGGATCGATGGAGGCGAGCGGGTCTTGCGGAGCGGAAATCAGCCCGTCACGCCACTTGCCGCGCTTCTGATCGCGTTTCATCAGCCAGAAGGCGGAAATGGTCGTTACCGCGCCCATGACGATTACGAGCGGAATGCTGGCGCTCATTACCTCATGGACGGGCAGCCCTGCAGCGCTTGCCGTCAGCTGCGGGGCTCCCTGTATAATATAGTCTCCAGACAGCGCAATCCCGTGTCCGAACAGATTCATCGCAACTGCGGCGCCGAGCGCGGGCAGGCCGACCCGTATAGCGACGGGCAGCAGCACTGCGCCAATTAGCGCAACAGCGGGCGATGGCCAAAAAAACCAGGACGTTGCCATCATGATTAAGCCGATGCCCCAGAAGGCAAGTGCCGGCGTGCGCATGAATCTGGCGAACGGAGCGACCATGAGTTCATTAATGCCCGTGCGAATGAGGATACGGCTCATGGAGACGATGATGGAAATAATGAGGATCGTTCCGATCAATTCCTTGATGGCAAAAATAAAGCTGTTAAAAATACCGCTTACAGAACCGCTCGCAGAAGCGGTAGCCAATAAGCCGATACCGAGAATGCCGGCGATGCATATAAGCGTCGTATCGCGGCGCGCCAGCATAAAACCGATAATCGCAAGCACAAAGCCTAAGTAAACCCAGTGTATAGCCGCCAAATGGATAGCCATCCTGATCATCTCCTTGTAGCATCGACGAAACCCGACGTACAGACGTTTCGTACTGTACTGTATGCGTCTGCTGGGCTAGGCGTTCTTGCCTCGCAGAGGGGGCTTGCGATAACGAGTGATCGAGAGGAGTCGAACGGATATGAGAAAAGGCGCGATGCTTATTTTACTTTCCATAATGCTTGTAGCATCTGGCTGTGGTATGATTAACAGCGTTGGACAATCGGTCGATTTTGCGGCCGAGACGACCGGCTACATCCAGTCGCTGACCGCGTTCGGTCAAGATATGAACGAGCTTGCGCAGCAGGCCGCGAACGAAGCGGAGGCGCGAACGGAATTGAAGCAGAGGCTGGTTGAGCTCAAGGAGCAAGTGCTTCAGTACGGGAAGCTCGAGGTGCCGGCTTACGCCGAAGAGCTGTATCAATCGATTATCGGCTATAACGAGCAGCTGCAGCAAGGACTTGATCAGGCGATCACGAATATCGAGCAGGGAAGGGCCGCATTTGAGTCAACGGGCATTCCCGAAACGGTGAGCAAAGTCAATAAACTGCTTGGCGAGCTTAATCAGCTGGCTCCATAAGGCGAACAAGAAAGGAAGAATCAGGCGTGATTAACATTGAAGTGCTTGGTGCGGCCATGACCTACTCCAAGGAAGACGGTTATGTAGGCAACGTTCAGTTTAGCGTTGAAGGACACCGCAACCAATATGAGATTGCTTTGCATAGCAAGCGCGGCAACGATTGGGGCTACGGTTTATTCTTCCTGCACGAATCGGGCAAAGAAGAGGAGCTGCTGGTTCTGGAGGATTTGCTTGAGGAGGATGACGAGCTTTTCGATTTTCTCGTCGAGCAGGCGCGCGAGAAGCTGGAGCAATCCTAAATCATAAAGGTCCCGTCTCCTAGGCGTTATGCCGGAGACGGGACCTTTTTGTCAGGCTTCAGGCTTGATGTTGCGGGACTGCGCCATCATGCCTAGCCCTGACCGCCCGAGGAGGAGGTCAGCACGCCGATTTTTTGAACGATCCGCGAGCTTGCTTCATTCAGTCCGATGATGGCAACCTCTTTCCCCTGCTGCTCGTATTTGCTTTGCACCTTGGCGATGGCGGTCACTGCTGATTGATCCCAAACATGCGAAGCGCCGAAGTCGAGAATAATCGCTTGGTGGCTGCTGTCACTATAGTCGAATAGCTCGACAAAACGCGAAGTAGTGGCAAAAAACAACTGGCCTTTAATCCGGTATGAAACGCCGCCATTGGCCGCAGGCATTGCTTCGGCTGATATGCTTGCCATCTTGCCTGCAAATACGATCGCGCTTAACGCGACGCCCGCAAGCACGCCTTTGGACAAATCATGCGTCAGCAGTACGACAGCGACGGTGATGACCATAATAATTGCGTCCGAACGCGGCACTTTATGAATGGCCGTCACCGATTTCCAGTCGAAGGTGCTGAAGGCCACCATGATCATAACGCCTACGAGCGCGGCCATCGGCACCTTGTTGACGACATCGCTTAACGTCACAATCAATAGCAGCAGGAAGGCGCCGGCCACGAAGGTGGACAAGCGCGTGCGTCCTCCGGATTTGACGTTAATGACGGATTGGCCGATGAGGGCGCAGCCTGCCATTCCTCCGAACATCCCGGTCACGATATTGGACAAGCCTTGACCGCGAACCTCTTTGTTTTTGTCGCTGCTTGTGTCGGTCATTTCATCCAGCACGGAAGCGGTAAGAAGCGATTCCAGAATGCCGACGATAGCAAGCGACAGCGAATAAGGAAAAATGATGAAGAGCGTATCCCAGGACAGCAATAGCGTCGGAAACTGAAAAAACGGCAAAGCGCTTTCGATTAATCCGCGGTCGCCGATCGTCTTGAGATCGGCGTTCAGCGCGACGGCAAGCAGCGAGACGATGATAATGGCCGCCAGCGGCGAAGGAATAATCCTGGTGTATTTAGGAAGGACATAAATGATGACGAGCGTTAGCACAACCAGCGCGTACATGATCCAGCCTGCTCCGACAAAATGGACAAGCTGAGCCATAAAAATCAAAATGCCGAGCGCGTTGACAAATCCGTGCATGACCGATTGCGGAATGAATTGCACAAGCTGTCCCAGCTTGAAGGCGCCCATGATCCATTGCAGCGCGCCAGCGAGTATGGTCGCCGCAAAAATATAGGCCAGGCCATGCTCCTTGACGAGTGACACTAGAATGAGCGCCATGGCGCCGGTCGCTGCGGAGATCATGCCGGCTCTGCCGCCTACGATGGAGATCATGACCGCCATGCAGAAGGAAGCGTATAGGCCGACCATCGGTCCTGCTCCAATCATAAGCGAAAAGGAAATCGACTCCGGAATAAGGGCAAGCGCTACCGTAATGCCCGCCAGCACGTCGCCGCGAATGTTGGAGAACCAGCTTTTTTTCAGTTGTTGAAGCAAAACAAATAAACCTCCTTCGATAATTGCGCAAATGATGACTTTCCACTCTCAGAAAAGTCGGGGCCGATGTTCACTGTGCGTTATTATAGCGCAGCGGGCTTGCTTGGGCAAGTGTTTTAACCGCATTTTTTGCCAATAAAAAACGCCGCTTGCGGCGGCGCTTCATAAAGCGTATGTCGGTTACATCGGTTCATCCATTTCGTGATTGCGGTCCTTGCTCTTCACAAAACGATAGGCGCCGTACAGAATACCGACCGCGATAATCGCGTAGACAATCCACATGCCGTATTTGTAAATATGGCCTGATAAATCCTGTACTTGATCGCCAACGACTGTGCCTATCATAAAATAGGTGGATGTCCATACGAACGCGGAAGGATAGGCAAATAGCATAAACCGTCTTACGGGCATTCGGTTCATCCCCATTACATAGGGGGTGACATGGCGCAAAAAAGGCAGACACAGGCTTACGCTAATCGCATAGCCGCCATATCGCTCGCTGAGCATTTCCGATTTGGTAATAAAACGTTTAATGTTTTTTTGATTGCTGAACCAATTGGACAGCTTGTTGCCCGCAAATCGTCCGATGCTGTAGCTAAAGGTGAGCGCAGAGCAGATGCCGAGACAGGTCATCATAAACGCGGGCACCGGAGCAAGCACATCGGCCTCGGACAAGGCGCCTCCTGTCATCACTACGGCTTCGTTGGGAATCGGCAGGCCGATCAGTCCCAGGCATAAGACCAGAAACAGGGCGAAGTAGCCAATTTCCTCAATAATTGTCAACAATAGATCGTACACGTATCAACATCCTTGCTTCACCTTAAATTCTGTACGCTTCCTTAATAACTTCTCCATACTAGCACAATCCCCTGCCTAACTACACTAGACTACGGTCCAGCGCCTTTAAAGGATTCAAATTTAACTATTTCGTAACTACTTGACAGCCAAGGCAGGCTACAATGGAAAAAAAGCTTCAAGCATGACGGAAAGGCGGCAAGCTCCATGTCTGATTTTAACCGTAAGGTTGCACAATTAAAAGAGGAAGAATCCTATGTCTATACCATATGCCTGAGCATGCTTGTTCATGAACCGGAGGCGCTGGCGCTATCGAAGAAGGTGCTGTGCGAGTTGTTTCGCGACGAAGGCTATTGGCAGCTCGCTCCGGCGGATCGGCCCAAAAGCCTGCTCAAGCATTGCATAAAGGCATACGCGGCAGGACTTAGCCAGCAAAAAAAGGTTAGCCGCATCAGCTGAGCTTTTGCTTCGCCGCTGACGACCGGGCGCTCCTTATGGTAGGATACATACATATAGAACTCGTTTCCAAGTCCATGGAAGGAAGAAAAGGAGCCACTATGAACGTACCCGCTAATCGTAAAAAAATCATGATTGCCCTGTTCGTCGCCACCTTTCTGGCGGCCATTGAAGGAACGATTGTCAGCACGGCCATGCCCAGCATTACCGGAGAGCTGCAGGGCATTTCGCAATATAGCTGGATTATTTCGCTGTACTTGCTTACGGCGGCGATCTCGACGCCCGTTTATGGCAAGCTATCCGATTTGTACGGACGCAAGAAGCTGTTTATGATCGGCGCCGCGATTTTTCTTGCCGGGTCCATGCTGTCGGGCCTGGCGCAGTCGATGCCTCAGCTTATGGCGTTCAGGGTGCTGCAGGGGCTTGGCGCCGGCGCGTTGACGACGATCCCCTACACCATTATCGGCGATTTGTACTCGTTCGAGCAGCGAGCCAAAATACAAGGCTGGCTGTCCAGCATTTGGGGCGTCGCAGGCATTTCCGGTCCGCTGCTTGGCGGTCTGCTCGTCGATTACGTATCGTGGCGGGCCATTTTTTATATGAATGTGCCGTTCGGCATCGTCGCGCTATACTTGCTGTATACGTCGCTTCATGAAGCGTACGAGCGAAAAAAGCGGCATATCGACTATCCAGGCATCCTGACCTTTGCGGCAGGCATGTTTTGTTTTTTGTATGCGCTCGCTTTACTGCGCGACGAAGCCGGAACGGGCGTAGCGGCAGGCCTGGTGTCCGGGCTGCTTGTTGCTGCGGCCGTGCTGCTGACGCTTTTCGCTCGAATCGAGCGCCGTTCGCCGGAGCCGTTTATTCCATTTGAGCTGTTCCGCAGCCGTTTAATCAGGCTGGTGAACCTGAATAGTCTGCTGCTTTGTGTCATTAATGTAGTCGTTATCTTTTATTTGCCGTTATGGCTGCAAGGCGTGTATGGCAAATCGGCGACGTTCTCGGGTCTGGCGATGATTCCGCTATCGATCGCCTGGCCGCTGGGATCGATCTTGGCGGGCAATTGGATTGCCCGTCAAGGCATTCGCGCCATAAGCGTTTTTGGGGCATGCCTGCTTCTTGCCGGCGGCGCGGGATTCGCGTTTTTAGACGCGAGCACTTCCATATGGCTGCTCTGTCTGTACATATTCCTTGCGGGCATGGCGTTTGGCTTATGCCTGACGTCGGTGACAGTTGCGGTATCCTCGGCGGTTGGCTGGGAACAACGCGGAGCGGCGATAGCGAGCAACAATTTTATTCGTACGTTCGGGCAGACGCTAGGCATTACCGCGTTTGGCCTGCTGCTTCGCACCGGCGGGGAAAACGAGCTGGACGCGGCGAAGCTGGAGGCGAGCCTCCATACGATTTTTGCCGGCATAGCGATATTGTCGGTATTCGTCATTATCGTTTCCTGGCGCTTGCCGGCGCTTGTGCAGGCGGAGCGGCAGGAGGGCTCCGGCGGAGCTGAGGGCAGGGCTACCTGACTCTTTCAAGCGGCGATGCTGATTTTTCCATTAGCCGATGAATGATTAGTTGGGGCCCCTGAACCGATTTCTTTTACGCAGAAAAACCTCATTCCCCGCTATGCGGTGGATATTGGGGTTTTTTCGTACGCAAATCGTCAAGCCCTGCTATTGTAACCAGGTGATTTCCATAGCGGTGCTTATTTTTTTTCAGAAAACGTATTGCCTAACGTTCGGTTCTGAATTATTATGTTAGTTAATCTAACACGAAATACTTCGCGGAATAAGAATTCTGAAAATTCAGTTTAATATCACGTATTGATGTCAGTATTCCTTCTGTTGCTTGACGCATAAGCTATTGGGAAGGTGTTGGAAAGGGGCTGCTACAATGACGACGCTGCTTATACGCCATGCAGTCATCATGACGATGAACGCGGACGACTCGATTTTCACGGGCGATCTGCTGATTAAGGACAATCGGATTGCCGCCCTTGGCGAGCGGCTGGAGCTGGAAGAAGTGAGCGTAGATCGGGTGCTGGATGCGGCAGGCAAGGTGCTCTTGCCGGGTTTTGTGCAGACGCACATTCATTTATGTCAAACGCTGTTTCGCGGCCGGGCCGACGATTTGTCCCTTATTGAATGGCTGAAGGAGCGCATCTGGCCGCTAGAGGCGGCGCATAGCGAGGATTCGGTCTACTATTCCGCCATGCTGGGCATCGGCGAGCTGATCAGGAGCGGGACTACGACGATTCTGGATATGGAGACGGTGCATTATACGGAGTCGGCGTTCCAGGCGATACAGGAAAGCGGCATTCGTGCGCTGGCCGGCAAGGTGATGATGGATTACGGCACGGAGGTGCCGCTCGCCTTGCAGGAGACTACGGACCAATCGCTTCAGGATAGCGTGGACCTGCTTCAGCGCTGGCATGGCAAGGAGGGCGGCAGAATCCGCTATGCCTTTTGTCCGCGCTTTGTCGTCTCGTGCACAGAGGAGCTGCTTGTCGGGGTAAGAGATTTGTCCGCGCAATACGGTGTCATGGTGCATACGCACGCCTCGGAAAATCAGGGAGAGATCGCGATTGTCGAGGAGCAAAGGGGCATGCGAAACATCGTTTATCTGGACCATATCGGGCTGGCCCGACCCAATCTGATCGTTGCCCACAGCATTTGGCTGAACGAGGAGGAAAAGCAAATTATTCGCGATCGCGGCGTTAAGGTGACGCATTGTCCAGGCTCCAACCTCAAGCTGGCTTCGGGCGTTGCCGAAATTCCGGAGCTGCTGGCGCACGGCATCACGGTTGGCATCGGAGCGGATGGCGCCCCCTGCAACAATAACCTCGATATGTTCCAGGAGATGCGTTTAACGGCATATTTGCAAAAGGTGAAGCACGGCCCGACCGTCATGAATGCCAAAACGGTATTGCGCATGGCGACGATGGGCGGAGCAAGCGTGCTGGGCATGGAGGATCAGATCGGAAGCCTTGAAGTAGGCAAGCTCGCAGATTTGCAGCTGCTGGACTTGGAGGATTTTCACGTATATCCGTCGTTCGACGCCGATTGGCATTCACGCGTCGTGTACGCTGCCACACGGGGTGATGTGGACACGGTTGTTATAGACGGCAGAATCGTAATGGAAGGAAAAGTGGTCAAAACGGTTGATAAGCGCATCGTTCTGAAGGAAGCGGACCGTTCGCTGCAGCGTCTGATCGAGCGTTTGTAATCAGCAAGGGAGGAGCATATGCGCAAGCATGCGACAATAGCCCCGCCATGCGGAGGAAAGAAGCCAGGCAGCAGCTTAAAGGAGGAGTTGTACATGGAAATGCATCATGTACTGGCAGCTATTCGGGCGGATCGCCAGCCAAGCGTGCTGGCCACGATTCTAGGTGTAGAAGGACACGCCTACAGGAAAGCCGGCGCCGCGATGCTCTTCAAGCTTGACGGGAGCCAGATTGGGGCAGTCAGTCCCGGATGCCTCGAGCAGGATTTGGCGTTGCGGGCTGAGGCGGTATGGGAGTCGGGGAAATATGAGCTTGTCGCTTACAATATGAATGCCGATGAGGATATCATTTGGGGTGAAGCGATAGGCTGCGGCGGAAAGGTCGTCCTGCTGCTTGAGCCGGTTGTCGGTTCCTTGCTTGCCATTCTGGAGAAAGCAGATGATCTTCTGGGAGAAGGCAAGGCCGTCACCCTTGAGCGAAGCTGGCATGAGGAGGATATGAGCTACAGATTAACCGCAAGTCTGGCGGCGGCGCAGCAATTTGCCTATCGGAGCGACGAGCGCGAGGTGCGCGGCATGGCGCTGCTGACCTTGCGTCCGCAGGAGCGCCTGGTATTGTTCGGCGCAGGAAAGGATGCGGAAGCGATTCATGCGGTTGTCCGCCATCTTGGCTACAACGTCGTTGTCGCGGATTGGCGCGCTGATCTTTGCACCGAGGAGAAGTTCCCCGGCGCCTCGTTCGCCGTCGGTTCGCCGCTTGAAATCGTCAGCGGGCTGGGACTGCGGGATCGGGATTATTTGATCGTATGCAGCCATCATCTCGCGATGGACAAAGAGATGCTGAGGCTGACGCTGCCTCTGCCGCTTCTGTATATCGGGATTATGGGCTCCAAAAAAAGAATCCGCCTGCTGTTTGAAACGTTTCTTATGCCCTCTAACGTTCGTGCTCCCATCGGATTGTCCATTGGAGCGGAAGGTCCCCGGGAAATCGCGATCAGCGTTGCCGCCGAGTTGATCGCCGTTCGGGCCGGAGCGGGCAGCAGACCGGGAATGGAGGTATTCGAGCATGACCATCTCCGCACTTTATTTGGCAGCGGGACAAGGAAGCCGGATGGGGCAGCGGAAGCTGCCGCTGACGCTGTCGGACGGCTTGCCGCTCGGGGCAATGGCGCTGCGTACGCTGGCGGCAAGCTCCGTTAACAGAATCGCGGTCGTTGTTCATCCGGACGATTCGCTCTCCTGGTTGGATTCGCGCGATGAGACGGAACAGCCTTACGGGTTGGAAAAGGTTGAAAAAGTGCTGTGCGAGCAGGCCGAGCAAGGAATGTCGCGCTCGCTGCGCAGCGGACTGTCCGGCTTGCTTGAGCGTGAGCCGCAGCTTTCGGCAGTGCTTGTGCTGTTAGCTGATCAGCCGTTTGTCAGCCTGCGGTCAATCGATGCGCTGATCGCGACAAAGCGTCAGCGCCCCGAGCTGGATTTTGCGGCGCTGACGCTGGCCAAGGAGCGTTCGCAGAGCATGTCGGACGATTACCGTCCGCCTGCGCTGCTTGGCCGGACGATGTTCGCGGAGCTGCTGGCGCTTGAAGGGGATCGGGGGGCGAGGAGCTTGCTCGCCTCAGGACGCTATCGCGGCGCAGGCGTTTGTGTCCGGGATCATGCAGAGCTATGGGATGTGGATACGCCTGGGCAGCTGGAGATGGCGCGGCGCTATTATGCTTCCAAGCTAATGGGTGGCATGCAGCGAAAAGGGGGGAGGATGGATGGAGAAGCAATGGGAAGTTGCCAGTCATCCAAAGGTATGGCACCCCAAGTCGATAGAGGAGGCTTGGACGCTTAAACAGACACTGTGCGCGGACGGCGTGTTTGTAGCAGGCGGTACGCTGCTGCGCACGCAATGGGAGAACGGTATTGCGCCGTTCCCGGCGCACTTGATTAATGTGAGCGGCATTCGGGCCTGCCATGAGCTATCCTTCAGTCCAGAGGTTCTCATACTCGGGAGCGGGATGCCGCTGCAGTATGCTCGGGAGAATGAGCGTATCAAGCGCCATTTGCCTCTGCTGACAGAGGCGCTGCGCTCGGTAGCCGCCCCCGCTGTGCGTCGTCTGGCGACGATTGGCGGCAATATCGCCTCCAGACTGGGCGATGCGCTGCCGGCGCTGCTCGTCTACGATGCGGACCTGATCTGGTATGACGGCGCTAAGGAGCGCCGGGAGAAGCTCAGCGATTGGCTGCGGCTCAGCGAATCGGCAAAGCCGCCGGAAGCTCGTCTGTTGATCAGGGTGGAGCTGCCGCTTGGGCATCCGCCGCTGGCCGATGGGGAGACAAGGGCGGGCGAGCAGGCTTTTCAGCCTGAAATTTCCGTCTATACCAAGGTTGGGCGCCGCGAAGGGTTCACGCCATCGGTTGTCACGATCGCCTTGCTTGGCAGGGTAAGCGCAAGCGGGCATATCGAGCGTCTGCATGTTGCGGCCGGAGGAGGACAGACGGTTCCGCTTCGGCTGGAAGCCGTTGAGCGGGCATGCAGGGGAGAGAAGCTGGACCGACGGCTTGCAGAAGAGGTATACGCTCAGGTGCTGGAGGAATTCCAGCCATGCGGCGACCGCTTTGCAAGCGCCGATTATCGTAAACGGACAGCCGCCAATTTGATTGCCGCCGAGCTATGGCGCGCATGCAAGGCGCACGATGAGGAAAGGGAGTGAATGCGATGCGGTTGACCCGTCAAAGCAGCGGGCCGCGCTGGCGTATCCGGCCGGACGGTCCCGGGAAGGTAAGCGGCTCGCTCGTCTATTTAACCGATATGACGCATCCCCGAATGCTTTACGGGGCCGTGCTGCGCAGCGAGCATCCCCATGCGCTTATCAAGGAGGTCCGCACCGAGCGGGCGCGCCAGCTGGCAGGCGTTAGGGCGGTGCTGACGAGCAAGGATGTGCCGGGATTAAACGGCTTTGGCATCGCTCATCCCGACCAGCCCGTTTTCTGCGAGCATCGCGTTCGCTATGTCGGGGACGCTGTCGCCGCCGTTGCGGCGGACAGCAAGGCCATTGCCGAGCGGGCGCTGCAATTGATTGAAGTCGACTACGAGCTGCTCGAGACGCTTGATAGTCCTGAGCGGGCGCTGGCTGCGGAGGCGCCGCTGCTCCATCCGCAGGGCAACGCCTTGCATCGGACGGCTTTTGCGACTGGAGATACCGCCGCAGCGTTCGCGGATTGCATGCATATTGTAGAAGAAACGTATACAACCCCGCGCCAGATGCATACCTACATGGAAACGGAAGGCGGCTTGTTCATCCCGGAAGCAGACGGGAGGCTGACCGTTTTTTCACCTACGCAGCATGGCTTTATGGATCGGCTGCAGCTGTCTCGCATTCTGAATGTGCCGCCTGCGCGCATTCGCATCGTATCCAGCCCGATTGGTGGATCATTCGGCGGCAAGGATGAGTTGAACGTGCAGCCCTATGGAGCGCTGCTTGCGCTCGGCACGGGCAGGCCGGTCAAGCTCCATCATTCCAGATGGGAATCGGTGCGTGCCGGGCTTAAGCGTCACCCGATGCGCATTACGATGAAAAGCGGGATAGACGCAGATGGCAAGCTGCTTGCTCATCAGGTCCGAATCGTGGCTGACACGGGACCGTATTCGACGCTTGGGGCCGAGGTGCTTAACTTCGCCACGGAGCATGCCATCGGGCCATATCGTTGCGGCTCCGTCGATGTGGAGGGAGTATCGGTGTTTACGAATAATGGCATGTCCGGGGAGTTTCGGGGCTTTGGCGGCAATCAGGCGATTTTTGCGCTTGAGGGGCAAATGGATCGGCTGGCTGAATGTGCAGGCCTCGATCCATGGGCATTCAGGGATCTGAATATGCGGGAAGCGGGAGATCCAGGGCCGTTCGGCCAGCCGATTGCTGTGTCGGATGGAGCTAGACAAGTATGGCAAGCGGTTCAGAACAGCGCTTTAAGGCAAGAGCGCAATGAAGCCTCCGGCAAGGAGGGGAGCCTCGAGCCATGGCTAAAGACGGGCATCGGCTTTGCTTTTACGATGCATGGCGCCGGACTGGGCTTTGGCATTCCCGATCCGGCAGGCGGACGCTTGCGATTGGCTGCGGACGGTAAAATCGAAGCGCTCTTCGGCTACGAGGAATTTGGCCAGGGGCTGCTTGCCTCGCTTACGCTTATGCTGATGGAGCAGCTTGGCCTCGCAGAGGAAGATATCCGGATCATCATTGGCGATACCGATATCGTTCCCGACAGCGGTTCGACCACCGCCTCCCGGGCGACAGCCATGATGTGGCAATCGCTTCAGCGCATGCGGGGGCCATTTCGCTCCATGCTGCTGGAGCGGGCCTCGGAGCAGCTGGGCATTGACGCAGCCGAGCTAAGCCTAGGAGAAGGCGGCATTTACGGCGGCGAGGAGCCGCTGCTCTCTTACAAGGCGCTGGCTCAGGCTCCCGGCAAGGAGCTGGTGTGCGAGACGGCGTTTCATTTCCCGGTATCGGCAACGGAGCGGGTCGGAGCCCATTTTATGTACACCTATTCCGCTGTCGCTGTCAAGGTGGAGGTTCATACGTTGACGGGAAGGGTCAAGGTGCTCGAGCAATATCATTCGGTTGCGGCCGGTCCGGTCATTAACCCGCAGGGCTTTCTCGGGCAAATCGAGGGGGGAAGCAGCATGGCGATCGGCTTTGCCCTTACAGAGGACGCGGTCATGGAGCAAGGCCATTATGTCACGCGCAATCTCGACACGTATCTCGTGCCGATGATTGCCGATCAGCGAGGCGCTGTTGTAGTAGAGCCGATCGAGGAGCTGCCCGAGAGCGACTGCTACGGTCCGCGAGGAATCGGGGAGGTCGGCTCGGTAACGGTGGCGCCCGCAATAGCGGCGGCGATTCGCAACGCATGCGGCAAATGGGTGGCAAAGCTGCCCATCCAAGCTGAAGAGCTGTTGGAGTCGCCCTTTGCCAGACAACCAAGACAACCAAGGGAGGCGAACGGGACATGAGCGATGCCGCCAAGCTTCCGATAAGCGAAACTATCGTTTGGAATGGGGTCGTCAACGGAGAACCGCGTCATATTCCGACTACCGACTCGGCTACGCTGCTTAGCCTCGTGCGCGATGAGCTGGGGCTTACGGGTACGAAGCGCTCCTGCGATATCGGGCGCTGCGGCGCCTGCATGGTGTTGGTCGATGGTCAGCCGGTTAATTCTTGCCTGATGATGGCTTATCAATGCCGCGCCGCTTCCGTCACGACGATTGAAGGCATCTCGGCTGCGGGCGACGATGCCGTACAGCGAGCCTTTCTTGAGGAGGGCGGCTTTCAATGCGGATATTGCACCTCCGGCATGATTATTGCGGTCAAAGGCATGCTGCAGAGCAATCCCGATCCGAGCGACGATGACATTGCCGAGGGATTGTCCGGCAACTTATGCCGCTGCACCGGCTATGGAAGCATTTGGCGTTCGGTGCGAAGAGCTGTGGAGCTGACGAAGCTGGAGCAGGCGGTAGAGAGTCGAGGGTTGGGCAAATGATGGCGTCGATTGCGGAAATCAACAGGATGAACCAGCGGCAGTTTGTCGGATTTTTGGGCGCCGTATTCGAGAACTCCCCTTGGATCGCGGCAGCAGCCTGGAAAACCGGTCCGTTTGGCTCGGCAGCCGAGCTTCACGGGGCGATGATGAATGTGGTGCTCGAGTCCAAAAGCGACGTCAGGCTAGAGCTTCTGCGCGCCCATCCGGATCTAGGCACCAGACTTGCCGTAGCGGAGCTCTCGGCGCTTGAGCAGCGCGGAGCCGGTCTAAGCGAGCTGACAGAAGCCGAATACACGATTTTTTTGACAGGAAACCAGCGTTATGTCCAGAAATTCGGCTTTCCCTATATTCTTGCCGTGAGGGGCAAGAGCAAAGCAGACATATTGGCGGATATGGAAGCCAGAATGACGAATTCTGCGGCAGAGGAAATGGAAAGGGCGCTGCTGGAGGTGGGTCGTATAACCTCCTTCCGCGTGTATGACCTGATCACGGCAATAGAGGAGAGGAGCTAAGCGCGATGCTGAAGCTGAAAGGCGGAAAAACATTGTATTATGGAAAAGGAGATGTGCTCGCTTATCGGACCTATGCGGCTCCCTTGACGGTTGCGCCTATTCCCGAGTCGCGCTTTGAAGGCGATTCGAATGTTATTTTTGCGCATAATATTACGTTTTCAACAAGTGGCGAGCAACTGCTCAGCTCCTTTACGGAAGGCGATAACGCCCTGGTTGTAGCGACGGATTCCATGAAAAATTTCATTTTGCGGCAAACGGCCTTGTACGCCGGAGGGACGACCGAGGGTCTGCTCGCGTATCTCAGCCGCGCCTTTATGGAACGCTATCCCCATATCGACGCCGTTGAAATCAGCGCTGACCGTCTTCCGTTTACACCCGTGCCCATCGCGGGCGAGTCGGGCTGGTCGGACAGCCCGCTCGTATTTCGAAGCAGCCGAAATGAGCATGGGAGCGCCTCCTCCGCATGGACGCGTTCAGGCTCCGATATCGTGCTGCAACGTCAGGAAAGCTCGCTGTCGCATATGCAGCTGATTAAAGTGAGCGGGAGCTCCTTTTACGGCTTTGTGCGCGATGAATATACGACCCTTCCGGAAAGCTTCGATCGCCCTTTATTTATTTTTCTGGATATCTTCTGGACATATGAGAACGCGGAAGATGCATTTGACGGAGCGCGCGGACGTTATGTCCCGGCCGAGCAAGTTCATGATCTTGCCCATACGACGTTTCATGCCCATGCCTCCCCATCCATTCAGCATTTGATTTATGTCATAGCCTGCCGCATGCTGAGCCGTTTTCCTCAGCTGTCGTCTGTTCGCTTCGAATCGAACAATAGAACGTGGGAAACGGTCGTTGAGCCTGATGGTGCGGGGTCGGCCGGCGTATACACCGAGCCAAGACCGCCGTATGGCTTTCAGGGCTTTGAGCTGACTCGCGCGGAATGGGAGGAGGAGGAGAGGTGAGCGCCGCAGGAGGAGCGGGGCAGCTGACAACTCATGTCCTCGATACGACAAGGGGCAAGCCGGCGGCGGGCGTAAAGGTGGAGCTGTGGCGGTTATTGGAGGAGGAGGGTGTGGGCCCGTCGCGAGCGTTTGTCGGGATGGCGGAGACGAACGCGGATGGACGCCTCGATGCGCCGCTTATGTGCAAGGAGGCGATGACGACAGGCTGCTATGAGCTCGTGTTTGCTTCCGGCGATTATTTTGCGGCTCAGGGCGGCGGAGACGAGACTTGCGTGTTCGAGCAGGTTGCCATTCGCGTGCGGATACGCGACGCCGATGCCCATTATCATGTGCCGCTGCTTGTAGCGCCGGGAGGATACACGACGTATAGGGGAAGCTAGCCTGAAAGAAGAGGCAATCTCAAGCCATGCGTATAAGCGACCGCTGGCGTGCAACAATACAGGAGGAAGAGACTGACAGAAGCTTGCGGGAGGCAGTGAGGTGATCGAAATGACAATGAGCGATACGGTCAGTGGGGCAGACAGGGCTTTGCTTGCAAAGCTGCCCAAAATCGAGCTGCACGTGCATCTCGACGGGAGCATTAAGCCCGATACGCTAAGGGCGCTGGCGCACGAGACTGGCGCATGGAAGCTGCAGGATGTAACAAACACGGAGCTGCTCGCTCACATGCAGGCAGACGAGCAGTGTGAAAGCTTGAGCGAATATTTATCCAAATTCAGCTTTGTGCTGCCCTATTTGCAAACGGCTGAAGCGCTTGAACGCGTAGCGTATGAGCTGGTCGAGCAGGCCGCGGCAGGACAGGTGCGCTATATGGAGGTACGCTTTGCTCCGCTGCTGCATACGGCGAACGGCATGAGCATCGAGTCTGTCATCGAGGCTGTATGGTCCGGCTTGAGCAGGGGGGAGCAGGCGTTCGGAACGATCGCTCGAGCGGTCGTCATCTGTCTGAGAAGCCATGACGAGAAGCGCAATGGCGAGGTGATAGAAGCGGCAGCGGCTTGGCGCGGAAGAGGCGTCGTTGCGGTCGATCTTGCAGGCGATGAGGCTTCGTTCCCGCCAGAGCAGTTTGAGGGCTTGTTCGGGCTTGCGCATGGCTTAGGTCTTCCCGTGACGATTCATGCAGGCGAGGCGGGTGGCGCCAACAATGTGCGGGTCGCGATCGAAAAGCTGGGAGCGACGCGAATCGGCCATGGCGTGCGCATGCAGGAAGATGAAGCGGTCATCAAGCTGGTGAAGGAGCGCGGCGTTGCGCTGGAAATGTGTCCGCTTAGCAATATGCAGACAAAAGCGGTGCCCGATTGGTCCTTGTACCCGTTGCGCCGCTATCTGGAGGAAGGCATTGCGGTGACGGTCAACACCGACAATATGACGGTTTCGGGCACGACGCTTCAGCAGGAATTTGAGCTGCTGCTTGAATACTGCGGCATTTCGATGAGGCAAGTGGCGCAAATGACGATGAACGCGGCGCGCGCAGCTTTTCTGGAGGAGCCGTTAAAGATGGCTTTGGTTAAGCGTGTTGCGAAAGAACTTACTCTGCTTGGATTCGACAGAGAGTGAGCGGCATGGACCATATTCGTAAGGCGCCCAAGCGCTCTCTTTTGAGAGAGGCTTGGGTTTTTTCGTCTAGTCAAGCAAGCATGAATTATATATAATGATAAAAGTTTCCAAAAAATGAAGATAGCTCTAACGGTTGAAAGCTAACCATGCCAACTACAGGAGGTCATGCGCATGAACTTAAACGCCAAGTCACAGTTATACACTCAGCTTGCATTATCCTTGATCGCTTTTATTCAAATCGTCCTATCGTTCTCCGTCCAATTGAATAAGGGAGGTTCCCCGCTGGTTGGCGGTTTTTTTGGCTTGGCGGGACTGGCGATTCTAGTGTTTTTCTTATGCCTGCTCATCGATCTTGTTAGTAACGCGAGCATAACCTTGCCATTAACGGTCATTAGCCATTATAAGCATAACAGTTACATGCTTGAAGAGAATGGAAGGGTTAAGCGTATTCGCTTTGCAGACAAAGAAATTATTCAAGGATTGGAGCCGGGAAGCCGAATTCTGCTAAGCACACTCAGACTATCCCGTATTCCAGTCCATATAGAGATAGTTTCCGCGCCTCCTTCCCAAAATGCGTAAGCCCGGCGCTTCAAGCGAACGTTCGAGCAGGTGTGCCGGGGGAATCGCGATTGCGCCGTTTCCATTCAGGCCGCAAATGGAGCAAAATAAGCGCCAATATGATACACTGTTTACTAGCTTGTCCGATCAGGACTTGCCGCAGTCTATCGAATATCGCAACAGCAAAGGAGTTGTATGCGAAACGTCCCTACAAGATAGGTTGTCGCATGCGTCGCTGCATGTCAGCTACCATCGCGGCCAATTAGCCGCTCTTAACAAGGCGGAGGGGAACGAGACTGTCAATACGGATTGCATTCAATTTGTCAGAATGGAACGGGAACATCGCTAGGAGGAAACGAATGTCGGGTTTAATGAGCAACAAAGTCATTGTAGTAATGGGAGTAGCCAATGACCGCAGCATCGCATGGGGCGTTGCCAGGTCGCTATATAGCCAAGGAGCGAAGCTGATCTTTACATATCGCAAGGAGCGTTCGCTTGAGAAACTGCTCAAGCTGCTGGAGCAGCATGAGATGGAGGCGCTGCAAACGGTGTCCTGCGACGTGCTTGACGATGCCAGCGTTGCAGCCGCTTTTGCGGAAATCGGAAAGGTGACCGGCACGATTCACGGCGTGGTGCATTCGGTCGCTTTTGCCGATAAAGATGAGCTTAAGGGCGAGTATGTGGATACGACGCGCGACGGCTACATGCTTGCGCAAAGCTCCAGCTCGTATTCGCTTGTCGCGGTAGCGCGGGAGGCGAAGGGACTAATGACGGAAGGCGGCAGCATCGTGACCCAATCCTATATTGGCGCGGAGCGAGTCGTACGGAATTATAACGTAATGGGTGTCGCTAAGGCGGCGCTTGAGGCTAGCGTGCGATATTTGGCGGAGGATTTGGGCAAATACGGGATTCGGGTTAATGCCGTTTCCGCGGGCCCGATACGAACGCTGGCGGCCAAAGGCGTTAGCGGCTTCAATGATATCATGTCGACGATTGAGGAACGTGCGCCGCTTAGACGCAATATCGACCAGGACGAGGTCGGCGACGCAAGCATGTTCCTGCTCAGCGGTCTGTCTCGCGGCATAACCGGCGAGGTGCTGCATGTCGATGCAGGCTATCATATTCTCGGACTCTAACAAAAAAGGCTGAGCCCTGGCGGATCAGCCTTTTTTGCCTATTTGCAGCGCAGCCTCAATCTGTTTATTCAGCTTAGCTACATCCGGCGTCGGACGCGCATCGTCGCGAATGTCATAGGCGGCCTTTAGCCGTAAAATACGGCGTACGCTTTCATCCAGACGCGCTTCCGTTATTTCGCCTGATTCTACGCTTCGGCGGATTGCATTGAGCACGGCCATTTGTTGCTTGGGCTCATGACCAATCAGCAGAATATCGCTGCCTGCCAGCACGGAGCGTACGGCGGCAGGGCCTATTTTAAAGTTTTTTGTAATGCCGCCCATCATCATATCATCGGTCATGACGACGCCGTCGTAGCCCCACTGCTCACGCAGCAGACCCGTAATCAGCTTGCGGGAAAGCGAGGCGGGATATTCGTCGTCGATTTCCGGTATAAGCAGATGGGCAATCATAATCGCGTCAGCCTTCTCCTGAATTGCAGCTTGGAATGGCAGCAGCTCGAAGCGCTCAAGCTCAGCCAAGCTTTTTTGTACGACTGGCAGCTCTTTATGCGAATCTACCGAGGTATCGCCATGACCCGGAAAATGCTTGACGACTGCCGCCACCTGCCGCGAGCGCAGCGCATTCATGGTCGATATGCCATGCTTGACGACAAGCTCGGGCGTTGCGCCGAAAGAGCGATTGCCGATAACCGGATTTTTCGGATTGCTGTTGATATCAAGAACGGGCGCAAAGTCCATATTAAACCCGATAGAGAACAATTGTTCGCCTATCGCATCTGCTATGGCTTTCGTATAGTCGATGTTGTTCGCTTTTCCGATGCTCGCCGCTGTCGGTGTCTTGACGAGCTGCTCCGGCATACGGCTTACTTTGCCGCCTTCCTGGTCGACGCTAAGCCACAAGCCCGCAGGTTGATTGGCATTTGCTTTTTTGAGCTGGTTGAGCAGACTTGTCGTTTGCTTGACACTCGTTATATTGTCCTGGTACAAAATAAATCCGCCAACCCGGTAGTCGGCAATCATTTTTTTCGTTTGCGCGTTTATTTGCTTCCCGTCGAGTCCGACGATAACCATCTGACCGATTTTCTCCTGAGTTGTCATAGAGGAGATTGTCGCGTCAAGCGGATCATTGGTGGCCGAAGGAAAATCGGTGGCCGCCGGAGCGGGCGATCGGGATTCGGTTGGCGCTGCAGTCGGCGCATGCGTTGCGCTTGGCTCCGGTGAAGCGGGCGTATGGCTTGGACGGCCTGCTTGGCCCGGACTGCCGCATGCGGCAGCAATAAAACTTAAGGTGAGCAGTGCAAGCGATAGAGGTTTCCATTTTTTCATTTCTGTGGCCTCCCGTTGAAATATATACCAGCTTGTCCCTTCGTCATAGTCAGCATAGCATGCAGCGCTTGAAGAACAAAAGGGCAAATGTTTATCATTCCCCGTTCTTATCTTTCTATTCCTGCGGCAGCCAGGACTATGGATTCCTTTACCCTTCGCGGCGGAAGGTGAAGCAGGGGATAAGCGGGAGCGCGATAAACGGTGTTTTAAGTGGCTTAGATGTGTTACATTTACATAAGCAGAGCAGGTTGATTGGCGTAAAAGCAGAATGGTATATACGGCTTATCGTCATAGGAAAGTCTTTATTTAGATGAGGCAAGGGAGCACAGTCATGCTGAAGTACAATATTTGTTTGATTAAACGCGGCAATGAGATCCTGCTGCTTAATCGGGAGCGCTCCAGTTGGATGGGAAGATGGAACGGAATCGGCGGCAAGCTGGAGCCTGATGAAGAGCCACGTTCCGCCATGATCCGCGAATTGGAAGAAGAAACAGGCATTACCGACTATGACCTGCACTTTAAAGGCATTGTGACATGGTCGAGCCGCGGCTCGCAGTTTGGCGGCATGTACTTGTATTTGGCAGAGGTAGCGGACACTATGGATTATCCGACCCCAATCAGAATGGACGAGGGCATTCTCGAATGGAAGTCCGTTGAATGGATACTCCACAAGGATAACGGCGGAGTTGCCTCGAACCTTCCGCAAGTGCTGGAGCGATCGCTTGCGAGCGACGATTGTTTTGATCATCATTGCTTTTTTATCGGCGACCATATCGAGGAGCAGTTGGCAACCTTGATGCCGGCTGCATTCGAATACGACCACGCTTGCCGCAGCCGTTATTTGGACAAATACCGGGCGCTTGCGTAATATTTTTGTTCCATATTCTAATAGAATCGGGGAATTGCCTTGAAATTCAGACCATGTATTGATCTTCACGATGGGAAAGTCAAACAAATCGTCGGCGAAACTTTAAATTCGGAAGTCATCGAAAATTTCGTATCCGAGCATGATTCGGCCTATTATGCAGAGCTGTTCAAGCGCGACCGGCTTGAGGGCGGCCACGTTATTATGCTCGGGGGAGGCAATGAGGAGGCGGCAATCGCGGCGCTTCGTCATTACCCTGGAGGCCTGCAGGTCGGCGGGGGAATTACCGCGGCCAACGCCTCAGACTATTTGCGGCACGGCGCTTCCCATGTGATCGTAACCTCTTATATTTTTAAAGACGGCCAGCTAAACAAGGAGCATCTTGCGAATATCGTGGCCGAGGTTGGCGTGGACCGGCTGGTCATCGATCTTAGCTGCAAGGAAAAGGACGGCAAATGGTATGTCGTGACGAACCAATGGAAGCAATTTAGCGACTTTGAGCTGAATCCGGACAATGTTCGTTATTTGGAGCAATATTGCAATGAGTTTTTGATTCATGCGGTCGATGTGGAAGGCAAGCAGCGCGGCATTCAGCAAAGCCTTGTCAGTGCACTAGCCGACTGGACGACCATTCCGACAACATACGCCGGCGGCGCGAGATCGCTTCAGGATATGGAGCTGTTCGAACGGCTATCGGGCGGCAGGCTCGATCTGACAATCGGCAGTGCGCTTGATATTTTTGGCGGCCATTTGCCCTATGAGCAGGTTATTCGTTACGGCCAGCACGTCTAATTGCTGCGGCCAATATGCCGATTATGCTTCCGTATCTTTTCTTTTCGATGTATAATTTTCATAGCGTTTGCAAACAGAACGGTATGGGAGGTTGGGCAATGAATATGAATCGGGTGGTGCCGATTCTGCGTATCTTCGATGAGGCGAAGGCAAGGGAATTTTATGAGCAGTTTCTGGAGTTCTCCTGCGACTGGGAGCACCGTTACGAGCCGGATATGCCGCTGTATATGCAATTATCGAAGGATGATTGCGTGCTCCATCTATCGGAGCATCACGGCGATTGCAGCCCGGGTTCTGCGATTCGCATCGCAGTATCGGATGCAAGGGCGCTTCAGCAGAAGCTGCTTGCCAAATCCTATACGTATGCAAGACCGGGCTTTAACGATGAAATGAACATGGTAAGCGTCACGGACCCGTTTGGCAATCGACTTCATTTTTATACGGCGATATAGGTTGCCATGACATCACTTTAGAGGAGAGACTCCCTTTCATGGAACAGCGTTTTTCACGTGAATCAAGATGCTACAAAACGGCAAGAGTATTCCCTACGGATGTGAATAACCACAACACCTTGTTCGGGGGCAAGTTGATGGCCTATATTGACGATATTGCCTCTATCGCCGCCACGAAGCATTGCAGACGCTCGGTTGTTACCGCATCGACGGATTCGGTCGATTTTTTGCAGCCGATTCGCCCATCGGACTCGGTTTGTCTGGAAGCTTTTGTTACGTGGACAGGCCGTTCTTCAATTGAGGTGTTCGTAAAGGTAATCAAGGAAGATTTGCTGCGGGGCGACCGGAAAATTGCGGCAACGTCATTTTTGACCTTTGTGGCGTTGGATGCCGATCGTAAGCCGGTTCAGGTTCCAAGCGTGCTCCCGGAATCGGAAGAGGAATGGAAGCTGTTTGAAACAGCTCCATATCGTGCGGAAATGCGCAAAGTGCGTCGGGATGAAAGCAAGAAGTTTGCCGATTTTCTGACTGTCAAGCATCCGTGGGACTAGGCGCTTTATGCGCCTTGTTTTGCGCGCTATGCTGCACTATAATGAATAGTGTTAGGAGGCCCGCGATGGATATTAAACAATTTAAGTACGGCGAGGCAGGTATGGGCCGATTTTTTGGTTCGCTTGAAGCCAAAATCATGGAGCAGCTTTGGGAGATTGAGGAATTAACGATCAAGGACGTTCAGCAGCGACTTGCAAAGGACAAGCAGCTAAATTTCAATACGGTTATGACCGTCATGAATCGTTTGCACGACAAAGGCCTGTTGTCCAAACGAATGAGAGGGCGACGTTCGGCGTATCGCGCTGTGATGTCAAGGGAAGCCTTCATTGAAGGACAATCGAGGCAATTAACAGAAAATCTGCTGGATGAGTTTGGCGATGTTGTGCTTACGCATATGCTTGATGCGATCAAGGATGTCGATCACACGCTGCTGGACAAGCTGGAGCTCAAGCTCAAGCAAATGAAGCAGGACAGCCGATGAGGAGATGGCATCGCAAATCGCTGCTGCTGCTTGCCATGAGCATTGGAATCGCGGGCATCGTGTGGAGCCAGATGGGCATGTATCTGGGTCATCTTTTTTTCGGCGTAGACGTGAAAGTGAATGTTTTTAAATTTTGTGTCAGCTTGTTTAAAGAAAATAGCTTCTATTATTTTTTAGTCATTACAATGTTGAACGCCGTTATTGCATATGCGCTCCTTGTGACAATTAGCAAAGTTGTGAAACAATATATAGGCTCGCGCAAAATGATGAGGAAGCTGCTGGCAAATAGAGAGATTACGCACACGGCCAGCCTTATCGAGCGATTCAAGCCGATTAACCAGCATATTATGGTGATTCGACACGCTCAGCCGCTGGCTTTTACTGCCGGCTTGCGTCGTCCGCTAGTCGTTCTGTCTACTGCAATGATTGAGATGCTGAGCGACGAGGAGCTGGATGCGGTCGTCCACCATGAAATCTATCATCAGCAAAACCATGATACGTATAAAATATTCATGATGCAGCTCATAGCCCGTTCATTATGGTTTATTCCGCTGGTCCGCTGGTCGCTTAACAACTATAACATTATGAGCGAGCTGATGGCCGATGAATATGCCGTGCGGCAGTCCGGGAGTGAGCAAGGTCTTGGCAGCGCTCTGCTAAAGCTGATTAAAAATGCCTATAGCGACAATCCTACTCCGGTTCTTGTACATTTCACCGATGGGGCCGTCAATTATCGTCTGCAGCAGCTGCTGGAGCCGAACGATGACATTCCGCTTAAAGCCGACCTTGTATCCATAGTCAGCTCCTTGCTTGTTTTCATTTTATTTATGGGCATGATCGTGCTGGCCATTGCCTGATTTTTTTAACACATTACACTATGACATGTAGTGAGAGAGAGAGGAATTGCATCAGCTATGAACTCACACGTACTTATCCATCAGGATACAAGCTCTTCATCTTTTTTATTGTACACCGCGCTTTTAATATTGGCGATAACGCTGCTTTGTTACTGGTATGCCTCTAAATGGAAGAAAGAAAACACAAGCAAGCTCAAAAAGGAGCAAAAGTCCGCTCTTAAACAAAAAACAAAGAAAATGCGCTTTGTCGCGCACACGGGGCTGGCCTTGACGATTTTGCTTACGATCGCACATTTTGGACAAAATCTGGGCCAATCTTTTTCATCCAAGAAACTGGATTTTGATACGACGATTGAGGTAAGGGAAGATCCGTATTACGGAGCTGATCATACAGATGATCCGGTGGAATATGAGATGAGCATACCGACTTCCGGCACTCATAGTCCCCATGATTTGAAGTTTGGTTTTTACGAG
The DNA here is from genome assembly GCF_005222705.1 of Paenibacillus sp. SY21-1. Lineage (GTDB taxonomy): Bacteria > Bacillota > Bacilli > Paenibacillales > Paenibacillaceae > Pristimantibacillus. The sequence goes on along the minus strand of NZ_STGF01000022.1, from coordinate 63,722 downwards.
GAAAAACCTGCGACGGAGATGTTGGTTCATAACCAGGAGCATGGGGATATTATTATCAACTACCGTGCCGACGCGGACAGCGTCCTTATCGAGCAGCTGCAGTATTTGGCCAAGTTCAAGGAAGCAGGCGCTGGCGTGCTCGCCGTTCCCAATGATGCGATTCCGGAAGGAAAAGCGGTTGTCGTAACGGCATGGACTAAAACGATGGAGCTGGAAACGTTTGATGCTGAAAAAATCGGCAAATTTATTCATGATTATATTAATCAAGGCCCTGAGAAAATTCCACCAAGCATTCGCCGAGGCGGGGGCACGATGTAACTTGCATAGGGCGAAGCGTACAGGCTGTTTTATTCACATTTGACTGTACGCTTCGTCTAAATGTTCGAAAAAGGGAAGCATGGTTATGGCTTCAAAAATCTTGAACGATAAAAAAGATTGCCACGCAATTCGCCGCGAATACATCATTTTCACTTGATATCCTCCTTCGTTTGTCCATTTATTTTGCACCTCTTACATCTCGCTGGCCGGTTTATACGGAAAAAAGCTGTGATCGCCGGAGGATGGATTCCGCTTTTTGGGGTCGTTTTGACCGTTTAGACCGCTCTAAATGCTTCTTTTCAATATACTTGTTATCAAGTTTATTATATAAAAACATATTGAATTCGGTAAAAATGCCATTCCCTCTCTCTCTCATAAAGCTCCTGCTCGCAATCCGCCAACTGCAACCGCTGGGAACAAATGTTTGTATAGAAAATAATTCCATGATATACTGAAAGAGGCGAGTGGACATGGCTGCTACATAACACCACAAACGAGGGTAGAGGAGGGAATGATTTGGCGCGCAATGAAAATCCGATAGAAAAACAGGAATCGCTTGGGTACGTCGTGAAGGTTCAACAAGTCATAGATTTTGTTGTTTTGTCCGAGTTGCAGCAGGGACGGCTGTATGCCAAAGAAATCGAGCAGCGGATCATTCTGGCTCTCGGGGGATCAGTCGGGGTTAACGACGGTTATCTTAGCCAGCGGCTTAAAGCGCTTTCCGACCAGGGGCATGTTACGCGGAGATGGGAGAGCGACAATCGCTATAATCGCTATTATCAAATAACCGACTATGGGATGGATTATTTCCAAGCGCTAGTTCGCGAGCTTCCGGACCGTGTCAATCGGGCCAAGCAGGTCTACAACCGATTCGAGAACTATATGAAAAGATATAATTAAGCATGAATGCTTTAGTAGCCAGCGTCAGCCATGGACATTTAGGATGTCTTGGCTGGCGCTGGCTTGTTTTTTGAGAATAAATATCGGCTGCAGGCCAATTATCACAAGGGTCATAGAACGTTTCTATATCTCCTCTGAAATATATTAATTACCTCAATATGCGCTATTCGTATTATAGTTATTTTAAGAAAAAGAAAACAGAGCTAACCACAAGGCCCTGCTGGAAGGAGAAGCAAAATGGAAGCAACTACATTTGTTTTGTTTGGAGCAACTGGTGATTTAGCCAAAAGAAAAATATTCCCTGCCTTGTTTAACTTGTTCATAGATCAGAAACTGCCGCAATCCTTCTCCGTATTCGGTTTAGGAAGAAGAGAGCTTTCCGATCATACGTTCCAAGCCAAAGTCGAGGAATCCCTCCGCATGTTTTCCAGAAGAGAAGCGAATGATCCCGTTATACTGAATAACTTCTTGCGAGCTTTTCGTTATTCGGTCCTGAACGTCAACCATAAAGAGGATTATATTAAATTGCTGGGCCTGATCGAGCAGCAAGAGCAAGCGCTTGGCATGGAGCCTAACCGGATGTTCTATCTTTCGGTAGGGCCAGAGTTTTTTGAACCGATTGCAGCCAATATTCAGGCCAGCGGCCTTGGCTCCGCAAAAGGCTGGAAACGTTTTGTAATTGAGAAACCGTTTGGTCATGATCTGCAATCCGCTCGTGAGCTAAACAAAAACTTGAGCAAGGCGTTTACAGAGGATGAAATATTCCGGATCGACCATTACCTTGGCAAGCCGATGGTGCAAAAGCTTGAAATTCTTAAGCAAAGCAATCCGGTGCTGCAGGCGCTATGGGACAAACGCTATATCGCCAATGTTCAAATTACGGCCAACGAAACGGTAGGCGTTGAAGAGCGAGCAGGCTATTACGACCATGTCGGCGCCGTTAGAGATATGTTCCAGAACCATATGCTTCAACTGCTTATGACGCTGACGATCCATTTGCCTAACAAAAGCACTTCGGAGGATGTCCGCTTCAAAAAGAAACTGATTATGGAATCGCTTGAGCTGCTGCAAAAGGAAGATGTCAAAGCGCAGGTTGTACGCGGGCAGTACGGCGCTGGCGTCATTCAAGGCAAGCCGGTCGTGCCGTATACGGAGGAACCAAACATTCCAGCAAACTCGCAAAATGATACCTTTATCGCCGCGAAGCTGCAAATTGACGATTATTTCTGGCGTGGCGTTCCGATTTACATTCGTACCGGGAAAAGGTTAAACAATAAATCTACGCGTATCGTTATTGAATTTAAAGAAGCGTTCAAAAATGGCGGATCTAGCGACACGTCCAAAGCGCCTAATTTGCTCGTGTTTGAAATTAGTCCTAACGAGAGCATATCGCTCCAGCTCAATACAAAAAATTCGTTGCATCATGGCGATTTTATGCCGATGCATTTCGATTTCCAAGAGAATCGGGATAATGTTCCCGAGGCCTACGAGAATTTGATTCGCGATGCGCTGAATGGCGATTCCACCTTTTTTGCGCATTGGGATGAAGTCGAGTTGTCCTGGGCATGGGTGCAGCCGATTTTGGATGCTTACGTAGAAAACCTTGTGCCGCTGCATATTTATGAAGCCGGCTCTAATGGCCCGGCCGCATCAGATGAGCTGTTAAGCCAGGATGGCTACCATTGGTGGTTCGATGAAAAGGCTGAAGAAGAAAAGGGCGCATTACAAGAAGAGCAATACGCATTGCAATCCAAATCTTAATGAATAGATAGAATCAGGAGGCAGCATACTGTGAAAAAACAACAAATTGGCGTTGTAGGCTTGGCTGTAATGGGAAAAAATCTGGCTTTGAACATTGAGAGCAAAGGTTTCTCTGTTTCCGTATTTAATCGTTCCGCCGAAAAAACAAAGGAACTGCTTGCGGAAGCAGAAGGGAAGGACTTTGTAGGCACGTACACGGTTGAAGAGTTTGTTCAATCGCTGGAATCGCCGCGCAAAATTCTCATTATGGTTAAAGCAGGAGCGCCTACGGACGATACTATAAATCAGCTTGTGCCTTATCTCGACAAAGGGGACATTCTGATCGATGGCGGCAACGCTTATTTCCCGGATACACAGCGCAGAAACAAAGATCTGCAGGAGCAGGGCTTCCGTTTTATCGGCGCCGGAGTATCAGGCGGAGAAGAGGGCGCATTAAACGGTCCTGCTATTATGCCTGGCGGACAGAAGGATGCCTATGAGCTGGTTGAACCGATTCTGACAGCTATTTCCGCAAAAGTAAATGGCGATCCTTGTTCGACTTACATCGGCGGCGACGGAGCCGGCCATTACGTTAAAATGGTCCATAATGGCATTGAATACGGCGATATGCAGTTGATTGGAGAAGCTTATCATTTGCTGAAGGATGTGCTGAACCTTGGCACCGACGAGCTGCATGATATTTTTACGGAATGGAACAACGGCGAGCTGGATAGCTACCTGATCGAAATTACGGCAGACATTTTCAAAAAGACCGATCCTGATACAGGCAAACCGATGGTGGATGTTATCCTCGATTCCGCCGGTCAGAAGGGTACTGGCAAATGGACCAGCCAAAGCGCTTTGGATCTGGGCGTTCCATTGTCGATCATTACAGAATCCGTTTTTGCACGGTTTATTTCAGCGCTAAAAGATGAGCGGATAGCTGCCAGCCAAAAGCTGCACGGTCCTGCAACGAAAAGCTATGACGGCGACGCCAAAGCGTTTATCGAGGCGGTTCGCAAAGCATTGTACACTAGCAAAATCGCTTCCTACGCGCAAGGCTTCGCTCAAATGAGAGCCGCTTCCGACGCTTACAATTGGGATCTAAACTACGGAAGCATTGCGATGATTTTCCGCGGTGGCTGTATTATCCGAGCTAGATTCCTGCAAAACATCAAGGACGCATACGATCGGAACCCGGAGCTAAGCAATCTGTTTCTGGATGAGTACTTCAGCAATATTGTTCACAATTACCAGGATGCATGGCGTACAGTCGTCTCTGTTGCGGTATCGCGCGGTATTCCCGTGCCGGCTTTCTCGTCGGCGCTCGCATACTATGACAGCTACCGTTCCGCACGGCTTCCAGCGAACCTGCTGCAGGCGCAACGCGACTATTTCGGCGCGCACACGTTCCAGCGTCTTGATAAAGAGGGCACATTCCATTTTCAATGGATGGATCAACAATAAACTTGAACTACCAGCAATCTAGCGTAAACAATCGTGCAATCCGCCCAAGGAAGCTTGGGCGGATTTTTTCTTCGTTTAATTCATGAGGCTTATCATGAAAGTAGAGGATTCAATATCGGAATTAGTGTGAAAATAATTCTCAATATATTGTAGACAAGATTTACGGACATGGCGAAGTGCTGGCGGAAAATGTGTTTAACGAGCATTTGAAGTTATAAATGATGAAGCTGAGTACGTCGCTTTTGGCAAAGCTGAGCAAACAGAAAATATTAAGAAAGGTTTGAGAACTGAAGAGGAAAAAGCAGCAATGAAGGGTTAATTATTAGAAAGATTGCTGGAATAAGAGGGTAAAACAAGAAGCCATTATGATGGAGACATCGGGTCGCTTTTCCGCTTGCGGCTATACTTTTTCACAAAACTCGTATTTTGTACATATGTCTATAACTAAGCAATATCCCTTATCCATCCATGGTTTTTATTGTCTAGCGACATCAACATACGATCATTTGCGACAGCGACGAGATAGCATGTGATTTTACGACAGGAACATATGTGCATATATTTCCCACTATGCACATATGTTCCTGTCGTGACTTGAGTTTACTACGAGATTAATTATTATTATTTCCTTTGACTTCTTGCTATCTAACGACTTTTAACATCAATGTTCCCCGAACATTTTAAATATTTTCCGTTGCTCTTCTATATCCTTAATAGTATCATTTCCAAACAAATCAAATATCTGTTTTAAATGTATTGGATTTTCTTTAGACCTCCTTGGCCATTGTAAAATTATATTCTCAAATGCTTCTGAACTCAAATTCTGATTGTGTATCACTACTGATTCAACTTCATGTACAAAATCAAAGCCACAACCCACAAATAGTTTAAGCCTGTTTGCGTAATTATTCGCAACAGAAATAGACCCTAGTTTAATTGCTATAACATATTTAAGGATATCTTCTCGAGTATTAAAAGTACCCATAGGAAGATGTTCTAAAATCATTATTAACTCATAAGCTGTGCTAAGTTGGCCCTTTATAAATAAGAGCACTGCCTGGTCCAATACTATAATCCGACGTTGACCTTTCTTTTCTCTACTCCTACCTTTACAAAAGGTTTCTTTATAAGTTTCAAGTCTTGCATTACACTCGTCTATTAGTCCATTATTCAGAGCATCCTTGCCCATTTCCAAAATTGCAGTAAACAAATAATCGATTAGAACATTATGGAACATTTCGTTCATGGGATTGAGCCTAATTTTTTTATCGAGCATCAAATAATGATTTTTATCAAACAATTGATGAAATTGAAACCCGATTTGTGTCTCGCTCTGGATTGGCATTAACAGATCATTCGAATTTGGTAGGCTTTCTATTAAAAGGGAAAGCTCAGAACCATCGATAAGCTCAAGATTCTTTCCTTTAGCAAATTCTAAAGCTTGTCTAGAAAAAGTGCTAGTTGTTACTAGAATCCCTTTCAGTGCATTTTCAGCGACCGTAGTACCGTATAGATCACGAAGTTCTGGTTCACCAACTGTACTTATCCAACGTTTACATTGTATTAGGTATTTTCCCTTGAACACCAGTCCATCATAATGGGCTATTATATCAATACCTCCATCACCACTTGTTTTGGTGAGTTGTGAACGAAATCCCATTCTTGTAAATATATCATAAACGAGTTTTTCAAATTCTTGCCCGGTGAGAGAATTAATATTTTTCATCTATTTGCTCCTATAGTTGATTGATCGTCAATAATTGCTTATGGTCAATTAGTTAAAAATTCACAAAACACTAAATCAACATCTCCCCATCATATTTTTTGGCACCCTCGAGTCATTGGTGAACTAAAAAAATAGATGGGATGCTGCGCTTCAACGCACAAATTTAACGTATTATCACTTTCACTGTTATCGTCAGAATTCCTCAATTCTTCTTTATACTCTGTTGTTATGAGTTTTAACAATTTTACATCTCAAAGTCAATCCGTTATTGTTCTTGTCACAGTTTAGTTCCTTTCTTATGTTGACATCATTCATCGTACCTCACATTGATATATAGTTGCCCACCATTAATATTTTGTGGATATATTCCAAGATTAGTCCAAATAGTTAAATTTGCATCTGCAAGTTGCTTGAAGACGTAATAATCTTTCCATTTTCCATCACTAGTGTTGCATAAACTTTCAGATACATGTAGTTAGAAAATTCAGAAATTATTATTGTTGGTTTAAAATCAAAAGCTCGAACTGCCCTTAAAGGTAGTTCTATCCACTTGGTAATTTATGTATGTTAGGCCAACTATCGTCTGTCTACTCTTCGCTTTCGTTCTTACGAGGAATCCTTACGTCTTCTTCCGAACGACTTTCGGCTGGGTAGTCGTTTTATACGATTCAACCATTGTGCGTAAGGTTTCCACAACAGTGCTTTGAGCCAGCGGCTTAGTTGCAACAACGAGTGTGTGGCTTCGACTTCTCGCTTCGTTAACGCAAGCAAACAAAAGGCAATGAGTGCGATCCATACTTGGTTTTGAACGGCTTCCTCGCTTGTTCCATAGAAGCGCTTGAGTCGCAGATGTTGTTTCATCCACTTGAAAAACGTCTCGATTGCCCAGCGACTACGGTACATATCCGAGATTTCATCACACGTCAGATCAAAACGATTCGTCACGAGAATGAGCAGATTCCCTTCGGAGTCTGCGGTTTCAACCAGGCGAAATACGTAGTGGGTACGCTTTTGAGCAGAGCCTATGCGTACCTTCTCGTCCATGGTTACCTTACTGCCTGTTGGGATTTCAAAGCTCTCTAATGGTTCAATAACCGCATTGTTCTTAAGGCGAGTAACGAAGTAAATGCCGTTTTTAGAATACGAGTCGAAAGCTCCATAGTCCACATATCCACGGTCAAAGACGTAGGTTATGCCTTCCTCATTGATGAGCGAATCCATCTGTGTACGATCATTTTTCTTGGCTTCCGTAATGGTGGCTCGTTCGGGTACAACATCGTCTACATCTACAAAAGCTAAACGTAAATGAAGCTTAATACCGGCTTTAGTCTTCCGGAAGCTTGCCCACTTGAATTGCTGTAAACACAGCGAAACGGTGGTCGAGTCGATGACTTTCATCGCGATCCGATTATCTGGAGAAGTACGGTGCGACAAGACTTTGGCAGCCAACTGCTCGAATACGTGCTGGAGTAGGTCGGGATCGACTTGGTTATGTTTGCGACAAAGTTGAGCTGCGGAGATCGATGAAAATCCAAGTTCCCGCTGGAATTCAAGGTTATTGACATCATCGGCAATGTCCCGTAGACTTTCGCGGTTTTGCAACTGAGCATGCAGGAAAAGCTTACAGTAAGCGATTGTCGTCAACTTTTTGACATACTTATCTTGACCGCTTTCAGCTATGGAATCTTTGAACGATTTCGTAATAATAGGTGAAATCCATTTACCAAATGAAGAAAATAGGGTATCCTTATCCATGAGATTGGTCCTTTTTAGTGGATTATGGACAGGAACTACCTGCCATTCCATTGTAAAGGATCTTTTTTGTGTCTTGGTACAGTAATTACAGAAAACATTGAAAGTTCAGAGAACATTTATGCAACGCTAGTGATCCAGAATGACAAAAGATAATCCCTTTTTCTTTAAAAAGTATCCAGCGGCAAGTCCGGCTTGACCGGCGCCGATTATGATGACATCAAATGACTTCATTCCACTCTCTCCCTCTATGCAGGTAGCCGGGTTGACCTTCAAACCCTCATCCATATTCATAAATGCTCATAGTAAGTATTCTACAGCAACCTGTTCAATTAGGATAATAGGATTTCTTGCTGCAGAGAGGGGAGTGGTCATTTCATTCAGCTTAGATATCGCTTTCTCTTGTGTACATGCTCTCATCGTTTAATCGGACCAGCACCTTGCCGAAGCGGCCGCTTTGCCGGATGATTACGTTGCCGGACGGATAGGTTTGCTCCAAGTAGTCCATCATGATTTGTCGCTTCTGCTCGTCTGGCGAAAGGCCGTGTGCGCCAAGCCAATTTACCATTTCCATAAACGCAGCCTCTCTTGTGACCTCTGTCGTTTTGCTTTCCCGCGTGACAAGAGATTCGTAGGAGTAGCCTTTGAGATACAGCAGATGAAGCAGGTAGCCAAATTCCATATGCTTGGATATAAAAGGTTTGCCGGTGACAAGCGGCCAGATTTCCTGCATCAGGCTAATTTCCGTAGAGCCTGCGGGCATACTGATATAGGCGTATTCACGCGCGCATTGCAGTATTTTTTCTACGCTCTCCCAATCCCAGATGACGGGACACATGGATGCAAACGCAAGATCGAATGCCTGGCTCCAGCCTCTATCGCGCACATCAATATTTTCAAAAGGCTCCGGCACCATTTGAATTTGCCCATTGCCGAAGGGTGCCGCATTCTCTTGCAACAGGTCGAATAAGGGACGCGAAGGCTCGACGGCCGTTACACGCGCCCCGCGCTCCGCAAACGGCACGGTAAATACTCCCGATGCTGCGCCGATATCGAGAACGGAGAGATTGGCGAATGCAACGCCCTGACCTTCCAGCCAGCTTAAAATTCTCCTCGTTCGTTTTCTGCCCTCCTCGCTGAACGATTGCTCGTTGAACAGCCGGGCCTTATGATCGAAGGCTCGAGCCGGTTTGACTCCAGACTGTTTCATCTTGTTAGTGACGAGCTCGCCATGCTCCTTCCATGCTTTTTCCCATACGGCTTCATTAAAAAATGAATGCATGATCAAATCTTCCTCTCGGTTATTATTTCATAAAATAGATCTACAATATCCATAATAGAACTAAAAAAAGCCAGCCTTATCCTTGTAACAGCATGTTTGCAAAAATAACGGCTGCAAGATGAAGTTGCCCGCTCATCCAATGCGTACTTGAGCAACGCTGCTCTCCTGTCCCTTTTAAACACCCATATTACGGACCCTTAATGTCTATAATACTTGTTTCGATTATGAATAGCAACCCCATTGTAAAGCTGTCGGGAACGAAATGCGGCCGGCCTCGGGGATAATTGAAACACTGCAATCTGCCTATACCTTTATATTTCCTTAGCGAGATTGATCTTTAATCCTGTTTTGAAAGGATTTCAGTTTATGTTGGGCACGCCTATACATGAAGTAATCCAACAAATTGGCGCTGCAAATGACGCCAAGCACAATGGCCAGTATCGGCATAAATTCGGTGTTTGCCTGTACATCGCTGCTTGTAATCGCCAGCAGGGTCAACATAAGCAAGGTCGTGATGATGACGGCAATCAGATTGTTGATAAAAAAGTAAGTTCGGGCATTGGCCAGTGTGATGGGAAGAATGGCAGTAAGCCATTCTGTAAGGAAGCCCACAATGAACCCTACACTTCCGCTTGCCAACACCGCGACCACCTTATTGACAAGCTGCGCTTGTGAAGGATCAAACCATAGAAGCAGCACGCCCAGAAAAATGCCCAGGAAAAATGACTTGATCACATTTTCCAAATTAATTTTTTCCATCGCTGTTCTCCTATATTTTGAGTGTGCTTCTGAGCTTTTTGGAGAACATCTTCGATACCTCAAGCTCGGAGCTATTATTCATTCTAAGCACGTATCTGGAGTTAAACCAAGGGATGATTTCCTTAACGTGCAGCAAATTAACCAGTTGAGATTTGTTGATGCGAACAAAGCCTTTAACCATCCATAAATGCTCGTAATAATGCAGGGTTTCCTTGATCCGATAACGATTCGAGGCTGTTTGTGCAAAAATTCCGTCTGGTCCCGCTTCAAGAAAAAGAATATGAACCGGCTCGATGACGACAAATTTATTATCGCTAAACCCCGTGACCGTTTGCGTATCGCGAATATCCTCCCGAATGCCTGAGACCAGAAGCTTGATCACGTCCATGTAATCGATGGCATCAAAAACAATGCTGCGTTTATCACTTGGCAGCTCATAGCCTTTTTCGACTAAAACCCATGCGCTGTCTTGCGTAATTTCGATTTGATATTTGGATAGTTCCTGCTTCAGCTTCTCGTAGACTTTGCGTGAACACAATAATTGAACCATGCGAGAGGTCTCCTATTGCCAACGTATGCCGTCATTTATTCAACTTTCATTCTATCATAAATCATTCTTATTTTTACCAACTCTTCTATCCCTTTTTCCGCAAAATCCAGAGAACCAAAATTCGCAATAAAAAAAGTCTCATTTTCTTTATCGTACAATGCATACGTTCCTGTTGCGCCTACCGCGCCATATACATCGGTCATCGAGCCCAGCAGAAAGGACAGCTCGCTAAAGTCGAAATACATCATGCCTATGCCGTAATAGATTCCTTTTTCGTACCGATGAGTAAAGCCGGTCATTTGACTGTACGCATCATCGGACAACAGCGCTCCATACTCCAAAGCCTTCATAAAGGTGAGCAGATCCTGCATAGTCGTTATTACACCGCCGCCCGACCAATCTACCGAGAGTGCCTTCCTGTGGCTATAATCGATGCCATTGATATAAAGGCCAAGGATGTCAGAGGATTTTGCGTTATCCACGAACAAATAACTGTCGCTCATGCCCAGTGGATTGAAAATTCGGTCATCCAAAATGTCGGCATACGGTTTTTGCTCGATAGCTTCTAGAATAAGGCCCAACAGGACGTATCCCGTATCCGAATAATAAAATTGTTCGCCCGGCTTCCCAACCGGCTGTTGATTGTCTCTCGTAAATGCAAGCAATTGTTCGGGCGTAAAGGAAAGGTCGGGATGACTATGGATTTGCTCCAGCATCGTCTTTCCGCTTATTACGGGGCCTTCAAAATAATCGCCGACACCCGATGTGTGGCTAAGCAAATGCCTTACAGTCACCTGATGGCTGTAATTCGTTCCGTCTACCCTGAATAATCCCTCCAGTACGTCATCGTCCAGCCACCTGTCGATCCTATCCTCATAGCTTACTTTCCCTTCGTCAACGAGCATGCCATATACAGCGGCATTCATCGTTTTACCGATGCTGGCCGAATGGTACGGACTATCGATTTGCGCCGGCTGATCGGAAGTGCGATTTTTTGTACCTACTGCAAATTGCTCCGAATAGCCGGTTTGTTCGGAATGAATCGTCAATAGTACGCTGGATATGGAATCATGTTTGTTCACCACTTTAGTGAGATGTTTTTCAATTTTTTCATAAACGGCCTCTTTAGACAGCGGCTTATAGATCAAGCTTAAAATGCCAAACCCTATGACCGCAATGACGATTGCACCAAGCAATATTCGCAACGTTAGTTTCATGCAGACCACCTCTCGACTGTTGAATGTTTCTTACGCTAATCTAATTCATGCTTACAATGAAGAAAATGCGTTTACGCCAAGTGGTCAAAATCGGACGCTAAGCCGCCTTTAGCGTATGCCAACACGCAGCCTGTGCATAGCCATAGCAGCATCACAGCCTATTTTGCGCAAAAAAAAGAACAGCTGCCCGTTGCGGCAAGCTGTTCTTTCCTGCTGAAAGTGATACCCGGAAGCTTTTTAGTGGAACGGTGAGGCGCAAGGCTTACGACTTGAGATAAGCGCCAGTGATAGAATGCTCCGCCTGGACGATCTGGGAAGGCTGCCCCTCAAAGACGACCTGGCCTCCCTTGCTCCCGCCATCAGGTCCCATATCAATGATCCAATCCGCTTGACTGATGACATCGAGATTATGTTCAATGACAATTACCGTATTCCCGGCATCTACAAAACGGTTCATGATTTCCAGCAAATGCCCGATATCCGACATATGTAAACCGGTCGTCGGCTCATCCATAACATAGATGCTGCCGTTCTTATGCAGCTCGCTTGCCAGCTTGATCCGCTGGCATTCCCCGCCGGAAAGCGTGCTGAGCGGCTGGCCGAGCGTGATATAGGTTAAGCCTACATCGCTCATCGCCTGCAGCTTGCGCACAACCTCTTTAAGCTGAAAAAAGGACAGAGCTTGTTCGACCGTCATCTCGAGCACGTCAGCAATGGACATGCCGTTCAGCTTGTAAGCGAGCACCTCTTCCTTAAACCTTTTTCCCCCGCATACGTCGCAAGGCAGCTTTACGCTGTCCAGGAAGGCCAGATCCGTGTAAATAACGCCAAGCCCCTGACAGGTCTCGCAGGCTCCCTTGGAGTTAAAGCTGAACAATCCTTGATTTACCTTATTGGCGGAAGCAAACGCCTTGCGGACATCATCCATAATTCCCGTATATGTCGCGGGATTGGAGCGCGTGGATACCCCAACCGCCGACTGATCGATGACGATGGCATCCGGATGCTGGGCAAGGAAAATGTCATGAATGAGCGTGCTTTTCCCTGATCCGGCGACCCCTGTAACAACTGTCAGCACCCCGGTTGGAATATCGACATTCACGTTGCTCAAATTGTGCAGGGTCGCATCCTTGATGCTCAGCTTGCCGGATGGCTGCCTGCAATCCTGCTTCAGCTGCAAAGGACGTTTCATATGATTGCCTGTCAATGTATCCGATTCAAGCAAGCCCAGGAAGCTGCCTTCATAGACGATCGTTCCGCCGCGGCTGCCCGCGTAAGGGCCAACGTCGACGATATGATCAGCCAGCTTGATTACGTCGGGGTCATGCTCAACAACGATGACCGTATTGCCTTTATCGCGCAGCTTTTGCAGCAACTCATTTAAGCGGTGTACATCTCGCGGATGCAGCCCCACGCTTGGCTCATCGAAAATATAGGTTACATCGACCAGACTTCCGCTTAGATGCTTCACCATTTTGACCCGCTGAGACTCGCCGCCGGACAAAGTGTCCGTTTCACGGTCCAGCGTCAAATAATCCAATCCGATATCCACGAGATGCTGAAGTCGTTCGGATAATGCGCGGATAATCGGCAAAGCGACGGGATCATCCATTTCGCGGATGACGTGTATGAGCCGGCCAACCTCCATGGAAGACAGTTCTGCGATGTTAAGCCCGTTTATTTTGCAACTTAGCGCAGCCTGGCTGAGGCGCGCCCCCCGACAGCTCGGGCAAGGCCCTTCGGTAATAAAAGGCATGACTGTCCGCTGAGTCCGCTCGGACTTCGCTTTTACGTCTTGCCTGATGTATTTGTTCGTAAATTTTTCGATAACGCCTTCGACTGTAATATTGGTCGGCTTGCCGGCAAAATCCATTTTTACTTTTCTGGCTTTCGCGTATAGGAGCTGATCCAGTTCTTCGTCTGCATAATCGCTCAGCTTTTTGTCGAGATCAAATTCGTCCAACTGGACGATCATGCTCCATTCCCAGCCGTTTACTGTATAATCGGGAAGCATAAGGGCTCCCTCATTTAAAGATTTGGACATGTCCAGCGCCTTGCTCATATCAACGCCAAGCTTGCGCCCAATTCCGTTGCACTCGGGGCACATGCCTTTCGGATCGTTAAACGAGAAGAGATGAGCCGGCCCAACATGAGGCTGCCCTGCCTTTGAGAAAAGGATGCGGAGAATAGGAGATATATCGGTGATCGTACCCATCGTGGAATGCGAACCGCCGCCCAGCCGTTTTTGGTCGACGATAACCGCCATGCTTAAATTTTCAATTGCGTCTGTGTCCGGCTGCGGAACGCGTGGCAAAAAGCTGCGTACAAACATGCTGAAGTTTTCATTCAGCAATCGCGTGGATTCCGCTGCAATCGTATCAAAAACGATGGAGGATTTGCCCGAGCCGGATACACCGGTAAAAATCGTAATTTTTCGCTTTGGAATTCGCAATGACACGTTTTTAAGATTATTTTCTCTCGCTCCTGCAATAACGATATAATCACGATTAGAATCGCTCATGCTATCCATCCCTTCTCTAGTCGATCATAGCTAAACCGGCTGTGCAAGCAGCAGCCGGTTTAAGAGATGCCGGCCTAACCGGCACACTGTTGAAAATGCTCTTCCTTATGGCTATGCCAGCACGTTATCAAGCTCGCTGCACCACTTGCTCCAGCCGTGTTTGGCGCCTTCAAGCCCGTGGATATGCGAGAAGCCTGTTTGATCCAGATGAAGGTTTACCTTCCCGTTTCCTAAATCCTGCAACGTCCAGTTGACCGTGTGTTTCTCTTCTCCAACCGCCCAGGAATAAGACAGTCGGGTAGGCGGCTCGACAATCAGCACTTCGCCGTCAATAATGCCATCCCACCATTCGTTCGGCTGCGCGCGAAATTGAAAGCGATGCCCGACGACAGGCTCAAAATCGTTCTCCAGCACCCACTTGGCCAGCTTGCTTGAATCGGTTAAGGCAGACCACAGCTTCTCAATCGTTGTTGCATATTCAAAATCCAGGGATAAGGCCAAACTCATCATTCATCCTCCTCTAACAGATCGTTTAAGCGCAGCATATTCGCACTCCAAAATTTACGGTAAACATCGAGCCAATCATGGACTTCTCCGAGTGGAGCGGCGTTCAATCGGAACCTCGTCTCGCGGCCTACCTTCCGATCCTTGACCAGTCCGGCCTCTTTTAGAATCGTCAAATGCTTGGATACCGCTGTTCGGCCCATTGGAAACTGAACCGTTAACGAATGAAGCGGCATCTCCTCAGTTTCTGCCAACAGTCGAATCAACTCGCGTCTGGTTGGATCTGCAATCGCGTCGAATACATCCCGCAATTGATGGTTATCGCTCACAACACCCTCTCCAAAATCGTTCGCACATTTTTTAATAAGACACCTTTTGGTGTCATTTCTGATTATAGGACACCATTTATTCTCATGTCAATATCCTTTTCTGCCTGCAGCCCACTCTCATTGAACGATGGATAGTGTGCCCTTTAAAGGCGTAAAACCCCCGCATCCAGTAGGACTTCCGGATACGGGGGCTGTCTTCTTACATGCTGTTACTTATCGAACGCCGGCACAACCGCGCCTTTGTACGTATCTTTAATGAACGTTTCTACATCGGCGGATTGCAGCGCTTCAACCAGCTTCTGGATGGCAGCATCCTCCTTGTTATCCGGCCGCGTAACGAGAATATTGACGTAAGGGGAATCGGCATTCTCGAT
The DNA here is from genome assembly GCF_005222705.1 of Paenibacillus sp. SY21-1. GTDB lineage: Bacteria > Bacillota > Bacilli > Paenibacillales > Paenibacillaceae > Pristimantibacillus. Next base: position 48,283 of record NZ_STGF01000022.1, on the reverse strand, counting down.
AAACAGCGCATCCTCTGTAGGATTCAGGTCCGCTTCCAGCGCATAATTTGTATTGATTGCCGCAATATCGACCTCGTCCAGAACGCGTGGAAGCGTAGCGGCTTCCAGCTCCACAATTTCAAATTTTCGCGGATTCGCTTTTATGTCGGCAACTGTAACGTCTACCCCGGCAGCCTCGTCCAGCTCGATCAGACCGTTTTGCGCAAGCAGAATCAAAGCTCGTCCGCCATTTGACGGATCATTCGGAATGGCGATTTTGGCGCCGTCCTTCAGCTCCTCGATCGTGGTTATTTTTTTGGAATACACGCCAAAGGGCTCGACGTGCACGCCTGCCGCTCTGACCAGATCGTAACCTTTGTCTGCGTTGAATTGCTCCAGGTACGGAATGTGCTGGAAGAAGTTTGCGTCCAGCTGTTTTTCATACAATTGAACGTTTGGCTGGATGTAGTCGGTGAATTCCACCACTTCAAGATTAACGCCCTGCTCCTTCAGCTTCGGCGCAATAAATTTCAAAATTTCCGCATGCGGCACCGGCGATGCTCCTACCTTCAACGTCACTTCCTCAACTGCAGGTGAAGGCGAGGTCTCAGCCCCATCGTTTGCCTGGGATGGGCTGCCGCCGCTTGCGTTATTGCCGCCTTTGCTGCCGCAACCTGCCAGCATAACGGCAAGCGCCAGCAGTACAAACCAAAATTGCGATTTTTTTCTCATTGAATCTCCTCCTCCATCTTTCTCTATCTTTTATGTTCACTCTACTTCCGGCTAAAGTGGCGCACGAGCGCATCTCCAACCATTTGCAGAGTTTGCACCAAAATAAGCAAAAGCAGTACGGTTACGATCATCACATCAAGCCGGAACCGCTGGTAGCCCAAACGCTGCGCCAGATCGCCTAGCCCGCCGCCGCCGATAATGCCGGACATGGCCGTATACGATACAAGGGTTACAGCGGTAATCGTTATCGCAGCGATAAGGCCCGTCCGCGCTTCCCGGAGCAGCACATGCAGCACAATCATGCCGCGCGAAGCGCCCATAGCCGTCGCAGCTTCAATAATGCCGCGATCCACCTCGCGGAGCGCAGATTCGACCAGCCTCGCGAAGAACGGCACCGCTGCCACTACAAGGGGAGGAATCGCCCCTTCCACGCCGATTGACGTGCCGACCAGCAGCTTGGTTAGCGGCATAATCAGAATCATTAAAATGACAAACGGCACCGAACGCAGCACGTTCACCACAAGCGACAGCACCGAATATAGCGACCGGGCATACAGCTTGTCGCCGAGCATTTGCTTGTCGGAGGCAAGAAACAAGACGATTCCCAGCAGCAACCCCAATATGACCGTGAACAGCAAGGAATAACCCAGCATGTACAACGTCTCGTTCGCAGCCTTCGCCATCATTTTCCAATCGACCTCGTCGAAAAAGGTAACAAGCGTTTCCCATACCGTCTCAGGCTGAGCTTCTGCGGCTTGTATCAACGGCTTCATAGCTCGCTCACCGCCAAGCCGCGCTTGTCCAGCTCTGAAATGATCCGGTTGACATCGCTCTCGTCGCCTCTAAGCTCAACGATCAGCTGGCCGTAAGGCACGTCCTTCATTCGGGACACCGTTCCTTGCAAAATAGCGAACGTTGCTTGGGTGCCGCGAACTGTTTCATACAGCACCGGCTCATACGTCAGCTCGCCGCGGAAGTTGATCCGTACAATTTTGCCCGGGCCCGAGTACGCCTTCAACGCTTCGCTTCCCAGCGTGTCGGACACTTCGCTTACAAACTCCCGCGTAATCGGATGCGCCGGGTGGAGGAATACGTCGAGCACGGTTCCGATTTCTACAATCTGGCCGTATTCCATGACGGCAACCCGGTCGCAAATCGCCCGTATGACGCCCATCTCATGCGTAATGAGAAGAATGGTAATGCCCAGCTTTTCGTTAATGTCCTTCAGCAGTGACAAAATGCTGTCCGTTGTCTGGGGATCAAGCGCCGAGGTTGCCTCGTCGCACAACAGGACGTCGGGCTCATTGGCAAGCGCCCTTGCTATGCCGACGCGCTGCTTTTGTCCGCCGGACAGCTGACGCGGGTATTGATGCTGCTGGTCCGTCAAGCCCACAAGCTTGATAAGCTCATCTACCCTTTGTCTCATAACCTTCGCAGGCAGCTTCGATATTTTGAGCGGAAAAGCGATATTTTCCCTTACGGTAGCCGTTTCCAGCAGGTTGAAATGCTGAAAAATCATCCCCATCTTTTTCCTCTTTTCCTGCAACTCCTTCTCGCTTAGCTCAGTCAAATGGTGTCCGCCCACGATGACCGTGCCGCTGGTCGGTCTTTCAAGCAGATTGACGCTGCGGAGCAGCGTGCTTTTACCCGCTCCCGATCTGCCGATCACTCCAAAGATTTCCCCTTTCGTCAGCTTCAGGTTGATGCCGCGCAAAGCGATAAAAGGGGCTGCCTTTTTCTGTACGTATTGCTTCTCTATATCTATAAGCTCAATCAGCCGAAACACTCCCCTTGCAAACAAGTCTGTTTAATTCATACCAAACTTATTGGAATAGTATATTATAGATGTATGAGATTGACAAGACCGCTTGATTATATTTTTCCTGCGTCTGCGGAAGTTATGTGCGCATGCCAAGAATGTATACTCGATGCTTCGCCGGCATACCAAGCAACAAAAAAAAGGAAGGGGGGCCCCCTTCCTTACCCGCTAGCTAAACGGAACGTATCCTTTTTTGACTACCATAAGCGATTTGCAAGCGTGCCGCCCAGAACCATCATTCCGAGTCCTGCTCGCTTTTATATTCGAGAATATCGCCCGGCTGACAATCCAATGCTTTGCAGATCGCATCTAAAGTAGATAGGCGGATCGCTTTAGCCTTTCCATTTTTCAATATAGATAGATTAGCCATTGTTATTCCGACACGCTCTGCAAGCTCGGTAACGCTCATTTTTCGTTTCGCCAGCATCACATCGATATTTATGATAATCGCCATAGCCGCCACCTCACACCGTCAGATCATTTTCAGATTTAATCGCAATAGCTTCCATTAACAGCCTTTGAAGAACCGCCGCAAATACACCAATGACCAGCGAGGCAAAAATAAAGACCATTCCGATCAAAATAAGGCCCGGCGCATCGTCTTTCTCGGCCACAAGATAAAAAAGCGGCATGCCCAGCGCAAACAATCCGCTGACGGCTAAAGCGCAACGTTTAATCGATTTAAGCGCCTGAACCGATAAATCCGAAAACGATTGCTGCTTGTCCATGTAACCCAGAAGCTTAAACGCTTGGAACAACGCGGTGTAGTAGGGAATCGCGGTTGCGTAAAGATCGATCCATACCAGAAATTTAAGATAGGAATGGTCCGGGTACAATTCTGCCGCAAAACTTCCGATTTCCGGTACAAGGAAGATGTATATGGCGAGCACCGGAAGTCCCATTAGTATAACGGCGCCCTTCAAAAAAATGGTTGATCCTCGTTTCATCGCTATGTCCTCGCTTTTCGTTAATTTATTTGCAAGCTAACCTTATCATATAATTTATCGTTTTACAATAAATATTTATCTAAAATTGATGTTTGATTATTGTCTTGCAATAGATATGCTAAGATTACAAGCATTCCGTTCTTGACAATACAACTTGGCTGATTCTATACTGATAAACGAAATGGCTTTCTAAAACCTGGTTAGGGAGTGGACTTTTCTAGAGGTTTCCTCTATTTTCGCCACACAGTTGTCCTTTGGGCAACCGTGTGGTTTTTTTATTTTCCAAAAAAAGGAGATCAATTCATGAAGCTATGGCACTATGGACTTTTTGTTTTTTTAGGAGGCTGCTGTTACGGGGTTTTGTCGACGTTTGTCAAGCTGGCCTATGCGGCAGGCTTCTCCGCCACTCCTGTCACAGGCATGCAATATTTAACCGGGGCATTGCTGACTTGGGTAGTCGTTATGTTTACCAGAAAGAAAAAAACAACGTTTAAATCCGCCGTTTCCTTGCTTTTGTCCGGCATACCGTTCGGCTTGACCGGGTTATTCTACTATCAATCGCTGCAAACGCTGCATGCGTCGCTTGCCATCATTTTTCTATTCCAATTTGTATGGATTGGCACTTGCCTGGAATGGCTGATCTATAAAAAAAAGCCGACCAAGGAGAAGCTTACAGCGATAGCCATCCTTATTGCCGGCTCTGTCCTGGGCGCCAATCTTTTTTCCCAGGAGCAGGTCGTGCTGACGTGGCAAGGAACGATGTGGGGACTGCTCTCTTCCTTGACGTTCAGCACCTTTATCTTTCTTAGCAGCGCAGTCGGCAAGGATACTCCGCCGGTCTTAAAAAGCGCCCTTCTCTCGACTGGGGCCGTTGGCGTCATTTTTGCCTTGTTTCCGCCCTTGTTCCTGTTCGACTCCTCTATCGTTATGGGCTTGGCGCCTTACGGCTTGTTTCTTGGCCTTTTTGGAGTCGTGCTTCCGCCGCTGCTATTCTCAATCGGCATGCCGCATGTCGGTCCGGGACTTGGTACGATTCTGACCGCCTCCGAACTGCCCGTAGCGATCGCCATGTCGTCCATCGTATTGTCCGAGTCCATTAGCATCTCCCAATGGATTGGGGTTGCCCTCATAATGAGCGGCATTGCAATCGGCCATCTTAACCGAAGCAAAACGGCTTTACGACCTCCGGCGATAAGAGAACGCGAGCATGCCTATGCCGAATAACGCGCATAACCCATACATCAGCGGGTAAGAGGTCAGATCGGCAACCGGGCCCATAACCGCACCGCCCAGTGATACGCCCAAATCCGCCATCGCAATAAAAAGGCCGATCAACACGTTGCGATTATGCGGCGGCAGCACAAAGGATAAATATGTAGTCAACGTCGGATAAAGGATCGCTTGCGCCAGGCCCATCAGAATAGCGCCCGTATAAAGCAGCAAGGCTCCTCCCGCAAAAGAAAGGCTGACGCAAAGCGCCGCTAATGCGAGCATCAGCATGGTGCCCATCATGAAATAGGGATGCCATTTTCCATCCGAAGGGATTTTCTTCAGCAGGGTGAAGCGGGCAATGACGATCGTCCCGGCCTGCAGCATCAAATAGATGCCGGCATTCCCGCTGGCCATTTCGGCTGCATACAGCGGGATGAACGTCGTAATTGCGCCGAATACGACGGATGAAACGAGCATGATGACGCTGCAGCGGAACAAAAAAGGATTTTGGAGCAGTTGACTGTACGAGCGCAGCATGCTTGCGTTCTGCCCTCCTTGTCCGCTTGCCGTCTCCCTTGGCTTATCACCGAGTTGAACCGTAAAGCCGAATACGCCTGTCACGAAGGCTATAGCGATCATAACGAATGCAAAATGATCCATGCTGCCGCTTTGCCAGATGCCAAGGGCGAGCAATGGTCCAAAGATTCCCGGTATGTAGGTGAACAAGGAGTAAAAGGAGATCCCTTGCGACCGCTCCCGCTCAGGCAAGGAGTCGATAATGCCCAGCTGCAGCGCCATTGAAAAAAACGCAGTCGACATTCCCTGCAGAATCCGGGCAATGACATAGCCCCCTAAACCGGTAATCGTGTAAAGGATTAATGCGCAGCCGTTAATGATCAGAATGACGCGCAGCACCTTGACCGCACCGTGCTTTTGTATAATCCGTCCTGCCCAGGGGCGGAAAAACATCGTCGTAAACATGTAGGCTCCCATTACGAGGCCAATGGCGGTGCTGCTCGCTCCAAGCGCTTCACCCTGCAATGGAAGGATGACATTCAACATCGCATTTGCGCTGAAATAGAGCAGCGCCAGCACATATAATCGCAGAAACGGCCATGACAGCGCTGCATTCACAATTTTTGAACCTCCCATTAGGTTGCAACTCGCCACGCGTTAGACTCTCTTTATAATGTAATTAAGGAACGCAGCAGCTTTTGCGCGTAAGGGGAACGCACATCCTTCAGCTTAGCGATGTCAACCGTCTCCTCGACCTGCCCATCCCGAAAAATCAGCACCCTGTCGCAAATGTAGGCGGCGGCCTGAATATCATGCGTAATAAAAATGTAGCTCAGCTTGTAGGCTGCTTTTAATTGCTTCAGCAAGTCCAGCACCTGCGTTTGGACCGATGCATCTAGCGAGCTGATCGCTTCATCAAACACGATGCATTCGGGCTGCGTGGAAATCGCTCTGGCCACGCATACCCGCTGAACCTCTCCGCCAGAGAGCTCATGCGCGTATTTGCTGCGATACGACGGATGCAAGCCTACCTGCACCAGCAAGTGATCCAGCTTGTCGAGGTTCGCCTTTTTATGGCGGCCTTTTAGGCTCAGCGGCTCCAGAATGGCTTCCTCGACCGTAAAAAAAGGGTTGATCGAGGACGTATAGTCCTGAAAGACGACGCTGAGCCGTCCTGCGCGCACCTTCCTGCTCTGAACGCTGTTTCCATTGAACAGAATGGACCCTCCATCTGGCTTTTCGATGCCTGCGAGTAAACGACCCAACGTGGATTTTCCGCTGCCGCTTTCTCCGATAATGCCGAGGCACTCGCCCCGGCTGCACGCGAAGCTGACCTTTCTCACAATCTTTTGCTGCTTGCTGCGGAACAATCCGCCTTTTTTATACGACTTCTCCACATCCGTCACGATCAGCAAGGGCGGCGCCTCCTCCCATGATGGCTCTAAAATGCTCGCTTAACGCTTGCCTCGTTGCAAGCAGATATTTCGTATATTCATGGACGGGATTTGCAAAAACCGAGGCAACGGCTCCGCTTTCTACAATGATCCCCTCTTTCATCACGAGCACTTCATCGGCCACTTTTTTAACGACGCCAAGATCGTGCGAAATAAACAACATCGAGCTGCCGGTTTCCGCCCGCAGCCGAAGCAGCTGCTCCACGACCTCGTACTGCGAGACGGTGTCCAGCGCGGTAGTCGGCTCGTCGGCGATAATGACATCGGGCTTAAGGACAAGCGCCAACGCAATCATGACGCGCTGCAGCATTCCTCCGGAAAGCTGGTGCGGATACTTGTTCATCACCTCAAGAGGATGGCCGAGCCTAACCCGCTGCATCGCCGCACTCATTTTTTCGATCATGATGCTTTTGCTCCAGCCGTAATGGACGTTCAACGTTTCCTTCACATGCACCCCGATTACGCATGACGGATCGAAGGCGCGCATGCCGTTTTGCATAATCATGCATAGCTTTTTGCCGCGCATTTTGCGCATGTCTTGCTCCGCGAGCTCGGCCATGTTTTGGCCATTAAATCGAATGCTGCCCGATTGCCCAATCGAGGGTTTGTTCAGTCTCATAATCGCCTTGCAGGTGACCGATTTGCCGCTGCCGCTTTCACCTACAATCGCCAGGCAGCTTCCTTGCTTTAACTGAAAGGAACTGTCTTGTACGATCATGGCATTCGTTTTCCAATCCCACAGCTTTAAATGCTCAACCTCGACTATATTCATAACGCGCAGATCCCCCCTTTTCTCCTGCCGGCTTGCCGCTTGCAGCCATTAGCTTGGGGTCCAGCGCAACCTGCAACGCGTCCGATAGGAAATTAAAGGCCGACACGACGAGCATCATGGCTGCCCCGGGCGCAAGCATAAGCTCTGGCCTTGAGAACATGACCTCCCTCGCTTCATTTAACATCATGCCCCACTCCGCATGCGGAGCCTGGATGCCGAGACCGAGAAAGGAAAGGCCGGAAATTTGCAAGATCATCGAGCATATGGAGCCGCTTGAAATGACAGCGATATCGGGAAAGGTGACGGGAAGGATATGCCTATAAATAATTTTGGCCGGGTGGACGCCTGCAGCTTGGGCGAACTTTACATACTCCTTCTCCGAATGCTGCATGACGGCTGTACGAATGACGCGCGTGAACCATGCCCATTTCATCATGACAAAAGCAAAGAGAATGTTCTCAAGCCCGGCGCCGAGGATGCCCACTATGGCAAGAGTCATCACATAACCCGGAAATGAGAGCATAATATCGCACATTCGCATGGCGCAAGCGTCTATTTTTCCACGAAAATAACCCGCCGCGATCCCGATTAACGCACCAACCCCCACCGAAACCGCAAGCGCGGCCAGCACCCAGAGCACGCTCGGACGTATGCCATAGATCAACCGCGAAAGGATGCACCTTCCCAAATGATCGTTGCCCAGTATGTACTCCCATGAAGCGGCGGCATATCTCAGCTCCATATTCACCTCATAGGGATCATGCGGCGCCACATATGGGGCCAACAATCCGGCGGTCATCGTGGCAAGAAGAAAAAGCAAGGAGCCGACCGCGAGCCTATCCTTCATTACATTTGCCAACCGTCTCATTGGAGCTCCTTTCGCAATTTCGGATTTAACGCGGCGTTAAGGATGTCGGAGAACGTATTAAACAAAACAAAGGCAACAGCCAATAGAAGTACGTATGCCTGAATAATAGGAAAATCCCGGCTTAAAATGGATTTAACGCTCAGCCTTCCGAGTCCCGGCCAGGCAAAAATGTTTTCTATGACAACCGTGCTGCCCAATATGATCGGAATGGCCATGCAGAAGATGGATACCGCCACCTGCAAGGAGTTTCGCAAAATATGAATCGTGATCGTACGCTCGGACCATCCGCTTGCCCGCCCATACAGCACGTAATCCTCGTTCAGGTTGCTGAGCATCGAGCTTCTGACCGTACGGAAATAGATGCCCGCATAACTGATCGTAATGACGGCTACCGGCAGAATATAGCTGCTTAGCGAATCCATGCCGCTTGTAGGCAACAAATCCAAATGAACGGAAACATACCAAATCATAAGCGAAGCGAGCAAATAGGACGGCATCGCCGTCAACACGAATGTTAGTCCGCGCACCGATTGATCGACAAGCTTCCCTTCCCTTAAGGCGCAAACGACGCCTAATCCGATCGACAACAAAATAATAAACGCCGAGGAAACCAGCGTCAGCTTCAACGTATTCATAAAAGCCGGGGCGATTAACGACCACACCGGTTCTCCCGTAACGTACGAGTGTCCGAAATCCAGCTGCAAGCCGTCAACGATCCAATTGACGTATTGAACCAAAAAGGGCTGGTCAAACCCAAGCTCCGCCTTCGTCTGTGCTACCAGCTCATCCGTTATTTCCGGCACCTCCTGCGCTTGCAGCACGACGACGGTCGGGTCCATCGGAGAAAGATTGATTAGCACAAACGTAAGGAACGAGATCGCCAGGAGCAACGGACAGGCAATCATGATTCTTTTAATCAGATACAGGCCCATGTTCCCTCCGTTTATTGTGGCGATTGAATGTTCATTTGCTCGAATGGCAGCTCGAACTGCGTTTGTTTAAAAGCAATGCCCTGTACATTTGTGGATGCAACGACGGTAACGCGGCCATTGGTGAGCGGAATAAACACTGCTTCATCATGAACGAGCTTCATAATGTCGGCATAAAGCGATTGCCGCGCCGTTTCATCGGTTGACACCATCACCTCGTTGATTTTGCCGTACAGCTCCTCTGCCCGGGCTATTCCGCTCGTAGTATGCAGGTAGGCCGATTCCGAGGTAAACGCAGATATGGTGCTTTGCGGATCATAGGCAAGCCCCCAGGTTTGATTAAACAGCAAATCATAGTCTCCGGTCGATCTGCGATTGGCGATTGAATTGGATTCCTCGCCGATAATATCCAATTTCATGCCAATTCCTTGCAACGCGCTCTGGATAAACTCGGCCTGCGTTTTCTGGGAGGAGGAGCTGCTGTCATAATACAGCTTCATGGCAAGAGGCTTCCCTTCCTTTGTACGAACGGTTTCCCCCTCTACGAGCGCCCAGCCCGCCTTATCAAGCAGATTTTGCGCTGCTTGCGGATCGTAATCCCGCTTTTTCAGCTCAACATCAGCGTAATTCACATTTGCCGAAAACAACGTTTGGGCCGGTTCCTCCGTGCCGCCAAAAATGCTCTGCGCAATCGTTTCCCGGTCAATCGCATGCCAGATGGCTTCGCGGACGGCCGTCTCGGAAACGGCATTTTCTTTATTGCCGCTATTGGCTACAATCATTTTGGTATTCATCGGCTCGCTTCTCACCAACTGGTAGTCACCCGAGTCCACTAATTGCTTCATGGCGTCTACATCAATGCTGTCCGTTCCCCGATCATCCGTAAACACGAAATTGATTTCGCCTTTGCGCAAAGCCAGCAATGTCGTTTCACCTGCCGGGAGCACCTTTGCCGTAATCGTTTTTATAGTGGGGGCGCCGTTCCAATAGTCGGCATTGGCTTCGAATGTGGCTTTTTCATCTATTTGATGGGCAGTCAGCTTATACGGGCCTGTTCCGTGATAGCCGCTCACTCCATCTTTTGTCCCGCTGTTCAGGAAATCCTTGGGGGAAATGAAGACGTAAGGTCTCGTCATGGACAATTCAACCAAAGTCGGATAATAAGCTTCAGAGAGCCTGAGTTGGAAGGTATGCTCATCCACTACGCGGGTTTCCGTTATTTTCGTTGACAGCTTAATCCAGGCATGCTTTTCTTTATTTGCCTGAACGGCATCGAAATTTCGCTTCACAGCGTCCGCATTAAACGGCTCTCCGTCATGGAACGTCACATGCTTCCTCAAATGAAACGTATAGGTTGTGCCATCCTCCGAAATGTCCCATCTTTCCGCCAACAACGGCTGAATGCCTTCTTTGGTGTTTTCCACCAGCGATTCGTATACCATGCCCTGCGCAGGCATCGAGCCTGCATATAGATGAGGATTCATATCGTTGATGTCTTTAGCCGAGGCATACGTTAATTCAGCTTTCACTTCCGTTTGATTGGCATTTTTTGTCGCCGCTTTCTCTCCGCTGCATCCTGCAATAACAAACATTAAACTTGTAAATAGAAGCAACCCTGTCCCTATCCTTCTTTTTCTCAACATAAATCCTCCCACGCTTATTTAAATAGTAATAATTACGATTAAGAATATACCACGATCGTTTCACACCGTCAACAAATATTCCCATTCCTATAAGCCGCTTACGGATTCTTGACATAACAAAAAGCAATGCTCCCTCTGAAAGAGGGGCATTGCTCGCAAGCCAAGCAGATTGTAAAACGGGTACTCGTTGGTTCGCAAAGCTACTCCTTGAAAACCAGATCCTTCGTCGCATGACTGACTTGGCGTTAAGCGCTGCGCCCTAGTCGCCGTCTAATTTCCTGCACCAGCAGCGCTTTTTCCTCGTCGCTAATGCCGTCGGCTGCGAGCTTGCGGGCCGCAACCGGCAGCAGCCAAGGCTCGACCTCCGAATATGAGATCGCGGATAGACGCTCGTACTCCGCCATAAATAAACGGATGCTTGGTTCACGTACGTTATTCAGCACGATGCCGGCTTCGACTGGCATATGCGACGGCAAGATCGCGTAACGAAGCATGAGGATATATTCGGCCAAATCCGCTTCGGGATTCCCGCACGTTGCATTATTCCAGTCAATGATCGTTGCACTCCCCTCATGCAGCATAATGTTCCCGGGGTTCGGATCGCCGTGGCAAAGCTGTTGTTTGAGCGGCAGACGCTCCAGCCGGGAAATGACCTCTTCTTTCTCTATGTCAGGCAAATACGCTGCGCGACGAATATCATGCTTGATGCTCTCCCGCTGGCAAGGCAGATTCGCAGCCGAATGCCCATGAATGTCGTGTAGTAGCCTGGCCGTCCATTTGACGTGAATAAGATCGTCCGCTGTCTGGTCTGGTGCCTGCCGTTTGACTTGTTCGACTGCGCTGCGGATGAAGAGGCTGATAAGCGACTGTCCATATACGCGCTCGAACACGATGCCGAAGCGTCCATTCACATTCACAAGCTCATACGGCTTCGGAACCGGCAGCCCGTATTGCCAAGCCACCCGGCTATGATGCAGCTCCGCTTGCAAAGCGCCGACACCGGTATTGGCTTTGGCCAGCTTGACGATTTTTTGGGCCCCCATCCATTCATACACCTCGGAGCAGCCGCCTTCTCCGATCTTGCTTCCCAATTGATAGTCCATTGCGCGCTTCCCTTCCTTTCTTGCTCCAATCAAATTAAGTGCTAATGCAGGCCTTCTTTATGGGTAAGCAGCTTATACATTTCTTCCAGCATATCGGTCGCCTCTTGCAGTCCGATTGCTCCCGGCTTCGTATTGACTACCGTCCCGATCCCGAGCCAATAGGTCATCAACTTGACAAAAATTTGTTTTCTTTTGCTTTCCTCAAGCGAGGCAAGCCGGCTGTCAATGCCGAGGAAGGCGGCATACACCTCCTCCTGAAGCCTGTCTTTATTTCTGGCAAGAAACTGGCTGCGATAGTCGGATAAGTAAAGCGCCCGAAATAAATGCCGTTCATCCTGTGAAAAAAGAAGGCAGCCGATCAGTAGATTCATGGCGTATTTGTTATTTCGGTTCTCGTATCGCTTCATAACGTCAAGGGCAAAATCGGTAACGCGGTGCAGCACGTCGTCCTTCAACTGCTCCATGCTCCCGTAAACGCTGTAGATGGGCTGCGTCGAGCAGTTGAGCTTGTGAGCGATGCTTCTTGCCGTTAATTCGTCAAGTCCTTGCGTGCGAACCAAATCAAAGGCGGCAGCTTCCATTTTTTCTTTCGTTATCTCTGCTTTGGGCGGCATGTCTTCATCTCCTGCCAATGAAATCGTTTATTGTATAACAATCGTTATATTACATATGTTATACAACGACAAACGAACTGTCAACGTTTTACTTTCATGAGCGAGCTTGGAAGAGGAAGCGAGCAAAAAAAAGGGGGAGCCGCTAGGGACTCCACCCTTGGATGATAAAGACGCCATTCGACGTGTAAACACCCAAAGCCCCCGAATACGGAGCTTACTCGGTATCCATCAGCTCCATCGCTTTAAATAGAGAGGACTGTTTGCTTGAACCGATCCCGCTTCCCCATTCCACATAGCCTCTGCGACCGTTCCCATCATTCTCATTGACGACGATCGACAGGCTGAGCAAGCCGTCGCTTGGGGCGATTGGCTGCAAATCCGACCAGGGCAGCGCCAACCGGTAAGTGGTATCCTTGGTCGTTTCGTTTCTCGTAATGTTCAAATCGGGATTTGCAACAAGTCCGGCCTCGAAGCCTTGAGGCGCCATCCAGCGGTACAGCTCCGGCCCCTGCGCCGTTAACGCCATGCCGTACTCGTACCACTGCAGATTTTCACCCGGCATGCCGGCCGATACGGCAAACTGAATGCTATCTCCTCCCCAGATGGCCTCACCCTGATGCGGCTGCGCAAACACATTATCGCGTACGCGGGCGTAGACGTACAGGTGGTCATCATCGTAGCTAAGCCACAGCTTTCCGCTAAAGTCGGACGGCCCGCCGCTTGCAGCTATTCGGGAATATACATCGTCTATCAGGTCAATGCCTTCCAGCTCTTCTGCATCCTCCAACTGCTCCAGTTTAAGATAAGGCAGCGGCACTCTCGCTTCCGGTGCAATCCGCTTCACCGATCCGCTCGTTTCAAGCAGCGCTCCATCCTCCAATTGAATCTCGAAGCTGTACGGCAGCAGCACTCCCGCAGGCTGCGCGCTTAATGGAAAGTTGAATGCCAATTCGGAGCCTGAAGGAATCCATGCCTCGTCGTACGTCTCGGAGCCGCTGATGGACCCGATGCTCCAATCGATCCGCTCTACGCTTCGTTGAGCCGCTCTTTCATTTTTAATCATGACCTCGATTACATCCGCACCGGCACGCAGAACATGCTTCGATGAAGCCCCCTCCGCCTGCATGATGTCGACCTTAGCGGATAAACCGGCCGTTGCCGTTCCGTCTGCGCTTACAACCGCAGTAGCCTGCCATTCTCCGACGTTGGCGCTGCCCTCCAGCTCGACTGTGTAGCTGCCGGGTCCCGTAATATTAATCTCTTCCGAATCCCCTTGAAATTGAATGACAGCCGCATATGCCTGAGCGTTCGCAAGACTGTCCACCTCTAGCGTCAACACGACCGGGTCGCCAGCGTAGGCGGCGCTCTCCAGCAGGCGATAGGGACTGGCGGCGGTCACGACCGCAATGTCGCCATGAATGAACACGGGCTCGCCCGTTACCGTCATATATACGTGATCTTCGGTTGGCGTATAGACTACCGCTTTCCCCATCATATCCGTTGCCGTAATCGGAGCCTGTGCTTCCAGCGCAACCTCCTGCTCGTCAAGCGACCAGACGACATGAAGCTCCTCATTATTTTGGCTGAACGTGTAATGAAAAAGGCCATCGGACTGCTGCTGGTCTGTAAGCGTCCAGCCCGTCAGCTGCCTGGTGAGCGTTGACATCGCGGCATAAGCGGGCTTTGGCGTATACGCCCCCAGCGCGTCGCCCGAATGATGAACGATGCCGAAGTTATGCTCGTTATACAGCTTGTCGGTGCCGGTGTTCATCAAATTGTACCAGAACACTTTTTCCACGCCAGCGCCGATGGCCAGCACGTAGCTGCGAATCAAGTATGCCGCCTGCGTCATTTCATCGACGCCGGTCGGATTTAAATGGGTCGGCCATCCGATCTCGGAAAACCACAGCGGTATCGTTTCCCCGTCATTATAGTCGCTTACAAGCTCATTTAGCTGCTCGATTTCCTCAAGCAAGCCCTCCGGCGTATCGGGATAACGGTACGGATGTACGGACAGCTTATCCATGTACGAAAGTCCCCCGAGCGTAAACAGCTCCTCCAGCCAAGCAAACGGCACATCGGCCGTTGCGCCGCCGATAACAGCGGCATCCGGCCGCGCCGTCTTGCTGGCCTCATACCCTTCCTTCAGCAAGCTGTAATAGACGTCCGCCCGTGATGCTGCGGGTCCGTTGCCTCCGAAATACGGCAGGTTAAATTCATTCCATATTTCCCCCCATTTGAGCTGGCTGCCGAACTTGTTGAGCATCGCCTTTACATAATTGCCGTAAGCGATGTGCGCGGCCTGCGTATGAGGCGTTTTGCCGGCGTCGTAATATTTATTGCTTAAACCGAATACTAGTAAGGGATCGATGCCGAGCTCGCGAAAGGATTGCAGCGGAAGCGTTGTTTTCGGATTAAAGGTATATACATTTTGAGTGAGCTCGACCTCCGACCAGTAAAAGGAATCCCGTACGTTTTTAATGCCAGCATGCTTGAGCAGCGGAGCAAGCTCCCTGTTCCAATTGATGCCGAAATGGGTTTGAATGCCAAATGGCGACTGCGGCACCGCCACTAAATCGAATGCCGGCAAAACGGCAAACGTCGTTTCGATCCGCTTCAGCGCGTTCCCTCCCAAGGATGCTGCCATCGACAATCGGTAATAGCCGTCCTCGGGAACCGTTACATTCAGCCGATGGATTCCGCCCGATACGGCAGCGGTTCCCGACGCAACCGGCTCGCCCCACCCGTTGTAGGCGCTCCAGTCCAGCTGGTCGCCGGTCGTGAGCACGTCAAACGCGGACGTTCGGCTGCCGGTGAACACATTGCCGACCTGAACCTGAGCGAGCGCAAGCTCCGGTGGAGTGACCTCAGCCCGAATATCGTCAAAAAGGATGGCTCCCGTGGTTTTACCCGGCTTCATCGATTGGCCCGTCAGCTTAAAGCTTATTTTCTTCAGCGGTCCATGCCATACGCCGTCGTTTTTCCCTCCCCATTTCGTATAGTTGAGCCCGGAATTAAAGGCATGGATCGTCAGCTTCTGCCAGTCTCCGGTCGGTTGAAGCGTGATCGTCTGTTGATGGTTCTGATTGGAGTTGTCAAGCAGAATCACATCCAGCCTCGCCATATCCTCTGTTTTTACCCAAAAGGAGAGCTTGTTGGCGTCTACGGGTAACACTCTTTTGAACAAATATTTCTCCAGCATGACATAGCTGTAGCGGTACGGCGAGCTGCTGCTGAAATTAAGCGCCAGCTTTCCGGAAGAAACGCCCGTCTGCGCGCTTGCGTTATTTCTGGTAAACTCCCCATTGCCCAGCGAGCCGCTGCTCCCAATCAGAAAATCCCACGTCTCATCGGCGCTCTCGAAATCCCCCAATACGAGCTCCGTTGCCGGAGGATCGGCAAACACCAGGGTTGCAGAGCCAGAAGAAACGATGCCCGTAAACAAAGAGCACAAAAGCGCAAGCAGAACCGTTCTTGTTAACGCTTTCAAATAAACGTTCATCTCGTTTTCACCCTTTCGTCATGTGATGATGCGCCGAATGGAGCGTGTTCATGCTTGCCAGTAAAAAAAGACGCGCACAAAGGATTCCCGGCTTGCCGCAGGAATTTTGTACACGTCCGTTTTTACGTATGGTCAGCGATGATTGCATGAAACGCTGCGCATTGGCTTTTTAGTTTAAATAACCGAGTTCCTTTAGCTGCGCTTCTGCAGCCTTCACTAGCGTTTGATTCCCGAAAACAGAATCCAGCGTTTCGAGAAATTTGGCAAATTCGCTTAACGGCCGCTTGCCATAGGCAAATTTAGTCACTTCCTCCTGGGCATATTTATCTGCATCCGCCCCATTAAAGCCGTCCGGTATAGAAATAAACGAGTTATAGACCGGTATACGCGGCTGATTGATGCCTGTCTCGATATCCTTGCTCTGCTTGGCGAACTTCACCTTCAAATAATCCAGCTCAGGTCTGCCTACCAGCTGATAAGGCCAAATATACGCAGCCTCCTTGCCCATAAGCTCAGTAGCGACGACATTGCCGCCATCAAGCGTATAGTGCTTGCCCTCAAGCCCATATTGTACGAGCTTCAAGCCCTCCTCGGAGCCAATGTAGTTGATCGCCTTCAGCACCGCTTCAAGCTTCTCCGGGTTTTTCTCCAGCGCCTTGGGCAGTGTCACATAACCGCTGGTGCGCCCAATATCGACATTGCCTGCAAACGACTTGCCCCCTGGCCCAGTCAGTGCGTTCAACTGGACCCATTCGGCGTTCGGGTTGGCAGCCTGGATCGCCGCCAGCTTATCGTCCTTGGCCATCTGCGACCAATCGGTAAATACGATGCCGGCGAATCCCTGATAAATGCGATCAAAGTTTTTGTTGACCAGCAAATCGGGATCTACTGCGCCTGCGTCGAAAAACGATTTCACGAACGCCAATGCTTCCTCGGACCGGGGATCGTACAGCCCGTTCAGCAGCTTTCCATCCTCAATGGAAAACGTATTCCAAAGCCCTGTCGAGCCATATGCGCTAAAAATGCCTTGAAAGTTGCCGACGATGCCGGCTCCTCCGATGCCGGACACGCCGTACGTATCCTTCTGTCCGTTGCCGTCAGGGTCCTGCTCGCGGAAGGCGACAGCCGTTTGCAATAGCTCCTCCGTCGTTTGCGGCACGTCCAGCTTCAGCTTATCGAGCCAATCCTTCCGGACCCAGAAGTTGGACGCTGTCGGGTTAGGCTCCTTTACGATGGCGAGAATTTTCCCTTCGACCGTGCCCTTTTTCATGTTTTGCTCGCCCACAAAGGCTGTCGCATTCGACAACTGGTCCAAATAAGGCGTCAAATCGAGCAGCAAATTGTTTTTTGCATACTGATCAAACAAACCTTTGTCCGGCAGCTCCATAATATCAGGAAAATTGGCGGCTGCTACCCTCGTGTTCAGCTGGTTGACGAAGTCGTCCTTGTTGGCTGCAAGCGTTAAAGCGAGCTCCACATGGGCATGGCTTGCGATTTCATCCTTGACAAAGTCGACCTCCGGAAACGTAACGCCCTGGCCCACCTTGAACACCTCGACCTTCGTTGTCTTTGGCGTTTCAGCGGCTTTTTCCGTGCCCTCGGGTTTGTTTGTTGCGCTGCCGCCCGTTGCCGCCGGCGCCGGACCTCCTTCTGTACACGCAGTAATCATGCAGGCCAGCAGCGCAGCAACCGTTATCGACTTGATCCTCTTCCGGTTGTTCAAACGACCATCCCCCTGTCAACAATCAAATGGTTATAACATGCGATTGCTCGCGAATTACCCTTTTATCGAGCCTAGCAGCATTCCCTTTGTGAGGTGCTTTTGAAAAAACGGGTACACGAGCACAATAGGCAGGCTCGCCGACACAACAGCGGCCATTTGCAGCGTGGCTGTAGGCAAGGTGACTTCGACGTTGGCTTCCATTTGCGTAGCCGAAATAAGGATATTGCGTACAACAAGCTGCAGCGGGTATAAATCCTGATCCTGGATGTAGAGCACCCCTAGAAAAAATTGATTCCAATGTCCCACCATGTAGAACAGTCCAATCGTAATAATCGACGGAACCGAAAGCGGCACGACCAGCCGCAGCAGCATGGTGCCTTCTCCGGCGCCATCCATACGGGCGGATTCAAACAGCTCCTCCGGCAGCCCTTCCAGAAAGGTTTTCATTACCAAAATATTAAACGCCCAAATCAAGCTTGGAATGATCATCGCCCACATCGTATTAAGCAAATAAGTCGACTTGACAATCAGATAGGTGGGAATCAGGCCGCCGCTGAACAGCATCGTAAATACGACGAACAGGAGCAGCGCCGTCCTTGCGGGCAGCTTCTTGCGGCTGAGCGGGTATGCCATCAGCAGGGTGAGCACGAGGTTCAGCAGCGTGCCTAAGGTCGATAGCACGAAGGTAACGCCAAACGCTTTTGGCATAATCGGACGGTCGAACAGCTGCTTATACGCCTCAAAGCTGATTGCTTTCGGAAGCAGCACGAAGCCGCCATTGCGCATCACTTCCGAATACGGAGTAAGGGAAACGCTGATTACGTACATGAACGGGAGCAGCGTTGCGAGACCAACGAGCAGCAATGCCGCATAGATCATGCAATCAAATGCGGTAAAGCGCCGATTCACCATATGCCGCCACCTCCCCAGCGTTTCGCCAGATGGTTCGAGCCAAGCACAAGGAACATGCCGATCAGCGATTTGAACAAGCCGACAGCGGTCGCCAGACCGAAGCTGAGCTGCTCCAGACCGGTTCGATACACCCAGGTATCGATAATATCCGCGACCTGATACACCTGTATGTTGTACATCACGTAAACCTGTTCAAATCCCGCGTCGAGCATATGGCCAAGGCGAAGGATAAGCAAAAGCACGATGACGTTACGTATGCCTGGCAGCGTAATATGCCAAATTTGCCGCAGGCGGCCCGCCCCGTCGACTTTGCTCGCTTCATACAGCGTCGGATCGATCGAGGACATGGCAGCGAGATAGATGATGGCGCCCCACCCGATATTTTGCCAAATATCCGTGCCGACAAGCACGCTTCTAAACCAGTCGTTAGAGGTTAGAAAAGGAATGGTTTCGCCCGTCAGCTGCAGAATAAGCCGGTTCAGCACGCCGCTGCTTTCGGAGAGCATCGCCAGACTGATGCCGTATATGATCACCCAGGAGAAAAAATGCGGCATATAGCTAAGCGTCTGTATCCAGCGTTTATACCACATGATCCGGCATTCGTTCAACGCTATCGCCATTGCGATCGGAGGCAGCATGCCAAATACCAGCTTATACAAACTGATTAGCAGGGTATTGACCAGCAGCTGGCTAAAATACGGCGATTTGAAAAAGAATTGAAAATGCTTGTACCAAGGGTCCGCCCAGGGACTGCCCATGATGCCTGCCGCGAGGTCATAATCCTTAAAGGCCAGCACAGCTCCATACATCGGCAAGTAACGATAGACGACAAACCAGAGCAGGCCGGGCAGCAGCATGAGATACAGCGCTTTCATGTGCCATGCCGCTTTAAGCCGCCGTCCATTCACCCCATCACCTCCCCGCGCTTTATAGCTACACTATACCAAGGAAGGCTGGCTATCGTTACGGACGGATTTATGCGTTTTATTGCACATTTTTAAGATGATCGATTTTTGCGAAAATCGCCCGGTGTCACCCCGTATTCGCGTTTAAACAACCGAATCAGATAATAGTCCGAGTTCAGGCCAACCTTCTCCGCTATCGCATTTAAGGACAGCTCGGTTTCCTTCAGAAATATTTTGGCATGCTCCAAACGAACCTTCTGAACAAAACGGTTAAAATTTTCTCCTGTCTTTTTCTTGAACAGGGCGCTGAAATAATGCTCCTCCATCGCAATAGATTTGGCGATCGCCTTCAACGTAATTTCCTCGGCGTAATGAAGCTGAATATGACGCAGCACATAATTAACCTGCGCGTGATCCGTCGAATGGGGCTGATGCTTGGCGTGCTGCTCAAGCTCCATCACAAGCTGCTTGGTAACGGTGTCCGTCATTAATTCCAGCGACACCTTTTTCAACGAGGCTCTTAGCTTATCAATGTCCATCGATAACTTGAGAATATAGCTGCTGGCCCCATACTCAAGCGCTTGCTGGGCGTAATCGAATTCATTCATGCAGGTCAGCATAATAAATTTGGCAGTATGCCCCTCCTCCCGAGCTTGCTTGAGCAGATGGATGCCGTCCATTCTAGGCATCACAATGTCCGTAATGACAAGATCGGGGCGTTTCTCGCGAATAAGCGCGAGCGCGGGAATGCCGTCGGCAGCGACGCCAACGAGCTTAAAGCCCTCCTCCGCCCAAGGAATAAGCCGAATAATCGCATCGCGCACAAAATCCTCGTCCTCCACCACAATAACGGACCATGCCATCAGTTATTCTCCTTCCCTTCGATATGGCGTAGATAGCAGCAGCGGCATACAAATGATCATTACGGTGCCGGAAGCATCCGAACGCGAAGCAAGTCGGGCATCCCTCTTGAACAGCAAGTCCAGCCGCTCCTGCAAATTGCGCAGGCCGATCCCTTTTCTTTTTCGCAGCACCTGCAGCTTGGCGGCTTCGTTCATGCCAATGCCGTCGTCCCTCACCTCCAGCAGCAGGCTCAGTCCTTCGCGTTTGGCGCTAATGTGAATATGGCCTATGCCCTCTTTTGGAATAATGCCATGCTGAATGGCGTTTTCAACGAGCGGCTGCAAACTGAATTTGGGGACAAGCGCAAATTCCACCGCAGGCTCTACCGTTACCTCATAGCTGATTTTGTCCAAATAGCGATACTGCTGCAGACGGAGATAGGACTCTGCCAGCTCCAGCTCCGCTTTCATCAGAACCAGATCGACATCCGTCTGCAAGCTTGCCTCTAGCAGCAGGCCAAGGTGAATGCAAATATCGGCAATTTCCTTGTGCCCGCGGGAGAGCGCCATCCATTTCATCGTATTGAGCGTATTCAGCAGCAAATGGGGGTTCATTTGGGAGAGCAGCAGCTGAAATTGGGCGGCTTCCTTTTGGCGCTCCTGCGCTTTAAGCCGCTCGATAAGCGTCAGCATGCTGCTTGTCATCGCGTTGAAGGTTTTAGCCAGAAACAGCACTTCCCCGTCAAGCCCCTTCTCCTCCAGCCTGACCTTAAACTCCTTGTCGATCAATTGGCCCATTTTGCGCTGCAGCCTCGCAAGCGGCCTCGTAATTCGCAGCAGGATCAAATACGCGATAATCGCAAAAAATACGCTGAACAGCACAACTTGCATAAAAGCGTTCGTTTGCAGCTGCTCCATGTCGCCGAGAAACAAGCCCATCGGAAACTGGCCGACGATATACCACTCCAGTAAAGGATCGTAAATCAAGTTAATGAGCACGGATGAATCCTCATCCAGAAACGGCTTGGCCATGGATAGCTCGCCGCCTGCAATGCTGGCACGAATCGCAGCGGATAGCGGAAAATAGGGCTTCGTTTCCGCAAGCACCTGGCCGCTCTTGACGACGGCGAAATTTTGCAAGCTGCCAACGGAGCTGGCCAGTGTAGCAAACCAATCGCCCAGTTCAAAGCGCAGACGGTAATAGCCTGCCAGACTTCCGTCTCCCAGCCTTAACGCATTGATATAGACGAGATTCATATGCCCGTCGACATCTGCCACGCTCCAATCCAGCAGCGTTTCCGCTGCCGGACGAATCGAAGCGGCACAAATCTCCTGTTCTTGCCGGGTCCCATACAGACATTGGCCGCCGGCGTTGAACAGCTCGCCCTGAATCCACTCTCCGTACACCAGGCTGTCCTCACGAATCAGCTGTATCCGTTTGGAAAAGGCTGCGATCGCAGGCTCTAGGGCAGGAGGCCTGTTCGCTTGATGTAACGCGGCAATGGCAGCTGCATCTTGCTCCCAACCGAAGGTCGCCTGGAACATGCTGCTGCGGACATGAAGCAGCGTTGCTTTTAGCAAGCTTAGCTGCTGCATATTTTGGGAAGACGCGTTGTCGATGACGGTATGCTTCAGCCGCGATTGATGGTTCAGCTGGAGCAGCAGCAACGGGATAAGAATGACGATTAAAAACGATAAAAACATTTTGGACTTGATGGATTCGGGTTTCACGATCTCCCACAGCTTGCGAGCCATAGTCGCTCCCTCCAGCCTAACCGACCTTCATTCCGAGTGGCCAGCATTCATTTAAACCTAACAAAGCCCCCGCTTTTCGCTATAGCATATAGTTATGCGGATCATTATACATTTTTACTATTCTCTATCAAGAACATAAAATCCCTTTATTTTCGTTATATAATCCATTATGATAAGAGCAAAATTTCAAAGCTGGATGTGAAACCTGGGTGGAATTAGGAGGCTGAGCATGCTGACAAAGAAGCAAACGTTTGACGTTGTTGTATGCGGCGGCGGATTGGCGGGCTTCTGCGCTGCCGTGAGCGCAGCCAGGCACGGCGCGCGGACGTGTCTGATTCAGGATCGTCCCGTGTTTGGAGGGAACAGCTCCTCCGAGATCAGAGTCACGCCGCACGGAGCCGCCGCCTTTCATGCGTATGGACGGGAAACCGGCATTATTTCCGAGCTGCTGATTGCGGAGCGCGCAGTCAATCACGAGAAAATTCGCGAGAATGGCTGGACCAACAGCGTATGGGACATGGTTCTTTACGATATGGCCGTGCGTACGCCGAATTTGACCTTTTATCTAAACACCACGGTTACGGCTGTGCAGCTTACGGATGGCCGGATACAAGCGGTGAAGGCCGTGATCGCCAATGCGGAAACCGAGCTCCTGCTGGAGGGAAACATTTTTATAGACTGCACAGGGGACGGTATTGTGGCAGAGCTCGCCGGCTGCGACTGGCGCTGGGGCTCGGAGGGACGCGGAGAGTTTAATGAGCCGCACGCTCCCCTTAACGCCAGCGCGGATACGATGGGCAGCTCGATTCATTTTCGCGCCAAGGATATGGGCCGCCCGGTTCCGTTTCAAGCGCCGGATTGGGCGGTGCGGCATGACGACCCGGATTATTTTGCGAAGCAAGGCCGGATGTTCTACGATACGGAAGCAGGCTACTGGTGGATTGAAATCGGAGTGCCGTGGCATACGATCCACGATAACGAGACGATACGCCACGAGCTGACCAGGCATACGCTAGGCATTTGGGATTGGATGAAAAATCGTGATCCGGAGCTAAGCCGGCAAACGGCAAATTTGGCGCTCGACTGGATCGGGCAGGTTCCAGGCAAACGCGAAAGCCGTAGAATTATGGGCCACTATTTGATGACCGAGCATGACGTGCAGAATAAAACCGTTTTTGAGGATGAAATCGCGTTTGGCGGGTGGTTTGTCGATCTGCATACACCTGGAGGCCTGCTTGCCCCTACTGCGGAGCCATCAAGCGCCGAAGGCTACCAATTGACAAGCGATTACGCGCAAAAAAGCTATTGCGGACCCTACGGCATTCCCCTGCGAATCATGCTGGCGAAACAGATCGGCAACCTGATGATGGCCGGCCGAAATGTTAGCGTTACGCATGCCGCGCTTGGAACGGTTCGCGTCATGGGTACAACCGCGCTGCTCGGACAAGGGGCCGGAACGGCTGCGGCATATGCCCTCTCCCGGAAGCTGACGCTGGCTGAGCTGTTGCCTTCCGCAGTTCGTCCTATTCAGCAATTGCTGCTTAAAGACGGCTGTTTTCTGCCAAGCTGCCTGAACGAGGATGAAAAAGACCATGCGCGAAGCGCAAAGGTGACGGCGAGCAGCACGGCGCTCATCCACGGGGTTGGTCCAGATAGCAAGGACTTTACATTCGGCTTCAGAAGCGAGGCTGCTCAGCAGTATCGGTATGGACTTCGCGAGCCTCTTTATCAACCGCGCGGTCAATGGATCGCGATTTCATCCAGCCGCATGGACAGCATTTCCGTATGTCTAAGCAACGACTCCAGCGTTGATCAGACGATCTGGGCGAGCATCGTGCCCGTCGACCACATTTGGGACTACCGCTCGAACGCCGGGGAGATTTATGCGCGGACCGAGCTGATTGTGCCTGCCGGAACCAGCAAAGGGTGGATCGACTGGCCACTGCGACTGGTATTGCCGCGAAGCGATGGCTATATTAGATTGGACCTTTCGCAAAATGAACAAGTGCAATGGCATTCCGCGGGCACGACAATTCCCGGCCATATTTCCGCCTTCGATATGGGAAGCGGCAAAATGCGTCGCTATCACACGGACGGCGGGACGCAAAGCTACCGGATTTCGCCGCCCCAAAGCTGTTTTGCGGCCAAGCAGATTATAAGCGGCGTTACGAGGCCGCATCGTTCGACGAATGTATGGGTGTCCGATCCGGCAGAGCCATTGCCGCAGTGGGTTCAGCTCGACTGGGAGAAACCGCTTGATATAGGCGAGCTGCAGCTGACGTTTCCCGGGCATCTGATGCGCGAATACCATCAATATCCCCCCTTTTATCGGGACCCGCAATGTCCGAAGGATGTTAGAATCGAAGCTCGTCAGGGAGAAAGCTGGCGAACGATTGCCGGCATATCCGGCAATTTCCAGCAGCGCGTTCGTTTAACCCTTGAGGAGCCCGTCGTAACGAGCGCTATCCGCGTAGTGGTGCTTGCTACAAACGGCAGCCCTTCGGCATCCGTAATTGAAGTCCGCTGTTACTCCCCATAGGGACGTGAAATCAAAGGACAGCCATCAAGTCACATCGCAATGGATAAGCTTGTTCCAGCATGAATGTCATTCTGAAGAAGGACCTCCATACCCGCCTGCTTGAAGCGGATGTAGAGGTCCTTCGTTTGCAATCGGTGATATTTAAAGGAAGCACGGTCTTGAAAAACAAAATGGCCATCGGACTATAGCATCACGTTTAACGTTTTGGCCTGGCCGTCAAGCTTGACAGCCGCGCTGCCGATTTCGGCAAACTCCTCTGCCGCTTGTCTGATCTGCTGTTGGCTGGAAACCAGCTGCTCGCGCGTCAACTGAGAGCTTTCGCTTACCTTGCTGACTTGTCTGGCCATTCCTTCAGCAACTACTTGAATATTTTTGGCTGCGGATTGAACCTGATCTGCCAACCGGCGAACCTCAACGGCGACAACATTGAAGCCGCGGCCGTATTCTTTGGCATGGGCCGCCTCAATGGCCGCATTCAGCGCAAGCAAGCTGGTCTGCGAAGCAAAATCGCGAATTAACTGAACAATGCCTCGAATAGCAGACGCTTGTTTTTCCAAATCAAGAAGAAAGCCTGCGCTGGTCTCATTATCTTGAACGATCAGTTCCATGGAAGCCGACAGCTGCCGGCTCCTCGTAATACCGTCTTGCGTGCGATGAAGCAACTCCGCCGCCATTTGCTTGAGCTCGCTTGTAAGCCGGGCGGCTGCCTGCTCCCGCGTCGTTATATTCGTCGCCACCTTTAGGACAGCTATCGCCTCACCGTCTTCGTTATACACAGGCATGTAGGTTGCCTCCAGCCAAATGCTGCTGCCGTCGCTTGCCATTCTGACGATTTTTTCCTGAAAGGGAATACCGTTGCGCAAATTGGTCCAAAACCGCTCATACTCCCGGCTTTCCACAAATTCTGGAAAACAAAATTGCCGATGGGCCTTGCCTATCATTTCTTCTGCTCGATAACCCATAGCTTGCGCAAACAGCTCATTGGCCCATATAACGATGCCTTGCCTATTAAATTGAATCATTGCAAGCGACTTTTCCATCGCAGCCAGTACAGCATGCGCTTCCAGCACCTGCGTACTCATTCGTTGTTGAACAACGGTTCCCAGCATCCAGCTTGCCTCCCACGGTGAAATCGAATCGGCTTTAGGGCAGCGTCAGATTACACTTCCAACCGACCATCCATTTAATACCCCTATTACAGCCATTGTAAACAGTCTCTAAACATTTTACGACTACTTTCATAATAACAAAATCATGCAATAGAATGGATTTCCTGAAGCCTGCTTTTATGATAAGATTCTGTGTACAATATGCGGCAGCCATCTGCGGAACTTGCCGCCACTATACAGATTGGAGTATGACATGATGCAAGAACATAATTTCGCAACAACGCTCTTCCCTGAAGAAAGCCGCATTTCCCTGCAAGCGGATTGTGAGCGCTGCTTCGGTTTATGCTGTGCGGCACTGCCTTTTAGCGCTTCCGTCGATTTTGCAGCTGACAAGGCGGCGGGAGAGCCCTGCTCTCATTTACAATCCGATTTTCGTTGCGGGGTACACACCAAGCTTAGAACGATTGGGTTTCGGGGCTGCACGGTATATGACTGCTTCGGCGCCGGTCAGAAACTGTCGCAGCATACGTTTGGCGGACAAAATTGGCGGGACAATAAGTCCTCAGCCAGCGCCATGTATCAAGCGTTCCCGGTCATGTGGCATCTGCATGAGCTGCTGTGGTATTTGACAGAATCGCTTACTTATATCGAAGCTGACGCATTCAGAGCGGAATTGATGGCCGTACGCAAAGAAATCGAGAGCTTGTCTAATCTCCCCTACGAACAGCTCCTTGAGCTGAATGAGACCGAGCAGCGGATGAAAGTGAATGCGCTGCTGCTCCAAGTAAGCGAGCTGATCCGCGGCAAAGCGCAGAAGCTTCCGAGAAAAAAGCCGCCCGGCAAGAAAAAAATCGGACGCGGCGCCGATCTTGTCGGCGCCAAGCTGCAGGGAGCAGATTTGAGAGGCGCCAATTTACGCGGCGCCTACTTAATTGCGGCTAATTTAAAGGGCTCCGACCTGCGCTGGGCAGACCTGATCGGAGCCGACCTTCGCGATACCGAGCTAAGCGGCGCGGATCTTAGCCGCAGTCTGTTTCTGACGCAGGCTCAGCTTAATGCCGCCAAAGGCGATCTCGCAACAAAGCTGCCGTCTCAGCTGACCAGACCCGCCCATTGGTCGTAACCGGCGAATAGGCCCGGCGGTTATAATAAATGGCATTAGACAAACACAGTCGTTGAACCCGACCGCCCCGGTGCAAGCCGCCCTGCTGGAGATGGTTCCCGCCAAGCTTTTTACTTGCGTTTACGTATGGATGAGCTTGGATCGGCGGACTTGCTCCATTGCCTTACGTTGCGCGTACGATACCTTTCGCCTTGGCCTGGCGCAGCCACTCCGGATATTCGTTGAATAAGCGGTCGTACAATTCCTCATCGCTCACACGGTCTAAATCATCCAACGCGAAAAAATCCGCATTGTCGAGAAACCGTCCGCGCAAATCATCCAAATGGCGCAGCACGCCAAAGTCTGCATGGCCAAGCCCGACAAACTGCCAGAACAGATTGTGCTTGGAGCTGCTGACGAGCAGCTTGGAAATCTTATTCGTTTCGTAAATGCCGCCGTCACTAAAAAAGACAATATAGGTCGGTATGCCGGACGGCTCCTCCTTTGTATACTTCTGAATAATATCCTTCATGACCAGCGGCTCGTTGTTGCCCGATCCGAGCCCTCCGAATGCCTGTGGAACAGGATAGGTCCGCTGCACGTAGTTTTCAAAATCACGTTCGTTGACTCTAGGCTTGCGCGCGCTTTTGCTCCCGAAAAACCATACATCGAGCATCCCGTCGTCATCCATGCTGGCCGCTACGGCCAGAACACGCTCAAACGCGCGTTGTACAACTCCGTTCACATACAGCTGGTACATAGAACCTGAAGCATCGAACACTACCGCTACGCGGGCTTTTTCCTGTTCGATGTTCTTTTTGCGCAAAGAGATTGCGACCTGCTTTTTTAACAAATCAATTTTCGTCAAATGGACGCTTGCGGCTGGCCGGACAGGCGCTGGATTAACCGAGGATGCGCTTGCCGTCTGGGCTATGGTCTCTTCAGTCTGGCGCCTCTCCTCTTCCTCATCCGCCACGACAACGCCGTGGGCTTCGGCAAGCGGCTTTAAACCGCCGTGAAACCCTCGCCCGACAGCCCGCAGCTTGAAGCCCGAGCTATGGCGATATAGCTCTGCCAGCACGAGCGAGGTTTCAGCGCTGCCCTCGTTCACCTCATAGATCAGCTCGGTATCGGCTGTTTTCGCCGAAATGACTAAACCCTTCACATCGGCAAACGTTCCCGGCCCGTCAAGCGTTACGCCAAATACGCATTTTTGCAGATCGGTTGCTTGCAAGGCTTGTACGTTTATTTCAAATTGCCCGCTATAGGCATCGTTTTGCGTAAACTGCACCGTGCGCTTAGGATCGGCCGGCTGATTATAAAATACAAAAAAATCGTCGGACGGAACTTTCCCGTCCGCCTGCACCATAAAACAGCTTAAATCCAATTCGGCTGGCGACTGCTTGCAGCTTACGCGTATTGTAACGGAAACGTCTTGGTTTAAGCTCGCATTAGAGCCCGTCACCATACGGATGATTGATTTGCTCACCTAGCTTCCCCCTTCGGATTCGAGCTTACTTGCCCTCTACTCTTGTATATAACGCCATAAACCGCTCGCTTAAACGATCCAGCTCGTCTTTTATGAGAATTGCTTTCGAATAACGCACGGGTATGGCTTCAAAGCCATAATGCACGCCAGCCAGCCCGCCGGCAATGGCCCCGATTGTATCCGAATCATTGCCCAGATTGGCGGCTTTTTGGACGACCTCCTCGAACGTTCCGCTTGTCGCCAGAAGATGCAACACCCAGCGGAACGTATGGACGACGAAGCCTGATGCCGGGCAGTCCGGCTCCGCTCCCAAATCGCCCTCATACATCGTGCCTGACGTTTCCGCATGAATGGACGCGAGCAAAGGCTCTTCATGCAGCAAGCGTCTAGCCATTCGATTATAAAGGAGACATGCTTCCGCGCAAAGCTCATCGTAGTGAGTCATCTCGGACTGCAGACGCGTCACGCGCTCCATCTCTGCAGACTTGGCATAGGCCAGCGCAACGGGCAGGCAGCGCATCAGCGAGCCATTGCCTGCGCTTTGTCCCATCTGTTCGTGAACGAGCTTGGCAGTGCCGTACCAATCTCCGTTGTAGCTGGCGAGCACCGCTCTAATAATCATTCCGACATCCTTGGGCTTTGAGGCGAACCATTGCAAAAACTGCTTGCCAATCGGGTCTTCAGGATAACCGGGATGGCTTAAAATGCCTTCCGCGACACAGAGGGTCATTTGCGTATCGTCCGTCACTTCTCCCGGAGCAAGCCTCCAGACACCGCCGCCAACCATTTCCGACAACCAACCGTAAGTTTGCTTCACTTCCTGTCTCGTCATAAACTCCGTTGTGCCGCCAAGCGCATCTCCTACCGCAACCCCATAGAAGCCGCCTTTAATCCGGTTAGACAAAAGCATGACGCACATCCTCTCTCACTTGCCTTATTTGCCCAGCCAATCTGTATTAAAGCGAAACAAACGCGACGGCCGATGACCGGCATCCTTTGTGTATTCTTCCGTTTCAATGACCATGCCTGCCATTTTGCGTCTGAATGCTGCGGGCAGCAGCTCTCTGCCGAGCACAATTTCATAGACCTGCTGCAGCTCGGATAACGTGAATAGGGGCGGCATTAGCTGAAAGGCGATGCTCGTATATTCAATTTTGCCGCGCAGCCGTTCAATGGCGTATTCAATGATTTTTGCATGATCAAAAGCCAGGCCGCTCACCTCCGCGATTTGACGATCGATGCTGGTCAGTCGGCCGTTTGCGGACAGCGTCACTTTAATAACCGCATGAAGCACGGCCTCATCTCTCGTTAACGTAAGCTTGACCCATTGCGTTGTCTTCTGGCACTCCTCTTCGCGGGTCTGTTCTGTCCGGAGCGTCTCGAAATCGACCTCGAACCAACCCGCCTCAGCTTCGTCTTCTCCTGCTTGAACAGCGAACTGCGTTCGATCTGCAAGCGCCATGTACGAGCAGCTAATCACCCTTGTCCGGGGATCACGCTCCACCTCGCCCCAAGTATACAATTGCTCCATATAGATGCCCTCGATGCCGGCTTCCTTCTTGAGCACACGATGCGCGGCATCGTCGAGCGCTTCGTTCATCGTTACGAATCCGCCTGGCAGTGCCCATTGCCCCAGAAAAGGATGCTCTGCCCGCTTAATGAGCAGCAATTGGAGCTTTTTATCGGACAACTTCCTATAATTGCTTTGCTCTTTGCTCATCACCGTAAAGATTAACGTATCGACGGTTGCAGATGGACGCTCGAATTGACTGGCATCGTAGTTTTGCAAAAATTGATCTTCCGTTATGCCGTTACGATCACTTGAATGGGAGCCGTTCATTTATATAACCACCTATTAAACTTTTAATGATATTATCTATATGATAATATCTTATGCATATTATACACTGCCCGCCTAAGGGATTGTCAATGGCAGCTGGCAACAATAAAAAGACTGCCTTCCCACAGCATCGCTGCAAGGGGCAGTCTTCCTGGCGAGCTTGGTCCTACTCAAGCTCTACGTTATGGTAAACCTGCTGTACATCCTCTAAGTCTTCGAGCGCGTCAATAAGCTTCTCGAATTGGGCTTGGGCATCCTGAGGAAGCGCAATATCGTTTTGTGCCAGCATCGTCAACTCGGCAACGGTAAATTCGGTAATGCCGGCTTGTCTGAACGCTTCTTGCACCGCGTGGAACTGATCGGGCTCTGCATAGACAAGCACTGTATCCTCTTCTTCGATAAAGTCCTTGGCATCTACATCGGCTTCAAGCAGCAGCTCGATTACCTCATCTACCGTTTTACCGGCTACGCCGATAACGGCCGTCGCATCGAACATATACGCAACGGAGCCGCTTACGCCCATATTGCCGCCATTTTTGTTAAAAGCGGAACGAACGGCAGGAGCCGTGCGATTCACATTGTTGGTCAACGCGTCAACTATCACCATTGCTCCGTTTGGACCAAAGCCCTCGTAACGAAGCTCCTCGTACACCTCGTCAGCGCTGCCCTTGGCTTTATCCAACGCGCGATCAATGATCGCTTTTGGTACGTTATACGTTTTAGCGCGTTCCAGAACAACCTTGAGGGCGCGATTGGATTCCGGATCAGGCTCGCCCTTCTTGGCGGCCACATAGATTTCAACTCCGAATTTGGCATAAATCCGGCTTGTATTGGCATCCTTGGATGCCTTTTTCTCTTTAATATTATTCCACTTGCGTCCCATGCTCTTCCCACTTTCCAAGTGATATTCCTAGACGGCGCAATAGCCATCTGTCTGTCCTACCGTCCATTATAACGGATATTTGCCCGTTTAGGCTACTTCCCAAATGAATTCGCAGCAGTGTTAAAGAGGATTGACTTGCTGGCGTGTCGAAAGGTATAGTCGTCGATTAGTCGGTTATGTCCACGGATGTGTTTGAAAACAAGCCCGGCATAAATAGGAAATGTTAGCTACAGGAGGAGATTCGAGCTGATGGAGTTGTTTCATTACTTTGACAGGGCGGCAGGGCCCTTTCGTAATTTATCGGATCTATCACTCACAGAAGCCATTAGCTTGCAGAAAGCATTAAAGCAACAGAACAAAGGTTTAGCCGGCAAGAGATCAGACGATTACGTAACGATCCGCTTTGAACTTGAAGACAAGGCGCGTGCCATCTTTGCGGCAAAAGGGGGAAAACCTATAAGACAACGGCCCCATTATATGACGTTTGGAGCTTGTCCCTGGCTGCTCGAATGGTACAGGGAGGGGCAAGAGCTGAGCATCCCGCTCGATCGCTTTCATCCTGAAACGGTTAGCTTTACCTACGGCGATCTGTTTCCAACGATGAGATATCAGGACGGCAAGCCTTATCGCAATCAGGTTTATACGCTGCTTGAGATACAAGAAATCGTTAAACGGTACGGGCTCCCTCAGCTCTGGAACTCCAGGGGAGATCTAGGCCCCGAGCGTTACATTGAAGCCCAAATCTGGGATGAACGACCTCTACAGGCATTTCTCGCTCATGCTTGAGTTCGGATGCTTTATGGATAATCCTAACAAAGAAGGTTGCCGCACGAAGCGGCAACCCGTTTTAAAATACTTTAGTCGTCCAGGATTCGCAGTTCCACGTCTCTGTCACGATATCCCGGTAAAATTCAGGCTCATGGGAAATGAGCAGAATGCTTCCTTTGTATGCTTTCAAGGCACGCTGCAGCTCATCCTTGGCATCCACGTCCAAATGGTTCGTCGGCTCATCGAGTACAAGCAGGTTCGTCTCGCTGTTAATCAGCTTGCACAAACGAACCTTGGCTTTCTCGCCGCCGCTCAGCACTGCGATTTTGCTCTCGATATGCTTGGTTGTAAGTCCGCATTTGGCCAGGGCGGCACGAACTTCAAACTGCGTGAACGATGGAAACTCCTTCCACACCTCTTCGATACAGGTATTGTAGTTCGTCTCCTTCATTTCCTGCTGGAAGTAACCGATATGCAAATGCTCGCCGCGTTGAACGGAGCCGGACAACGCTTGAATTTCACCCAATATGCTGCGAAGCAGTGTCGTTTTGCCGATACCGTTCGCACCGACCAATGCGATCTTCTGCCCGCGTTCCATTCTCAAATCCAGCGGTCTTGACAACGGCGAGTCGTAGCCGATTACCAGCTGCTGCGTTTCAAAAATCAGCTTGCCGGATGTACGCGCATCCTTGAAAAGAAATTGCGGCTTTGGCCTTTCCTTCGCAATTTCAATAATCTCCATCTTATCTAGCTTCTTCTGGCGCGACATGGCCATGTTACGTGTGGCAACGCTCGCTTTGTTGCGCGCAACAAAGTCCTTCAAATCGGCAATTTCCTGCTGCTGCCTTTTGAATGCCGATTCCAGCTGCTGCTTCTTCATTTCATAAACCTGCTGGAAGTGCTCGTAATCGCCGACATAACGCGTCAATTCCTGATTCTCCATATGGTAGATGAGATTAATGACGCTGTTCAGAAACGGAATATCATGTGAAATTAGAATAAAGGCATTCTCGTATTCCTGAAGGTAACGCTTAAGCCATTCAATATGCTGTTCATCCAAGTAGTTGGTCGGCTCGTCCAGGAGCAGAATATCAGGCTTCTCAAGCAAGAGCTTCGCAAGCAGCACCTTGGTACGCTGTCCGCCGCTCAAATCATGAACATCCTTGTCGAGGCCAATATCGGTTAAGCCTAGCCCGCGTGCGGTCTCGTCGATCTTCGCGTCTATCAAATAGAAATCTTGATTCGTAAGCGTATCCTGAATGGTACCGACATCCTCGAGCATTTGCTCAAGCTCCTCCGGCGTCACATCGCCCATTCGGCCGTACATATCGTTCATTTCCTGCTCCATATCGAACAGGTACTGAAATGCCCCTTTCAGTACATCGCGCATCGTTAAGCCTTTGCTCAAAACCGCATGCTGATCCAAATAACCGACACGCATGCGTTTGGACCACTCTACCTTGCCGTCGTCGGGCTGGAGCTTGCCCGTAATAATGTTCATAAAAGTAGATTTGCCTTCGCCGTTGGCTCCGATTAAGCCAATATGCTCGCCCTTAAGCAAGCGGAAGGATACATCGTTAAAAATTGCACGGTCACCAAAGCCGTGGCTCAGACGTTCAACGTTCAATATGCTCATCGCTTACACCTTTTCCCTTAAAGATTCTCGTACTATTATAATCGCTCAGGGAAAACAACTCAATGCGGGATTTGAGCCGGCTACATGCGGCTGGCCTGGTGGATGCGATTCATAAACTGATTCATAAGCACAGGCAATGAAATGAGAATGGGAGGATCGTCAGCCTTTGGCGGGTAAAGCATAACCTCCTGATAAGAAATGGCGGTGTGCGGCTGTACGACAACCGGCATATGTGTGCGCGTACGCAGCGTTGCATGAGGAAGCAGCATGTCCTTCGACCCCGTTTCCCAGGAGACGGAGGTCGCCATTAAATAATAGACTCCGGGCTTGATCCCGGAGAGGCGAAACTTGCCAAGTCCCGGCACCAGCGTACCGTATAACGGCAAACCTTCGGGCAGCGGTCTGGCGAACAAACCGATGAGAATAAACCCGTCAAACGGCTGGTCCGACGCTATCGTGCCTTCCAGGCAATGGTAAGGATGGCGAGGCATGTTTTCCTTCCAGTCCTGAAGCCTCTGCAGCGCTTGAAGCAAGTGGTCCGTGCTGTGCGCCGAATTGCGAAAATGAGACGGCGTAACGCCAACGCGGGCGGTGAAGCGTGTCGTAAAGGTGCCCAAACTCTGCTGTCCGATTTCCAGCCCGATATCGCGGATGCTCATCTGCGTATTTAGCAGCAAATCCTTTGCCTTCTGCAGCCTTAGCGCGGATATGAAATATTGCGGCGAAAGCCCCATCCGCTCTTTGAAAATACGTGAAAAATGATAAGGGCTGTAAGCGGCATATTCAGCAAGCCTGGCAAGCGGCAACGGATCATAGATGTTGTTATGTATATAGGCAATGACTTCATCGATTTCGGGATAACGGTTGTTCATGGGTTCCGTACCTCGTTTCTATCATCTATTACCAAACAGAACAAATGTTCTCGTTTATTCTATCACAATGTTCCTGTGCTGCCTACCCTTTTTACACATGTTCAATAAAAAACAGCCTGATGGGCTCAGGCTGGACATAATGCCGCGCGTATGACTTCCTTTTTGACCATTTCCAGCAGTTCCTCCGTCTTGCCATGCAGCAGGTTCTCCCGCTTGCTTATTTCCAGCAGCGCCTTTTGGACCGCCCGCTCCGCCGGTTTGTCGCTTTGCAGCACAAAATAAGCAATCTGATACGCATAATGCTCAAGCGATCTTAGCCGGATTACCTTTTGCCTAAACGTTGTATTGGCGCTCGCGCTCATCATCCCGGCCAAACGCTGCGTTCTTGAAACACATCGATGAGCTTGAAATGCTCCTGAAGCTTCTGCGGCGACATCGCATGTTTGCCTGTCTGCGTCACTTCTCCCTCATAAAGGCGCTCAAGCGTATCCAGCCTGCATACGGCTATGCTATGGGCGCCATTCTTGACAAACAGCACATATACGCGGTCATTCATTATTTTTACGTTCTGAATGAGCTCAGCGCCAAGCTCGCTGGCGGACAGCGTCGCATAGTCGATGTCTGCGCTTGGCTCCCCCATACGGTAACGGGATAGCTGAAGCCCTGTGCTGCCGAACTTTACGCTGTAATACTCGTCGCCCTGCAGGCTGGATAGGCCGCCGCTTTGCTCCATCCGCTCCTCCATTTCCGCGGGGAGCCTGATCAGCTCGTCGGTCTGATAGGCATAATAGTAGCTTTGCCTCGTATCGCTTGCTGTTCCGGAAGGATCTATTTCTTCTGTTCTGCCCGCCTGCTCTTCATACATGGTTAGAAGGAGAAACGGACTGGCTTCGCTTACCGTATCCGCCGACCTTGCGATCATCTCGATCCTTTTATCCGATTCGATCATCTCCGGGTTCGCCAGCTTGCGCTGCAATGTCAGCTCCTTGGTCGCCAGGTCCAGCCTATAGACTTCTTTTGTAGTAAATCCGTAATCCCAAAGCGACGCGAACATATAGAGCGCGCCCTCTATCCATTGCACATCTTCTATATAGATGCTGTGATACGACGAAGCGGTGTCGGATATGAGGTTGAACGCTTCTTTTTCCCCTGTCCGTTTATCCAGATAGTCGATTTGAAAGGAAGCTTTTGCATGAAACTCGGCCTTGCTTTCATATGGCGCGACATCGGCGTAAATCAGCAAGTCGTCATTTTGAAAAAAACCGCCAGGCTTGTTTTTGCCTCGTATAAAGGAACGATGCTCCTGCATAAGTCTTCTTGTATCCCCATTTTGCAGCATGTAGTAATAAGCGCCGTAAAGATCGCTCAATTTCGTTTGCTTCTCAAATGGATATTCGGTACCGCCGACCGTTATCAATGAATTATAATGCCAGTGGTTGTTAAGGGCGGCGGAAATCGTCAGTCCGCTTGCCTCCGACGCGTCGCCTGAACGGGTTTCCAGCTTGAATTCGGGCAGCTGATTGCCCACTCCCAAACCGTAATAAACGAAAGGCGCGCTAATCGCAAGCAGCGCGAGCGAGACGGGTAGCCAATATCGTTTCATTCTTGCATTCTCCTTAGACCGTAATCTTTTTCGCAACAAGCCTTAATCCAAGCCATAAGGACACGCCGAGCACTGCCAGGCAGAGCGCTGCTGTCAGCAGCTGGATTTCACCCGGGTAGAGGAACGTGATTTCATACTGAAAAGCGACGGGCAGGGCAACGAGGGCTGCGCAGCTGGCCACATACAGCAAGCCGTACACGATGCCGAGACGTCCAAAGCATCTCTCGAGCAGGATGCCGGTGAACACGACGCACACCGCGATGAGTGCTAAAGCGTAGTGAATGGCCCATTGCCAGCCGTTCGGGGGCAGCATAATGGAAAGCTCTTCTACAGTCCGCGCGGCATCCATAACCAACGACAGCTCCCAGCGATCAGAGGGTACGATCAACCGCGCAATACCCTCATGGACATAAAGCAGCATAAATTGAAACGACGCATAAGCAAGCGTCAACAGCATGATTGCCACCACTTTAGCCACATATAAATGACGCCTGTTCGTGGGCAGCATCAGAAGCCTGTGCATAAACGAGCTACGCCCCATCCAGTCCCTGTACCATATGGCGAAAACGCAGGCCCCCATTACAAATGCGCTTAGCCATATTGTGAAGGTCACCACACTCGAAATGTGGTGAATCATCTCTTGCATGGAAAGCGGCTGCAACGCAAGTTCGGGATGCGTCGACTTGTATGTTTCCCACATCCTCATTTCGTCGTAAATCGCCCACACCAAGGCAACGATTTGCACAAGCGCCGTCATGCCGATCATCCCGGCGAATATCAGGCGCAAACGATGGACCTCCATCGCAACAAGCTTCAAAAGGCGATTCATGCCCCGTACACCTCCCTCATGACGTCTACGACGGATTTGCCTTCCTCCCTGCGCATATCCTCGCAATAAAAGGAGCGGCTGACCCTGCCGTCCTGCAGCAGCACCGCCTTATCGATCAAATGCTCGAATTCCCTGATCTCATGTGTCGTGAGCAGCACGCCCCGATCCATCATCCACTCGCTAGTGAACAACTCCCCAATCGTCTCGCGCGTGAACAGATCGATACCCGAGAAGGGCTCGTCGAGCAAAATATAGTCCGTATCCTGCGCAAGTCCGAGCAGCAAATTGAATTTGGCCGCGTTTCCCTTGGAGAGCGAACCGATTTTGTCGCGGTCATTCAAGCTCAGAAATGTCATCAGCTCTGCAGCGCGTTGTCCGTTCCAGCTCTCGTAGAAATCTTCCATAAACCGCAGAGCTTCCTTCAATCTCATGCCGGCAGGCATGGTCAGACGATCGGATACAAAGGAAATTCGCTCATACAGACCCGGACCCGGGCACGGGCCAAGCCCATCTATGCGGACTGAGCCTCCCGATAGCGGCGTTAACCCCATAATCGCTTTCAGTACCGTCGATTTCCCCGCTCCGTTCACTCCGATGAGACAAGTGATTTCCCCTTTTTCCGCCGTAAAGCTTACGCCGTTCAGCACCGCTCGGCGGTGGTAGCGCTTGCGCATGTCATTGATTTCGATCAAGCTCGGCCGCTCCTCTCTCATACATAGCTTTCACCAGCTCCAGCAGCTCCTCGAGCGGAACGTTAATGCGGCTAACAGAATGAATAAACGCGCTTACGGACTCATTCAGCAGCTCCGTCCTGATCTGGTTCAGCACATCCGTATCGCTCGTTATGCGGCTTGGCGAATTGCCCTCGGTCACAATCAATTTCTGCTCCTCCATCTCCTTGTACGCCTTTTGCGCGGTGTTCGGATTGATTTTGATCAATGCCCCCAGCTCTCTTCTTGACGGAATAACCTGGCCTGCGCTCAAGGTGCCGGTTACGATCCGTTCCTTGAAATGCCGAACAACCTGCAAATATACGGGATCTCTGCTGTTGAATGCAAGTTCCGTCCAACCTTCAAATGTGCTCATTCCATCCCTCACATTTCTTCAAGCGTGTGTACTAAGTAGTTCATACACTCATTAAGTGTATTATGCATGTAATACGCATAGTTGTCAAATGACCTTACCCCTGTGGGCGACAACACCGGCCGAATCTGTCCATGTCTTCCTGACGAGGCTCGGCCCCATCTAGGTTCATAACGGCAGCAGCTTGTTTTGGAAAAAAATAAAGGATGCTGCCCAGGCGCAATGGGCACGCCTGTACAACATCCCTTATTCAAATCGATTAATGCGCCGACAAGATCAGCTTCATGCCGTCCACCTTAAGCTGATCCACTTTGATGGCCCATTCCTTGAACTTTTCATACGCCGCATCGGACAATCCGAACAGTCGCCGCATTTCCTGAACGATGACCTGCTCGTCATCGTTATAGTCGCCGTCCGCGAACGTCAGCAGCAAAATTTCCGCAAAAAATATATTTTTAACCTGTTCATCCTTCAAGTGCCCAACAATGTCTTCCAGCTTTCTCCCCGCTTCAATCTGGGCTTCGCCCTGAGGCAAATCCAATTCTTCCATGTAAGAACGGAGATAATTGCGTTCGTTGCGATTCACAAACCCGTCGGCGGCAGCTACAAGATGCGCCAGTTCGAGAAAGGAGCGCTTATGCTCGATATCCTCTAAAAAATGTAGAAACAAATGAGTTCACTCTCCTGTTAGGTTAAAATCTCCGTCTTGCCTGACATGATAAATTCGACGCGCAAAGCAGATTTCCTTTTGCAGCTGCTATAAAAAAAGCCGCGGTCGCCGCGGCTTGCAATCGTCATTATGGAATAAATTGCTGTACGATTTTTACAATTTGGCCATTCTCTATAGTCAGATGGTACGGAAATTGCTTGATGTCCAGCGATTCGTCGTTGGATTCGAGTAAATGAATAAATTGATCAAGCGAAATCGGCTCGTTCCATACGATGTCCGCCTCGAGCACGTTGCCGGTGCGGTTGTAAATTTGCATCAGCACCTCTGCGTCGGCCGCTACAGGCAGCTCGGTCAGGTCGGTTTCATCGTTCACGATGTAATAATCGTCTGGCGGAGCGTCCAGTCCGCTATCTCCTTCCCGTTCAAGAAATGGAGCTACGGCATCCTTGCCTTCATACCAGTGTATGGGATCTATGCTAAGCGAATAGCTGTTATTCTGTTTGGCAACATGGTCGACATAAGCCGTTGTGACGGTCTTTGAAGACTCGTTCGGCGCTGATGCTTCACTGGCATCGGGAGAGAAACGAAACACGGTTAAAGCCAGCAATGCTGCGGCTGCAAGCACATAAATTTTTTTCATTGGGCGTCCACACTCCTTTTTTTGAAACCATTAGCTCTGCTTGTCATGTCTATAGAATATAACGAAGCAAGTGCAAAAAATGTTACAAAAAGGAGACAACGATTATTTATTTTTGGAAAAGGCAGGCGTATGGTTGAGCGTACACAAGCTCGTAGCCAGCCCTCCGGCTGTAATCGTCATAAACGATAAAAACAGCGTTTCATCCGGAAGCAGGTAATCGCCAACGCTTATAATCAGCAGGTCGATGAGCAAAATGACGATGCCCACGTTCAAGGGAATCAGCTTGGTCATAAAATGCGCCAGCAGGTCCGTGCCGCCGGTCGAGCTCTCGAATCTGAGCATAATGCCCATGCCGGTTCCGATAATAAACCCGCCGAGCACGGCACGGGTAAACGCCGTCCATTCCAGGTAATAGGTGAAATAATATTGGTAGGGTTCGAGCAAATCGATCAAATAGCTGGAGCATAACAAGCCGCTGATGCTGTAATACAGCATGTCCCGATTATAAAACCAGGCCAGCGTGAAAATCGGAAGGCTGCACACGATCATAACCAATCCGATCTTGATATGAAACAGATAGTTGATAATAAGGGAAATGCCGATGATCCCCCCGTCAAGCACCCCAAGCGGAACGAGAAAAAAATTGATGCCGATCGCGATCAGGACGCTGCCGATGACGATAGCGCCAATTTTTCGAAGTGAAACCAACGCGCATCCTACCTCCCCATCCTAGCGAGCCTGTCTAATAATATGCAGAAAATGGATGAGACATGTTCTGTTTTTGCACAGGCGGCTGGATGCGCAATCGGCGCTCGTAAACGGGCTGGCTATGGAATAAACAAATCGACAAACGCGGGAACCGTCATCTCCTCAAGCTGCTGTCTGACCCGGCAGCAGCGCTCAATCCGCTCCGCTCGGCGCTCAGGAAGGACGGCACGCAAATTGGCGGAAAATTTCTCGTGCAGCAGCGGGATGCCTTCCGCCCTTCGCCTGCGGTGTCCGACCGGATACTCCACTTCGACAAACAAATCCTGGCTTCCGTCCTTGAACGAGATGCGGATCGCGTTTGCTACCGAACGTTTGGCGGGGTCCAAGTAATCCTGCGAATAAGGCAACGATTCCGTCGTCGCCATTTTATTTCGTAGAGCGTCGATACGAGGGTCGCTCGCGGCGGCAGCCTCGTAATGATCCGCATGAAGCGTACCGTGAAGCAAAGCGACAGCCACCATGTATTGCAGGCAGTGGTCGCGATCCGCCGGGTTGTGGAGCGGCCCTTGCTTGTCGATGATGCGCAGCGCAGCCGATTGCGTAACAAGCGTGATCCGGTCGATCTGCTCCAGACGCTCGATGACCAGCGGATGCAGCTGCACGGCGCACTCGACAGCCGTTTGGCCATGAAATTCCGCAGGGTAGGACAGCTTGAACAGAATATGCTCCATCACGTAGCACTCGAGCGGTCTGGCAAGCGCCGGCATTCGTCCTTGAAAAAGCACGTCGTTAAAGCCCCACCCGCCGGCCGACAAGGCGGATGGGTATCCCATTTCCCCTTGCATCGTCAGCATCGCAAGACGTACCGCGCGGCTTGTGGCATCGCCAGCCGCCCATGATTTGCGCGAGCCGGTGTTTGGCGCGTGACGATACGCGCGCAGCGGATGACCGTCCAGCCAGGCGTTCGACAAGGCCGCCGCAATATCAGCCTCGCTCCCGCCAAGCAGATGGGTGACGACGGCGGTCGAGGCGATTTTGACCAGCAGGACATGATCGAGCCCCACTTGATTGAAGCTGTTTTCCAGCGCGAGCACCCCTTGGATTTCATGCGCCTTAATCATCGCCGTGAGCACATTGCGCATCGTTAGCGGCTGCTGCCCCGCTTGGATGTTTGTCCGGCTTCTATAGTCCGCAGCTGCCAGAATCCCGCCAATGTTGTCGGAGGGATGTCCCCATTCCGCTGCAAGCCACGTATCGTTGTAATCCAGCCAGCGAATCATGCAGCCGATATTAAACGCCGCAGCCACAGGATCAAGCTGGTACGGGGTTCCGGGCACTTTGGCGCCTCCCGGGACGATGGTCCCGGGCACCACCGGTCCCAGCAGCTTTGCGCATTCGGGATAGCGAAGCGCAAGCAGCGCGCAGCCAAGCGAATCGAGCAAGCACAGGCGGGCGGTGTCGCGCGCCTCGTCGCTCCCTACTTCCTCGCGCGACGCGTAACGGGCAAGCTCGACCAGAAGCTGATCGGGCTCGGGCTTGGCGTTGTGGTTGGATGACATAGACATGGGCAAACCTCCGCTCTTTGCTCTATATCCGTTCATTTCTTGGCTTCCACAAGAGCGGTTCCGGGCCGGTGTATGCCGCGCTTGGGCGAATAATGCGGTTTGCCGTCCGCTGCTCCAGGATATGGGCAATCCAGCCCGTTAGTCTGGCGATGACGAACAAGGGCGTAAACAGCGGCGTAGGAATATTCAAGTGACGATAGACGATCGCGCTGTAGAAATCGAGATTAGGAAAAAGCCGTTTCTCGCGCCGCATGACCGCCTCGATGCGTTCGGCGACGGCGAATGAGCGCAAATCGCCGCTTGCCTTCGCCAATTCGCAAGCATGCCGCTTGATCAGATCGGAGCGGGGATCGCGCACCTTGTAGACGCGGTGTCCGAAGCCCATAATCAGCTTTCCTTCCGCAAGCTGGGCAACCACGCCCGCCTCCGCCTCGTCCGGGTCTTGATAGTGCTCAAGCAGCTCCATTACCGCTTCGTTCGCTCCACCGTGCAGCGGCCCTCTTAACGTGCCGATCCCCGTCGTAATAGCCGAGTACACGTCAGACCTTGTGGAGGCCGTTATGCGCGCCGCAAACGTCGAAGCGTTGAATTCATGCTCGGCGTACAAAACAAGCGAAGCCTCAAGCGCTCTCAGAGCTTCGCCGGCCAGTCCGCCGTCATGCAGCAGCTCCGCAAAATGTGCCGCTACGCCCAACCCCTCATGCCCGGGCGGAGCAGTGTCGAGCCTGCCGCCGCCATCTCGATAGCGCCACCAATAGAGCAAAAGGGACGGGCAAGCGCCAAGAAGCCGTGCCGCAATGTCCAGCGGATCATTGGCATCCGTTTCCGGCTCGAAGGAAGCAAGCGCCGAGACGCCTGTGCGAAGCACATCCATCGGATGCGAGCTTGCGGGCAGCTGCTCGAGGATAGTCAGCAAGCCCGCGGGAAGCTGACGTTTGCCCGTCATGCTTGCCGAAAAGCGGCTCAACTGATTGTCGCTTGGCAATGTGCCGTAGAGCAGCAAGCAGGCGCATTCCTCGAAGCTCGCATGCTCGGCAAGCTGCTCAATCCGATAGCCGCGATACGTTAAGCCGTTTCCCTCTTTGCCGACCGTCGAGATCGCCGTTTCTCCGGCTATGACATCCGCCATGCCGCCTGATCTGCCGCCTTTCATGGAGAATCCTCCTTCTGCTCGCCGAATAGCGCATCAAGTTTTTTCTCATAGCTGTAATAGTCGAGATAGCGATAAAGCTCCTCTCTGGTTTGCATGTCAGCAATCGCCTGCTTCTGCGTGCCGTCACGGCGAATCGTCTCATAGACCCTTGCAGCTGCGGCATTCATCGCGCGAAAGGCGGAAAGCGGATAAAGCGCCAGCCGCACGCCGCAGCCGCCAAGCTCGGACAGCGAAAAGAGCGGCGTCCTGCCGAATTCGGTCATGTTAGCCAGCACGGGCACCCCAACCGCTGACGTAAAGGCTGCATACTGCTCCAGCGAGACTGCCGCTTCCGCAAAAATCATGTCCGCGCCGGCTTCGACGCAGGCGCAGGCGCGCTCTATAGCTGCGCTTAGTCCTTCTACGGCTATCGCGTCGGTCCGGGCCATGATGACGAAGGTCTGATCATCGCGGGCATCGACCGCCGCCTTAATTCGGTCGGTCATTTCCTGCATGCTTACGATCGCCTTATTCG
The DNA here is from genome assembly GCF_005222705.1 of Paenibacillus sp. SY21-1. Classification (GTDB taxonomy): domain Bacteria; phylum Bacillota; class Bacilli; order Paenibacillales; family Paenibacillaceae; genus Pristimantibacillus. Next base: position 5,053 of record NZ_STGF01000022.1, on the reverse strand, counting down.
GACGATGACCGCATCGCTTCGCTTGCACCTGATCCTCCAAATGAACGCCGGCCGCTCCCGCCCTGATCATGCCGCGAATCGTGCGAGCAATGTTCAGCGCGCCGCCAAACCCCGTATCTCCGTCAACCAGCAGCGGAGCATCGACGGCATCGGTTATACGCCTTGCGTCCTCAAGCACATCCTGCAGCCCGGTCAGTCCTAAATCCGGCAAGCCCAGCGAGGCGTTCGCTACGCCGGCTCCCGATAGGTATAGCGCCTGATAGCCGACAGCCTGCGCCATGATGGCATGGTAGGCGTTAATTGCGCCTACCACCTGCAGCGGCCGCTCCCGCTCTACCGCAGCTCGCAGCTTTTGTCCGGCCGTATGCTTCATGGAGCACCGCCCCCCAACCGTTTAAGCGTTAGTCCGCTTATGATTACCCGCTGAATTTCATTTGTGCCTTCATAAATTTGGGTCGCTTTGGCATCGCGCAATAGACGGCCCGCAGTCGACGCCTCCCGGCAGCCGTCTATGCCTAGCAAGCCAACAGCCGCATTGGCCGATGCTACGGCTGTATCCGACGCGACCAGCTTGGCGAGCGAAGCCTCTATCGTGCATTTCACGCCCGCTTGCCGCATCGAGGCAGCGCGAAAGACGAGCAGCCTGGCGGCCTCCGCTTTCACGAGCAGCCTCGCAAGCTCGGCATGCTGGTGGGACAATCGCCGATCTGACGCGCGCAAGCCGGGTTTGCCGAGTCCTGCGGCGGCCAGCTGCAAAGCGGCTTCGGCAATGCCAAGCGCTTGTGCGGCAATGCCGATTCGGCCGCCATCGAGCGCTTGCTTGGCGATGGCAAAGCCTGCGCCCTCTTGGCCGAGCCGGTTGGCTGACGGCACAGCTACCTGGTCCAGCCACAGCTCGCAGGTGCTGGAGCCGTGCAGCCCCATTTTTTGCTCGCTGCTTCCGATTCTAAGCCCCTCCGTCCCGCGCTCAATGAGAAATGCGCACAGTCCGCGAGCCCCTGCGCCAGGGTTAAGCGTGGCAAATACGATAAACAAGCCGGCGGCCTCCGCATTTGTAATAAAAAGCTTGGAGCCTTGAAGACGGTACTGATCGCCTTCCCTGATGGCAAGTGTGCGAATCGCGGCTGCGTCGGACCCTGCCCCATGCTCGGTCAAAGCGAACGCTCCCAGCAATTCGCCCGAAGCCAGGCGCCTGATGTAGCGTTCCTTCTGCTCAAGCGTCCCATGCTGCCAAATTGGCAGCGATACAACAGAGGTGTGGACGGATAAAATAACGGCAACGGCTGCGCTGACGCGGGAGATCTCTCTGATCGCCGCGGTATAGGCGGTAAAATCCTGCCCTCTGCCGCCCCATTCGACGGGCAAGGGGACTCCCAAATAGCCCAGCCCGCCCATGGCGGCAATCAGCTCCGCCGGGAAACGCTCCTCCTCCATAAAGCCTGTGTGCGCTCCAATGACGCGCTCTGCAAACCGCTGCACCTCCAAACGAAGCTCCTCCTGCTGAGCGGTAAGGTCAAGGTCCACCTGACTCTCCCTCCTCGCTTCCGTACTGATAAAAGCCGCGGCCCGTTTTACGCCCCAGCCACCCTGCCGCTACATAGCTGCGCAGCAGCGGACACGGCCGGTATTTGGAATCGGAGAAGCCGTCATGCATCGTTTCCATAATCGCCAGGCATGTATCGAGACCGATGAAGTCGGCAAGCGCAAGCGGGCCCATGGGGTGGTTCATGCCAAGCTTCATGACCAGATCGACATCCTCGGGCGAGGCGATTCCCTCATACACCGTAAACATAGCTTCATTGATCATTGGCATCAGTATCCGATTGGCGGCAAAGCCCGGGTAATCCTTGACCGTAATCGCCGTTTTGCCCAGCGCTTCAACAATCGTCCTGGCTTTGGCATAGGTTTCATCGGATGTGGCGACTCCCCGTATGAGCTCGACTAGCGGCATGACAGGGACCGGGTTCATAAAGTGCATGCCGATCACGCGATCCGCGCGCCCCGTCGCAGCAGCCAGGGCAGTAATCGAGAGCGAGGAGGTATTGCTGGCCAGCAGGGTGTGTGGCTGACAGATGGCGTCGATGTCCTGAAGCAGGCCGGCCTTCAGCTCCAGCCGCTCCGGTATCGCTTCAATCACGAGCTCGGCGCGGGCCAGCTCCATCCTGTCCGCCGTTACAGTAATCCTGTCTGCCATTTGCGACCATTGCTCGGCCGACAGCTTCCCTTTGCTTACTTGCCTGCCAAGCCTGCGCTTGATCAGGGCCAGCCCGCGCTCTGCGCACGCCGGCTCCACATCGTAAAGCGTGACGCTCCAGCCGCTCTGGGCGAACAACTGCGCAATGCCGCCGCCCATTTGGCCCGCGCCCGCAACAGCCATCTGTCCTTGGCGCATCGTCATCCCCCCTCTACTTCGATGAGCATGGCATCGCCGTGGGAGCCACCGCTGCAAATGGCCGCGGCGCCAAGTCCGCCGCCTCTCCTGCGCAGCTCATACAGCAGCGTCAGCACGATGCGAGCTCCGCTTGCGCCGATCGGATGCCCGAGCGCAATAGCGCCGCCATTTACATTAACAAGCTCGGCATTAAGGCCAAGGAGCTTGCTTGAGGCCAGGACGACCGACGCAAACGCTTCATTAATTTCGAACAAGCGAATGCCGGAGAGCTGCATTCCGCTTTCCTTCATCAGCTTGCGCAGCGCAAGAGCAGGAGCCGCTCCAAGCTGATGCGGCTCCGCGCCAACGGTGGCATAGCCTTTAATTGACGCAAGCGGTTTAAGGCTTTGTCTGTCCGCTTCCTCCCTTGACATGAGCAGCAGCGCCGCTGCGCCGTCGTTGACGCCAGGAGCATTCCCCGCCGTAACGGTGCCATCCCCTCCGAACAGGGGATGCAGCAGCGCCAGCTTGCTGGCGCTCGTATCAGGTCTCGGTCCTTCATCTGTGGCGATCAACGCCCCTCCTGCATGCACCGAAACGATTTCCTCGGCCAGCAAGCCTTGCCTGCTTGCCGATACGGCGCGATTGTGGCTGCGCAGCGCCCAATCATCCTGTTCGGCGCGGCTAATCCCGTAATCCTTGGCCGCGCGGTCGCCATAAACAGCCATCCGCGCGCCTGTGAACGGACACAGCAAACCATCCTTGATCATCAGATCAAGCTGCTCCGTATCGCCCATTCGCGCTCCCCACCGGGCGGTCATATTCGCATAAGGAGCCAGGCTCATGCTTTCCATTCCGCCCGCCAGCACCGCTTTTCCGCCGCCCGACCGAATCGTCTGGTCGGCGAGCGCAATGGCGCGCAAGCCTGACGCGCAAACCTTGTTCACGGTATCCGCCGCCACCGCCGCATCCAGACCGGCCAGCATTGCCGCTTGACGGGCGGGATTTTGCCCGGCTCCCCCCTGAAGCACCATGCCCATCATGACGCTGTCGATTCCGTTGCGATGTACACCGGTCTGATGCAAAATGCCTTTGCAAGCGACAGCCCCGAGCTCGGCCGCCGACAAGCTCTTGAAGGCGCCGCCGAATTTGCCAAAGGCCGTTCTGATTCCGCCGACAATCACCGTTTCCCGCATCGCGGTATCGCCTCCTATTCGGCTAATATACGCGACATAGGATTCGTAGAAAACGTTCCCGTGCCGTAATCGGACTCCGTACATACCGCATCCCGGAGCAGCCTCTCCATTCCGTAATCGCGCATATAGCCATAACCGCCCATAATTTGTACAGCCTCTACGGTCACGGCGACGGCCGCCGTGCCTGCGTATAGCCTGGCTGCAGCCGCCTCGCGACCGAAGGGCCGGTTTTGTTCCATCCGCCATGCAGCCTGATAGAGCAGCAGGCGCGAAGCTTCTACCTGCGCAGTCATATCGGCCAGCTTAAAAGCAATACCTTGCTTGCCTCCGATCGGCTCGCCGAATTGAATTCGCTTGCTCGCATAGTCGGTCGCTTGGCCCAGCGCGGCCTGCGCGAGTCCGACCGACTGCGCCGCCGCAGCGATATCGCCAAGAAGCGCCATCGACCGCAGCAGCTCCGGCGCCTGCCCGGCTTTGCCAAGGCGCTCCTTGGGCGCGAGCTTGCAAGCATCCGCGACTAAGCCCGCGCTCGGCAGCGATCGCAGCCCCAGCTTCTTTTCCGGGGCAGCCAGCGTAAGTCCGGGGCGATCCGCCGGCAGCACAAACAAGCCCGACTTGCCCCCGGCTTCGTTTTTGGCCTGCACGACGTATACATCGGCGGCAGGCGCGTTGACAGCGCTTCGGTGCCTGCCTGACAGCGCATAGCCCGCTCCTGTTTTGATCCATGCAAGCTGGATATCGTCACGGTTAGCGAGTGCGCATCCGCCGAGCTTGCGTCCGGAAGCCAAATCGATCAGCAGCTCCTGCCGAGCCAGGTCCGATCCGCAGCCAAGATACATCGGCCATAGGCAGAATGCGGTATGCGCCGCGAGCGCCGCAGCTGTAGACGCGCATACGCGAGCCAATTCCTCCAGCGCTACGGCAAAGCTGAGCGCTCCTCCTCCGCCACCGCCCAGTCGCTCGGGAACGACGATCCCGGCAAGCCCCATTTCTCCAAGCTTGCCGAACAACGTCCGCTCAAACCGCGCTTGCTCATCGCGCTCGCGCGCCCGTTCTGCCAGCACCTCCTCCGTAAACCTTCTTACGGACGAGCGAATCAGCTCATGCTCCTCGGGTAAGCGAAATTGCATGCTCTCTCCCTCCTCGGCGCGCATTTCCAACCTTCGCGGGACAACATGCGGACAAAGTTCGACGGGTTCCGCCATTACCCTACTATATGAGCGCCTCGGCCTGAAAAGTATTTCGCGCATAAAAAATAGCCCCCCAATCAAGGCAATGTCATTAAGTTAGACTCAGAGACTAGATCATGTATAGAAAATGAATCCGAAACGGCATGGGAAAAACTCCTATGCCGTTTGTTTTTTTGTACAATGAATAAAAACGGGTAAAGCAAACAAGCGGATGGAAAATCCGCTTAAAAAATGTTCATAGGAACCGAATTATGCTACTCTGTAAACGAAGCTAACTGCAGATTTGTAACGAGTTT
>NZ_STGF01000021.1 GCF_005222705.1 Paenibacillus sp. SY21-1 | reverse complement strand
AGAGCGGTTTGAAGCGCCTGGACACGGTCGGATTTTAGGTGAAGTGACGCACAAACAGGCGGATTTGTATCGAGCGCTCAGAGTAAAACCTCCCTCGTTATAAATTCCGGGAACTTAGGTTGTATCCGTACCTGTTATTTGAAAGCGTATAACATTTCATACTTAAATCCCCTTCCATAAAAGGAAAAAACCTGCTTCTCAGCAGGTTTTTGCTCGCATGGCTGCGACAGCCGTCTTACAGCTCGCGCTCCAGCAAATATTTGGCCGTAAACTGGTCCGTGACCAGCACATTCACATACCCGCCGCGCAAAGCGCCGGTGATGCCGTCCACCTTGTCCGGTCCGCCGGCTACGAGAATCGATTGCTCCTTTTTCTTCAGCTCCTCCAGGCTAATGCCAATCGTCCGCCCGTTCAACTCCTCGGAGCAGATTTGTCCGTTAATATCGATATATCTGGAGCAAATATCGCCCGCACCCTTGGCGCGAATGACTTCCAAATCGGATTCCGTAAAATAGTTCGCCCGGATCAGCACCGAATGATCGGTTGGCGCACCTACCGTAACGACCGCGATGTTCGATTGCTTGCCCATCTCCAGAATGTTGCGGATATGCCGATCCGACTCAATCGTTTTTTTGACGACCGGATGATCAACCAGCGCCGGCAGCGGGATAAAATGAGGCAGCGTCCGAAACGCCCTCCCGAACAGATTAACGATTTCATACGCGTACGTATTCGCTTCCGAATGGCTGACGCCCCCGTTAAGCTGAACTACCTTGACGTCGCGCACCGGCTTATCCTTCAGCTGTGTCGCTACATGGTACAGCGTCGTGCCCCAGGTGATGGCGATGGTATCGCCGTCCTTGACCGTTCCGTACAAGTAATCAGCGGCGGCTTCCCCAATGTAGCGCTTGACGATTTCATCCTCGTATTGCGGCACGGAAGCAAGAATAACCTTTTTCAAACGAAATTTTGAAGCTACCCGTTCGGCGAGCGCCGTCTTGCTGTCATTCGGATGCACAATGCGAATTTGCACATAGCCCTCATCTTTGGCTTGCTGCAGAAACCTGGAAATCGTAGGGCGAGACACGCCAAGCTTCTGGGCAATTTCTTCCTGATTATAATTCAATTCATAATACAGGCGCGCCGCATCGATCATCTTGCTTAGCTTGTCGCCTGCTCTCTCCTCCGTCATCCGAACTCAACTCTTTCCGACAGTTCTCGCTAATTCCATCAAACTATACCAAACGCAAGGCAAAAAAACAATGGAAACGGACCGTTGCCGGACGTTTTTTTGAACAGGCGGGAGGAGGGGGCGTTTGCGGTCAATTTTTCGTTAACGACCAGTCGTCAACCCGCAGCCAATTGCCCGCGTTTGCGACCGCATATACGCCGATTTGCGCCGATCCATTCGTTACGTTAATATCGGAAATCGTAATTTCTGTCCAATTGTTGATAGAGGAATTTATGGCTGCGTTTTTCTCTGCGCCTCCGAAATTTTTGACGTAAATCTGCGCGACGGACTGTCCGCCGCCGCCTCGCACCCATGCCTTGAGCGTGTAGGTGCCGTTCGGGAGACCGCTGATGTTCTGATACATGCTGGCGCTATAGGCTGCGGCATTGTACATGGACATGGACCATCTGCCCGTTCTTCCCGGACTGATATTCGTATTCGTCTCGGTCGATATATTTTTCCAGTTGGACCAGCCCGTCAGCGTATTCTGAGTTACCCGGTCCGCTTCATAGCTTGGATTAAGCACATAGTTGTTGCCGTTTGCAACGCTCCATGTCCCAGCCGCAGCGTCCAGGTTGAACTTGCTCAGCGATTGCAGAATCGGGGTTGTCCCGTTAAAGGTAATCGGCATCCATTGGTTGTAGCCCAGGCCATTGCCCGCAAAGTCGCTCCAGCGATCGCCCGCGAACAGAATCGTCGTTCCTGACGTTCCTTGAACCTTGATAAAAAATCCGGTTTGCGTAACATGGGAGAAGTCCTTGTCGCTGTTCACCATGACCGATTCCGCCGAATAAGGACCCATAATATTGGAGGAAGTGATGCAGTACGTCTTGGAAGCATTCCAGCCATGCAGATCGGAGGAGCAAATGTAATAGATGCCGTTATGCTTGAACATGGCGTTGCCTTCGCGGCCGCCGCTGGTGCTGGTGAATACATTTGCACCCGGCTCTACATTCAGGTAATCCGACGCCCTTATTTCGGATACATAAATCCGGTTGCGTCCGTTGGCATTGCTGTAGACCAGATAAGCCTTGCCGTTGTCGTCCACAAAGGTCGACTGATCGCCCGGCAAGTTGTTGACTACGCCCGGATACGAAGTCTGGACCCGATTAAAGGTGAACGGCCCGGTTGGACTGCTGCTCGTAGCAAAAGCGGTGCCTGTCCCCTGAGGTCCTACGTACTGCGTGAGCAGCACATATTTCTGCGTGTTCGAGTTGTAGACTACGCCCAATCTGCCAAGCCAGTCCACATCCCAGGTTGAGCCATCCGTCGCACCGTTAATGACATTCCCGCAAAATGTCCAGTCGACGAGATTGGTAGACGAGTAGCATGTGACAGCCAGAAACCCGGTATCGCTGTTTTTCGCCGTCGGATTGTTATAGTATGTGACTGCCCCGTTGTACTTGACTCCATACCAATAATACGTATTGCCTACTTTTAGAATATTTCCCCCTTGCGAGTAGATGGGGTTGTTCGACGTATCCTTCCAGAAAACATCGTTGGTGAGTGTGGCGCTGGCAGCACTTGCACGATCAGATCCCAAGGAAGCGAATAAAGCAAATACAAGCAGGAAACATTGAAGCATGCTTGGACACTTAAATCTTGTGGTCATCCTAAACATTCCTTCCTATTAGTAAAATACAAAAGCTTCTCTTGCTGCTTGAACGCCTTGCTCCTTTCCCTCGTCATTTAGCTGCACTCCAATTATATAGCGCTTACATTTCTATTTTGTAGCATAAAAACCTTCGATTTCCTTTGCAGAATTACGATGAGGCCATCAAAAAGAAACTCTTCCTATCGGTTAGGATAGGAAGAGCTTTTTGTTTTTGTATATAGAAACGTTCAGGCCGTTAACGCCTTGTGAAGGCTATTCTGTTTACGGCTTCGTTATTTCCGTTGCCGCCAGCAAAATCGTTACGACCTCGCCGCGCGTCGCTTCTGCTTGCGGGTTAAAGAGGTTGCCCCCCACGCCGTTAATCAGTCCGGCTTTGTGAGCCGCCGCCACGTAGGCGCTTGCCCATGCCGGAATGCCGCTGGCATCTGCAAATGTCGGCTTCGCATTGCGATCGACCTCGATGCCCAGCGCTTTTACGAGTATAACGGTCATTTCTGTGCGGGTCAGCGAGTTATGAGGACGAAGCGTTCCATCCGCATAACCGGAAATCACCTTATCCTCCACCAGCTTGGCAAAGAACCTGCTCGCCCATGGCGGCACGTTTCCTGCATCCGCAAAGCTGAGCGTTCCACCTGTAGCGTTAAGTCCGAGCGCTCTGCCGACCATCGTGACAAATTCGGCGCGCGTAGCTGTATCGTTCGGACGGAAGCTTCCATCCGCATAACCGAATACGATGCCTGATCCTACCGCTTTCTCGATAGCTTGAGCTGCCCAATGGCTGCCTACGTCGTTAAATTCAACTGTCGGCTTAGGCGTAGCCGTCGGCTCCGGTGTTGCGCTTGGCGCAGGAGTAGCCGATGGACTTGCCGTTGGCGTCGGTGTCGGTGTAGTAGGCGAAGGCGTTGAGCCTGATCCCGGCGTAGTCGTCGGGCTTGGCGTCGGAGTTGGAGGCGTTGAGCCCTTCAAATCCGTAATCCGGCCTTCCGTTTGAATATCAACTGCTTTGCTGGCGTAGTTTTTCTTCAAATGATCCCAGAATACTTCATAGTCGACAAGATTCAACTCATGCTGGCGTCCATCGTCCTTGGCCGCTTTCATGGAGCGGTAGAAGTCTCCGCCGGCTGCCATGAAGGAGTTGGTAGCTACGAAGTACATGCCCTCAAGATCAATGGGGCTGAAGCTGCCATTCGCGTTTTTGATTTCCACTTTAACGATTCTTTCGCCTGCTTGTGTTACATTGCCGTTTGTGTCCTGGATTTCCGGCTTTTTGGTAGAATCATAGACGAAGCGCATGCCCGATACTTGCGGGAAGCGTCCTTGTCCTGTCTCAATGCCACTAACCCCGTTTTCCAGCGCTTCAACAATTTCCTGACCCGTCATGCGCAGAGCCGTCAGGTTGTTGCCAAACGGCATAACCGTCAGAAGCTCGCCAAGCGTAATGTCTCCATCCGTCTTGCCTGCTGCAGCTTTGGCAATGGAATCGCGGATGCCGCCTCCGTTTTGTATGGCGACATAACCTTTAATGCCTGCCATGTCAGTCAGTTCCTTAAAGCTTTTCATTTTATCAAGCATGCCGTCTGTCATCAGGTTGCCCAAATTCGTTTCTTTGGAGCGAACGTTATTGCGCGCGCCATCCAGAGTAACGTCCGTTTTGCCGATGACCTGCTTTTTGATCTGCTCAAGCTCCGCGCTGTATGGTTTCAGCTTGGCTTGCGCTTCCTCATCCTGCTTGTATTTAGTCGTATCCAGCAACTGGCCTTGCCATTTCGTTAACACACCTTCATCATCAAACGTCGCGTCTACGCGCCCAAGGAAATTGCCATATTCGTTTGCCTGTACGATAATAGTCGGCACTTCTCCGTGCTTGACCACAACCGGCTCGGACAGCTTCGTGTGGCTGTGCCCGCCGATGATAACGTCAATTTCTTTTACTGTATTCGCCAAAATAACATCGAAATCATAGCCGATATGGGACAAAGCAACAATTTTGTTAATGCCCTTGCCCTTTAATTCATCGACTGCTGCCTGAGCTTGCTCCAAATAGTTTTCGAAGGTAATATTCTCGCCTGGGGAAGCAAGGAATTTGGTATCCTCGGTTGTAAGACCGAATAAACCGATTTTCTCGCCGCCCACTTCTTTAATAATCGTATTGTAAATTTTCCCGCCCTCAGCTGCGCCGTTATCGGCTTGTACAGCCAGGTATTCTTTAAGAAGCGGCTCCTTGCTGAAATCGACATTGGAGCTGACGAACGGGAACTCGGCGCCTTTGACAAAGTTGGCGAGATCCGCCGGACCATTGTCGAATTCATGGTTGCCAAACGTCATCGCGTCAAATCCGATCATATTCATAAACATAAGATCAGCTTGTCCCAAAAATCTATTGAAATACAGCGTGCCGGAGAACACGTCACCCGCATCGAACAATAGGCTGTTCACCGCATCCGCTCTAACTTCCTTAATCGCGGTAATGCGATTGGCCACGTTGTCCAAATGGGCATGCGTATCGTTCACATGCATAAGCGTCAGTTCGAACGGTGCCGCTTTTTTGCCGGCCAGATCAAGCTGCGCGATAAGTGGATCGTGGTCGCTTACGCGTCCTTGCGCAGCATCAAAATCCGCATTAATATGCACGATATCAAACTCGGCAAACTCGGCAAGCGCCTTGTCTACCAGAATGTGATCAAGCGTCTGCGAGTTTCCTTGATACACATAGGAATAACGATCGCCGATCGGAAGTGTATCAACCAGATTTTTCAGCCTGCTATTTTTGGTGAGCTCCAGCGTCTTCGAGAATTGGAAATCGTTTAGATCGCCGACTACAACTACGTTTGCATCATGGTTCTGCTCGTAGATGGAATCTACGAAACCGCCGACAACCTTGGCAATTTCATGGCGCTGCTTCTCGCTGCCCAGTGTGGCCGGAAGCGGCTGAACGGCGCCGAACGGGGCTTCATCGCCGCCCTTGGAATTGAAATGGCTGGCAATGACGATGACCTTCTCGCCCTGGAATTCAAACTCCGCCGCAAGCGGTTTACGCGATGCGTTAAACGCCGCGTTCGTAGGATCAATTCTGCCCGGGTTCAACGTTAAGCCTGTAGCTGCGTCATAAGCAACGGCCTGTGTGGCGCCGCCCTTTGTTTTGCCGGCTGTCAAATCGACACCGCGAGCTTTGTTGTACAGGTAGCCTACACGAATATTGCCGCCTGGCGCTCCGCCATCCTGATTGTTCTCAGGAGCGATGTCCGTGAAGCTGTAAGCAGGACCGCCCGCTGCAGTAATCGCGGCAATTAATGCCTGATAGTTCTGGTCAGCTGCAGTCACACCGTTGTCTGTTGTGCCGTTATCATCCTGAACCTCGATCAAAGCCACGATATCCGGGCTGCCGAGATTGTCGACGATCGCTTTGGCAATGTTGTTTTTACGGGTCGTTTCCGCAGAGCTTGGATTGTTCCAGAAATTTTCGATGTTGAAGGAAGCGATCGTAAGCTTGTTGTCAGCTTGCTTAATCGTAGTCTTCTCTCTTTCGTTGACGCTTGCTGTAACAGCCGGCAATGCGGACTCAGGAAGCACTTTATAATTGCTGTAATCGTAGCCCATCACTCCGATGATTGGAGCGTTGAATTTATCGCCTGTTTTCACTTTGGCCGCTGGCTGGCCAGCAACCAAAATACGCTGGAGGTTCAGACCGTCTCCCGTCAGAATGACACCGCCTGCTTGAGTCGTTACCGTCGGAGCTGCCTGCTCTCCCAGCACAACCGGCGTTTCGTAGCTGAACGGTCCAACAATACGAGCGTCCTCAAGCGTGACTCTCATTCCTTCAAGGCTCTCGAAGAAATCCATCGCGTATTTTGTAGGATCGAACTCCTCAAACCCTTTGGCGCTGGAAATCGCCGCTGTCGGCTGCTTGCGGTCCTTGCCGATTACAACCGGCGCAGGCAGTTCAGCTACTGATGCTTCAATGGAGACGGTCGCTTCCGTAATCGCCGTCGTCGTTAAATCCTTGGCATCGGCATAGCCTGTTTCCTTAAGTTCCTTCACGACGCCCGATACCACTACAGCATTGCCTACAGCAAGTGTCGGGCCCGATTTTGGCTCAACCAGAATGGCCTCGGATGTCGCATCGTTATTATCCCAATCGGACTTCGCCGCCTGCATGTACCATTTGCCATCTGCGCGCTTCATCGTCAGAATGCCCTTAACATTCGTGACAGACTGCCCGGCATATGGAGAAGTATGGCTCGCACCTTGAATTTCGTGAATTTTGGCACCATCAATCGTTTTTTGAAGCTTGTAGGAGAATGTCGCTATTTCACTTGTCTCTCCGCCCGCCACAACGACGGCTTTCACGACCGTATCGGCCGTAATGACAATCGGTGCCGTGTATTTGGTCGATTGCGCTGTTGGCACGCCGCCATCAAGCGTATAGTAAATTTCTCCGCCTGTCGCCGGAGTGCTCAGAACAACCGAAGTGTTCGGCTGAATCAGTTCGGCAGCCGAAGGGCTTGCCTTCACCGACAACGCTTTTTCGGCGATATCGTTGGCTGTCCGCGGCACAATCATATAATTGCCGAAGGCGTACGTCACAACACCTGTAATCCGCTCATATTTAACGCCAGACTGCAGTAGCGCCGATTTAATCAATGTCGATCCCGAACCGTCGACTGCACTATATTCGTTATACTGATTACCCGCTCCGATTGTAACATCTTGAATCGTTACAAGCTTAGCCTCTACCGCTTCATTTACCTGTGACGCTTGTACGACCTGCGGCAGCGGCACGCCAGCTCCCGGCTCCGTAATCGTTACTCCGCCTGCGGTAACGATCAGCTGTGCCAAATCATTATAAGGCTTATAAGTTCCTGTAGCCTGGATACGATCTCCTATCACAGCACCATGCTCGGGTCCTCTTACCACGATGCCCGCGGTATTATCCTGAATATACAAATTCACCAGACCGCCTGCAACCTCTTTGTAAGTAACGACGCCTTCCAGCAAAGCGCCTTCGTCCACGTTCATCGCTCTAACTTCCGCAATGGTAGAAAGGCTGCTAATCGTGTAGTTAAAAGTTGAAACCGCACTGTCCGGCAACCCAGCTTTCGAAGCGTACGCTTGAATTTGGGAAGCTGAATTTATCGTAATCGGGCCTGAATAAGTCAGATACGGATCGGCATCGCTAGCCGCATTTATCCGATAATGAATAGTCGCTCCATCTGTAGCGGTTCCAAGCGTAACCGTCGAGCCTGCGGCCACTTTGCCGGCGCCTGGTTGCGCCGTTACGCTCTGAATCGTATTCCCGTAAGCCGAATTACGCGGATCCGGGGCTGCTACCCTGAAATCCGTACCATTTACATCCGTATCCAGACCGCGCCCGCCGCCACTCAACTCCAGGCGGATAGCTGCTGTCGTGTTGCTCAGAACAGCAACTGGTGCAGCGCCTTCTTGTTCATTTGGACTACCATAGCCGACAAGATCAAGAGTATTATTGCCGCTATCCGTGAGCTTTACTTTGCCGCTAGTGCCGGATAGAGCCAATTTACCCGTTGCATCGGGAGTTGGCAAATCCGGTGCCGCATTACTTCCATCCGCTTGCTTCGTCAGATAGTATTGTCCTGCTCCAATCGTACCTTGCAAGGTCATAATATTATCGCCGTTTGAAGGCCAAGCTCCTGACGCCGACGCATAATAAAGCTTCATCCCATCAAGCGAGATCGGTTCATTCGTAGGGTTATACAGCTCAATAAAGTCGCTTTTATATGGAGCACCGCTATTTCCTCCGCCCCCATACACTTGAGAAATGACAACCTGACTGTTGTCCGGCTTCGCGCTCGCCGTTTGGGGCAGGCCCAGCCCTGACAAAGAGCCTCCGACCACCATTACCGACGCAAGCAGCATGCTCGTCCTCTTCTTATACGCCTTTAATCTGTTCTGCATTCAAGCTTCTCTCCTCTCAGTCTGCAACCGCTTATCAAATGGTGCAGCATATCTCTTAATAGAGTAGCGATAAAATGTAAACGTACGATCAATCTGAAATTAAGTTCTAGTAAATTTGAAATTTTGTTCATTTGAAGCCGTAAAAAAACCTTATTCCTAAAATATGCACGACATCCGGTAAGCAGATTATTGGCATCATCTCGAAATAAGGCATTGAAACCTCGGGCCCGAAGTTCCTACGTAACAATAACGTTATATAAACTAACACAAAATATATAAATGAGTATACATTTGTGTCTATTATCTGTCAATTAGTAGATTCCCCATAAAAACTGACATCAAAAAACGGGGTGTTCAACGAATTAGCTTTCGCAATTTAACCAGGAGCCCTACCTTATATAAAATCACGGTTGTTCTTAATAACGGATGTGGTATGATATAAAGAACAGCATTACTTTCACCTACCCAATTCCCAGCCCCGAGGTGAGCCATTTGAACGAGTACATAAGCGTTATCGTGCCAGTCTATAATGCAGGCGAAAGACTGCGAACATGCATCGCCAGCATACTGAACCAATCCTACGCCCAGTTGGAGCTGCTGCTCATCAATGACGGCTCGACCGACGGCAGCGGTCAGCTGTGCGAACAATTCGCCATGCTGGATTCGCGAGTGAAGGTGTACCACCAGCCGCGCGGCGGAGCGGGCAAAGCCCGTAATAGCGGACTGCTGGCCGCAACTGGCCCATACATCGCTTTCGTAGATGCGGATGACAGTATCGAGCCCGGCTTTCTGCATAAACTCTATAGCTCTATGCTGTATTACCGGTGCGAGGTAGTCGTAAGCGGCTTTCGTACAAAGCCGGACAATAAGACGCTTGCTCCCGGCTTTCGTCTGAACACGCCAATGGACGGCAGAGCATTCGTGCTAAGCTCCGCCACCGTTCATTCAAGCAACGATCTGTGCTTCGTATGGAGAAGCTTGTATAGTACAGATGTGATTCAAAGACACGACATCCGCTTTGATGAAACGCTCTCTATCGGGGAAGATACGATATTCAATTTGCAAACCTATACAAGCTGCCGGCGAATTTGCGCGATAGCCGACACTTTGTATAACTACTCGGTCGGCTATGCAGGAAGCCTTATGAACACGGCCTATATGCCGCAGCTCGGCTTCACGCTGGACCTCCAATATAAAAGAAGACGTTCGATATCCGCCGCAAACGACCTGCTCTCGTCCAGGCACTACCGCCGCGACCTCGCCGACTATTGCCTGAAAGCTATTCTGGCCATGCTGATCCGCAATATGCAAGGTTCCCCAGGCGGCATAACAAAATCCGCATTATCTGACCTGCTTCATACCGAGCTTATAGCAACGAGCGCGCGTGAACTCGGCTTCTTCTATGGCTGCCGCAGCCTGAAGGAGTATCTTTATTTTCTAGCTGTTAAATTCAAACTATCTTCCCTACTGATTCGCAAAATACAGCTTTCCCCGCCGCCGCTCATCCAACCGCTTACCGATATAGAGCAGCATACCCGCCAAGCGTAGACGAACGGAGCGTGCCAACGGATAGCCGTACACCATACAGCTGTCAGTTAACACGCTCCTTGTTATTTGGTATAGTCTACCTATGGCTAATACTAGCAAGAAGATAATGGAGCGCCAATGATGAAGACGACCAGGAAAATGCTTATCATCGAGGATGAACAGGATATCTCTCGCATTATTAAAGATTATCTGCTCAAGCACGGCTTGGAAGCCGCCATTGCCCGTAACGGCAGAGACGGCCTGAGCATGCTCGAAATGCTGCAGCCGGATTTTATTATTCTCGATTTAACCTTGCCCGACATGGATGGCATCGACTTATGTCGACAGATCCGGGAGCACAGCAGTGTGCCGATTCTTATTCTGAGCGCCAGATCAAGCGATACGGACAAAGTACTTGGGCTAGGCTTCGGCGCTGACGACTATATGACGAAGCCTTTTTCGCTGAGCGAGCTGCTTGCACGTATCAACGCCTATTTCCGCCGCTACGAGCTTATGACCGCAACCCCGCAGCCTGCGGATCATGTATTGAGATTCGGCGCGCTGACCATTGATCGCAAAGCCTTTCAGGCAACTGTCAGCGGCAAAAAGGTCGCTATGTCCGCCAAGGAGTTTGAGCTGCTGTATCACCTTGCCAGCCATAGCAATCAAGTGTTTTCCAAAACCCAATTGCTCGACGCGATCTGGGGCTACTCCTCCTATGGAGATGAGAACACGATTACCGTCTATATTCGCCGCATACGCGAGAAAATCGAAGCCGATCCCGCAAACCCGTCCTATATCCGAACCGTATGGGGCGTCGGCTACAAATTCAGCATGGATTAACAAAACAGCGAGGGGTGCAGCATGTCGTTACGCAACTGGACTATGAAATGGCTAACTGCGGCTATCGCCTGTGTGCTCCTCATACTGGGTAGCGGATGGATTTGGCTGCAGCACAGCACGCATAGCGACACCCGCAGCGCTGATCGTGATCGCGTCGTCCATCATGCGCGGCTCCAGATCAATGGCCTCATGCTGTACCTGGAGCAGAACAGCGAGCGGCTCACGGATGACGAAAGCATTCGGGAAGAGCTTGCACAGCTAAGCCGGGAACGTCAAATCACGATGACCTATACCGCGCTGGATGGGACGGTCATATTCAGCACAGATTCTCCAGCGAAGCAGCTTTCCGCTCGAACGACTTACGATATGAGCTATGGCTTGTACCCTGCCGGACAAGACAATCGCTCCTACACCATTGCATTCCCAGTCATCAGCCAATCCAGTCGATCCCAAATTGGCAATGCGAGCTTCACCTTGTCCGAACACCAGCTATTCACAGAAGCCCCCTCCCGCATCCCTAGCTATTGCTTCGCGGCTATGACTGCGGCTATGCTCGTCCTGCTTGCCTTGCTTGTTGGCATGCGCTTTAAGCTGGCCCGCCATGTGATCTCCCCCGTAAGTCTGCTCGGACATCAGGCGGAAGCGATTCTTGAAGGGCGCTACGATGTGCAGTGCTCGTACAGTCGCATGGATGAGCTAGGAGAGCTTTGCGCAAAGTTTGATCAAATGCGCGCAGAGATTCAGCATTTAGACAGCACCAGGCATTCTCGGGACAAAACGCAAAAAGAGCTCATTTCCAATCTTTCGCACGACATCAAAACGCCGCTTGCTACAGTCAATGCCTACTTGGAAGCCATACAAGAAGGCGTATGTCCCGATGAGGCAACTTTGCTCGAATATATTTCCATCATGCAGACTCATACGAACAGAATAGCGCGGCTCATTGACGATCTGCTCCTGCACGCCCTGCAGGATTTAGGTGAAATCTCGTTTCAGCCCCGCGAGCAATACAGCAAGCCTCTGCTTGAAGCGATTATACGGCCGCTTGAGCATGATGTCCGTACAAACGGCGTGCTGTTCGAAGCGCCTGCCGCACTGCCGAACGTACTCATCCGGGTAGATGCCGTCAGGCTGGAGCAGGTTATCGCCAATCTCGTCTCTAATGCAATCAAGCATACGAAGCACGGAGACGTCATTCGAATGGATGCCAGGCTCGCAGACGGACAATTGCATTTGGAGATAGCCGATAATGGAGCCGGGATTCGTCCTCAGGATATGCCTTTTATTTTTGAACGCTCGTTTCGGGGCGCGGCTCAAATGCCCAATGAATTTATCCAAACATCCGGCACCGGACTTGGCTTATCCATTTGCAAAACCATCATGGAAGCGCATAACGGCTCCATCGCTTTCAACAGCAAGGCCGGCTCCGGCACTGCTTTTCACCTGTACCTCCCTTTATGCTGATAGGCGGCTGTAATACTTTATTCATAATTTAATAATCATTTATCAGGATCAGCCCCCTATACTGTTGCTACTACAACATGCAGGAGTGATGAACAGTGGCAGCACCAGCTATTATTCGAGCCAGCCATCTTTGCAAGTCGTATAACAGCGGCAAGGAGCACTACCATGCTATCCGCAACGTGGATTTGTCCATTTTCGAGGGAGAATTCACGGTTATCATGGGCAATTCAGGGTCAGGCAAGTCGACCTTGCTCTACTTGCTAAGCGGACTGGATCAAGCATCCTCAGGAGAGGTATACTTCCGCGAGCAGCGAATCGACCGGTTCAAAGAGCGCGAGCTTGCCGACTTTCGCACCCGGAACATCGGCTATATTTATCAGAGCATAAACCTTGTCCCCGACCTCTCAATCGTTGACAATATTGCATTGCCCGGCTACATTGCCGGAAGCCATGCAAACAAGGTGAAGGAAAAAGCCGCATCGCTGATGCAAGCCATGGGAATCGATAGCCTGGCACTACGACTGCCCGCTCAAATTTCCGGAGGACAGCAGCAGCGGGCGGCTATTGCCAGAGCCATGATTAATGCTCCTGACGTTATATTTGCAGACGAGCCTACCGGCAGCCTGAACTATGATCATGGCATAGCTGTGCTGGATCTGCTTACTGACATGAATCGCAAAGGCCAATCCGTCGTCATGGTTACGCATGATATGAAAGCAGCCGCACGCGCTGACCGGCTTATTTATATTCGAGACGGCAAGGTTAGCGGGGAGCTGGCGTTTGGCAAATACGAAGCTCAGGACAGCCCTGAACGGGAAGCGCTCATCTTCTCTTTTGTAGCGGGAAGGGGCTGAGCAGATGCAAGTCGTGTGGAAGCTGTGCTTCGCTCATATTAAGCAGAACAAAATAAAGAATCTGCTCGTCGCTCTGCTCATTCTGCTTGGGGCTTTGCTGCTCGGCGCCGCTTCGGTTGTGCTTGCCAACACCGGCAGCGTTTTCGAAAAGATGCATGACCAGTCTAACGGGTCTCATCAGCTATTGACGCTTGATCAGCATATTCATGATCCTCATAACGTTCATGCTTGGTGGACGGCGCAGAGCGGTGTACAGACATCCAAGCTTGAGCGGTTCCGGGCGTTGTCCGGTCTTACGCATGAGGGCAAGGATATTCCCAACCAGTACCTGATGATGATGGAGACTACGCAAGACCCGTTTGTCGTTGACAAGCTTATATTCGCGCAAGGCACGCAGCAGGCTGAGCCTGACAGCGGGACCGCGTGGATACCGACATCCCTCGCCTATACGCAAGGGATTGCGGTTGGAGACAGCATGGAAGTAAAGGCTGGAGCAGTAGCGGTAGAACTGCGGGTAGCCGCTATTGTCATCGACATTCCATACGGAGCGCCATTCTCCAATACGGCGCGCATCTGGATGAACGAGCAGGACTACACAGATAAAATCAGCACGCTTTCTGGCGAGGATGCTTACGTAATGGGGCTTCGTTTTGACGATTATAGTCAGATACAGAGCTACTGGGAGCGCTTCGAGCAAGCTTGGGGCACACCCTATCTGGAATCGCGAACCGAGTTTTCAGAAATCTCTTCCTTCTATTTGATCATTAACCGGATTATCGGGTTTATGCTCATTTTTCTCGGCTCGATTATGATGCTGATTGCGTTGCTGACTGTCGGCTTCGCCATTTCAGACGCCATTAATGCGAACTACCGGACGATCGGAATTCTCAAAGCGACAGGCATGACCTCGAAAACAATCGTCAGCGTCTACACCTTGCAATATGCCGGCTTATCACTGCTGTCCATCGTGCCCGGGGCCGCCATCAGCTTGTATGTCTCCAAATGGTTTATTCAATTGTCCATGTCGACATTGAAGCCTGAGGGCGGCTCGCTTCCCGTTCAAGGCATCACCCTGTCCATAGTTGTCGGCTTATCGTTGTGGCTGCTCGTTTCACTATTCGCCATGCTGTATGCAGCCAGAGCCCGCTCCGTCCAACCCGTTCAAGCGATCAGATACGGCATGTCGGAGCAGGCAAGCAGCAGTCGCGCACGCAGAATGAGCGGAAGAATCGTTAACCGACTAGGCTTTGGACAGCTTCCGCTTGTTGTCGTTATCGGGCTGAGGAGCACGACAGGCAATCGCAAAGGCACCATCTTGACCTTTATTTTAACGACGCTGGCAGCTTCCGTTCTCGTTCTTGGAGCGGTGATGCTTGGCAGCATCGGCGGCGTTAAACATACGGCGCCGCAATGGGGATATGACAACTCCCACATTGCAGCGATCGTCGTTAACAAGGCGACCTTCCCGCATGCCGCATTCGAACGAGCGCTTGATTCTGACCCGCGGATCACAAGCTTTGGCTGGCAGGGCAACATTAGCGGCATCGTACACAAAGACGATTCTGCCGCTGGGAGCCCGAATGGCAGTTCTACGATGAGTATTTATATTAGCGTGCTGGATGGAAGCTATAAAGAGCTCGGCTTTGAGACGCTGTCAGGTACGGATCCCGCCGAGCGCAACGAAATTTCCATTGGAGTCAACCTTGCCCGCGAGCTTGGCAAACAAATTGGCGATACCGTCGATATGTATATGGAGGGCCAGAAGCAGACTTTTCTCATTACCGGCATCTACCAAGCAATCGCTAATATGTCCAATTCGGCGCGTCTGACCGTAGATGCCATTCATACGATCAACCCGGCTTTTGAGCAATACGATTCCGCATTCCTTAATGTTCAGGCTCCCGCTGCGCAAGCCGCGGAAGTGGCCGCCTCCTTGCAGGAGCAGTTCAAGCAAACGGCCAGCGTCATGACCCAGCAAAGCTTGCTGGATTCCGTATTCAAGCAGGCGACAGCCATTATGGTGTATCCGTTCAGCTTTATCGGTCTGTTGTTCCTCCTTGTTACGTTTATCATTATCTACAGCACATGCCGTATTAATCTGCGTCATGAGAGCAAGACTTACGGCATCTACAAGTCGCTCGGACTTACATCTATGCGAATCCGATTGGCAATTACGCTCGGTATTGCAATAGTAGCTGCACTCGGCGCCCTTCTAGGGATCTTCATCGGCGTCTACTCGCTCCCGCTGCTGCTGGAACGCATAATCGGCAGTTACGGAATTGTTCGGATACCGCTTGTGCTGGATTGGAGCAGCATTTTGCTCCTTGCCTCCGCCAGCGTAGCCGCCGCTGCTCTTGCGTCCTGGATTTCATCCGACGCCGTGCGCAAAGCCTCGCCGCGCATTCTGGTCGCGGATGTGTAACGAACCTCATACAAACAGGCATTGGCTGCGTTAAGAATCGCGACCAGTGCCTGTTTTTTTAAAAGGCTAATCAAGCTGTTGTTGCAAAAGAAAATAAAGCGTGTTATATTAGTTGAGCTATCAATGATTGACTAATCAACTATTGATACATCAACGATTGGCGGATTATTACGGATGTCTCAACGCTTCAATCAGCCATAGCCCATTACTCAGATTCTGTTAGCCGAGAGCTGCACGCAGACAGGCAGTCAGCTTTATTCGTTAGTATGCGCCATTGCTCATGTCCAGATACACCCGGGAGGTCTAGCCATGACACGTCATGTTTCCAAGGAAGAACATATTTTCAATTTGCTTAACGGATTGCGCAACAAGCTCAGTCCCAAGTTTGAACGTTGTACAGGCATCAGCTCGTCACGGTTCGAAATTCTTCATAAGCTCGATCAGGTAGAAGAAATTAATCAAACCATGCTCCAGAAGGCGATCAACATCGACAGCGCGGCTATTACCCGTCATCTTAAGCAGCTTGAGACGGAAGGCATGGTCCAAAGACGCAAAAGCGCCGAAGACAATCGTGTCACGATCGTTCACCTTACAGATGAAGGCCGGAAGCATATTGACGGCTACAAAACGGAGAAAGCCAATTTTATGAACCAGCTTATGCAGGACTTCAACGAGATTGAAATCGAGCAGTTGGCGAATTACCTGGAACGCATGCAAAACAATCTCTAACCCCATCCCTAAGGAGGATTTTATATGAGCCATTTTCAACAATCCAATGATTTTAATGATATCGTGTTAGGACGCCGATCGGTCAAAGCTTATGATCCCGCCGTAAAAATAAGCCGTGAAGAAATGACCGTCATTCTGGAGAAAGCATCCCGCGCCCCGTCATCTGTCAATATGCAGCCTTGGCGCTTCCTCGTCATTGATAGCGAGGAAGGCAAAGCAAAGCTTGCTCCATTAGCCAAATTCAATCAGACCCAAGTGCTGACATCATCGGCCGTCATTGCCGTATTTATTGATATGAAGAACAGCGATTATATGGATGATATTTCAGCTAAATCCGTAGAGCTTGGTTATATGCCGCAAGAGGTTCGGGAAATGATGATGAACAATTACAAGCCTTATTATGACAATATCTCGCAAGCTGACTTGCGCGACGTCAATCTGATTGATGCGGGCCTCGCTTCTATGCAGCTCATGCTGATCGCTCGTGCTCACGGCTACGATACCAATCCGATTGGCGGCTACGAGAAAGCGCAAATTGCCGAGGCATACGGGATGGACAAAGAGCGCTATCAGCCGGTTATGCTGATTTCCATCGGCAAGGCGGCAACCGAAGGACGCGAATCGTATCGTCTGCCCGTTGAAACCACTACCATCTGGGCATAAACAACGGCTTAAACAGAAGAGAGCAACACGAAAAAATCACAGAGCCTACATCTTTTTAGTATTTCAAAACACACCAATGGAGGTTTATTATCATGCTTATCATCCATGCGCATCTTCACGTTAAATCCGATCAGGAGCAAGCTTTTCTGGACGCAGCCAAAGGACTTATTGCGGCAACACGCAACGAAGAAGGCAATATTAGCTATGATTTGACCAAACATACAGAGCACGAAGGCCATTACACGATGATTGAGCTATGGAAAGATGAAGCAGCGATTGCGGCACACAATGCCAGCGCTCATTTTCAGAGCTTTGTTGCAGAAGCCAAAGCGTTTATGGCTGCTCCTATGAATGTGGCGATTTTTGCCGGAGAAGCGGTCCAACGCTAAATGACTCCCTGCATGAACGATTAATGTTCAGCCTTTCCATCGTTCATTCTTTTTCCTAGCATGATTGTCCTGATGAGTGAAGCAGCGGCGTGTCGGATGAGCTCGGGCGCTTTCTCTATAGCCTCCTCCAACGGCATAGGCCGCTGTGCAGCTCCCACGATGACATCAATGCCCTGCTCATACAAGGCTTGTACCGCTAAAGCATCCGTCGAAATGCCGCCCGATAGACAAATAACCGGAACATCGTACTGTTTAGCGATTTTTGCCAGGCCTGCGGCCGCTTTGCCGAATGCCGTCTGGCGGTCCGTACTCCCCTCACCCGTCAGCACCAAATCCGCCTGCTGCACCTTATTCTCGAAATCGGCCGCTTGCAGTACTATATCGATGCCTCGTT
Source organism: Paenibacillus sp. SY21-1 (assembly GCF_005222705.1). Taxonomy (GTDB): domain Bacteria; phylum Bacillota; class Bacilli; order Paenibacillales; family Paenibacillaceae; genus Pristimantibacillus. Next base: position 105,041 of record NZ_STGF01000021.1, on the reverse strand, counting down.
CCATTCTCGCAGACAAAAAAGCGATCAACCCCCCGCCAAGTCCGCCCGCTGCGCCCGCACCCGGCACTTCCGCAATATCGCAGCCAAGTTCCTTGCTAATGATTTGGCTTAGTTGAAGCAGACCTTTATCCAGTCTGGCGACCATTTCGGGCGTTGCCCCCTTTTGCGGTCCATAGACGGCAGAAGCGCCATTGTCTCCACAGAGCGGGTTGGACACATCGCTTGCGATTACGCATTCACAATCAGCAAGACGAGAATCCAGCCCAGATACGTCGATTCGGTCGATCCGTTCCAGCTCGCCGCCCCCATAGCCTATTTCTTCGCCGGCCTTGTTTAAAAAGCGTACTCCGAGCGCCTGCGCCATCCCTGCTCCGCCGTCATTCGTCGCGCTGCCTCCGATTCCGATAATCAGCTTCCGGCAGCCTAGCTGCAGCGCCTCACGGATCACTTCTCCCGTCCCGTAAGTAGATGCAAGCAGCGGATTCCGTTGCTCCGGCGGAATTAACGTCAGCCCGGAGGCCGCAGCCGCTTCAATGACAGCCGTCTTCCCATCCTTCAAAATCCCAAACTCGGCAAGCACCGGATCCCCAAGCGGACCACGAACCTGCACCCGATGGAAGCTGCCGCCTGAACCGCGAATAATCGCTTGCACGCTGCCCTCCCCGCCATCGGCAATGGCCATTTGCTGAACCTCCGCTTGCGGATATGCCTCCAAAATTCCTTGCGTCATGTATTCAGCGACCTCATAGCTATGAAGACAGCCCTTATAAGAATCGGGAGCTACAATAATTTTCAAGCTCTTCACCTCATTTAATAGAGTTCTAGCCTAGGGCGTGTCCGAAAACCCGTTCAGTGGCGCCTTTCACCGTCTTTTCGCCCCCTGCTTCGTTCCGTTTGCTTGATGTACCCCCGGTGCACCTTCACAAACGCGCCTTGCATCGAACGATAATTCGGCAACGTTTGCTGTCCTCAGCGTTCTCAGACACGTCCTAGTTTTTTGTTCGGTGTTCTAACTTTCCATACAACTACTATAAAAAAGAATGCTGTATCCGGCTACCCTGCAACTAAACAAAAAATAGCCAAGCCGCCAATAACCGAATGCAGCTCGGAATTTGACAGCTTAGCTATAAAAGGAATCATTTCTCTATTAGCTTTAACGCGACAACACGCCTTCGCTTCGCATCGCATGCTTCCACTGGCGATACAGCTCCCAAGCAGCGCCGGTTTCGAGCAAGTCCTTGCATGTGTAAAGCCCTTCCTCGACGGAATCGACCCGCCCGGCCAAGTGCAGCCTGACCGCTCCGTTAAGCAAGGTCTGATTCGTAAAAGCGACATGTCCGTTGCCTTGGAGAACCGCTTCGGCCGTACGAAGCTGCTCTTGCGCCGTCCAGTTCATATCCGGCACAGGCGTTTCCAAGCCAAAGCTGTCCGGATCAATGACATGCAGGCGCGCTTGACCGTTCTCCACGATATACGTGCGTGTCGGCCGCTCAATGAACAGATCCTCCGAGCCCTCTGCTCCTTGTACGATCAGCGCCTTGTCGTAGGCCAGATGCTGGGATAGCTTGGCGATTCGTTCAAACACCGTATTGTGATATACACCGAACACCAAATACGGCGAGTGCGAATAATCGATCAGCTTTTCGGCCGTGTTGAGAATCGTCCGCATGCCAAGCTCCTCGCGGATGGAGCGAAGCGCCTTGAGCGGCGGGCACCATTCCTCCGAAGGAACATAGAGCACGCCGGTTTGGGAGGCTGTGCCAATAATATGCTCGCGGGAGAGCATATGCGCGGCAATGTCCGCTTGCGCCAGCAAATCCTGCAACGAAATGCCCCATTTCGGCGGCAGCGAAGCCGCGCCGTGCAGCGTTACAGGCAGACCGGCGGAAGCCAGCAGAAAAGCGGTCGGAAACGTGGCGATAAACGTCTTTTTACGCCCATCGTAAGGCCCTGCGCAATCGATACCCGTTTGAATTGGCGCGCGATAGGCATACTTGCGGCACATGACGACAAAGGCCTCCAGCTCTTCCACGCTTTCCATCTTCATTCGCTCCGCGATAAAGAAAGCGCCGATCTGCGCCGGCGACGCCTTCAGCTCCAGAATCATCTCGGCTGCCAGCAACGCTTCGTCATAGTTCAAATCGCGAGCCCCCCGCTTTCCGCGTCCGACTTCCTTCAACAGGCTTGTAATCATGGCAAGGCCCCCTTATTTTTGCTCCTGAAGTATTTGATACACCTTGACAATCGACGTTGCGACATCCACCATCCGTTTTCGTTCATTCATCGCTTGCTTGCGCAGCACCTCATACGCTTCCGCTTCGGAGATATTTTTAATTTTGCACAAAATCCCCTTCGCCATATCGATCCATTTCCGTTCTTCCAGCCGCGCTTCCATCTGCTTCTTTTCATTGATCCACTGCTGCCGTTCAAAGCACTGCTTGGATGCAAAATGAAGCGCCCAATGCACCTCATGCTCGCTCATCGTTGGCGTTACGATGCCGTCGATCGGCACGTCATCATCGCAGAACGCCGCCGATTGCGCCACATTGTCGGTATTGCACCACCACAGGAGCGGCGCCGTCCTCACCTTCAACAGCTTGCGCGCCATAGCCTTCACCTCGCCTAGCGGCACATGAAAGATAACGGCGTCGGCATTTCCCATGCGCTGCTCGGCTGTCTGCTCATCGAGAGCCCGCATCACATGATAGCCGTACGATTCCAAAACAAACTTTGGCGTTTCTCTTTTTACGGGCTGCCCGAGCTGAGGGGCCGCACCTGCCGCTTTATCCGCCTGTCGCTCAAATACTAACATAGAACGCATGATGAAGCGCCCCCTCCTAGCCGATATCATTGTAACTATATATAACATAAAACCACATTCACTGTCATCACCCAACTTTTATCGAAAACTTATGTCAACTATATTGACATAAGTTTGGAGAGCATTGTATAGTTAGGATATAAAATTCATATTTTCGCGAATACAACGGTGTGTTCGTCTGAAGCGGCAAAGAAGCCTGCTTTCACGCAAATGGGATTGCTATGTAGCCCCTGACTGCGCGAGGCAGGCTTTTAGTGATTTTACAGACAGAGTTTGAGAGGAGAGACATACTATGGCTACAACAAGGAAGCTGGTATTAATCGGGAACGGCATGGCGGGAGTCCGGACGATCGAGCATTTACTTAAGCTAGCTCCGGACGCATATGACATCACCATCTTTGGGGCGGAGCCTCATCCTAACTATAATCGGATCATGCTTTCATCCGTCCTTGTGGGCGGCGCAGATATGCAAGAGATCGTTATTAATGACTGGGACTGGTACAAAGAGAATAACATTACGCTGCATGTAGGGCACACCGTATCCAAAATCGACACCGAACGGAAAACGGTCACCTCGCATCTTGGCGTTGAAGTAGGCTATGATACGCTGATTATCGCAACGGGCTCCAATCCCTTTATTCTTCCTCTGCCTGGCGCGGACAAGGAAGGCGTCATCGGCTTCCGCGACATCAAAGACTGCGAAACGATGCTCGACGCGTCCAAGCAGTACAAAAAAGCTGTCGTTATCGGCGGCGGCCTGCTCGGGCTGGAGGCGGCGCGCGGCCTCCTTCACCTCGGCATGGAAGTAAACGTCGTTCATATTAACCCGTTTCTGATGGACCGTCAGCTTGACGAAGCCGCATCGCGAATGCTGCAGCGCGAGCTTGAGGCGCAAGGCATGCAATTTCTGCTGAAAAAAAGCACAGCTTCCATTAAAGGCAAGAAACGCGCAACCGGTCTTGCGTTTAACGATGGAACAGAGGTTGACGGCGACTTGGTCGTTATGGCCGTCGGCATCAAGCCGGATGTTGAGCTTGCCAGGTCCGCCGGGCTGGATGTGAAACGCGGCATTATCGTTAACGATTTTATGCAGACGAGCGTTCCCGATATTTATGCGGTAGGCGAATGCGCCGAGCACCGCGGCATCGCCTACGGTCTTGTAGCTCCGCTATACGAGCAAGGCGCGGTGCTGGCGAAAACATTGGCCGGCGTGGAAACGGCAGGCTATGAAGGCTCCGTTACCTCCACAAAGCTGAAGGTTTCCGGCGTGGACGTTTTCTCTGCGGGCGAGTTCAAGGAATCGCCGGGCACACGTTCGCTGAGGCTGCAGGACGACATCGCAGGCACGTACAAAAAGCTTGTCATTAAGGACGGCAAGCTGATCGGCGCGGTACTATTCGGGGATACGTCGGACGGCTCCGAGCTGTTTGCCACCATCAAGAAGGGCGAGTCGATCGAAGGACGCGAGAAGGAAATTTTGCTTGGCATTTCCTCGGATTTGCTCGGACAATCGGGCGGCGGGAGCAGCCGGCTTGCCTCTATGCCGGACGATGAGATCGTCTGCGGCTGTAACGGCGTTACGAAAGCGACGATTGCAGACGCCATTACGAACAAAGGCTGCAACACGGTGGGAGCGATCAAAAGCTGCACGAAAGCCTCCGCTTCCTGCGGCGGGTGCAAACCGCTTGTCGAAGGATTGCTTCATCTATATGCCGGCGACAATGCTGCCGAGACGAAGGAAGGCATTTGCGGATGCACAACCCATACACGCGACGAGATTGTAGCGGAAATCAAACGCATGAGGCTGATGAGCACCAAGGAAGTCATGAATGTTCTGGATTGGAAAAACCCGGAGGGCTGCTCGAAATGCCGTCCTGCGCTCAACTACTACCTGGGCATGCTGTACCCAACGGAATACGCGGATGAGAATGAATCCCGGATTACGAACGAACGCTTCCACGGCAACATTCAAAAGGACGGCACGTATTCGGTCGTACCGCGTATTTACGGAGGCGTAACCTCGCCAAGCGACTTGAAAAAAATTGCCGAGGTGGCTGAGAAATACGATGTTCCGCTCGTTAAGTTTACAGGCGGACAACGGCTTGACCTGCTGGGCGTGAAAAAAGAGGATTTGCCGCAAATGTGGGAGGATCTTGGCATGAACTCCGGTCACGCTTACGGCAAGACGCTCCGTACCGTCAAAACCTGTGTCGGCAATACGTTCTGCCGCTTCGGCACGCAGGATGCCATGGGTATGGGCATCAAACTGGAAAAAGCGTTTGAAGGGCTGAATGCCCCGGCCAAGGTCAAGCTTGCGGTTTCGGGCTGCCCGCGGAACTGCGCGGAGGCAACCATCAAGGATTTTGGCATCGTCGCAATCGACGGCGGCTGGGAGCTGCATGTGGCAGGCAATGGCGGCGTGAAGGTTCGTGCTACCGATCTGCTTTGCACCGTGAAAACAGAGGACGAAGTGTTGCACTGGGCTTATGCGTTCTTGCAACTGTACCGTGAGGAAGCATCCTGGAACGAGCGTACTGCGCAATGGGTTGAACGCGTAGGCATCGAACACGTCAAGAAATCGTTGGAAAACCTTGAGGACCGCCTGCCGCTTATCGAACGCATTCAGGAGACGCTCAGCCTTCACGAAGATCCTTGGAAAAAAATAGTGGAGACCGATGAGCTTCGCAAAAACTTTGAAAAACTGAACGGCGTTCAGCCGGTTCAATTATAGGAGGGCTCACCCATGACAACGAAGCTGCTAGTAGCAAAACTAACCGACATTGATGTTAAGGGTTCCCGCCGTATTACGGTTAACGATGATCTGGAAATCGCCGTGTTCCGCCTGTCGGACGGCACGGTACGCGCCGTAGAGAACCGCTGCCCCCACAAGGGCGGTTCCCTCTCGGAAGGCATGGTGTGCGGATCGCATATTCACTGCCCGCTGCATGACTGGAAGATCGACTTGCGCAGCGGACGCGTAGAAGAGCCGGATGATGGCTGCATCACAACATTCCCGACAGAAATTGACGCGAACGGCTCCATCTATGTAACCATTCAAGATACAAATACGCTATCGGCCTAATTGCAAGCAGATGATGGCGTTGACTGCTGCGCTGTCGTGCAGAAGGCTTTCGGGTATGTAAGGAGCTTTGCGACATCGCAATCGGCAATAGGCGTAAAGCGCAGAAGGGGGCAGCTTATGAAACAATCGAAAGCAGGCATGGTCTATATTATCGGAGCTGGCCCGGGTGATCCCGAGCTCCTGACGGTCAAGGCGATGCGCCGTATTCAGCTTGCCGATGTCATCGTATATGATCGGCTCGTCAACCCCGAACTGCTGGATTTGGCCAAGCCGGATGCCAAGCTGGTCTACTGCGGCAAAGCGCCTGGGGCACATTCCATGCCGCAGGACGAGATTAACCGCACCTTGGTGGAATACGCCGTTAAAGGGAACCATGTTGTCCGGCTTAAAGGCGGCGATCCGTTTGTGTTCGGTCGCGGCGGCGAAGAAGCGCTTGAGCTTGCCGCATGGGGCATTCCCTATGAGATCGTGCCGGGCATCACCTCGGCTATCGGCGCCGCGGCGTCAGCAGGCATACCGCTTACGCATAGAGGCTATGCCGCATCCTTCGCTTGCGTAACGGGCAACCGCTGCCACGGGGACAACAAGCCTGTTCGATGGGACTTACTCGCTCACAGCGTGGATACCCTGGCCATATACATGGGAGTCAGCCAGCTTCCGGACATTCGTGAAGAGCTGCTCCGCCACGGCAAGGCCGAAGCAACGCCTGTCGCCATCATCGAACGAGGCACAACCTCTCGGCAGCGTACCCTCATCGGAACACTTGGCGACATACACACCATCGCCGCCGCAATGAAAGTCAGCAACCCAGCCCTCATCGTCATCGGCGAGGTCGTCCATATTCGCGAGCAGCTGCTTCATGCGGAACGCCAAGCGATTACGATGATCGGATAGCAAGGAAGCGCCTTGGCGGCTTAACGTCGCTAAGGCGCTTTTATTTGAGCCTTTCGCCTGCCCTTCCACTATCATTCCCTTGCTCGCAGGCTTCAGAGTACGTCGCTTAAGCCCCTTTCATCGGTCCCGTCGTCCTCATTTTGCATCACAAATCCCATTTCATTTAAAGCCCTGCAGCTCCAGCCAGGATGCGCATGCATCGGTCCAGCCAACAGCATGCGGCTGATCGTTCGCCAGACCAAGCCCATGGCGGCCGTGAGCATATACATGCAAATCGAATGGCACCTTGTGCTTGCTAAGTGCAGCCGCGAACAGCATGCTGTTCTCTACCGGAACCGCTCCATCATCCGATGTATGCCACAGGAAAGTTGGAGGCGTATCCGCTGTCACATTGCGCTCATTGCTCATTTCCTCTATCCGGCTCTGCTCGGCGTTTTTGCCTAGCAAATTATCCCGGGACCCCGTATGCGTGAATGGATCTGTCAGCGTAATGACCGGGTAACATAACACAAGCAAGTCCGGACGACAGGACTCCCGATCGATATGGTCCGCCGCTTCCGCATTGCCGGCGTCGTAGCTTGTCCCCGCATTGGCAGTCAAATGGCCTCCGGCCGAAAAACCTAGCAAGCCCACGCGTTTCGGATCAATTCGAAAAAAGTCGGCTTCGCTGCGCACATAGCGAAGCGCTCGCTGCGCATCCATCAGGGCACACGGATACTGGTAAGGCGCCACACGGTAACGAAGCACGAATGCGGAAATGCCCAGACCGTTCAGCCATCTGGCGATTGGATCTCCTTCATGGTCCGCGCGCATCCCGTATCCGCCGCCAGGACAGACCACAATGGCCGGACGGTTATCCCCTTCAACCAAGTAAGGCGTAATAGCCGGAATATCCTCATCGGTTTCCCCTACAGCCAAAGGCGCTCCGTGTGGCCACAACAACAACTGTTCCAATTCGCTCTCCCCATTTCTATAATCTTGCATCGGATTATCCACTTCATTATATAACGATCAACATGGATGGACTACAGATAACCCGCTTCCGAACCGGAATATTATTTATTCCGCGATACAAACGCTCCGGCCAAACCGATGCCCGCTCCCAGCAGCGCCCCAACCAGCACTTCTCTGGGCGTATGGCCAAGCCTCTCCTTCAAGCGCTCCCGCTTCCGCTTGTGATACAAGCCCGGGTGCTCGCCTGAAAGACGCTCGACATTCTCGTCCAGATCGTTCACCTGCATCGCAATTTCACCCGCTTGCCGTCTAATATTCATCGCATCGTACATGACCACGATGCCGAGCAGGGCTGATACGCCAAACTCAGGCGTTTTGATGCCATATTTAGCCGCCACGTACGCCGCCAGCGCTGATACGCCGCTCGAATGCGAGCTCGGCATGCCTCCCGAGCCAATCAGCCTGCCTGCGTCCCAAGTACCCGTTCGGATATATAATCCGGTCGGCTTTATCAGTTGCGCAACGGCGACAGCCGTTAACGCAGATGCCAGTCCCATATTCGCCATAGAAGCCAATCCCCCTATTATAAGCTCCTTTCATTATCCCCCGCCGACATGCCCAACATCCTCTCAAAGCGTAAATTGCACAAGCTCCCGGCCAAACAGGTCAAAGCGCAGCACGCACACTTAGCTCCTCCTTCATGGAAAACAAGCATGATGCCCCGCCATAACCCCGACATGAAAGCAGCCCTGTTACAGAAAATAAAACCTGGCGCTACATACTGAATTCCGCTCCAAAAGTCATCGATTCGTTTAGCAGCAACAAAAAACAGCTTCCCGTCATCGTCAGACGGGAAGCTGTTCCAAGTTAATGGACGGCAACCTGCTTGTCGGCCAAGCCCCCCTCGGCTTGCGGCGGCTTGGCTCGCTTCAACAGAAAAGACGCCGCCCAGGCAACTGCAACTAACGCAAAAGCCAGTATAAACGCGCTTTTCATACCAGAAATCAGTGCCAGCACTTTTAACGAAGCCGCATCTCCCGCTCCGGCCTCCGCCAAATAACGGGCCGACCCGTTCGTCATAATCGTCACGAGCAGCGCCGTGCCGACAGCGCCCGAAACCTGCTGCAGCGTACTTACAACCGCCGTTCCGTGCGCGTACAAGCGCGGCGGGAGCTCATTCAGCGCATTGGTCATGACCGGCATCATCAGCATTGAAATGCCAAGCATCAGCAACGTATTCAGCACCATAATAAATACATACGAGGTAGTCAGCGTAATATGGGCAAACTGCCATAGCGAATTGGCCATCAGAGTCAAGCCGATAACAGCCAGCCATTTGGCGCCGAATTTATCGAACAGCCTTCCGGTAATCGGCGACATGATCCCCATAAGAATGCCTCCAGGAAGCATAACTAACCCGGCCTTAAGCGGCGTATAGGCGAGCGCATTCTGAAGAAAGATCGGCAACAGCATCATAGCCGAGAACATCGCCATCATAACGATCATCATAATAAGCACCGATAAGCGGAACACGCGGAACTGGAATACGCGAAGCTCAAGCAGCGGCTCCGTCAGCGTCAGCTGCCTCCAAGTAAACAGCAGTAGCGACAGAACGCCAACTGCAATCGGAATCAGCACAATCGGGCTCGACCAGCCGCCATGACCTTCTCCTGCGCTGCTAAAGCCGTAGACAATTCCTCCGAAGCCGCATGTGGACAGCATCAGCGAAAGCAAATCGATTCGGGGATTAGTCGTTTCCGTAACATTCTTCAGCTTGACTGCCGCGAAGGCAATGACGAATAACGCAATCGGCAACACGCTGTAAAACAACACGCGCCACGAAAAATGCTCGACAATAATACCGGATAGCGTAGGTCCGATTGCTGGAGCGAACGTTATAACGATGCCGATTGTCCCCATGGCGGACCCCCTGCGCTCAAGCGGCACCATCGCAAAAACGACGTTTGTCAGCAGCGGGAACAGCATGCCCGTTCCTGCCGCCTGCAGCACCCTGCCGATCAACAGCATGGAGAAGCCCGGCGCCAGCGCTGCTGCCAGCGTGCCGATCATAAACAAAGTCATCGCTGAAAGAAACAGCGTTCGGGTTGTAAATCGTTGAATCAAATAAGCAGTAACGGGAATCAAAACGCCGATAACGAGCAAATAGCCCGTTGAGAGCCACTGCGCAGTGCTCGGCTGAATGCCGATGTCGGCCATTATTCTGGATAAAGCGACATTGAGCAGCGTTTCATTAAGAATTGCCACAAATACGCCCAGAATCATAACCAGAATGACGATAAAATTGCTCCTGCTGCCAAACGTGCCTCCACTGTTTGAGGCTGCTTGATTACCATTCATTGCTTCTCGCACTCCTCCCACTTCTAGTGGTATTAGTCTAACATAGCAGCAGGGTCCATATTTCTTATGATTTGCTCAATTGCTTGGTCGCTGCGACACATGGATGGCCTTCATTTAAATGGCTTACTTCATATAGATATAGCGTTCCCCGGGAACGAACATATGAAACCGTTGCGACGGATAGTTGCTGTGCAAATAATCTACAAAATAGGCCGGATTCTCGTCGTTATGGGGAAACATGCCGTAATGCATCGGGATCAACAAGTCAACCTGCGCGTGAACGGCCAGCTCGATCGCTTCCCTGTAATTGCAATTGCCCGCAATCCCCTTGCCTGCCCGCACATAGTCCCTGCCGTTAATAGGCAGCAGCCCGATGTCCGGGCGCTTGCCGCGCAGCCATGCTGCCAATTCGGCAAAGCCTATCGTATCCCCGGCATGATACAGGGTCAAGCTGCCGAGCGTAACCACATACCCCAAGTACAAATGCTCTCCGGCGTCATCCTGCTCGAACTGCTCGTGCTTTGCGGCATGGGCCTCGAGCGAAAGGCTATCCATAAGCTCCAGCGTCTCGCCATGCGATATGCCGATCATCCGGTCATCGGCAATCCCCCAATGCCGCAGCAAGCCGAGATGGGAGCGAGGCACGATAAAAATGGTACGCTCGCAGTTATGGTCCAGCGCGACAAGCGTTTGCTTGTCCATATGATCGTCATGATGATGGGAGCAGATGACATAATCGATATCGTCACACTCCTCCGGAACGAGCGGGGAGGCGAATGCCCTCATCCACGGAGGACCGGCCGCTTCATAAACCGAATTGCTCAAATACGGATCAAACAATAAACGAATGCCTTGCCATTTTACTAAAAAACCGGCTTGCCCCAGTGCCCATAATGCCAAAGCTTGCTCAGGCAAACCGGTTTGTTCAATCTGGCTCCTAAGCTCGTTGCCTCCGCGATAAATCGACATCATCATTCCTCCTGACCGTCATTTGATCAAGCCCCTGCCGGGGACAGTGACCGTCAGCTTCGATTGTATCATATCTTGAACTGAGTGGCGGCTTTTGACAGTTCTCCGGTCAGCTCATCGATGGAGGCGGCCATGCCGGCGAGCTGCTGCACCATCGTCGCCTGTTCCTGTACCGTTGCCGTCACCTCCTCGATGGATGCCGATACCTGCTCTCCCGAGGCGGACAAGCTCTGCGCCGCTTCAAGCACATCATTTTTATCTTGCTCAATACGTCCCAATTCGTAGGCCATGGATCGAACCTGCTCGACAATGCCGCCAACCAGCATCGAGATATGGTCGAACGATTGCCGCGTTTGCTCGACGCTGTCGTTATGCAGCGAGGAAATCGATTCTATAGCCTGGACGCTGCGGCTATTCTCCTCGACGCGCTGCAGCGTTTCATGCACGATCGCATGAATATCATTCGATTGCTGTGTCGTCTGCTCGGCCAGCTTGCGAATTTCACTGGCGACAACGGCAAAACCTCTCCCTTGCTCGCCGGCTCTGGCCGCCTCTATCGATGCGTTTAATGCGAGCAGCTTGGTCTGATTCGCGATTTCGGCAATTGCTCCGGTCATATGGACGATGCCGGAAGAGCTTGCGGCCAATTCGCGCGTAGCCTCGGAAATCTTTTGCACCTCCAGCTCATTTTTGCCGTTAATGTCGACAAGCGTTTCAATGACCTTATGATTGGCTTTAAAAATAGTTGTAATTTCGTCCGCTTTTTCCTTAATGCTCGTAGACGTTCCATTCACGCTTGCGATTTTGTCCCCGACGCTGGTAAATTTATCGACGATGGATTCCGTTTCGTTCGCCTGCTGCTCCATCGCACGGGCGATTTCCATCGCAGTCACCGATGTTTCGCCAACTGCCGCGGACGTGCGCGAGGACGTATCCCCCAAAGCGGACGCACTTTCGTTCAAGATGGCTATGGAATCGTTCATGCGGGCAATGAGCCCGCGATTGCGCTCCCCCATCAGGTTGAAGCTGTCTGCCAGCTGCTTCAGCTCCCCGCTGTATTTGCCTTCTGCGTTAACCGTCAAGTCGCCGCCGGCCATCAGCTTAAACAGACCCGTCAACTTGATAATCGGCTTCGTAATCAGCCTGGACATGAGGAGACCGCACGCCAGTGACAGCGCAACGGCTGCGGCCAATACGATGACAATATTGCGAACCATCGTGGTGATCGGCTTGCGAACATCCGCAAAGCTGTCTTCAACTATAATGGTCCAATCCGCTTTTGGCACATTCGAATAGAAAGCAACTTTGTCAGGCAAGCTCACCTCGCCCTGAATAAGCTTGTCGGACGTCGTCTCAATCTGCGCTTTATACTCCTCTCCCTCAAGCGGTTTTCCGATCAGCGTCTCATCCTTGGAATGGTAGACCAATGTCCCCGTCCGATCCAGAATGAGCACCTTGCCTTCCTCGTTAATTTGTACATGTTCCAGCTTATCTACGAAAAAGGAGGAAACGACGGTCGCCAGCAGAACGCCCTGTACGCTGCCTGCGCCATCCTTAAGCGGGACTGTAAACACGTTGACCAAGTTCCCGCTTGTTTGAGACACAATCATATCGCTGATCCCGCTATTGCCTTGCATCGTATCCTTGAAATATTGCCGCTCCGAGCGGTCTCCCTTCAAGGCGCCGGCATTGCTCGAGGCTACAATAATGCCTTTCGCGTCAAGCAGCGATAGCGTTTCTATGCCTTGCATACCTGCCATGCTATCGGCCAGCACCTTATTGGACACTCCCACTAGCTGCTGATTGGCTTCCAGAAACTCGTCAATGCTCTGCGTGCCGGCGTTTCGAAGCTGCAGCAGCTCCATCAATTCATTATGCAGCGAAGCCAAAAAAACAGACTGCAGCTCCAAATCCACGGCAGAAGTTATGCCTTCTCCGATCCGATTGGAGGTAGCCCGAATTTCATCCTTGCTTTTTTCAAGTGTTATGTCGGAAGCGATCCTTATCGATAACAAGCTCGTCAGCCCGAGCATCACGCACACGAGCAAGCCAATCATCGCGGGAAGCTTGTATTGAAGGGATAATCCCGTCCAAAATCCGTCTCTGTCCTTTGCAGTCACTGCATAGTTCCTCCTCTGAATGTCGATTGCCTCTTCCTATTTGTAATAGCTGTGTCAGTATACCTCCTTTGTATTAGGAAACTTGATATACAAATATTAGATATGTATTAAACCTTTACATAATAGATAGGTTAACCTTCCCTATGGCATACAACAGATGCTGAACCATCTACTTTATGAGACGGATGAAGCTCCCACAGTGCGCATGCAGAGACTCGTTCGCAAGGCCATTGCGGCGCGGGTTGTAGGGCATATACGGCTCTGTTCCAAAAAGGGACCTACCGTGTTCTCGCAATTGAAAGGCATCACGCTTAATATGCAAAAGGACTTCAATCTCCGCTACTAAGCAGGGATTGAAGTCCTATTATTTGAAACAAAACGTATAAGCTTAGTTACACCTCTACCATCGCTTTAATGACTTTGGATTCCGGCTTTAGCCAGTCCTCGAATTGTCCGAGCATGCCTTCAAAAGAAGAGCGATGCGTAATATAGCTGTCCACATCGATGCTCCCGGCCTCAATCGCCGCACGAACGGCAGCGAAATCCTCAGGGGTCGCATTGCGGCTGCCCATCAAGGTGAGCTCGCGTTTGTGAAACTCAGGATCATTAAAGGCAAGCTCCCCTTTAACAAGTCCGACATAGACGAGCCTGCCGCCGTGTGCGACATAGCCGAATGCATCGGTCATGGAACGGGCATTTCCCGTTGCGTCGAACACGGCAACCGGCATTTCGCCGCCGGTCAAGGCCAGCAAGCGCTCCTTGGCTCCGTCTAGCGCCTGGACCGTTTCGTCTACCTTGGCCCATTTCCGGCAAAAGGCGAGACGCTCCTCCTGTACATCCATTGCGATAACGCGTGCGCCGCGATGCTTGGCAAACGCCATTACGCCAAGCCCGATCGGGCCCGAGCCGATGACAAGCGCCGTTTCGCCGGCAGCTAGGCCGCTGCGCCGCACGGCATGCGCGCCGATGCTGAACGGCTCCAGAACGGCCGCCTGGTCAAGCGTCAACGCATTCGCTTCAAGCAAATGCGTGACAGGCAGCACTACGCGCTCACGCATCCCTCCGTCAATATGGACCCCCAGCACCTTCATATCCATACAGCAATTCGTTTTCCCGTTTCGGCAAGCGATGCACTCCCCGCAATGCATATAAGGGATGACGCTCACTTGATCGCCTGCCTTCAGCCTGTTCTCCGGATCATCGATCCGTTCGATGATGCCTGCAAGCTCATGTCCAAGCACGCGGGGATAACTGAAAAACGGCTGGTTCCCTTTGTAGGCATGCAGATCCGTGCCGCAAATGCCGATTCTGCGTATGCGCACCAGCGCAGTGCCCGGCCCGAGAAGCGGCTCCTCCTGCTCAATCAGCCTCAGGCTATCCGGCTGCTCGCATATAATTGTTTTCACGCCTCTGTCCCCTTCCCTCTACAGCAACACGGATTCATTATATTCAGGTCTGCCGCTAAGCCATGTCTTGTCGCGGGCAGGCTCAAGAATGGCCAGCACCTCGGCAAGCAGCTCCTCGTTGAGCGGCTCGTTCAGCCATTGCACGTTGCGTCTGATATTGTCAGGGTTGGCCGTGCTTACAAGCGTCGTCGGAATACGCTCATTGGCTGTCGCAAACTGAATCGCAAGCTTGGCAATATCCTCGCCTTTGGCGGCGCAATGCTCGGCGGCGAGCTTGCATGCGGCGCGGATCGCTTCACCCGCCGGGTGCCAGTCCGGAACTGGCCGCAGCCCCAGCAAACCCATCGACAGCGGGGAGGCGTTGACAAGGCCAACTCCCTTCTCTTCAAGCAGCGGGAGCACCTGCAACAGCGAGGTGTCATTCAGCGAATAGTGGCAGTAAGACAGTACGGAATCAAGCTCGCGCACTGCCAGCGAGCGCTCGAATACCGATAGCGGGAGGCCGGATACGCCGGAGAAGCGAATTTTCCCGGCTGCCTTCAGCTTATCCAGCGCCGGGAAAGCCTCCTCCGCGATCTGCTCGAACGGCACAAACTCGATGTCGTGCAAATAAAGAATATCGATATAATCCGTGTTCAGTCTGACGAGGCTTTCATCCACGCTCCGCAAAATGCGCTCGGCGGAAAAATCGAACTCCTCCGCTCCATAACGTCCGGCTTTTGTCGTTAGAATAAAGCTGTCCCGCTGCATCGTCGCAATCGCCTTGCCGAGCACGGCCTCCGCCTTCGTCAATCCGTAATAAGGAGATACGTCGATTAAATTGATGCCCGCAGCAACGGCTTCGTGCACCGTTCTGATGCTTTCGGCATCATCCGTTTCCCGAAAGACCGAGCCGAGCGATGATGCCCCGAAGCTGAGCGATGACACTTCAAGGCCCGTTTTTCCCAATTTCCGATATTGCATAGGTCTTTGCCCATCCTTTCGTTGTTCCCGCCATTCATTTCCGCTTCACACTTTAGCCTATTCCCGCTGCATCCGGTCTGAATGCGCCAAGGCTCTACCGGTCAGCGGCATAAGCAGGCATCGCATGCCGCCGCTGCTCCGGTACTACAAAATGACGCCATCCTTAAAGATCGCAATTTCCTTAAAGCCATTGCGTTCATTGTTCGTGCGCCGCTCGCCTGAAGCCAGCGCAATCATCTGCTCCCAAAGCTCGTCCGTCAGCGTCTCCATGCTTTTATCCTCAAGCAGCTGCCCGGCGTTGAAATCGATCCAATTTTTTTTGCGTCCGGCAAGCTCGCTGTTTGTCGCGATTTTTACAGTGGGAACCGGACCGCCAAACGGCGTGCCCCGTCCGGTCGTAAAGAAAACGATATGCGCGCCTCCGGCAGACAACGCGGTCACCGATACCAGATCGTTGCCCGGCGCCTCCAGCAGATTGAGCCCCGGACTTGTTATGCGCTGTCCGTACGGTACCACATCGCGCACGATCGCATGACCGCCCTTTTGCGTGCAGCCAAGCGATTTCTCCTCCAGCGTCGTTATGCCTCCGGCCTTGTTGCCCGGCGACGGATTCTCGTATATTTCCTGATCATGCTTAATAAAATATTGTTTGAAATCATTAACCAAATGAACGATTTTATGAAAAACCTGCTCATCCGCCGCGCGATTCATCAGAATCGTCTCCGCTCCGAACATTTCCGGAACCTCAGTCAGAATGGCGGTTCCCCCCTCGGCAATCAGCCGGTCGGATACGGCGCCGACGAGCGGGTTGGCCGTAATGCCGGACAAGCCGTCGGAGCCGCCGCATTTAAGGCCCAGCTTCAGCTTGGATACCGGAACCGTCTCCCTGGTGAATCGTTCCGCATACTGAACCAGCTCATCCACCAGTTCCAGCGCTTCCTCGATCTCGTCCTCGGCTTCCTGCGACTTAAGAAACTTGACACGTTCAGGGCTGTGATCGCCGATCGCGCGTTTAAACGCTTCGATCTGGTTGTTCTCGCAGCCAAGTCCGATGACCAGCACGCCTGCCGCATTCGGGTGGTTGACAAGCGATGCAAGCAGCTTCTGCGTATGCACCAGATCATCCCCCAATTGGGAGCAGCCGAACGGATGTGCGAAATGGTAGACGCCGTCCACTCGTCCGGCATAGCTTGCATCCGCTCTTCTGGCTACAATTTCACAAGTTTTGTTAATGCAGCCCACCGTATTGATGATCCAGATTTCGTTGCGAATGCCTACCTCGCCGTTGTCGCGAACGTAGCCCTGGAAGGTGCGGCTGAGGTTTTTTTGCTGCTGCGCGCCGCTCGTCTCCTTCTCGCTTTTGCCGCCCGCCGGCGTTGCCCCGTCGCCTTCGCTTGAAGCGCTTGGCTCATACGTATAATCGAGAAAGCCCTTCAGCCCTGTGCCCATGTTGTGCGTATGCACCCAGCTTCCGGCCGGAATCGCTTCTTTGGCGACGCCAATGGAGTAGCCGAATTTCAGAATGTGCTCGCCGGCTTGCACAGGCTTCGTCAACACTTTGTGACCCTTGGGCACTTCCTCCAGCACGGTAAGCTCCTGTTGTCCCTCCGCGCCGTCAAGCGTTAAGACATCCCCTTTGGAAAAGGGCTGCAGCGCAATGACGACGTGATCCTTTTCATGCAGTCTGACCCAGCTATTCATCGCTTCCACGCTCCATATTACGAATTTGCAAGCTTAGCGCCTCCGTTAACTGCGGCCATTCCTCGGCAAGATTGCCGCCCCATACCGCTTCAAGACCAAGCAAAGCTTCTACCGTCCGCTCCAGCTGCCAGCCTTCCCGCTCTGCCGCTGACCAGACTGCAGCTATTTCCGCAAGCAGCGCGGCATCATCGCGCACCGTATAGACCGTGCCGCTTAGCGTAGCTCCTTCATAGCCCGCCGCCGTCTCCCTGATGCGGTAGTAGCGAAGCAAGCCCGCAAAGCCTTGCGCCAGTCCGGCCGGAACCTGCGCTCCGCGCTTGGCATGCTCCAGCAGCGAAGGGAGCAGCCTCACCTTGAATTTGCTAAGGCTGTTCATTGCAATATCCGCCAGGCGATGCCGGATGAACGGGTTCAGGAAACGCTCGTACACATCGTCCGCATACGCCTTCAGCTCCTGCCCGTCCATCGGCAGCACCGGAATGATCTCTTGCTCGACGACAGCGCGCACCAGCCCGCAAAGCCGCTCGTGCTCCATCGCCTCTCTTACTTGCTCCATATCATGCAGCAAGCCAAGCGGCGTCATCAGCGTATGCGCACCGTTCAGAATGCGCACTTTGCGAAGCTGGAACGGCGCAAGCGCCTCAACCCAATGTACGTTTAATCCGGCAGCCTTCAGCGGGAGCAGCTTCTCCAGCTCAGGCTCCGCTTCGATCGCCCACAAATGGTAAGGCTCGGCAGTCGTCAGCATCGGGTCGTTATAGCCCCACTCCGCGAACCATTCGGCAGCCTGAGCCTGCTCGGGGTAACCCGTTACGATCCGGTCGACCAGCGAATTGAGAAAACGATTGTGCTCCTTCACCCATGTGCGGAAATTTTCAGGGAAACCCCAGTCCTCGCTATAGCGCAGAACGCAGGCGCGCAGCTCGTCGCCGTTTCGCTCCAGCAGCTCGCAGGGCAGGCAGACCAGTCCGCGCTCAGGCGCTCCGCCGAATGCGTTGTACCTTTGGTAGAGCAGCTCTGTCAGCTTGCCTGGGTACGACTGGATCGGCTGTCCTTCATGACGCTCCTCCGGCCTGTAAACAAGTCCCGCTTCCGTCGTGTTGGATACGACCACCTGCAAATGCGGGTTTTCGGCAAGAGCCAGAAAAGCTCCCCAATTCGAATAGGGATCAAATACTTGGCCAAATACCGAAATAAGCTCCGTGCGCTCTACCCGCTGCCCGTTTTCCAGTCCGCGAATGACAAGCGTATACAAGCCGTCCTGCTCGGCCAATGCGTCAATTTTCGGCTTTCCGCCCGGTCTTGGCTGAGTAACCGCTACGCTGCCCTCATAGAGCCCCTGCTTGCGGCATTGCTGCAGCATCCAATCGGCGAAGCCCCGCAAAAAATTGCCTTCTCCGATTTGCAGCACCGTAATCGGCGACTGCTTCAACCGTTCGTAGGACATTCGCTGCTCTTCGGACAGCGCTTGAGAATTGAGTAGGTTCATAGTCGATAAAACTCCTTTGCGTTTTGTCCAAACAGCCGTTCACGATCATGTTCCGTCCACGTCGCGGGGAGCGCCTGCTCCAGCGCCTCCACAACCTCGTCATACTCTGCGGCAAGCAGGCAGACCGGCCAATCGCTCCCGAACATGACGCGCTGCGGTCCGAATACTTCCAGCGCATGCCGGATATAAGCGGTCAATTGCTCCGGCTTCCATCGCTCATGATCGGCTTCGGTCACCATGCCGGACAGCTTGCAATAAATATTCGAATGCGCCGCCGCTTGCTCCAGCAACGATTTCCAAGGCTCAAGCTCGCCCGTCGCAATCGGCGGCTTCGCAATATGATCGATGACCGCATGCAATCCAGGAACCAGCTCCAGCAGCTTGACAGCCGGCTCCAGCTGGCGCGAGGTGAGAAGCAAGTCGACCGGCGTGCCGGCTTCGGCAAAATAAGCGAGCGCTTTCACAAAGTCCTCTTCCAGAATGCGCGACGCGTCGGGCATTTCCTGAATCATTGTCCTGAATCCGACAAGCTTAGGATGGCGGGCGAATCGCTCGTAATGCTCGCGGTACAACGGATCGGTCAGATCAAGCCAGGCGACTACCCCCTTAATGGTCGGCTCATCCTTCGCCAGCTCCAGCAGAAACTCCGTCTCCGCCAGAGTAGGCGCCGCCTGTACGACAATGGAGCCGTCCAGCCGATGCCGCTGCAAATGAGCAGCAAGGTGCTCAGGCAAAAAATCCCGATACAGCTTCGGCAGCTCCGGCGTAATCCAGCCGTAATCGCCTCGCTTGATCGCCCAATAATGCTGATGCGCGTCAAGTCTCATCATGATCGCCCCTTCTCGGTTATCGTTCTTAACGCTTATTATAAACAACAATGATTAGCTGTTAAATGTTCAAAAAAGACTTATTTGTACTCTTTTTTGATATTTGCTACAATCGGGCTGAGAGGAGGCGCACAAGATGAATCCCTACCGCAAGCGCTTTGAAGCGAATACGGCGTTTCCGTTCGCCTGTGTCTATCGGGACACCAAAACGGCGCAAGCCGAGCTGCCCGACCATCTGCACGATTGGTACGAGCTGGTCTACGTCTACAACGGCCATGGCACTTTTTTTATCGACCAGACGATTTATTCCGCCCAGGCCGGCGATATTTTTCTCATACCCGGCAATACGATTCACCGTTCCTTTCCCGATCCCGACGATCCCAAAACGTCAACAGCGCTTTTTTTTAATCCGACGCTCCTCCATACGCCTTCGCTCGGCGATCCGTTCACCTATTTGCGCTGCTTCGAGCAGGCCGACCGCGCCAAAAGCTACAAGCTTGCCTCATCTGAAGCCGAGCGCCGCGAGCTGGAGGCTTTAATTGAAGCGATTCGGCTGGAAGAGCAGGAGCAGAAGCGCGGTTACCGCCACGCCGTGCTTAATCTTCTGCAGCGCATGCTGCTTCTGCTGGGCCGCCGCGTCGCCTCACCCGAACCGACCCAGACAGGCCGGGCGCCGGACTGGATGGCCGATGCGCTGACCTATATCGACGAGTATCCCGCAGAGCAGCTTGGCTTATCGCAGCTGGCCGAGCGGGCCAATGTGACGGCCGCCCATTTTTCGCGCGTATTCAAAAAGCTGACCGGCATGAACGTAACCGAATACGTAACCACGAAACGAATTCTCCGCGCCAAAAAACTGCTGACCGGCACGGCGGACAGCGTCGCTGCCATCGCGCTCGGCTGCGGCTTTGAGAGCGTGCCTCATTTTCACCGCATGTTCAAGAAGCTGACCGGGATGACTCCCGCCCAATACAAAAAAAACGAATAACCCCGCGATCCCCCATCCGCCATTATCCGACGCAAACTCTAGCACTCTCTCATAAGCTATATCGTTGGCGCATCCGATAGAGAAGCTTTCGCTAGAGAGCTTCGTCGGCCACAGACATGCAGAAAGTCTAGCGGCCCAAAAGGGATGGACAGTCTGCGTTTAGCCCGAAACGCATGCTCCTTCGCGAAGCGAGGGACGGATGCAGGCAGAATGAACGGCAAGGGAGGCTCGCAATGGTTCGCTCAAACGTCAAAACCGTCAAATACCGCGTAGGCAAAAACAACTATCTGATCATCAACATTTACCAATCCTCCGAGGCAAAAGCCGACAATGGCAATGTGCTTGCAAGCAATGCCGCCACCGTCCAAATTTTCCGCAAAAATCGCCGCTAGCCGCTCGATTCCTTGCACAAACGGAACAAATTTCCGTTTCTTTGAAGGGAGGTGAGCACATATGGGATACAAAAAGCACAAGTACAGCAAGCACTCCAAACAGGCGAACAGCGTCAAATGGGACAACAGCAAAACGTTCGTCAATGTCAAGCAACACGCTAACGCCTATATCAACCAAGGCGGCAACGCCTTCGCGATCAACGCAGTAGACATCGGAGTCGTTCGCATTCGCCCCGGCCAGCAAGGCTAATGCGTCAAGCAAGCCCGGCTGTCGCGGCTCTATGCGGAGGCAGCCGGCGCCTCGCGGGGAAGGACAAGCATGCGGAAAGCTAGCGCAGCATCCTTTTCAGTTCAAAAAAGCTGCTACAGGATACCGGGAACATGTCTCGCGGTCCTGATTGCAGCTTTTTTTTGTGCGAGCGTATCCGACGATAGGACTCCGCTTGCAGCATTTGATAGGTCGAGCAGCGCCCTTAAATCGCTATGGAGCTTACGCTCCAAACAGCCGCATCAGCACAATGCCGAGAAAAGCCAGGGATATGCCCGCCACTTCAACGCGCTTGAACTTTTCTTTTATGATGAAACGGGTATAGAGCAGCACAATTAGCACATTAAGCGCCGTTACTGCGGATACAAGCCCAGCCTTCCCCATCGAAAAAGCCGTCACGATAAACATCATGCCGACCGCATTGGTAATGCCAATGCCCAGCCCGGTCACAAAAGTGCGCCTGGCGCTCCATTCCCCGCCGGCCCCCCGTGCCGGATGCACGGCGGGAACCGGGCCGTCGTCCTCGCTCGCTGCCGACAACTCCAATTGCGCCTGTCCGCTCGCAAGCCGCGCTTTGCGCTCGTTCCCCCTGTCGCGCAGCCACCAAATGCCGAAGCAGAGCGCGCCGGTAACGAACATGCAGGACATCGTAGCGAATAAATCCGCTTCCTCCAGCGTCGACCATTTGCCTGAAAGGTCATTTCCGGCGAAGAGCAGCATGGCCAGCAGTCCCCATTGCGCCCCTTGCAAATTTTTGAGCGACA
Organism: Paenibacillus sp. SY21-1; assembly: GCF_005222705.1. GTDB lineage: Bacteria > Bacillota > Bacilli > Paenibacillales > Paenibacillaceae > Pristimantibacillus. The sequence continues at coordinate 83,045 of NZ_STGF01000021.1, read as the reverse complement.
GATCGTTGGACAAGCGCACAAGCAGCGCACCGCCGACGATGATCGTAAAGGCAAGCAATTGCATCGCATGCAGCCGCTCATTCCAGAGGGCAAACGCAGCCAGCACGACGACGACAGACGGCAGCGCCGTCAAAATCGCAACGATCGATGCCTTGCCTACCGCAAAGCCCTTAAACATGCTCGCATTGGCGCCAAACGAGAACAAGCCCATTTGAATGCCGATTAATGCCGCGACGCTCCAATCCGAAGAAAAAACAAGCGCGCAAAGTCCGTTTACGATAGCCCCCATGCTAAAGGTGCCGCATAATAGCAAATTCCGATTGATCGGTTTTTGACTCGCCCAATGGTACAAAATGCCGCGCAAGCCAAAGCTGAACGCCGCTAGCACCGAAAATGTTAACCACATGTTGCCTGCTCCTTTGTCGAAAAGCAATAATTCGTTAAGCCGCTGCATACTCGCCAGGACAAGCCGCGTCAGCTCCGGGTTGTCCCATCGCCGGCAGTCATCCTGCTGCGAAAAAAAGAAACAGGACACCATACACCTCGTGTCAAACGGTTAAAGCAACCGCCTGAACCGGAGAGGGAGCGTCCTATGACAAATGGTAGCACACAAGCGGCCGCCTGCGCCAGAACAAAAAAAGGCTTTGGGTTTCATTATAACTTACTTTTAATAATTAACTTTACTTTTGTAAACATTCATTTTATGATAGCTACATATCGAATAATGACGGCTTAACTGTCCACACTTAAATATAGGAGTGATACTCATGAGCGCATGGCTGGATGACAAATTGACGCTGGGAGAAGTAAAACTGAAGGTTAGCAAGCTGGAACGCTCGATCGCGTTTTATGAGCGCGTAGTTGGACTGAGGCTGCAAGCGCTGGACGCGGAGCGCAAAGTGGCGACCTTTACCGCCGGAGACGGGGAGCGTACCCTGCTTGTGCTTGAGGAAATAGCGGACGCCCTCGTACCGGGCAGACGCTCGCATGCCGGGCTTTATCATTTTGCGATTCTGCTGCCCGATCGCCGCTCGCTGTCGCTGGCGCTGCGCAACTTGGCGCAATCCGGCATTCATATCGGGCAGGCGGATCATCTGGTCAGCGAAGCGCTCTACATTGCCGACCCGGATCATAACGGCATCGAAATTTATGCCGATCGCCCGCGCGAGCAATGGGAGCGCGACGAGGAAGGCCTCTATGTGATGGCGTCCGACCCGATCGATATGGATAGCCTGCTTGCCGAAGGCGAGGGGCTGACCTGGAACGGCCTGCCCGCCGGCACCGTAATCGGGCATATCCATTTGCATGTCGGCGACCTTCGTCTGGCCCGCGCCTTCTATGAAAGCAAGCTCGGCTTCGACGTAGTCGGCAACTTCGCCGGCAACACCGCTCTGTTTGTTTCCGCGGGCGGCTATCACCATCATATCGGCCTGAACATTTGGGCCGGTCAAGGCGCGGTGCTGCCGCCGGCTCATACGGTGGGTCTCGACTATTTCACCATCGAGCTGCCGTCCGCTGAAGCCCGCGACCGCCTGCTTGAGCATTTGCAGCGGGAGCAGCTGCCCGTCACCCGGGAAGGCGACCTCCGCATCGTACACGATGCGGCGGGCATTCGCATTCATTTGACCGTAGCGTCCTAACGGTCCGGCAAGCCTTGCCCGTACAGCGTTCGATATTTTTTGGGCGATAGTCCGACAGCTGCTCGAAATACTTTAATAAAATAACTGGGCTGAGCGAAGCCGCTCAGCGCCGCAGCCTCCGTCACGGAACAAGCCGTCGTCGCCAGCAGCAGCTTCGCTGCATCGATCCGGCATTCCGTGACAAAGCGGTTCGGCGTCTTGCCCATCACTTGCTGGAACAGCCGCAGAAAATGAAAGCTGCTGTATCCCGCAAGCTCCGCCATCCGCTCCAGCGTCCACCCCTCCGCGCTCCGCTGCCTGATCTGGTCGGCCGTTCGCCTGATGACGTTTTGCTTCTCCAGCGACTGCAAACCGGCCAACCGCTCCGAATGCTGGACCAGCTCTACCAGTATCTCATAGAGCAAAGCCGACAAACGGGGCTCGTGCCTTATGCCGAACGGTTCGCATAGCATGTACATCTCCTCCGTCAACTGCTTGAACCGGTCATGCTCCGAGAACGTAAAAAGCACGCTGCCGCAATCGTCGGCTTCGCTCAGCATCGGCAATGGAATATGCGCGTCAAAGTGAATCCAGCGTATATCCCACGGCTCGCGCGCGCTTGCCCGGTACTGCTGGAACGCATGTCTGCCAAACAAAAATCCCTCACCCGCTTTAAGCTCCACCCGCGTTCCGCTGCCGCCATCCACGACATAACCGCTTCCTCCGAAAACCAGGTGCAAATTGTAATGCCTCATCTGACCGCTTTCCCTGCGCTCCGCATGCTGCGGCAATTGACTGTAATGCCCCAGCATATCGGGGTAACAGGCATATTGCCCAAAAGACGGCTTAGGTACGATATAATGCTGCCTCATCGACAGTCCCTCCGCTCTCCATATTCGCAATATTATAGCATGAAAAGCAGGATATTATTATTTACGTCGATGATCTCGCATTTTAAAATGTAAGATATACAGCTCGACCAGCAATTTTGTCTTAAAAAAAAGAAACAGCGGCCTTAACCGCCTTGCTGCGGCCGGCGCTTGTTTCTCCATTATTATGTTCAAACACATAAGGAGGCACGCCGCTAATGAAACATACGGAAGCGCTGAATCAAATGAGGCTCGGAGTCTGCTATTATCCCGAGCAATGGCCCGAGGAGCTGTGGGACGACGATTTCCGCCGCATGAAGGAGCTTGGCATCTCGGTCGTACGCGTCGCCGAATTTGCATGGTCGGTGTTCGAGCCGTCGGAGGGCCAATTTGATTTCTCCCTGTTCGACCGCGCGCTTGAGCTAGCGCACAAGCATGGCATCAAGGTCATTATCGGCACGCCGACCGCTACGCCTCCGGCATGGCTGACGCATCAATATCCCGAGGTGCTGAATGCCACGTACGAGGGCGTGCTTCTTCGCCACGGCTTGCGTCGCCACTACAATTACAACAGTGTCAAATACCATGAGCTGTCGGCCATCATTACGCGCAAGCTGGCGGAGCAATACAAGCAGCATCCGGCCGTTATCGGCTGGCAAATCGACAACGAATTCAACTGCGAGATCGGCGAGTTTTATTCGCAGGCCGACCATGATGCTTTCCGCGAATGGTGCAAACGCAAATACGGAACGCTCGACAACCTGAATGAAGCTTGGGGAACACGCTTCTGGAGCCAGACCTACAGTCAGTGGGAGCAGGTATTTTTATCAAGGCCGAATGCGGGCGGTAATCAGCCTAACCCTCATCTGGCGCTGGATGAAAAACGATTTGTTTCCGACAGCACGATCGCCTATGCCAAAATTCAAGCCGATATTTTACGCGAGGTCGTGCCGCATCACTGGATTACGACGAACGGACTGTTCGGCCATCTCGACAGCCACCGTCTGCAGGACGATCTGCTTGATTTCTTCAGCTATGATTCCTACCCGCAGTTTTCGACGATCCATTACGATGCCCGCGACGAGCGTCCGCTCGCCGATCGCAAATGGAGCCAGACGCTCGGCGCCGTTCGCTCGATTTCGCCGCAGTTCTGCATTATGGAGCAGCAGGCCGGTCCGGGAGGCTGGGTCAACAAAATGGACATGCCGTCGCCGAAGCCCGGCCAAATGCGGCTGTGGACGTACCAGTCGATTGCCCACGGCGCAAACATGGTGCTGTATTTCCGCTGGAGGACGGCTACATCCGGGCAAGAAATATATTGGCACGGTTTGAACGACTACCATAACGGCCCGAACAGGCGTCTGCGCGAAGCCGGAGAGATTGGCGCCGAGCTCGCCAAGGTCGGCGAACGCATCGCTCCGACAAGCTTTGCCGCGGATATCGCGCTCGTTCGCGACTACGATAACGAATGGGACGGCGAGTATGACGTTTGGCACGGCCCGTTCTCCAAAGCAAGCGGCACGGCCTGGTACAAAGCGCTGACGCGCCGCCATATTCCGAGCGATACCCTCTGCATGCGTCCAGGCATCACAACGCTCGCGCAATTGCAGCGCTACAAAGTGCTGGTGTACCCCCATCCTGCCATTATGCGCGACGAAACGGCGGAGCTGCTGACCGAATACGTTCGCGGAGGCGGCATCGTGATTTTCGGCTGCAGGACCGGCTACAAGGATGAGCGCGGCCACTGCTACATGCGCCCGTTCCCTGGGGCGGCAGCCGAGCTTACCGGCATTTCCGTCGAAGAATTTACAGTCGTTAAGGGCACAAGAACGCCTGTCTCGATACAATGGGCTGGCGCAGAAGGCAGTGAAGGCGCCTTGACCGGCGCAGAATCCTTCAATGACATTTTGCGGCCCGAGGCCCCTTCTGTCGAAGTGGTCGCTGCCTTTGCCTCCGACTACTATGCGGGCAAGCCTGCCGTCACACGGAACCGCGTCGGCGCCGGAGAAGCCTGGTACTTTGGCGCAGTATTCGACGAAGCCGCGGCCGGACAGCTGCTCGACCGGCTGGGCATCGTTTCGCCGGCAGCGCGCTGGCTTGCCTTGCCGGAGGAGGTTGAGCTGGCGATTCGCGAGAACGAGCAAGGTCCATTGCATTTCCTGCTGAATTACAGCGAGCAGCCAGCCATCCTTACGCTTCACGAGCCAAAAACCGATCTGCTGACCGGCAGCAAGCTAAGCGGCACGGTCGCGCTAGACGGCTTTGGCGTTATGATTCTTATCTAGCCGTTCTGCCTTCCAGCCGGCGGCTCTACCAGCAAGGCGCTCCTAGTCGAAAGCTTCGACAGGGGCGCCTTGCTTATTTTGCGTTAAGCCGGCTTTTTCAGCTAATTTTCAACTTTTCTTCATGCCCCCTTAATGAGTCGCGCCCATAATGACATTAATTCACTTAACCGATTGGGGGCGTCACTTCAATGGCGAACAATAAATGGACAAAATGGATCGTCGGATTATCAAGCGCAGCGTTGTTTACCGGCTTTGTCGGAATGATCGGCAGCACGGATCAGGCAGCCCCGGTACAGACGACCGCTACGGAAGAGAGCGGCGGCAGCTGGCGCACAGGCCAAGGACAAAGCGGGCAAAGCGATACGGGATCACGCTATTATTCGTCTTCGAACGGGCGCTCGGAGGGAAGTCTTGGCCAAAGTCCATCAACGGGGCGAATGCGCACCCAAGCCTCGTAAAGGAAGAAGGATGAGCCATGCATACATTTAAAGCGATGAACACCATCATGGTAACGGACGGACTGCCCGGTCCGCATCAAACCGGCTGCGAAGAATGGTTCGAATACGCAGAGCAGACGCTCAGCCGCTTTCTGCCGGATAGCGAGCTAAGCAGACTGAATCGCTCGGCCCCGCTGCCGTTCAAGGCTTCCCGGCTGCTGTTCGAGCTCCTGTCCGTAGCCGACGGCTACTACCGGGAAACGGCCGGCTTGTTTAATCCCTATCTCGGCTCGCTCCTGTCGTCGCTTGGCTACGCCACGTCGTTCGAGCGGCGGGAGCACGGAACGTTCGGCACGCCTGTCGCCGGACGGTATGTTCCGAACGCCGAGCGCTGCCGGCTGAACAAGGATACGCATACGGTGACGCTTGGCATAGGCGCCTCGGTCGATCTTGGAGGCATCGCGAAGGGGTGGGCCGCCCATTCATTCGCGCTCTCGCTGCAAAAAGAGGGCGTGCAGCACGGCGCGATCGGAGCGGGGGGCGACCTGGCCCTATGGGGACCGCCATCGCTTGCGCGCGACATCGACATCGCTTGCCCGCTCCGCGAGGGGCGCGATTTGTTGACCCTCACTGTACACGGAACGATGGGCATCGCCACAAGCAGCAGCGAAAAACGCCGTTGGCTGGACCCGAACGGACAAAAGCGCCATCACATTCTCGATCCCCGCAGCGGAAGCCCGAGCGATTCCGATTTAGTGCAAGTCACGCTCATCGCGCCGAATGTGCTGCAAGCCGAAATTTACGCCAAATGCATGCTTATTCTCGGCGAACGCGCAGGCGCGCGCTGGCTTGGGGAGCGGCATCCGAATTGTGCCGCCATCGTAGTGCGCCATGACGGCAGCTGGGGCGAATACGGAGCCTTCGGGCATTACTTACGGAAGGGAGCGGAAGCCTGTGAACGAATTGGCTGACACGCTAAGCGTATGGACGACTACCCGGGCGGCCGGAATGACCGCTTATCTGCTTTTGTTCGTATCCACAGCAGCGGGGATGATGATGAGCCTGAAAATGCTGAACGGCAAACCTAAAGCGGCCATGCTCGCCGCACATCAATGGAGCGGCTGGTTCGGCTTTTTATTCAGCTTTGTTCATGGGGGCGTGCTGTTGTTCGACAGCTACGTCGGCTTCTCTCTGTACGAGCTGCTGATCCCTTTCGCCTCCGATTCCAACAGGCTGCTCACCGGCTTCGGCACGCTGGCCTTCTATTGCACGCTGCTGCTCCTGTTATCCTCGGATTTCATAAAGAAGCTAGGCCGCAAAACATGGCGGGCCATTCACTTTTTGGCCTTTCCGGCCTTTTTCCTCGCCCTTGCGCACGGCCTGCTGATGGGAACGGATTCGCAGCAGGGCTGGGCCTATGGAATGTATATCGCAACAGGGGGGCTGATGATCATTTTTACCGGCTTGCGTATCGCCGCCGTGAAGCTTGAGAACAAGCCTGCCCGCAGCCTGCATAAAGCTTAAACGCATACGCGCCGGACTTCCGCCAGGAATGTCCGGTTTTTTTAATAGACCGAATCCTGCCCTAATTTCAATAATGGAGGAAAATCGGGCTTCAACAGCAATCGCAAGACCCCTCCATACTCCCGCATTAGCTGCTCCCCTTCTCTGTCCCTCCCTTCTCCTTGGCCCCGCCGTCCGTCCGAGACCTGCCCCGTCTAAAGGCTAGTAACAGAAATAGACTGCGGACCGTTATCTCTGGAAACGAGAACGTCTACAATAAGAACATAACGAAACGACGAACAAACGGATTGCCTAGAAGCATAAAGGACAAACGGCAGCCGATTAACCCAATAGGCGAAAGGAAGATTACAAATGAAAAAATTGTTTAAATCGACGAGGGACAGCAAGCTTACAGGCGTCTGCGGCGGTATCGGCGAATGGCTTAACATTGATGCTACGATTGTCCGGCTTGTTTTTGCACTAGGCGCGGTGTTCGGCTTCGGCTCCTTTATTCTGATCTACATTCTGATGGCCATTTTTGTACCAAAAAATCCGTATAACGAGTTTGGCGCCAGCCACAACTATCCCTACTAACCCGTGAAATGAACGGGACGCCAAGCTGATTTAGCTAAACTAAAACATACTTAGAGGAGAGATATACAATGGGAGTATTGCAACGTATCGTTAACATGACAAGAGCGGCGGCAAATGAAATGCTGGACAAAATGGAAAATCCGGTTATGATGATGAACCACTATTTGCGCGATCTCGAGGACGAGATCGCCGCTGCGGAACGCGGCCAGCTGCAGCAGCAAGCGCAGGAGCGCGTGCTGCAGACGAAAGCAAGCGAGCTGGAGGCGCAAGCGAAGCACTACGAGGGCAAGGCGGAGCAAGCCGCCGTCGCTGGCCGCGAGGCCGAGGCGCGGACCGCGCTGGAGGCGAAGCTGCTCTATCTGGAGCAGGCCGCGGAAACGGCAAGGCTCCAGCAGCTTGCGCAGCAAGCCGCGCAAGAGCTGAAGCTGCGCGTGGAAACGCTGAAGGAGGAAAAGGAGCAGCTCCAGGCGAAGCGCACGGAGCTGGCGGCACGGGCGCAGCGCGCAGGAGCTGTCCAGCCGGTAAACGGCGGCTATGCAAGCGGCGGTTACGCTTCGCTGCGGGGCAGCGAAGCGGTCAAAGGCTTTGAGCGCATGGAGCAGAAGGTAATGGAGTGGGAAGCCCGCTCCGAGCTGGCGCGCAGCCAGCAGCCAGCCTACGGGGCAACCAGCGCGAGCGCGACCAACCCGCAAGCTAATGAAAGAAATGCGTTAATCGAAGAGCAGCTTCAGCAACTGCTTGACAAAAACAAGCAGTAAAAGCGGCTTTAACATAGATGCATGTCCAACACGAAGCGCAACGGTCGATCTGACCGATGCGCTTCGTGTATTTTGGCGCAGAATCCCCGATAACCTCCCCATCCTTGCGTCACCGTTGAGCAGCGCAAGCGCTGCTGCTACGGCAGGCCCCCTTCGTAACGGCATGCTTGAGCGACAGCGCTTGCCCGTAACTCTTTTCTCGGGATACCCGCCTCCCCTCCGCCCTCCGTCTCCAGACGGAGACAAAAGCGGACGCTGGGCCCTCCCGTCATCCCTCCCGTCTGTAATACAATACAAACAAATGCATAAGGGAGGTACGTTCATGCCGGTATTGGAAGTTCGCAGCTTGCAAAAACGTTATGGCTCCGTGACCGCGGTCGAGGATATCAGCTTTGCTGTGGAGCCGGGCGAAGTGTTTACGATTATCGGGCCCAACGGAGCTGGCAAAACTACGACGCTCGAAATGATTGAAGGACTTGTCACCCCGGACTCGGGCACGATCAGCTTTGGTCCGCTTAACTGGGCGAAAAACAGCGAGCAGATCAAAATATCGATCGGCGTTCAGCCACAGGCCAGCGCCCTGTTCGATATGCTGACAGTGAAAGAAAATCTGGAGCTGTTTGCCACCTTCTATCCCCATTCGAGGCCGACGGCAGAGGTGCTCGAGATGATCAACCTGACCGAGCAGCAGCATAAATACGTAAAAAAGCTGTCCGGGGGGCAGAAGCAGCGACTGGCAATCGGCCTTGCGATGGTGAACGATCCCGATATTATTTTTCTCGATGAACCGACTACGGGGCTTGATCCGCAGGCGCGGCGCAACATATGGGATATTATTCTGAAGCTCAAGGAGCTTGGAAAAACGACGATATTAACTACGCATTACATGGAGGAGGCAGAGAAGCTGAGCGATCGCGTCTGTATTGTTGATCAAGGCAAAATCGTGACGATGGATACGCCGGCCGCGCTAATCGATCGGCTGACAAAGGAACGGGAGGTCAGGCTGGCGCTGATGGATGGAGAGCAAGCCGCCTCCGCAACCGAGCAAGCCGCTTTGCGGCAGGAGACGGTGACGCGCACGGAGCGCGAGGGCGCCTCGCTCAAGCTGTGGACGACCCAGCCGGAGGAAACGCTTTACGTGCTGTTCGGATTCACGAAGGAACGCGGCTATCGGGTTGAACAAATATCGATTCGGGAGATGTCGCTGGAGGACGTATTTATTGCCTTTACGGGTAAGGAGTGGAGGGACTAATGAATAACGCCAGACAGTTTTCGAAAATGTTCGTCGCCCAGATCAAAATGATGTTTCGTGAAAAGCAGGTTTGGTTCTGGAATATATTTTTTCCTGTTTTGCTGATGGTCTTTTTTATGATTATTTTCGGCGGGGGTTCGGGCGGCAGCAGCTTTAAAGCAACCATCGCCGTCGCGGAGCCGCAACCGGGCTCTGAATCGGCGATGCTGCTCGCCCAGCTCCGCCAAATTCCGGTGCTGGAATTCGGGGAGGAGCAGCCTGTCAGTCTGGAGCATGGCAAACAGCTCGTTGAACAAAAGGATATTCAAGCGCTGATCGTCCTCCCCTCTCCTGGAGATATATCCGAGCTGGAGCTGATCGTCAACCGCGAAAATGAAACGAGCGCGTCTACCCAGGCCATTGCCGGCATACTGGACAAATTGACGCAGCAGGCGAACCTGGAGGCGGCAGGCGCCGAGCCGCTATTCTCGCTAAAAACGAGCTCGGTCTCCTCCGGCGCAGACAACCTGAGCACAGCGGATTTCCTGTTGACCGGCATGATCGGCCTGTCTGTCGCCCAAGGCGGACTGTTCGGCATGGTGGAGCTGGTCGACATGCGCAAACGCGGTTTGATGAAGCGGCTTCGGATGACGCCCGCCAACATGGGACTGTACGGCCTGGCCAGTCTGCTGGTGCGGTTTTTGCTTGGCATTGTGCAGATCGTCATTCTGACGCTGATCGGCGTGCTTGGCTTTGGCGCCAATCTGCATATCAATCCGTTTACGCTGCTGATTGTCTTTTTTGCGGGAAGCCTCGTTTTCAACGCAATGGGGTATCTGTTCTCCTCGTTCAGCAAAACGATGGAAGCCTATATGGGCATGGCCAACCTTACCAGCATGCTTATGATGTTTCTCAGCGGCGTCTTTTTTCCAATCGAGACATTGCCGGAGTGGCTGCAGACGATTCCTGCCATGCTCCCGCTTACCTATTTCGTCGACGGGATGCGCGAAGCCATGATTTACGCCTCAAGCGCCGCATCCTCCTCCTTCTGGATCGGTATAGGCATCATGCTGCTATGGGGCATCGTCGCCTTCGTGACCGGCGCGCAAGTGTACCGGACGAAATCGATTGCCGAGACGCGGTAACCTCATCTTTTGGAAGACGATTTCCTTACCGGTTCGGTATCATTCTTACAAATGTAATCAAGATATGAAAATGCCATCATGCAAAAAACCTCCGAACCTGCTCAAATATAGAGGGTTCAGAGGTTTTTTGTCCGACTAGCTAATTCTATCGTTAGATGCTGATTGCCTTAGTCTTATTGAAGCGCATTAACGATTTCCTTAATGCCGTAAGCATGGGCAAGCGGGCCGTAGCCCAGCGCTATGGAACCGTCAATTCCGTAAACCTTATTATTTTTGACGGCATCAAGCTGCTTCCATACTTCGCTTTTCTCCCATTCATCCGTAGCTGCGCCTAACGAGGTATCCGTCCGGTTGAAATAGCCCAGGAACAGGTGGTCGGGATTCAGCTCGCTCAAGCTTTCAAGCGACAATTGCGCGCCCTCCTGACCGATATCTCCTTCTAGCGGCTGCAGACCCAGCTCAGAATAATAACGGTCCATGTAGTTGGTTCCAACAAGCCATACTACATCAGCCCTGACCTGTGTAAAGGCAACAGTGCCTTCAATCCCGGACAATTTTGCCTTTGCATCCTCTACTGTCTTCTGGAAATCGGCAATATAATCCGCGGCAAACTCTTCCTGACCTAAGATCTCGCCAAACTTAGTCACGACCGGCTTCCAATCCGAGAATACATCCGTTGTCGTCTCATCGACGACGACGGTAGTAGCAATTTGCTTCAATTGGTCGATGACTTTTTCATTAATCGTGCTGCCCGCGATAATGACATCCGGACCGTAATCAAGCAGCGCCTCCAGGTTAACCTCTGTATTCTCTCCAACCGTGACCACCTCGCCGATCTTGTCCGCATAAGAATTGTATGGCTCCGTGTTCATAACCGACTGCTTTTCAGTGAAGGGCAAGGCGATTGCCAAAGACGGGATATCGAATACGATGATCGTTCCCGTATAGCCCCAGTGAACGACCGCCACCTTCTGTGGCTCCTTCTCAATCGTAACTTCTCCAGTCGCATCTTTAATCGTACGCGGAAACTTCGCCGTTTCAGTATCAGGCGCTGCCGTTTCGGACGGAGGCGTTGTCGTTTCAGTCCCGGCGGCATTCCCGCCATTCCCGCTGGAGGAGCAGGCCCCAACTACAAATGCAAGGCATAGGATCAATGCCAGCTGCAGTATTTTCGTAATCCGTCTGTTCATGTGTGTGTACCTTCCCTTTTCACCTTTTTTATTCGATAACGATTCTCATTATCGAATAAAAAGATACCATTTCTACTCGTGAATGCAAATAGATAAATGGCTGCAAACCGCATGGACAATTTCCCGTCAGCTACATTTGCACCTTGCTGGGCGGCATTCCTTTATGCTTTTTGAACAGTCGGCTAAAATAATACGCATCGCGATACCCTACATTTTGCGCCACCTCAGCTACGGTAAAACGACCGGTCATCAGCATTTCATGCGCCCTGTCCATTCTGTACCCAATCAAATAATCAATCGGACTTGTGCCTACGTATTTATGAAACAGATGCGAAAAATATTTTGCCTTCATCTGATAACGGCTTGCCAAATCCTCCAGCGTCAGCGTCTCCATATAATAAGTTTGAATATATGCAATCGTCTCATCCATGATCGGATAAATTTCCTTGTTCTGATGATGATACTCAGCATGCAGGACAAAATGGAGCAAACGATAGAACGCCGACTTCTTCTCCAACTGCCCCATATTGCCAGGTACTGCTGAAGCCTTCTGAAGCTGTTCTGCAAGCGTAAGCAGGATCGCGTCATGAATCGGATTAAATTCTGTTATCGCCAGTAGCTGCTCCGCTCCCTCCGCCTCCGGATGGAGCGGCATATAATGGAGGAGGCAATAGTCAAAGCCTTCCTCGCCCGTCTTGAGCTCCAGATGCTGATTATAGCCGCCGAGCATCGTTTTGCCTGGCAACATGTGAACGATCCGCTGGCGATTAAAAATAAAATCCGCGCTTCCCTGCATGCCGATGATAATGCCGCATTTTTGTGTCGGCCGATCCCTGTGACCGTGGTAATGCATATTCGGCTCAAGACGAGTACGATAAAAATCATACAATGCAATAGATTGATCCGCAAATGCCTTGGCCAAATGATCAAATGAAAAGCTCATCGCCGCCACTCTCCCGTCCATCCCATTATAGCATGTTCAGAAGAGCAACTTTCACACCTTCAACGCGGCATGGCTAAGCCCGGATTTTTCAATTTGAATGGTCGTATGCTCAATATGGAAATCGTCAGCCATTTGACGGATCGCCTGCTGCAGAATCTGCTGACTGTCCGCCTCGTCATCGATAAGCAGATGGCAGCTCAAGGCGTCGAGCCCTGAAGTAATCGTCCAAATGTGAAGATCGTGAACATCCTTTACCCCTTCAATGCGCAGCATGGCCTCCTTCACCCGATCCGTATCTATTCCATATGGCGTTCCCTCCATCAGAATATGAACCGTTGACTTGATAATGCCCCAGGCGCTTTTGAGAATGAGCAAAGCCACAACAACACTGATGATGGGATCAGCAATGTACCAGGAGAATAAGGACATAAGTATGCCCGCCACAATGGCCCCTACGGAGCCGAGGGCATCTCCAAGCACGTGCAGATAAGCGCTTCGAACATTCAGATTGTCCTTCACGTCCGCTTTGCGCAAAAGAAACCATGCGCTTGCCAGATTGGCAAGCAAGCCGATGACCGCAATAACCATCATCGAACCGCTAGCCACAGTCGGAGGCTCGGCAAAGCGCTTGACCGCCTCCGCTACGATGAAGGCCGCAATGACAAACAAGGCAACTCCGTTCAGCAACGCCGCCAAAATCTCGAAGCGATGAAAGCCGTATGTTCTGCTCTTGGATGCAGGCTTTGCCGCAAACCACATGGCCGCCAAGCTTAGCGCGAGAGCGCCCGCATCGCTAAGCATGTGGCCCGAATCCGACAAAAGCGCAAGCGAATTGGTTACGAGTCCGCCTACAAACTCCAGAATCATGATGCTCGCCGTAATGACTAGCGCGATCAACAAGCCCGTTTTATTATTGGGTCCATGATGGTGATGGCCATGCCCATGAGCGTGACCATGACTGTGGCCATGAGAATGACCATGAGAGTGAGAATGGCCCTGATGGCTTTGCTGGTCGTGCGAATGTGCGGGATGGCCATGCTTGCCGCTATGCACAACATCCCCGTTTGAGGCTTCTTGAGCCCCGTGCTCGTGCTTATGGTCGTTACAGCTGTGTCCGTCATGTTTATGCTTGCTGTCCTCGGACTTGTTCATTTCATCGCCGCCTTCCCCTGCTCCGCTTGCGGAATTGCTGGTGTAATGGATAAACATATGAATACATGCTCATATGTATTATATTCAATGTGTGAGCATTTGGCAACTATATCCTTGAATTCATACTTGAACAAGCCGAACATCCCCCTCCATTGGCACTGCCGTGCTTCAACACTTACAAAACAACCCCGCACCCTGGGCCAAAAGCCGGGGATGCGGGGCAATATCCATTTCCAATCTTCCGTATAGCGGGGATGCGCCATAGATTGCGGCAACCCCTGATTTTTTAACTCGATCAGGCCGCGCTCTTCAAAGAGGGGGCGGCAACCTAACCACCTGAACAGAGGTTAAGCTTGCTGCAGACCGTCTGCTTACTCCGGTTTGACAGCTTACTGTGGTTTGACAGCTTCCGAAAGCTTGCGCTCCAGTTCCTCCGCATATTCGGCCCGCTGCTCCTGGCTCCAGCCAAGCCACAGCGCCATAGCCGCAATTACCGGCTCCTTCCATCTCTGCACCTCAGAGATGTGGAAGAACAAATCGCCAGTGCGGCGAATGAAAAAGTCTACCGGCTTTACGCTCATCTCCTGCTCAATGGCATAGCGCAATTGTAGCGCCAGCGCAAGCGGCAAACCGCTTTCCGCCGCCCACTGGGGCTGGGCTGCCGCCATAGCGAACAGCTTCCCTGCGTTGGAGCCATATCGCTGCGCCAGGAAAGCCGCAGCTTCGCGATCCAGCCCTGCGCGAGTCCCCTCTTCCGCCGTTTTACGAACAAATCCCTCGAATGCGGATGAGCCTCCTACATCGCCTCCGGACATCGGTATGTTGCGCGATGTGCTGGCGCCGAACGCTCGGCCGCCTTCCGACCGAAGCAGCTCGATCACTTTGTCCACGACGGTTTCCGCCATTTTTCGATAACCGGTCAGCTTACCGCCTGCAATCGAGATTAAGCCGGACGGCGATACAAAAATTTCATCGCGGCGGGAAATTTCCGATGGCGACTTGCCCTCTTGCTGAATAAGCGGACGCAAGCCTGCCCAGCTGGATTCCACGTCGGCAGGGGTCAGCTTTTGCTCGGGGAACATGAAGTTCGCTGCTTTCAATAGATATTCCCGATCCTCCAGCGTCATAGTCGGATTAACCGTGTCGCCTTTGTAATTCGTATCTGTCGTTCCGAAGTAGGTTTTGCCGTCACGCGGAATCGCAAAAACCATCCGTCCGTCCGGCGTGTCGAAATAAACGGCCTGGCGCAGCGGGAACCGGCTTTGATCAAAAACAAGATGTACCCCTTTGGTCAGCCGCAGCGTTTTTCCGGACTTCGAGCCGTCCATATCGCGCAGCTCATCGACCCACGGCCCCGTAGCGTTTATAACTTTGGTCGCTTTAATTGTGTATGTGCCGCCGCCGATTCTATCCTGCACGGCTACACCCGCAAGCTTCCCGCCTTCTCCATTCAGCAGCTTCTCCACTTTGGCATAATTGACCGCGAGAGCGCCGATTTCGACCGCTTTTTTCATGACTTCAATCGTAAGCCGCGCATCGTCGGTCCGGTATTCGACATAGTAGCCTCCGCCCTTCATGCCGTCGCGCTTAAGCAAAGGCTCCTTGGCCAGCGTCTCTGCAACGCTTAACATTTTGCGGCGCTCCTTGCGTTTTACGCCGGCCAGATAATCGTATAGACGCAAGCCGATGGAGGTTGAAAACTTGCCGAACGAGCCTCCCTTGTAGAGCGGAAGCAGCATCCATTCCGGAGTCGTGACATGCGGTCCGTTCTCGTATACGATCGCACGCTCCTTGCCTACCTCGGCGACGACGCCGATTTCCAGCTGCTTCAAATAACGAAGCCCGCCATGCACCAGCTTAGTGGAGCGGCTGGAGGTTCCTGCCGCAAAGTCCTGCATATCCACCAGTCCGACCTTCATCCCCCGCGCTGCGGCGTCCAGCGCAATTCCCGCTCCCGTAATGCCGCCGCCGATTATAAGCACATCAAGCTGCGTCCCTTGCATTTGCTCCAGAAGCCCGATCCGCTCCATTGCGCCAAAGTCCGTCGTCCGTTTGCTGTTTTGTTCTCTCATGTTGCCAGCCTCCCCAGCTATTTCAGTATCATTTTTCCCCAAACAAAAAGAAACCACTCAAACCGCTCCCCATTCCCATAATAGGAACAAGAGCGGCTTGCGTGGTTTCTCCGAATCTCCAACCGTTATTAACTTGCCATTAGTATAGCACAATCAGTCCGCAAAAGCCATGGCCGCTTTGACAGCACGCAGCCAGCCTTTGTAAAGCTCATCCCGTCTAGCCGTCTCCATGCTTGGGGAGAAGACCCGATCCACCTTGCGCAGCTTGGCAATCGCTTCCCGGCTTTCCCAGAAGCCGACCGCAAGACCTGCCAGAAATGCGGCGCCAAGCGCAGTCGATTCATTGGTCAGCGGCCGTTCCACCGGAACGCCCAGCAGGTCGCTTTGGAATTGCATCAGCAAATTATTGCGAACAGCGCCGCCGTCCACTGATATCGACTTCAACGGCAAGCCCGATTCGGCTTCCATAACAGACAAGACGTCCTGGGCCTGATAAGCGAGCGACTCCAGCACCGCCCGGATGAAATGCTCCTTCGTCGTGCCGCGTGTAAGCCCGAATACCGCTCCCCGGACATCGCTGTTCCAATAAGGAGTGCCAAGGCCCACGAACGCGGGAACGACATAGACGCCCTCCGTTGACTCTACTGCGCCAGCATAACTCTCTGTTTCGCTTGCCGACTCGACCATCCGCATGCCGTCGCGAAGCCACTGAATGGCTGCACCCGCAACGAATACGCTGCCTTCCAGCGCATATTCAAGCTTGCCGTCCACTTCCCATGCAATCGTCGTCAGCAGGCCCTTTTCCGAGGCAATCGCCGTCTCGCCCGTGTTCATCAGCATAAAGCAGCCGGTGCCGTACGTATTTTTGACATCCCCTTTGTCGAATGCGTTCTGGCCGAACAAAGCCGCCTGCTGATCGCCGGCCGCGCCCGCAACCGGAATACAGCAGCCCAAGAGCCGCTCGTCCATCTCCCCGTAAACCTCCGAAGAAGAACGCACCTCGGGCAGCATCGCTTTGGGAACGTTCAGAAGGCGAAGAAGCTCCTCATCCCACTCCCGCTTGTGGATGTTATACATCAAGGTGCGCGATGCGTTGGAAACGTCCGTTACGTGGGCCGCGCCGCCGGTCAGCTTCCAGATCAGCCAAGTATCGATCGTGCCGAACAGCAGCTCCCCGCGCTCCGCCCGCTCGCGGGCTCCGTCAACCCGATCCAGCAGCCATTTCAGCTTCGTGCCCGAGAAGTACGCGTCAATCAGCAGCCCTGTCCGCTCATGGAAAAGCTGTGCGTGTCCATCCGCCTTTAATTGCTCGCAAATTTCCGTCGTCTGACGCGATTGCCAGACAATTGCCGGATGAATCGGCTCGCCTGTCGCCTTATCCCATACAACCGTCGTTTCCCGCTGGTTCGTTATGCCGATTCCGGCAATCTCGCTCGCGTCCGCTCCGGCTTGCTCCAGCAGCCGTTTCAGCACCCGCTCCGTGGATTGCCAAATAAACGAAGCGTCGGCCTGCACCCAGCCCGGCGCCGGATATTGCAGCGGCAGCTCCTCGGATACCATGTCAACGATCGTTCCGCCGCGATCCACCAGCAGCGCGCGCGTGCTCGTCGTCCCCTGATCTATTGCCAGCATATAAATTGCACTCATTCTTGTCTCTCCCTTTCTTGGCTCCATCAGCCTTTCCACAGCTCTTTGCGCGAAGTCGTAATGGCGGAAGCGCCTGCGTCCAGCGCCTGCTTGACATGCTCCTGCGTTCGTATCAAGCCGCCAGCGATAATGGGAATGCCGCTGCGCTCCTTCACCTCGCCGATTATATCGGGAATAACCCCCGGCAGCACCTCAATGAAATCGGGGCGGACCCGATCAAGCTGGGAGTAGCTGCGCTCCAGCGCGTCCGAATCGATCAGAAACAGCCGCTGTATGGCAAGCAGTCCATTCTGCTTCGTTCTTGCAATGACGCTTGCGCGCGTCGAGATCAAGCCGGCTGGCCGAATCGACTGGCACAGAAACTCTGCCGCAAACTCGTCATTGCGCAGACCGTCAATCAGATCCGCATGAAGCAGCACCTGCTTGCCGTGCGAACGCGCCAAATCGACAAGATTTTTTAATTGCCCCAAATGTCCGCCTAACAGCACCATGTAAGAAAAAGGCGAGCTTAACAGCGCCTCGACCTCCTTGGGCTTGTGCGCGGCAGGCAGCACCTTCTGCCCGTTCAACAACAGCGACATCCCATCCTCACCGCTTTCCCCTATACTTCCGTCTCTTCCTTGCGCGGAGCCGCGCAGCTGTCCCGCCGCTGAAGCAGCGTAGGGAGCACAACCTTTTTCGCGATTCCGCGCCCTGTTCCCAAACGCTCGGCCAACAGCTCAACCGCCGTCTCGCCCATAAATTCCATATGAACCTTGACCGTCGTCAGCGGCGGCTGCAAATAAGCGGCGATTGCAATATCGTTATAGCCTACGATCGACACATCCTCGGGCACGCGCAGCCCCGCTTCGTGCAAAGCCCGCAGCGCGCCGACGGCCATAGAATCATTTTCTATAAAAAAAGCGGTGGGTGCGGCACTGCAGGATACTGCCTGCTTCATCAGCCGATAGCCGTCCTCGGCATATAAATGCTCGCCTGTATACACATGCTCCGCTGCGAACAGGCCGCTGCTGCCAAGCCGTTCCGCAAAAATCAACTCCCGCTCATCGCGCACCCGCTTGTCGTTCACCACGTTGCGCCCCCCGATATAGCCGATGCGCTTGTGGCCCAGCCCGATCAAATAATCGAGCGCCTCCGTGACCGACTTGCGCATGTCGATCACGACCGAGTCGTAGCGGTTCTCGTCAGGGGACGAATCCACAAACACTACAGGCTTGCCGTCCTCCGACAAACTTGCCGCATCGTCCGCCTCAAACCTGCCGATTGCAATAATTCCGTCCAGCCCGCCAAGCCGAAGCTGATCCGCTTCGCCATTATAGGCGAACAGCTTGACCATCTCGAATTGCCGCTGAAAACATTCCTTCTCCACGCCAAGCCGAATGGCCATATAATAAGGATCAAGCATCTCCTCCTGATCGGAATACCAGTTCACCAGGCCGATGCGGGAGCGCTCCTTGGCAACGTGCCCGCTCCGCTCGCGCAGCGTCTTGTAATTCAACTGCTGGGCTATTTCAAAAATGCGCTTGCGCGTCCCGTCCGCCACTGAAATAGCGGGGTCGTAATTTAACACTCTGGACACCGTCGCAAGCGAAACATTCGCCTGCTTGGCAATATCTTTAATCGTTGCCATACCATCGTTCCTTACCTTTACTTGTAAGCGATTCCGCCTGCATAGTAAAATTATAATAATATTTTACTAAAAATCAAGTAAAACTTTATCCGGGAAGGAAGCTCCGGCCGCATGGCTCCTGAAAAGTTTGTAACTGGATTGTTACAACTTTTCGGCGCTTGCACACGTATAATAGCTATACAACGATTTATCATCCAGAGGGGCTGAACATCATTTTTTCCACGTACATGTTTGAACAAAGCTATATTTCTCGCACGATGAGCTCTGAGCGCCTTTCAGCTTGCCCTCTCGCCGCTTCAACCAAAGGAGGAAACGCCGATGCCTAAGCCCGTAGGAGGCAGCGCCCGCTATATGCCGGGGCTCGATGGATTGCGAGCAATCGCAGTGCTTGCCGTCATCGCCTACCACCTTAATTTGCAATGGGCGCCCGGCGGTTTGCTTGGCGTTACCATGTTTTTTGTATTATCCGGCTATTTGATCACGGACATTCTTCTCAAGCAGCTTGGACAAAACAAGACGCTTGATTTAAAAATATTTTTCTACCGCCGCGCAAGGCGGCTCCTTCCCGCAATGTTTCTGATGCTGGCAGTCGTTTCCCTATGGCTGGGCTTTAGCGATCCCGCCAGATTGTCCTCGCTTGGAGGAGATATCGGCTCTGCGCTGCTCTATATAAGCAACTGGTATTTAATTTTTCACGAGGTTTCATACTTTGAAAGCTTTGGTCCCGCTTCTCCGTTCGGGCATTTATGGTCGCTTGCCGTCGAGGAGCAGTTTTATTTAATCTGGCCGCTGCTGCTGGCCGTCCTTGTACGCTTTATACCGCAGCGCGGCAAGCTGGCCCTGGTCACCTTGGGGATGATTATCGCCTCTGCGCTGGCCATGCTGCTTCTATACGAGCCGGGAGCCGATCCAAGCCGGGTGTACTATGGCACAGACACAAGGTCCTTTGCCCTGCTGCTCGGCGCCCTGCTCGCTATCGTCTGGCCGAGCCGCAAGCTATCGGCCACCATCAGCGCGCGCAGCCGCTATGTGATTGATGCCATTGGAGCGGCCGGTCTAGTCGTAACGCTCCTTATGATCGCAACTGCTGGCGAATACGATCCGTTCCTGTACCAGGGAGGAATGGTTCTTCTGTCGGTGGCAACCGCCGCGACCGTCGCCGCGCTCGCCCATCCCGCGAGCCGGCTGGCAAGCCTGATCGGCAGCAAAGCCTTTACCTGGTTCGGGGTGCGATCCTACGGCATTTACTTGTATCACTATCCGATTATCGTGCTGACTACGCCTGCGGCGGAGAGCGCGGAGCTCCATCCGCTGCGCGCCGTCATCCAGCTGGCGCTGACCTTGATCGTCGCCGAGCTCTCTTGGCGCTATATTGAAGAACCGATCCGCCACGGCATTCTGGAGAAGCTTGCCGCGCCGATTAAGCGGAAAAGCTCCGAATGGCTGATCGTTATGAAACGCAGGAAAACGACGATCTCCATCGTAGCCGCCGCGCTCGTCATATTTGGCGTATCAGGCGCTACGGCAGTCGATTTGCAATCGGCCGACAATGATTCGCAACCTGTAGCGGCGCTGCCGTCCGATCCGCACCCGGCCGGCCCGACAGATGACGGAAGCATCGAGCCGGTAACGACCGAAACGCCGCATAACGCGCCGTCGGCAACGCCTAAGCCCGCAACGCATGCCGTGCAGACAGCGCAGCCCAAGCCGCAACAAACGAATGGTCCGGCGGAGACGCCTGCAGGCGGGCAGACCGAGCAGCCGACAGCAGAGTCTTCGCCGACGCCTGAGGCTTCGGCAATCGCGCCGGACGGCTCGCACGGGGAAGGCACGAACCCGCCCGACAAGAACGCGGGAGAGCTCGGATCGGGCAACGGCATTACCGTAATCGGCGATTCAGTTCTGCTCGACATTGAGCCGTTTCTCAGCAGGCTATTGCCCGGCATTTTTATCGACGGCAAGGTTGGCCGCCAATTCTCCGAGGCTGCCGACATTATCGAGTCGCTTAACCAAAACAATAAGCTGGGCGAAACGGTCGTCATTGAGCTTGGCACCAACGGCTCGTTCACGACCAAGCAGATGAACCGGCTGCTCGAAGCAATTGGCACCGAACGGAGGATCTTGATGATCAATACGCGGGTTCCCCGCAAATGGCAGGATAGCGTCAATGAAATGTTGGCGGATACCGCAGGCAAAACGCCGAATATGACTCTCGTCGACTGGTATTCCGCAAGCGAAGGCAAAGACGACTTTTTCTCCAAGGACGGCGTGCATTTGAAAAAGAGCGGCGCGACGTTTTATGCGGATATGCTGGCAAGCGCATTAGTAAGCAAGCCATAGCGCCCTGACCTCCAGCTTGCGCGCAGCAGCGATGCTCCTGCTGCCGCAGCTCTGCGGCTTGCTTGAGCGATGCGCCTGCGACCGTTAATCCCGCAATCATTCCTTTACTATTCCGGCCCCGGCGTTAGAACGCCGGGGCCGTTTTTCGGCTCAGCCACACGCCTTCTCCCTATTTGCAGGGTAGTTTTTTTATTTCCGCGTTCGCCTTCCCTGCTGCCGTCTCATCCGTTATAATATTTAAAAGTACGAACATCCTTTCGTATTTCGGGCCATCATTTTACGTATGATTCTATTTCCCCCAAGTCTGTTTGCATGGAGGTATACCGCATGTTCACCTTGAAGGAGAAGCATTACATGCTCAAGCTGCTTAAAGAGCATAACCGCAAGCGTCTGTTCTCGCTCGGCAAGAAGGACCCGGTCCATGAAAGACTCGTTGAGAAGCTCGAGCAGATGATCCGCAATGAACAAGTCAACTCCGAGCATCTGAGAAAACATTGATGTCTTTTCAACAGAATGGTTAGATCGCACACAGGAGGATTAATCGCAGCATGACAGGAAAAGCACATCTGGCAATCGGCGCGGCAGTAGGCGCCGCAGCGGCCGTATATTACTCTCCGGGAACGCTGAATGCCCTGCTGTTTATCGGCATATCCGCCTTCTCCGCTCTGTGCGCGGATTTGGACGGTCCCAGCATGCTCAGCAGCAAGCTGGGCAAAGTTTCACGCTTTATGCGCGAATTTGCGCTTTGGGGCGCAGTGTTGTTTTTAGGCATCGTCGCTTACTACTTCTTTCGGGGGGAATCGATGCCGCCCGTGCTCGTCGGCTCATGCGGCGCCGCCGTCCTCTCAGGCCTCGTCATGAAGGAGGGCACGCTTCGCAATGCGCTGGTAAGCGTTGTTGGAGCAGCGATAATATATGCGGGATATGTGTATGAAATGGGCTGGCTTATGGGCTTCGGCTTGTTCGTGGGCTGGGTTCCCTGGCTCAAGCACAGGGGAATGACCCATACGATCTGGGCAATCCCGATTTGGGGCGCCATTGCCTGGGGATTGGAACGCCAGCTTCAGGTAAGCGGCATTACCGTTGTTGCCATGCTTGGCTACGCTTCCCATCTGGCGGCCGATACGTTAACGCCGAGCGGGGTCAAATGGCTTTACCCGATTATGAAGAAATCGTTTAAAATTCGTTTGTAATTCTCCGGAATGCGAAGAGCGGCAGGAATGGTGCAGCTTGGCCTGATCAGCGGAGACGGAGCTTCCATTTGCCGCCCGCGCAGAAGCGGCGGTCATGCTCGACAACATGCTGACTGCCGTGTTTCCGCTGAGCTAACGATACATCGGGGCAGCAGCGTTCACGTAACATCGATGCACACCCATGAGTAGACGAATGGACCTCAGTATCCACTGGTAAGTGGTGTACGGAGGTCCCTTTATGGTTTCATATCGATTTAGGCTTGGAGCCACGAACCGACCAGCACACTGTCTGAGAACAGCCTCGTTCCAAGCTGCCGGGAAAATGCAAGTCGTCTAGCCGTAAAGCATAAAAAAGCTCAGCTCGTGACCATTCTGCTTTAAGTAGTTATAGAGCTGAGAGCGATGATGGAAGGAATGGGTGACGACTTCGATCAGCCATTTGATCTGTACCATGCCCTCCTCCGCATAAAACGCCTTCGTCGTTTTTCCAAGCAGCTCCTCTTCGCTTAGCGACAAAAAATAGTCCTTAAACGCCGCGAGATTGCTTTCATAGCGCGCCTGCAGCTCCTCGGGGCTGCGAATGCCGGCTGCCGCGTTCTCGACCTGCGCGACCTCCGACTCTGATCGTTCCTGCATGATGGCCAAGTCCGAAGCCGGAATGGCAACCAGATGATGCGTCAGCTCGACCAGCGACCGCATATTGTCCTGGGGACGATAATCCCACTCCCCGTCCTTGATTAAAGCGATTAACGAACTCCCGGTTTTAACGGCTAGCTCCAGCTCTTCCAGCAAGTGATCCCTTATTTGCGTTACTCCGCTCATGCTCATACCCCTTCTCGCGTTCTTTTGAATGCCTACGTTTGCAGTATAGCTCTGTGATTTCCTTTTGTATTGTACAAATCGGACACAGCCGCAAGCTCCTTGGCTGCGACGGTCGGCGAATCCCCATAGTAGCGTTGGAATACGCGAATCATATGCGCTTGATCAAAATATCCGTTGGCTGCGGCCAACTCCCCCAGCGTCCTGTAACGGGCGCTCCGCATATCGCCAAGCGTATATTGAAAACGGGCGATTTCGCTAAAGCTTTTAGGGCTGGCGCCTATCCATTGATGAAACAAGCGATTCATTTGACGGCTGCCTACAACTTCAAATTCGGCCAATTCCGCAACGCTGCTAAGGCCACGGGCGTTAAAAATTCGGTAAAGCAGATTTTGCACCGTACCGTTAATCCGTTTGTCCTGCGCGCGGAGATTGTCCAGCAGACAATGCTCCAGCAGCCCGACTAGCTCGTCCACCGGCGCTCGTCCGTTCAGCTTGCTTTGAAGCTCCGATGCAAGGCTAGGCAGGATCAGCTCCAGCGGTTGGTGATGATTTTTAAATTCCGAAATAGCGACGCCCAGCAAAGCATGTGCTCCGCCCGGAAAAAATCGGATGCCAAAGCTGTCGTACACAAAGCGCTTGTCGTAAGCGATGGAGAAAGAACGGTCAAACAACCCGCAATAACGAATTGAATAGCCGCCGCAGGGGCCATTTTGTTCAAAAACAATATCGCTGCAGCCATCCGGCAGCACTCGGTCCCGAACCGACGGATCATCGAGCGATGCTCCATATTCTCCTGCTGCAACCGCTTGTGAAAACCAGTAGCAGCACACCAACTCGCGAAGCGCCGGCGAGGGAGCGACCTCTGTGTAGCGATAGGCGGCAAGCTGGCCGCTTCCCTGCACCGGCTTGAACAAAGCGTGAAGCTCCAATTCCCTGCCTCCTCTTCTAACGTAAGGTTGTTCCTTCTTCAGCGCCGACTCCAGTAAGCGGCCGGGCTGCTTGAGCCTGCACTTCGGCTCCCAGCCTATGCGTTCATGACGGCGACACTCATGCTAAGTCGATCGTACACAACTTTAACGAAGCATGCAAGGCGATCTGCAGCAAGGCATATTTTCTGCTTAAACAACGGTACAAATGGGTAAGTTGATACTAACGTCACACAAGGAGGTCATAGCGATGACTAAAGGGAAAAAGCTTTTGTTAAGCTCCTTGGGAGCAGGCGCAGCCTATTTGATGAGAAACAAAAAGGCCCGGGACAAGGTGATCAGCACCGTACAGGCTCTGATTGCCAAACGCAAATCCCGGCCGCGCGTTCAGTAAGGCTGCACGCCGTTCCACAATGAAACGAACCGCAAGCAGGCTTTGCGGTTCGTTTCTTTTTTTGAACATAAGCATTTCAGCTTAACGGCTTCATCCATACATTTCCGGAGGCTTACGATGCCTGGTCGTCTGTTCATACGCATAGGCGATGCCCAGCAGCGTCCCATCGCTGAACGCTGTGCCTATAAACGTAATGCCGTGGGGGCCCCTAGTCGAATAACCGCCATCCGGATCAATGATGCCTGTATCCGCCCAGCCTCCGGGGACGGTAATGGCCGGATAGCCAGCTATTGCAGCAGAGTCGTTTCCTCCCTCGTCTCCCAGACTTACGAGCGCATCGAGACGATAATGCTCAAGCGTCCAATCGATGCCCCGCTCCCCAGCCAATATCCTGTCATCCTGGAGGCTTTCCCAGTATTCCGGCTCGGTCAATTGCCCGCTCGTTTCATTCGCCCAAACGAGGGTGCTTTGGCCGTATTTCAATGCTTCGACGGAATGAGCTTCGTTAAAGGCAATTAACTCATCAAGCGAATGAACAGGCAGCCCTTTCGCCGTTTGAGCCAAATAATCGTTGACCCCTTTTTTGAACTCGTAACGCAGGATTTTGCCGTCCCAATTGACAAGCTCGCCAGGGAGCTCTACCGGATCGACAACCTCCGCTCCCGCCATGCGCAGCGCTTCAATTGCGCTATCCAATATAGCTATTCTAGCCTCGTCCAGCCTCTCGCAATACCGCCGCGGAACGCCGATTCTTTTTCCCTTTAGAGCTGCCGCGTGCAAAAAGGCCGTATAATCGAGTTCCCCTTGGGCTCGATCGGTCGCCGTGACCGGATCTCGCTCATCTGTTCCCGAAATTACACTAAGCAGGATGGCCGCATCCATTACTGTTCTAGTGATCGGTCCTGCGCTATCCTGCGTCCAGGAAATAGGAATAATGCCTGACCGGCTTACAAGACCGACCGTTGGCTTTAAGCCAACTACACCGTTGTAGCTTGCCGGGGAAATGATGGAGCCGGAAGTTTCCGTCCCGATAGCAGCCGCAGCCAGATTGGCCGATACGGCGGATGCGGAGCCGGAGCTGGAGCCGCCGACGAAAATTTCACCGGGACCAAAGGGATTTTTCGTCTGGCCTCCCCGCGAGCTATAGCCGGCCCACATCGTATTCGACATAAAATTCGCCCATTCGGTCATATTCGTTTTACCAAGCAGAACCGCTCCAGCCATACGCAGCCTGCCCACCACAAACGAGTCCGCAGCTGCGCACGATTCGGCGAGCGCAAGCGCTCCTGCGCTTGTATGCATACGGTCCCCGGTATCCATATTGTCTTTAATCAATAGCGGAATACCGTGCAAAGGGCCCCGACTCCCCTTAGCTTGCCTTTCCTCGTCCAGCTGCCTCGCAATCGTTTCCGCATCCGGATTCAGCTCGAGTATAGCCCGCAAGCTGTGATTGTACGCGCTGATCCGGTCTACATATAGCTGTACGAGCTGCAGCGACGTCAACCTTCCCGCCTCCATTGCTGCCTGCAGCTGTCCGATATCAGC
This sequence comes from Paenibacillus sp. SY21-1, assembly GCF_005222705.1. Classification (GTDB taxonomy): domain Bacteria; phylum Bacillota; class Bacilli; order Paenibacillales; family Paenibacillaceae; genus Pristimantibacillus. The sequence continues at coordinate 56,750 of NZ_STGF01000021.1, read as the reverse complement.
CTCTACGATCCAATGATTCACTCCGTTGATGATAGAGCATCTCTCCCTGCAATTATTATATCCTCCAATTATAATGAAAGGATGGTGGAAGTTGCAGGAACAAAACCGCTATACTCATTGTTTACCGTCACATGATTGCCCCAGCAGCAACCCGTACTCCATTCACAGCGTTATAAGATGAGTAGCGCCACAGCACCGGCATAACAGTCTTTCATAGAAAAACGACGGACACAACGTCCGCCGTTTAAATTGAAGCTATTATGATGAGGAGCAACAACGCCTGGCTTAATGAATAATCGCCAGCGCGCCGGCCCGGTGAATCATTTCGTTCGTAACCGGCGACAGCTCGCCCTCGGCAATCAGCAGAATTCGGCCGCCCTCCAGCGCGCGCTCGCATTCCTCCGTATGCTTATCCGGGATGCCGATATCGCGCAGCACCGCTTGAACATTTGGGCCTGTTTTGCCGGAGATGTCGCCGACAACCGCCCCTTGCCCGTAGACTCCTGTCCCTGCATAGCTTCCGCTGGTCGATAGTGGCGCGGCTACAATGCCCCCGCCCGCTCCTCCGCCGAATTGCTCTCTGGACTCGCAAATCGCATGCAGCTCTTCCACGGGAAATTCTGTCTGAGCGGATACGATAGGAGCCGCTTCCGCATTTTTTACAGCTATCCGCACGCTTTCAGCTTCCTGTCCTTGATCCCGTACCTGCTTGGCCGCTGCCAGAATCGCCTCTTCGTTTTCAAAAATACCGATGGTCACCGTCATGGTGAGCCCTCCTCTCGTACTGGCTAGTATGAGCTTACATCGATATATACCCGCGCAGCGGAGCCTTGAATCGGTGCAAGAAGGACAAAAAAGCCCTTCGCTCGCCAGTGAGCAATGGGCTTCATTCGTTTAGGTCACGCTATTAACCAGCCTCATCACCGCATCGCGGGACAGCTTGTTGCCGCCGACGGAAATGAGATTGACGGTTGCGTGCGCCAGCTTGAGCGGAATTTTGCAAAAATCAAGCGCCGGTCCGCCCTTCAGATCCTTCAGGTAAGAATCAGCAATTTTGAGATTGCGTCTCGTATATTTCAGCATCTCCTTATTGCCCCAGCCGTCAGGATAAAAATCTACGCCGCGCTCCAAATCCTCATCCCGGTTGCGCAGAATGTTAACCGCCTGCAAGCCTCGTCCGAAGGCGACCGCTTTGTTCATATCCGATTTGGTCCCATCGAACCAGAACCAGATTTCCGACAGCATTTCGCCTACCATGCCCGCTACGCTGTAGGTATAGCCGTCAAGGTCCGCTTCCGTGCGGATGGTCCAGCCGGCGTGTACCCACTCCGCCATTTGCTTCGACATCATCGCAATATACCGGTATACGACGGGGTTCGCCGTAGGAGGACAAAGCAGCGCCCATTCGTCCAGTCTAAGCGAAACGTCAGGCAGCAGCCCTTGATGCGGAGCAAGCAGCTTGCGCGTTTCATCTATGACATCCGCAGAGCGAAAGGCGTCGTGAACGCCCATCAGCAGGTCTACCTTCATATCGTCGCTCAGCGTTTCATGATCCTCGATTTCATCAATGGCTCTCATACATAAATATGCGGAAGCAACCGCTTCCTTCAAGCCCGGTACCAAGCGGCTGATCGGTATAAAAAAGGTACGGCTCGTCTTCTTCAACATGCTCATCGCATCAATCACGACAAAGGCTCCTTCCATAAAGCAGCTCGGCTAATTAGCTTCTTTTTCTTATAGTCCATGATAACATATCTGACAGTTGAAGTGGACAACCGCAGTCCATTAGCACTACGTTTATGCAAAAAATAATCGATCCGCCCGTCCACTCGCCCTCATATCTCCAGCATACCCAGATAACGGGGTTCCCCATGCTTGCCATCGGCACAGGAAAAACAAATCAGGACGGAACCTGAAAACCGTGATACACTGTTAACGTCAGTCCTGCCAGTTGCTTGAAGAAATAGAAGGGGTCCTAGCTATGAAAAATAAACGAACGTTTTTGTTTTTGCTGATCAGCCAAATCGTATTCGCAGTTAGCTCGATCGCTTGGTTTTTTTTCGCGATGATGTCCGTCATGATGTTCGATACGCCGGGCTCGGAGTCCAACTTCTGGTTAATGGCGCTGTTTATAGCCATTTGGGTGTACCCGCTTGCCTTCCTGGGCTCCGCCCTTATCAGCTGGATTCTATACAACTACCGCCAAATGAGAGGAGCGGTCATTGCATCGCTTGTTCCGGCACTCTGGGTAGTGCCCATCGCAGGCTTTTTGCTGTACGCCAATTTAAGCTAGTCGGTCATCCCTCTAAATCGGGCCCAGCCTTGCTCCGCATTCTGCTTGGCCCAATTCAGATGCTCCTCGTCCTCATACTGGCGATAAGGGCATTCGATAAGCATGATCAGATCCATGTACAAATCATAGAGCGCTCTTCGCGCAGATGCCGCCTTGCCGTCCGGCTCCGGCACGCCATACCCATCCCTGAAAGCCTGGGATTGGTTAAAATGACTAAAGTAGTGCTCCATAAGCGGATCTCCCCACATGGCCCGTTCAAAATCGATGATGCCTGTAATGGCGCCATTCTCCACAAAAACATTGGCATCCCATAAATCCCACAGCACAAGCCGAGGCTCCGTTACCTCATCCAGCGTGTTCAGCCTGACGGTAACGGCTTCTCTGATTTCCCTGTACGAAGCCGGAAGCTGAACCTCCGCGCGTTCCCCATCCCTCAGCACGCCCTCAAGCAGGCTTGCAAAAGCGTCCCGCCACGTCGGAAACTGATTTGCGGATGCCGCATACAGCCCGAAATGCGTTCCTTTTATTTCATTGATGCTTCGGTTATATTCCCCTAGCTTATATTCGATTGCATAGCGCTGCTCGTCCGTGTACGCTTGCTTCACTTTGTGATAAGGTTCGCCAGGCAGCTTTTCCATAATGAAATATTCGCAATCGACAAGCTTCTGCGTTGCATCATATATATACACCTCCGGAACGGGAGCTAAACCCAATTGCCTGACCAACCGCAGCGAGCCGACCTCTGCTTCCATCAGGCCCTGCTCATACTCCATAAGAACCGTCGTCCCGAGAGGGGCTGCCTTGACAACAACCTCTCTGCCGTCCTGCATTTTGACCGAATAGGCCGAATTCGCCCATCCTTCAGTCAGCTCCGCCGTGTTTGAAACCGCTTGTCCAAAAGCATGACCAATTAAGGCCGCCAGCTCCTGCTCGCTAAGCATACGCTTGATTCCGTTGCGCAAAGCAAATTCCCCCAATACGGCTGTCTATACAAATGATTATACACTCGGCTGATCGGCGTCCTCAAGGCACTCCCGACAGTAGTCCAAAACGTAGCCCAACTCGTCCTCTTCCAGCTCAAAATCCAGATAGGCGTTGCTCGTAGTCGTCAAAAACTCGTATTTGGCGATACGCTGGCTTTGTTCCTCTACGACTATAATGACGCGCAGAGATACGCCGTCCTCATGGTACAGCTCATCCTCTTCATCCACGCTCAGGTCAAAAATAAACTCGTATCGCTTGCCGCTTAAAATGCCGAACGGGTCCTTCATCAGCTCCACGCTGTACTCGGTAATCTCAAACATCTTCATGCCCTCTTTCTCTTATTATGAAATGGCTTATGGTCAGCGCAAACGCAAAAGCAGCCCGTTGCCTGATTGCTCAAGCCCCGGACTGCCGCTATCACGCGTTGCTCTTACAGGCTGCTCAGCGTTTCGGTCAAGACAGGAACGATCTGAGATTTACGGGAGACGACTCCTTTAAGCAACGCTTTGTTGTCGTCCAGCTTAACGTTATAAGCTTTTTCAACCGCATCGGCTTTAGCGCCGAGCGCCAGACCAACGGAGTCATTGTTCAGAATGTCGGTCACGACAAGCAGGAACAAATCAAGTCCCTTGGCCGCAATAATTTCGTTCAAGGCCGCTTCCAGCTCGGCTTGACGGGATAGCACATCGTTCGTATCCACTGCGTTGACCTGGGCGATTTCCACTTTGTAGCTGCCCATCGCAAATTCTTTTGCATCAAGCGAAATCAGTTGGGCAATGGTTTTGTCCGACAGATCGGCGCCTGCTTTCAGCATGTCCAGTCCGTAGCTTTCAGCGTCCACGCCGGCAATGGCGGCAAGCTCGCGTGCAGCCGCTACATCTTGCTCCGTGCAAGTTGGCGATTTGAACAGAAGGGAATCGGAAATGATCGCGGAGAGCATCAAGCCTGCGATTTCCTTGCGAATTTCCACTCCGTTCTCTTTATACAGCTTGTTCAGAATCGTAGCTGTGCAGCCAACCGGCTCAGCGCGGAAATAAAGCGGAGCGCTTGTCTCAAAGTTGGCGACGCGGTGATGGTCAATGACTTCAAGAATTTGCACGCGATCAATATCGTTAGCGCTTTGTTGGCGTTCGTTATGGTCAACGAGGATAACGGTGTCCGTCTCGTCAGCTACATTCTCGATCAGACGCGGCGCGGCAATGCCGAAGTAGTCCAAGGCATATTGCGTTTCGCCGTTAACATCGCCAAGACGGATCGCTTCAACGTCTGCGCCCAGCTTTGTTTTGAGCTCCGCATAAGCAATTGCCGATGTAATCGTGTCTGTGTCCGGGTTTTTGTGTCCGAAAATAAGCGTTTTAGTCATTGTATAAACTCCTTAAACAAATTTTTTTGGGAAAACCATGACATAAATCCATTGTACACTAAAAAACAGTATAACTTTAAGTGCCTCTCATTCCTATCCCTTTGCATCGAAATGAGCGACAAAATTCATTCCTAGCACAGGCTATATTTTAAATTTACGGCTTAGACCGGCCAGCTCGTCCGCAATCGTCTCCAGCGAAGCCGCGGATTCGTTCACTTTGTCCATGGCTTTCATCTGTGCGGCAGAGTTCGCCGCAATCTCCTCAAAATGGGTAGCCGCATGGCGAGAGATGCGCTCCATCTCCTCCACCGATACCGCCACCTCCTCCGACTCCGCCGACACTTGCTCGGAGGCGGCGGACGCTTCCTGCAGCTGCCCGTTTACCCGCTCCAGACTCGTTACGATCGATTGAAACGCCGATCCGGCTTCCTTCACGAGGGATAGTCCGGAGCTCACCCTTCCGGCATTTTGCTCCATTCCGGTTGACAGGCTTGCTGTCTGCTCTACAATAGCGGCGATCAAATCGCCAATTTGCATCGAAGACTGCTGAGACTGAGTCGCAAGCTTGCGCACTTCATCGGCAACGACGGCAAAGCCTTTGCCATGCTCGCCCGCATGCTGCGCTTCAATCGCAGCATTAAGCGCCAGCAAATTCGTCTGCTTCGCGATGGCGGACAGCACGTTGGTGATGTCGCCGATTTCGCCGGAGCGCCCGGCCAAATGCCTGGTCGCATCCAGCATATGCGATGCCAGCGCATGTACGCCGTCCATCTCGGCAACCGCTTGCTGAATCAAGCGGTTGCCCCGCTCGGACTCCGCCATCGTTTCTTGTGCCGCATCCGCTACGATGGCGTTTGATTCGGTTATTCGCAATACGCCATGGGCAACGCCCTCGACCGCCTTCGTCATGTCCGCGGAGCGCAGCACCTGCGTGCTGGCGCCGCTTGCGGCGATTTGCATGCTTGCCGATATTTGGCGGCTTGCCTCCATCGTGCTGCGCGCAAGCGACGCTACCTCTCCCGAGGCCGAATTCAAACGAGCCGAATTGTCCTTCATGCTTCGAATGGACGTACGCATATGCAGCACCATCTGCTGAAAAGCAAGCGCCAATCGGCCCGCTTCATCCTTGCGCCGCGTTTGAATATCGACGGTCATATCGCCCTGCTGCACGCTCATAACCTGCGATTGAAGCCTCGTCAGCGGCCTCGTCAAATAACCGGCCAGCGCAACGACGAACAGAATTCCCGCCGCAATGATGCCGAGGCCGACATAAAGCGCCGTATGACGGTTTCGCTCCATCAGCTCGTACACGCTCGTGGCGTCAAAATCAGCACCAAGAACGCCCAAAAGTACGCCACTCGCATCGTGTATCGGCACATAGGCGGTTATCGTGGCGCCATAATCGGCATCGCTCGTCAGCTCGCCCGTTTGGGCGCTTCCCTCTTCAAACGACTTGATCATGCCTGAGTACGCATTGTCCTCGGGAGTGCCGAGCGGAGAAAAATCGTCTTCGGCAACGTCGGGCGGCGCCCCGTCCACCATATAGTAATACTTCGCCTCTCCATTCTCATCCTTGCGCGCAAGCGTATATAAATATTTAAGTCCGTTCGTCTCGCGAATGTCGTTAAGCAGTCCGCGAAGCTTGGCGTAATACGCCGTTTCTCCCGCTTCTACGCTAAGCTGCTTGTAGGAATCGATATCGATTATTTTCACTGCGCTTTCTGCAATGCGCTGCGCCTGCTCGCCAAGCGAGCTTTCGACAAGCCCCGCCGCCGAACGGTAGATCGTAAAGCCAAGCACGGCCCCTGCCGCAAGAATCAAACAGGAGAATGAAACTACCATTCTTGCCAGCAAACTGTTCATTATGCCGCCCCCTATGTAATAAAACTTTACCTTGCACTATTTTACAAGATTCGCACTGTTTTTACATCCATAATTGTAAAATAGTCCTGGTTCAAATGTCGTGTTTTTCGAGATGCCGCACTCATTATTCCCGGGAGAAGCCTTTGATGCAGCGCCAAAAGGAGCGGCCTGCGCGCAGACCGCCCCTTCTCCCTTCGCTATATGCCAAGCAGGCGCCTTCCATCAGCTCTATTTAGGACTCGGACCGTACGGGTTATCTCCTTCGCTGTCCAAGCACATGAAGATAAGAAGCACTATAGCGCCGATAAGAGGGACTAAGCCAATTAAGATCCATATTCCGCTTCTTCCCGTATCGTGCAGCCTGCGAACGACTACCGCCAGTGACGGCAGAAAAATAGCCAGCGAGTAAATTCCGCTCAAATAGCCGGATAGGCCGACAACGGCTTCAACGATCGACAAAGCAATGCCGATCAGGAAGTTGATCAGCACGAACATCCAATACTCCGTTCGCCGCGCCCTTCCGGTAAAGCCGACATAGTTCGTGATTACTTTCAAGTACCACTCCATTCCCCATTCACCTCGCCCGTGAATTGAACTCATCTTGCCTGTGCGTCATTCCACATATATGCTTGCAGTCGCGCAAAAATGCCGCTTGATCCTATAACCCGAGGGCGCAGGATGCAAAGCGGCATAGCTGGGGGCAAGCGGAAGGACATCCTCGGCCGCGCTACGCCCAGACCCGTAATGTTATCACCTCAAACGGCTTGAACGACAGCCGAAGCTCTCCTTTATCGACGGCCAGAACATTTAGCTCCTCCTCCAGCAAATTGACTACGGACGCTTTCCGCATGCCTGCAGGCAGCTTTAGGACGATCGTCTCCCGGCCGCCGGACGATTCGTACAGCCGGATGATCGTGCCTTCGCCGCGTTCAGCCGCTTTCACCGTCTCCAGCACCACATGCTTGCTGTGCAGCTCCAGATACGTCCCGCCGATGGAAGAGGCTTCGTCCACGATGCGCAGCGGCTGGTTAAGCTCGGCCGCTTGGCGAACGACATGCGCCGCGCGCCAGTCGCCCTCATGCGGGTAAATGGCATACGTAAATTCATGCTCGCCTATGTCGGCGGTCATATCCGGCCACCGCGGAGAACGCAGCAGGGTCAGCCGCAGCGTGCTCCCTTTAATGTCGTAGCCGTATTTGCAATCGTTAAGCAGGCTGATTCCGTAGCCGCCCTCCGACAAATCGGCGAAACGATGGCCGCAAACCTCATATTGCGCCTGTTCCCAGCTGGTATTCTCATGCGTTGGCCGCTCCAGCGCGCCAAACGGAATTTCATAGGTCGCCTTGCTCGCGACCATATCTGCCGGGAACGCTACCTTCAGCAGCTTATGCTCCTCGCGCCAGTCAACCCGCGTACGAAATTCTACGCGCCGCTTCTGCGGGAAGAACACGATATCCTGCCGTATCGTGGAGCGATTGAGCCGCCATTCGAAACGCAGAATTTGCTGCGTGCCGCCGTCCAGCGCAACCTCCGCCCCGACCAGACGGGCTGCCCCGGCGCGCTGCGCCGCAAACCGGGCATCCACGTCCCATGCATCCCATTGCAGCGGCTTGTCATGAAACAGCTGCCATTCATTAGCCTTTGCGCCCTCGGGCAGCAGCTCTCTGCCTGCCTCCTTGTCATACCAGCCTATCATTTCGCCATTCTCGTTAAAAGTCAGCAGCTCATGCTCCGTCTCCCATGTCCGTCCATCCCACGGCTCGTGCGGCATTCCTTCGGCTGGCCCGCTTCCGCTTCCCGCCAAAAGCTTCCAAGCATGCAGTTCCTCCTGCCGAACGTTCGCACGGCCAGCGCTTGCGATCTTCACGGCCGTATAGCCGAAGGCCGGAACCGATCTGACGCTTACGGAAAGGAAGCGCCACTGCTTGGCGTCGGTATCCTCGCGGCCGAGCGGCAAAAGCTCGCATTTCAAGGGCTCCCCGTCTCCATCGTACGCCGAATAATCGGATAGTTCTGCGGGAACCGGCAGCGACACGACCTCGCTTCGCGCCCAGCCAAGGCTGTTAAATACGCCATACTGCCTTTCCCAGCCGCCTTGCCCGGCCGTCTCGGCGTTATCCGTCCGTCCCTCGGCCTCTTCCCCCTTATCATGCCGTCCGCTTATGCCCTCGGGCAAGCTGCCATCCCCTCCTCTGACATTCGCCTGTTGTTCGCCTGCAATCGCAGACAGGGACTGTAGAAGCACATCCTGGCCAATTCGGAGAATGGTATCGTATTCAGCCGCTGACGTTTCATAAACCTCGGGAATAGCCGTGCCCGGTATAATATCGTGAAACTGATTGAGCATAATCAGCTTCCAGCCCTCCCGCAGCTTCCGCTGCAGAGCTTCCGTCCGCTCCTTGCCAAGCTTATCCGCAGCATGGCAGCTCCATAGCTCGGCATCGCGGTACAAAGCTTCCGCAAGACGGTTGCTGCGCTTGTTGCGCGCATGGGTCGTATACGTGCCGCGATGCAGCTCCAGATACAAATCGCCGTGCCATTTGGGCAAGGCGTCCGCTTTGTTCGAGACCCGCTCGAAAAAGGCGGACGCCGTGCTGAACCTGCTTTCAGGCAAGCCCGTCGCCGCCTGCGAACGCTTTACATACTCGACCATTTCTCTGGTAACGCCGCCTCCGCCGTCTCCGTGTCCGTACAATAGCATTTGCTCGGCGACCTTGTCCTTTTGGCGGAAGGACTGCCAATGCTCGCTCACATCCTTGGGATGGGTGTGCTCGTTCAGCCCGTGATTCAGGTACGCGAGAACAGAGGTACCGTCAATGCCTACCCATTGGAACAGATCATAGGGAAATACATTCGTATCGTTCCAATTCAGCTTGGTCGTCATAAAATAATCAACGCCCGCCAGCTTGAGCAGCTGCGGCAGCGACGCGCAATAACCGAATGTATCCGGCAGCCATTCCATCGCGGAGGTTCGGCCAAATTCCTCTTTGTAAAATAATTGGCCATACAGCATTTGCCGGACAAGCGATTCCCCGCTCGGAATGTTCAAATCGGGCTCGACCCACATTCCTCCTGCCAGCTCCCAACGCCCTTCGGCAACCCGCTGCCGGATTTGCTCAAACAGCTCGGGGTAATGCTCCTTCACAAAGGCATACAGCAAAGGCTGACTTTGCGTGTAGCAGAAATCCGGGTACTCCTTCATCAGCGTAATAATCGTGGAAAAGGTGCGGCTAACCTTGCGAACCGTCTCTCTTACCGGCCACAGCCACGCCACATCGATATGCGATTGTCCCACCATATGCATGAAGCCTTGCGAGCCGCCCGGCGTCTGGAAGGAAGCGGCGAGCGCCGCTACGCGACGCTCCCAGTCCTCCGCCCACCGTGCGTCCATGCCAAGCCGAGCAGGGCGAGCCCCTTCTTCGGAGCCGCAACGGCTGCTGTCGGAGCTGCAATCGCTATCCTGCCCGGCGAGGAGCCTCCGTTCCGTATCGTCCATTAGCGCGTACAGCAGCTCAAACATACGCAGCCGCCGCATATCCTGCTCGGGCAGCAGCAACGCGGATTCAACGGCTGTTCTCGCCGTATAGAGCAAGCTTTGCAGCGGCTTGTTCACACGAACGAGCAAGGTGCGAATTCCCGCAATCGGAGGATGAATCGTTGCCTGCCCGTTAAGCGGATCTGCCGGCTCGGGAATCGGATCGTACAGCTCGATTTCAAGGACAGGATGACGGCTCCCGCCCCCTAGCCGAAGCGGCACATAGTCATGGTTCCGGTCGATCCCGTGATAAGGGACGCCGTCAATCGACAGCAGTCCCTCACCCCCTCCTTGCATGACGAAGCCGGTCTCGTCTTCCTTCCACTCCACAGGAATATGAATCTGCTTGCGCAAAAAATAGGTGACCCCGTGCATGCTATGAAGCGGATCTAGCTGGCTCAGCTCATAGCCCGGCGTCTCGTATTCGTACTCTCCCGGCTTCTTGTAGACCGCCTTGCGCATTTCCCAATCCGACAGGTGGACGATCTCCCGCCACTCAAGCTCGGCCAGGTTGTGCAACCATCGTTTTATCCGGTACATGTTGATCTCCTTCCGCCCATTCCATGCTGTCGCTAGTGGCCCTCCCCCCACTAAGAGAAGCGGTCATCGTCTTCCGAACCCGCTTCGTTCTCTGTGGCGGCTTTGGCAGCCGCTACTCCTTCTTGATTGCGTTGCTGTAAATGTCGAGGTAACGGCTCAGATTCAGCCCGTCAAAGCCTTTTACATACGCATCCCAATCCTTCGCGATATCCTTGCTGCCGATAATAAACTGGGCCATATTCGACTGTACGTAATCCTGGATCGAGGTTGTCAATTGAGCGGCGGAATCGGTATCCTCAGGGCGGATAAACACGCCGGACGGATAAATTTCTTGCGGCGAATACGGCGCGTACGTATTGGTCGCCTGCGCCAGACGCGTTTCGTAGCCGTCTGCGGCCAGCGGGTCCTGACCGACCGCGAACAAATCGCGCAGCTCCTTCGACAGATCCTTGGGCCCCATCAGCGACCAGCTGTCATTGCGAATCACGTCCGGGTCCTGCTCCGGCAAGCCTTTGGTCGAAAATTTCGCCTGCTCGCCGTTCATGTTTTTCTCGCCCTCGGCGGCCTTCAGCCAGCCTACTCCCTCATCGGAGCCCCACTCGCTGCGAACCGCTCCGTCCTCGCTGAAGGCGTAATCCATAATCTTGATGGCGGCGATCTGCTGCTGCTCCGTCGCTTTGTTCGTAAGCGCGAATTGGAACTCGCTTATGCCCTGCGAAGCTCCGGCGAGCTGGACTCCGCCCGGTCCCTTGAGAGGAGGCACGATAACCCAATGCTTATGCCTAGTTTTTTTGGCATCGTACGGATCTACGAGATAGCTGACCAGCGCCGTCGTGATCGAGCCAACGAGCTCGTCGCCCTCGCGGTTTCCTAATTGCCCCACCGCCTGATCATTCTGCGTAAATGCGGCCGGATCAATCAAGCCTTCCTTGTATAGCTTGTTCATATAGATCAGACCTTGCTTCCATTCCTCCTTGTTGGCGGCGAACTCCACCTTGCCGTCCTCGAGCATCAAATATTTGCCGTTATCGTTGTAGATGAAGGAGTTCATCAGAAACGCGTCGATATTGCCGTTCCACACATTTTTATTCGGCGCCCCGGTCAGCGGAATTTCATCGGCTTTGCCGTTTTTATTCGGGTCCTGCTCTTTAAACGCCTTGAGCACCGTATACAGCTCGTCGGTCGTCGTCGGGACAGGCAGGTTGACGTTGTCGAGCCACTCCTTGTTCATCCAGTATTTCTGCGAAAACGTACAGTGGTAGCATTCGTTTAGACGAGGCAGCGCGTATATCTTGCCGTCCGGCGTCGTAATGGCTTCCCTGAAATACGGCTTTTTCTCCATCATCGCTTTAATATTCGGTCCGTATTGGTCGATCAGATCGTCCAGAGGCAGAAAGATTTCCTGCTTGCTGTAGTTCAGCACATCGGTATTGGTGAATTTCCCCTCAAGAAACACCTCGGGGTAGTCGCCGCTTGCGAGCAGCAGCTGTCGGCGATCCACCAGCGCATCGCCAGGGGCAAGGTCCCATTTGATCTTGACGTTGAACTTCTCTTCTATCAGCTTTGTATAGCTGTTATCCTCAAGCGGAGCCTTTCCTTGCGGAGCAAAAAAAGTCAACGCGATCGGGCCCGCGATCGAGCCTCCCTCGCTGGTGGCTGAAGGCTTGTCGGTCGTCTCGCCGCCCTCGCTGCCGCTGCTGCAAGCAGCCAGCACAAGCGTCAAGCTCATGACTAGCGTTAACAGGAATGCCATTGATTTGTTCAAAAGGACCCCTCCTACAAAATAATGTACAGTCGCAACGCATGTTTCCCTCTACCGCATGAAACGTTACCGCTACCATTCGCTTGCCCGGCTCCACCTCCTGCACAGAGTCCAATTTGGCCTACCCCTTGAGCGATCCGATCAGCACGCCTTTTACAAAATGGCGCTGCACAAACGGATACATGACAAGCACCGGCACCGAGGCCACGACGATCAAGGCGTATTTCAGCGCCTGCTCGAAGCCTTGCTCACGCATTTTGCCCGCCGTATTCGCCAGCATCTCCGGATCTGCCGCATTCAGAATCAGCAAATTGCGGAGCACGTATTGCAGCGGAAACAGCTTCTCCGACCGTAAATAAATGAGGGCGTCGAAATAAGCGTTCCAATGGCCGACTGCGTACATGAGCGTCATAACGGCCAGGATAGGCTTGGACAGCGGCAGCACGACGCTCCACAGGAAGCGGATATCGCGGCAGCCGTCCATCTGGGCCGCCTCCGCAAGCTCGCCCGGAATCGACGACTGAAAAAACGTGCGCGCCACAATGACCTGAAAGACGGAGAGCGCCCCCGGAAGCCACATCGCCCAGCGCGTATCGAGCATATGCAAGTCCTTGACGAGCAAATAGGTAGGAATCAGCCCGCCGCTGAAAAACATCGTGATCATGAGCAGGATCATAAAAAAGTTGCGGCCGTAGAACGATTTGACCGACAGCGGATAAGCCAGCAGCACCGTAAACAGCAAATTGATCAGCGTGCCGAACACCGTATAAACAATCGTATTGTAATAGCCGGACATCAGCTGCGAGCTTTGAAAGATCGATTTGTAGGCTTTCAGGTTAAACTCGATCGGCAGCAGCCACACCTGGCCCGATACGACGGCCCGCGGCGAGCTGAAGGAGGAGCTGACGATATACAGCAGCGGATACAAGACGGAAACGGTTATCAGAAGCAGGACCGCATACACGCCGAGCAAAAATATCCGGTCGCCCAGCGGCTCTTTCATTTTCGTTTTGACAAACATGGCCTTCCCTCCTACCACAGGCTGGTTTCCGATACCTTTCTCGATATCGCGTTGACGATCAGCAGCAAAATCAGATTAATGACCGAATTGAACAAGCCTACCGCCGAGGAAAAGCTGAAATTGGCGCCGACCAGGCCAACCTTGTATACGTAGGTGGAGATAACCTCGGAGGAGCTGATGTTAAGCGAATTTTGCATCAGATAGATTTTCTCGAACCCTACGCCCATGACATTGCCTAAGCTCAGAATCAGCATAATGACGGTAATCGGCACAAGCGACGGCAAATCGATATGAATGATTTTTTTCCAGCGGGAGGCCCCGTCCATGCGCGCCGCTTCATACAGGGCCGGATCGACGCCGGCAAGCGCGGCTATATAAATAATCGAGGCGTACCCCATCTCCTGCCATACGCCCGACCACACATAGATGGATTTGAAATACTCGGGAACGCCCATAAAGTTGGTCATTTCCCAGCCAAGCATGGAGAAGAGCCGGTCGACGACGCCTACATGCGGCGTTAGCATAAGCATGACGATGGAAACCATAACGACGGTGGATATAAAATGGGGCGCATACGTAATCATCTGCACCGATTTTTTGAACATGCCGGTTCTTACCTCGTTTAAGGCGAGCGCCAGCATAATCGGGATCGGAAAACCCGCAGCGAGCGAATAGAGGCTGATGCCGATTGTATTTTTTAACAGCAGCCAGAAGTTGGGGGATTCAAAAAAGGCGGTAAAATGCTTCATGCCGACCCAGTCGCTGCCCCAAATGCCTTTGGTGATCGTAAAGTCTTTAAATGCGATTTGAACCCCAACCATCGGCACGTATTTAAAAATAATTAAATAAAGAACAGGCAGCAGGACGAGGATGTACAGCTCCCAATGCCTGGCCATTCTTTGCAGCGGCGTCCGTGTGCCCGGCAGCTTCGCATGCACGAGGCCCGACTGTCCAAGCGTCTGTGTCTTTGGTCGATCCATTCGCAGTTCTCCTTTTCACCCCGATTTGGCGTAAGCTTGCCTGTGATGAAATTGTAGCCCGTTTACAAAATATTCATCAATTCGTAAGATTCACAATGTCCTCGTTTTTCTTGATTTACACAGGCTTCAAAGGAGAGGGAGGCATTCAGACGCCTAGCTGCCGCTTTATTGCCTTTTTCCCGGAGCTTGCAAAATTCCAGCATCGGGAATGAATCCGTTTTCAACAATAGAATGGCAGAAGCTATCGGCGGCTGCGCTTGCAGCCTTCGCAGCGAATGAAGCCGGAGCCTGCGATGCCGGGGCGCGGATAATTGCCCCGGACTCGTAAGCGGATGGCAGGCAGCTGCAAGGGCACAACAAAGCTTCGGAACGGCAGCTGTCGATAGCCGCCTCCGACGGAGCGATCGTATTCGAGGAGTAAAGGAGCGCCTGGGCCGGCTCTTAAAGCAAAAGCAGCTGGGATACGGCCGTTAAAGGGGGCTGCGAATGCATTCGCAAGCCCCTTGCAGGTCGATGGCTGCGGCAATCAGCCGATGATGCTTACTTGCTTGCGGAAATCGCGGGGCGATAAGCCGACGACATTTTTGAAGGCGCGGTTGAAGGAATTGTAGTTGTAGTAGCCCACTTCGCTGCTGATCGACTGCATCGATTTTTGTGTCTCCTGCAGCATTTGCTTGGCGTATTTAATACGGAGGCCGATCAAAAAGTCCACAAAGTTTTCTCCAAACTCATCCTTGAACATTTTGCTCAAATACTTGGGATTAAGCTGAAACTTATGGCTCAAAAAGTCGAGGGAAAGCTCCGAGTTCGCATAATTTTCTTCAATAAACGCACGAATCTCATTGATGAGCGCCTTGCCGCTGCTCGAATCGCGCTGAGCCTGCATGCTTGCCGTCATCGCTCCGAACAGCTCCGTACAGCCTTGCTCCAACTCCTCGAGCGTATCCCAGCATCTCGTCAGCGCAAGCAGGCCGCTTCTGGCATCGCGCCAAATCGTCCGATACTCGCGGGACAGCTCCAGCATCGTGCCTTCCAGATGGTGAACGCCGAATTGCAGCAGGCTTTCTATTTCCCGACGCGGCAGCAGCGCCTCGCGAATTTGCCCGAAGAAGAAGCCCAGATGCGCGCTCCACTCCTGGTCCGCAAGCCGCAGCGCTTGCGACAGCATATAGATCGTTTTGAAATATTCCTGCCTTTCACTTTCCGGCCGCAACGTGTCACCGGTGGCGATCATCCTATTGCTTCCTAGCACAGCCTTGAATTCCAGACCGTACTCGGCAAGCTCATAGGATTGACGAAGCTCCTCCAGCGAACGCGCCGGCTTGCCTTGCCCAATCGTAATCGTGAAGCTGACGTTCGCTTCAATCCACAGCCTGCAGGCTTGCAGAATCGCCGTCTCCGTCTCCCTGCCCTCGGCATGGGCTCCATCCGGCGGATCCGGCAGCCACATGATAAGCGATACGCGCCGTTCCGTCGTCCATTCCGCCCAGAGCGGAACGCTTAACGTTTTGGCCGTCTCATGAATGACGCTGTACAGCGTAAATTTCAGCAAAGACTGGTCCCGGGGACTGTAGGAGGCCATAAACCCCTCGTAGCCGTCGATTTCGATCATATGGACGATGGCCGTTTTCCCCTCAACCTCCAGCTCGTAATGACGGAGCTCGTCGGCCCATTCCTCCTCCGTGAGCAACACGGAGCCCTGCAGCACCTGTTGAAATTGGTACTTTTTCTGAAAAATCAGCTTTTCCCGATACTGCTGCTGGAAATGCTTCGTCTGGCTCATCAGGCTCTCCAGCGTATTCTGGATGAAGCCGAATTCCCCTTCCTTGACAGGCGCCTCTTTTTTCCCCGTCAATGAGTAAGTCTCAATAAGCGATACCAGCTGCTGAATCGGCCTGTAATTGCGCTTCGTGACATAGAATACCCACAGCAGCCCCACAACGACTACGGCGACGGCAAAAACGATCCATACGTTGTAAAACGTAAGCGCAAGCTTCAGCCCGTTTTTATCCACGATGCCGCTGGCAATTTCCCAGCCTGTGTAAGGCGAGGTGTATTCGGCCAATATGGCGTTTTTGCCGCTTTCGTCTGCGCCGCCAAGCACGCTTCCTCCCGCCTTGTCGGTCATCCTGACAAAGCTGATATCGGAATTGTACATTTGGTCCACGCTTTGCTGAAGCTTGGATAAGCTGACATTGACAACGAAATATCCTTGCTTGTCGCTAACCCCATACGGAGCCTCGCGTACGAGCGTAATGACATCGACCGCTTGCGAATTGTAAAAGGTTTTGTAGGAACGCGTTCCCGTCCATTTTTCTTTGCTCTCGCGCTGCTCATATTGCGTTAGAAACGCCGCATCCTGAAACTCCTCAAAGGAGCGGGGAGCGTCTCCGAACACAAACTGGTCGCTGAACCGATAGAAGTAGACCGAATCGATAATCGGATAATTGAATTTAAGCTCATCCATCACGTTAAGCGCCTGAATGTTGGACAGTACATCCACATAATCGCGATCAAAAAAACGGCTCACATCGGGGCTCGTCAATATTTCCCGCACGACCTGGTGATCGATGGACCTCAGCGCGTTATCCGTGAACAGAATAACCTGCTGGGCAAGAAAATCATTGGCTTTGACGGCCTCTCTCCGGCTTTGCTCGCTCAAGGTCGAGAAGAACACAACAAACAAAATCATCGTAACGATACAAAAAACCGGCAGATAGGACAGCAGCAAACGGCGAAACCACATTTTGTTCAGACCGGCATCCCTCCCCCATGCTTTCTATGCGTCAGCGTCTTGCTTGTTTTTTCGGAATTATCAAACAATATACCTCATTTGGATCAAATTGGACAAGAGCCGCTTTGCAAGTACGACTGGCCTGGCTGTATGGCAGACGGCGGCTCGCGGTCAGCGTCAAAGACGCCCGCTATGGACGGGCTTTCAGCTTGAGTCTGAATACATGAGCGACAGGCGCATCTGCGAGGCATTCGGCGTCAGGCAGCCAAACCGCAATGCCTGCGGAAGTCCGTTCAAGGGGCAGATTGCCCGCTGCGCCGACCAGCGTCGCCTCCGCCACTTCGCCAAGATAAGGAATGTCTACTCTGGCTTCTACTTCGGCATCGTCCGATTCGTACAGCCGGAAGGCGAACACCTCGTCCTCTTTGCTTGTAAACGCGAATTTGCCGGTAAAGCACGGCTCGCAAATGCGGCTTCCGTAAATGGCATGCCCGTATGCGTCCATCCAGCGGCCAAGCTCCTTGATCGTACGAATCGCCCCCTCCGGCAGCCTGCCGTCGGGCTGCGGCCCCACGTTTAGCGCGAGATTGCCTCCCTTCGCTACTACCTCAAGCAGCAGGTGAACGACCTCTCGCAGCGTCTTGTATCGATCCTCATAGCGGAAGGAAAACGAAGTCCCCAGCGTAATGCAGCTTTCCCACGGCACCCGCAGAGGCTCCTTGGGAATCGTCTGCTCCGGCGTGACATAATTTTCATACGGCCCGCCGACGGTCCGATCGGCCGACAACAGCCACGGCTGAATGCGTCGGGCCCGGTCAACGAGCTCGCCAAGCCGGATATTTTGGGGGACGCGCCCTCCAGCCCGAACCCAGCCCGCATCCAGCCACAGCACATCGATCCGGCCATAGCCGCTCAGCAGCTCCATTAGCTGCGCGTGCGTAAACTGTACAAATTTCTCCCATAATTCGGGGTGCTGCTGCGGATCATAGCTGGGCCCGCGCCAGGTCTGGCCGCTTCGTTCCATATCCGGCGCCCAATAGTAAGGCGTATGCCAATCGGCTTTGGAAAAGTACGCCGCTATCGCCAGCCCTTTGTCGCGAAACGCGTCAAAAACATGCTTGCATATATCCGCGTACGGATGCCGGTGAAATGGCGTTTCGGCCCCCGAGCTGCTGTAGTCCGTCGTTTTTGTATCCCACATACAGAAGCCGTCATGATGCTTCGTCGTAAAAATCAAATATTTAAAGCCGCCCTCTGCCGCAAGCTCGGCCCACAGCTCCGGCTGCAGCCGCACCGGATTAAACGTCTTGTTCAGTTCAAAATACTGCCGCTTCAGCGTTTCCGAATCAACGCCCCAGTCGATGCCATCGCGCGACCATACGCCGTCTTCATCGCTTAGCGCCCACGATTCCACAACGCCCAGCTGCGAATACGGTCCCCAATGCATCATGAGGCCAAGCTTCTGGTCCCGAAACCATTCCAGCCGCTGCGCAATAAGCGGATCGCTCGGCTCTACCCAGTCCTCCTCCCCGCTAAAATGATGCACGCCTTCCGCAACCTCCTCCTGCATGCCCGCTTCCCGGCCGCCTTCCTCCGCAGGAGCCATCACGGTTTCCTCGTCGCTAAGCTTCCTGTTTTCGCTTGTCCCCCGCTCCGTCTTTTCTTCCCGCTCGCACATATGCACGCCTCCTATCAGCCTGTCTTGAACCGCTTATGTATGTTGTAACATACATAGACACGCACTCGGCAATTGCCTTGTTTCCGCGAAAGTCTCCTTTTTCATGAAGTCGCTGTAAATCCATTGCGCGCGGGCCATTTGCAAGTTACCTTTTTTCCACCTTTTCACCTTTTTCTCCTTATGGCCGGTTCTGCGCCAAAAACCTCCGAATCACGCAGACGTGAAAGCGGAGGCCGATTCGCAAGCCAATATTTAAAAGCGTCGCATAGGGTGGAAGGAAGACAACCGCTCCGATTCAAATATAGCGTTCCAGAGGGTTGTATTACGACAATCGCTCCCATTCAAATACCGCTTTGGTCTCGCCTACCCTCTCGCCTGCATCGTTAAGCATGGCGCTTGGACCCAGCTCATGAAGGGCTTTAATCGTGTCGCGATTGGCATAACCGATCGACTCAAGAACCGCAGCAATGATGAAAGGCCAGGCCTCTTCCGCGCCGTCCAGCACTTTAAGCGCGAAGGCTAGCCGCTCCTTGCGCAGTCCAAAGGCGTAAACGCCTTTTGCGCCGCCTTTGGCTGCAAGGTTCGGATCGCGCAGCAGCGTAGAGCAAATAAACCAAGGAGCCGCCACCATTTCGGGATGGTCATTCATAAGCTGTCCGGCCCGCGCAGACGCCAGCCTGATATCGGTTCGTTCAATCAGATCGGGACAAGCCAGCTTCATAAACATAAGCGCCAGCTCCCGCAGCGGCAGCGCATAGACCGGAAAGCCGCAGCCGTCGACTGCTGGCGCCGGCAGGCCGGCTGGCCGCCCCGCCAAGCAAGCGATCGCCTCCGCCGCTTCGCGCTGAGCCGGATGCTCCGGCAGAACGTAACCGTCCAGCGGATAGCCTTTATGCCTGCATAACGCAAGCAAGCCAAGATGCTTGCCTACGCAATTATGATACAGCTTGCCCGGCTTCTGCCCCGTTAGCAGCAGCTCATCGCGGGCGGACGGGCTAAGCGGGTACACGCTGCCGCATGCCAGCTGCCCCTCGGTGAGCGACAGCTGCCGCTCTTATCCTCTGAAACGCCCGAGAAACTGAACGGCCTTGCGAATATCCGCTTCCGGATTCGTTCCGACCTCGCGCTCGATCGTCAAATAACCGGCATAGCCGATTTGCTGCAGCGCAGTCAGATAGCCCGGCCAATCGACGCTGCCCTCGCCAAGCGGAACTTCGCGGAACGTTTCTCCGGCTTCCGCAAGCGCTGCGATATCGCTATGGTCCATTGCTTTCTCGTAGCCGTACTGTCCGTATACGTCGCGCGGATCGACGTCGCCCAGCTTAATGCCGTCCTTGGCATGCGTATGCACAATATAATCTTTCAACGTAAAAACGCCCTGTACCGGGTCGTCGCCGGTCACCATCACGAAATTGGCGGGGTCGTAGTTGACCGCTACCCCCTTCGTGCCAAGCCCGTCGAGAAACGCCTTTAGACGGACCGCCGTCTCCGGGCCGGTCTCAATCGCGAAATAAGCGCCCATTTCATCGGCAAAGCGACTCAGCTCCGCGCAGGCGTTATGCATATTTTCATATATTCGGCTGTTCGAATCCTCCGGAATGATACCGATATGGGTCGTAATGACATTGGTGCCCAGTTCCATCCCCAGCTCCATGATCCGTTTCGACAGCTCGATGCGGGCCGGATTGCGCGCGGGGTCCTGGAAGCCATGTCCGCCGGGATCGCCGACGAGCGCCGACACCTCCAGCCCCAGCGATTTGATATAGCTTCGCAATTCCCGACGGGCCGTGGACGACAAGGAGCCTGGGGCCAATTCTCCTTGCACCGCATACATTTGCACGCCCTCCGCGCCCACCTGACGGGCTTTCAACAGCCCCTCCTTCACACCTGCCTGAAAGCTGTCTACGATAACGCCGATTTTATTCGCAATGATTGGCTGCTTCATTTCCGTTTGCTCCTCTCCGCAAGTCGTTAGCCCAATTGGTGCCATATTCGTTGAACATATTCAAGCCCTAGCTTCGTCCCGAGCCTGCAGTCCTCCATCCCCTCGAACTCAACGGAAATATAGCCTTCATATCCGCTGTTCTTCACCAGACGCAGCACGCGCGGCATATCGATATCGCCTTGGCCGATGATCGAGCCTCGCAGCTGATAGCCGCCCGCCGACGGGAACCAGCCTTCGCCAAGAGCGAAATCGCCGGCACGCCGATAAAAATCCTTCACATGCACCATGGAGGCCAGCCCGATATTGGCTTGAACGGCAGCGGCCGTGTCCTCATCCACGCAGAGGAAGTTGCCTACGTCCAGCGTCGTACGAAAATTCGGTCTGTCCACAAGGGCAACGAGCGCGCGGACCCGTTCGCTATGCTGGACATAATAGCCGTGGTTCTCCACGCTTGTCGTTATGCCCAGCGGCGCCGCATAATCCGCAATGCGGCGGCAGGCGTCCGCTATCCTCGGCAGCTCCTCCATAAAATGGGTCAGGGAGCAGTCTCCGGACATCGCTGCATCGTGCCGCATGCGGGTTACGCCCAAGGCAGCGGCGATATCCACTTCTTGTTTCAGCCTCGCAATTTCCGCTTCATATTCTGCATTGTCGAGCCCCGAGAAATTGGCTCCCACCGCATAATTGGACAGCTCCAGGCCGTTTGCCAGCGCTTGCTCGCGGATTTGCGAGATCAGCTCCGGATTGTTCTCTAAGCTGAAGCCCATCGGCACAATTTCGACATGCTGGCCGCCGATAGCCGCGGTGAAGGCGATAACGTCCTGAATCGTCATATCGCCTTTTGCGAGCGCCTGATACAGGCTGTACGTGCTGACCCCCAGCTTCATAAACGCACCTCCGCGCCGCATGCCGCAGACTCATAGACCGCAGCCAATATTTTCATCACCTCGACTCCGTCCTCAACCGGGCTAAGCGGCTGCTTCCCTTCCTTGATGCAAGCGATAAAATGATTGATCTCATTCTGAAAAGCGCTCTCGAAATGAAAGCCTGCATGATCGGTCTGCGGGTGTACGTTCAGAATGATATTGTCTTTTTCCGTCACGATAACCGTCTCCGGATCAATCTCGAAGCCGCCCTTGTCGCCATACA
The DNA here is from genome assembly GCF_005222705.1 of Paenibacillus sp. SY21-1. GTDB lineage: Bacteria > Bacillota > Bacilli > Paenibacillales > Paenibacillaceae > Pristimantibacillus. The sequence goes on along the minus strand of NZ_STGF01000021.1, from coordinate 34,903 downwards.
GCCTCACGGCCGTTTCATTCGCTTTTGCGTGAATGGTAAAGCTGACATCGACAAGCAGAGAGGCGCCGTTCTCGAACCTTATCATCGCATTGGCCATATCCTCGACCGTATTGACCTCCGCATCGTAGTCGGCCGCCTTGTAAAAGGACAGATTGCGAACCGACGAGCGGTTGCCAAGCTTGCTGTATGTGTTCGCGCTGACCGAAACGGGACGCGGCCGACCCATCATATACCAGCAAAGATCAATGACATGCACGCCGATATCGATGAGCGGACCGCCGCCCGAACGCTCGATGTCGGAAAACCAGCCCCCCGGGTTGCCGAGCCGTCTTAAAGTCGAAGCTTTGGCAAAATAAATATCTCCGAAATCCCCGCGTTCCGCCATCCGCCTCAGCAGCTGCGCATGATCGTCATAACGCCGAACGAAACCGACCTGCAGCAGCTTTCCCGACCTTTCCGCCGCTTCCTGAACGCGCAGCGCCTCCTCCACCGTCATGCATAGAGGCTTCTCCACCAGCACATGCTTGCCCGCATCCAGCGCCGCTATGCTTATCTCGGCATGCGAATTGTTCCAGGTGCAAATGCTGACGGCATCTACTTCGGGATCTGCCAGCAGCTCGCGATAATCGGTGTAAACCTTGCATGCTCCGTAAGTTTCTCCTGCCTTTTCCGCCCGTTCCTTGTTCTGATCGCATACCGAATAGAGCTCAACCTCGGGATTTGCCGCGTACGAGCTTAAATGGAGGGCCGAGATGGAGCCCGTCCCGATTACGCCTGCTTTTATCGTCTGCATCGCTGTTCTCTCCTTAGCATTAGTGTGAGAATCTTTGCTTCCTTATAGTTCCATACTATAATGTAGAGAAGCTCTGCTCCATGCAGACGTGTGCGAATCATTTATCCAATTGTGCTATTTGGCAGACAGGAGCTGATCTCGTTGGAAAAGCGGCAATCGCTGCGTGAGCCGATGGATATGCCTGATCCTTTTTTTCCGATTAAAGTTCATCATACTCGTTTTCAAGAGCGGGGGCATGTGCTGTTTCCCCACCACTGGCATCCCCATCTGGAGTTTATTTATGTCGTGGAGGGGGAAGCGATGATCGAGTGCGGCTCGACCCCCATTCACGTCCATGCGGGAGAGCTTGTCGTCGTCAACAGCAATGAGCTGCATTATGGTGTCTCCCTGTCGGACAGTTTGTACTACTATGCGCTCATTGCCGACACCTCCCTGCTCTACAGTCAGGCCGTCGACGCGACGGAAACCAAATTTATCGCGCCCATGACGCGCAACCGGCTCCTGCTGAAGAACGAAATCGGACATAACGAACGTGCGGAGGCTTGCATTCTTGCAATCGTTGCGGAGCTGCAGCATAAGGAGTTTGGCTACGAGCTTGCGGTCAAAAGCGAGCTTTACCGTCTGCTCGCCTTGCTGATGCGAGGTTACGTCGGCACGGTGCTTTCGCAGGACGCGTACGCCGAGCGCATCAAGAACATTACGCGCTTTGATCCTGTGTTTAAATATATCGAGTCTCATTACCAGGACGAGTTGTCGGTGGATTTGCTTGCGGATATGGCCGGACTAAGCCGGTTTCATTTCAGCCGCCTGTTCAAGGAGCTGTGCGGACGCAGCGTTGTGGAATATATTACGACAACGCGGCTTGGCAGGGCGGACGAACTGCTCCGTCAGGGAACGTTGTCAGTATCCGAGGTCGCCGCCGCTACAGGGTTTAATGATGTTTATTATTTCAGCCGCACCTTCAAAAAGCATAAGCATGTCTCCCCCTCCTCCCTGCGCAAAAACTGACCCGCCCCCTGTCCGACGGACCGTAAAGCAGGCGCCCAGTTGTTGGACGCGCCCAACATTGTTGTGCGGTGCTGAATTTTAAGTACGGCGTCAACACTGTTTCTCTAGACCCACACGATATCGATCGGTTATTATACGAAAGGGCCAAGGTGAAGCCGCTGAACAGCTCGTTTCATTCCGTGAAATCTAGAGAAAGATAGCGAAGGGCTATCCTTCCCGATAGTTCAAGGCGAAACGGCTGTAGACGCCCTTTGGCTGCACAAGCTATCGTTTCAATAGCCGGAGTATAAGATACATATTTTATACTTTTTGATATGGCAAAAATGAGGTGGGATTAGGATGGACAGTACTTACGAAGATCTTAAGCGGGGAGAAACAGGGGCATGGCTCAGCATTGTCGCCTATATCGTGTTGTCGGCGGTCAAGCTGCTGATTGGAGCCTGGACAAATTCCGAGGCGCTCTCTGCCGACGGTTTAAATAATGCAACGGATATTGTCGCCTCGCTGGCCGTGCTGATCGGGTTGAAAATATCGCGCAAGCCCCCGGATGAAAATCACCGGTACGGGCATTTCCGCGCCGAAACGGTAGCTGCGCTAGTCGCATCGTTTATTATGTTTGCCGTCGGCCTCCAGGTGCTCTACAAATCCTTTACGACGTTCAGAGCTCCGTCAATGGAGTCGCCCGATTTAATTGCGGCTTGGACCTCGCTTTTTTGCGCGGCAGCGATCTACTTGGTCTACATGTACAACATTCGCCTTGCCAAAAAAATCAACAGCCAGGCGATGGTTGCCGCGGCACAGGACAACCGTTCGGACGCCTTCGTAAGCATCGGCGCATTTGTCGGCATTGTCGGCTCGCAATTCGGGCTGCCTTGGCTGGACCCGCTTACCGCGCTTATCGTCGGGATCATCATATGCAAAACGGCCTGGGATATTTTCCGGGATTCGACCCATGCCCTTACCGACGGCTTCGACGAGGAAGAGCTTAAACAGATTGAGGGCTCCATTCGGGATATCGACGGAGTCGAGCAAATTATCGATATTAAGGCAAGGGTGCACGGCAGCACCAAGCTCGTTGACGTTACGATCGGGGTCGATCACCAGCTTAACGTGAGCGAAAGCCATGAAATTACCGAGCATATCGAAAAAAGAATGCTTGAAATGTACAACATCTCGCACATTCACATCCACATCGAGCCGTTTGGCTTACCTGCCTAACATCACGGTCATTGCTCCCTGCTTCCGCATTTGGCAGCGGGGCTTTTCGTAGGATCAGGTCAGCCAGAGATTGCTGGTTGGCCTTTTTACACTCCCTCCCTGGCAGCTCCCCTTCTCTTTAGCCGCCGGCTCCGAATCAAAGGCTGGTCGCTTCAGCTTGAAGAGTCGCCGCGGAAGCTTTCAATGAACTGCTTGGTGCGGGCCGGCAAATAATGATCCTTGAGCCATAGTATCCCGACATCAGATTGAAAATCAGCGTCTTTAATATCCAGCATTTTTACGACTGTGCCCGGAAAGGAGGACATAACCGATTTCGGGAAAACGGTCGCGCCTATTCCGCTCGCAATCAACGACATAATAATCGCCACGCTGGAGCATTCGCATATAATATTAGGTTCAAAGCCGTGCCGCTTGCATTCGCTCATCACTTGCTCGTGCATGCGGGTCGTTTTATCGGTTTTCAGCGTCAAAAAGGGTACGTTGGCCAGCTCCGCCATTTGGATGGCCGCTTTGCCCGCATAGTCCGTCCAGGCGCTCGGAATGACCGCCACGAACGGATCGGAGGGCAACGGCAAAATGGAATATTGCTGCGGGTCCGTCTGCGCCTCGAAAGGCAATCTTGCCACGATCAAATCGATCGCCCGCTTCTCCAGTTGCTCGCCCAAATAAAAATGGTCGCCCTCGGATATTTTAAACGTAATCTGCGGATACTTTTCCCGGAACTGTTCAATGCGCGCAGGCAGCAGCGATATACAGGAAACGACGGAGCCGATCGAAAGCACGCCGCCCGCGCCCTCCTCCATGCCCTTCACCTCGCGCAGCGACTCATCGAATTGCAGCAGCAGCGCTTCGGCCTTTTGCTTGAGCAGCTCGCCGGATGCGGTCAGCTGAAGCCCCTTGCCGCCGCGATCAAACAGCCTGACGCCGAGCTCTTCCTCCATCAGCTTGAGCTGTCTGCTCAGCGGGGGCTGCTCCATATTCAGCAGCTTGGCGGCGCGCGTGACCTGTCCTTCCTGGGCAATCGTTAAAAAGTATTTTAATTGGCGAATATCCAAAATGCTCGCCTCCATGTGTTATACTTAAAAGGTATGGCCGTTCAATAAAATAGATATTTTAAATATATCGCATGAAGTGATAGCATTCAATTAACGATATGTAAAGGGAGATGAACAACTTGCTTCAGGACTTGACAATCGAGCTGACTGCAGCCAAGAAACCTCAACCGCCAGCCGATCAGCTCGGCTTCGGAAATTATTATACCGATCATATGTTTATTATGGATTATGAGGAAGGCGAGGGCTGGCATTCGCCGCGCATCGTGCCTTATCAGCCGATTGTGCTTGATCCTGCGGCGAAGGTGTTCCACTACGGGCAAACGATTTTTGAAGGTTTGAAAGCGTATAAAACAGAGGATGACCGCGTTCTGCTGTTCCGTCCGAATAAAAATTTCGAGCGTATGAACCGCTCCAACGAGCGTCTTAGCGTTCCCGAGCTTCCGGTCGACGTCGCGATCGAGGCGTTAAAAGCGCTGGTCGATGTGGATCAGGACTGGATTCCTTCGGCACCTGCAACCTCGCTGTATATTCGTCCGTTCATTATTGCGACGCAGCCGCAGCTTGGCGTAGCTCCTTCGACGCACTATTATTTTATGATTATCATGTCGCCGGTCGGCGCTTATTATAAGGAAGGCGTCAATCCCGTCAAAATTTTCGTAGAATCGGAATATGTCCGTTCCGTCAAAGGCGGCGTAGGCGAAGCGAAAACGGCAGGCAACTATGCGGCAGGCTTGAAGGCGCAGGAAATCGCCAAGGAAAAGGGCTATTCGCAGGTGCTTTGGCTTGACGGCGTACACCGTAAATACATCGAGGAAGTCGGCAGCATGAACGTCTTTTTCAAAATAAACGGAACGGTTCACACTCCGGCCCTGAACGGCAGCATTCTTGATGGCGTAACCCGCAATTCTATTATCCAATTGCTGAAGCACTGGAATATCCCTGTGGTCGAGCGTCCGATATCCATTGAGGAGCTGTACGAGGCGAGCCGGCGCGGCGAGCTTGAGGAAGCATTCGGCACAGGAACGGCGGCTGTTATTTCGCCGATCGGCGAGCTGAACTGGCAGGACGACGTGCTTGTCATTAACGGCGGCCAAACCGGCGAGCTGTCCGGCAAGCTGTATGATACGTTAACCGGCATTCAAAGCGGCAAGCTTCCCGATCCGCTCGGCTGGATGATCGAGGCAACAAAGGTTCGCGTATAGAGCGCCATAAGCATCAAAACCGTCAATTCCGCATATGCGGATTTGGCGGTTTTTTTTTGCCGTCAATCCCCCGTTTGTCGCGAGCCCCTCTCTCATCTTGATGTTTAATCTGTCCGACCATCCGGGTAATAACCAGCATGAACGTTCATCCAGCGAACATACTACCTGCCAAGGGAGGAATAACGCATGAGTGATTTTCAGCATTCGCAAGAGACAGCAGCCTATCCGGCTTTGAAGGGAAAAATCGCGGTAGTCACAGGGGCCGGCTCAGGCATCGGACGGGCGGCAGCGCTGGGTCTTGCCCGGCAGGGAGTTAAGGTCGTTTTGCTCGGCCAGACCGAAGAAAAACTCAACGAGGTGGAGGACAACATTCGCGGCAATGGCGGCGAGGCTTTGTCGCTTCCGACGAATGTGGGGGATGCGGCGGAGATGAAGCAAGCCTTTCAACAGGTATCCCACCGTTATGGGCGAATCGACGTCGTGCTGGCCAATGCGGGCATTAACGGCACGCTTGCTCCCATCGAGGATCTGGAGCCGGAAGATTGGGATCAAACGCTGGGCACAAACCTGCGCGGCACGTTCCTGACCGTCAAGCATGCGATCCCGCTGATGAAAAGCGCCGGCGGCAGCGTCATCATTACCAGCTCCATTAACGGCAACCGCAAATTTTCAAGCTTCGGCATGTCGGCGTACAGCTCATCCAAAGCAGCCCAGACCGCTTTTTCCAAAATGGCCGCGCTGGAGCTGGCACGCTACAAAATTCGCGTGAATGCCATTTGTCCCGGGGCCATCGACACGAACATCGACAGCAGCACCCATGCAACGCCGCAAGTGGACAAAATTCGCATTTCAGTCGAATATCCGGAAGGCAGCCAGCCCTTGGAGCATGGACCGGGCTCTGCCGGACAGGTCGCCGACCTCGTGCTGTTTCTCGCTTCTCCGCAGTCCAGCCATATTACCGGCACGGATATTTTTATCGACGGCGCCGAAACGCTGCTCTAATGTTTCACGCCCGCATAGGCTTGCAAGCCAAGCTCCAGCAAGCAGTCTGAAGCCAGGGCATCAACATATGGTTGCACGCAAAAAGCCGTATTGCATGCGAGGAAGGTTGATCTTCCCCTGCAATACGGCTTTTCCAATTCCGCTGGAATGTAACGGCCGGACAGCGGCTCAACCGCCGACTGGACAGCTTGCGGACTAGTTATTGTAAAAGGCAACCAATTCGCGGACAACCGCATCAAGCGAGCCGTCTACACGGGTTTGGCGCTGCGATTTTTCGAACAGGGCCTGAATCGGCTCAGGGAACGTCTGCTCAATGCCGCAAAGCTCGATCGCTTCGTTAAATTTCGCCGGGTGCGCCGTTGCCAGCGAAACGGTTACGGAGCCCTCTTGCTCGTACTTGTCTGCAGCCGCTACTCCGCATGCGGAGTGTGGGTCGAGCAAATAGCCGCTTTGCGAGTCGTATCGCTTAATCGTCTCCAAGCACTCCGTACCTTGAACGCCATGCGCGCCGAACTCGGCCTGAACCTTCGCCAGCGCGTCGCCCGACAATACGATTTGACCCTCAGCCTTAAACTGGTCCATCAGCGTGCGTACCTGTGCCGCATCCTCATCCAGCACATAATACAGGTAACGCTCGAAGTTGCTGGCCACCTGGATATCCATGGACGGACTGTACGTTGTGCGGAAATCGCCCGGCTTATAGACGCCTTCAAGAATGAAGCGCTCCAAAATATTGTTTTCATTCGTCGCGAGAATCAGCTTGTCAACCGGAAGGCCCATGCGCTTAGCCAGGTACCCCGCAAAAATATCGCCAAAGTTGCCGGTAGGAACGCTGAAGCTGACCTGTTTCGCGCCCGTCTGCTTCGCCACCTGGAAATATGCGTAGAAATAATAGACCGTCTGGGCCATAATTCGCACAAAGTTAATGGAATTAATAGCTGCCAAATGGTTCGTCGCCTTGAAATCAAGATCGGCGAACAAGTCCTTGATCATGCGCTGGCAATCGTCAAAATTGCCGTCAACGGACAGGTTCAGCACGTTGTCCTCAAGCACGGTCGTCATTTGCAGCTCCTGCACCTTGCTTACTTTGCCATGAGGATGAAGAATGCAAATTTTAATGCCGTCCTTGCCTCTTACGCCCTCAATCGCCGAAGCGCCGGTGTCGCCAGAGGTTGCGCCGAGAATATGAATTTTTTTGCCTTGCTTAGTCGCTACATACGTATAAAGCTGACCCATAAATTGCAGCGCGATATCCTTGAACGCAAAGGTTGGACCGTGGAAAAGCTCCAGCAGGTACAGATCATCCTTAAGCTTGCGGACAGGCGTAACCTCCGGGTCGCGAAATGTCGAATAGCTGGCGTACACCAGATCCTTCAAATCCTGCTCGGGAATTTCTCCGTTCGTGTACAGCGAGAAGATAGCCAGTACAAGCTCCTGATAGCTAAGCTCCTGCCATTCCTTCAGCGTCTGTTCGGAAACCTGGGGAATTTGCGCCGGAACGAGCAAGCCGCCGTCATTTCCAAGCCCCATCATAAACGCATCGATAAAACCAATGTTGCCTACATTTCCTCTTGTGCTGATAAATTCCATCGCCTGAACAGCCTCCTATATTGCCTACCGGTAATGTTCCTGTATTGTTAACTAAATCATAACACTGATTGCCGAAACAATCGACCAATAATCGTAATTGTTCGTTACAGTATACCATTTTGCCGTCGGGAGAAAAAGCTTGGCTTTATCCGGTCTCCGCTGAGAAAGGACCTCCTGTCCCACAAGCCGTTCCACGCTTCCCGCGCAAACGCCTGCCCCTGATGGCCTCTTGCGCAGCAAAAAACCTCCAATCCTGCTTGTCGGCAGGCCGGAGGTTTTCCTTCACTCTAGTAAGCTTGTTAAGACTGAGGTGGCCGCAGGAGGCGGCCCTCTCCAATTATTCTTGCGCCCACTTGGCGACGATGGACGCGATTTCCGCGCGCGTTATTTTATCCTTAGGTCGAAGCGTGCCATCGCTGTAGCCCGAGATGACCCCTTTCTTCGTCAACGCGTCGATTGCATCCTTGGCCCAGGCGGAGACGCTGCCTGTGTCCGAGAAGCCGCTGCCGGCTTCGCCCGTTACAGCTTCAAGTCTGTCCTTCAGTCCACGGTACAAAATAACAAAGGCTTCCTCTCTCGTCATTTCTTGATTCGGCCTAAATGCGCCGTCCGGGAACCCGCTGACGAGCCCCAGAGAGTAGATGCCATTAATGTATTTGCTGTACCAGGCGTTCGGCGACACGTCCGTAAAGACGGATGCGGCGTCAACCGGCTGCTGGCCCAGCAGCTTGAACATAACGGCCGCAAATTCGGCGCGGCTCATCTGCTTGTCAGGCTGGAAGCTTCCATCCGGGAAGCCTGACAACAGATTCATTTTCACCAGCTTGCCGATCGGCTCCGCGGCCCAATGACCGACCGTATCCGTAAAGGCCGACGGCTGAGGGCTTGCGGTCGCGCTTGGAGCAGGCGTCTGGCTCGGCGACGCGCTTGGCGACGGCGTGGAGCTTGCGCTTGGCGTTGACGTCGTTCCAGGCGCCGGTGTTGCAACCGGCGTTGGCGTTGGCGTCGGACTGACCGTCGCTTCGGTAACCTCAACGCTCAGCGTTGCGATATAAGCGCCGTCAACGGTAGTCGCGCTAATGACAGCCTTGCCCTTCTGCAGAGCGGATACCTTGCCGTTGCCGTCAACCTTCGCTGCGGCTTCATTCGAGCTCGACCACAAAACGGCTTTGTTAGCCGCGTCGGCCGGAGCTACTGCCGCATTCAGCTGCAGCTCGCTGCCGGCAGCTGCGCTGGCGGAAGACGAGGCAAATGTAACGCCCGTCACGCGAATCTCATCGCCAGGCTCCGTTACGCCAGGCGTCTGCTGCGACAGCTTCGCGAATTCGGATGCCGTTACCGGTATGATCGTGCCGTGTCTTGGATTGCCCGGCAGCTTGGCGCCTTCGGACTTCGTCCAATTGCCGCTTGCAAGATCCGTTGTTTCAAACGGAACGTAGCCTTGCGAGCCAAATTCATCAATGTACAGGTACCATTTGTCGGACGTATTCGATTTGAATACCGTCGGCCCTTCGCCGCGCGCGATAACGCCCTTGCCGATACCGGCTGCAACCGTCGTAAATTCGTCGGCAAAAATCGAATCCCCGACTTCCTGCATTACAAATTTTCCGTTCGGCGTCTGAACGCCGTTCTCGCGCTCATCCTTCGTAAACCGGTATACGTTGCCGTCTTCCTTCACCAGCGTCGTATCAATAATCGAGTAGCCGTAATCCATGTATACCTGCGGCTCGGAGAACGTATAGAAATCGCGTGTCGTAGCGTACATGATCCGCTGATGACTGCTTCCGCTGTGATCTGCGTTATCATACAGCTTGGATGCCCAGAGCACGACATATTGACCCGCTTCCTCGTCATAAATCACTTCCGGGGCCCACGTATTGCCGGCGTTTTCGGGAGCAATCTCGACCATCCGCTGCTCCGACCAATTCACCAGATCGACGGACTCCCATACCATGATCGAGCGGCTGCCCTGACGCTGGGCCAAATCCCAATTGTTGTTTCCGTTAATTTTCAAATCGGTGGCGATGAGATAGAATTTATCTCCCTCCGGCGAACGAATGATCGACGGGTCGCGCAGGCCCTTTTCCCCCAATTCGGAGCTCAGAACCGGCCCCCCTGCATTCAGCTCCTTCCACTCCAAAGCGTTGTTGCCGTCGCTCAGCGCAAAGTAAATTTGTTCCCCGTTAGAGGAGCCTTCCCCTTTGAAATAGCTGAACACATAGCCGGCAAGCTCCTCCTGCTCGGGCAGCTCGCGCACAACAGCGGCGAACGCCTTTGTAACGGCTGCCTCACCTACGGAAATCGTTGCTGTCAGCCGCACGGTCCGGTCGCCCTTGCCGTTATCCGGCCTGTTCACTTCTCCGGTTGCGGTGACGACAGAGCTGTCCGCTGTGGACCATTCGATGCTCGAGCCATTGGCCCCATTTGTCGGCAGAGACAGATTGCCTCGCACATCGGCGATATGATGCACAATAAGCGAAGCTGCATCCCGTTTGACTCTTTCGCTGTCGCTCTCCCACTTCAGCACGCGGAAGGTGAAGCTTTTGCTCGCGGCATGAATGCCGTCGGACAGCTCGGCTGTCAGGATAACCTCAGCATCCTCTTGGTCAAAAGCAGGCCGCGACACCACTCCCTCCGCGCTTATGACAGCCGGGTTCGAGGTGGACCATTCGATGCTATGGCCTTGAACATCCTTCGCCGGAAGCGCCAGGTTGGCAAGAACAGCGTCCTTGGAAGCGTTCGAGCCGAGCAGTGCCGCATAATCCAGCTTTTCCGCCGCTTCTGTCACTTGCAGAGCGTCCAGCGCGGTCAGCTTGTCGCTGAACCCGTCGTATACGGCTTCTACCTCCGAGGCGTTAAGCGCCCCGTCGTAAATCTGGAAATCTGCGAGCATGCCGCCGAAATACGGGTCGGCCGAGTAGAACGATTTGCCGATGTAGCCGCTCGGACCGGTTGTGCGTTTAATCTGCTCCAGCGTAAACCCTCCGGTTGAAGCAGTAGCCGCCGGCTGTCCGTCCACATACAAGGTCAGCTTGCCTTCCGTTCCTCCCTGCATAACGGCTGTGACCAGCTTCCAGTCGTTTTTGCCCAGTACGGAGCCGGAAATGGCCGCCTTCTCATTGGCCCAGCCGTTCGTCGCAATACCGACGCGCGCCCCGCTGCTGGCATTATTGTTATTGTTGTATTTGGGCGTCATGTACAAATAGTATTTGTCATTCTGTCCGAGCCCGAACAGCCATTCGGCCGGGCTGGCTCCATCCCAATTCACGAGCGCCGACACCGTTACATCCTGCAAGCCATCCAGTACGCCTTGCGGAAGTTCAATGTAAGAATCGGTGCTGCCGCCTGCAAAATCCGCAACCCCGATAGCCGAGGTCTGAATATGGCGCGCCTTGCCCATATTTTTCCACGATCCGTCAAAGCTTCCCGCTTGGTCAATCACTGTCGCGCCTTCCACTTGGCCCAGATCGTAATGAAGCAGAAGCTCCGGCGTATCCCGCGGCGGCTCGACGTCCGTCCCGGAGCTCTCAACGATCATCAGCCAGCTGATTTGAGGGTCTGCGTTGCCGCTCGCCGCGCGGCGCACAGTCACCTCCAGCTTGCCATTTACCGGCTCTGCACCGGCGTAGCCAAGCACATCGCGCGCCGAGGTGAAAATGTAGCCCGATGTAGCCACCGTTCCGTTCAGTACGATATTCGCTTTCCGGTTTCCGTTGGAGTATTGCGCCCACGGATCGTATAATCCGACGTAAACGTCGTATTTGCCTTCTTGTACGTCGAAGCGGTAGGTTAAATCGTCTCCCGAATTCGCTTTTAAATAACGCAGAGCGCTGAACAGGTCGCCGGTCTCGCTGCCGTTTGGACTTGTGCCCGTACCGACGTAGCCCCATTTCGGCGCGGCAGCCTCTTCATAGCTCTGGTCGATCGTCGTTCCGTTCAGCATGTCGCCTGCGCCGATCAGATCAACCATCGCCTTGTAATCGGCCGTATTCGCTCCGCCGGCATGCACGAAGTAAGCTTTGCCGGAAGGAATAACATAAATCGGCTGCTCCACTTTTTTGTTGCCGAGCTGCGGCAGCGTTGCGCTCAGCACCGCCGGTCCCGGCTTGGAGAAGCTTGCCGCGGTAGAGCTCCACTGCACGGGGGTCGTTTTGACTGTCCCGTCGCCGAGCTTGACTTCAAGCTCAGAAGGCAGCTGCGGCAATTGGCCGATTGTCGTGCTGTTCGGAAGCTCCGTCTGAATCTGTACGCGTCCCATGCCGCCCAGATCCTCCAGCTTCCACTCGTCCATCCAGCGCAGCGCGATTTCATCGCCCTGACCGAATTCAATCGGCAGCCAGACGTAACGCGAGTTGGTCAGATCATTTTTGTTCCAACGGTCGCCCATATAAATAAACTTGCCGTTGACCGGATCGATCGGAATGACATGCGTGCTCTGCGAGCCGAACGTCGTCGCGCTTCCCGGCGCCACGTCGCGCATCGCCTTCCACGGTCCCATTATGTTGTCGGCAACCGTATATTTGCCCACGTTCGGGTCCCAGCCGGTTGCGCCGGAGGTAATCATATAATATTTGCCTTGATACTTGAACAGGGCCGGCGCTTCGCGCTGGGCCAGCGGGAATACGCGCACGTAGTCCTCTCCGTATACAGCTTGGTAGGTGGTATCCCGTTCCACATTGCCATCTTTGTGCCAGCCTACAACATCCGTATAATCGTCGTTCAGCTTGGAAATGTACATCGTTAAATTTTCCTCGCTGGAATAGATCAGATAACCGGTGCCGTCGTCGTCCTTGAACAGCGTCATATCGCGGGCCATGCCCGGCTGATTCGGCTGTCCGTTGTCCGTCGCCCCGGCAGGCGCGCGGTCCATCCGCTCGCTTTTGCCGTATACAAACGGGCCTGTCGGCGAATTGCTCAGCGCATAGCCGGCTTCAGCTTTTGCATAGTTGGCCGTAGAGGTTTCCGAAGGGCCGTCCGTATGCATCCACATCACATATTTCTTGGTCGTATCGTTATAAATGACCTTCGGCCGTTCGATGATGCGATCGATGCCGATATCGTTCAGAATGTCGGCCTTATCCGCGCGTCCCTCGTAGAGCTCCGAAATAAGCGGGTCGTTCGTGAACGCGTCCATATCCTTGATCGCCGTGAGCGCCAGTCCCTCGTCCTTCCAGTTGTAGAGATCGGTGGACGAATAGACGCGTACGCCGCGCGCAGGCAGATAGCCATGCGTTTTATCCTCGCCGTACCAGTAATATTTTTCCGTTTTTTCATCGTACATAATGCCGGCGCCGTGCGCCTGAATCAGCGCGCCGTCCGTATCGTTCCAAACGGCTCCTGGCCTGAAGGAGGTGTAGTCAGCCTTAACGGTCAGGCCGGCTACAGCCTTTGCCAGCTCTGCGATGGAAGCGCGGATGCGCTCCTGGTTCTCAGGACTGTCAGGGTTTCCTCCCTGAGCGGAAAGCTCGTTCCATACCGCCTCCGCCTTGCCGATGGCCTCATTCACAATGCCCACACTGTAAGGCGTATGCAGTTCATCGTTGCGGGCCGCCTTCGCTTCGGCGATTTTGCTTTCCAGGCTTGCCAAAGGCACAATCACAGACTGCCTGATCAGCAAGTAGTTGATAAGCGGATCATTGTGCTGCGTCAGCGCCGCGGCGGACGGGCCTTGAATACGCAAGTCCAGCTCGCCGCCGGCAAAAGGAATTTTACGATAAGTCGCTTCCTTCAAAGCGCCGTCTCCGCCGATGGCGAAATCGCCGCCGGACACGTTTTGACCGTCAACAATCAGATTGACGCTGCGGGCGCTCCATGGGTTCTGGAAGCCGAACGTGACATCGTAATCGCCGGCCGGCAGCTCAAACTTGTATTGAAGCGCCTTATCTCTTACCTGTGTGCCGTTGTAATATCTTAGGCTGCCTTCCTTCGTAGCGGCGCCCGCTCCGGACGTTGCGCTCGTCGTCGTGACCAGCCCCCATTTTTTACCTGTGATTGCATCCGTACCGTACACCTGCTCGGTCAGCGAGGCGTACAAGCCCAGCTTATCGTTAGCCTCCACCGTTGCAGGCGTAGTATCGCCGGCATTGACGAAATACAAAATATAATCGTTATCCTTCAATTCCTGCTCGGTAAAGCCGGATGACGCCTGCTGGCCCTCGGCGAATACGGGCGCTGCAGATGCGAATACGGAAGCGAACATCAAGCAGCTTAGCGCCAGCGAAATCCATTTTTTCTTTTTCAGCAATTCATTCCCTCCTCAGCTTCGTTGATCGCTCTCTTTATGTATGCGTTTCCATTCCGGTTTGAAGAACGTCACCACGAATCATACTGAATGGAGCGAGCAGGCGCAACTGAACAATACATACGTCAATGAACTCGCATAAATACTGGGTTTTCAACCATGCAAAAGATAAAAAAGTACACTTCTGTACACATCGTTCATAGGCCCTTCAGCGACTGAAGGGCCTAATGTTCGTTCCCGATAACGATTGTTCATAGGTCTATAGCTTCTGTATTCGGACATGCCCGAGGCTGATTAGCGGTTTGTCGCCTGCCTTTAAACGGCGCTTAGCCCACCCTCCTCAGGACCCTCCTCATCTCTGAGAAAAGCGTCGCGGTCGAACTCGCCTTCCGAGGAGGCGACGAGCAGCGAGGTAACGGTCGTGCCGGTTGCGTTAACGGCCGTTCTTCCCATATCGATCAGCGCTTCCACACCGGCGACAATCGCCATCCCTTCCAGCGGCAATCCCATCGCCGTCAATACGACCGTTGTCGAGATAACGGCAGGACCCGGAACGCCCGCCACGCCAATCGACGAAATAATGCTCACGAATACGAGAATAATGTAGTCCGTAATCGTTAACGTAATTCCAAAAATTTGGGCGGTAAACACCGCAACGATTGCAGGCCAAATCCCGCCGCAGCCGTTGAAGTTCACGGAAGCGCCAAGCGGAGCCACAAAGCTCGCAATTCGCGGCGATACGTGAAGCTTTTTGGTGATAACCTCCAGATTGACGGGGAGCACCGCATAGCTGCTGCGGGTTGTAAACGCTACGACGAGCATCGGATATATTTTACGGAAAAAGCGCAATGGATTGACCTTGGCCACAAGCAGCACCAAGCCCCCGAATACAAGCACAAAATGAATAATCAAAGCCGCATAGGAGGTTAGAATAACGCTCCCAAGCTCTTGCAGCGTTTCCCAGCCGTACCTGGCGGTAATGCCTGCGATCAGCGCGAACACTCCGTACGGCGTAAGACGAATAATAAATTTGACTACCTGATGCATGACCTGGGTTAACGATTGAATCAGGTCGCGCACCGGCTGAACGGCTTCCGGCTTGCGCGATCCGACCTTAATGATGGCTATGGCGATAAACAACGCGAAAATAAGCACCGGTACAACCTTGCCCTCGGCCGCTTCCTGAATGGGGTTGGAAGGGACGAGATCCAGAATAACCTCGGAGAAGGTCGGAATTTCGCGTGCCGCATAATCTGCGGGGATCTCTTGCTTAAAGCCGCTTCCCGGACTGAACAGCAGGGCAACCAGCAAGCCGATTACGGACGCTACGCCTGTCGTTCCAAGAAACCATGCGAACGTTTTGACCCCTATTTTGCGCAAATAGTCCAGATTCGTTAACGACGCTATACTGTTCAGCACAAGCACGAATACCAGCGGTATGACAAGCATGCGGATCAAGCTGACATATATGCTGCCGAACGTCGTAATGCCTTTCGTTTCATAGTCCAGATTCTGGAATAAAATGCCCGCCGCCAAGCCCAGCACCATGCCGATCACTACGCGCAAGCCGAAGCCCGCCCGTTTCTTGGCCAGCAGAAACAAAATGAAAAATACGAATACGGCTGTTACAAAGCTGTACCAGTTCGTTTCAACGGCGATTAGCAAATTGTTCTGTACATCGTTCATAAGTAATAAAGCCTCCTGAATCTATCTTCGTCTTGCCTGCTTGTAGCTGAAGGGGGATTCCGCAAAACCCGCAAACGGGGAAACGGACAGCGCTCGGCTCCCCGTTTCCCCATACGCGGCCTGTGGGGGCCGGCTTATTTGGATAAAAGCTTGTATAGCACCTGCGCCACTTCAGCTCTTGTCGTATTCGCTTGCGGATTCAGCTTTGAGCCGCTTCCGGCGATGACTCCGTTTTCTACAAAAGCTTGGAGCGCCGTTCTAGCATAATCCGTAATAGCTTCCGCATCGGAAAAATCGGCTATTGAAGCGTTCGATTGGCCGTCCAACGTCCAGCCTGCAATCGTTAAGGAACGATGAAGCAGTGTGAACAAATCCTGACGCGATATGGATTCGTTAGGCGCAAAGCGATTATCGCCTATGCCTGTTGCGATGCCCAGCTTCTTCGCGGCAGCGAGGTAGCCCGTGTAATAAGCATTGCCCGCATCCGCAAAATTGTCTGCGCCGCTCTCGTCCGCTTCAATGCCCAGCGCCTTGAGCAGCAGGACGATGAATTGCCCTCTCGTCAGCTCCGCATTCGGACTAAAGTTAGACCCGTCGGTTCCGCCGGTAATGTCTCTGGCGGCAAGGAAGCCGACCGCTTTCGCATACCAGGCCGTATCCACTACATCATCGAATTCTACTTTGTTGTAGCCGATGATATATTGCGAGAAATGGGTCGTCGCAAAATCAACGGTGCCCGAAATGGCATTGAATTGACCGCTGACCGTTTCCAGCTCGCCCTCTTCCGTTACGTAGTAGACAATAACGGCTTCCGGAGCTTCTCCTTGCTTCAGCGTATAAGGCAGGCTGATCTGCGCCGCCCCTCCGCCAAAGCCGGATACGTAAGCTTCTCCGGCAAAAACAAAGAAATCGTACACCGGACGATCGCCCAGCACTTCCTTGCCTTCTTCCGTAAGCTCGGATTTTGCAACAATAATGCTGATATCTCCTGAATCCGCCGCGCCGTTGATCGTCTGGATGGCTTTCGCATCAAAGCGAAGCGTACCGATACGGCCGTAGTTTACGATAACATCGGCTTGCGTGCCGGATACCAGTTCTGCAAACGACGCTTTGGGAATCGTCAATTGGATGCTGGTCGAAGTTTCTGTCGGCTCTACCTTCAGCTCTATTGCAGCAGCCTTGCCGGCGTCGGCAGATTTCTTCGAGCTTTCTACAAGACTTGTAATCACCTTTGCCTCAATAAAGGCTACGGTCTCGCCGGTTGCATCATCGGTTTTGGCCGGTACGGCTATAGAGGATATCTCCGTATTGCCCGTGCCTGGTGCCGTTACTACGCCATTGTTGGGAGGGGTAGTCGGCGTTGGCGCGCTCGAACCGTCTCCGCCGCTGCCGGAGCCCGGATTCGACGCTACATATGCCGGGACTACAACCTCAATCGGCTCGCTTGCCGCATATACAGCGGTTGCCTTCACCCGTACTTCGTAAGTGCCTGCAGTCAAGCCGGCAATGGCCGTACCTGCTGCGCTTGTGTAATTGGCAGGGCTTTGCGTGTTTTTCAGACGGTATTCGAGCAAATCGCTTGAGCCGGTAATGCGCCCGTCGTTAAGCGCAGAAGTTGGCGCAACGCCGGCAAGGCCGGTCGGCTGAGCCTGCTGTCCTTGCACAGTCAATGTGACCGGCTGGCTCGCATGGTACTCCCCGTCCGCATCGTACCGAACAAGGTAAACGCCCGGCGTCAAATGACGGATAGCTCCATCTTCAACGACAGCGTCGACATACGTCTCATCCTCTTGCTTTTTATACTGAAGCTTATAGTCGGAAGCCGGAATGCCAGTAATTTGACCGTCGTTGTTGTCAAGACCCGTCGTATGAACGGCTGTCAAGCCCGTCGGCGGCGCAAGCTCCTCAAAGCTAGGCACGATAACCTCCGTTTGCGCGCTGGACGCATACCCTTCCTTGGCCGCATACCAGAAATAATAAAGGCCTGGAACCAGCTGCGTTATTTCAGCCTCCGTTCCTTCGGGAACGCTGACTGCGGCTCCATCCGTGCCGAGCTTATACCACAAGCCCGCCGTGGAAGTCGCCGAATCGATCGTAATTTTGCCGTCCCCGTTGGCTGCGGATGTCGGTTTAACGCCCTGCAAGCCTGTCGGCGCTGCCTGATAAGCAGGAACGACGATTTGGATCGGGCTGTTTGGCGCGTAAGAAACGATGCCTGCGCTGGTTGTGCGATTATAATTCGTGTTGTAGCCTTTGCTTTGTACATAACGAACATCGTATTGGCCCGGTGCAAGACCTGAAATCGTATGGCCCGACACGCTTGTATATGCCGTTTCGCCTGCCGCTTTATACTCCAGCTTTCTAGCGCCTACTCCGGCAATGCTGCCATCATTGACTGATGAAGAGCTTGGCGCCGTTGCTTCCAGACCGGAAGGCTGCGCCTCCAGCCGTGCGAACAAATCGTTGGCGGCCACTTCGTATTTCAAGTATTGCTCGCTTGTTACATTCGCTGTCGTTGCCCAGCCGTTCATAATTTCCACATGGCCAAGAATGGGAGCCGTTGCGCCATTCTCGTCCTTGTGGTCCTTGTTGTAGGTGAACAAATAAGGAACTTGAAGCTTGTTGACCGTTTTCAGACCGGCTGTCTCCGCATCTGTGAAAATAACCTTTTGGCTTGCGCTGCCTGTTACAGGGTTGTACGTCGTTTGAATATTTTTCAAATACGTATCCACCAGCTCGCCGTAGAGGTAAGCGAGCGGATGCGCCGTCTCATTGTCGCGAACCTGCAGGAATGTGCTGTTATGCGGATCGATCGATGCGTCCCGAACCGATATGCCGGCATCGAGCTTCGTATCCCAGAAATAAATTTTTTCAATGCCATGCGCTTTCGCATATTCATTGATGTAGCGGATCTCCGCCTGCGTATTCGGGCACCAGGAGCCGCCGAACAGGAAGACATGATCGCCGCCGCTTTCCAGCAGCCTGGTCAGCTCGTGGTAAGTGGCGTGCTCAAACACCAACGACGAATGAACGGCATTTTGCTCCGAATCGTCCCTCACGGTTTTGCCGTCAACCGTTTTGGTTGGGAAAATTTCGGGTGAACCGCTCGGTCTGTGCGAGTTGAAGGCTGGAGCGATGAAATCCCAGCTGTCCAGCGTACGATAAGAGCCGGCAGCATAGCCGGCTGCAGCTGCTTGATCGAACACCGCTTTTACCTTGCTTTTGTAAGCTTCTACATTGCCGGCGTTGCTGGCAAAATGCTGCTCCCAAGTGTAGCTCTCATTTGCGCCGTGCTTCTCCAGATAAGCGACTACAGGAGCTTTGTTGCCTTCGGCATCCTTATGGTCCTTGTTGTAAACCAGCAGGTAAGGCGCCTGCAATTGCTTGGCTTCTCCTGCCCCTTCGACTTTGCTTTCTGTTGTTATGGCGCCCGCGGCGTTTTTGACTTCGCGGGATTTGCGAGTGTACTCGACCTTCTGCGAGTCGCCCCCGATTGTAGTCAAATTAGGCAAATATTTATGGACAAGCTCCACATAAAGCTCGGCAAAATCAAAATAGGTGGTGGTGACTACCCCTGTGTTCGCCGTATTTACTCTAGTATAGGCTTGTGTCTGTTCCACGCTTTGCGTCTGGTTAATATCGATAGCTTTGCCGTCAAGCTTTGTATCGAAATTATAAATCGTCGAAATGCCATACGCCTTCGCGACCTCGTTTATGTATCCGATGTCGGCCTGCGTCTCCTGGCTCCATGCTCCGCCGATCAGCACCGCAAACGTGCCTTCGCTGTCCAGCAAGGTAACAAAATCTTCATAGGTCAATGTTTTGAACACATGCGAATCCGTGTTTTTCAGTTGCGTGTAGACATCCTTGTAATAGTCGTATGAGCTGCCGGCTCCGCCTGTAAGCGCGGACTGCGCAAATGCGGACGGAACGGAGAAAACAGGGAGCGCCAGCAATAAAGCCAGCGCAAATGCAATTATTCTGGTGTACGTATACTTTCGTTTCACGGCACATACCTCTCATTCTCTATCTATTTTTATTAAAATGGGCGATATTCCGGCACCGTTTCCGATTAGCAGATCTCTTCTTCTTCAGAGGCAGGAGCCGCAGGAGCGGAAGAGCCTGACCCGGACGATGAATCGGAGGAGGACGACGATACAGAGCTCGACGACGCTTCGGCCGGCTTCGCCGCCGCTTTCGGCTGTACGCTTTGTTTGCTTGCGAAGGTTACGGCTTTCTTTTCTTCTTTGGCCGGAGCAGCCTCCGCTTCCTTTTTCACTTCCGGCGCAGCTGTTTGAGCAGGCTGCTGCTTCACTTCAGGAGAAGGCGCAGGCGCTTGCACGTTTTCTTTAACCGCGGAAGTCGCTGCGGCGGCTACAGGAGCTTTCGCTGCCGGAGCGGCTTCCTTCACTGCTTTTGGCTGCTCGGCCGCCGGAGCTTCCTTGACTGCTGCAGCTGGCTGCGTCTTCGTATCTGCTGCGCTTGCTTTGGCCGGCTGCTGTGCCGCAGCTGCGGAAGCCGTTGCTTGCCGCTCGACTCCTTGTTTAGCCGACAGAGACTCCTGCTGCGGCTCCGTTTGGACAGCGGCAGGCTCGGCTTGGGACTGTACAGGCTCGACTGTGTCCGTGTCTGCTGCATTTGTTTCTGCCGCCGCTATCGCCGCCCCAGCTTCGACGCCTGCTGCCGGAGCAAGAACTGCGGGGGAAACCGCATTCTGCTTCTCTGGCTCAGCGGCAATCGCCGGAGCCTCAAGCGGCTTGCTATTGGCGGAAATCGCCGCATACGTTAGCGCAGCGAATAAGGCTGTCACGATAATGACAGAGAGGCTTAGCTTGGATACAAAAAGTTTTTTCATGATTTCGTTCATCCTTTCGTCTTATAAGCTTGATTCTTCCAGCGACGCGGCTAGCGCCGTTCTCGGACGGCAAAAGCTTGCGCACCGCTCAACTGTAAGCCTATACGTTCTTAATGTTGTCATAAAATAAGTCCACCGTTGGTTCCATCCCGCTGATCTGATTGGCTTTAACCGCTTCCCTCCAATCCCATAATGCGGATAAAAAAAGAGATTCAACAAAGCCCCTCCCCTCGTAGGGAAAGCTTTATTGAATCTCTGGTTATCCAGTCGATTTGCATCATCACGGCCGTTGACTTGCCACCGCTTATCTGCCGGCAATTGCCGGTAGCCTTATATTACCCCTCTACTATTTACCTGTCAATCATTAATTTTATTTTTCCTATGGTTTTTATCGGAATTAGACGTAGACACAACAGATGACGAAGAACGCCCCCTTCTTTATAATAGAAGGAGACACGCCTACAAGGCTAACAGTGAACCGGGAAGAGGTGGCCGCATGCTGTACGAATTGACGATAGAGGAACGAGACTTGACCATGGAGAATTTGACTGCGGAGCAGCGGGATTTTATTCATAATCGCCTGGTTCGCGGTCGTCGGACATTGTTTGCTCGCCAGCTCGCCCGAAAAAAATGCCAGTTCATTCCGGAGGATGCGGAGTTCGAGGATATCGAAGGCTTTATCGAAGAATGGGATTATATCGGATTTACCGATAGTGGGGAAGTATCGCCCCTCACCAAATGCGAATGCGGGCGATCGCTGCGCTACCAGCATCGGGTAAAGCATCTTCCGACCCATACGATCCGTTATCTGGGCATTGAGCACCTGCAGCAGCATACGGGCATTGACGCCAAAGCCGTGGCGCTTATCCTGAAGGGCTTTGACGTGCTGGATGCGGAGATGAACGAGGTGCTGCATAAAGTGCGCTCAGGCTGGCGGCTTGATGAGCATATCTTTCTCCCTTTGCCAAGCGGGCTGAATGTGCCGCAGGATATTCAGGAACAGATCGACGCAGGGCTGCCGCTGCTGGGCCGTCAGCTTATCAGACTGCGCGGACGTCTGCGCGAGCTGGAGCAAGCGAGCCGCGAAAGGCGGATTGCGGCAGCCATCGGCATTCAAGAACGACATCGCAGCGGACTTGAGAATAAAGGGAGCGACGCGGACCCGCAGGCCGCCGAAGCAGGCGCCGCTCTGCCGCAGAGCCCCGGCAATGCTAGCATGGCACGGCTGCCTGGCGCAGAGGCGTCAGCGCAAAGCCCGTACTTGTCTGCGGAGAACGCCGTTTCCGGGCAAGCAGCGTTTGATTTTGACGAGGATATGCCTCAGCAAGCCGCTTTCGCATTTGAGTCCGACGCCCTCGGTCAAGCTGCCTTTGTATTCGGCAACGAAGAGGACAGCCAGCTTGCCTTTTCTTTCGATGAGCTTCCTGACAGCAAAGCGCAGACTTCGTCCGCCAAGTCGGAAGGGGGAGGAGCAAAGGAGGCGAAGGATATGCAGCCGGGCAGCCCCTTGCAGGCGGCCGCTTACGAGGGAGCGCTGTACGCACCGTCGGCCTCCAATCCCTTTTACCTGCCGCCGGCCTCGCAGAAGGTCGTCGAGGATGCGCTGCCGTTTGGACGCGTCAGCACGCTTGCCGTATCGGAGTTTCTGATTCAGCAGAGGCTCGTTCAGGATGTAAGAATGATAACCGGCAAACCGGAAATCTATATCGCTGTCGCCGCCTTCCTCGACAAGCTGTCCATTGCGGGCAAATGCGAGCTTGTCAGCGCCGATGCGGAGGACCGCGTCTATGCGGGAGCTTGACGCATACGTTGCGGAGACCGCGTCTGCGCGGAAGCTTGACGCATACGTCGCGAAGACCGCGTCTGCGCGGAAGCTTGACGCATACGTTGCGGAGACCGCGTCTGCGCGGAAGCTTGACGCATACGTTGCGGAGGACCGCGTCTGCGCGGAAGCTTGACGCATAGTTGCCGGCTTGCCGCGGCTTGCTCGCCTGGCATTCCGGTTCCAGCGTACCCGTTTCATGAATCGTCGTACAAGCTCTCCGTCTCTCTCAATAGCAAAGACGCTTGCGATGCCGCGGCTACATAGCACGGCTCGAAGCGTCTTTTGCAGATGAATGCTTTTAACGAATAGCGCCCTTAGCGGCGCTGTTTCTATCTTTTGACCTCGAAATCGCTTTAGCCCTTCACCGCAGAGCCTACAGTCAAGGCATTCTCCACCTGCTCGCTGAACAACATGTAGATCAGCACCGTCGGCAGACTGGCAATTGTCATCGCCGCGCCCATCGCGCCCCAGTCGGTAGTGAATTGTCCCTGAAAAAACAGCAAACCAAGCGGCAGCGTCTTCAAGCTTTCCTTCGTAATCAGAATAACCGCCATCGTAAATTCATTCCACGAATTGAGAAAAATAAAAATAACCATCGTCGCAAGCGCAGGCTTGATAATCGGCAGCATAATGCTGAAAAAAGTACGATAAATGCTCGCTCCGTCGATACAGGCCGATTCTTCCATTTCGATTGGAATGCTGCGGAAGAAGCCGTAGAATACCATCGACGCAAACGAGATGTTAAACGCGATATACGGAACCATCAACGCCCCGTACGTGTTGGCCAGATTCAGATCGCGGACCAGAATAGCGAGCGGGATCATGATGACCTGAATCGGGATAAACATGCCGACCAGAATGTACGTATGCGCGATTTTGCTGAAGCGCCACCGCATTCTCGCCGCCGCATAAGCGAACATGACAGCCAGCAGCAGCGCCCCAAGAACGGTGACGACGGCAACGAGCAGACTGTTCATAAAATAAACCGGCACGTCGTAATTCGACCAGGCCGCCGTATAGTTTTCGAAGCGCAGCTTCGTTGGCGGGCCAAACGGATTCGTTACGAATATTTCATCATTGTTTTTAAACGAATAAAAAATCATCCAAACCAGCGGGTACACCGAAATGAGCGCGTACAGCCATAGGAAAATCGGCATTCCCGGCCTGCTTTTTCGTAGTCTCATCATCCAGGTCATGCTGCAATACCACCCCTACCGTCAAAATATGGACTCGCCTCGCCCGACTCTCTTCTAATACGTCAGCCGCTCCCTCGCAATAAATCGATTGATGATCAGCGTGGCCAGCAGGCATTCGATAACGAGTATGGCGGCTGCCGCGCTGCCGTAGCCGAACTCGCCTACGCGGAACGCGGAACGGTACATCAGATAGGTAAGCGTATACGTCGAGGTGCCCGGACCGCCGCTCGTCATGATGAACATATTGGCAAAGGCGTTCAGACCGCCTGTCACCGCAAACACCAGACAGAACTTGTACGTTTCGGCCATCATCGGAATGTTGATTTTCCAAATCGCCTGAAGCTTTGTTGCGCCGTCGATTCGAGCCGCCTCCATATATTGCTCAGGCACGGATTTGACACCGGCCAGCAGCAGGGCGAAGTGATACCCCATATACTGCCAGGCGTTGACGAACGCGATTGCGATAATCGCGGTTTTGCCGCTGGACAGCCAGTCCTGCCGGTACGACAGTCCGAGCATATCGAAGATGCGGTTGATCAGTCCATATTCGCCGTTGTAGATCGACAGCCATAGCTGGCACACCACTGTAATGGACAGCACAACCGGTATAAAAAAGGCGATTCGCAAAATTTTGCGTCCTCTGAATTTCATATCCGCCACCGCAAACGCCAGCACCGAGCCGATGCCGATTTGCGTAACCGTTATAATCAAAGCGAAGATTAGCCCGTTGTAGACCGAAGTGAAGAACAGCCGGTCCTCGAACAGCCGCTTGTAATTGTCGAACCAAATGAACGTCCCTTCCGTCAGGCCGTCCCATTCATACATGCTTCGGAAAAATGTCTGCATAATCGGATAAAATACCATTACGCTATAGAGCAGCAGCGCCGGCAAAATAAAGAGCAGGATCGCCGTTTTATTGCCCAAAAACTTGTTCATCTCGTCACATCCTTATGCCAGTTTAACCGTTAGCGCAGCGGCAGGCTTTCCTGCCCCGCAGAGAGAACAAGAACCCGCCCAAGCTCTTACCCCGGCGGGTTCTCCTCGTCCTGCCGGGAGCGTCCCGGCAGGTCTGCTTATTTTGCTTGAGGAATAGCCTTGTTTACATCCTCGATGAATTGTTCCGCGCTGTATGCGCCGGTCATTAGGCTCTGCGCCGCATCCTCGATTGCCGCTTTAAACTTCGCGTCGGACAGTCCCCATGCGAACGCCGTTGTGCTCGTAATTTTGCTGATGTCGTCGGACAGCTGCTGCATCATCGGAGGATACTCCGTCACGATCGCTTTGTCCACTTTGGTTGCTACAAGCGGGTTGCCGCGCTCGGTATACTTGTATTCCGCATATTTCAGCGAGATAAACGCCGCCACCTTGGCCGCCAGCGCCGGGTCCTTCGTATCCGGGTTAACCGCATAGCCGCCCGGGCCGCCGCCGCCGCTAAACGCGTATTTGCTTGCCTCGTAGTTTGCCGCATCCTTGCCAGGGAAGTAAGTCCAGCCCGCTTTGTCGCCAAGCTGCTTGGTCGATTCGGCAATCTCCCATTGGCCGTTCAGGAACATAGCCGCTTTGCCCTGATGGAACAGCGCCGCCGCCTGATCATAGTTCAGGTTCGTCGCGCCCTTAGGCAGCAAGCCCGCCTGCACCAGCTCGACCAGCTTATCGGCCGCCTCTTTGTACGCAGGATCGCTCGCGCTTGCTTCGCCTTTATCCAGCTTGGCAATGCCCTGCGGCTCGCTGCGTGTGACGAACATGTCGTATAGCGCCACAGTCGGCCATTTTTCCTTCGCAAATACGGACAGCGGCGTAATGCCTGCCGCGTTAAACGTCTTCACCGCCGTCAGCAGCTCGTCGTACGTCGTTGGCACTTTTACGTTGTTCTGCTCGAACAGCTCCTTGTTGTAGTAGAGCAGAGCAAACTCGTTGCCTGCATACGGGAAGGCATACGTATGTCCGTCCTCCGTAACGAGCGTGTTCATCGTGCTTGGATACATTTTGTCCTTGAAGCCCAGCTCGTCTACGTATTTATCCAGCTCCAGAATGTTGCCAGATTTTTTGAACGTGTTGATAATGTCGAGGCCCGCTTGATAAATATCCGGAAGATTGCCTGTTGCGGCGTACGTTTTCAGCTTTTGGCCGTCATCCTGCGCCTGAACCTCAAGCTCCAGCTCGACATTCGGCATCTCTTTCTTGAGCTCCGCCACCGCGTAATCGTAAGGCAGCTTGGTGTCGTCATCGGCATATTGGGCGTAAATACGCAGCTTCACCGGCTTAGCCGTCTCCTCCGCAGGCGTCTGGGTAGCTTCTCCGGCTGCCGGAGCGGGCGCATTCGTCGCTTCGCCGTTATTCGTATTGCCGTTCGTTCCGCAAGCTGCAGCGAACATCAGGCTTAGGCTCATCAAAGCAATCGCAAGCTTTTTCATTGTGTGACCTCCCAATTAGGTTTCTCTTTACACTTCTGATTATAGGCCGCAAGCTTGCGCGTGATAATGAAAAAAGTGCGTGCTTTTGGTAAAATCCGCGCTTGTGCGTTTATTCAGCGGCAGTTCCGCCGCAGCCGGTTAAGCCGGCACTGGCCGAGGCTGTCCTCCTATGCCAAAAAGGCCGCCGGCGGCGGCCTCTCTTGTCTGCTGCTTGCAGGCTGAAATCCTGCGCTTGCTACTGGCGGATTTTTTCGTATTCGCTTGGCGAATAACCGTAAAACTTTTTGAAGCTTTTGCTGAAATAGCCGGGATCGTTGTACCCCACCCGCTCTGCGATGTCGGCCAGCCGCACGGTATTGCCGCTAAGCAGCTCGCGCGCCTTCTGCATCCGGTATTGCGTCAAATAATCGCTGACCGTTACGCCGATCTCTTTTTTGAACACGGCGCGCAGGTAGCTTGCGTTAATAAACACATGGCCAGCTATTTGCTCCAGGTAAAGTCCCGAATCGCTGTAGTGCTGCTCCATATACGCCTTTGCCGCCTTGGCGATCTGGGAGGAACGGGTATGGCGGTGCTTCCCTGTGTATTCGAGCGATTTACGGAACAGCTCCTTGAGCCATGCAAAGGTCGATTCGGCCGAATCCAGCTTGCGAATTTCATCATAGGGATAAAACTGCTCGCCGAAGCAATCCTCGACGGGATGGCCGGATTCCGCGAAATACGCAAGATTGACCGACACAAGCCCCATGCAGATCACATAAATGTAGTCGATCGGCAATCTCCGCTGCCTTGCCTTATGAAACAGCTCGTCGAGCTTGCGCTCAACCCTTTCCCAATCGTTCTGCCGGAGCAGCACAAGCAGCTCCTCGTTGACCTCCGGCGGATACAGCGGCTCGTTGCCTGCAGAGGGAAGCTGCTCGCCGAACGCGATCACGCGCCCGCTCCCCAGGACAAACTTGCTTTGCAGCGCATCCAGCGCCTCCACGTAAGAACCGGAAATGCCCCTGAATCCCGCCTTGCTGCTCCCCACTCCGATCGTTATCGTGAACTTCAAATATTTGTGTATCAGAAAACAAAGCTTCTCGTAGCCCTCCAGCGGCAGCGTCTCCCCCGTGCAGCCTCCGGCATGACGGACAAGACAAACGATTCTCCCCTCAGGACCGTTAAAAATAATATAGCTGCCGCTATCCTCGAGCGCCTCGTTTAATACGTTTTTGACGGCATACTTCATCAGCATCCGGTCCTCCGGCTTGCTCCACTTCAAATCCATCCGGTCGATCTCGATGCAGGCAACCGAATACGCGCCGGATGCAGCTTCTACCCCAAGCGCGCTTAGCCTGCGCTCCGTCTCCTCCTCGCTCAAAGCGTATTCCTTGCCGATAAGCTGCCCCAGAAAGCTTTCCTTCATAAGCTCCAGGTTGCCTTGCATCGTAAGACGCTCCTCCTGCGCTCTGCGATGCTGCTGCCGCAGCCGAATCAGGGTCAGCAGCAGCTCGTCCTTGGAGAACGGCTTGAGAATGTAGTCCTCCACGCCTAGCTTCAGCGCCCTGCGCGCGTAGTCGAATTCGCTATGGCCGGTAATAAGCACGACGCTGGTCGCCGGATACAAGGCATTGAGCTGCTCCGTCAGCTGCAAGCCGTCCATGAATGGCATCGTAATATCGACCAAAGCAATATCCGGCTGCTCTTCCTTAGCAAGCTCCAGCGCCTCCACTCCATTGCGCGCCTCCGCAGTCAACGTGAAGCCAAGCTCCTCCCACGCCAGCGCCGACTTCAAATAATCGCGGAAAATAATTTCGTCGTCTACAATCATTAATTTTAGCATTCGTTTATTCACGCTCCTGCCAGGCGTCCAAGGGAAGGGTTGCCGTTACCGATGTTCCCGCTCCCAAGTCGCTGTCTACCGACAACCCGTACATTTCGCCAAAATACAGCTTGATCCGCTCATGCACGCTGCTCAGCCCGTAGCCCGCCGGCCTGCCAGGATCGAGAAGGCCGGCTTGAACCTGCTCCAGCCTCTCCGCAGCCATGCCCGCTCCGTCATCGCTCACCGTAAGCACGATACGCCGGCCTTCCTTGCTGCCGCGAATGGTCAGCTTGCCGAAGCCCTGCTTGTGCTTCAAGCCATGATAAATCGCATTTTCAACCAGCGGCTGAATCGTCAGCTTAGGAATAATGCAGCCCGCCAAATCAGGCGGAATGTCGATCGTATAATCAAATACATCTGAATAGCGAATTCGCTGAATCGATAAATAATCCTTTAAGCTTCTCACCTCGGTTTCCAGCTCGATCAAATCGCGCCCTTGACTAAGCGCCGACCGGTAGAAGTCCGCCAGCGATTTGGTCGTGCGCTGCACGTCGCGCGCGCGCCCCATTTCTGATAGGGTGTAGATCACATCCAGCGTATTGTACAGAAAATGGGGCTTAATCTGCGCCTGCATGAGCGCAAGCTCGTATTCCCGCTTTTTCCGCTGCTCCGCTCCGATATTGCTCAGCAGCTCGCGCACGCGGGTCAGCATCGTGTTAAAGCCCGAAGCCAGCAGCCCGATTTCATCGGCCGAGTTTACTTCAATCTGCTGATCCAGATTGCCCTCGTTAACCTTCTTCATATGGCGGGCCAGCCGAATAATCGGCTTGGCGATTACGTTGGATAACATGCCCGCCCCTATAAAAGCAATGACAAAGCAGACAAGACCGATCAGCGAGATGAGCAAAGCAAGCTGTCCCGTCTCCTCTGTGAGCAGATTATAAGGCACAAGGGAGAGCAGCCTCCACGACAGCTCGGGAATATCGGCGGCGATGAGCAGCGTCTTTCCCTGCTCAAGCTGTCTGACCTCCGTTGAAGCGGTTGGCTGAAGCATCCATTGCCGCAATAGCGGCTCCTCCACCGGCTGAAGCACCTCTTCCGTGTGCTGCGAGGAAACGACTTGCGCACGCTCGTCCACGATCATGTAAGTGCCGCGCTTGACCGACCCGATGCCGCCATACACCGCGGACAAATCGCTCTCCTTCAGGTTTAGAAACAGGTAGCCGAGCGCAGCTCCCGTATTGATATTGGCAATGCGTTTGCCGAGGGTGAGGACCGGGCTTTGCTCGTCCAAGACGAAATAGCTGCGAGTCTGCATCGGAAACCAGACAACGGCGCCGTTCGAGGCTTTGAGCCTCTCCAGCATGGGACTGGCCGCCGCAAGCTCTTTATGCTGCTCGAGCGCGGCCGCAGAGCCGTACACTTGGCCCTTATCATCCATAAAAACGGCGGAGTCCACATCGGGGAACACGACGAGCGCATAGCTAAGCTGGTTCGTAATTTGCGTGTACCGCTGCAGCTCCGACATTCTGCCTTCCCCGCTGCTGCCCGCTTCGGCCAGCACCTTGTTCAGGTTTAAGGTCAGCATATTGGCCGCGCTGCGCGCATTTTCCAGCATCCCTCCAAGCTGAGAGATAATAAGCCCCGAGTTGTCCGACACATTCTGCACGGTCCGCTCTACGATCGCCTTCGTATAAATATGATTGGCCGCCAGTCCGAGCACCAGCAAGGGCACGATAATAAGCGGCACATATACGAGGGTAATTTTTCCGCGGATTAACCGGTTGTGGAACCAGTTGTAGCGCTTCAGCCTGTTCGTCAGCATCATAACATCCCATCACACTCCGCCCTTGATCCGAGTTCGCTGCCACGCATGACGGTATGGATGCCATGTCCGTAAAAGCGGGTTTTATTCATCATAGTGGATCACAAGACATTCGTATAGCGATTTTTGCACAACGCTTTCAGTCGGGCACGCTCGTAAAGCGAAAGCGCGAAGCCCGCGTCGTCCTTGCCCGGCTCATGCTAGCCTTCGAGGCATCTCGGCTGATGACGGAAGCAGTCGCTGGGAGTATTTCTGTGCACGCCAAGCAGGCGCCCCTTCCTTTTATAAGGAAAGTGCGCCTGCTTGATCGCCCTATTCACACCCCTTACTCCGCTTTTGCAGCCCGCTCCAACGCACGGAGCCGAAGCAGCGATACGAGAATGATCGCAAAAGCCGTCAACGCCAGCATCGGTATCGTAATAAAACCAAACCAGTTCAAATAATCGCCCTGACAGGACACCGGACCGCAGGCGGCCAGCACGGAATCTTCGGGCAGCTTTTGCAAAATCGTATGATACATCGAAAAGCCCCCGCCAATTACGACTAGCGGAAGCGCATAGACGACGATGCCCGAATCGCTCCTTGTGTAGGCCATGCCGAGCAGCAACGCCAGCGGATACATAAAAATACGCTGAAACCAGCACAGGCTGCAAGGAATAAAATGCATCACCTCGCTCAAATACAAGCTGCCTGCGGTAGCGAGAACGGCTGTCGCCCATGCGAGAAACAGCCAGAACGAACGTTTTTTGTCCAGAAGCTCCATCTCTTCTTGCCCCTCTCCCTGCCTGATTCGCTTTACTCTTCATTGTCTCCTTTAATCCTCGCTTTGCCATGACTCGAAAGGGCTATCCTTCATGCGTAGCCCCCCTTCACGGACGACTGCGCATCCTTTCTCAAAAAATGATAAACTAACAGTATCTCGCAAGCGCATCGGCCCCGATCAATCGAATGATTTTCAGATTGGGCTATGATGCAGCTCCAGAAAGGCGGATTAGCTATGGGACAAGCGTTTACGATCACGCCCGTTTCGTACGAGGCATTCCAGGAGGAGTCCGAACAGCTCGACAAATGCAAGGAATGGGGGCTGCTCTCGGACAAGGCGGTCAAGCTGAAGCCATTTTTCTACAAAGGAGGCGGCAGTCCTGTTCCTTGCGCCATCGTCGGTTACGTTGACGCGATAACCGCCGTCATTCGTATCGGCGATGACAAGCTGCATTGCATTCACCCCTCCTACTTGAAGGAGATGCAGGCGAGCAGCTACGGCGTCAAAAATACGGCGTCTGCCTCGGAGCCGGCAAAGAGCGCGCAAGCGCAGGCGTCTTCAGGCGCAGCCGCAGCCGGGCCGACTGAAGCGGATGCTGCGGAGCAGGAGACGATTTTGCCTGCGGAAACAACGGCAATGAACGTTACGGAGGAGCTGCCCGCCCTGACAGGCCAAGCCGCATCCGAATCTTCCGGAGACGCGGCCCCGCCAAAGGCAGCCGCGAAGAAAAGCAAAAAGGAAAAGCTTCAGCTGCCCGAGGAGAAGGTAGCGATGACAGCCAAAATTCAGGAGTTTACGACCGTGCCCAATCATTTTTCGGACAATGACGATGAAGTGATTATTTACGGGGAGGTAGCGATTCTCGAGCCCGAGCTCGCGCTCGGCGAAGCCTGGTCCAGCTATAGCGCTACTCTTAAAAAGCTTGAGCTTGAGGTAGGCGATACGATTACGTTCGAAGCGAAGGTGGTCGCCAAAAAACTGACCAAACATCCCGTCCCTTACAAAATCAACAATCCTTCCAAGCTTAAAAAAGGCTAGCTGACCGCTGGCCGTTTATTGCCTTATAGCCCAATCGGCCGGGTTCTACAAAAGTTAGAACTGTTGCGCGACAGCTGGCTGGCTTATGCTTACCGTAGGGGAGGCGGTTTAAGCATGATTCGATTTTTAATGTATACAGCGATAGCCTGTGCCAGCTATTTTGCCGGCTTGCTGGGCTATATGGGCAGTCTGTTTCTGCTGTACGGCGAAACGCTTGGCAATGAAGGCAGCCGGCTAGTCGGCTGGACGCTTGCGCCGTATCTTGTACTGCTCCTGCCGGCATGCACCTTGCTCCATCTCTGGCAGCGGCGCTCTTATGCGGCCCGCATTGCACTGCTGCTGTTTGCAAGCCTATGCTCGGCTGCCGCCGTGCCGGCGATGATGGGCTTCTGGTTCGCCTGGCTTATAGCGCCTCTGTCGCCCGAGCTTTTGCTGTTTCTGCTGCAATTCCTAATCAGCGCAGCGATGTTTTCCCTCGGTACAGCGGTGTCGGCCGCCAAGCGCGGCCTGCTCGTCTACCTCGGCCTGTCGGCAGCCGTCGTATCTGTCGCGATCTTCGGCTTGACCCGGTTCGCTTGAGGGGCGTACCGGATCACGCCCGGCTTCTAGCTGCTAATGCGCTTGCTCGTGTACAAGCGCGTCCCCGTAGGACATAACGCCGAATACGCCGAGCGCAAGCACCAGCGCTATCAGGAGGTAGCCGTACACCTGAAATATCCTGCTTCCCTTGACGGCCGAATATTTGCGCCCGCGAGCAATAAAGCGCAGGCCGATCATCGCCATCACCCCCCCGATGACCACCGCTCCCGCAAACTCCATCCCGATGCTCCTCCCTTCTAAACCAATGGGCTGCTTACAACTCAAACAACGCATGCACCTCTACTGACGAATAATCGATCAAATGGTTGCAGCATACGCAGCGAATCTTTTAGACGCGCATCAGGCCGACCCAAGCATGGCCCGGAAAATCTGCGTTTGCGGAATGACAAAAAGAGCCTTTATCCCGCTTTTAAGCGAAATAGAGGCTCTTCCTTTCGTGCAGCATGCGTGTTCAGCCTACTCTTGCGGCGGAATCGCGCTTTCATCCATATGGAACAGCTCCCACAAATGTCCGTCAGGGTCCTGAAAGCTGCGCGTGTACATAAAGCCATGATCGACAGGCTCATTCGATTGTTTGCCTCCGGCTGCAAGAGCTTTGTCGGCAAGCTCGTCCACCTGCTCGCGGCTATCCAAGCTTAATGCTACGATCACCTCTGCGCTGCGCGAGAGATCAGGCAGCTCTTTTTTGGTAAAGTCGCGGAAATAAGGCTCAACCAGAAGCATCGCATAAATCGTGTCGCTGATTACCATGCATGTCGCATTCTCATCCGTAAAATGCGGGTTAAACTCAAAGCCGATTGCGGTAAAGAAATCAACGGACACCGTTAAATCCTTAACCGGCAAGTTGACAAAAATTTGCTTAGCTTTAGCTGCCATGAACAGAACACCTCTCCTATCAATTAGATGGCATTACCATAACCATATTGTAGCATGCGTATACGCCCATATTTCTTTTTATTTGCTCTTTTGAATCAATGACGTAGCAGGGATGACATGGTCCTCTCGGATCTCATGGGAGAACAGTTGGCTAGAAATGTGATTGGAGCCCGACTTTAAGAGCTACCGGAGGCCATATTGGTTAGAAATGTGACTGGAGCTCCGCTTTTGGAGCTCTCGGAAGCAAAATGAGTTAGAAATGTGACTGGAGCTCCACTTTTGGAGCTCTCGGAAGCAAAATGAGTTAGAAATGTGATTGTAGCTCGACTTTTGGAGCTCTCTTGAGCAAAATGAGTTAGAAATGTGATTGTAGCTCGACTTTTGGAGCTCTCTTGAGCAAAATGAGTTAGAAATGTGATTGTAGCTCGACTTTTGGAGCTCTCTTGAGCAAAATGAGTTAGAAATGTGATTGTAGCTCGACTTTTGGAGCTCTCTTGAGCAAAATGAGTTAGAAATGTGACTGGAGCTCCACTTTTGGAGCTCTCGGAAGCAAAATGAGTTAGAAATGTGATTGGAGCTCCGCTTTTGGAGCTCTCGGAAGCAAAATGAATTAGAAATGTGACTGGAGCTCCACTTTTGGAGCTCTCGGAAGCAAAATGAGTTAGAAATGTGATTGTAGCTCGACTTTTGGAGCTCTCGGAAGCAAAATGAGTTAGAAATGTGACTGGAGCTCCACTTTTGGAGCTCTCGGAAGCAAAATGAGTTAGAAATGTGATTGTAGCCCGACTTTAAGAGCTACCGGAGGCCATATTGGTTAGAAATGTGACTGGAGCTCCGCTTTTGGAGCTCTCGGAAGCAGAATGAGTTAGAAATGTGATTATAGCTTAACGTTGAGAGCTTTTATATTTCGGCGAGGCCGTTCAAGAGGAGCAGCTGTAACAGGGCTTCTTTCCACCTCTCGGCTTCCCTACTAGGCTTCCCTGAAAAATAATCGCTGCCACGATGATTTAGCCAGCCTCCCTTTTTCATGTTTGGTCCATTGCGGCTTGTGATACAAGCTCTACCGCGCCTATCCGGTTATTTCGGGTAAAAAAACGGAAGCGACTGAGTAATCCCCCGAGCCGCTTCCGTTTTGTTCCTTGCAAGGCTATCAATCCAACTCCGCCCCGGCTTCCTCCAGCTTGAACAGATTCAGGATCATCACGGCAGCCTGAGCCCTGGTCGCCGTTTGCTGCGGCTCGTACTTGTTGTCGCCCATTCCGCGAATGACGCCTGACGCCTGCATCGCCGCTACGGCTTCCCGCGCATACCCCGCAATGCTTGCTTCGTCTGCGAATGCTCCGCCTGACGCTTCCGCGCCACCGTTCATCGCAAGACCCGCCGCCTTCGCCGCGCGGTGCGCCATCACCGCCATCTCTTCACGCGTAATGCGCTCGTCTCCGCCGAACGTGCCGTCCGGACGGCCGCTTACGATGCCCAGCTTGTGCGCTTCCGCTACCTGCTTGGCATACCACGCATCCGGGTCTACATCGTTAAACGGCGCCTCATCGGTCGTTGCCTCCAGTCCCAGCAGCCTCAGCAGCATACTGACAAACTCCGCTCTGCTCACTTCTCCGGATGGCCGGAAGGCTCCGTCTCCGTCGCCCTTCACGATGCCGCGCACCGCCAGCGCTTCGATCGCATCCTTCGCCCAGCCGCCCGATACGTCCTCGAATGCCGCTGCGGCATGCGCAACCGTATACACGCCAAGCTGCCCCGGCTTGAAGATCACTTTGCCCGTTGCCGGGTTATAGCGGCCGTTCGTCACGATCTCGCGCTGGCCCGCTTCCCCGATATACGTCACGATAATCCGGTCCGGATGCTCGTCCGGCTTCAGCTCGTAGGCAAGCTCCACCGTCACGTCGCCCCG